>CATQIH010000010.1 GCA_958296015.1 Cyclobacteriaceae bacterium
CCAGAGCTATGAGTATGGTGATAACCAACCTCATGCCCCCATTCACATCGGCGAGCAAAAGTACAGCTACGACAAGAACGGCAATCAGACCGGATGGAGCCATGATGTGAGTGGACAACGCAGGCAGATCGTCTGGGATAGCCTGTCCCGAATTATCGGGAAGGAAAACAGAATACGGGCTATTGCCGATAACGGCAGTGTGCAGCACTACATCTACGATGCAAGTGGTACACGTGTACTCAAGGGCAAAAGCAACGGGCAAAGCATCTATGTCAACAGCGAGTACAAAGCAGGTAGCGGCAACATGGGCAACTACACCGTGTATGTAAATCCTTATCTTGTCTTACGTTCAGGAGGCTATACCAAGCATTATTATATTGAAGGGCAGAGAATCGTAAGTAAGTTAGGCAGTGGCTTAGACAACAACGGCAAAGGGCAACTAAAGGCAGGGCAAGATAAAGTCAACTACTCAAGTAAGCAACAGCAGGTAAGGGAAGGCATTGTTAAGAACCTGAAGTTCCTGGGCATAGATGGAGCAGTGCTCACAGCTGGCAACAGCGGCAAAACACCTCCTGGGCAATTGAAAGGAGGTAAAGGCGGAAGTGCTGGTGGCGGCAAAGACAAAGACGCAGAGAAGTTTCAGTACTTCTATCATCCGGATCATTTGGGAAGTAGCAGCTATATTACGGATGCCAGTGGGGAAGTGTATCAGCACCTGGAATACTTTGCCTTCGGAGAAACGTTTGTGGAAGAACACAGCAACACGCATCGCACACCTTACCTGTTCAATGGCAAGGAGTTGGATGAAGAAACAGGGCTGTATTACTATGGGGCTAGGTATTATGATGCTAAGACAAGTGTTTGGCTGGCGGTGGACCCGCTGGCGGAGAAGTATCCGGCAATAAGCCCATATGCATATGTAGCGAATAATCCTGTTCTTTATCTTGATCCTGATGGTCGAAAAATAGTGTTGCCCAAAGGGCTGTCAAATACGCAAATTATTACAATCGTAGGCAATCTTCAAAGTCTTACGAATGATAAAGTTGTATACAGAACGCAAAAGGATGGTAGTGTACAAATCAAGATAGCAAGTTTGGCTAAATCTGGCTCTGAAACGAAAGTTGCGGGAACACAGCTATTAAGGCGTTTAAATAGTTCTGGTAAAACGTTGACCATTGACTACCAAGATAGCCAAAGTAACTTCCAAGGATATAGCGGTAACTTAGCTCAACCTACAAATAGATCGAATGCAACTAACGGAAAAGGTTCAGATGCTATTGTAAGTTTTGATCCTGCTTCTAATCCAGGTATTATGACAGAAGATCCAAAAACGGGAAATGTTTCTGGTGCTTCTAGACCTAATTATATCGGATTAGGACATGAATTAATACACGCTGAGCATTATATGGATGGAGATTCTAATCCACAATCGCAAACGGATTCCCACACTTATAACAATGCTTCTGGAAACCCAGTGACCCAGACTTATAAAAAAGAAGAGCTTAGAACAGTAGGATTAGCCGGTACAAATAACAATGACATTACGGAAAATCAGATCAGACAAGAAAACGGATTAAATAAAAGGGGAGCTTACTAAATATCGACATGAAAAAGGCAGTATTTTTAATTTTAGGAATCTTAGCCATATTAAGTTCTTGTAATTCACAGAATCATAATAATGAAAAGAATTCTTCACATCAAGAAAATGAAAACTTGAAAATTGAATTGCTATTTTACCCTTCTGGAGTAACAGAGGACCTAAGATATTCTATTACAGTAACAGAAGACAGCTTATTTGTAAAAAATTACTTTCCTAGACAGGTGTCTGAATTAACACAATCTAAGACTAAGCTTTCTCAAGAACACCTTGGTTATATACGTAAATGCCTTGCCAAGATAAAAAATACAGAAATAAATAGAACACCTATTTTTGAAGATTCATGGGGTGCCACCCTTATTATAAATGAACAGAAAATACTTATACAAAATAGTTTCAGTCTTGATTCATTAAAAATCGAATATAGATGCATAATTGAATATCTAATAAAACTGTCACCTATAAAGATAGACTTGTATGGTTTTTCTTAAATGTCCTGCTACGGTAACATAATTCATACGGAGAAGTAGACGACCTGCTGGCAGAAGTCACATACCATAGCCTCACCGAGCCTTATATTGTCAGTAAGCCCAAGCGCATTGCAGTGAGCGGGCAAGACAACACGTACCGCGCCAGGGAAGCAGATATTGATGCCATCGGACAGGTAACAGCGATCCGCCAGTACCTGGATGAACAGCAGGCAGCCCTGCATAGCCTAAGCTATGACAAGTATGGTAATTTAACGGAACTCACGCGCCCTGCCAATGAAAAGGGAGAAAGGCTTAAGATCAGCTATCAGTACGATATGCAGGTACATAGCTACCCAGTAAAGGTAAGCAACAGCTATGGCTATAGCTCACAGGCTGTCTACGAGTATAAGTTCGGGCAGATGCTTTCCAGTACTGATCTGAACGGGCAGGTAGTAAGCTACCAAATAGATGAGCTGGGCAGGGTGAGCAGCATCACAGGGCCTTATGAGCAGAAGGCAGGCAAGTATACCCTTGCTTTTGACTATCATCCTGATGCTGCTACCCCCTGGGCACTGACTAGACACTATGATCCTGCCCATCCGGGCAATGACTTGCAAACGGCTATCTTTGTAGATGGCCTGGGAAGGGTGTTGCAGACCAAAAAAGATGCTGCTATCTTTCAGGGAGAAAACAAAGCAGACAAAGAACAGATGGTAGTCTCCGGCAAAGTGATCTATGATGCCTATGGCAGAGCTATAGAAGCTTATCAGCCAGTGATAGAAGACACTGGCAAGGCAGGTAAGTTCAATGCTGAACAGGGCGAATATCCTACCACCACTGTTTATGATGTACTGGGCAGGGCATTGAGCATGACCCTGCCCGATGGGGCAGTCACAGAGACAAGCTATGCCTTTGGCCAGGACAGGGACGGCAGCAAGCAGTTTGTTACCCAAACCATTGATGCCAACAAGATTCTCACCGAGCAGTTTACCGATGCAAGAGGCAGGGTGACGGCTGTACGTAATGCAGGTAGTGTGTGGACCAGCTTTGTCTACAATGCCGTAGGAGAACAATTAACAGCCACTGATGATCTGGGCCATAGCACTGTATCAGCATATGATTTATTAGGCCGCAGAGTTAGCAGAAAGCACTCGGATGCAGGACTCACGCAGTACAGCTATGACCTTGCGGGCAACCTCACCTCTCTGACTACGGCCAATTTACAAGAAGGCAGCGGGCCGGTGGTATATCAATATGAGTATGAACGCTTAACAGATATTCTTTATCCTGACAACAGCGAGATTGATGTGCACTATAGCTATGGCGCAGCATCAGCTGAGCATAACCGTGCAGGCCGCATTGTGATGCAGGAAGATGCCTCCGGGGTACAGGAGTTCTTCTACGGGCCACTGGGCGAAGTGGTTAAAAACATCCGCACCATCGTCATTCCACAGCATGATGATCAGACGTATACCACAGAATGGCAGTACGACACCTGGAACAGGCTCACCGAGATGACCTACCCGGATGGAGAGACGGTAACCTACAATTACAATGCAGGCGGTTTATTGCAAAGCATGAGCGGCAAAAAGCAGTCAGACAAGTATGATTATGTCACCCAGCTAGGCTATGATAAGTTTGAGCAGCGGGTGTTGCTCTCTTATGGCAATGGCACCAAGACCACCTACAGCTATGAGCCTAAGCGCAGGAGACTGTCCAATATGACAGCCAAGACCGCAGCAGGCAGGGCCATGATGGACAACAGCTATGGCTATGATGCGGTTAACAACATCTTAAGCTTAAAGAACAATGCCGAAGTACCTAACAATAATCTGATGGGCGGCAGCAGCGAGTACAGCTACGAGTATGATGACTTGTACAGGCTCACCTCGGCAGAAGGCAGCTTCACTGACAGCAACCATGAGCACCGTTACAGCCTGGAGATGAAGTATAACAGTGTAGGCAGTATCTTAGAGAAAGTACAAGTGCATGAGCGCAAAGGCAGCGGTGATAGCTGGCAACAGCAGAAGAAAACTTCTTACTCTCAAAGCTATGAATATGGTGATAGTCAGCCTCATGCCCCGGTGCATATAGGCGATCAAAAGTACAGCTATGACAAGAATGGTAACCAGACAGGATGGAGCCATGATGTGAGTGGTCAGCGCAGACAAATAGTTTGGGATGAGGAGAACCGCATTAGGGCTATTGCCGATAACGGCAGTGTACAGCATTACATCTATGATGCCAGTGGCACAAGAGTGCTGAAAGGTAAAAGCAAAGGGCAAAGCATCTATGTCAACAGCGAGTACAAAGCAGGTTCTGGCAGCATGGGTAACTATACGGTGTATGTGAATCCATACCTGGTGCTTAGAAGTGGTGGCTATACCAAACATTACTACATTGAAGGACAGAGAATAGTGAGTAAACTAGGTTCAGGATTAGACAACAATGGCAAAGGGCAGCTAAAGGCAGGACAAGATAAAGTTAACTATGGCAAAAAGCAGGCAGACATTAGGGAAGGTATTGTCAAGAACCTGAAGTTTCTGGGCATAGACGGAGCTATTCTGACTGCGGGCAACAGCGGCAAAACACCTCCGGGGCAGCTTAAAGGAGGTAAAGGCGGTAGTGCTGGTGGAGGCACAGGCAAAGACAAAGCTTCAGAGAAGTTCCAGTACTTTTATCATCCTGATCATTTAGGCAGTTCAAGTTATATCACCGATGCCAGTGGGGAAGTGTACCAGCATCTGGAATACTTTGCTTTCGGAGAAACGTTTGTAGAGGAGCATTCTAACACGCATCGCACCCCGTACCTATTTAACGGTAAGGAGTTGGATGAAGAGACTGGGCTGTATTATTATGGGGCTAGATATTATGAACCTCAGTTGTCTATCATGCTATCCGTTGACAGATTTGCAGAGAAATATCCTGGATTGTCGCCTTATCATTATACTGCAAATAACCCGGTCAACGCTATTGATATTAATGGAGACAGTACCATCCTTATCCAAGCTCAACAAGCTTTGCAAGAAGTTGGGCGAGGCTTTGCCGCCTTACCTAATGTCATAGCAGATGATTTTGAAAACGTGAAGGAGAAGGTTAAAGTGATGATCACTGAAGAACCTGCTACCAAGAAAGCAGAATCTGGCATAAAAGATGGTATAGAGGTAGTTAAACAAGGTAGACAGCCTGACAATGCTCCTAAAGGAAAAGGACATACCATAGATGAAACGGTAACGGTAGACGGAGTTCCTCCCGGTGAACTTGATAGAGCAAACACTCTATGGAATATCCTTGTAGAGCCTTTCGTTGACGTAGTTAGTTCAAATTACGAACCCATTGAAGGCGATTCGGGTGTTTATCGGGATAATTTTGGTAGAAATAGGATTGGCGTTGAGCTTCAACCTGGAGGGGGGTTATCGCCAGTCGGATCAAGACCAGTAAAAAATAAAGAAGATAGTTTAAAATATAACATTCAATGATGTGCAGTATAAGATATTGGATAATTTTCTTAGTAGCTTTTTTGATAAGTTGTAATCAAGACAAACAACTAAACGAATGTAATGGACACTCGACGGTTTTTATTCATTCAACAATTAATACGGATTTAAAAGAAGCTATAGACAAAAAATTCAGCAATAAAAAAATTGAAGTAGTATCAGATGTTTTGGAGATTATACATATCATTGAAGAGGTATCTGATACATTGATTATCAAATCTGGTGGAATAGCTCCTAATACGAATAGCCTTCTGAATGGTTGTATAAAAGGAAATTACGCTTTAAAAGTATTTGATGAGATAAATGAAAGGCTCAAAAACAAAGTAACAGCCTTGAAAGAAAAATATTCTGCAAGTAAAGACGAAGAGACAATCCAGATGATAGACTACTTATTAAACAACTATTTTTATGGAAGAAATCCATTCTTTAATAAAGAACACATTGCTGAGACATCGTTTTCTAATTTGAGTCTTGACTTGCTGTTAATTCAGAATGCCCTTTATGTTTTATTAATGAATAAATATTAATCAATTACTCTATTTTAGGCTGTGGCACTAGGGTGCTGAAAGGTAAAAACCGGGCCGCGCAGGCAACGGTCAGAGTATTTTTGTGAACAGTGAGTACAAAGCAGGCAGTGGTAACATGGGCAACTACACGGTATATGTGAACCCGTATCTTGTCTTACGTTCAGGAGGCTATACCAAGCTGAGGCGCAGCCGAAATCCCGGCTTAATGTCGGGGCATTACTACATTGAAGGCCAAAGGATTGTCAGCAAACTAAGCAGTGGCTTAGATAACAACGGCAAAGGGCAATTAAAAGCCGGACAGGACAAAGTCAATTACGGTAAGAAGCAGGCAGACATCCGAGGAGGCATTGTCAAGAATTTGAAGTGGTTGGGTATAGATGGTGAGCGGTTGACCATAATGATATTTATAATATCAAATTTTCTGTTGATGAATTTTCTCAAACACCAGAAAGTAGAGCTTATGTCAAATTAATTTTAGGGTAATTATAGGGCTTGTTTTGAAGTCTGAAGTTATGCAATCCGGCACAAATACGGAAGACATGGTCAACAAAGTTGTTCTTTCTGAGCCTACACTCATCTTTGACAATACGGAATCTCTTCACACTACCAATGGCATGCTCTACTCTTACCCGGACAGAGGAGACAGACTGATTGTAAGCTTTTTGCTGCTGAGAGAGTTCTTTTCCCTTTGGTTTCTTAATAGGCTGCCGAATCAATACTCCTTCAGGCTTGTATCCCTGAAAGCCTGTATCCTGCCAAAGCGTAAAACCTGAAGCAATTTTGTAACAGGTGTCAGCTATCTTTTTGTCATGGACTCTGCCTGCCATCGTTGGACTAACCAAGAGAATATAACACAGAGCGGTGGTGATAATATTATTCTTGACTGTATGTTTTTTCTTCTTGCCACTGTACTTTTCTTGTTGCTCCTCTGGCACTTGAGGACGAGGTACTTCTCTTTCACTACCATCATGGAACAGGTCTTTCTCCTGTTGGCCTAGCTGTGCTAGTTGCTGGTCTAAGCCTTGCTGGTTGTCTGCTGGTAGTACTGTTGCTTTTTGTAGAGCTAGTTTGAGAATATGACTGAACCCATGCAGGAATTGATTACATTGCTTTTGAGTAATACCAAATAAATCTGCGTGCTGTTGCTGGATGGCGTTGAGCTTGTGAAAAGACAAGACAAAAGCCAGTCGCTCAGCATGAGTAGGCAAAGGGCTATTAGCATACATAACAAAGCGGCGGAGTCCCTTTCTGGCTTTGCCATTCCAGGCATAGCGGCTCAGGTACTCATCATGTGCACTAGCAAAATAAGGCAGTAGTCGGTCAAATACTTGGATGCTGTAGCCGGTCAGGGCTAGAAATCGCGTTTCGTTTTGCTTCCATTGTTCATATTTCATTCAGCAAAAATACTTATTTAAAGCTTGACAAATCCTCGCGCGCTAATACACCCTTTTAATTTAACTTAATCTCTAGTGTTGGAAGGATAATTTAAAAAGATACTAATAGGATATTGCTGACCTGTGTAAGGAAGTTTGGTCAAAGCAGTTTAAAATATCTTTATCCGGAGATAGATTACAGAAAACTTCTATCTGCATATCATGAAAATTAAAGACCTTTTTTCCTGCTCCATCCTATTAACCAGTTTTGTTTTAATCCTTGTTTCCTGCGATACTGATCAAGATGTACTGGATGACGGCTCCCCAGTCATTACTGGATTTTCTCCTCAGCAAGGTAAAATAGGAGAAGAAGTTACAATCAAAGGCATAAACTTAGGCGATAAAATTGACGGTACGCTGGTAGAGTTTAGCAGTGCTAACGCTAGAGTGGTGTCTGTTACACCCACCCAAATAGTTGCTATCGTTCCCTTCAGTTCAAAGACAGGTCCTATCAAAGTGGAAAACAAAAATGGAATTGTGTCTTCCTCTCAGCATTTTACAGTTGACACTTCTGATGACCTTAATTTTCCAGGTATACAAAGGGAGGGTGCAGTATCGTTTGTATTAAATGATAAAGCCTATGTGAGTTCAGGGGCTGCTACTACCCAACATTTAACAGACCTTTGGGAGTATAATTTTGCAACCGCCACATGGACACAAAAAGCAGATGTTCCAGGTATGAAAACAAGAGGGTTTTGCTTTGTACTTGATGGTAAAGCCTATGTTGGTGGAGGTATTCTTGACGGCAGAACTTGGCAATACGATCCGACAACAGATACCTGGAATGAAAAGGCTGCCTATTATAGAGCATTAGGTAATGCTGTTTCTTTTGTGATCAATGGCCGGGCATTTGTTGGAGCCAATGGTGATGATTATAATGGATCGGCTGGTTTCCTTGAATATATTCCTGAAACTGATGAATGGGTAAGCAGAGCTTCTATTCCCGGAGGTAGCAGAAGATATGCTACAGGGTTTTCCCTTAAGGGTAAAGGATATATCGGATTAGGTATAGATGATGATAACCAGATACTAACAGATATGTATGAATATGATCCGGACACTGATATTTGGGTAAGAAAAGCTGATTTTGGGGATGTAGGGTTATACGGTGCAGAAGCTTTTGTGATCAACGGCAAAGCCTACGTCGGACTTGGAAACAATGGCAAGGAATTTTCGAAGGATGTCTTCACTTATGATCCACAAACAGACAAATGGTCTTTTGTGAAAAAATTTACCGGAGCAGGAAGGTACCGAGCTACTTCCTTTGTTATCAATGAGGCGGCATACATTGGTACTGGTTATGATGATGTAAACACATTGAATGATTTCTGGAAATTCAAACCCTGAAAGTACGGCATTTAATCCTGAATTAAATGGCAGGCCTGGTAGAGAAAATAGGTATTTTCTTGAAGCTATAAAGGGGTTTGATGATGCTCAATAGGATGTGTCTGAATAGCCTTTAAAAATACTATTAAAAAAGGTGTAAAGCCAATTTAGATGAATTGTACCTATAAATGTACAATGTAATGTAGATGGTTGAAGCTGCTATCATTACTGAACAAGACTGGTGATCTTTGTAAGAAAAATAACTGTTGCATATGAGAAAAATCTATATCCTGTTATCAATTAGTTTTTTGTTTGCTCTTCCTTTGGCAGCGCAAAAATATGGCCCAGCTATTGTAACTTTCAATAACGGAAACATCAAAAAAGGGCTTATAAAAAGCTTTGCCCCAAACGACAATTCTATCAAATTTAAAACAACTGAAAAAAGTAAACCTGAACAGCTCAAAGCGGCTGATATACGGTCAATTCAAATACCTGTTGAAAATGACGAGTTGATTATCTTTGAGAACATGAAGGTACAAAACTATAGGAAGGGCATTATTGTCAGAAAACTATTAGAAGGTCCTGTCTCACTTTATCATATGCGTGTGTATCAAGGTGCATTAGGTAACATGGACCATTATATGCTGAAAAGACCTGATGAAGAAAAATGCACGCTGATTATTGCAGCAACGATTGGGGCCAAGAAACAGCTTAAAAATTATTTTGAAGATTCTCCGGCTTTGGTAGAAAAAATAAAATCCTATGATTTCACACATATTCCTGATATGGTCGCTTTTTATAACCAACAGTCAAGAAAAGCTGATAAATAGGTGTTCCGGTAGCAACGGAATAGAAATAGGTCACCTAAAGGACACGGCGTTAATCTTTATCTAAAATCTTCCGCACATAATTCCAAGCAATGCCATATCTAATCTCTATACCTGGTTCGCTATATTTTATCAAAGAAATTGGATTGGTTGCGTATTTTCCTGATACAAATCATCTTTTTATGTAAGAAGTAAATACGCCACCACATTCCGATAATACTTGTTATGTTAATCTAAAAATATCAAAATTAATATCACAGGATTCCCCTCTTACCAAATAAGCTTTGCTAAAAGACATCAACAGTTATCAAGTATTTAACAGGCAAAGTATATTTTTGAAATCAATAAATAATTTTTCAATTATTTTCATGAACAATCTATAAACGTTCGTTTGTATGTTGTTCAATTCTGCTTATCTTGCCTAAAATTAACCTTATAATATAATACATGAACTACATTGCTTACTACCGGGTCTCTACTCAAAAGCAAGGTGCTTCCGGACTGGGATTAGAAGCTCAACAACAAGCTGTACGCAAGTTTATAAAATTCGAGGATAAGATTGTGCAGGAGTACATTGAAGTAGAATCCGGAAAGCGCAACGAACGACTGCAACTTAAAAAAGCCATCGAGCATGTTCAAAGCTTAGATGCTAAATTACTGATTGCCAAACTGGATCGACTATCGCGTAATGCCGGATTTATTTTTGCCTTGCGAGACAGTAAAGTTCTTTTTACGGCAGTTGATATGCCGGATGCTAATAATCTGACCGTAGGTATTATGGCTGTAATGGCTGACCATGAACGGCAAATGATTAGCGAACGAACCCATGTGGCACTACAAGCCCTGATTGCCCGAGGCAAACAACTAGGCACACCTGAAAATCTTACTAACCAAGCGCGAGAACGTGGACGAACCTTGCAGCAACATAAAGCGTACTATCATCCCCAGAACCGTAAAGCCGGTGCTATGGCTGTTTTACTGCATCAGCAGGGAGCAAGCTATTCTCAGATTGCCAGGCAACTCAATGGGCATGGTTTCTCTACCCGTTACTATAAACCTTTCACGCACGTACAGGTAAAACGATTGATTGAGCGCTATCATAATCAAAACCCTGCGTCGAATAACGCAATTGTATAAAACCAAACCTATGTCTACAGAGAAGCAAATAAGTACGATCAACAACAGGCTCATTAAAAGTAGTGGAAAAATAGCCACTAAAAATGCCAGCGAGCATGATATCAGTTTTCAGCATGCAATTCTTTGTCAAACCTGCTTGCCGTATAGAGATCCGGGCGATCATGTACTGGAATGGGAGAGAAGGCAAGGACATGCTCTATTGGTAATTCAGGCTAACAAAGCTTATGATCCAAAATTGAATGCAAGGGTGCAAATAGGATTACCCTATGGTCCTAAAGCTCGCCTCATTCTAGCGCATATCAATACACAAGCTATTAAAACACAAAGCCGTCACATTGATGTTGGGGATAGTATGACACGTTTTGTTAGAAGACTTGGGCTTAGTACCGATGGCAGAACTATTCGCACCATTCAGGAGCAGATACGCCGACTTTCAGTAGCCATGATCACCATGGCTTACGCTGATGATAGACATTATGTACAGCAGAATTCTGCTATTATAGAAAGAATCAATGTCTGGTTTGATAAAGACTCTAATCAAAGAGTTCTTTGGGACTCAACAGTAGAGCTTGGAGAAAAATATTTTCTAAGTTTGGTAGAACATGCAGTTCCTCTGGATGAAAGAGCACTGGCTTCTCTTTCACATACAGCGATGGGACTAGATGTTTATTCATGGCTGGCACAGAGGTTACACAGAATAGAACCAGGTAAACCCCAGTTTGTCGCCTGGGCAAATCTTAAAGATCAATTCGGACATGATGTCAAACAGATGAAGAACTTCAGAAAGAATTTTCTAGTAGCGCTCAACTCAGTTCTGACTCAATATAGAGATGCTAATATTGAGATTATAGGAGCAAAGGGAATTAATCTGAAACACAGTCGCCCTCCAATTAGGAAAAATATATTAACTGTTTGATAATCAGACTTTTAATCGCGAGCACTTTGCAGCAAATGAGCTATTTGTTGTAAACGCTCGCATCAGCTCAAAATCACGAGCACTTTGCAGCAAAAAAAGAGCTATTTTTTGTGAATAAGTTGGTGAACAAGCCTCATAAATAAAAGTTATTCACGAGCACTTTGCAGCAAGATAGATTTTTTTCATAAATTCCTGTAAATCAGTCTTTTAACCACGAGCACTTTGCAGCCTTTTAAGGTTATCCACGAGCACTTTGTAGCCTAAATCACGAGCACTTTGCAGCACAAACCTATATATACCTATATAACTAAAACCTATAACTAAAAAATAAAAATGTGGATAAGGGTTTTATTAGGTATGAACAGAAAAGCAAACTTTTACTTAACATAAATATAATTATTGCACTAAAGTAAATTCAATGATACTCGATTGTTTGTAAGGAAATGTTCCGGCTGAACGGTGTGTGTATGTGAAGTGAGATATGATTTGCTTAATGAATTTGCCTATCTGGCAATGCTATCCCTAGCAGGTTGCTCCCCAGCAGAGCCTGTTTCCGTTTCACATTGCGGCTTTAAAGTAGGAAGTTTTTACTTGCCAGCCAAACAAATTATAACTTTTGTTATGGAATATTATGGTTTGTTATCGATTCAGGGAGTTTTCAACTTGCCTCCACATACCGAATCCTATGTTCTCTTTGAAGAAGCTCTCTCTTACTTAAATTTTCTCCGCAACAGGGTCGTCAGATCCTCCGCTATGGTATCCACCTGTAAGCGAAAGGCCGATCGGGTACGGTGAGGTGGGGACAGCTGTACAACTTTAGAACCGCCGGCAGCTAAACTTACTGTATAGCTGGTAGGGTTAGGAACATACTCGCTTCGCGAGCACCAGTTATAGATATCTGCCCCCTGAATGGTCGCTTTGACCACTACATGGGAAAGGCGCTCTCTCGGATCAATTTCTTGTAGAATTTTGCTGATGAAAGTCAGTGCTCGGACGATGCGTTCTTGAATGTCTTCCTCGATGAGAGCCATACCGCCAAGCCGGGGCATATTCATCCGCAGGGAGACAGAGCCTTGCTCATCCACCAGCAGCGAGTTGGATTCCTGCTTTAGGATCAATGCGTGATCCTGATGGAGGTCATCCGTGCCTTCCTTCAGGGTGAAGATGTTCTCCGGTCCAAAAAGTGCCATCTGCGAAAGCCTGGCAAGGAAAGCTCTGTCTTCCAGCTGGCTGGGGCGCAGAACGGACTGCTGAGGCCCGCCGCATACGGCAATGGCCATCTGTATGTACTGGGAAAAGCTTCCCGGCCGCACAGGTTCTGGCAGCAATGCATCCGCTCTTACAAGCATCTCCTGCGGGTCGAGGGAACCGGATGCCTGCGTCAGCGTCCATTGGTGCATGGAACGTGTAACCACGTCACGCAGTGTCTCGGCACTGGTGAAATTGTTGGTATAATGGCCCGATTCCCATTGCTGAACCTCGGTGATAAACTCTTCCTGTTTCGGTTCGCGATTTCTATTGGACTCAATGAAGGCAAATACCTGGCAGCGCTCTCTCGCTTCATGATACTCCTCATGCGTAGCAGATAAACCGGAAGCCTGAGGATATCCGTAACTCTGGCCACAAACCAGGATCACGCAATCCGCGTCTCTCACCCCCCGCAAACAGGCTATTTGCGCTGAATCTGGAGAAGCACCAAAATCTTCTGCCATGATGGGCTGATAACCGAGCGACTCTATTGCCTCCTTCGCTGCTTTTCTCAGCGGCTCCATCCCACCGATCAGGGAACTGATAAAAACCTTCATATATAACTGTTTTGGTTGCATTAGAATTTTCTTTAATAGTTTGTTCGTATCCCCATACATTTTGTTGCTGTCAGACCCTGAGCAATAAAACATTAAGTTAATCCTACACCAATTTTTTCTTTCTCACCCGCTTGACGAACATATGTCGATGAATTTGGAGCTTTCCCCAAGCTACCGCAAGGGGTCGGGCTTTCGGCACTCGCCAGGCAGCGCACTCACCAACGACGGGCTCAAACAATGCCTCTATCCCTAAGCAATTGCCTACGCACGAATGACATGCAGTTTTGGTGCAAGATCGTCGCTTTTTCTCACGTGGCAATAAGACTACGGCATAAAGCTTACGCTCTTTTCCTACTCCTATTTATTCCGTTTCCTGTATTGCCTTGGGCTAGCACACGTTCCTTCCCACTTCAAAAAAGCGACGAGGTATCTGCAAAAAAACTCATGTCTCACACTCTAATCCCAAACACAATGGAAAGGAACATTATTTTCCCCAGCACCGTAGCAGAAATCCGCCTTAGCTACTCTTCAAAAGTGAAACCCAGCGAGCGGCCAAAAATCACTAGCTCAGCTGATGCAGCAGAAGTATTGCGCTGCAAATGGAAGAAAAACCGTCTAGGCTTTGTAGAAGAATTCAAAGTTCTACTACTGACTCGTAGCAACCAGGTACTTGGTATTGTATCCATCAGCCAGGGTGGTCTATCCGGTACAGTCGCTGATCCTAAGCTGATCTTTGCCGCAGCATTAAAGGCATCGGCCTCGAGCATTTTACTGGCCCACAACCATCCGAGCGGAAACTTAAAACCTTCAGAGGCAGACATTCGCCTAACACGCAAATTGAAAGAAGCCGGGCAGTTTTTAGATTTACCGGTACTGGATCACATCATTTTAACGCAGGAGAGTTATTTCAGCTTTGCCGATGAAGGTCTGCTGTAAAATTCAAGGGGAAGTATGCGCTTCACGCGAAAATGCTTCCCTTTTTTTGCATGTAAAGCTTAGGATTGATGATATTCTTTTAACTTCTTTTTAAGTGTATTTAGGCTTATACCCAATGCTAAAGTCGTCTGTCTTTGATTTCCTTTGAATAGGTCTAATGTATAAAGGATGTGCTTCTTTTCTACTTCAGCTAAAAGTAAAGGGGCATTGACATGATTATTGTTGATATGCTCAGGAATATCATTTGCCATAACCTCTTGTTCACAAAGTACATAAAACCTTTCTACCAGATTTTCCAGTTCTCTGATATTACCTGGAAAGTGATAGTTCAGCATCATTTCCAGCGCGTCTTTTTGAATCTCGATAGCCTTACGCCTGTTGAATTTTTTCTGCTTATGCCGTATGAAGAATATCAGCATCTCTTTGAGTTCTTTCTTTCCTCTGATCAACAAAGAAGGTAACTTCAGATCTACCACGCTCAATCTGTAAAACAGATCCCATCGAAAATCTCCTTTCTCGCACATATCAATCAGATCCTTGTTGGTAGCTGCAATGATCCTAACATCTATCTTTGTGGGTGTCCCTCCTACTGGCGTGATTTCTTTTTCCTGCAAAATACGTAGCAGGCTCTGTTGCATGTAAGGGGATATATCTCCTATCTCATCCAGAAATATCGTGCCTCCTGCCGCCTGTTCAAACAAACCCTTGTGATCTTTCTCTGCCCCGGTAAAAGCCCCTTTTTTGTAACCAAACAGCCTTGATTCAAGAAGCTGATCTGTAAAAGCAGAACAATTGATTTTGACAAACGGAAAGCTTTTTCTGGCAGATTGCATATGGATAAAGCTGGCTAAATGTTCTTTTCCGGTACCACTTTCTCCTAAAATCAACGTAGTGGTATCTTCTGCTGCGGCTACTTTTTCTGCCAGGGCATAAACGGGCTTGATAGACGATGTGATCAGATAGCTGACATCCCTGCGATCCTGCTCTTTTTCACGGATCACAACACTATAAGGCGTGACAGACGATTCCCCGCTCAGATAGATCAGTTCAGGCTTACTTGCATTGCTGTCTTTGGCCTTTCGGGTTTGTAGCAGGTTGGTCTTCAGGCCTAACGAGGTGTGCAATATGTACCAGCTGAGCTGCATGATGGAAGTGCCGGGAGAAAAGAATATATCTATTTCATGTTCTCTGTGAGATAGCAGCAAAGTCTCTAACTTTGATTTTACTTCTCCCAGATCAATCACATCTGCTATATTGAGGTATTTAGTTTCAACCTTGTGCTTTGGGAAGTCTTTTTGAAGCTTACTTCTTAATAGTTCCGCCCGAAGATCGTTGTCCTGGGATTGCGCAGTAGAGAGTATAAGGTGTTTATCGTGCTGATAAAAATGCTGGTGAAAAACATAGGTGGGTCCCTCTTCTTTTACTTCGTTGTTTTTTTCGTAGAAGTCATTGCTACGTGCAAGAAAAGAAATAAGTATTTTCATGTGTCAAAAATAGACATACTAACATAATTTTTCATACACATTCCGCTGCTTGCTGCTTAATTTTTATAAATTACTGCTCTGGTATGAGCCTTGCTAAAATCTTTGGTATAATTTAGCTGGCGGATATACTTTGTACTATTTATAATAAAAATATGATCACAGGAGAATTGCGCAGCGAGGTAGATAAACTTTGGCTTGCCTTCCATTCCGGAGGAATTACCGACCCGCTCACAACGATACAACAGATTACCTACCTGCTGTTTTTGCGCAGGCTGGATGAAATACAGACTGTCAAAGAAAACAAAGCCAACCGTCTGGGCAAACCCATAGAAGACGCGATTTACCAGCCAGACCAGTCGGCTATTCGCTGGAGTAGTTTCAAAGACCTGGACCCGGAACAGATGTACGAGGTGTTCACTGAGGTGAACGAGAAACGTCCGGTGACGGCCTTTAACTTTATTAAGACGGTGGGCGGAGAAGGTAGCCAGATTGCCCGCTTTTTCAAGGATGCTACTTTCATGATCAACAGTCCCTATCTGCTGGACAAAGTGGTGCAGATGGTGGCCAAGATCAATATGAGCGACCTGGATACCAAAGGGGATTTGTATGAATATCTGTTGTCCAAGCTGACGATGGCAGGCAAAGCCGGGCAGTTTCGCACGCCTCGCCACATCATCAAGATGATGGTGGAAATGACACAGCCGCAACTTAATGACAAAATATGTGATCCTTCTGCCGGTACGGCTGGCTTCCTGGTGGCAGCCAATGAATACCTGCGGCAGCATCATGCCGATGCTTTCCTGCAAGAAGATTTTAAAGCGTTTTTCAACAAAGAAATGTTCACTGGCATTGAGTTCGATGCCCAAATGATGCGTATCGGTGCCATGAACCTGATCCTGCACGGCATAGAGCAGCCAAACCTGCTGCCGGTGAATGCACTGTCTGAGCAAAATCCTATCCATGAGGAGTTCTCCCTGATACTGGCCAACCCTCCTTTCAAGGGAACGCTGGATTATGAGCGTGTCAATCACAACATCTTGCAGGTGGTCAAGACCAAAAGCACCGAGTTGCTCTTTCTGGCACTGATGCTGCGGATGCTCAGAACCGGAGGACGCTGTGCTGTCATTGTGCCCGATGGTGTATTGTTTGGCAGCAACAAAGCCTACAAGATCATTCGTCGGCAGATCATAGAGAAACACCAGCTACAGGCCGTGATCAGCATGCCCAGTGGCGTGTTCAAGCCCTATGCGGGGGTGAGTACTGCCGTTCTGTTCTTTACCAAGACCAACGCCGGTGGTTCTGATAAGGTCTGGTTCTATGGTATGGAAAAAGACGGATTTAGCCTGGATGATAAACGTACACCCAAGCCGGAACAAAACGACATTCCGGATATCATACAACGCTGGAAAAATTCGGATGCCGAAGCTGAACGCAAACGTACCGATCAGTCTTTCTATGTGCCGGTACAGGAGATCATCGACAACGACTGGGATCTGTCATTTAACCGCTACCGCGAAATTGTATATGAAGAGGTTCAGTATGATCCGCCCAGCCAGATCATGGCAGACCTGGAACAACTTAACAGGGAACAACAGGACGATCTGCAAGCGTTAAAGAGTATATTGAATTTATAGTGCAATTGTGCCATATCTTGTGGCACAAAATGAATGTAAATGAATAAAACCATGACAAAAGCCATACAACTTGTGCTGGAGGAAGAACTGGCGCAGAAATACGAAAACCTTTCTTCTGTTGAAAAGGAAAGGCTGATGGAGATGATACAAAATCTACTCAAGGCAGAATCTTCCTGGGCATCGCTCAAGGATATTATCAGCAGGCTGGCGCAGAGTGAAATAAAAGCACAGCCTGGTCAGCCCACAGATCGCCGCCCTTCTTACTTTGGTAGCGCCAGGGGTAAAATCAAAATAGCGGATGATTTTGATGCGCCAACATTATTTGAATAACATAAATGCAGCCACTATGGAAAATACATTATTAACATCAAGAAAATATAAACTCATTCAGGAAATTATTAGTCTTGAGGATGAGGAGGGTATTGCAAAACTGGAAGAACAGGTAACCTTTTGGCACCAAAAAGATAAGTTTCGGGAAGCAGTAAAACCCATACGCCAAGAGGTTTCACTGAACCAGATGATGGCCGAACAACACTATCAGCCAGTGCAGAAAGAAGAATTTTTTCGGAAAGCAAAAAAATTGAACATTGAAGAATCGTTGGAGGATCTACTTTCTGCGCTTGATCGATGAAAGATGATATAATCAACCATTCGGAGTATCAGGAATGGATACTGGAGATTAAGCTCAAAATTCACAGTACCCGCCATCAGGTGGCGCTGGCGGTGAATGTGCATCTATTAGAATTGTACTGGCAGTTGGGCAAGGAAATCAGTCAGAAGCAAGTCCATGCACAATGGGGTAGTAAGTTTATAGAACAGCTTGCGGTAGATTTAAAGCATGAGTTTCCTGATATCAAAGGGTTTTCCCGGCGAAATCTCTATGCCATCAGGCAATGGTATCTGTTCTATGCACAGGAGTTTCCAATTGTGCCACAGCCTGTGGCACAAATTCCATGGGGACACAACCGGTTGATTATCAACAAGACAGACAATATCAAAGAAGCATTGTTCTATGCCACAGAAACGGCTAACCATGCATGGTCTCGCGATACACTGGATGCACAAATAGCCTCGCGGCTTTATGATAGAAAAGGAAAAGCCATCACTAATTTTCAGCAGACTTTGCCGGAACAAAAATCCAAGATGGCCAATGCCCTGTTAAAAGACCCTTACAATTTTGATTTTCTGGGACTGGAAGAAGATGCACTGGAACGTGAAATTGAGCACCAAATGATGGCGAAGATCACAGATTTTCTGCTGGAACTGGGCAAAGGATTTGCTTTTGTGGGCAGGCAGTACAAACTTGAGATCAGCGAAACTGATTACTTCCTGGACCTGCTGTTTTATCATCTGGACCTTCGGTGTTACGTGGTCATTGAACTTAAAGCCGGAAAATTTAAGCCTGAGCATACCGGGAAACTCAACTTTTACCTGTCGGCAGTAGACAGCCAGGTTAAAAAAGCAGAAGACAACCCGACCATTGGCATTTTGCTATGCAAAAGCAAGGATAAAATAGAAGCAGAATATGCCCTACGGGACATCCAAAAACCGATGGGCATCAGTGAATATCGCCTGAGCGAAGCCATTCCGGAAAATATAAAAGGCAGACTTCCCTCTATAGAAGAACTGGAAGGAGAACTTGCCAAAAAAATGAACAAAGAAAAGTAATGATTCATGTACCAAACCAACATACCCCACACCCAACATTACCAAAACCAAGCTGCGGAGGGGCTGAGAGGATGAATGTAGCTTATGTAAAAGTGAAGGAGGTTTCTAACATAATATCTGGATATGCTTTCAAGTCCAATATGTTCAATAATGAGCAAAAAGGTATGCCGATAATTCGGATTAGAGATATATCAAAGGATTATTCAAAGACGTATACCGAAGAAAGCTATAGAGAAGAATTTATAGTAAGAAAAGGGGATTTTCTAATTGGAATGGATGGTGAGTTTAATCTATTTAAATGGTCAGGTCCTGATGCTCTACTCAATCAAAGGGTTTGTAAAATTATTCCTAACAAGAAAGTAAATTCTAAATACTTGTTATATTTTTTACCTAAAGAGCTAAAAATAATTGAAGATGTTACTCCTTTTGTTACTGTTAAACATTTATCTGTAAAGAAGATACAGCAAATCAAAATCCCCCTCCCACCCTTAGCCATACAGCAAAAGATAGCCGAAGCCCTGGACAAAGCCGATGCCATCCGCCGCCGCAACAAGCAAATGCTGGAAAAATACGACCAGCTAATTTATAGTCAATACTTAAATTGGTTTGGGAAAGAGAATTTTCTATTTGATCACTGGAAGGAAGTAGAAATCAAAAATCTAGCAGAAAATAAAAAGGGATCAATGAGAACAGGTCCATTTGGAAGTGACTTGCTACATAGTGAGTTTGTTGACGAAGGAATAGCAGTATTAGGAATAGATAACGCTGTGGAAAACACTTTTAATTGGAAAGGAAGAAGGTTTATAACTCTAGAGAAATTTGAAAAATTGAAACGATACAGAGTTTTTCCAAATGATGTTATTATTACGATAATGGGAACTACAGGTCGTTCTGCTGTAATACCTGAAAATATACCTTTAGCTATTAACACTAAACATTTAGCTGCAATTACCCTGAATAAGAAAATTGCTAATCCTTATTTTGTTGCATATTCAATACACTCCAATCCATACATTTTAGAGCAAATTAAACAACGAACTAGAGGAGCGATTATGGATGGATTGAATTTAACAATTATCAAAGAACTAAAAGTAAAGCTCCCCCCCATCGAACTCCAAAACCACTTCGCTAAAACTATTGAAGAAATTGAAGTCCTGAAAATTAAAGTTCAGCAGGAACGGACTGCTTCCGAAAACTTATTCCAATCCCTGCTCCAAAAAGCCTTTAAAGGTGAACTATTTGAACAAACCACGGTAGCTCATGAAATCTAATTTTGATTTTCTTGCCACAGAATTTCCGGAGCTGTATACCAATGCCCGCCAGGCCGAGACTTACCTGCGATCTGACCCCATCGGCTCCGCTTTCTTCAGTCGCCGCACCCTGGAATATGCCCTGTACTGGATGTACGAAAACGATCCTGATTTTCCGGACTTGGACGAGATGGAAAGAGCCTATGGCCGCTACTACAACATTAGTCACATGATGGATGACCCGGCCTTTGCCCGGGAAATACCGCCCAAATACCAGGAGGGTCTTCAACTGGTACGCAAAAACGGCAATGCGGCCTCTCACCGCGACAAGCAAAAAAGGAAATTCAATCCGCATTTGGCAGAAGTTTCTTTGTTCCACCTCCACCCCTTCCTGCAATGGTTCGCACAAGCCTATTATGAGCATGAAAAGCCGGAAGAACTGCCTTTTGATATGTCTGTTGTGCGGCAGTCGGGCAAAGTGATCTCCGATGATGAACGCCAGAAGCTGGAAAAAGAGCAGGAGGCATTCAAAGCACAGCGGGCGCAGCTACAAGAAGAAAGAAAACAGTTGGAGGAAGAAAAAGCAAAACTCCGTGCCGAGCAGCAGCAAAACCGCCAACGTCGGCAGGACCATGCCAAATACGGTCTGCCCGACGTACACTACAGCGAGGCAGAAACCCGTCAGCTCTTTGTCAATGTGCTGCTCATGGAAGCTGGCTGGGACCCCGATGCTCCCGATACCAGCGAATACCCCGTTACCGGTCTGCCCGAAAGCGTCAGCACCACCGGCAAAGGCAAAGCTGACTACGTACTGTGGAACGATGATGGTAAACCGCTGGCTGTGGTAGAAGCCAAAAAAACGATGCACGAAGCCTACCGGGGACAGCACCAGGCTAAACTCTATGCTGACTGCCTGGAACAGATGAAAGGACAACGGCCTGTCATCTTCTTTACCAATGGCTTTGAGACCTGGCTGTGGGACGATGTGTTCTATCCACCTCGAAAGGTGATGGGCTTTCTGAACAAAGAAGCGTTGCAACTGCTGATCAAACGCCGTACCTCCCGCAGAGACTTAACCAAAGTACCGATCAACAAAGACATAGCCGGTCGCCCCTACCAGCGGGAAGCCATCAAAAGAGTAGCACACCGCTATCAGGCCACAGTAGACGGGCAACTGCGGGGAGCGCACCGCAGGGCCTTGGTAGTCATGGCCACCGGAGCCGGAAAAACCCGTACCTCCGCTGCGCTGGTAGATGTACTCTCCAAAGCAGGCTGGGCCAAGCGCATCCTCTTCCTGGCCGACCGCACGGCCCTGGTGACGCAGGCCAAAAATGCCTTCCATACCTACCTGCCGCACCTCACGGCCATCGACCTGACCAAAGAAAAGGAAGACCAGACTACCCGGCTGGTATTCTCCACCTACCCTACCATCATGAACTGCATAGAAAGCGATCAGGGCAGTTTGTACCCGATCGGTCATTTTGACCTCATCATCATAGACGAAGCGCACCGTTCGATCTACCAGAAGTACCGCGCCATCTTCGACTACTTTGATGCCATGCTGCTGGGCCTTACCGCCACACCCAAAGATGAAGTAGATCATGATACCTACGACTTCTTCCAGTGCGATAACGGCGATCCTACGGCCAAATACGAACTGGGCGAAGCCGTGCATGATAAACACCTGGTGCCGCCCAAAGGCCAGGCCATAGACCTGGGCTTTATCCGCCGTGGTATCAAATACAGTGAGTTGTCCAAAGACGAGCAGGACAAATACGAAGAAACCTTCCGTGATGAATTTGGTCATGTGCCGGAAGAGATCGGGGCAGCGGCCATCAACCAGTGGCTGTTCAACAAAGACACCATCAACAAGATGCTCGGCTACCTGATGCAAAACGGATTGAAAGTACAGGGAGGTGATAAAATAGGTAAGTCCATCATCTTTGCCAAAAACCATCTGCATGCGGACCTGATCCGGAAGTACTTTGATGAGCAATATCCGCAGCATGGAGGCGACTTTATGCAGGTAGTAACACATAACATAGACAAAGTGCAGGACCTGATAGACAAATTTAAACAACCTGCCAGCTACCCACAGATTGCCGTATCGGTAGATATGCTGGACACCGGCATCGATGTTCCGGAGATTGTAAATCTGGTATTCTTTAAGCCGGTTTATTCCAAAGCTAAGTTCTGGCAGATGATCGGTCGGGGTACGCGCTTGTCTCCTAACCTGTTTGGTCCGGGAGAAGACAAAGCATACTTCTACGTGTTTGACTTCTGCGGCAATTACGAGTTTTTCGGACAAAATCCGGAAGGCATCCAGGCCGGTAAATCTGAATCGCTATCGGCAAGCCTGTTCAAAAAGCGCATAGAGCTTGCCGAAGTGCTCAGGGGGCCAAAGTTTCAGGAAGAAGACTACCAAGACCACCGGAGACATCTGCTGGACCTGTCGCATTTTGAAGTGAACAAACTATGGAACCGTCAGCACAATATTAGCATCCGCAGTAAGCTGCAACACATTTCTGGTTTTAAAGACCGTGCACCGTGGGATAGTCTGAGCCGTGCTGCCCTTTCAGATATCTTTGAACATATTGCCCGGCTGGTAGAATTGGATGAGCCTGACGAGTACGCCAAGCGTTTTGACATGCTCATCTACCAACTGCAATATGCCCTGCTCAAAGAAGACCCTAACATCAGTAACTGGCAGGCCAGATTGACCACTACTTCCCAAAAGCTGCTGCTGCTCAGTAATGTGGAAGTCGTCCGGCTCAAGCTGGTAGAGATTGAAGCTATCCTTTCAGCATCGTACTGGGAGCATCTTACCCTGGAGAAACTGGAAAACACCCGTCTGGCTTTGCGCGATCTGATCCGGCTGTTTGACCAGCAAAACAAACAGAAAATTTACCATACCAACTTCCGCGATAGCATTGTAGGTGTATCGGAGCACAACTACATGCCGGTGTACAGCAGCTTTGAAAGCTATGAAAAACGTGTGCACAAGCTTATAGAAAACAACAAAGATCATCTGGCCATCAGAAAGTTGCATACCAATCTTCCCATTACTTCTGAAGAGCTGAAAGAACTGGAACGCATTCTGCTGGATGACATGGACGAAGAGCAGCGTCAGAAAATGGAGGAAGAAATGCATCACGAGCCACTAGGCTTACTACTGCGCAATGTGATGGGTCTGGACCGCCAGGCCGCCAAAGCAGCCTTTGTTGAATTTGATGAAAAAAACAACCTGTCGCCCGATCAGTTACGTTTTATCAACCAGATCATAGATCACCTTTCGCAAAATGGTTTTGTAGATTCCGGCATGCTCTACGAAGTTCCTTATACCAACATCAATGACCAAGGCATAGATGCCATCTTTCCCAAACAGGATGCAGATAAGATCTTTGAAATATTAGGAAGGATTAAAGGAAATGCAGTGGCTTAAATTATTTGACTCAATAATCGTTTTAAACTTTAATAGCAATGGTTGTTTTGTATACTTTTATTGAGTATTTTTCTCAAAAAACTTAGGCTATGGAAACTGAAATATTCAAATTTATATCCTCAATGTTGGATGAGAATAACGCGACGCTACCTTTAAGGATGCTTTTCGTTTTAGCAATCGTTGTTATTTGGATTTATTTTTTCAAAAAAGAAGATGCCAAAACTGAAAGTAATGATATTCTCGGTAAATTTTTGGATAGCATGGGGGTGATAGGCAAAAAAAGGAAAAAGCTTTCCAGAAAAATTGAAAATTGTTCATGTGATTTGCGTACATGGAAGCAAGCTTTTTACCGTATACAATTTGATAAAAATAGTAATGTAATATTAATAAAAATAACAGCTTTGGACAGGCTCATTCTTATGATTTTTTATTCTGCATTAGCTATGATTTTCGTGGGCGGTATGTGTTTATGTATAGGATTCATACTAGGAATAGAAAAAATAGATTCAATATTATACTTAGCCTCTCACGTTTTGATAATTGGTATTTCTACATTCATAATGTTTTGCCACGAGGCTACAGCAACTATTGCTGCCAAAAAAATCCGAATGAGCCTATAAAAGTTCTTTCGGATTTTCTATCTCAATAAAGCACACATTTAAAAAAGTTGAGTAACCTTTGCTATAGCTAAAACACTTATCATATCTGATTTATTCATCCGAATCTTCATCAATTTCTGGCAGGCTCAGTCCTGGTAGATCCGGCATAGCTTTTCCTGCAATACCCCTGATTGAGCCATACATCTCTGTGGTGTTGACTAGCACTTTGTCAATTTGCTTCTCCTGTTCTTTCCAAAGCTTTTTCATCATTAGCTTCTGGCGGTCAATTCCGGTTTTCAGGTATAAGAATCCCTCTACTATGGCATCAATCTGCATTCTAAATTCCTGTCCTGTCAGAAATTGATACAGCATTTCCATTTTCTCCCCTTTGTTTTGCTGTGAGATTAACGCACGGTCTACCTGCAGGATGCAGTCGCGAAGGAGCTTGGCAACGGCTGGAAAACTTTGAAAGTCAGTGACCCATACACCCTGGATGAACTCAACACGTCCAATGTCCGCAGGCATGGTCTCAGTAATCAATACAGCCGTATGAGCGCCTTCTCTTAGCTGGTCCTCCTTCAGTTTGTTGATCCAGTCAAAGTTAAAATTTTTGGTCCGTTTACTTTCATAAACAATTTTCCCTGCTTCTATTAGCTGCTGGTTCATAACAGTTTGTATCACATCTGCCCCATTTCTCCCTTTTGGCACCTCAGTGATCGTATCCTGAGGGAAAAGTTCAGCTAATCGATCCTCAATAGCCACTTCCTGAACTTCACCCTGTAATTGCATAGAGCCTTGTTCAAGCTTCCTCTTCATCTCATTGACCTGTTTTTCCAAAGTCCTCAATTGCAGGTCTTTTTCTTCCAGCTTAAACAAATGTTGCTTTTCAAGACGCTCAGCCATTTGTGTTTCCCATGTGCATTTCTCAGCCATCATTTTCTCCTGATACTGAAGTTCAAGTGTATGTTTCTGTTCTTGGTTTCGTTGCTCCAGTCTTTTCACCTCAATTTGTAACTCCTGAAGTTGAGAGACTTTTTCTGTTTTGGCTTTGAGTTCACCAGTCAGGTAGGCGATTTCTCTGACGAAGTTATGTTTTTCCTCCTCTCTAAGCTCTTTTCGGAATACCTCTTCCTGTTCTTTGACCCTCGCCCGGACGGTTTTTTCTATATGAAACTTATCGTTTTCCAGTTTTTTCTGGTAGTTTCTGAGTGTATTCTCTTTCTGTTGCAAATCCTGTAGCATCTTTTGCTTTTCTTCTGCTAGTTGCTGTTGCATTTGCTGATGCGCTTTTTGCGTAAGGATGTGTTGTACATCAAACTGGTGATCACATTTCGGACAGTTTACTTGTGAAGCATGCTGGTTCATAATTAGTTTAGTTAAGATGGAACATGCTAATTATATTACAAGCAGTATACCAAGGCCATTTTTGGCTGTTTGAACATGAATTTGTTATTGTAATATATCAAAAGATAAGATTGTGTATCACAAATTGATACAGATAAAATGTGATCCGTCTGAAAAGGTAGAAGCCGAAATGCTAAGCAGGCAACATAATTGCCCACGGTTTTTTATGCTCTCCTATGCTACCTTGTATTTGTAAGAGAAGCTTTTCTCATTATCAAAAGTATAAATAGATACTTGCCACGACGCTTGTAGTATATTTTTCTGTGCTAATTGTGAGGAATTTACAAGGTCTACTAAATCATAGTACCATGCCATCTGCTCCTGAAGGCTTTCAAATCTAACGGTTAAACTGACAGGATAACTAAGCCAGCGCATGAAATATTTCTCAATATTTTTCCACTTATCAAGCTTCACCAATTTACAAGGCTCATTCTGATGAACAACTTCTATCAACATGGCAAATAGGTTGTGTAGATATATTACTTACTGCTCAGTTATAAAATTCTGGAAGAATGAGTTAAATTTAAAGGAAGGAATTAGTATAAAAAAAAGCAGATGGACGAACGCCCATATGCTAAGGATGAAAAGAATTCTTTTTGCAAAAGTCTATATATTATTTAAAGATTGATTGCTTACCTCCCACTTGATATGCTACTGATGTCAATGTTCTGAAGGCAAATCATCCTTTTTTCGTAATATTTTATGTTCAAGAGCATCCAGTAGGTTTTTCTTATAAGCCTCTCCTATTGGGATTTGTAATTCATGGCCACTGATAAGAATATGTTCCTTTTCTATTGATTGAATTTTACGCATCGCTACTATAAAAGACTTATGTACGCGGATAAATTGGTCTTTGTGTAGTTGCTCTTCCAAGTCCCGCATATTAAACAAGATAGGGATGCGGTCATCATGCGTATAGATAGACACATAGTTGCGTTCACTGATAATATAACTTATCTCTGAAAGAATAACTTTTTGTAGTTTTCCTTTGATACCCGTTTTAACAAACATTTCTGCTGGCTCAGTAGCAGATGACTTTTCAACTAGAGGAAGAGCTTTTTGGGTTGCCTTTAAAAAACGTTCAATAGAGATAGGTTTGAGTAAATAGTCCACAATGCTGTATTCATATCCTTCCAGAGCATATTCCGCATAAGCAGTAGTGATAATAACCTTGCTCTTTTCCTGCAATAGTTTTAAAAACTGAATACCAGACAACTGTGGCATATTCACGTCAAGGAATATTAAATCTACTGCTTGTTGCTGAGCAAACTGCAGACCCTCTATAGGATTTGTGGTTGTAAGTGCTAAATCCAGAAAAGGCGTATTTTGAATATGATCAGCAAGAATGTTGATCGAGTGTTGTTCATCGTCTACAACAATGCAAGATAAAAGCATAGGAATGGAACGGTTAAATAAACGCATAATATAGTTACAAACGATGTATATGCTGCAACTATACAAAGCAAATCATCCTTATTTTAATAAAAAAACCAGAAAAAGCAGTACACATCAGACTTCATAAATATGAAGCTGACAGGTATACTTTTGCTCATCCTCCACAATGTTTAACTCATACTGCTGTTGATAGGCTAAGTCCAACCGTCGCTTCACATTAGCTAATCCGATTCCGGTAGAAGACAGTTCTCTGGCTGCTCCCTTCTTGTTTTGAATAAAAAAGTCAATGCCCCTCTCATTTGCTGACAGGCGAATCAACAACGGCATAGCCGTACTGGTTAGATCACCATGCTTGAAAGCATTCTCCACAAAAGAGATAAGCACCAACGGTAAGATGCGTTTTTTTTCAATGGCTCCCTCGACTTCAAATTGAACAGATAACCGATGGTTGAAACGAAGTTGATGAATATCAATGTAATTTTTAAGATAGTGTATCTCCTCTGATAAAAGGACTCTACTATCAGAACCCTCTTTAAGAGAATAACGCATAATATCGGAAAGTTTCATAATGCCCTCTGCTACTTGTTTAGATGACTTAAACGTTTCAGAGTAAAAATAACTTAATGTATTGTATATGAAGTGGGGATCAAATTGAGATTTCAAGAGTGCTAGTTCTGCACGTAGTGCCTCTTTTTCGGCTAACAGCTTCTGTTCTTCAGCTAACCGTTTTTCTTCTTCTGTTTTCCGCTGCTGCTCTTCCATCATTCTTTTTTCCTGTGCCCGCTCAAGCTCGATTCTGGTATTGTCTTGAATAGATTTTTCAATTTTGTTAACGACAGAAGGAATCACTTGGTAAACTTTGTTCACTGTTCCCCCAAAAGCGATTGCAATTCCCAACGAGATAATTATAAAAATAATCCAAAGCCGGGCATGTTTGGTAACATTGATTGTATCAAGTTGATGCTCATTCAATTCAGCTTTTCTGGCAAGCGCCCATTGATCTCCTCGTGCTAACCCTTCCTGATACAGCCTGGCTTCTGTAGGTGTTTGAGGAGAAATTTCATGGTTCCACCCCACCCTGTTTACATCAACCACTAAAACTGCCAGTACAATACATCCCCAAATAACAGCTGGCGCTCGGCCGATAATCAATACTGAAGCAATGATCATTGAATGAGCGAAAGAAAAATTTGTAAAGAGAGCAGCAGTTGCTGATGTTCCGTAACCTAAAATACCAAAAAAACTCATGGCTAAAATTAAGAGTGCACTAGACCAGGCAAGAAAATTATCCAGAAATGTGTTATTAATTACCGATTGCGCGCGTAGTGCTACCCTCCCAAAATAATTATCTTTTTGACTATTTATCTTAATTGTATTGAACCCCGCGGTGATAAGGCTAATTAAAATAGAAGCTATATAAAGGTAAATCAATGGATGCGCAACGACATATTCCCCTGAAACGATCTTTAAAGAAACCATAAATGATACAGTCAGTGCAGCATTGACTAGGTTGAATATAATCAGGTAAAATCTCCTGCTTTGAATCAAAGGAAGGTTGAGCATGTCTTTTGATTCCTGCAATAAATCGCGCATATTAATATTCTGGTTGATAGGTTTTCGCAAAGTTCGCTTTTGCCGCTTGTTTTCCAACAATCCCTTGTACTTTTACACGCTATTGCTCTTCTATTTTATACATTAATTTGATTGTAAATCTATCACATGAGTAAGGGTTCTATCGCTATCATTGGATCAGGTGTTTCAGGGCTGGTAGCCGCTAAAAGTCTGCTTGAAAAAGGGCTGAAGCCTGTTGTTTTTGAGAAATCAAACTGTATAGGCGGTTTGTGGAATTACGGAAAGTCAGGAGGCAGTCCGCTCTATTCATCATTGAAAACAAATGTTTCTAAGCAAATGATGGCTTTCTCTGATTATCCTTTTGAAAGAGATATCGCTGATTTCCCTACCCACGATCAGGTCATAGGGTATTTGAAAGGTTATGCCCAAAAGTTTGACTTGGTACAATATATCGTATTTGGAGCAGAGGTAATGCAGGTTGAGTTTACGGATACACAGTTTAAACTAACTATTAGGCGGCACACCGCTCGTAAGGGCGACCAGCTGGAAACCGCTTTTTATGATAAACTGGTGGTAGCTACTGGCCGTTTCGATGTTCCCAATATTCCGCCTATTCCAGGACTGGAATCTTTTTCCGGCAGCGTTATGCATTCCAAATATTATGATACACCGGATACTTACAAAGGAAAGTCGGTATTGGTGGTAGGTGCTGCCGCCAGTGGTACAGATATTGCCGCTGAGTTGCATGGAGTAGCCAGCAGTGTAAGTTTATCCGTGCGAACGGCTCCTTGGGTAATTCCTAAACGCATTGGAGGAAGACCCGCAGACCATTCGTTATCCTGGTTGAAAGCACATATTCCTAAAAAGATACGGGAAAAGGGATTTAGAAACATCCTTATCAAAGAGTATATAAAAAGAGGAGCACCGGCAAAGATTAATGATTGGCCTTTTCAAGCGCCAGCCGTTGATTTAGACAGAACAAGACTGGTACCCAATGATGCCATAATTGAGTTGCTGATTAACCAAAAAGTAACAATTTATCCGGCAGTTAAGTCTGTTGAGTCTAACCGGATTACTTTTACCTCGGGAGATTCTATACTAGCGGATGCTATCATTCTGGCTACCGGTTATCAAACAGTATTCCCTTTCTTCCGCGCACAAGATATTAGGGTTACTGATAACTACATTGGTCTTTATCAACAAATCTTCCACCCTCATCATCCGGATCTGGCTTTTATTGGGGTAGCCAATATTGTAGGGGCTGCCTTGCCGCTCATGGAAATCCAAAGCAGATACATGAGTGAAGTATTTGCAGAAAACGTTTTGTTGCCATCTTCGCGGACCATACTTGAAAAGATTGCCTCACACAAGCAGCTTTGTGAGCAAAAGCAAATAGATCCAATGCGGGTACAAGCACTCTCTTACCTGGATGAAATTGCCGGGATTATTGGTGTAAGTCCTAAGCTGCTGGCTAATACAGAGATCTTGAAGGAACTCGTCATGGGTCCTCTTTCTGCATTCCGGTATCGGCTCAATGGCCCAGGTAGCAATACTAAAGAAGCCAGAAAGCATATCAAGGATACAGCAATCCTTTCATGATAGCCTCGTTTCTTTTTGCAGCCATGAGTATATCTTACACAATACCAATCTTTTTAAGCAGCATTTGCCTATACTCTTCCTTAGGCTTTCGGTATTTTTGCTTATACAACCACTGCCTCAGCTTCTCGTTTTGCACCTGAAGATGACCGTGCTTTTTGTAAAATAATTCAGCTTCGCGGTAATACTGTAGCCATACCTGATCTCTTTGAGATTGCTTGGTGGTAGGAAATTCAAAGCCAATACTTTGTAGCTTTCGTTCGTGTTTTGTAGTAAGCTTATCTTGCATCATTCTTTGCGCCCTTACCCAGTTGGCCAGACGTTTGTTGGAGTGGCTGGAAGGAACATTGCAGTGACCATGTCTTTGTTTGAATAAAACCAACTGCTGAAACATGTATTCCCATTCAAGGCTTCTTTGCTGCTGCATGTCAAAGATAAATCCAAGGGCTATCAAACGGCTTCTTTGTTGATCGGATAAATGATCTTTATTTTTTCTTTGTCTGACTACCCATCCGGCAAGGGCTTTATCCGGGTGCGAACTAGGAACCATGACATGATGATGTTCTGCCTGGAATGCTTTGAGTTTCTCAAACATTCCATTCCAGCGTTTCTCATACAATGGATTATAATCTGTTGTACTACTTATCCATGTAAAGTTGAGTTCCTCTAGCATACTGATCTGCTTGGGAGAGAGTTTATCTTTTCTACTTCTTTGAAAATAAGTCCAGGCACCCAACCTGGGATTTTTAGTATACTTATGCGGTAAATCAGTATGACCATGTTTTTGAAAAAAATGCTTTAATTCGTAATAGTTGAAAACCCATCGACTAGTACGATTATCAGCTAGCCAATCAAACTGTAAGTCATCCAGACATGCAATCAGTTCAGGAGAAAGGCTGGCTTTATGTTGCCTAACATAAGCTGCTGTTTGGTAAAGTTCCTGATACTCAGGATAGGGAGGAACATAGACGTGATGATATTGCCGGTAAAATACTGTTAATAGATCACAAAAGCTGTTGATACGTTCTGCATCCAAGGTTTGAAAAAGTGTGATTTGGCTGTTTAGTCATCTCGCTGTAAGACAGTAGTAACTTTTTTGACCTCAGCGATTTGTTGCAAAATACTATTTTTTATAGCAATAGCATCTTCCAAGCCACTTAATTTTATTTTGGGTTTTATTTCATCCCGAATGAAAAGGGTAATACAGCCAAGTCCTAATAACTTCAAAAAAAATTGAGAAGTATCCTGAACGTCTTTTATTTCATTCAAGAAGATTTCTTCCTGGTAGATTTTGCGCACACCTTTTCGAATCAATAGTTTTTCTTCTTTTAAAATGTAATGCGTGTTGCTGGTACGCATATAGCACCACAAAGCCCATGGCCAGGTTAAAACAAGAAAGCAGGAAAGGAAAATACCCAGGTTAACACCTTGAGAAGGCCGATGCTCCCAAATGACTTTTGTCTGTGCCATGACTACTAAAAGTTTATACGGATACCTACTGAGGGCTGCTGCCTCCAAGGATCATAATGACTTTGTAAAACATACAACAGCCTGTACCTGGCAAGCAAAGCAACATACCGGTTCAGGTATAATTCAGCAAGCAAGTTGGCATGCCCACCAATGCGCAATTTGTTGTCTAGCTCAACAGCATTTTCATCAAAACCTTGTGCTTGTTCTATAGAGGCCAATCTTACAGAATCTATGGTATAGGTAGTAGCATTCACTTTTGGTTGCTCAAAAGCCTGTGTAAGCCCTACGCCTAGGTTTATGTATAGCCGTTTGAATAACTTTAAAAAACTATAGTCTACTGTTTCGTGCAAGTAAAAGTTCTGTACATGGTAATGCGTAGCAGCATCATATTGAAGATACTGCGTCTCCGCAAAATAAGCGCCTTGTTCATATCCGGTATTAAGTTCAATTTGAAAGCTGTTATCAAGGAAAAACTGGTAGCCTATACTATAGAACCTGTCAAAGGAAGGACTTATCCCATATTCTATGTTCATACCTTTCAATCCTTGAAAGTGGAATTGGGCCTGAACAGGTAAAACAGATAACAAATGCCAAATCAGGCTCATCAAGAACAAGGGTAGAGAAGTTTTCATATCATTCAAATAATTGCTTTGCAAAAAGATACTGGCCAACCTGACGTTGTTGAGATACTTTAATAGGATCCTTATTTTCATTGATAGCAAGCAAAATGCTATCGCTTTTTTCAATGAACTCATAGCTCATCACCGTATATTTTTGTGCCATGCGCTGCAAATTGATGCGCTCATAATCGCTCATAGCAAACGATTTATCCTCCAGCACGCGCCCGGAAAGCTCCGCTCCCTTCTCACGATAGAGCTTAGCCCACTTACGATAGGTGCGTGAGGCTTGCATAGCTCTTTTATCAGCAAACTCGCAGTAATACATGCGAAAGTTGCCTGTGCCAGCAATAAGCTCTTCAAGGGCGCCAGTCTCTTTAGGAAGATGATCAGTGAAGTATAGCATATCAGCAAGCTGTTGTGCAGCATGATCCACGTCATTATTTTGATAGAGCATTTTAAGTTGGGCACCATAGGCATTATCGGGAATTCCGGACAGATAAGCATTCACATCCAGTTTAATGTCATTGATTTCTAGCAATTCACTTTCGATAGATGCCATTTTCATATTAACTACAGAATGTACCAGGTATTTGGCCTGCTCTATACTGTCCTGTAATGCATGTATCTTCGTATAAGTATGATCGATGACTTCTTTGGTCTTTTCTAATTTTTTCCACAAAACGTGTTCTCCAAGGCTCTGAGCGGTATTATTAATTTCTTCTTTGCGGTTTTTCTTATCAGAAACTATCGTTACACATGTATTGCTGGATAGCAAAAAAAACATGAGTCCATAGCCTGCCAGGCGCACGATATTGCATTTCATATTCTAAAGAGGTTATTCTAAATACATGTTCTCTAATTTCTTAAATACAGCATACTGCTGAACATATTTATCCTTTTCTACTGTGTTTGAAGCCTGATAGCTAGAAGAAAGCAGTTCTTCTGCCTTAGCCGCTAAACGCATACTCTCACTGAGATATTCTTGAGCAATTTGCGACGCTTTGATACGCTCTGCTTCACTCATTTTCAACTGATTCTCTTCATTGAGCTTGTCATGCAAGTCATCAGCATACTGCTGGTAACGCTTGGCCAACTGGCGATAAGTTAAAGCAAGTACTTTTTTGCGCCTGCCAGCCATTTCTGTCATAGTAAGCTGGTTGGTAGCTATTTTGTGCGTAAGGTCTTTTAACTGATCAAGTTTATCGGGGATGAGCAATTCAGTATCAAAAGTAGTTAACTCCCTGTAGAGGTCTTTTCCTGCCTGAAAAGTGGTTTTACCGGATTGATATATATCTTGTATGCTATGTGCATAATCAAGCACTTCGTCGGGTACTTCCAGAGTAAAAGATTGCATCATCTCCCAATCCATTGCAGACATTTTTAAAAAACGCACGATACCTACCTGCTTGAGAAGCTCAATCTTATCTCTTTGTAGTTCATACTTTCCCTCTGCATTCTTTTTGAAGATATTTTGCATGATATTTTCAGCAGCCAGTTTAACCCAATACTTAAAGTTTTGCTTACCCTCCTGTTTTTCTTTTACTGCTTTTTCTGCCGGGTCTATGACAGGTACACCCGGTGCCCTGGGCAATATTATATCAAGTAAAGCGGCATTCTTTTTCTTAAGCACTTTCAGAACGGGTTCCAATTGTGTATAAAGCAGTTCAAGCGCCAAATCTTTTCCTATCTCTGTAACTTCATCTTCTAAACCTTCCAAAAATTCATTCAACTGGTCTGCATACTCGTCATCTGATTCAAAATAGATGGTATCTTCTTGTGGATCATAAGTAAGAGAGCCGTATCGTTGAGGCATTTCAATACCTTGTTCATTAGCCAAATCATATGCTTGGTTTCTGACCTTGTTTGCATTCTTTTTAATATAATAGTGCTTGTAATCATCCTTAAAATGATCTTCCCAATCACTTTGTCCCCAATCTTTCCAGCCGAAGTCATCCAGTCCATCGCCATCAATTTCATCAATGTCTACATTGGGAGGTAGCGTAGGAAAACCGTCATCATCATTCTCATTATTTTCCTCTTCCTCATCAGGATAATCGTTTCCAAAAGGCCACTCGGAGTTTTCATCCTTATCATCCTCTTTATCATCTTCGTCTTCATCATCTTTAACAATGCCAAAGTCAGAAAGCCAATCGAAAGGATCGGTATCCTGAGAATCATCCTGAGCCTGGACCAATAGTGGAAACAAGGTCAGCAACCCTATTAAGAAGGAAAATCTAGTCATGAGATAATTCTTGCTATTTATTTTCTTTATCTTCCTTAGCTTATTCCTCGCTTAGAAGTTGATTCAGCACAGTATACTGACGGTACTGCTGCAAAAGTTTTTGCTGCACAGGAGCTTCCCGGCTTACTTCTTTGCGGATAATCTGGTCACAGAGCAGCCGTAGTTCCAATGCTTTTCGCACATAGGAGGCCGTTGTCTCTAACAGTTGAATACGTTCTGCCTCGTTCATCTTTAAAACATCAATTCTGGTATAAGAATCGCTCCCTCTTTGAAGAATATCATTGAGTTGTTTGGCTTTTGTTAACATGACCTCAGAAAGCTGATTGTAACTCAAGGCAATCTGTATGCTCTTTCTAGCAGAAGCGTAAGAGAACACTTCCCGATTAAAGATTTGCTCGCCGCTACCAGCGGTAATTTGTGCATATTGCTTAGGCAGTTTCTCCTCAAAGCTATATTCAAATACATCCTGCAACATTTCCGCTCCAAACGTGACATCAGCACTGCCGTAACCCTTTATCATAGGGTGATCACCCGGAACGATGTTATTGATGTATTTTCCTAAATTAGTAGAAACACGAGCCGTAGCTTCCATCTCAAAATCGATATTGCTGATGCCCAAATGATCTTTTTTAATAAGTGCTTTCACTTCCCAAAGAGCATCATCAATGTTTTGCTGTAACTCACGGATATTATGTACAGTCTCTTTGATATTAGAGGCAATCTCATTGGCATCTTTGATGACTTTATTCGTTTGCACAAGGATTCCGCCATTAACGATAGTGGCAGCGATATCACCAGGGTCTATCACTACAAATTGGGCATAGGTGAATGTATTGATACCAATCAATGAAACGGTCAGTAACAGCTTTTTCATAGAAAATTAGTTTTATAAAAGCTCTATTTTTCAGGTATGAACTGAATTTTAAGATTAGGCAGAGGCCCTTCATAGAAGTTACCTTCAATGTTGATACTGTCTAATGATAGTACTTCAAACTTCCACTCCATATGATAACCTCTATACTCTGTACCACTACCCTCAGGACGCTTGAAATCAAAGAATTGCCTCAAAGCAGTGTTATTCTTAAATGACGCTTCCGCAGTTGTGAAAGATCCTTGAAGGTTTAAAGAAAGTCCATCATCAATAGATTCAGGTTCATTGGGATTACAGCGTGAACTTTCATCGTCATACCGATCAGTAAAATTGATGATTACTCTGTCTCCTGTTTCAAAACTAAAATTGTACACATCATCTTTTCTGCAAGGTGATAGTTGAGCATACAGATCAACAATTTTAGTAGAATCAACCTTGGAAGGATCTGCTGAAAGTTCTGACAATACAGTAGAATCTTCAAAAGTCAGCCGACTAACTTTCCATGTTTGCCTGGAGGCATGATCAACCCAAAAATTTTCTATTGATTCAGGACTAGCAAGAAAGTTAGTATCAACCCCCGGTGCTGGTGTAGGGTCCCCTCCCCTATCGCATCCTAATAGCATGGATAAAAGAGCGATTGAGCAACATAAATAATAGTATTTTTTCATAAGCTTTTTTTTACCAATATAACTATCCTTTGGCTATATAGATTGGATATCCATCAGGAAGTTTAATTGTACGTTGTTTCTGGCGCTTACGCTGAAGGATAGCTCTTGAAACATCCTGCACTACCTCATAGGGTAAGTCAGCAATGCCACGCCCAGCTGAGCTGTAGGCTGTGCGGTTGATGGCTTGTTCCATGTCCTCGTGCTTGGGCCGATTGATTAATATACCATGCGCATATTGATCATCATACACTTGGTAGCTTACATTGTAGCGCTCAATGCGGCCTATTGTAATATGTATCACATTGGCATTCATGCTTACCTGTCCGGTAAAGACAGTGCCAACAGGCACATTTTTTCCTTTAACTTGCAGCGATTCACCTAATCTTAATTTGATGAAAGAACCAGATGCTATCTCCTGCTCTCCATACACATAGCATTGAATATATTCCTTCTCCTGATTGCTCACCAATCGTGCCGTGGCAAAAGGATTCTGAACGACTTTCACGATTGTGTCTGTCTGCTGCTTAGTTGTATCAACTACCTCTACGGGTATGTGAACGACTTTTACGACAGTTTTGACTTTGGGTTCAACAACCTGTTTTTGCTTTTGAAGCGTGTCTTCCTTTACTTGAGAGGGTTCTTCCGAAGTTTGCTCACTTTGATCGTAGGTTATTTTTCCATAGTCTACAGCCACAATATCTCTTCCTCTTACAATTCTTTCGTATCTACCCTGTTTCTTAACCTGATTTTTTTCAGTGATTTTCTCTTGAAACTGTTCTATTTTGCTCTTTGGTGCATTTTGTTGATAATCCTCTTTTTTTATGGTTTCTTCAAGATTTGCCTTTAAGTTTACTTTGGGGCCTGCATGATGTCTATAGATTAAAAGTACAACTACTAATCCCAGCATCAGGCAGATGATAGGAATCCATAGGATATTTTTGAGTAAGAACTTTTGCACTTTCTTGCGAAAGGTTATTTTGCTCTGGTACTTCTCTGGGTTCTCAATGCGCTCCATAATCTAAAAAAAAGCTTTAAAACAGATCTGATTTGCTCATTAAACCAGGGGGTATTTCAAGTTGTAACGAACGAATTCCTGTAGTTTCCCGAATGGTAACCATGACTGCTCCCTGATCCCCTACTGCATATACAGGTATAGCGATAAAATAGTCCTGAGAATCATAAGGGCGAACATCCACCAAATTTCCTTTTATCAGAGGTACTACTGGTACTTTGTTGACTTTCTTTTTACTGAGGATTCTTTTGCGATAAAATTCCGCATTTTCCACACTGATGCTTTCCATGCGGTATATAAGCCCTGAGTTGTTTTGCAGGCGCAGCTTTAGGTAAATCGCAGAATTATCAACTTTGAGATTAATGAGTGACCACTCTACCTTATTGCTGGATACCCCTATATCATAGATTTCGCGTTTATGATCATCCAGCAGATAGAGCCGTTCTTCAATCAGGGAAATGTCTACTTCGGGCACATAGTTTTCCCTGTTATAAGAAGCTGCTTTGTTAAGCGTTTTGTCCCGAAGATCGTATAAAATTTTTTCATTGTGAGGCCGAAAGCACAGAACGCCAGCAAAGGCTTTCCCTCCTGCCTCTACAAAAATGGTGGTTGTAGTAGCCGAATCGGACCGGGCTGTTACATAGACTGCATTTTTTTCAGCCCTGGCGCCAAAGTCTTCCACCAATACCACATTTTCCGGTAAGTTATCAGCATATTCTCTTTGCCCACCCAAATCAAAGAGAGAAATATCTTCGTCAAACACCAGGTAGGTGTGCTGTGTATTATTGACATAAATAGTATCTGTAGCATAAACTGTCTGAGCCATCAGTACAAGAAATAGCAGATATAAAACTTGTTTGCTCATCATAATTTAGTTTTTAGAGGTTTGCTCGTAAGGAATAAAATCCAGATTAGTAATCTGTAAAGCATAAGGATTGCGTTTGCTGCGGTAAGTAGTTACGATATTATACTTGAGGGCAACGGCTAGCTCTGTTTTGAGGTCATCTCCGATAAAGTGCCGCTGCTTAAAATAAGCCCGTACTGCGGGTAGTACGCCATTGTTTTGAATTTTGATAGAATCAATACTTACTTCTGTTCTAGAACCCCAGCGTGTATAGTTGTCCTTGACCTTTGCTTTTTCAAATTGTTCAATAATTAAAAGACCCGACGGTTCATCAATCAAATGTGCCGCATCATCAATATGATGCTCATAGGTTTCTGCATCATGCGCAAACATGCTAAAAATAAAATCCTGAGAATGGTTGTTGATCTCTATGGAACTCACCTCTCTGCTGTTGGTACGCCGGGCCTCAAAAGTGCCATTATCTTTTACCACATAGATCACCTCTTCCTTATTGTCAACAAGCTGTTTGTACTGCATAAAATAAAAGGTTGTGGCACCTATAAATCCCAACAAGGATATGGCAGCAATAGACCTCATGGCTTTAAAAGCTCTGTTATAATCTTTGATAGTTTCCATAATTTATTCTTTCTTAGGTCCTAATGAGTATTTAGGTTTGTGTTCATTATCAGGCAGCGCATTTGTTTGCGCTGCTGGAAGCCTGCGCTCAGCAGGTATTCTACCTTCAGAGGCATAAATGACCGGTGAATTTTCATATTGCTGATTTGCCTGGGGAATGATCACTCTTTTTCTGTTTCCAGAATGTCCAATAGACTTTTGGTAAACAGAACGCCCCGACAAATTGCCCTGACTTCTGGATGACATAGGATAGGCAGCATAGCTGGTTCTCACGCCTTGCTGAGGCTGGCTGCCCATGGTGAGCAGCCCTGCCTGGTTGCGCTGTTCGCTACCGCTGCTTGCGTCTGTAGCCGCAGTGGCGGAGCCGCTACTGGCAGAAGATTTAGCAGGTGAACCACCTGCTCCGCCACCGGCTGCCATACGTAATACCCCTGCTGCAGTAGCTAATGGTGTCATGACCATTTTCGAACCTGCCATGGCCACTACCGTTTGGCCGATGGCAAGCGAGGTAAGGTAGGGAACAAACAGGTACATAATAGCGGAAAGCATCGTAAGCAAGCCTATTGTCATTTCTTCATCTCCACCTAGCGCTATATCAGCGATAAGCTGCACATTTAATGCCTTCAGAATAGCATCCAGCACAGCAATGGTAATGTTCCAGTAGCAAACAACGATGAAGTTTTTGAACCAGTGGGCTGCAAATCCGCCAAACCCTGGTATCAGGCTGAGCACCAGGGGAATCGGGCCACACATTAGCATATAGCAGTAGACAATGTTTTTGAAAAAGACCATCCCGTAACGAAACAGTATACCTATTGCCTGCCAAGTGAGTGAGGTGCTTAATGCCCACCAATTTTGTAACCAGTCAAAGGGATTGGCCTGGTCTGCTAAGTGTCCTGCCCATTTTTTGGCTAACTCCCACATGCTTTGTTCTTCTTCGGCCATACCTAATTTCTGTTGAAGGGCTGTCCATATATTGGTAAGTTTGAAAGAAAGCTCAGCCTGGCCTCGGAGTTGTTCTCCAATACTATAAAAGGCATCACCAATCATCGGCATGATCTCAGCATAGGTAAGTAATCCGATGAGTACCATCAGTATAGGAACAAACTGAGGCAGGGTAAACTTAAATTTGTAAGAAAAATAGCTCTTGAATACCTCTACAAAAATACGCAGCAATAAAATAGATGAAGCAAGTGATAAAGCTCCCTTGATGAACAGATTCATCAAGTGCTCTACCATCGTGGCAAGTTGCCAACCTTCTAACATTTCCATTAAGCTGCTGAAGTTTTACGTTGCACATATTCTTCCAGTGCCAGTGCCTGACTGCCATACTTTTTCATCAAACGAATGAATTCGTTACGCTCTTCAGGTTTAGAGGAGAGCACCGCAGCGTGTTCAGCAGGTGCTTCCAGCGCATATGCCCTGATGTCCTCTCCCATCTTGATAAGAATATCACGGTAAGAACCGCCATCTCGCAGAGAAGCCAGAATATCCTTTCCATGCTCGGTAAATCCTAAAGCCGTACCTACTTCATCGCGGAGTTTTGCATCAGTATGGCGTAAAATGATCTTGGTGGCAGCATTGGCTAAAATAGCATCCTTATGCATACTTTTGACAATGTCATTGATATTTTGAGTGATGATCCAGATAGAGCCTTTTAGCTTACGGATGGTACGAAACATGGCCATCATGAAATCACCAAGGGTACCCTCGAGCATAGACCAGGCCTCATCAATGTAAAGATATTTTTCATCGTCAGGGAATCGTTGTAATTGGTCTAGTACTAGCTGGATGATCAACTGGGTAACGATAGGGTAAAGCTTTTCTTTCTTTTGAATTCTAGCCAAATCAAAACAAAGCAGATCATATTCACTCAAGTCTTTCTGTACCTCTCCATTCAATAAAGATTTTAATTGTCCATTGTAATAAGGACGCAAAACCCGCAGGAACTCTACCAGGTTAAAGAATTTAAAATCAGCTTTTAGCCCTTTTTGCCCATCTTCTTCAGACTTTGCCAGCAATGCCTGGCAAAACTCATAGTAGGTACTAAATTTAGCTGCCTTGTCTTCTTTACTGATGTGTTCATAATAACTGATGAGCGTATCTTCTAAGATGGTCTTTTCAATTTCTTTGATCGTTTTCACACCATCCGTACCCTTCCATGCAATGCAAAGCAGGCTAAGCAGGAAATCTATTTTATCTTCATCATAAACGTATCTTCCCTCTTGGTCTCTGGCAGCATGGAAGGGAGCAAACGACATAGGTTTTTCCGGATTATATTCAAAGTAGGTATGCTCAAACTTCTCACCATTCAGCATCAACAGGGTATTACGGTACGTCCCTCCCACATCGATGATCACTTGTCGTGCGCCCCTTTCTTTACGCTGAATCATAAAATATCCATTGGTAAAGCTTTTACCTCCTCCGGTCTCTCCTACAATGATCGCGTTCTGGTTATTAAGTTTGGTGTTGAAAAAATTAACCAACAACGGGTTCCTAAAACGATCACACAGCACATCACCTTTAAGAGCACTTCGTGTGTTGCTGATAAAATTAAAATATTTAGATCCCATTTCATCACTCATGAGCATCCAGCGATAGTTATTATATGCGTTTCCCGGGGTGTTGGCAAAGAATAAAGCAAGTGTGTCCGAGCTTTCTACAATGCATTCAGCATTGGCAATGCTTCGCATATCTCGCTTGGCTTGTTCCAGGTAAGTTTGACGAATATTAGGGTCTGCATCATATACCATCACATTGACTGACATAGATACCAGGCGATGGCCCTGATCGCGGATCATCCCAGTGAATTCTTTGATGTTACCTCCCTCAATATCATTGTCCTGAGAACCCATCCAGTCGGCTGCCATACTGGCATTCCAAAAATAGTTATCATCCAGACGCTTCAACTCTTTTTCAGTATCTTCTATTTTTAAGGTTGTAGTTGTGATGTGGGGTATTTGCATATAATTGCCCAACATATAAGTATAAGGCGCGGTAACCCCATGCATATTGACAACGGCATCCTCAATGTAATTACCTCTACCTTTCATAGAGATTATGTTGACTCTTTTTTCTCCCACTTGTATACCATCCAAGTCTGCAGACATAGCACATGCTAAACCTGTGTCGTTAGGCTGATCAAAATTTAAGGTATAATACTGGGCATATAAAGACTTTAAAGCAGTTTCATCCATGCGTTTGAGCTTGATTCCATAAAGTCCCTGTAATCCACTGACAAATTCACTGGCTTGCTGTTCAGCAATACCCAGGGTTTCTTCAATGCGCGCAAACACGTTACCAAGCATATTTTTGGATGCAAGTAGCAACGTATTGAAAGGATGAAGATCAGTGCGAACTTTTCCTACTAACGCAGGAAAGCTGATAAATAAATACCCTTCGTGATGCAATGCCAAACTATAAGCAAAGTGCTTGTTGGTTTTAAGTTCAAAATACTCCCTGGCATCAAGGTTTCCCTGATACTCCTTAAAATGATATACATCAGTTTTCTGTACAGTTACATATTGGGGGAAAGTGACTAACTGTTGCGCCAGCGTATGGTTAAATGAAGCATACTTAGCAGGAGACCAAGTTTCCATTTCGGCACATTGAATATGAAATCCTACAGCCACACGGCCATCTTTGAAAACTACTTTGTTGTTCTCAAAGCTAAAAATGGGTATAACTTCTGTAAGGTCTGTCTCATTTCTTTTTCGGCGTGGCCGATTGATTAGATTGATCATGCGTAAATAAATTAGGGCGTATTACATATATCTTTTTTGGTGTAAGCAACCATGCAATCCTGCTATGCAGATACATGGGTACTTTCTGCTTATTGGCACGCTTTAATACAATAAACAGTACAACCGTGACGACCAAGGCTAATGGATATACCATCTTAGGCAAGTCAATGAAATTGCGTAACAAATTGATTACGAAAAACATGACCATTGTCACCGACAGGAATATTCCCCAATCCTCAAAGGAAATTCCGAATATTCCTGACGGTTTGTCTAACTTTTTGTAGCTTTTCACCGATTGTGTTTCTTTTAATTACCTCCACCTGGACCGCCCGCACCAGCTGGCGCACTAAACTGATCGGTTCCACCAAAGTAGCTGAATATCTCATCTTTGTACGTGGTATATCCTCCCCAGAGAATCAAGCCGATAATAAGACCAACGGCATAACCCTTCCATTCAGGATTTTTAGTAAATACATACCATACAACAGCAATCAATGCCAGACCGCAAGCTACAGGAAAGGCAATATTGATCACCTGAATAATAGTATTACCTATCTGGCTAGCACCCGAGACAATGCCACCACCACCTTCTTGCGCATAGGAACCCGTGGATACCAGGATAGTCAGTATACACATCAGAAAGAAAACACGAGGCAACATACTAAATCTTCTGTTTGCAGAAACAGCGTTAGAAGCTATCTTTTTACTGCTGCTCAGAGGGAATTGTTTTTTGTTCATTGTTTTGTTGTTTAACATTGGTTTGAGATTGATTAAAACTATTAAGACGATTCTTAATGTTGTATTCCGCTTTCTGCTGAAAAATCTTTGCATACGCTTTGCGATGTCGCTTCTTCACGTCTTCCTGTTTCTTTCCCAAGTCTTCATCGGTGAAAACATATGCTATGCGCTTAATGCCGACATAGTTTAAATTTTTCCAGTTACTTGATTTCCACAAATCAATTAATGTTTTTATAATTGTTTTGTAAAAGTAAACAAAAGTTTTTACCCACAAACAAAAAGTTGATTTTTTCAAAAAAATAATTTCGAGGTAAAGCTTAGCAACGCTATTCCAGGATCACTGCCAAGGCGTGAAAGTATAATGATACAATCTTCTCAAAACACTCAAAATTTTAAAGTTATGGAGCATAAAGACGAGTTAAACCATTACAAGCAATCCATAGATATCCGCGATTATTTAAAAAATGCTGGCTATGAAACGGATAAAAGCCGTGATACAAGACGTTTCCAAGCATTTACCCATAAGCAAAGTGGAGACAAAGTATATGTGCCCATAAGCAACAAATACGCAACGCCTAATTATTACGTGAATCAGTTTGATAACAAAGACAAAGGAACCGTTGTGGATTTTGTGATGACAAGGGAACGCAAAAATCTGGAAGAAGCTCGCCTGACTTTAAGAGAATTTGATCAAAGTTATACCCCTTCCAAGTCTCATACACGTACTTCACAAGAAATCCAAAATGGTGAGGATAAGCAGAAAAGACAGCAGTATATCATCCAGAAAATAGTCGAAGAACACCCCTCTGGTGCCAACGAGCCTTACCTGGAAAAGAGACTACTGGATTATGAAACCCGTAATCATGCAGCTTTTCAGGACAAGGTAAAATTAAATGAGGCTCCCGATGAGAGGTTCGTCGCTTTTCCTATGCAGGATGAAAACGGAAAGGTAACTGGCCTTGCCATGAAAAGTAATACTACTGAACGCTTCTTAGGCAATCGCACTGGAGTCTGGATGTCTAATCCTACGCTAAATAAAGCTGAAGTAGATAGAGTTGTTATTACAGAACATCCAATTGACGCGATGAGTTATCATCAGCTTCGTCAGGATAAAGAAAAAAACGTTATACACCTGAGTACTGCCGGAAACCCCTCTCCCGAACAAGTAGCAATCCTGAATAAACAGATCAAAACACTACAACCCAAAGAAGTAGTTTTGGCAAATGACAACGATGCTGCTGGCCGCAAATATGACCAAACTTATACAGAAGCACTCAAAGACAGTCGTATTCCTGTGGTCATAGAAAAATCTGAGTTCAAGGATTGGAATGCAGATGTTTATGCCAAGGCAATGTATACGTCGCGTATGCTGGATAGGCAAAACAATACTCCAGGACAAACACAGCTAGATAAAAAAGTGAGAGCAACGCCGCAGATAGAGGCAGCCATTGAGTCTAAAAAATATGATAGTCTTAAGGTAGAAGATCGCAATAACCTTCGCGCTTATTATGTGGAACGAAAGGTGGATGGAAAGCAAATAGAGTTTTCTCTAGCAGAAGTAGCGGCCATCAATAACGACAAAAAACTGATGACGCAGTTGGATCAGTCAGAACTTAGCCAAGAATATCTTGCCGATAAGGCACATGAAGCTAAAAGTGCAGCAGAACAGATACAATACGAAACGGAAGTCATCCAAAAAGTTCCGGAATCGAGAGATACTAAACTTCAACGCGCAGAAAATACAAAACAGCAAACGATGGTAGGAAGGCAGGCTTTACAACATGCTACCCACCATATTGATCATCAAGACAAGGCAGATCATCAGCGCATAAAAGAAACTCAAAGGGAACAAACACCCAAAGAAATCAAACAAATAGAACCTGATGAATTTACCAAACTCAAGAATGAGTACAACCATAAAATAGACTCTCTGCAAAAAGAGATCAAAGGCCAACCTGAGCATGAGAGCATGTCCCGTAAATTATCCTACTATAAAACCTATCCTCACTTAAGCGATCAGGAAATAGAAACCTATATGTCTATTGAAGATAACATAAATGCTCAACAAAAGGACAGAAGTATTTCAAAAGGTAAAAGCCAGGAACTAGGAATCTGATCACAGATAGTCAACTATAAATTTTTTGCATTTGGGGCTTTCCCCAACGCTAAAGCGAAGGGGCCGGGCTTTCGGCACTCGCTCTTGTCAACAATTTTATTTTTTCAAAGGTGACAAGGAGCTCAAACAAATGCCTCTATCCCTAAGCCGAGTTGTCCGGAGCACGAAGCCTAGGCCAAGACCTGTAAGGATGAAAACACAAGAGGGAGAAAAAGGGCAGCAACCATGCCAATAGGTTTTCCGTGCGATAATATTTTTACCTTTTTTTGGAATAAAATTTGAGAAAATACTGAAAAAATATTGATTAAACTATTGTTTATTACCTGTTTTTATGGTAAATTTAGTTAATGATTAAGGGTTGAAGCACTCAATATTATGACAATAACAGATAAAGTTCAGTATCAAAAATTATCCATAGGCAGCCAGGTATATTACCAGGGCATTCCTGAAAAGGCAGCTATTATTAAGGCCATTAGCCAGGGTAAAGCACACCTAAAATACCGAGGTGAAAAAGGAAGATTGGTTGTTCCTCTCTGCCATTGTAAAGGCTTGTAAACAATTAAACATTATTAGATAATGGAGCAATACACACTTTTAAAAGACGGACGTCATCATTGGCTAAAGGTTCCTCATGCTGAGCTAGAAAGGTTGGGCCTTCATTATAGCATTTCTATGTACAGCTATGTAGATGAATCCTTTGCTTATCTGGAAGATGAATTAGACCTGTTTGTATTTCTTAGAGCCAAATTAAAATTACCTGCTGTTTTTGCAGAATTTACTGCCGAGCACCATAAGAAATACAATGATTTTTTTGAGGATAGTCTGTACGATAAGTTTCAGTTTAAAAGTCAGCTTTGCCCCTATCATGCCTCCTGTGCCCTAAAAAGCTTATATCCTACCAGTAATTTATGTTTAACTAAATAAATAATTTACCATGAATCATTTAACAGAAAACACACAGCAAGCAGAAGTTCAGTCGCAGGAAATGCCTGATGTTGCCGGCATTGCCAACCAGCACGACGAAGAGAGCGGGTTGCCGCATACTGCCTTGCAAGTGCAAGCCAGTACTTATGATTTTGAAGAATACCAGCGACTTGTGAGCGAAGCAGAAGGACTGAAAAACAAGAAAGGGAAAGTTTCCATTGTTCCCAAGTATTTTGAATTTAAAACCTCGCTGGAAGATGTAATGAAGAATGCAGAGAAGAAGAAAGGTAAAGAGCGGGAGCAGTATTTGGAAATGGCTATTGAAGATACTAAAACGCAAGGCTTTTATGAAGGAGTACAGCAGCAGGAGGTTTCCAGTATTGACAAAGAGTCCGGAGAAGTGGTAACGATCAAACGGGAAGTGGTCCGTTGGATCGGTGCCGAAGGCTTATATATTAACTTTGGTAAGCAACTGATCGGAGCTTTTCAACGTGCTGACGTTCCTCTAGGTACTCCCGTGGAAATTCAGTTTGTACGTGAGGAAAAAGTAAAAAGCAAAGAAGGTGCAACCGTCAAGATTTACGAAATATATCCTTTAATCTAATCATTAAAAACCAAAAGGGGTAGCTCGCAACTACCCCTATGTTTAACCAGGGCGCGATCAACGCCCAAAATTAATTTACCTATGACAAATATAATGAAATCCTACAATTTTGAGCAAGGCAAAGAAGCTGTTTTACTACCAACCCTTGATTGGGAGATTGAAGAACAGCCTATATTTGATACCGATGGAAATACCATTGACGGATGGAAGTCTGTCCGGCGAAATGACAATCAGACATGTTTAAATATCTGCAAAGGTTCCTATACTCCTACCCTCAATCAGGTTTTAGTAGAAAGTGCTGAACAGTTAGCAGAGAAAACAGGCTTTAAGGTAGCAGGCTACGATACATACCAGCATGGCAGAAAAGTACTAGCCTTTTTGCAGAACCCCGAAGAAAACGAAGTGGCCGGTTATAAGCTGAAAGATTATTTACTCATTGGCAACTCTCACGATTATAGCAGTAGTTTCTGGATTGGCAACACTTCGGTAATGCTTCGCTGTACCAATCAGTTTACCAAAAGAAATCAGCAGTTCTCCGTGAGCCATACAGTCAACAGTCAGGTACGGATTAATAAGTTACTGCATAGCTTTGATGTTTATTTACAGCAAAACAAATTGCTATATGAAGACTTTGAGCGGTTTTTGAATGCACCTATAGAACTTGATACCATTGATGAAGCCATTGCCGAGGTGATGAACATTCAATTACAGGAGACTACCGGTCAACATGGCAGCGGCCATTCCATAAGTACCCGCAAAAAGAATTTGTACCAACAAGCCGCAGCCAGTATACACCGCGAATGTTTTGACCTTGGCAAGAATGTATGGGGGCTATTTAATGGCTTCACGCACTTTACGACACATGTAAAGAAAGCCAAAGAGAAAACCTTTGGCAATGCATTGGGTAGTATGGCTGATATTAACGATAAAGCATATCATTATTGCAGGTCTATTGCTCATTTAAATTAATAGCTAAAAAGGGGAATATATAGCGGTGCTTTACTGACTAAGTCCGGTATGGCATCCGCTACATATCCCTTTTTTTCAAAAATTTTTTTTCAGGAGTCCGCTCCAGCGAACTCCTGAAAAAGAGAAGACAGGTTGTAATAACTCAATGGTCTATCATAGCTTTCTTTCAGGCATAACATATCCAACATGTATCTGGTATTCCTTATATTGCTTCAAAAACTATGGGTAAACGTTCAAAAATAGATCAACAGCAAAAGGAACAGTTTCAGGGGCAGAGAGAGGCTATTTTAAAGCATATCGGTGGGAAACTGGAAGAACAATTTGCAAAAAACAATGTCAATGCCAATATGGTAGCTACTGCCACACAAATGAAGCCTGAAACGTTGTACAAAATACGTGACGGTTTGCAATTTCCTGCCTGTGAGACTATTATTAAGATAAAACAGATCATTCCTGAGCTTAACCTAAACTGGTGGCTTTTTGACCAAGGAGAACCGAGTTTGCAAATGAGTGACATTTTGCTGGAAGAAAATGAGCGGCTAAGAAAACAGGTTCAAGCTTATCAACAAGCAATACAGGATGCTAAGCAGTTATTTGCTAATCTTGTTGATACGGGAGAAAAAACAGAGGTTTGAGTAGTGTTTTCCAAACGTAAATTGAGCATGCTGGGAAATATTTTATGTGTAAATTACGCCTGTTACTATTTTAAAGCAGGCCATTGACGTTTTTAGAACATATAACACATAATATTAGCAACGAACTGCCAATATGATTCAAATTTTGTTGATTTGTTTTAATAGAAGAACTTTTTATGGACGTGCATAAAAAATATATATGCAATTGCATCCATATAAAAGTTAGGGGTAACTAAAAAATTAATTTACAGAAATATACTTTATTGATGAGTGAGAGGACAATAATTCATATATCTGATATTCATTTTGAGAAAAATGAACCGGAAAATCAAGGACTAGTAATAAACTCGTTTTTTAATGACCTTGAAACGAAAATTAATTCTGCTGATTCCGAAAATACATATTGTATTATTTCTGGTGACTTAGTCAACAAAGGTAACTCAGAAAAAGTATTCAATGAGTTCTACAATAAATTTATTCTAAGGCTCAAAAAGCATATTCCTCTACAGAATGTCTTCTGTTCACCAGGAAATCATGATTTAGATAGAAGTATAGTTGAACAAAATATTGATGAACATAACTGTCTAGTATCGCAAGATTTTAATGAAACGGAATTCAATAGTTTTATAAAGTCAAATGGGAATTTATTTCTAACCAAATTCAAATTTTATGAAAAGTTTTGTAAAGAAAAAATGTACATTTCTAACTTCAATTTGACTGGCTATTCAAAATTATTAAGTCCAAAGCTTTCAGTATACTTTCTAAACTGTGCATTGCTTTGTTCTGGAGGATTCAATGGCATAGATGATAAAGGTGTACTAAAAATAGAAACTTCCGGTCTAAATGAATGGATTCAGGAAAATAAGGGGCGTACTAAGATGTTAGTAATGCATCACCCCCTAGAATTTTTGACTGATTTTGCAAGAGGAGAACTGAAAGGAATGCTAAAAAATGGTATAGACATCCTTATTTCAGGTCACATTCACGATCAAGAAATCGATCATTCATTTGTTTCAGACAATCAAGGGGTTATAAAATTGGGGTCTCCACAATTGTTTTCAGATAAGCCAGACCTCAATGGTTACGCTTTAATTAAATTCCAAGATGGAGAAATAGATTCGGTTGAATATAGGGAATGGGTGCCGCGACAGAGAAAATTTATGAGAGGTCAAAATTTTTCTGGTACTGAAAATGGTATATGGAACTTCACTCGTCCAGAAATTACCCCTGATGATTTTGTCTCATTGAAACTTAAATCGAGTTTTCAAAAAGCAATGAAATCATACTCTAAGTTACCAACTTGGGTTGAACGTATATGCACTACAGACTCTCCAAATAACCCATCAAAAGATAACTCTAAAGGTTTAGATTATATAAATATTATAAATAATATTCAGAATTATCATATAATCGCTGCCCCTCAGTTTGGATTGACTTGCTATGCACATTATTTAGCTTTGAAAGCATGGGAAATAAATAAGGATTTGTGGGTTTATCTAAATACGCGTAATTGGACATTTGGAAAATACCATTCTGATCTTGAGGACGCAAAGCTGGACTTACGAACTCAAAATGCTGATATAAAATGTTTATTACTAGATCATTGGAAAAATAACACAAAGGATTCTCAAAAGATATTGCAAAATATTCGATCTAACTTTCCAGATGTACCTTTACTAATTTTGTCAAATTATCACGATAATATTATTTTAGAAGGTTTAGATTCAGCAGAAAGTCATGAGGGCTTTAGTCAACTCTTTTTACGTGAACTCAATCGTAAAGGCCTTCGAAATATAGTAAGTAATTTTAATTCACTACATCAAATTGGTGAAGAAAATCGTGTTCTTGAAAGGTTAGATATTGACTTGGTTGACCTGAACATTCACCGTACACCAATTAATTGTATTCAATTATTGATCGCTTTTCTCAATGATTTTGAAGACAGACCCATAAACAGGTCTAAAGTCTTCAAATATGTTCT
>CATQIH010000011.1 GCA_958296015.1 Cyclobacteriaceae bacterium
TCCTGTCTGCCATTGCCCGGCATCATCATTTTCTGATGGCTACGGGTGGTGGTGCGCCCTGCTTTTTTGATAATGCGCAGGTGATGAAAACAGCAGGCATCACTATCTTTCTGGATATGCCGATGGAAGATATTGCCAGAAGGATGAGCAAAAAAGGCCTTAATAAACGTCCGCTACTGTCGGGGTTGGATCAGGAAAACATGGCCCAGGAGTTTGCCGCCCGTTTTCAGCACCGTATGCCTTTCTACCAGCAAGCACACCATATCATCAAAAAAGACGACATGCATCCTGAACATATCGCCTCTTTGGTTGAATAATACCCATATCCGAACGGAATTATCCTGAAAAGCTTACACTTGAATTTTCCTAATCCCAGATGTTTGTATATGAAATTTTCATGAAGGGCAATTTGTTACATGATTCATTGTATTTTATTCAACTGCGATTGTTCCTGGCCACATGACTCCCATAGAGTTACCTGAAAAATATTACCTGGACTACTTTGAGGCACTGCTTACTTTTGTACAGGAGAAGTACGGTCATCTTTTGAATGAGCAGGAAGCCTGTTTTGTCCGGCAGTTCGAGCAGTTGCCCGAAGATGCCCGCTGCCTGTTTGTGCGGTTGTCTAACCGTCGGGGATGTTTTTTCAGAACTGGTAAACTGCAATATGCCGAGATCAACGACTTTCCTGTTGTATTGAATCTGTTGCTACAGGAAGGCTTTTTTTCGTTATTATCAGACAATCACACGGATGATATCTGCCAGTGGCTGCCTGTCTTCAGCAAGCCGGAGTTGCTTTCTATGATCAGCGCAATACAAAAAGACCTGAAAAAAAACGCAACCAAGCTCAAAAAAGACGAAGTGGTTACACTGATGGAACGTGAAATTCCTGTGGCCACGCTGATTAGTCACATACAGCAACTGGAACAGGTGGTGGGTGTGAACTATGCAGCAGACATAGAGATGATGAAGTTTCTGTATTTTGGCAACATCCAGGGAGACATGACCCAGTTTGTGGTACGAGATATTGGATATATCAAAACTGAGACGCTGGATAATAAAAAGCTCATTGCACTTTTTAAAAACAGGCAAGAGGCAGAAGACAAACTGCTGATTTCTAAGCTTTACCAGCAGTTCAAAGACTACCGCGATGTTGAACAGTTACCGGCTGAGCGAATCTATGACTGGTTTCAGCAGCTAGAGCTCACCGCTGCTGGTTTGTCTGCCCTGGCTGTGCCGCTCTTTGATAAGCTCTGCCTTCGGCTGGGGAAGCTGCTGGAGCAGCAACGGCTTCCTAAGTTTGCCCTGGATGTGTATATGCACACAAACACCGCCCCTTCGCGTGAGCGGCAGGTCCGCTTGATGCATAAGCTGGGGCTTGTGCAGCAAGCACTGAAGATGTGTCAACAGATAGCGGCGGCTCCTCAAAATGCGGATGAAAAATATTTTGCAGAAGACTTCTGCGATATGCTCACCAAAAAACGCAAAGTGCGGCAAACCACCCACTACCTGAAGGCTAGTACCTGTATAGAAATCCCTAAAGAGGCACGATCTTATGTAGAAGTGGGGGCACTACAATATTTCCAGGAGCAGGGTTATGAAGGCGTGTTTAGTGAAAACTACCTCTGGCGTGGCTTCTTCGGGCTGTTTTTTTGGGACATCATTTTTGATCAGGATAGCGAAGCACTGCACAACCCTCTGCAAATAACGCCTTCTGATTTTTATACGCCGGATTTTTTGAAGAAAAGAAAAAAGCAGATCGATCAGCGACTGGAAACGCTATGGCATCCCGACCGTTTCTTGAATATTGTCAGGCATCATTTTACCACCAAAGCTGGCATGAGCAACCCGATGGTTGGCTGGCATGAGAGTTTATTGCCGCTTGTGGAACAGTGCTTTTGCAAGCTCAAGCCCAAACAAATCAGCAGTGTGCTGCTGGAAATGGCTAAAAACCTGCGGGAAAAACACACGCGGCTTTCCCGATCTTTTCATCTGGAACAATGACAGTTACAACTTCGTGGAAATCAAGTCGCCCAACGATCATCTTTCTGCACAGCAGCTATACTGGTTGCACTTCTTTGAGAAACATCAAATCAAAGCGGAGGTGATCCGAGTGCAGTGGCAATGCTAGAATGACGAGGTACTGAACTCATCGCCAGCGGTGTTGTAGATTCTTACCGAAGCCTGGGCACCGTAGGTTTGTTCAACTTGTTTGAGAATTGAAGCAAGTTGATCATCGCTTCCGCCAAACTCCATCAGGAATGTGTTTTCCGCTCCCTCACTATCTATTTTTAATTTCCCTACAGCATCTACATCAAAATAATAATAGTCGCCTTCGGGCAGGCTTTTTTCAGCCGCACCTGCATTACGCAGTGAGTTTAGCAGCACGGTGCGCAGTTCCTGTGTTTGTTGCTGGTTGGTATACCGAACTGTTCCCCAGATGACACGGTCAGGAATGCGACGCAGTACAGGTTGGTCTATCAGCAGGTCTTCAGAAGCTTCCATATCCAGTTCGTACGCCTTATCAGTGACCATCAGTTTGCCTAAGCTCGACATAGATTTACCGATATTAATGGTAAGGTTATAATTGCCTTCTGCCAGGTTTTTCAGGTCTACAAAAGCGGTAGCCGGGCCGCTGGCATCCAGGCACACATCAGCCTTTTCTATCTTTTGCAAAGAAATGGTGATCTGATTGCCCGCCTGCTCCATTTGCTGGCTGATCTGATAGTTGATACAGGGGAAAATCCTTGCTAGTAAGAAACTTGAGTGTCAGGTTGTTTTGATAAGCACCCGGGTATTCTGCCAGGCTAAACCTCACGGCACTGCCCAATGTATTAACCTGCTCATCTGACTCTCTTTCGCAGGAGAAAAATATCGAAGAAACAGCAAAAAGGATGAAGATAGATTTCATGGGCGTTTGTAGGCTTTTACTTGGAAGACACATACGTACTAAAAGGGTTGTAAAACACTTATTAAAATAAACGGACAACTGCACTCTGGATTGTGTAATTATTACAAAACCCCGGTGACAACAAATTTAACGTGGTTTTCTTAACGATGCAGGTATTTCCGAAAAAGCAAAAAAAATCCACGTAATATAGGGAGATACAACCGGGCGGTTTTGCCGTCAGGCATCAGCTGGTACAATAAAAGCACCTGACTTTCCTGTGAAATATAACCGGCAGTATTGCACACTTATCAGGTAAACTTACCCAATTACCGGTTTTATTACAATCATTTTATCATTGTGTTACATAATTGGGTTACAATAGCTGTTGTACTACCTGCTTCTCATTTATTTTTTACGATAATATCATGCGGTTGGCAGAATGTAAGAATGATGCTATATTTAAACTTTTAATTGGATATACATCCATCAATTATGGAGCAAACATGGAGATGGTACGGACCCAACGATCCGGTTTCTCTGCCTGATATCATGCAGGCAGGTGCCACTGGTATCGTCACCGCCCTGCACGAAGTACCGGTAGGAGAAGTGTGGAGCGTGCAGGCGATCAAAGACAGGCAGCACATTATTGCTGCAAGTCCCGACGGATCGCCTACAAGACTGCGCTGGTCGGTGGTAGAAAGTGTGCCAGTGTCTGAAAGTATTAAGACAGGATCGGGCGATGTCCGACAACACCTGGAAGTATTCAAACAGTGCATCCGCAACCTGGGTGCCTGCGGTATTCAAACGGTATGCTACAACTTTATGCCGGTGCTGGACTGGACACGCACTGATCTTGACTTCAGGATGCCCGACGGCTCCACGGCACTCCGGTTCAATGCCGATGCTTTTGCTGCTTTTGAACTACACATATTGCACCGGCCGGGTGCAGAAGAAACCTATTCACAGGAGCAGAGAGAAAAAGCACGTGCTTATGCTGACAGCCTGAGTGATGAGGTAAAACTTGTGCTGCAAAGAAATATCATTGCAGGGCTTCCCGGATCTGATAAAGACTACACACTGTCGGCATTTCAGGCGGTGCTGGATACCTACAGGCATATTGATGAAGATGGACTTCGGCAGAATCTACAGCGTTTTCTGGAAGAAGTGATTCCGGTAGCCGAAAAAGCTGGTGTCCGCATGGCTATCCATCCAGATGACCCACCCCGGCCGCTGCTAGGCCTTCCCAGAATTGTGAGCACCGAAGCAGACGCCAGCCGGTTGCTGCACATGGCAGACTCACCTGCCAACGGGCTTACCTTTTGCACAGGTTCTTACGGCGTGCGCCCTGACAATAACCTGCCGGCATGTTCAGGCGACTAGGGTAGCAAAGTTCATTTTTTTGCACCTGAGAAGTACCAAAAGAGAGCAACACAATGCTGATAGCTTTTATGAAGCAGATCACTTGTACGGCGATGTGGATATGTTTGAAATAGTACGACTGGTGACAGAAGAGCAACAACGCCGCAAGTCCGAAGGCCGTCCCGATCATACCATTCCAATGCGCCCGGACCACGGCCACAAAATGCTCGATGACCTGAAGAAAAAGACCAATCCGGGCTACTCGGCCATTGGCCGCCTCCGTGGGCTGGCAGAGCTAAGAGGACTGGCGATGGGCATTGAGAAGATGATGGAAAAGGATGCAGGGTAAAAAGTATAGAAATGATGAAGCAACTGTTTTCTGCTTGGACAGGTGCTTGTCAAAAATTCCGCACATCCTGTAGCACATCCTGAAATTGCTGGGGTGTGGTTGATCAGGTAAAAGAACTTGGCGGCAACTTCGGCAGGGCCTGCCAGTTCATTATGCTCTTTGAGCTTCAAAAACTTATCCAGCGTGCTAAACTGCCGTACACTGGCCCCACGAATGACCGATTGCATGTCGGTATCTACCACACCCGGAGCCAGGGCGTAGAACTTGGTTGGGTAATAGCCACTGGTTTCTTTGCGCCTGTCCTGTTCGAGGGCAGCCACCTGGGTGAACATATCCAGTGCAGCTTTGGAGGTACAATACCCCGACCAGCCATCTACCGGATACTTTCCGGCACCCGAACTCACGTTGATCACAATTTTTTCGGTATCTACCTGCCCATAAGCGCGCAAAAGCTGGTTGACCAGCATGATAGGCACTGTCACGTTCAGGTTGATTAATGTTGCCATGCTGTCAGGCGATATGTCGCCTACATAGCTGACATCGCCGAGCGTCCCGGCATTGTTGATCAGTACTATTCTTCTTGGATGTGCTACTTCTGGGAATAAGGTGTCTATTTTTTCTTGCAGATACCCAATATCAGAAAGGTCTATAGCAATATGATGATAACGTGAATGCTCCACAGACTGACTACGAGAAAGACCATAAACCTGTGTGTTTTCTTCCTGCAAAGCTCTTTCTACCAAAGCCTTGCCAATGCCCCGACTGGCCCCGGTGATGAAATAGTAATGCTGCATGGGTTCTGGGTTTTGGGTATAAAGTTTTTGGGATTGAGAATACACTAATACCCAACCCCTAAAACCCAATACCTACAAAATATACTGACTTAAGTCTTTGTTTTTCACCAATCCGGCAAGGCGTTCGTGTACCATCTCTTTGTTGACCACCAGTTTTGCGTTTGGCTGGATCACGTCGGGCACATCAAACAGAAAGTCGTTGAGCAGGTGGCTGACCACAGTATGCAGACGGCGGGCACCTATGTTTTCTATCTCGGAATTGATCTGGAAAGCAATATCGGCGATTTCATCCAGGGCATCATCGCGGAAGGTAAGTTCTACATCTTCGGCAGTAAACAAAGCTTCGTATTGCTTGGTGAGCGCGTTCTTAGGCTCACGCAGGATCTGCACAAAGTCTTCTTTGGTCAAATCACTCAGTTCTACACGGATGGGGAAAACGTCCCTGTAGCTCCGGGATCAGGTCGGAAGGTTTGGCTACATGAAAAGCCCCTGCGGCAATGAACAAAATATGATCGGTATGTACAATACCATGCTTGGTATTGACTGCGCTACCTTCTACAATAGGCAATAAGTCGCGCTGCACACCTTCGCGGCTCACGTCGGCACTTCCCCCCACCCTGGCGGTTGCTGCTGGAGGCGATCTTATCAATTTCATCTATAAAGATGATCCCGGTATTCTGTGCTTTTTCTATGGCTTCTTCCTTCACTTCGTCCATATCAATCAACCGGGCAGCTTCTTCTTCGAGCAGCAGCTTCTTGGCTTCGCCGATAGTCACCTTGCGTTTTTTGCTTTTTTTTAGGCATCATGCCGTTGATCATCTCCTGGAGGTTCATCATAGACACTTCGTCCATCATACCACCACCTACCATGCCAATACCCTGGCCTCCGCTCTGCTTGATGCTGATGTCTATCTTTCTGTCATCCAGTTCTCCGCTGCGGATTTTCTCGCGAAAGCGTTCGCGGGTTTTGGTATTCAATTCCGCATCGCTCATGTTGGCAGAAGACTCTTCTTGGTTGAAGCCCAATGCAGGCTGCTGTGTCTGCGGTCGGTTTTGTGTGGTATTTTTTACCGGAGGAATGAGCGCATCCAGAATAATTTCTTCCACCAGTTCAGCCGCTTTCTCCTGCACCTCTTCTTTTTTTCGCGACTTCACCAGATTCACCGACTGCTCTACCAAGTCTCTTACCATACTTTCCACATCGCGGCCTACATAGCCTACTTCGGTAAACTTGGAAGCTTCTACTTTGGTAAAAGGTGCATCGGCTATGTTGGCCAGGCGGCGGGCGATCTCGGTTTTACCTACTCCTGTGGCACCGATCATCAGAATGTTGTTGGGCACAATTTCCCGTTGCATTTCTGATTGCACGTTCATTCGACGCCAGCGATTTCGCAACGCAATCGCCACATTCTTCTTGGCATCTTTCTGTCCTATAATATATTTATCTAACTCAGCAACAATTTGTCTTGGTGTCAAGTATTTACTATCTTCTAACATGTAGTCTACTTTATAATTATTTTCTGAAAATCAATTGATTAAGATCAGCCGTTAATGTAAGGTGACTGAAACCGCCTGCCACATGGTAATACGCTCTAGAAAAATCTAATTGCAGTGATTTAATGCGAAGCATAAATCCAAAGGTAAGGCCCGCTCCACCTCCAACTTGTTGTAACTGTAACGTACTTTTGATCAAATGGTTGTAGCCTATACGCACGTTAAAATTGGGGCTAAGCAGTACTTCTCCCCCAAAAACCAGGTGCCTGAGCGACTTGCTTAACACGCTCAGAGGGCTGCCCATCATCGGCCTGAGCATTGGCATTGTTGCTACGCAAAAATCTGTAGGCAGTGATGTGGAACCTGAAAGGCATATGCTCAGGCTTGAATGCCACGCTAACCCGGATATCCGATGGCAGACGTGAGTGGCTGCTCTCTCGTATAATCATGTAACATCAAACCAAAGTTGCTGAACAGTAGTGATACGGTGAGGTCGCGCTTCGGATGCACAAAAGCACCACCTATGTCCAGCAGCAAAGCGTCGGCACCAAACCCTCCTATGTTGGAAGCTGCATATTTGATGTTGCCTCCTACCCTGTAAATCCCTATCTGCTGGCTGTGGTTGATCACCAGCGCGTAATCCTGCGCACTGAAAGTACCCAATGGAATGCCCGCCATATCAAAGCTTTCCATGTTACCGTAGTTCAAATACTGCATACCTGCTGCCCAGGTGCCTAGCTTTTTGAATGTGTGGTTGTAGCTAAGCGTGGTGAAATGAACGCCTGCGTAATATGGCATATAGCTCAACGCTACACGTTGGGTGAGTGTGGGGTGGCTGTAGGCCGGGTTGAGCATCCAGAGACTGGCATCTTTGCGGCTGCCAGAGTCCAGCGACATACTGGCCTGTGTACCTCCCAAAGCCGTATTGCGCGCCGATACATTGAGATTCAAGAACTGAAAAGAAGCACGGCTCCCCGACTGGGCATATGTTTCTGCCTGCAAGGCCAGCAACAGAAAGCACAGCACACCATAACGTTTACAGATCATATCATTATCTAAAGGAGCAAATTAACCTCAACAATACCGATATGCCAAGCAGCAGTCACAAAACTTTATATTCGATGTAGGTGTTTTTAGTTGAAAGGTATGGTAAACCTAAAGTACTAATGCGAATCAACAGTAAAAAAAGAGACATAGAAATTAGCCATAAGTTTATCTTTGGATGATGGATCACATCGATAAACTCATTTGGTTGTACTCCTATGTCTGTGAGCGACCCACACCGGGTGCTATGATAGCGAATTACCCTGGTAGTGCCGCTCCACGGTGGACAAAGATTCAGTCACAATACCACTCCGGCTCAGTTCACTGATCAGGAGGTAATAACAATTTACCTTTTTGAAGTGCTGGAAGAACAAAATTATCAAATCAAACAAATGCATAAGCACGTAAAGAAATACTTATTGAGTTGGTTTCCCAGTTTGCCTAGTTACCAACGGTTTAATAAGCGGCTCAATGATTGGGAAGAGCTTTTTCCCCTGCTATTGAGTAGAGTGATACAGTCAGCCGATTTAACAATGACAGATACGGGTACCAGTTTGGGTGATAACCTTTACAATTTTGTTTTGGTCGAATAAATCTGGTAATTCTAAAAGCGGTAGCTTTTTTGAAAGAAGTTCATTCGGCTCAGTTTTTTCAGGTTGTATAATCTTTAAAATCTTGTTTTATCTCATTTATTGAGCGTGAGACATTATCGTTGATTCTGATGTCACTAAAATTTGCTATAGAAACTGATTTATTACCAAGTTGCTTTGAAGTTTCTTTAATTTGGATAGGAAGAAAGTCAGTTTTGTTCAGCTCAAAAATCTTCTTTCTATCTGAAACGTTGTAAACTGTATCATTTTCGAATTCATAAGTAAGTAAATAAGAGTCTTCAGTTGCTGAAAGAGATATATCACTATAGATTGTATCAAGTCTAAAAATATTCTGATGAACCATCTGTCCACCAGGCCTTCCAATAAATCCATAATGGCCGGGTTCTATTTTGTAAGTTTTATCTGTCTTTGAAATTTCAAATCCATTTCCAGCATCATAAATATATTCCTTTGGAATGTCATCTCTTTTGCCGTAAAATGAAAAACCAAATATTTTGTCATTTTTATCTTTTTCAATTATTGCGACTCCAGTATTATTCCAAACAGTACCGCCTTGAGCAAAAGTGTCAATTCTTTGAATTCGATATTCCAAGGAATTTATTTTATCAGCATTCTCTTGAAATTTGGCTATGACATAGTTCTCGTCAATTTTAGTTTCTTTTTTGCAGCTATAAAAAATTACTGCTCCTAAAAGAATTATCGATATTCTTTTCATCCTCGATGTTTTTGGTCAAATTTTGCACAACCATTGCATATACACCATATGGCGGCCGCCGTGGCTGGTTATTTTCTTTATAGCACCCAAAATAACCATTCCAGCCAATACTTTGTATATCATCCATCAAACTTTTAGTGAAGTTCTGTATGGGTTACGTAGCCAATCTTACTAATTGGCATCATCATCCACGCCCAAAGTCATCACATCAGAAATATTAAACCCTTCCCAAAGTCATCCCGTCAGGGATCTTTGCCATCATAAAGTTCTACCAAAGCCTACTTGTTAGCAGTGTGGCAAAGATTCCTTCGCTATCGCTACGGAATGACCTTTGATAACAGGCAAAACCCAGCCGCCAACTGTGGCAAGGGGTTGTTTTTGGAGGATAGTGACCCGCAAACTGTGGGAAGCTATTGCACCTTGGGAATAGTTGGTCGCAGATTGTAGCAAGGCGTTGTTTCCGGAGGACAGTTACCCGCAAAATGTGAGAAGCCGTGGCACTTTGAGGATAGCTACTTGCAAAGTGTGAGAGGCTGTTGTTCCTTGGGGACAGCTACTCGCAAAGTGTGAGAAGCATATTGTGGTCAAAACGTACATGGTACCTTTTTTGGCTGAACGAACTTTTTGTTGGCTGGCACATGCTGTTATTTAGCAACAAAGAATATCCACTTAAATTAACATGAAATGATTAAGACAGCCCTTACTAAAAGGTACCGCATCAAAGAATTTATCCAGTTTATCCGCAACGTGCTGCTGATTGTCGGCCAGAATGATCCGCAGAAGTTAAAGCTCAAAGCCGTGTATGAGGCACTTCAGCAGTGTGGTGACACGTTGCAGGAAGCCTATAGGCAAAATCCGGCAAGCGGCATCACTCCACAACTCGCCAGCCTGGACGCGCAACGGGATCAGGCCGTGCTTTGCCTTTACAAAGTGAGCAAAGGATACCTGCATCATGATGATGCCAAGAAAGCAGCTGCCGGTAAGAAGGTGACAGACTGTCTTGCCAAATACGGCAAGCGGCTCCACAACCTAAACTACAGTGCTGAAACCGCCGCTTTAAAAAACCTCATCCACGATCTGCAAACCAACCCGGATTGTATGGCTGCCCTCAAAGAGATGCATCTGGAGAAGGTGGTGGAAGTGATGAGCCAGGCCAACACAGCCTTTGAAGCCCTGTTTGTACAGCGGCTGGAACAGTCCAGCCAGCAGGATACCACCAAAGAACTCGTAGAACTCACCACCGAAGCCTACCGCACGCTGGTGCAGCACATAGAGGCCCATGCCACACTCACCCCATCGGAAAGCTACACTTCGCTCATCAGCCACATGAACGAAAACATAGACCATTTCAACAGAGTAGTGGCCAGGAGAAGAAGCATGACAGCTGATGATGTAGCCGCTGAGGAAAATACTGATACAACAGTAAACACCGAGCAGCCGACGGCCCCTGCCAGCTAACAAAGCCTTTGTTAATTAAACCCATTCCCGGCGCATGGTATGTGTTGGGGGTGGGCATTTATACATGCATACAGAAAAATCCACCCTATTGTACAGGTTAAAGCCCGTCATGATCAGTGGCTTGCTATGGTTGGCAGGCTTGCTTTCGGGAGGCTTCGCCCATGCGCAACCCACAGGTTGGGTACTGGATGACCTGGCTTATGTGATAGAAAACCCGGAAGACCGTGAGCACGTATCAGCCGCCATGCAGCAGTTGCAGGCCAGCACGCAGGTAGCCATTGCTGTCATCACCGTGTTTGAGCACGATGTCTATAGCACAGGTAGCCGGGCACAATCTGCCCAATGGCTGGCACAGCAGCAACTCGGCATCACCATCTTTCTGACAGCAGCCAACTACACCAAAGCCTTTCAAAAGTGTGAGCTACAGGTAAGCCCGGCAGTAGAAACACTATTATCTGCCCAAGACCGACAACAGATACAGACTGACCTGATGGAGTACTATTTCCACAGCACCCCTGTTCCCAGTGATGCTTATACAGCAGGCTTGGTAGCTGGTATTGAGGCAATGGAGAAGAGGATATTGGAGCCAGAAGAACCAGTTCCAAAAGCAATACAGTATCAGCGGCCTCTAACTGCTTATATAGATGATAACTATGCGCTGACAGATTCAACCAAGCTTACCTTTGCAGATGGTGATACCATTCAACTTGAAGATTACTCAACCGGTATTACACTTTATGTGGAAGACGCTACTGGCAAACAGGTAGAACTTTCAGCAAATAACTTTCCAGATATACAAGGAAAGGTATGGTATCCAGGTTTCACAATAAATATTGAAGAACTGAAAGATAGCAAAGTGAAAGCATTTAGGGTACTTATACCAGAAATGGATACACTACAGTTATATGTAATCAAGTCTCCTTCTGAGTTGGAAATTGATAGCGAGGGTATCCTAGCCCTGCTTTCGGCTATCCATACAGCCAGTGAAAATAGTGATGAAGCGTTTGATCTTTCGAAGCACATAGCGACGAACTCTAACAAAGCTACTGGAAGTTTGACAAACAGTAAAGTAAACGGCAAGTATGAGGTACAACAACTTCAACTAAAGCTGTCTGATGCAGACATAATTTCCCTGAACGATGTGGAAGTAGAATTCCGTGAAGGTATAGAGAAAGATCAAGAGGTCGCTGTTCTAAAGTTTAAAGCTATAGAAAACAGTAAACCTATTCTGGAAATTACTGTAGAGAAGAAAGACCATTTATTTATAGATTGGTATCTGTTAGGAAAGAAGCCTGTCTTTAAAATTACTACTACACACATTGAAAGCAGCGATCATGTTACAATAAGCTCCTTTGTCATTAACACAGGCAGTTTTTCTGGCTATTTCCTGGAAAGACCACCAGGTACCGCTGTGCAGGAACGCACTTCCGGAAGCTACAGACGCATTCCAGAGAATACCTACCGGATGTGCTACACCTACAAATCATGCAGATCAGAAACGACGAGAAATAATGCAGATAACGAAACCTGGATAAGGACCAATGGTGTGCTGGATGCTAACGGAGCTGTTATTACAAGAGAATACGTTTTGATTCACACCGGTAATTATCCCTGGCACTCGGCAGGATGTTTGTTAATAGGAAGTAGTTATCAGAATTATACGCTTACAGAAGACTATTTTGACGAACAAAGTGATACTATGTATGAAAAAGATTTGGGAATTAAAATGGTTACTGCTTCGGGAGACAAACTGACTGCTTTGAACGACAAGTACAAAGAACTCATAGATTTAACTAAAGAATTTGACGACGACTGCGAAGACAACAAATGTTATGAAATGGAAATGGAGATTAATCGTTAATCTGTTTATTTGGTCTATAGTATGTTTAGCTACTTTGAGTTTAAATGCTCAAGATCGCCTCATTGGGATCAAAAAACCTTCATCTGCTAACCCTTACTGGGAAACATACAGTCAAGAATCTAAGGAGAAGAAGAGAAACGATATTAAAAAAGCAATTACTTTAAATATTGGAAACTTCAGCTTATTCGAATATTCTTTTGTTTTAGATGAGTTACTTCAAGTATACAGAAAAAATGCTTTTGAGCAAGATTGGCATCAATACATGGATAGTTTGAAAGCAGTAGCGGAAAGCAATCTAATTGGTGCTGGTTTAATTCCCTTGCAAGTTCAGTTTTTTCATGCTACCCTACTGGCTAATCCTGAGCTTAAACAGCAACATCCAGAAGCTTATAAGTTTATTCAGGAAAACACACCAAAGATGGAAGGCATGGGTTATCAACCAGATGAATACGAAGAAATATTGAAGAAATATGCTTTCAGCGATATTGTAGGAGAAGGCATCATGTTAGAGTTTCTGATGCTGAAAGATGTAAAGCTGCTTGAAACAATCAATAACAATCCTTCTTTGAAAGACCACTACCTCTTATGGCTTGAAAATCTGCCTGATCCTGCTAACAATTTTCGTTTTGATGTAAATAGACCGGTAGAATTACTATCTCGCAAGAAAAACTACTTAGTGCAAAAACTTCAACAAAGTGATTATCCACTTGCAAAGATTACATGGGAGCCTCTAAGTCAAGTAAGAATATCCCGTATCCGTGAGCCTGCTTCTGATTCTTTCAATAATATTCTAACTGGCACCTGGCAAGGTTCTTATGCGGATAAAGAAATTCAGATTTATATGAACCCCTACAGTAATTTTGCTGGTGAAGATAGCTTACGGGGTTATAACAAATTCACCTGGCAAAGTGATATCAAGCAAATCGCTATGCGAGGCACTTTTGAGGATAAAGGGGGCTATTTCAAGGTAAAAATGGAAGAGTACAGAGTTCCTTTTCAGGAAGAGCCTAAGGGGAAACAGGATGTTATTAATGAATCGTGGGGCGGCCCTGAAAAGTTTTACCCCCACAGTATGAGTTACGGTATATTTGAATTCATAATAGACAAAAAAACGAAAAGCATGAAGGGCACTTGGTCTTCACGTAGTGGAAACCTGGTGCGTGAGTTTGAAATACCCAAACTATATCAGTAAAAAACCTAAAATTGTGTTGATTGATATGAAAGGCTATTACCTCATATTATTGCTGTTGCTGGCAACAGGAGATTACGCTCGTTTCATTGAAGTGTTTCCGAAAGCAAAACTTAATAGGAATGGCAACTTCTTGACCCGTTCACTAAAATGGGATAATTATACCGACCTGGAAGAAAAATATCCGATCGTATCTGAAGAAAGTAGTTTTGTATTCTTGTGTGATCAGGATTCTTCCAAATACCGGACGCAATGGTAAGATGATTTTACTTGAGTGCTGGACATTGAATACTGAATATTTTTTAACACCCAACACTCAATGTTCAATATTTAATATTCAATACTATACTACGGTACATTTTGCTTTAAGAGTAGCATTTGATTCACTGCACGATTGTTAATCGGACTAACAAAAGAAAGTAGTTGTTCTAGAAATACTACAAAATTTTGCAGATGGTTCTGCCATTTATCTAACCCATACCGGAAGACGCTCATTTCAGCTGAGCCGTGTTTTTTGATGGTGATGCGGCGTTTATACTCTTTTAATCCATAGACCACTGACAGGGTATAAGCCAATACAAGCGTGGCTATCATCATCTGAATTTTGTAATCTTTTTGTACGTGCAGGCTTTCTAAATCAAAGCCGTTGCTTTTCAAATGCTTAAACATTGTTTCTATTCTATATCGGTAGCCGTAGTATTTAAGGGCTAAAGCTGGAACAACGCTACTAATGAGCCGCAGGTACTCTATCTTACCTGCCCTACCTTTGTAGGCTTGCAACACATAATAGTAAGTGTAACCCTGTAGGGTAAACTTTTTCCAAACCGGCTTTCCTAGCTTGTGCTTTGGCTTTATTTTCTAACTTGCTCACTGACTTGCCTTTCTGCTGTATCTGCTGTTCATAGTTGCCTTTTCGCAAGCGTAACGCAAAGTCAATACCGCGCCGCGGTGGCCTGCTTTATGTAAAGCTGCAAACCATTGAGTACCAATATATTCCCTATCCCCAAGCAATACTTTATCTTGTAACTTTAAAACCTTTAAGGCCATCTTAAGCATAAGCTTACGTTGCCATTGGCTGCTAATACCTAGCTTACCTAAATCCTGCCACCAAACAGGGATGCTTACCCCCTGATAAAGCACACTTAAAGTAAGAAAATGATACTTCTTGCCATTCCATTTCCAGCTAGTACCATCAATAATGAGACACTGGCTCTTTTTCTTCAATAGCATTACCGATGCTTGCAGCATCCCTATCCAGAGACCTTTATTATTTGCTGCTGCCCATAGCCAACGTTTCAGGCGTTGATAATGAGAGCGAGAATCAGTGGTTGTATTGCCTAACAGCTTTCCTACTGACCCTTTCAATTTCCAAAGGTTTATCGTCTTTTCTTCCAATAACAAAGCAACCATCAACAGCGTATTCTTTAGTTGAGAAGTTTTCCAATCTGGTGCTATTTTCTTAAATTCATCCAATAAGTGAGTGTACATTTTTATCGTATTTGTTGCAACTAATACAACAAATTTGTGCCTCACTTATTCCTTTTGTACCGTAGTATAGGATAACACTTACAAAACCAGGCAACCGTTGAATCTAATGAATCATGTACTACAAAGTGACTATATAAAGCGAATAGAACTTCTAAAAGAGCAATGGGATGAAATTCAAAAGATAGGACCATGAAAATATTACTAACTATTATATTTTGTTTAAATTGTCTGGTGTGTTTTAGTCAAGCAGATTCTATTGAGAAAATTATAGCAACAAGCGTTGAACGTATAATAAGAGAGTTGCAAAATGACCAAAGTCATTATCATCGTGAGCTAAACGAATTGTTCATTGCAAACCCTGATTTTTCTTACTACACAATGAAGAAGCACGAATCTGATAACAGCGACTTTGTAGTTGAAGGGATTGTAAATTATTATAGAATGCTGAAAGAGGTATCAGAAGACAGTTCTTTCCGTCAGAAGATTACATATGACTTGTTACAGATATATCAAGAGAATAAGCAATCTTTGAATAGTTATGATACTTATGGTATACCACGTTTGATGTCATCGCCAGAAGATAACAAACCCTCAGACTTTAATACTGAAGCCAAACTTTTACTTGCTGATTTACTTCAAGATTCTTTGATTAGTATACATATATCAAAAGTTGTAGGTATAGCAGCGATGAAAGGCCAAAATTCCTGAACTAAAGAAATTTCTTCCAGATGGTGAGCGATACCAAAAACCGCGAAATGAGAACTTTTACTTTTCATCCTGGGAATGGTATTCAAGATTAGCTATGGCCAGATTAGGCAATAAGAAACAAATTGATTTTTGTGTACAGAAAATTGAGGATAGCGAAAATGAAATCATATCTAATTATTATTCTGCAGGAAGCTACTTTGATGATTTAGTCTATATCAACCAACCTGAAGTACTTTCCTTTTTATTTGAAATGCTTATCTCAAATAAAACATTTAGTGGAAGACCTCTTTTTTCAACCAGCGGTTTGGCTATCCATGCTTTGCAAAGACTTTTAGTTGGTTTTCCGCCTGAAGTTGGTTTTTCATTAACAGAAAAAGGTGTGAAAGAATATGAAAGATGGATACGTGATAACAAAGGAAAGTACAAATTTAAGGAGTAACTACCGGAGACTGATATATTCGTGAAGCCTATACTTAATGGCTGGCACAGCAGCAACTCGGCATCACCATCTTTCTGACAGCAGCCAACTACACCAAAGCCTTTCAAAAGTGTAAGATACAGGTAAGCCCGGCAGTAGAAACACTATTATCTGCCCAAGACCGACAACAAATACAGACTGACCTGATGGAGTACTATTTCCACAGCACCCCTGTTCCCAGTGATGCTTATACAGCAGGCTTGGTAGCTGGTATTGAGGCGATGGAGAAGAGGATATTGGAATATAGGAAAGAAGACAAGTTGCCAGAGGATATAATAATAGAAGGAGAAGAAATAGCCAGAGAAAGATACCTGAAGTTTGTGATAAAAGGAAAAGAATATCAGGACGGTGAAAGCTATTATACTATGTATACAAACAAAGAACTTGAAATCAAAGTAGAGCAGATAGATACAGTGGCTAAAGACCTTTCTGGTATTGCCTGGAAGCTGGTAGGTAACAAGATAACATCTGACAAAGACGACCCAACTATTTTACGCTTAGAGGTGAAGAAAAGCAACCTGCCAAAATCGAATAATGAGCTACTGGTGTTAGACGGTGCAGGCAATAAAATTTCTAAGCTCAAAATACAAACCTACTGGGGGCCAGAGATCATGTTTGACGAATCAAGCACCTTCAATGGTGAATATCTCTTTGATCATGGCTATGAATTTAATCCTTTGGTAGCAGATCATGAAAGCTTCTCAATAGGGCCAAACAACAATACTTATTACGCACCCGTTTTAGGGATACTTCAGGGCAGACAGGCTACTATAAGGGTAAATGTGAAACATCTCAAATCAGAAGCTAACAAAGATCCTAATTTTTCAGTAGTGATCAAGCCGGAGTTACCGGGAAAAATTCAAATTGACGGTCAGGATTCACTGGTGCTCAATGCAAATACCTTAGGAAGTATCAAAACCATTATTGTTCAAGCCATTGATGAAATAGATAGGGGTAATTTAACATCTATGAAGATCATCGCTTATTTGCCTTCTACTGGTGAACAGGTGGGGATGATGGAATATTATTGTGCAGAAAGAGAAAAGAAAGAGGTTGACCTGATTTTTGTCAAATTTAGTGACGAAAAAGTCTATCCAAACTATTTGGTAACGAGTACCTTGGAAACCTTTTTAGAAGATCAATCCATGAATCAGCTTTTCTTGGATTTTGACTTTATTGAGTGGAAACATAATTCTGCCTTGACTACTACAAAAGTTCAAAAATGGAACAAACAGCAAATATTGGATTCTCTGAATAAGGAATACTTTAAAGGAAAAAACCTTATTAATTATGGCAACAATAAGAACTATTACTATGTAACTAATCTTGTTATCAAAACATCTTCCAGTAGTAACCTAGGTGCTTTTCATTATACCGGAGATCCTGGGGGAGTGCAAATGAAATACCAAACCACTGCACACGGAGAGACAGCCGAAGAAGCAGCAGCCCATGAGTTTGGCCACTGGCTGGGGCTACCACACACTTGGGGAACTTCAAAAAATGTACGTGTAATAGTTAATACAACACAAGGAGGTACACAAGACAATTTTATGGATTACAAAATACGTAGGAAAAAGTGGTTTAAGCACCAATTGTTGAAACACAACCACAAATAAGATAAGACTAAGCATGTTAAATAGAATAATATTTGGAGTCTTCTTATTAAGCCTTTTGGCTACTGATCTTCGAGCTCAGGTTAATTATCTACCTACTGATTCGTTATTAGAGTGGTTTGAAAATAGTCATCATCCATTGGATGTTTGGGATTCAATCAGAAACTGGAAGGAAAACAGTAAGTATCATGCTTATTATAACTATAAACGGTATTATCAATCACCTGAGTTAAAACCTTACCTATTGAAATGGCTGGACAGAGACATTTGGGCAGATTTGCGTCTCCGCGAATTACGAGAAAATTTAGACCCGGACTATAGTTACGATTCCGTAGATCACCGGCTAGATTCTATTAGCATAATGTACAGTATCAAAGATAGATTGAAACAACAAAACAGTCCAATTGATATTGATACCATACTTAATACATCTTCACTATTTTTTGAGTTACAAAGATTCTATTATCGAAGAAAAAATTGCACAAAGCAGAAGAGAGTATGAAAAGAAAGGAAAGCCATTTCCAGGAAATCTGTTCATTGATTTTCATATGAGATTAGCATATCCTGAAAGTTATGAGCAAATCAGGGCGTTTTGGGAAGAAACAGGAAAAGGAACAGATCGTAACTCTTATTTTGTACCATTGGTAAGAATGGGCGACCCAGAGGCTAGGGCTAAATACGATGAACTGGTGAGAAACACAGTAAGAAACAACGGGGAAGGATGGCTTTTTCCATGATGCCTATTCAGATGCACAGGGGGAGCTAAGGGGTTCCTACGGTACAGCTAAACTCATCGAGCTTTTAAAAATAGATCAAATGGTTGATCTATTTGGTCATAGCGACCCGGAAGACATAATTCCTTTTAAATGCAGAGTTCTCGATCTTCTGGTTAGTGACATCTTTGCCTATGATATAGAAGTTGACCCGGTTGTAAAATTGCAGATTCCTTGTGATAAACACCTGAAACATGTGGAAGAAATCAAAGCAGCCGCTCAAGGACTTAACAAGTACTACAAAGAGCAGGAATACTACTGGATGAGCAATATGCCTTTTTATAAGAAATAAGTTACTCTTTAAAACCTTTCAAGTTAACATTTATCATAGTTTATAAATATTCCTATCCTCTGACTTATAGATGACCTGGCTTATGTGATAGAAAACCCGGAAGACCGTGAGCACGTATCAGCCGCCATGCAGCAGTTGCAGGCCAGCACGCAGGTAGCCATTGCTGTCATCACTGTGTTTGAACATGATGTCTATAGCACAGGTAGCCGGGCACAATCTGCCCAATGGCTGGCACAGCAGCAACTCGGCATCACCATCTTTCTGACAGCAGCCAACCACACCAAAGCCTTTCAAAAGTGTGAGCTACAGGTAAGCCCGGCAGTAGAAACACTATTATCTGCCCAAGACCGACAACAGATACAGACTGACCTGATGGAGTACTATTTCCACAGTACCCCTGTTCCCAGTGATGCTTATACAGCAGGCTTGGTAGCCGGTATTGAGGCAATGCAGAAGAGGATATTGGAGCCAGAAGAACCAGTTCCAAAAGCAATACAGTATCAGCGGCCTCTAACTGCTTATATAGATGATAACTATGCGCTGACAGATTCAACCAAGCTTACCTTTGCAGATGGTGATACCATTCAACTTGAAGATTACTCAACCGGTATTACACTTTATGTGGAAGACGCTACTGGCAAACAGGTAGAACTTTCAGCAAATAACTTTCCAGATATACAAGGAAAGGTATGGTATCCAGGTTTCACAATAAATATTGAAGAACTGAAAGATAGCAAAGTGAAAGCATTTAGGGTACTTATACCAGAAATGGATACACTACAGTTATATGTAATCAAGTCTCCTTCTGAGTTGGAAATTGATAGCGAGGGTATCCTAGCCCTGCTTTCGGCTATCCATACAGCCAGTGAAAATAGTGATGAAGCGTTTGATCTTTCGAAGCACATAGCGACGAACTCTAACAAAGCTACTGGAAGTTTGACAAACAGTAAAGTAAACGGCAAGTATGAGGTACAACAACTTCAACTAAAGCTGTCTGATGCAGACATAATTTCCCTGAACGATGTGGAAGTAGAATTCCGTGAAGGTATAGAGAAAGATCAAGAGGTCGCTGTTCTAAAGTTTAAAGCTATAGAAGACAATAAACCTATTCTGGAAATTACTGTAGAGAAGAAAGACCATTTATTTATAGATTGGTATCTGTTAGGAAAGAAGCCTGTCTTTAAAATTACTACTACACACATTGAAAGCAGCGATCATGTTACAATAAGCTCCTTTGTCATTAACACAGGCAGTTTTTCTGGCTACTTTCTGGAAAGACCACCAGGTACCGCTGTGCAGGAACGCACTTCCGGAAGCTACAAACGCATTCCAGAGAATACCTACCGGATGTGCTACACCTACAAATCATGCAGATCAGAAACGACGAGAAATAATGCAGATAATGAAACCTGGATCAGGACCAATGGTGTGCTGGATGCTAACGGAGCTGTTATTACAAGAGAATACGTTTTGATTCACACCGGTAATTATCCCTGGCACTCGGCAGGATGTTTGTTAATAGGAAGTAGTTATCAGAATTATACTCTTGCTAAGGATTACGACGATGAAGATAGTGGAACTTTGTTTGAAGAAGGCTTGACTATTCGTATGGTTACTGATTCTGGAGGCAAATTAACTGCTCTGAACAATAAGTACAAAGAACTAATCGATATAACCAAAGAATTTGATAACGAATGCGAAACCAACAAATGCTATGAAATGGAAATTGAGATTAATCGCTAACGCTTCTTATATGCTGATGTTAATAATGCTTAATGTTGCTAATTCAAAGGCTCAGGGTAGTTATCAAGGGATTGAAGACCCTAAATCGTCAAATCCTTATTGGAAAAATTATACTGTAGATGTTAAAGAGAAACGTACTCAGGAAATTAAAGATGCATTGCAGCTAAGCCTTTCACATATTTCATTGTTTGAGTATTCCTTCATTCTTGAAGAATTACTTCAAACCTACAAAAGTGGTGATTTTGAGCAGAAATGGAATTATATCATGGATAGCTTGGAAGTAGTAGCACGAGGTAACCTAATTGGTGCTAAGCTGATTCCGCTACAAGCTCAATTTTTTCATGCTACTCTTAATGCCAATCCTGAATATGCAGTTACATATCCAGATGCTTATCAATTTATTCAGGAAAATACTCCAAAGATGGAAGATATGGGCTACCAGCAAAATGAATACGGAGAAGTATTGAAAAAGTATGCCTTCAGTGATATTGTAGGAGAAGGTATCATGATGGATTTTTTAATGCTGGAAAATGTGAGGTTGCTCAAAGTTATCTCAGATAATCCATCTATTGAAAAGACTTATATTTTATGGCTGGAAAATTTAACCGATCCATCTAATGAATTTAGGTTTAACGAGTTCAGACCAAGAGAAATGTTTACAAGAAAAAAGTACTATCTCATAAACATCTTACAAAACAGTAAGCAACGGCTTTCGCAGATTTCCTGGGAACAATTGAAAAAGGTGAGGACATCCCGTATCCGTGAGCCTGCTTCTGATTCTTTCAATAATATTCTAACTGGCACCTGGCAAGGTTCTTATGCGGATAAAGAAATTCAGATTTATATGAACCCCTACAGTAATTTTGCTGGTGAAGATAGCTTACGGGGTTATAACAAATTCACCTGGCAAAGTGATATCAAGCAAATCGCTATGCGAGGCACTTTTGAGGATAAAGGGGGCTATTTCAAGGTAAAAATGGAAGAGTACAGAGTTCCTTTTCAGGAAGAGCCTAAGGGGAAACAGGATGTTATTAATGAATCGTGGGGCGGCCCTGAAAAGTTTTACCCCCACAGTATGAGTTACGGTATATTTGAATTCATAATAGACAAAAAAACGAAAAGCATGAAGGGCACTTGGTCTTCACGTAGTGGAAACCTGGTGCGTGAGTTTGAAATACCCAAACTATATCAGTAAAAAACCTAAAATTGTGTTGATTGATATGAAAGGCTATTACCTTATATTATTGCTGTTGCTGGCAACAGGAGATTACGCTCGTTTCATTGAAGTGTTTCCGAAAGCAAAGCTTAATAGGAATGGCAACTTCTTGACCCGTTCATTGAACTGGAACAATTATGCTGACCTGAAAGAAAAGTACCCGATCGTATCTGAAGAAAGTAGTTTTGTATTTTTGTGTGATCAGGATTCTTCCAAATTATTTTATGAATATGATCTATATCATATGGAAGAAGGCTATCTTATTGAGCATGTCAAAGAAAATTTTGTTCACCACGCGATCGCTTCGTTTAGGAAAAAAGAGTATGATATGGCAATCTACTCAAAATATGGTATAGAAAACTACTATCATTTCCTTCGCTCTTTTGATCAAGCTGGCAACAAAGTGAATGAACTGCTGATCAATGAAGTGAATTTCGGTGACTCTTTTAATGCTTACTCTTACTCATACAAGTACGCTCTTATAAGTGAAGATAGTTTAAGTGTATATTCTTACATGAATAATCAGCCACCTGACAATGTAAAAAACGATACCTTAATGGAAACAAAGGTGTTGATAGAAAAATATTCTGTTGACAATAAAGGAAGCTTTAACCTCACCTATAAAGATTCACTGTTTTTAAAAGGCAATGTTTCAGATTACAACAATTTTAACATGCAACCCAATGCCGACGATCCAATTGCTAAATACTGGACGCAATGGTAAGATGGTTTTACTTGAATATTGAATACTGAATATTTTTTAACACCCAACGCTCAATGTTCAATATTTAATATTCAATACCTAAAGGAAGCTAACGGTAAAAATCCACCTTCTACAAATGAATGGACAAAGTAGCGTTAACCACATTCCCAAAACTCCTCTCTCCCATCACCCAACGCAGTTGCCCGGTCTCCCATCTTCCGCTTTCCAACTCCAGTCTCCGGTCTTCCGTCTCCTTCCCCCTTCCTTTTCTTGAAAATCTTTATACATTTGTTGTGTCATAAAACAACACACTCATGCCTGACCAACATACCCAACGATATACTGTTACGGCTGCTTTGCCATATGCCAACGGGCCGCTCCACATCGGCCACATTGCAGGGGCATACCTGCCTGCGGATATTTACGTCCGCTACCTTCGCCTACAGGGCCGCGATGTGGTCTTCATTGGCGGCAGCGACGAGCATGGTGCGGCCATCATGCTGCGGGCCAAGATGGAAGGCATCTCTCCACAGGAAATCATTGATAAATATCACCACCTCAACAAAGATACCTTTGAGCGTTTTGGCATCTCCTTCGATATGTACCACCGCACCTCCGCGCAGGTGCACCACGAAACCTCGCAGGAGTTCTTTTTGAAACTATATGAAAAAGGAGAATTTGTAGAGCAGGAGTCAGAGCAGTACTATGATGAGAAGTTCAATCAATTCCTGGCCGACCGCTACATCATCGGCACCTGCCCGGTGTGTGGTTATGAAAATGCCTATGGCGACCAGTGCGAAAACTGCGGCACCTCGCTCAGCCCTAACGACCTGATCAACCCGAAGTCTATCCTAAGCGGAGAAAAGCCACAGCTCAAAACCACCAAACACTGGTACCTGCCGTTGGATAAGTACCAGCCGTGGCTGGAAGAGTGGCTGTTGGGCGGACAGCATAGTCAAGGGAAGAAAGGTATCTGGAAAACCAACGTGTACGGTCAGTGCAGTTCGTGGCTCAAAGCCGGCCTGCAACCCCGTGCCATGACGCGTGACCTGGATTGGGGGGTGGATGTGCCGTTGCCGGAGGCGAAAGGCAAAAAGCTGTACGTATGGCTCGATGCCCCGATCGGCTACATCTCTTCTACCAAACAATGGGCTGCCGACAACCACCAAGACTGGGAAAAGTACTGGAAAAAACAGCCCGACGAAGCCGATAATGCCACGCTGGTGCATTTCATTGGCAAAGACAATATTGTGTTTCACTGCATCATCTTTCCCTCCATCCTGCATGCGCACGGCGAATATATCTTACCGGAAAACGTGCCTGCCAATGAGTTTCTGAACCTGGAAGGCAAAAAGCTCTCTACCAGTCGCAACTGGGCCGTATGGCTGCATGAATATCTAGATAATTTTCCCGGCAAAGAAGATGTAATGCGTTATACGCTGGCCACCATTCTGCCCGAGACCAAAGACAGTGAGTTTACCTGGAAAGACTTTCAGGCACGCAACAACAACGAACTGGTCGCCATCCTGGGCAACTTTGTCAACCGTACGCTGGTGCTCACGTATAAGTATTTTGACGGAACCGTTCCTGAAAAGCAATCGTTGCACCCAATAGACGAAGAGGTGCTGCAAAAGATGCAGGACCTTCCGCAGCAGATCGCTACGGCTATCGAGAGCTATCGCTTCCGCGAAGCCATCAGCCTGGTGATGGACTATGCACGGATGGGCAATAAATACCTGGCCGATACCGAACCCTGGAAGCTGATTAAAACCAGTCAGGAAAGGGTGCAGACTGTCCTCAATATCTCTTTGCAGATCACGGCCAACCTGACGGTGCTCATGGAGCCTTTTCTGCCCTCCTCGGCAGCCAGGCTCAGAACAATGCTCAATACCGAGCCTCGTACCTGGGCGCAAGCAACTGACACGGAGGCACTGGCCGCCGGACACCAGATCAACAAAGCTGAATTGTTATTTGATAAAATAGAAGACAAAACTGTGGACGAACAAATAGAAAAACTGCTGGGCGGCACCCCGCTGGGCGGCACCCCGCTGGGCGGCATTCCGCTGGGCGGCATTCCGCATCAGGCACGCAATGAAGCCATTGAACAACAGGAAGTATCGCCAGCCAAAGCCGATATCGTGTACGAAGACTTTGCCAAAATAGACATTCGCATAGCCACCGTGCTGGAAGCCGAAAGGGTGAAAAAATCCAATAAGCTGCTGCAACTCAAACTAGACACCGGCATCGACCAGCGCATTGTGCTTAGTGGCATCGCCAAGCACTTCACGCCCGAAGAAGTGGTCGGCAAACAAGTCTGCGTGCTGGTTAACCTGGCACCCCGCAATATGGTGGGCATCGATTCCCAGGGCATGATCCTGATGGCCGAAGACAAAGACGGCAAGCTCGTATTCATACAACCCGGCGATGTGGTGAGCAACGGCAGCGGAGTGAGTTGATGTAGTTTATGAATGGAGCAGATTTTACTGCGAACTAAATGTGCGAAAAAATTAAACGAATTTTACTAACGATGGGCTTTAAGCCCACCGCTGAGATAAAATAGAACTTTTCACCCTTGATTCTTATCTTTAACAAACCGTGGAAAAGCTACTGAATTTACATATTGAGAAACTCCTGGAAGGATACTATCTTGCCACTTCTGATGAAATCCAGGGATTGGTAGCACAAGGAAGGACCATCCACGAAACTGTTGAAATTTCTAGAGATATTGCCAAGAAACCAATTGAAGCTGAAGATTTTAGGAAAGTTTAAACCATGCACGACACACACCACCAGTTAGCGTTGAATGTAGATGCCCCGGAAGAGAGGAGAACCTGGTTTGTGGATGTCATCCTGCCGGTGCCTATCCCCAAGATGTTCACCTACCGGGTGCCTGTGGCGGTAGAAAAACTCATACAGGTGGGCTGCCGGGTAGTGGTACAGTTTGGCTCCAAAAAAATACTCACCGGCGTGGTGGGCCGCCTGCACAACAGTCCGCCCAAAGAATACCAGGCGCGCTACCTGCTCGAGCTGCTGGACGAATACCCGGTAGTCAACCTGCTGCAAATCAAGCTGTTTCAGTGGATTGCCGAATATTATGTTTGTACCACCGGAGAGGTGATGAACATTGCGTTGCCTTCCGGCCTCAAGCTAAGTAGCGAGTCTAAAGTGCAGCTGCATCCTGAATTCAGGCGGGAGCAATCGACCTATGAGTTTACCGAAAAGGAAGAAACGGTACTATGTGAACTGGAAGAAAAGCAGACCCTCTCCTACCACGAAGTGGGCAGCCTGCTTAACGAAAAGAATTTCTACCAAGTGAGCGTCACACCGATCATCAAGTCTTTGATCGCCAAGGAAGCGGTGCTGATCTTTGAGGAAGTGAAGGAGAAATACAAGCCCAAGATCGTCAAGCGCATCCGGCTGGCGATCAAATATGCACAGGACCCGGTGAGCATGGAAAACCTGCTCAACGAACTGGAGAAAAAGCCCAAGCAGGCTGATGTGATTCTGCACTACATGCAACTGGTGCCCAGGTTTTCTGACCCTGCCACCAACGCCAAAGGCATCCTAAAAAGCAAGCTGTCTGAGCGGGATATTTCTGTTTCTTCCATCAACACCCTGATCAAGAATGAGGTACTGGAAGAGTCGGAAGAGGTGGTCTCGCGCTTTGATACTTCTACCGTTAATGCCAGTGTAAGTATCCAACTGACAGACACGCAGCAGAAGGCCCGCGATGCCATCCTGACTCATTTTCAGGACAAAGATATTACGCTGTTGCATGGCATCACCGGTAGCGGCAAGACCGAGATTTATATCGATCTCATCCAGTCGGTGCTAGATAGCGGCAACCAGGTGCTGTACCTGCTACCGGAAATTGCCCTGACCACGCAGATTGTGCTGCGCCTGAAGAAAATCTTTGGTGACCAGATGGGTATTTATCATTCCAAGTTCTCCGACAATGAGCGAGTGGAAGTCTGGCAGGGTGTGCTCAACGGACGGTTTCCGCTGGTGGTGGGTGTGCGGTCGGCTACCCTGCTGCCTTTCGATAACCTGGGACTGATCATCGTAGACGAAGAGCATGAAACCTCCTATAAGCAGTTTGATCCGGCTCCCCGCTACCATGCCCGCGATGTGGCCTTGATGCTGGGCAAATTTCATCATGCCAAAACGTTGCTCGGTTCGGCTACGCCTTCTATCGAAACGTATTACCATGCCGTTCAGGGAAGATACGGACTGGTGAAGCTCAACCAGCGGTTTGGCAACGCGCAGCTACCGGATATAGAGCTGGTAGACGTGCGCGAAGAGCGCAAGCGCAAAACCATGAAGCAGGACTTTACCTCGGTGCTGCTGGAAAAGATGGAGCAGGTGCTCAACGTACAGGATCAGGCGATTATCTTTCAGAACCGCCGGGGCTATTCGCCGTATGTCTTTTGCGAAGACTGCGCTCACATTCCCAAATGCAAGCAGTGCGATGTGAGCCTTACGTATCATCAGTACTCCCACGAGCTGCGCTGCCACTACTGCGGCCACCATGAGAAGATGCATACCGAGTGTGTAGCCTGTGGCTCTACCCGGCTGAAAACGTCTGGCTTCGGCACCGAGAAACTGGAAGAAGAGATCAACGAACTCATTCCACACGCCAGGGTGCAGCGCATGGACCTGGACACTACGCGCAAGAAAAACAGCTACCAGCAGATTATCGGCAGCTTTGCCAGCCGCGAGCTGGACTTTCTGGTCGGCACCCAAATGGTAAGCAAAGGACTGGACTTCGACGGTGTGAGCCTGGTGGGTATCCTGGATGCCGACCGCATGATTCATTTTCCTGACTTCCGATCACATGAGCGCACATTTCAGTTGATCACGCAGGTGAGCGGTCGCTCTGGTAGGCGGGATAAGCAAGGCAAGGTGATCATCCAGACGGCCAACACCAAGCAGATCATACTGCACAAGATTATTTCTAATGATTATAAGGGCCTGTATGAAGAAGAGATTGCCGAGCGGCAGGTATATCACTATCCGCCTTTCGTCAGGCTGGTCAGAATTACCACCAAGCACACGGACAAGAAAGTGAGCGAGCAAGCGGCCAATGAACTCATAATCAGGTTACAGGAAGTGCTTGGCACGGAGCGGGTGCTTGGCCCGGAGGCACCGCTGATTGGTAAGATCAGGAACCTATATCTGCAACAACTCATTATCAAGCTGGAACGTGGTCTGCCGTTGCAAGAGATCAAAGAAAAGATACGCCAGCAGTGCATCGAGCTTAACCAGGAAAAGGAGTACAGAAAAACCCGGATTATTATTGATGTTGATCCGTATTAAATGGCCGCCGTGGAACGGGAGATCGAGGACAGAAGTCGGAACAAGGTTTTACAAGATGCCTAAGGGATGACCCTGTGTGGAGTGACTGTTGATTGGCGTAGGTGCTGTAGAACAAGGCCAGCTATAGAAACAAGGTGCTTGATGGTTCCATAGCGATTTGTCGCACAATCTACCGCTTCTCAGCCATTGGTTATACATATTGGGGCGATCATAGAGTTTATCGTGTTGCAGATCGAAGGTGAGTTTTGAATTATTGTACAATTAGCACTTCATTTTCTTGTCAAAAGCTAACAGCCAGGTTTACTCCTACACGCACTCCCTATTTTTGGTATTGGGTGGTAGTGTACGTTACCGTTTGTTGAGCATCATATACCACCTTTTCCCAGACAAACCGATATTTTACGCCAGCATAAGTTTCCAGATGCCATCGTTGAGAAAGCTGCCAGTCTTTTCCCAACAACACTCCGGGTCTGATTTGCTTCCCTTCACGCTCTCTTGAATCAAAGCTCTCCCCGGAAGGCAGGTGTTTTTTTCTTAACATTTCTATGAATACAGCACGATAAAAAGAAGAAGAAAGGCTGTCTGTGGTATTGATATAGTATTTGACTTCAGGGATGATCGCTGTAAGACATTCGGCATTGCCATCGGTGCTCCTGCCATCATAACCATAGTTATTTAATAGAATTTGGCCGGAAAAATGATTACTCACAACTCTTTCATAGCCAATACCTACCGTATACATAAAGGGCCAGACGATAGACAGCTAACCTCCCTTTAATCACATTTGGCTGACCTACGGCTGCATGGCATGTATAGAGCAACAGAATATACACTGATATGATCGTTGTTTTCATTTTATTTTCAGAATACTGTCAACACATAGTGCGTCAATCTCTGATAGCATAATACGTTTAGATACTGAATCTTACAATTTACTCTTCCACTTTTTCTTATTGACCACTTTTTAGTGGGTGTGCCTAATTGGTGAATGCTCTTTGAAATTATTCTTTCTTTTTCGTTGCAAGAAATCGTATTTTCCGGTCATGGAGGACGAACACATATGGGCATCTTTTAAAAGTGGCAACCGGGAGGTGTTCGAACAGATCTTTCGTACCCACATCCGGGTACTATACAAGTACGGCAATCGCTTTACCCACGATACCGCCCTGGTAGAAGATTGCATTCAAGACCTCTTCCTTGACCTTTGGCGCAAGCGACAGTCGCTAGGCACCACCGATTCTATCAAACGATACCTGCTAGGCTCGCTTCGGCGCAGGATCATCCGCAAACTACAGCGCAAACCGGTTGCTCAAGCGCATATTGATTTAGAAATCCACGTCTTCCACCTGGAACTAAATGCAGAAGATGCACACATTGAAGCGGAAAATGATTTGGCACAACAAAGAGCACTGAAAGAAGCTTCTGCAAAACTCACCAACCGACAGCGGGAAGTGATCTATCTGAAATTCTTTCAGGAAATGTCGTATGAGGAGATTGCCTCGGTGATGGAAATATCCTATCAGTCGGCGCGCAACCTGGTGTATGCTGCGCTGAAGGCAATCAAAAAACATATGGTACTGATCAAGCTCCTATTCTTATTATTTTTTGACAGACTTTATCACTGATCTTTGGAAATATCCTGATGTGTATTGAAAAACTCACTAAATTTTTAGAGTACAAAAAACAAATCAACGTCTTACCTAAACAAAATGGGTGAACAATGGCAGAGAACATAGAAGATTATACGCGCTATCAGGCAGAAGATTTTGCCCAGGATGATGGGTTTATTCAGTGGGTGAAGCATCCGGATAGCCGTTTGGGAAGGTTCTGGCAAGACTGGGCACTTGCGCATCCTGAAAAGCGCGGTGAAATAGAAAAAGCGCGGAAGCTGGTAGACATGCTGCAATCTGTAGAAAGGGAACCTTCTGAGGCGCAGATAGAAAATCTGTGGAATAACATTGCCAGCGGCATGAAAGAGGACCTACCTACCATAAAACCCATGCGTCCCGATCTGTTTCAAAGCCGGTACGTCTGGCGGGTGGCGGCGGCGGCTGCACTGGTCATAGGTATGTTTTTCGTATTTTGGAACCAGACGGAAACTATCTCGGCAGGCTTCGGCAGGCAACGCACTTATGTGCTGCCAGATGGTTCGTCGGTGATGCTGAATGCAGGTTCTGAGATTTCCTTTCAACCTTCGGGCTGGGAAGATCACCGGGAGGTGCGGCTGACAGGAGAGGCTTTTTTTGAGGTCACCAAGGGTGGTTCGTTTGAGGTGATGTCTTCCCTGGGAACGGTAAAGGTAGTAGGTACCAGCTTTAACGTGTATGTCCGTGAAGAAACATTTGCAGTAGATTGTTTTACCGGAAAAGTAAAGGTGGATGACGAACAAGGGCAGCATGAACAACTGCTTGTGCCAGGCAAAAGAGTGGTCTTTCAGGCAAACAAGGCGCAGCACTATGATTTTGACCCTGAAACAGCACCGGGCTGGCGAACCGGAGATTTTGTTTTTGAAGATGCTGCCCTTGCCCAGGTCTTAGAGGAATTGCAAAGGCAGTATGACCTTGACATAGACTTGAAAGCAGACATCAGTGGAAGAAACTATACCGGACAATTTACCAACCACGATCTCCGGGGAGCTTTGCAAATGATCTGCTTACCTATGGGACTCACGTATCAACTGGAAAATAATGGGAAGAAAGTAAGGATCGGGGAAGATCAATAATTTATGCTAACCCTGAGAAAAGAAAAAAGCAATACCACACTGATGAACTTTATCGGCTTTTGGTGGAAAAAAATGGGTTCACAAACCTGTATGGCAATCGTATGCCTGTTGGTGATATCTCCTGCTATTTACGCACAGCAGAAGGCAGACATGATGGTAACGAATGAAGTCTTTGCGCAAAAAAAGTTACCGGAAGTGATCCGCTACATGCGGAAAAAGTATCATTTGAAGATTGCCTATGAAAGTAAAGTCGTTAGAGGAATCAGCGTAAATACTGTCATCCATCATACAAATGTAGACCAGGCTTGGGACATGATTTTGCAGGGAACGCCGCTCACACATCAGTGGATGGGCGAAGGAAAAGTGGTGCTACGTCAAAGGAAATCAGCAGCAACAGCCAAGGCCACCAGAGATATAAAGCCTACCAATAGCTCCTACTATACTTTTGCCGGCATGATCCGTGATGAGGAAACCGGGGAAGCCATCCCTTATGCTTCGGTAAGCGTGGCGGGCACTTCCAGGGGAACAGCCACCAACCAGAACGGCTTTTTCACCCTGGCCGGACTTTGCCATCCACAGGATTCCCTGCTTGTGGAGCACCTGGGCTATACACCTGCGATGGTTAACGCCAACAGTCTGCTCACTGCAAGCACAGACATTTCCCTACAGCCACTGGTATCCGTACTCAAAGAAGTCTCGGTAGCAGAAGATGTCACCCGACTGATTGGCCTGACGGGCAAGGCCGGGCAGATGGTGGTGAACCCAAAAGAAACGGATAACCTGCCCCAGATAGGAGAAGCAGATGTATTTCGTAGTATGCAGCTGCTGCCGGGCATCAGTATTGCCGACGAAACATCGGCCAGTCTGAGCATACGAGGTAGTATGCCCGACCAGAATCTGATACTTTTTGATGGCTTTACCATCTATCACCTGGATCATCTGTATGGCTTCTTCAGCTCGCTCAATACAGACGCGATCAAAGATATCAGGGTGTATAAAGGTGGTTTTGATGCCCGCTACGGAGGCAGAATATCCAGCGTGATCGACATCACCGGAAAATCCGGCAATCGGTTGAAGCCCTCTTTCAATGCAGGACTGAACCTGCTATCAGCCAATGCGGCCATTGAGATGCCCATTGGCAACAAGGCTACCGCATTTGTTTCGTTTCGCAGGTCTTATACGGATTTGGTGCAGACATCTTTGTTCAATACTCTCTTTGATTATGCCAGTAATGATCTGCCCAAACTGGATGCCGCAGTCAAAGAAAACACGGTGCAGTCAGAAGCGCGCACGTTTTATTACTATGATATGAATGGAAAGTTCAGCTATCATTTTTCTGAAAACGACCGTCTGTCGCTTAGTTTTTATGCAGCAAAAGATGCCACAAAGGAAAGTACCCAACTGGCATTGATGGCCTCTCACATTGCGTATCAAGAAGATTCCAGAGAAGATTATCAGCTGGGCAATACCGGCGTGGGTTTGCAGTGGAGCCGGGTATGGAGCAACCGCTTGTTTAGTACTTTGAGCTTTGGCTATTCTCGATACTTCAAAGACTATCATTACCACCTAGAAGCTTATGCAGCCGCTGAAAGTGACACCACCACCACCACTTCTCAATTTATCTCTCGCGACAATGACCTGAAAGAACTATCGGGTCGGTTGGATTTTGAGTACACGGTCAATGAAAAACACTTTGTAGAGTTCGGCTTGTATACCACGGCCAACGGCATTCAATACCAGGATGAAACCAACAGCCCGCCTGATACCCGGGAGATAAAGGCAGAAGGCTTGCAGGCAGGCATGTATGTGCAGGATACTTACAAACCACTGCCCAACGTACAAGCTACGCTAGGAATAAGAAATACCTACAATACGCAAACAGGTCAGTTGTATGTTGATCCCAGGTTGTCGGTGAGGTATGAAATGACAGAAGGCTTTTATCTGAAAGGGGCTATCGGACGGTATCACCAGTTTATCAGCCAGGCAGAAACCAGCCTACCTACCCATTTCAACCAGGATTTTTGGGTACTGTCTACCCGCGAGACAATCCCGGACCTGAGTGCCAATCATTACATAGGCGGACTGTCTTATATCAAAAACGGATGGCTGCTGGATGTGGAAGCCTACAGAAAGGACATGCAAGGGCTGATAAGAGCAGAATTTTCACATTCCATAGAAGAACATAACCTACGTTCTTTCTGGAATTACAGTCACCTCACCACCCACGGTGAAGGACAAGTAACCGGTCTGGATGTGATGATTAGAAAGACATGGAGCCTGTATACGCCTACTTTGAGTTATAGCCTGGCTACGGGCAGGCACTCATATGAGGAAATCAACGAAGGAAAGCTCTTCTATGCCAATAACGACCAGCGTCATGAACTGAAATTTGTCAATCAATGGCATATGTCTTCCTGGACGTTTTCGTTGAACTGGCTGTATGGTTCCGGTCGTCCGTATTCGGCACCCACCGACATTATTACAGAAAATGGCACATCGACGATCGTTTATGGCGAAAAAAACAACCGCAGGTTACCTGCCTATCACCGCATGGACGCGTCGGCAGCTTATGCATTTCAGTTCGGAAGAGGATTAGGGAAGATAGGGGTTTCAGTGTTCAATCTCTACGGACACAATAATATTGGCAACCGGTCTTTTCTTCTTGATAACCTTGAAGTATTTGAGAACGGGACAAGCGGAGCATCAGACAAAGTAGTCACCACTGATCAAAAGCTACTGGGCCGCACCTTCAGTGTATTTGTCAGGGTTAACTTTTGAAGTCTGTACTTTTTAGGAAATACACGCTTATTAAAATAATAAACCCCAGCGCAGGGCCGGGGTTCATGAAAATCAGATAGTTGGTTGTCTCTATGGCAACAACACGCCGTCTACCACATGAATCACACCATTGGTGCCTTGAATATCGGTAATGATTACCTTTGCCATAGAATTATTAGCCGTAATTTCCAGTGATTGGCCATTGAGCACAAAATCCTTATCTTCTGCACCCGTCAGGGTAGTTATTGTATTGTCACCAGCTTGCAGATCGCCCGAAGTCACATTACCGCTGGCCACGTGGTAAAGCAATACGTTAGTGAGTGCATCTCCTGTGGGCACACTTTCCAACTTATCGAAAGCCTCATCGGTAGGTGCAAACACGGTGAAAGCACCTTTACCTTGTAGTGTCTCTACCAACTCGGCGTCCTGTAGTGCCTGTACCAAAGCCGTAAACCTGCCATCTTGTGCGGCCAGATCTACAATAGTGGGTGGTGTCAGCACGCCTTCTATGACATGCACCACGCCATTGCCCCGCTCAATATCAGCAGCTTCTGCATTGATGGCTACACTGCCATTTAGCTCGAGGCCGGGACCAGCTTTTAGCGAAAGCGTGGTGGCATCGCCCGAAGCATCCTCAGGGCCAGGGCTTAAAGTAGACAAATAAGCAGGGGCTGCTCCATCTGCAGGAATATCGGATGACATTGCTTTGTTGCCCAGTACGTGGTACAGCAGAATGTTGCTCAAAGAGGGTGATGCCAGCAGCGCGGCTGCATCGGCAATATCATCGTTGGCCGCGATAAAGGCATCAAAAGCAGCGTTGGTCGGTGCAAACACGGTAAGCATGGCATCCGGGTTGGTCAGGGCATCATACAAATCCGCAGTTTCTACGGCTGCCAGGAGCGTTGTGAATGAACCATTGGGATCAAAAATCGCAGGTTCCAGCACAGTGCCTAAAGCATTGGCGATAAAATCAGGGACCAATACGGCATCAATGACATGCACTACGCCATTGACCGCATTGATGTCGGCACTTCCGGATACCACCTTGGCTTCTCCAAGCTTTCCAGCATCAATGGTGACTCCGTCTGTGGTAGTAATGGCAATGTCGCTTCCTTCCAAAGTTTTCTCAGCAGCCATCAGATTGGTGCTCAGCTTGGCTTCGCCTAAGATGTGATATTTCAGGACTCTTTCCAATACGTACGCAGGCACATCGGCAGGTGCTTCATAGTTTGCACCCAATGCGTTGTTCAGCGTAGTGAGTAGGTTCATGAAAGCCTCGTTGGTCGGTGCAAACACAGTGATATTGGCATCTGCGTTGGAGGCAGTTTCCAACAGACTAGGAACTTCTTTCAAGGCAGCCACCAGCAGGCTCAGGTTTTCATTGCCTATAGCAATGGCAGCAATGGTTTGCTGACGGGCAGCAGGAGGCAGCAATACATTGTCGACAGTATGGATAACGCCATTGGAAGCATTGATATCAAACTGACCGGCTCCTGTCCTTACATTAACCCGTCCGTCCAGGGTAATAGCACCTTCTGCTTTTTTGATAGCAATCATAGAGCCTTCCAGCGTGGCAGGAGATTCACCTTCGGCAGGCAGGTCGCCTGATAAGATCGGCGCGGCGGCAGCGATGACGTGGTACAGAAGCACCTGCTTCAGCACATCTTCCGGAATGTCTTCCAGCGCATCAAACCTGTCATCTTCTGCCAGAAAAGCGGCAAAAGCATCATTATCCGGCGCAAATACTGTAAATGGCCCGGCACCAGAAAGGCTGGTGACCACGTCAGGATACTTTGTAAGCGCAGAAAGCAGGATGCTGAAATTATCATTGCCCTTGACAATATCTACAATAGATTGCTGCGGTGCTTTGAGAGAAGGCGGAACAAGCACCTGATCGATGATATGCACAATGCCGTTGCTGGCTTTATTATCTGCAACGGTCACTTTGGCTGTGTCGTTGATGACCACGCCATTGTCTATATTAACATCAAGCGAGCTACCAGTGAGCAGCGTAGGCACTGAGCCATTGGTAAGGGCGGCGGCAGCCTTGGCACCCTGCACCACATGGTATTGCAGTACTTTGACCAGTGTGGTATCTGGTATGTCACCCAGGCTGGCAAAGTTGTTTGCCTTTAGGAACGCCTCAAAAGCAGCATTGGTCGGTGCAAACACAGTGAAAGAAGCCTTTTCATCCGACAAGGCATCCGTAAGTTTTGCGGCCTTTATGGCCTGCACCAGGGTGCTCAGGTCATTGACACTTTGCGCCAGTGCCACAATATTGGGGTCTTTTTTCTGAGGCTCTTCTTCTGTTTCTTTTTTACAGCTACTCAACAGCAAAAAAGGGATGATCAGTGCTAACAGGAGCCTGGCAAACGGTTTGGTTTGCATGGTGTTGAATGGTTTTTTCATGAGTGTAACATTTTGGACTTGATTGAAAAATTTTCGTATCAAGCAGGTAATACAGCCCAAAAGGTTTTGTACTCAAAAAAAATCAAGTTTTTTTAATTGGCATTCATTTGATGGAGGCAAGAAATCTAAACATATAATGAGAAATGATCCTTACAAAGCAAACGGGGCAGTTTTGCTCTACGATGTTTTAAAGCACTTTTAAATGCTTAAGTATATGTTCAGTATTCATTTGGAGATTTTTCCTTTTTGGTAAAGATCCCTAGCGGGATGACGGGGTAGGGCAGTTGCTGTTGTGGAAAAATCTTATAAAGTTTGAAGAACGAATAATTGTCACTTTTATCCTGCGCTAATAACGATTGAGACGTCAGCATTAGGAAAAAGATTGCTATTGCCTTTGTCGTGTGTGTCATGTAAATATTAGTGTCAGTCATTTGATTGAACTCCTTGCAATCCTGAAACCTAAATCATCAATTTTAAATGAGTAAGGGTGACTTCTCCTTCTGGTGGTTGCCATCACGCTTCTTTCAATATCACACCAGCCGCCACCTCTGAATACCCGATACGAACCATACACAGTTTCGTCATACATGTCTGTACACCATTCCCACACATTCCCGAGCATATCATATAAGCCCCATGCATTTGGTTTCTTGCTGCCAACTTCGTGAGGCTGATTGCTAGAGTTTTCTTGATACCAGGCAATTAATTCAAGGTCGTCATATCTTATTGCTTGAGTTCCTGCCTGACAGGCATATTGCCATTCCGCTTCCGTTGGCAACCGAAATCCATTTGCTTCCGAATCAAACTTTATGTCTTTCGTTTCTGAGTCTGTAGAATAGCAAAGGGCTTTTCCCAAATGCTCAGATAGCTGATTGCAAAAACTGATAGCTTCAATCCAGGAAACCGTCTCAACCGGCAAATTTTCACCTTTGAATGTAGCTGGGTTTTCTTTTATTACTGCCTCATACAAGTCCTGAGTCACTGGAAATTTAGATAAATTGAATGTATCTATTTCAACCTTCCAAACCTTTTTGATTCGGTCATCTCTCATTTCAACCGTTCCTGCCGGAACCGTCACGAACAGATCGTCAATGAATACTTCTTCAATACTTTTTCCTTTTGGTAATAAGGTCATCAATGTAGCTTTTGTAAAATGCCTACTAACGATAAGTGCAGCCACGGGCCGGGCTTGGAGGCGTTTTTCTTTCATTTATCAATTTTCATACTTAGAGCAACAAAAGAATGAGTTCATTGCTGCCAGACTTGGGACTGAACAATGTCAGCAGGCGTATTCATTCTCTATCGTATAGGAAATCACTATTGTCTTGTGGTATATATTCACCAGATAGGTACTTTTTGATTCTAGCAACCCTTAAATTGTTTTCTTGTCTTTTATTGAGATAATGAAAACCGTCCGGTGCACGAATCATGGCAATTAAGGCAAGATATTCACTTTGGCTAAGCTCTTCAAATTTCTTATTAAAGTAAAATTCTGCAGCATTCCCGAAACCATACATGGCCTTTCCGTTACCTTGGCCCATGTAAGCATGGTTTACAAATAATTTTAATACGGTGTCTTTTGGAGTTAAAGGGTCAAAAGCAAATCTGGCAATTAGTGTTTGTTTAATTTTTGCAAGTCCTGGTTTGAAATCATCAAAATAAAATAACTTTACTAATCCTTGGCTAATGGTAGTCACGCCAGCACCAGGAGTACTGATATCAAAACCGTTGTGATTATAAAAATTGGGATCCTGAATTTTTAATAGGGCATCCAACTGTTCTTCTGTGAGATCATCTAATTCTAACTGAATATTTCTCGGGCTTAAGGCACTGGCAACTATCTCTAGAGTGTTCGCTCGTGCATTCATCACTACTATAAAATAGTAGATAAAAACTGATACTAGAAGTAAGACTATAGAGAACAGAAAAATTTTGAGTTTTCTCATTTAAGTGTTTTTTATGCCTACTAACATCCATATAGACGCAATTGCGTCTATTTTCACTATACAATTTCCCTTCCTAACCCACTACTCCAACTCCTGAATCCAGATGTTGCGCCACATGACTTGCATGGGGGCTGGCTTGTCAGTAGCATGTACCTGGAAGGCGATGAAGCCGGAGGCATCCATTGTGTCTACTACTTCGGCGGCAGGCACGCCATTGATCTAGGTACGGAGGGTTCTTATTATTTGATTTTGCTCAGGAGTAAATGAATTTGCTCCTTTAGCTTGGGTAAATTTATTTTTATGATCGACCAAATAGTCATATCATCAATGCCAAAGTATTCATGAATAACCAAGTTGCGCAATCCTATGATCCTTGCCCAAGGAATATCTTTGTTGTCTTGAAGTAGTTTTTCAGACAAACGATTACTAGCTTCGCCAATGATCTCTAGCTGACGCAATGAAGCATTGAACATCATAGAGTTTGAAATAAACTCTTCTAACGTTGCATTTTGTATATAATTCTCTATCTCTTCAATGGCATCCAGCACGTGTTGAAGACGTATTTTATCTCCCAGGTTATCGGGCATAGATCATTTGTTTTTCTTTCTCAATCATGGGCTGTATGTGTTTTGAAAGTCCCCTAGCCGAGACCAAATCCACCTTTTTCCCAAGCAACTTCTGAAGGTCCAGTTGCATCTGTATGAAATCCCAGCCTATGGGCTGGCTGTAATCCAGTTCCACCAATAAATCTATATCGCTATGCGTATTGCCCTCACCCCTGCCATACGAGCCAAACAAATAGGCTTTGAGCACAGGTTTTTTAGCAAAAAAAGCAGCTATTGTATTGACTTGTTCGTTGGTTAATCTCATTTTGTTTATTCTTTGGTTAGCAGCCAAGTGTATGAGCAGTAGCGGATTTCAAAGCAACTATCTTTTTATCACCACAACGTTTACTAAATGAAGAAACTTTTAAGTTGTCACTATACACAATGTTAGAGGCGTGTTTATTTCTTTTTCCTTCTTGGAGGAGTTGTTGATGAATTGAATATTACCAATTTTTTCCAATCAATTTCACCATTTGATTCGCAAAATTCGTTACTGAACTCTCTCGTAAATTTATTTATCATTTGTGCATAAGACTTTAAGAATTCGTCATTCTTTTCTTTAGCCTTGTGTCCAAGTGGTTCAATGATTTCAGTATAAAGGTTAGTATCACCTGAGATGAATTCCCAAAAAGTTTGACCACAATATTTAAAATAATCACCTTTATCAGGTTTATTATCCCGTCCATAACAACAACCATTGATAGCAACTATATTAAGTTGAGAGTTACTTGTCCTAAGCGTCTTTTTTGCTGTGAGAAAATCAGCCCTCATTTTTTTTAGAGCAGATGAATTTCCCCATTTAGGGCCAGATTTAATTGTAATAATATATCTAATACTATCTCTATCAAATTCTAAGTCAATGTTTGGAATACCTGATTTACGGCCATTGTATATCTTCTCATTGATGAATATTGCTAAACCTTCCAGCCAATCTCCAAATATCGTTTCTTCGCTGGAAGAAATATGCGCATTGACAAGGTTATTTATAATCTCTTGGACTGTGACATATTTAGTGTCAAATAAATAAGGGTTTTGCTCTAGCAGAATTTTGGATAAACTCAAAGAATTTAAATTGGAAATTCTTTTTTGGTGAAATGTGCTAACATTGTATTCAAAATACTGAGACACAACTTTTAGTGTTAAATCCATCTTTCGAATTAAAATTTGACCTACCTAAATAGGATGATACTAATTTGTTTTTTATTGAATTAACGAAATGGTTTTTCGAGTTTTCAGAAGATAAATTTTTTCTATTTCCTCGAAGAACGACATCTCAAATATTCTTCATTAACGCAATAAACAAACTTACCTTTCTCAATTTTTATATATCTTAATTACAAAACTTATTTTCACGATGCCAAGTCATTGCATTTTGATGAGGGTAAGCATCCTTTCTTTTAGGAAGAAATATTTTTGAGTGTTGGTTCGAAAATATTCTAATGAAATCATAATGATTCATCTTACCATAGTCATGAGATAATAAATTGATTTTTGATGAAACTTGAATAGTAAAATCATTTTCTATACTTAACCAACCTGTATCAAAAGCCCAATGGTGCAATCTACATAAAGCAACTCCATTCAGTACGTCATCTTTTCCTTTGGAACTGTGGGGAACAATGTGTGCTGCTTCCACTTCCCACGACAAAGAATCAGGAGCGTTAATTTTCAATCCACAAAAAGCACATTTGCAATCATACGCTTCAATGACAGCTTGACGAAAGCCTCTTACTCTCATTAAAGATTCTCTCGTGCTTTTTGCAAATTTCTTTTCTTTATCGAAAGGATTGTAGTATTCGGGTCGTGGAGTTTCCATTAATTTCTTTACAATTTTTTGAACTTCAAAAGATTTCGTTGGAAGAAATTTCTTGTGTGATGGAGGAATCTTTAGAAGTTTTAGTGCTTCATCAAAACCATTTTCAGTGAGCATCCATTCTTTTTTATTGGTAAGAAGAATAGTTGATGTTGGTCTTGAAACTAATTTTTCTTTTGCTAATGAATCAGCGGCGCGGTAAAGCAAACGATGCCAAAGAGGGGTTTTTACGATTCTATTTTCCTTATGATAAATTCTTTCTAAGACAGCACTTCTTTGATTTTCATTGAGAGAAAACTTATTTGCAATTTCGTTGACAATTTCTTCTCCTGCTGCAAATTCTTTTATAGTTCCATTACAATTGAATAAGGTGATTAACAATGCTTGCTCAACTTCCTTTCGGGTCGGCATTTTCAAATCTTGAAGCATTTTACCTTCGTAACTCATAAAATATTTTTTATATCAACCCATAAAGGGATCAAGTACAGTATCTCCCTCCTTCGTGAACAACTTAATGAACCACTGGGGAAGTCCTTCAGGAAATGCAGCACTATGATTTTTATTATTGCATTCAGTTGCAAGATGAAGAACATTTGTTGGATAGGCCATTTCTCTATCTAACCAGTTTGATATATTCTTACCAAAACCACTCCCTACCTTAGACTCATCCCGAGTCTTATCTGTATCACTGAGCTTTTTAAGTCTACTCTTTGCCCAATCCCCCATTGGAACCATTACTTCCTCCTGATACATATTGAACTTCTTATCTTTATTGAAGTGTAACAACCGTTCCCAAGAATCCCGAAACCTGTTCGGCCATTTGCCTGGATAAGAGTTCTTTTTGTGCCAGATATATTCTTCTGTCCATAGCCAACCTTGTTTTCTCATCTCAAGGATGAGTTCCATAACATATGTGCTCCTCTCTCCTTTCGTTACACGCTCTTTAATATTCAGAACGAATGAACCGGTTGGTTTGAGTACTCGTAGTAGTTGTTCAGAAAGAGGTAAAAACCATTCAACATATTTATCAGGATGAATGCCACCATAAGTACTCTTCCGTTGGTCAGCGTAGGGAGGAGATGTAAAAATCAAGTCTACCGAATTGTCTGGCAGGTTTTTCAATTCCGTTTTACAATCTCCTAGGTATAAGTCTGTTTTTATCTCCATTTTACAAAGATACTTCTATGTCTTCAGGTTCAAAGCCAATTAGCAGTTAGTTTTTTACATTCACACATAACAACCATATATCCACTATATAAAGATTATTCTCCTTCCTAACCCACTACTCCAACTCCTCAATCCGAATGTTGCGCCACATGACTTGCATGGGTGCTGGCTTGTCAGTAGCATGTACCTGGAAGGCGATGAAGCCGGAGGCATCCACCGTGTCTACTACTTCGGCAGCAGGTACGCCGTTGATCCAGGTGCGAAGGGTATCGCCTTTGGCTTCTACTTTGTATTGGTTCCATTCGCCGTTTTTGAAGGCGTTGCGGGCAGCTTTGTTATTTGACAGATCGGCCAGCCAGCCGCGACGGGCTTCGTCGTAGATACCACCACTATAGGCACGAGGCGATGGGTCTATCTCTACCTGGTAGCCATAGACTCTGCCTTTATCGTACTTGCGTTGTACATCTTTCCCTTCGCTATTTTTGGTAGTCAGTGTGGTATCCTGTGGCATGGCATGGCTGCGGATTTGTACGCCGGAGTTCATGGCGGTGTCTACCATCACTTCGTATTCCAGGATGAAGTTGCCGTACGTTTTGTCCGTGGCCAGAAAGCTATTGGGTTCCCCGAGTTTAGAGGTGCCAATGAGTATACCGTCTTCCACTTTGTAATCGGCTTTGCCGTTGAGTTGCGTGAAGCCCGCTTTGGTGTCTCCCTGAAGCATAGGCACAAATTCACCAGCAGGTTGTTGCTTACTGACGGCTGTCGTATCCGACTGTTCGTTTTGTGAGGAAGGAGTATTACATGCATGAAGAAAAATGCAAAGCGTCAGTGCTGAAATGGTTAGCTTTTTCATAGTTAAGTTTAGTATCATTGTTTGAAGATGTTAACATACTAAAAAAGCCCATCGCGCACAACAAATATTGCGTCAGCGGCGGGCTTTTAATACGAATAAAGAACAGACCGGTTGGTTAGCTACTCATCGCCATCAGGATGTCGTGGCGGGTAATGATGTGTACTTTGTTGAGCCTGTCGCGTACCAGCAGGGCTTTGTTGTTTTTGTCAATCATCGAAGACAACACATCCAGGGTATCTCTGGAAGAAACAAACTGGAAGGGCTTGTCCATGATCATCTCCACGGGCTGCGTTTTCAGCTCCGGGTTGTCAATCAGCTTGTGCAGCACTTTGGAGTCTGTTAGGCTGCCGACAAAGGCTTCGCCTTCTACCACTGGAATCTGCGAGATGCCTTTTTCATTCAGTATCCTGATGGCCTCTCCTACTTTCATATCTTTATCAATAGCAATCAGGTCATCGCTGCCATTACGGTCTTTCAAAATATCCTGCGCGGTGGCAAACTCCCGCTTTTCCAGGTAGCCGTGGTCTTTCATCCAGCTGTCGTTGTAAATCTTGCCCAGGTAGCGGGTGCCGTGGTCGGGCAGCAGGATCACCATCGTATCGTCTTTCTTCAGGTGTTTGCGGGCATACTTGAGCGCGCCGTATACTGCCGAGCCACACGACCAACCAACAAAAAGCCCTTCTTCGCGTGCCAGCCTGCGCGCCATGATGGCAGCGTCTTTGTCGGTGACTTTCACCACATGATCAATCATATCGAAGTCGACGTTTTTGGGTAGAATATCTTCTCCGATGCCTTCGGTGAGGTATGGAAATATCTCATTCTCGTCGAACTCCCCGGTTTCTTTGTATTTTTTGAATACCGAACCATACGTATCAATGCCCACTGTGATCAGGTCGTGGTGCTGTTCTTTCATGTATTTGGACACGCCGCTGATGGTGCCCCCGGTGCCGATGCCTGCCGCGAAGTGCGTTACCTTGCCTTCTGTCTGCTCCCATATTTCCGGACCGGTGGTCTCATAATGCGCTGCGGTGTTGGAAAGGTTGTCGTACTGGTTGGGATAAAAGGAGTTGACGATGGTTTCGTTGAGCTTGCGGGCCACTGAATAGTAAGAGCGCGGATCGTCCGGTGTTACGTTGGTGGGGCACACCACGACCTCTGCACCTACAGCCCGGAGAATGTCTATCTTCTCCTGCGACTGCTTGTCGGCCAGCGTGAAGATGCACTTGTAGCCTTTGGCAATGGCAGCCAGGGCCAGCCCCATGCCGGTGTTGCCGGAAGTGCCCTCAATGATGGTGCCGCCCGGCCTGAGCTTGCCTTCCCGCTCTGCATCTTCTACCATCTTCAGCGCAATACGGTCTTTGACGGAGTTGCCCGGATTGAAATATTCTACTTTGACAAGGATGGTACCTTCAATGCCTTCGTTCACTTTGTTGAGCCTGACCAGGGGCGTATTTCCTATGGTCTCGATGATGGAGTTATAGTACATTGCGTTTTTGCATTTCATGTGTGATGTCACAAAAATACCAACATAATTTGTCAATTGCTTTCATTTCTTGTCATTTCCTGCCGGTTATGCTGACAAAACTTCAAAATAAGAACTTTAGCATTACTATCAGGCAAAATATCTATAACATTAACTGAATCTATTGATTATACGTTATAGAATTATAATACCTTCACACAAATTAAAATTAATTTTTTCTACCACTAACATTCTCTCTCGTATGTCAAGTAACACTGCTGAATTAAAGATCGACGGAAAATCGTATGAGCTTCCGATCATCGAAGGATCAGAAAACGAAAAAGCCGTAGATATTAGCAAACTCAGATCGGAGAGCGGTTATATCACGCTGGACCCTGGCTTTAAAAACACAGGTTCTACTACCAGCTCCATCACCTACCTGGATGGAGAAGAAGGCATCCTGCGATACCGGGGTTATCCTATAGAAAACCTGTCTGCCAAGTCCAGTTTTCTGGAGGTGGCCTACCTGCTGATCTACAGTGAACTGCCCAACCAAAGTGAGTTTGAGTCTTTTAAAGAAGAAATCACCCACCATACGCTGGTGCACGAAGATATCAAAAAGATACTGGATGGCTTTCCTTCCAGCGCACACCCGATGGGCGTACTTTCCTCGCTGGTATGCTCGCTCACAGCATTTTATCCTGAGTCGCTGGACCCCAACCGCTCCAAAGAGGAAGTACACCTGAGCATCATTCGCCTTTTGGCCAAGATGCCTACGTTTGCTGCCTGGGCTTATAAGCATAAGATCGGTCACCCGGTCAATTATCCTGACAATACGCTCGACTACTGCTCCAACTTCCTGAAGATGATGTTTGGCCTGCCGGCAGAGCAATACGAAGCCGACCCAGTGGTGAGTGATGCGCTGGACAAGCTGCTGATCCTTCATGCCGACCATGAGCAGAACTGCTCTACCTCTACGGTACGCATTGTGGGTTCGTCGCAGGCAAGTCTGTATGCCTCTATTGCTGCCGGTATCAACGCGCTGTGGGGACCGCTGCATGGTGGTGCCAACCAGGCCGTTATTGAGATGTTGGAACAGATCAAGCAGGATGGCGGCGATGTGCAAAAGTTTATCGATAAGGCCAAAGACAAGAACGACCCGTTCCGCCTGATGGGCTTCGGACACAGAGTCTACAAGAACTTCGACCCGCGTGCCCGTATCATCAAGAAGAATGCCGACGAAGTGCTTTCCGGCCTGGGCGTGAAAGACCCGATCCTGGACATTGCCAAAGGTCTGGAAGAGACTGCACTGAAAGATGATTATTTTGTAGAGAGAAAACTGTATCCTAACGTTGATTTCTACTCAGGCATCATCTACCGTGCGATGGGCATCCCCACAGATATGTTCACCGTGATGTTTGCCCTGGGCCGACTGCCCGGCTGGATTGCCCAGTGGAAAGAGATGCGCGAGAATAAAGAACCCATTGGCCGTCCAAGACAAATTTATACCGGTTACAACGAACGAAAAATAAAGTAGGAAATAGGAGTTGGGTGTTAGGAGTTAGATTTTCACCTAAAACCCAAACCCAACTCCTAACACCTATTCTAAAACAACAGCGGTGCCGCTGGCACTTACCATGAGCATGCCTTGCTCTTTTCCCAGTGTTTCATAGTCCAGGTCTAGCCCAATGATGGCATTGGCACCCATCTTAGTGGCTCTGTCTGCCATTTCATCCAGCGCATAGTCTTTGGCTTCCCGCAGCGCAGATTCGTATGACCCTGCCCGTCCGCCTACAATATCACGGATACCGGCAAAAAGATCACGAAAGATATTGGCACCAATAATGGCTTCGCCAGTAACCAGTCCTACATACTTTGTCACTTTTTTTCCCTCTACATGGGGTGTGGTCGTCATTAACATATCATGTTTGTTTATGGTGAAAAAAATTTTGAGGCTGGAAGCTAGAAGTTGGAACTCTCACTTCGGTCTTCCGTCTCCGTTCTCCCTACTCCCATCGTCCTGCTTCAGTGACAGGCGTTCTTTGGCAAACCATTCAGCGTAGAGGTTACAATATAAGAAAAGCCGCTCCAAAAACTTGAAGTGGCTTCTTATTTATATCTTCACATCACTACTTACATGGCTCTGTTTTTAGGAAATCGTCCTCGGTAAAGCGATAAGTGTATTGAAAATGATTATCGTCTAAAACTTCTGCCTCATAGCTTGAGATATTTGAGGTAGTAGGGCCTTCACCTTCTGTATATGTAATGCATTTGGAGTCATCAAAAGTTATAAGAATAGGAAAACCATGTCCTTGAAGGCCATCTAAAAAACCTTCACAGCAAGTTGCAATATCAGGGTTCCTATCTCCTTTACCATTGATATTAAAAACTTTTTCCGCCATCGGATTCAGCGTAAATAAGTTAATTGTATCGCTATTATCCAAAGCTATATAGCTATAGCTCACTGTATAGTTAGTGCTGTTTTTATATATAAAGTCTGCTAATACTTTAGGCTCTACATCTATTTTACAACCGCTGATAAACAGGATACTAATTCCAATAAGCAAAACTCTTATCCAAACGTATTCACGTCGGTTTATTTTCTGTTCCATTGTTGTATTTTCTCGTCTTGGATATACCATTTTTGCTAATTCCCATTGTACGCTCTGGTTCAGCTATAAGTAAGTATAGAAGCCGGTCTCCCTTCTCACAAAGTAATGATTGCTCCGATAACAGCATAGTGCAGCAAACTGAAATTATATACTTCGTCATTGTCGGCACCGCCTTCCAGCACCCGGTAGCCTAGCTTGAAAGTCAGGTTTCTGGAGGGATACAGGTAGGCGGCCAACAGCACATCTTCTGCCCTACCCTGTGGAGCGGCCAGCGCATCACCTTTCAGCACCAGCGACAGGCGTTCTTTGACAAACCATTCAGCGTAGAAGTTGATCAGCGGCACAAAGCCTACGTTGGTCTTTTCATCCGACTGTAGTTCGCTCGTCAATGTGATGCGGGCATCCCTGATCTTAGCAGTAACACCAACGCCAAACTGAAACCGCTGCGTGCGGGCAAACATAAAACGATACGTGAGCCGGTAGGAATTGAACTGGTACTTGCCTGTGACATTCACATTCGGACTAAATACTGTCTGCTCAAAGGTGACAGGCGTATCAAAACTCCCTTCTGCGGTGAGCGTTAGTGGCGCATAGAGCAGAGAAACGTAGTGCTTTTTGTTGAACAGGTAAGAGAGCCTCAGCCTGTAAAACACTTTGGTGAGGGTGTTCAGATCATCGGAAAGGGAAAAAAGCGTACCGCCTTTGCCAGGCACACGCACATTGTTGTAGCCATCAAACACCACACCGCTTTCCACATCCAGGCTTGCCTGTGCGTGTGATTTTGTGGTAGTGAAGATCATAAGCAGTGCCAGCAGGGCTATGGTCTTGTGTGTCATGTAATACGTGGGTTCAGTGATACATTCAGCTTTGCATTCATTTTTCAAAGTGCTTAGCTAATAACCACAAACAGCAGTTTAGGTTATAAAAGATTCTTTAGGGCAAACTATTACATGACAAACATTCCAACATAGCAAAGCACTGGTGCGCAACGACTGCCCACCTGTTGGGCAACAGTTCCGGAGCAGTGCGGAACGACTGCCCACCTGTTGGGCAATAGCTCCGAAGTAGTGCGGAACGACTGCCCTCGGTGGGGCAGTAGCTCAGGACATAGATTTTACTATGTATTTAAGGCCACGACCTTTGGGTATTTCTTTTTTTGCTCTTACTTTGCTTGTTATCATATTCAAACAGCCTTATCAGATGTCAACAACCATGATCAGAACAGCCTTAACCTCTTATGGAATGTCGGGAGAAGTATTTCACGCTCCGTTACTTGCCGCTAATCCTCACTTCTCTCTGTACAAAGTACTGGAACGGCATCACGAAAAATCCAAAGTCCGCTATCCGGAGGTAACGGTGGTGAAAGAGTATCAGGACATTCTCAAAGACAAAGCCGTAGACCTTGTGATTGTCAACACGCCCAATGCGCTGCATTTCAGTATGGCCAAAGAGGCACTGGAGGCTGGCAAACACGTGGTGGTAGAAAAGCCGTTCGTCATCCACGCCGAGGAGGCCAGAGAACTGGTCAAGCTGGCGCATAAAAAGAAAAAACTGCTGACCGTGTTTCAAAACAGGAGGCTCGACAGCGACTTTCTGACCATACGCAAGGTGCTAGAAGCCAACCTGCTGGGCAACCTGGCCGAATACGAAGCGCACTACGACAGGTTCCGTAACTTTGTCACGCCCAACACCTGGAAGGAAGATGCCGGTCCGGGATCGGGTATCCTCTACAACCTGGGTGCCCATATGATCGACCAGGCACTGGTGCTGTTTGGTCTGCCTGCTGCACTCACCGCCAAGCTCAGCATTCAGCGCGAAGGTGCCAAAACATTCGACAGCTACCACATCATCATGGACTATCAGCAGTTTTATGTCGTGCTGAAATCCAGCTACCTGGTGCGCGATGAAGGCCCACGCTACAAACTGCTGGGCCACCTGGGCACCTTCACCAAGTACGGCACCGACCCGCAGGAAGAAGCCTTAAAAGCAGGCAAAAGCCCCGACATACCAGAATGGGGAAAAGAGAATAGCACCCTGTGGGGCACCATTGATACGGAAGTGGAAGGGTTGCATTGCAAAGGAACGATAGAATCTTTGCCAGGAAATTACCAGCTATTCTACGACAACCTGCATCAGGCCATCAGTGAGCAAGGTGATTTACTGGTCAAACCCGAAGAGGCCCTGCAAGTCATTCGCCTGATTGAACTGTCCGTACAAAGCCACAAAGAAAACCGCACCATGCCCGTGCAGTAGAGGTTGTGGTGGGGTATGTAACACTACTTACTACTGGCTTCAGATTGCATCTGAAGCCTTTGAATACAAGCAAAGTCTGAGACTTTGCTATATTTTTTGCTTCAGTCCGGGACGCGTAGTCGCAGACCTTATCCTGTTTCAATTGTAAGACTTCGGTCACAGACTGCGCATCCCGGACTACGTGTCTCGGACCGAAACCAGGGTGCGACCGGCTTCCCGGCGACCGGCTTCCCGGCGACCGGCTTCCCGGCGATCGGCTTCCCGGAGAGGGCAATAAACTTATATTTCTGATTATATGAGCGATACAAGGCTTTATTCTGAAAAAGATATAAAATAGGGTAAGGTCTATGACTACGCGTCCCGGACTGAAGCGAGATGGAAGGAGCCACTGCGGCAAGTACAAGCGTTCCGCCCAATGTTGTTGCCACGGCTAACAAAGACAGTGTATCAATAACCCAATTCCATTCCACTCATTATATGATAAAAACGACTATTTCGTTACATGCTTAAGCTTCCTATCGGAAATTTTATGTATCTCGCCGGTAAATAGTGTACAACGCATGAACTCATTCAACTTCTGGCACAACTGGCATCCTCAGAGCCGATACTTTTTTTATGGCTTACTGCTGCTATGCATCGGTATGCTTGTCTACGCAGCTGTCAGCTATGGCGTGAATCCGGCCCCTGTGATCCAATGGGAGCTGATCAGTCAGTTTGATAAAGTACCTGTGGTGCTGGACCAGTTCAAGACAGGACTGTTTGACTTTTCCTATGCGGCAGACCAGTATGTTGTGAGCGAAACCTACCGGGGTAGCGATGTACAGTATAATACGGCGGCTGTCTACCTGCTGCTGGCAGTTGTTGCTATAAGCCTGGTGGTGTTGTGTACCATCATCAGTACGCTGCGCAGATTCTGGTTCTACTTCGGCGCGCTGGTGCTGATTGGGCTGCTGGCTAGTTTTAAACTCGAGCAGCAGTTGCTGTTTGGCAACACCGGCAGACTGGCACTGATCCTGGCTTTTGTGCTGTACCTGCTGCCTGTCTACTACTTTCATAGCATCGCCACCGGTAAGGGCCTGTTTGTCAGGCTGGCCGTCTTTGCCGGTGTCACCCTTTTGATGTTCGGTATGATCATGCTGTTTGCCGAAGTACCACACCCGGCTTTGCTGCTGCTCACGCAGGGCATCACGGTGCCCTTTGTGCTGAGTATCTTCTTCATCTTCATGACGGCCCATGTGGTGATCAGTATGCTGCTGGTGCTGGTGACGCGCAACAATACCAACAGCAGCAAGCATACCATGCTGCATTTCTCTATACTTTCTGTGGTCTATCTGGCCAATCTCTTTCTGCTTTATCTCAAAAATACAGGTGCCATCGACTGGCAGCTACTCTACCTCAACGCTTTTCTGGTGCTGGCCATATCGGCTGTGCTGGGACTATGGGAGTTTCGGCTGCGGGAAGGGCAGTATCAGTATATCTTCTCGTTTGCACCGATAGGTAGCTACTTTTACCTGACCCTGGCGGCCATCACTTTTGCTACCTGCGCTTATTTCTTTGCCACTGCCAACGACCCGGCCATAGAAGCCCTGGAAGACAGCATCGTGTATAGCCAGATGGGCTACGGACTGATTTTCTTCCTCTATATCATTGCCAACTTTGTGCAGCCCCTGATGGAGAACAAGCAGGTATATAAGGTGATGTACAAGCCCAATGCCTTTCCGTATGGCACCGTACAGATTGTGGGAACCATTGCGACGCTGGCCTTCTTTCTGAATGCTGGCATGTTGCCGCTCAACCAGGGCATGGCAGCCTATTACAACAGCCTGGCAGACCTCACCTGGCTGAATGGCGATGAGTTTCTGGCCCAACAGTACTACAAAATGGGCGACCAATACGGGTACAACAACCATCGGTCGAACTACTCGCTGGGCACACTGGCACGCACGCAGCAGGATGAGGTGCTGGCTCCTTTCTATTTCCGTGAGGCACTGACCAAAAACCCTAGTTCGTATGCCTATGCCAACCTAAGCAACGGACTACAGGAGAACCGCCAGATATTTGATGCCCTGTTTAATCTGAGGACGGGGCTGGATCGTTTTCCGGGCAATGCCTACCTGCAAAACAACCTAGCCCTGAGCTATGCAGGTGCTTCGGAGTTAGACTCTGCCCTGATCTACCTGGAACGGGCACGCAAAGATATAGACACCAGAAAAGCAGCAGAAGCCAATACGTTGTCGGTCATTGCTCGCTCGGCCAATACGCTGACCTTTTCGGTAGATACCCTGTTGCAGGAGGTAATAACAGACTCGGATTATTTGCAGAACCAGATCAATAAACTGCTGTTATTTAATCAGCAGGGGCAAACGGTCAGCGATAATACCTGGCAGATACCGGCAGATTCTGTGCTGGGTAGCCTGGACTTTGCCTACCTCTTCAACTATGTGATGAACCTGGGCAAAGCTGCCGATGGTACGTTGCTCCGGGATGTAGCACGGCTGGCTGAGAAGCCGGAGAACGGCAATTATTACGAACCCTTGCGCTTTGCCTTGGCAGTAGGCTACTACGAAACCAATCAGGTAGTGGCTGCCTTCAAAATAGTAGACGACCTCCAATCAATGAATCCTTTTAAGACAGGCTACTACAATAACCTGCTGGGACTTTGGGCGTTGCAGCAGCAGGCACCTTTGGCCGCTGTCCGCTATTTTACCAGGGCAGCCCAGTCTTCTTTTGAAGATGCCTTGTTCAGAACGTCGGTGAGCAAAACAGAAGCCGCTGCCGCCGGACTATTACCCTGGAGCGAGGTCAAAGCCTCCTGGCAAAGCCTGGGCAGCGATACGAAAGAAGCCACAGAAAGTACCCTGGCTGTAGCTGATGAAATGCTGAGCCTGCTACAGCCAGATAGCCTTTCATCGTACATCAGCAACCGGGATGATGCCTTTCTCTACCAACTGCTGCGCTACCGGTGGCAGGAACTTAGCACTATAGAGATGCAAAAAGTACTGGCAGCCATCAAAGACCCGAACTACCGCGTGTTGGCCATCCACGATCTGCTGCTAATGTATCCTGAAAATATGCAGGGTAATCGTATGGTAGAAGACCAGATAGTAGCCATACGTAATGAAGCTGCACTGTCGCCGCTGGGGCAGGGGTACTGGCTGTGGGTGCAAGCTCTGAGTATGCAGCAGCGAGAAGATTTTGTTGGCATCAGCAAAATAATGGATCGCCTGCCGGAGTTGTCTGTCTGGCATACGTACAAAAAGCACCTGTATGTCGCAGAAATTGCCGAGGCAGCGAACGACACCACCAAAGCAAAGCAGGAATACCACTACCTGATCAACAATCCTTTTTATGCAGAAGGGTTTTTGGAAGCGGCCAGCCACCTTTACCCTGAAGCGGGCAGCGTTGAGCTTTATACATTGATGCTGGATGCTATCCAGACCAACCCTGTATCTGCGGCATTGCTCAAAGCCTATATCCGCACCAGCATTGCCAATGGCCTGGAACACTACGCCGAAGAGTCGCTGGAAACGCTGCACACGTTATTACCAGCCAAAGAGTTTCAGGAATACCAGCAAACCTACCGGCAGCTCGTGGAAACCTATACCCCTTCTTTCTGAATAGAATATCCCACGATCATCTGTTCACCTCCTGCAAAATCAGTATCTTTAAGACCGGAAAACCGAAGATCGGAGACTGAAGACCCAATAATGGGGATCGTACTAACCATTACTTATGAAAATATATACCAAGACAGGGGACGAGGGCAAGACCTCATTGATTGGTGGAGCCAGGGTGGTGAAGTCGCACGACCGGGTGGCCGCCTATGGCACGGTAGACGAACTCAACGCGCACATCGGACTGGTACGAGACCAGCCGGTGAATGCACCCAGGCAGTCGCTGCTGCTGGAGATACAAAACAACCTGTTTGTCATGGGTTCGCTGCTGGCTGCTGATACGGGTTATCAAGCCAAGCTGCCGCCGTTGCTTCCGGAAAGTGTCACAGCATTGGAAGAAGCTATCGACCAGATGCAGGCAACGCTGGAGCCTATGCGTTATTTTATTCTGCCAGGTGGGCATGTATCGGTTTCGCAATGCCATATCGCACGCTGCGTATGTCGTCGTGCCGAACGGAGTGTGGTGCTGTTGCACGAAAAAGAAGGCGTAGATCACCTGATCCTGGTCTACCTCAACCGCTTGTCTGACTATCTTTTCGTACTATCCCGCGCCATCGCCAAAGAGCTAGGCATTGCAGAAAACCATTGGAAAGGAAAAGATAAGTAAAGACACCACATGTGGTGTCTCAACAGGTATCTCAACAGGTATCTCAATGGGTTATCTCCACTAGCCAACCAGATAATGAACAACTACATCAGCTTAACAGACCTCAATACCCTGATCAGAAAGACACTGGATACCCAGATGGAGCCTTCCTACTGGGTAGTGGCTGAGATTGGCGAGATGCGACAGCATAGCAGCGGGCATTGCTACATGGAACTGGTAGAAAAAGATGGCAATCACGTGAGTGCAAAGATCAGGGCCACGGTGTGGAGTTATACCTATCGTAAGCTTAGCGGGTGGTTTAGTGCCATCACCGGTGAGGAGTTGAGAGCGGGCATGAAGATACTGAGCCATGTGGAAGTTAAATTTCATGAGCTATACGGACTGAGCCTGAACATCAAAGATATTGATGCCAACTTTACGCTCGGTGAACGGGCCAGGCGCAGGCAGCAGGTAATTGCCCAACTGGCAGAAGAAGGGGTGATTGACATGAACAAAAGCCTCCCGCTGCCACTGGTGCCTCAACAGATCGCGGTCATCAGCTCACCCACTGCTGCCGGGTATGGCGACTTTGTGGATCAGCTAAGCACCAACCGGTATGGCTATGGCTTGCAGCTGCGGCTTTTTGAAGCGACCATGCAGGGAAATGGGGCAGAAGACAGCATCATTGCTGCCCTGATGGCGATATTCGACCAACTGGAAGGTGGTAGCACCAGCTATGATGCCGTGGTGATTATCCGTGGCGGAGGTGCACAGGTGGATCTTGATTGTTTCGACGGCTACAACCTGGCATCACATGTGGCACAGTTTCCGCTGCCTGTGTTCACGGGCATTGGGCACGAAAGAGATGAGACGGTCACCGACCTGGTGGCTCATACCAAGATGAAAACCCCAACGGCGGTAGCAGAGTTTCTGATCAACGGCATGCGTAGTTTTGAAGAGGCCCTGGAAGAAAAATTCCACAGGCTGATCAACGTCAGTGAGCAGGTCATTGTCGAAAAACGCTATCAGTTGGAAAGTTTGCAAAATGAGTTGCGGTTTGCTGTTTCCAGCCAGGTATCAGACAACTATGTATTGCTGTCCCGTTGGCAGGAGCGGCTTAGGCAACTTAGTACCGCCCGGCTCAAAGCCTCCCATGAGCAGGTACAGCAACTTAGCAAGACGTTGAAAAAAGTGGCAAACAATCGCCTGAAAAACGGACACCAGCAACTGGAAAACTATGAACGATATTTACAGTTGCTAGACCCTGCCCGTATCATGCAACGCGGCTATACCCTGACCTACGTCAACGGAAAACCCTTGCAAGAAGGAGACATATTGCAGAAAGGCGATCGGCTAACAACCCACAGCCAGTATCACCTGTTACACAGTATTATAGAAAGTAGCGAAAACAAGAAAAATGGCTAAACAAAAAGCACTCACCTACCAGGAAGCGATGACGCAGCTGGAAGCGATTGTCCATGACATCGAGCACGAACCGCTGGATGTGGATGATCTGTCAGAAAAAGTGAAGACCGCGCTTTCGCTGGTAGACTATTGCAAAACCAAGCTCCGAACCACAGAAGATACCATCCGTCAGGCTTTTGAAACAGAAGATGAGGATTAATAGTGGCGGAGAAGACAACATACATTGGAGACCCACCGGACCCGGCGGGCGATGCAGTGGAGACACCATATAATGGAGACACCATATAATGGAGACACCATATATGGTGTCTTTACTGAAAGCAGGCGGACATAAAGATTCGGTGGGAATTTTGTAAGTCAAACAAAGTCGCTGTACATTGGACGCATCTCACGTCCATATGATTTTTATGATAAGTAGCATCATGGCTTACATCCACTGGAACCCCGACGGTATCGTCTTTGACCTCGGCTTCTATGCATTGCACTGGTATTCGCTGTTCTTTGCCCTGGGGTTTGTGCTGAGCTATGTGCTGATGAGGAAGCAATTTGCCAAAGTACACCTGCCGGAGGAGCGGCTGGAAAAACTCACCATCTACATGGTACTTGCCACGGTGATCGGTGCCAGGTTGGGTCATTGTCTATTCTATGACTTCGACTATTACTCGCACCATGTAGCGGAAATGCTGTTACCGGTTCGTTTTGAGCCTACCTTTGCATTTACCGGGTATCAGGGACTGGCAAGTCATGGCGGTATCTTTGGGGTGATGATGGCTACCATCCTGTTTGCCAGAAACTATAAAATAAGCCTGTTCTGGCTGCTCGATCAGCTGTCGGTGGTAGGGGCACTGGCTGGGTGCTGTATTCGCCTGGGCAACCTAATGAACTCCGAGATCATCGGCAGACCGGCTACCGTGCCCTGGGCTTTTGTGTTTGAGCGGGTAGACAATGTGCCCCGGCATCCAGGGCAATTATATGAGGCATTGGCTTATTTTGGCATCTTCGTGTTGCTTTATGTGTTGAGCCGCCGTTTGCACAAACAACCCGGATTTATTTTCGGATTGTTCATGGTACTGCTGTTTGTAGCCCGTTTCCTGATTGAGTTTGTCAAAGCAGATCAATCAGCTTTTGAGGCTGGGATGTTGTTCAACATGGGGCAACTGCTGAGCATTCCGTTCATTATTTTAGGCATTATCATCATGATTCTCAAAAACAAGCCAGCCACATTAGAGGCACCCCAAGGATTGAGTCCGGCTGAGCAGGAAAGTCATGCTTAATCTTCTTTTTTTCTCTCTGCAAAATACTTTTTCAACCAGGTCATGGCGGGGCGTTCGCTGCCATTGGTGTGCACAAGGTAACCATTTTCTCTCCACATATGGCCTTCTTTATAGCCCCAGAGCGTCACGCCTTTCACCGCAGGGTGTTCCCACATCACAGGAAACTGTGCAGCCCAGATCGCTTGCTGTACTTTGTCATCGGCCTCATCTACTTCGTATTCTGTGATGTAGAGCGGCAGGCCGAGGTCGTCCATTTGGTTCAATGTATTTTGTAGGGTATCAGGATCAATATTTTCCAGCCAATGCCCCTGCATACCCACGCCATCAATTGTGCCATCGGTTTGCAGCAGGCTGATCAGTTGTTTGTACTTGGCTACTCTTGCTCCTCCTTTCAGCACATTGTTCTCATTGATCCACAACGCACAGTCAGCGGGGGCATACTTGCGGGCTTTCCGGTACATCCACCGCACCCAGGCGAAGTCTGCGTCGCCTCCCAGTGCCTGCCTTATTTTAGGTGGCGGCGGCGACTGAAAAGGTTCATTGACCACTTCCACATAGGCAGTCTGCGGGTATCTGTTGAAAAAATACTGAATCCATACTTCCATTTCAGCCCGGATGTCGGCATCAGAAAGTTCCAGCAGCCATTTAGCCTCTGCCCCACAGCACCAAAACAGGAAAGTATGTTCTTTGAACGGGATATGGTGATCAAGGCAAAAGGCATAGATTTCATCCAGGGCCTTTGGTTCATAGACATTTCTGCTGGTTTCACAAAGGCCATGCTTGCCGGCATTTTCGGGCGTAGCCTGGTTCCAGTAAGTGCTAAAGAGCGTATCGGGCATCATACCTTCATTTTTCAAACCTGCCATCGTACAGCCAAAAAACTTGGATTGCCCTTTGGCTAACTGTGCCCATGCGCGGCTCATTCCACCAAAAAGTAACAAAGCAAAAGCCAGTATAGTAATCTTAAAGAAGGTATAGTAAATAGGCAACCTACACAGTTGCTGCCTGGCTGGCTGTTGTTCGGCAGGTATATTTTCGTGCTTGATCATGCATAAAAATACAGATTTTAGGTAGATCTTCTACTCATTGCGCAAACTATCCACCGGATTGCTGTTGGCAGCTTTCAGGCTTTGGCTGCTGACGGCCAGCAGGGCGATCAATAGCACGGTAATACCGGGGATGAAGAAATGCCACCAGTGCAGGTCGATGCGGTAGGCAAAACTTTGCAGCCACTCCTGGGCAAAGTAATTGGCAACAGGTGTAGCCACAGCAAAAGCAATGAGGATCAGCCGGATGTAGTCTTTGGAAAGCAGCAACAAAATACTTTGTGCCGAAGCACCTAGTACCTTGCGGATGCCAATCTCTTTGGTGCGCTGCCGGGCCGAATAGGTAGCCAGGCCAAGCAGTCCCAGACAGGCAATGAAGATGGCAAAGCCCGTAAAAATACCAAATACCTGTCCAAACTGCTGGTCTGTGCGGTACTGTGCATCAAACTGATCATCCAGAAAGTAATAGTCAAACACATCGTTGGGATATGCTGTCCGCCACCGGTCTTCTATGCCTGCAATCATATCTGCATAGGAAGTGGCTTGTGTGGGGGCAGACAGTTTGATACTGAAATAATCGGCTCCGGCTTCATCTGTCGGATAAATGAGTAGGGGAATCTGGGCTTCTTTCAGCGACAAGTGATGATAGTCATCTATCACACCGGATACCGTCACTTTGTTGCCCCAGAAAGTCAGCATCTGACCCAAGGCATCATCTGGTGAAGCAAAGCCCAGGCGAGTAGCCGCCATTTTGTTGATCACCACCTGTGCGGTTTCTGAAGACGCATGTGGTAACCGAAAACCATGACCGGCAATGAGGTTAATGCCAAGTGTTTGCAAATACGTATCACTGGCACCATACAGGTAGAAAATCGTTTTGAAATCTTCTTTATGGTCCAGCTGGTGTATATCATCGGTACTGTTGATTTCATAAATACCATTACCCGGCAAGGTACTGGAAAAGGTTGCGTCCTGCACATAGGGTAGCTGTGTTATCTCATTGCGAAAAAACTGAAAGGACCGACTGGAGACCGAATCGTTACCCAAATATTTAGGCGCATGTAGGGCTACTATCTGGCTAAGCGTGGCACCAGTCTCTTGCTGGCGCAGAAAATGTATCTGCTGGTAGACCAGCAGTGTGCCGCCCATCATCATGATGGTAAGCATAAACTGTAGGGTGACCAGCGACTTTCTCAATACGTTTCCTTTGCCGGAAGCCGTAAAGCTGCCTTTCAGTACTTTCACTGGCTGAAAGGCGGTGACACTGATCGCTGGGAAAAGACACGAAGCCAGCGTACCCAGCAGCAGTAAACCCAACAGTGCAGCAAATACATCGGGTCGTTCCAGCAGCTCGAAGGAAAGCGCGTGACCAGCCAGTAGCTCAAAGTAAGACTTCACCATCACCACCAGCGCGATCGCTAGCAGCAGTGCTACAGCATTGATAGTAAGTGATTCTGTAAGAAATTGTAAGATTAGTGCGCCCCTGCTGGCACCCAGCACCTTGCGGATGCTGCTTTCCTTGATGCGATGCATAGACTGCACCGTCGCCAGATTGATGTAGTTGAAGCAGGCAATCAGCATCACCAGCAGTGCCAGTGCCAGCAGACCGTACACTGTGGTTGCGCTTCCATTTGCTTCGGCTTCGTAAGTTTTGTGCGAGTGAAGATGAATATCTTCCACCAACTGCCATACATAACTGGTATTGAAGCGATTGGTGCTGTCAATCACCTGCTTTGCTTTGGTACTCAACGATGAGCGTTTGGCTTGCGGATCGACCAGCAGGTAGGTATAATCATTATTGTTGTCCCAGGTAAGCTTGCGTTTCCAGTGATCTGTCGCCGTAGTATAGGAGATCAGCATATTGAAATGCAGATGAGAATTCTCCGGCACATCGGCCATTACTCCGGTCACCAACAAATCATCCTGATTACCATAATCACGGTAGATGAGGGTTTGCCCAACGGGGTCTTCATCGCCAAAATACTGCCGGGCTGCCGATTGGGTAAGTACCACGGAAAGCGGTTTTTCCAAAGCTGTTTTCGTATCTCCGGCAAGCATCTTCCAGGAGAACATTTGTAGAAAAGAAGGTTCAGCTACATAGAGCCTGTCTTCTTTAAAATGACGGTCACCATTGGATAGCGTAGCATTTTCGATGAGGTAAATCCTGGCAAAGTCTTCTACTTCCGGTAGCGTTGCTTTCAGGGTAGGGCCTACTAGGTTGGACGTGTTGGCATCCTGTATTTCCTCTCCATTGGAAATGTTGGCCGTCGTAATCCGATAGAGCCGGTCAGCGTTTTCATGAAAGCGGTCATAGCTTAGCTCAAAGCCTACATACAGCAACGTGAGCAGACAGATAGCCAGGCTGATCGTGAGGCCAGACAGGTTGATGACTGTAAAGACTTTGTCCTTCCTGAAATTCCTGAAAGCGATGAGCAGATAGTTTTTGTACATGTAGCAGCTAATTTAAGTGGCAAAAGCATGGATGACTTTCCTATGAGCTAATATCTGCTACTTTATCTTATAATGCTACTTTTTTGCAGTGAGTGGTCGGTATGATGCAGTGAAATGCAATGGAGTAATAAATGCAAGCAAGTCAGTCGCCTACAATCATTGCGTATAGTATCTTTGGTAGTTGTACTACTTCTTCTGATAACTACTTCTAATACATAATCTTTGTGGCCAAACGATATGTACCAGCTGATGAAAAGCCCGTTCTGCCACGAAAGGTACAATATTAGTTTTGGCAATAATATGCTTCTCACAATTTGCGAGTAGCTTTCCTTGAAGTGCAATAGCTTGCAGACAGTTGGCAAGTAGCTATCCCCGCCATATGATACTCTGCCACAGTTGTCTGCTGGGTTCCATATCTGTGGCTTGTGCCGCCGTGGCGCGGTCCTCACAAGACACCCTCGCTGGGTTTGTGGGTACCGGTATTCGCCATCCGGCATGGAATGCTACGGGCCTCGGCGGCAGGGGCCGACCCGGACAGCCCACGGGTTCCATACCCCAGTTTGTGCCAACGTGGCGCGGACTCACAAACTGGAAATGTACCGTAGTATAGATGAAGATATAAGATGCTTATGTTTTACTTTCTTATCACGCTTCATGGTAGACTGTACGGAGCCTTTGAAGTAAATAGGTAGATGAACCCTCGCTTCGGCCTGTGACCAAAGCTAGAAGGGCTTCAGATACAATCTGAAGCCAGTCAGATGGATGCAATCTAAAGCGAGTGGGGTATTGACTTAACTCCCAACTCCCAATCCCTATAACCTAATCCCCAGCACCCAACACCTTGGGTACCCGAAAGTATTGGTCATCTTTTTTGGGTGCGTTGTCCAATGCCTCTTTCCTGTCCAAATGCTGCCCTACTTTGTCGGGGCGGAAATGGTTGACTTCCATCGTCATGTTGGTCATAGGCTCTACATCGGAGGTATCTACCTCGTTGAGCTGATCTACCCAGTCGAGTATCTCGGTCATGTTTTGTGCCAGGGCTTCTTCTGCTTCGGCATCAAACTCAAGGCGCGCCAGATGCGCTATTTTGTGAATGGTGGCTCTGTCTATTTTCATATATTTATTTTTTAAAAGCTGGAAGTCTGCGGTCCGAGGTCCGAAGTATCGCTTCTGCCTTCCGACTCCGGCCTCCGGTCTTCAGTCTTCGGTCTACCTTCCCCTGTTTGAAGATGCGGAAAATGTTTTGAAAGTTCCTGCTCAATGACCTGATATGTTTGATCTTTAAGTCGCCCGATGTCGTTTTCTGTCATACCCACGGTAGGAATGGGTTTGTGAAAGATGATGACGGGCCGTTTGGGCTGCATCAAAAACTTGTTGTCATTGGGTAATATCAGTCCATTGTAAGGTATGGTGACCGGCACGACAGGTATCTGCTTCTCAATGGCTACCCTGAAAGGCCCTGTCTTAAAGACAGCCAGGTGCATGGCATCAGGCGTGCGGATGCCCCCTTCCGGAAACATCACCACGCTCTTGCCTTCGTCTACTGCCCGGTAACTTTCTTTGAGTGCCCGATAGCGGTCTTTCGCGCTTTCCCGGTTGACGGTGATGTGTAATTTCTTGAACATAAAACCAAACAAAGGCACCTTGGTCAGCGAACTTTTACCGACAAACACAAAGGGTTTGGGCGCATAGCCCATAGCAGGTATATCCAGCAGTGAGAAATGATTGGGCGTGAACACGTACGGCTGCCGCTTCTCCAGCTTTCCTTTCCACAGGATGCGGGGCGGCACACCCAGCGAAAGAAAGAAGCCACGGCACCAACACTGGTTGAGCAGCAAGGCATACCGATGCCAACTCCTTTTGAGCATCAGGATCAGAAACAAAGGTAGAAGGAATATGAACATGAGGCCAAACATAAAGAGGCCATACGTAGAATATACTCTTATCAAAAACCGCATATGCCTTGCTCAGTGAGTTTTGCTAAACCGGCCAAATGTAAAAAAACTTCGGCACCCGACCTAGCCATATGCTGATGCATGTAGTGAAAGTGGAGATAAAAAGTTAGTTCCTATCAATTATTTATTAATAAGGCGTATAAAATATATCTGGTTTTAATTATAATTTATTATGTATATGTATTAAAATTTTAATATGTATATGTCATTTTGTCAAATTAAAGGCTATACATAATGCAAAGGTATATATATTCATTGCAAATTTTTTGCTATTCCTTTGGCCTTCTCAAATCCAAAGGCTGGCGGCTCTACGTACGTACCACATCTAATTATTCAATTTTTTCTAATCGCAAACCACTATACTCCTATGAGAAAGCTATTTTTACACAACGCTCATGCAACCCTGAAAGGCATCCTGGGCTTTTGCCTGCTGGCAATGCTTGCCGGTTGCCAAGAAGGTGAAAATTTCCTGGACAAGGTCCGGGACAAAGACAAAGGCATGGACGGCAAAGAAATGGTCAGGCTTTTTGCTTCTACCAACACGGGTGGCAACTTCACGGTGCTTGATGTCTCTGACCTGACAGATGTGCCCTCGGTGATGTACAACACCACCAGCCCGGATGCAGATGGCATCTATTACGACAATGCCAGGAAAATGGTCTACCAGCTTTCGCGCACTTCCAGTCAGGTGAATGCCTACACTTCCGAATCTAATTTTACCAAAGCAGGAGATGCCATGCTGGCCTTCAGCAGCACTTCGGACTTTACCAACGGGCGGGAAATTGCCGTGAGTGGCAACAAGCTGGTAGTAGCCGAAGACGTAGACAGTGCCAACCAGTTGGTGGTATACAGCATCATAGACGATGGCTTTCAGTATGAAAAGACTTACATGGTGCCCTTCGATGTGTGGGGTATTCACCTGGATGGCAACACGCTGTATGCCGTGGTAGACAAGACCAACAAACTGGCGGTGTTTCATGATTTCTTCAGCCATGAGGCAGGCGATGTAGCAGCCGATATGATGGTAGGCATAGAAGGTGTAGGCCGCACCCACGGACTCTCTTACGATGCGGAACACGATACCATGTTCCTGACAGACATCGAAGATGCCGACAATGATGCAGACGGAGCTTTCCATATCATCACAGACTTTACAGCCAAAGCTATGAAAGCTGGCGACGGCGGTACCATCGCTTTGAAAGACCATCGGTGCGTAATGGGAGAAAAAAGTATGCTGGGCAATCCGGTAGATATTGCCTTTGATTACAACAACCAGAAGATCTACATCGCAGAACGCGCCAAAGACGGAGGCATGATCCTAGCTTTTGATTATCCTATGTCGGGTGGCGATGCAGCACCTGTCTTTAGCCTGGCCTATCCGGGTGCCTCGGCTGTGTACTTAGCTCCCAGAAAATAACTTAATCCGTTTATCTTTTCACAATTTAATCAAATAACTCCATGAAGTTAGATACTCAACCCAACCAGCGCATTGGTTCCGCACCGGAAACCAACAGTGCCAGGAGATCTTTTTTGAAGTACAGCGGCGCCACACTGGCTACTGCCGGACTGGTACTCTCAGGCTGTAAAGAATTTTACGACTACATTCCCAAAGAACCCGGTGCCGACAAGGTCAACCTGGGTAGCGGCGACGTTGGCATTTTGAACTATGCTTATACGCTCGAGCAACTGGAAGCGGCCTTCTACGAAATGGTGATGAAAATGCCTTACCACGGCATGAGCATTGAAGAAGCCATTATTCTGGAAGACATCAAGAACCACGAGGTGGTACATCGCGAGTTTTTTAAAGCTGCTCTGGGTTCGGATGGCATTGCTGCCCTTGCCTTTGATTTCAGTAGCATAGACTTCGACAGCCGCGAGAGTGTGTTGTCTACTGCCAAGACGTTTGAAGACCTGGGTGTAGGTGCCTATAATGGCGCAGGTAAGCTGCTCAAAAGCGTCGATTACCTGCTGATTGCCGGCAAGATCGTCTCTGTGGAAGCCCGCCATGCCGCAGCCCTCCGGCACATGGTTGATACAGACCCTACCTCCTTTGCCGGAGATGATGTCATCGATAAAAACGGACTGGATCGCGCCCTGGCTCCGCAGGCAGTGCTGGAACAGGCGGCTGGTTTTATTGTCAATAAGATCAACGCCAACAATTTACCTACTTCCTAATCTTTATCTTCTAAACGCACAAGAATCATGACTATATTCGACTTATTTAATACAAAACTGGGCGAGTCTGATAGCCAGCAGGCCATCGCTTCCCGACGTGAGGCTTTCCGCCAGATGGCAAGTATCGGCAAAATGACGGCAGCTGCTATGGCACCACTGGGCCTGTCTGCCCTGTTTGCCACAGAAGCCAAAGCCGACGGCAATAAGGTACTCGACGTACTCAACTTTGCCCTGCTGCTGGAATACCTAGAAAACGAATTTTATATCAAAGGCTTAGACTCCGGCGTGATTCCTGCCGGTTCGGATGCAGAAAAAGCCTACATGCAGATCAGCAAGCACGAGACGGCCCATGTCGAACTCCTGAAGAGCGCCATCAGTGCCTCGGGCGGTGAGCCTATCGATAAGCCTGGGTTTGACTTTTCTGCCAGGGGCAACTTCTGGCCCTTTGCCATGTATGACGACTTCCTGGCACTCTCGCAGGCATTTGAAGACACCGGCGTACGCGCTTACAAAGGGCAGGCGGGCAACCTGATCAGCAGCGGCGATGTGCTCACCGTTGCGCTACAGATTCACTCAGTAGAAGCACGCCATGCCTCCGAAGTGCGAAGGCTCCGCAAGCTCAAAGGCTGGATCACCGGCGACGAAAGAGGCCAGGGTATGCCGAAAGCCACACAGCCTACCTACGACGGTGAAGACAACCTAATGCAAGGCGGCCTGGATGTGACCAATATTACCTCCGTAGGCCCGGATGGCATCACCGAAGCCTTCGACGAGCCACTGACCAAAGAAGAAGTTACCGCCATCGCCACCTTGTTTATTGCTTAGGGCTGAGCGTTGGGGATTGGGTGTTAGAGGTTAGGCGACCGCGCTCCACGCCGGATCGCGTGGTTTTGGAGAATGGGTATTGGAAGTTGCATCCGTAGGCTTTTTGCCTGGTGCTTCTTCCGATACCCATCTTTTGTATTCTTCACTCGGTTCAAGCATCCCGCACTGCATAATCACGCTATAATCAACACATCAAGCATTCCTTTTCCAGTACTGTAATAATCTTTAGCACTACTATATGTCCACATTTCCGGGCTTTCTACAAAACCAGCTACTACCGGATTCATATGAATATAATGCAAACGTTGATCCATTGGATAATCAGAACTTAACTTAATAGGGTGATTATGCTGCGGCGTCGGCCGTCCGATGCCATAGCTGAAAGTCTTTGTTATTGCTATTCTTCCTACCTGCGCGTTGCATCATCCAATACATCCATGCCTTACGGCTTTCAGCGAAGCTATTATCTTCCAAAAGCTTACGTATACTACGTGAAAGTAAAACTTTTGAGATCGCGAATGATATCTTCAAGCTTATGATTTCCAGCACTGCCAAGAATCATATGTATATGATTGGGCATTATGCAATAGGCATGTACTTCCCCACTGGACCCCACTGGAGCGCGTTTGTAACCCCACTGGAGCGCGTTTGTAACGCGTTACAAACGCGCTCCAGAGAGTAACGATTTAGGACAATCGTCCATTTGCATAATAGTGCATATCTCTTTATTTTGTAGAAATAACGACCGTATGGCGGGTATGCAGTTGTTAGATGATATACGAGAAATGAACTACCCCGAGGCAGAGCCGTCGGGGTATCAAAACAAACGTAGCTGATTCTTGTGCAACTCCATATATTTTGACTTTCCCTGATTTTGAATATACTTTTTGATCACTTCTTCACTTGCATATTGGCCTACAGTATTTACATAGTAGCCACTCGTCCAAAACTTGCCGCCCCAAAGCATCTGCTTGACCTCTGGATGAAGGCGGAAAATCTCTTTGGCAGTGATACTCTTGACCGCACCAATGATCTTCTTAGGAGCATTCGAGGGAACACTCTGAATCAAAAAATGAACATGGTCCCCATCAAGGCCGATCTCCAAAAAATGAATTTCATATCGCTCCTCTATCTTCAGGCAAATATTCTTGAAAGTGGACGAGACCTCTGCACTCAATACTTTTCTCCTATACTTGATAGGACAAACAAAATGATACAAAAGCAAGCTTTTATTGTGACTCTTGTGAATATGTTCGCTCATACTCACAAATGTAAATATCCTCACGCAACACCCGAGGCAGAGCCTCGGGGAATTCTATTGATTAAAAAAATGAAAGCTATTGATAAAAACATATCCTGCCAAGGCACATAACAGATATGGCCTGGCAGGATACAGAATAGATACTTACCTGATAAGCTACTACTTCAGTTCCCCCACTGGAGCGCGTTTGTAACCCCACTGGAGCGCGTTTGTAACGCGTTACAAACGCGCTCCAGAGAGTAACGATTTAGGACAATCGTCCATTTGCATAATAGTGCATATCTCTTTATTTTGTAGAAATAACGACCGTATGGCGGGTATGCAGTTGTTAGATGATATGCGAGAATTAAAAAAATGAAAGCTATTGATAAAAACATATCCTGCCAAGGCACATAACAGATATGGCCTGGCAGGATACAGAATAGATACTTACCTGATAAGCTACTACTTCAGTTCCCCCACTGGAGCGCGTTTGTAACCCCACTGGAGCGCGTTTGTAACGCGTTACAAACGCGCTCCAGAGAGGATTTATATCCGCAAATCATAGACTGGTTTGCGGCAAATTAATGCTTATTTGAAAAGTATACTGCTAAAGCGCAATTGTATTGTCCGGCCCCGAAATGCTTCGGAACAAGCTGTGGAGCACACCTTTGATCTTTTTTGGCATTTAAATGCCCGGCATGGAGGCATTAAAAATGCCTAAAAAGATAAGGTCGCATGAATATGCGACCTAGCCTAGTCTGGCCTAAGTTAGCTAGAGCGCATATCCATGCCCGGTGTGGAGCACGTTCTTGGCCTTACAGAGCATTTATAATGCCCCGCATGGAATGCGATCCAGCTAGTCAAATTGATAAGACAGGATAAGATAAATTTCGTATATTATAGCCAACTAATAAAGATGCGATGAAAAAGACACAATTAATAGAGAATATTCAAGATATGCCAGAGGAATTTTCTGTAGATGAATTAATGGAAAGACTGATTGTTTTGCAAAAGATTGAAGAAGGTCAGCAACAGATACAAGACGGGAAATTTTACACTGAGGAAGAAGCTAAAAAGAAACTGAAAAAATGGTTAAAGTAGTATGGGCAGAACGAGCCATAGATGATCTAACCACCATTGCAGAATATAGCAGCCGATATTCAGATAAATATGCATCTTCTATCGTATCCAAACTCTTCAATAAGATCAATATTTTGAAGAAGATGCCTAAGATTGGCAGGATAGTGCCAGAGAAAAATGATGAGAACATCAGAGAATTAATAGAAGGGAATTACCGAATCATCTATGAGATTGAAAGAGAGGACAGGATAGAAGTACTACTGGCACATCATTCTTCAAGACCGTTAGGAAATATTTGAATGAAAAACACTGCAATACTATGCACCAGCCATGCCTCTGCACGGCACTCCGCTTTGGAACGCGAAGCTAAGTTGCTCTAAGCCGCTGTTACAGGAACTCCCTAAATATGAAATATCCCCTTATCTGTCTACAGCATCCGCTATAGGTTACACGTAGCTCTTGGCGATGCGCATGGCCTGCTGCCCGTAGCTGCCGCCGAATAGGTAGTAGTGGTTCAGGTAATGATAGAGCATGTAGAGGTCACGTCTTTCTTTCCAGCCGTGCGGGAGCGGGTAAGCTTCTTGGTAGGCAGACCATACCTGCTGGGAGTAACCGCCAAACATAGCCATCAGTGCCAGGTCACACTCGCGGTCGGCATAGTAGCTGGCCGGGTCGATGAGTGCCGGTCCGTTGGCTGTATACATATAGTTGCCTGCCCACAGGTCGCCATGATTGAGCGACGGGGCAGGCCGGTGCCCAATCAGCGCGGGTAATTTGTGGAGTAGTTGTTCATACACGTGAACATCTGTACTGCGCCACTGCCCCTTTTGGTTGATCATCAAGACAAGGTGCCAGATACGTTGCTGACCAAAGAAATCTACCCAATCGTCGTTCCATCGGTTGTTTTGCAGGGTGGCTCCGCAATAGTTGTCCTGCTCAAACCCGTATCGGGCATGCTGGCACCGGTGCAGTTGGGCAATGCCCAGACCCAGGGCTTCATCCTGCCTGCCCATGTTGCTCTCAGGTCCATCAAAAAAGTCTGTGATCAGGTACGCAGGCGATGCCGCTTCTCTGGCAGTGCAGGCAAGCACCTCGGGAATGGCCAGCGACGTGCCCGACTCGCGCAACGCCTGCAAAGATGCGGCTTCTTGCACAAATATATCCGCTGGACCCTGCGTATTCCACTTCACAAAGAAGGCCCCACTGCTGGTGTTGATCTTGCTGGCGTGGTTGATACACCCGCCGCCCAGCGATTTGTCTGATACAATCTGTACCTGCTGCTGTAGGCTCTCTGACAACAGCGTTTCCAGTGCTTGTTTGATGGCTGGCTGCATGGCTAAGTTTGTGTTTATAGCATCGTGATTCGGATGCTTGCACATTCAACCAGCTTTGCGGCAAATGGTTTTACTGTATAAACTCAACCACATGGGCACTTACGGTAACTGTTTTCCGAAAGTAGAATGGAAACACCAGCGTGTAGTGGTTTTCTGACGTTACGTTGACGATGGCCTTCGCATATCCTTTCAGGTTGGCATTTGCTAACATGACAGCTTTGGCGTTTTCGATCATGGCTTTGTTGGATAACCCGCCTATGCCAAATATGTAAACGGCACTTGACTGTCCGCTTACTTTGTCTATCACCCTGAAGTTCTTTTCACTCAGCGTGACGTTGGTCAGGTTATTATTTGTGTTAAGCACATTTGCTCCGTGAATCCCGCAACTGGACAGCAATACGGTTGTCAATAAAATGATGGATAGGTGTTTGATTGTTTTCATTACGTTTGGTTAGGTATGATTTGAGTGGCAAGGTAGATCAGTTATCTGCTTTTTCAAATGAAATCCCTGATGTCTTTGGCTGAAAGTATCACGTTCTTGAATTTGCGTGGGTTTTAAATCTGACGAGCACAGGATGTTTTCTTGGCGGATCAGTCACTTACTACGTCCCATTCAGAAATAATGATTACTTTTGAAAATGTCTTGAGAAGATACTTCTTTTAGCTTTATCTTCATCATACAAAAAGCTTACAACACCGGAACCTAAAAATACACATGAAAGGAAAATACTATGTACTGGGCAATACCATCGTGGCAGCACTGGGCGGCTTTTTGTTTGGTTTTGACACCGCTGTCATCTCTGGTACTACCCGCAACCTGGAAGCCGTTTTTCAATTGGATGCCAACAGCCTGGGGTTTACCGTAGCCATTGCCCTGATCGGCACCATCATTGGTTCGCTGCTGGTAGGGCGACCAGGCGATACGCTGGGCCGTAAGAAAGTGCTGATTATATTGGCGGTGTTCTACACCATATCAGCTGTGGGCAGTGCGCTGGCATCTGACTGGTACCTGTTTTTGTTCTTCCGCTTTCTGGGTGGGCTGGCCGTGGGCGGCTCTTCGGTGCTGGCACCCATGTATATTGCCGAAATATCTCCGGCGGCCATGCGTGGCAGACTGGTTGCTGTGCAGCAATTCAACATCGTATTTGGTATACTGCTCGCCTTTTTGTCGAATTACTTCCTGGCAGAAACCATCAGCGGCGATGCCTGGCGCTGGATGCTGGGTGTGGAAGCCTTTCCGGCAGCCCTGTTCTTCGTGTTGCTGTTCTTCATCCCGGAAAGCCCTCGCTGGCTGGTGGGCAAAAACCGCACGGCAGAAGCTCAAAGTATTCTACAAAAGATAGGTGAACCCAACGTAGAAGAAGAGCTGGCAGAGATACAGCAATCGTTGAAAGTAGAAGACAAAGTGAACAACGAAAGCCTGTTTCAATCCAAATATAAACTACCTGTGACAATGGCCATCCTGATTGCGGTGTTCAACCAGGTGTCTGGCATCAACGCCATCATGTACTACGCACCCCGCATCTTTGAAATGACCGGTCTCAGCACCGACTCTGCCCTCATCCAGTCGGTAGCCATTGGTGTCACCAACATGGTATTCACGCTGCTGGCGATGACGGTGATCGATAAGCTGGGCCGCCGAAAGCTGATGCTGATCGGCTCGGTAGGCATGGTGCTGGCACTCGGTCTGGTAGCCCAGGTATTCTTCAGCAATGACTTTACTGGCTACGGCATTTTGATCTACCTGATCGCTTTTATCGCCTTCTTTGCCTTCTCTCAGGGAGCCGTTATCTGGGTATTTATCTCAGAGATATTTCCGAACAGAGTCAGGTCCAAAGGGCAGGCATTGGGCAGCTTTACGCACTGGCTGATGGCTGCTGCCATTTCGTGGACCTTCCCTATCGTAGCCGAAAGCCTGGGTGGCGGCACAGCCTTCACCTTTTTTGCTGTGATGATGCTCATCCAGGGTATCTGGGTATGGAAGTTTATGCCCGAAACCAAAGGCCGCTCCTTGGAAGCTCTGGGCCGGGATATGGAACACGCCCCGGCGAAATCTGCTGTAGTGAAGGGTTAGAAGTTTTGGTCTTTAATAGACTTGTTAGGTGCTGTAAATCAAACAATTGGGGGATATTGGATATTTTGTATGCATGAACTATTCAGAGATAACTTCCAAGCGACAATTCAAAGATGCCACTGGCTTTAGCCGAGAAGAGTTTGACTGCCTACTCTCCACGATGAAACAAACTTATTACGAGCAGCATGGACAAACCTACCAAGAGTATCTAGAGGAGTGCGTAGAGAACTGGCCTAAACTCAGAACGCTAGGTGATGGACTTTTCTTTGTTTTATTCTATAACAAGAATGGTTTGATTTGGGGATGTCAGGGATTAGTCTTTGGTATGTCCTCAGCCAGTGCGCACGAAAGATACCATTTCTTCTCGGAGCTACTGGAGCAGACGCTGGAAAAAAAAGGGTATGCCTAAGCGAGAATTCAGCAATAGTCAGGAATTTGAGGACTGTCTTGGGCAGACCGAAGAGATCATCATTGACGGCTTTGAGAACTTGACCCAGCGACCAGAAAGCTATGATAGTCAAAGAGTTAAGTATAGCGGTAAGAAATCAACTCATACACATATTGCTTTGTTGTTCTCTGATAAAAAGCGGCGCATCTACTATGTGAGTGCCTTGTAGGCGGGTAGCCAAGTAGACATAGGAATTCTCAAAAACGAATTTACTCCTGGGCAGGGCTGGTTCAGAAATCTCAGGGTACTTTTTGACTTAGGATTTGTGGGGGTGGACAAACACTATACCTTCAAGGAGTTGGTCATTGGAGAAAAGAAGCCCGGGAAGTCAAAGAAGAATCCTTCACCCCAAATGAGTGATGAGCAGAAAGAGAAGAACAGGAGCGTGAGTAAAGAGCGGATATTCGTAGAGCACGCTATTGGCAGAATGAAGAAATACCGCGTCTTGAAAAACAGGTGCCGACTTAAAAGCCAGCGACTCAAAAACAAGATAATAGGTATCTGTGCGGGGCTTGCCAACTACCAATTAGACCTAACCTTCTGATAAACAAAACCTAACAGGTCTAATAAGTATAAAGAACTGATCGATCTAACCAAAGAATTTGATGATGACTGCGAAACTAACAAATGCTATGAAATGGAAGTTGAGATTAATTGCTAATGTCTTTATATGGTCTATAATATTTTCAGTTCCGTTAAATTCATTTGCTCAGAACCAGTTTGTTGGTATTAAGAAACCTTCATCTGCGAATCCTTATTGGGATTCATATAGCCAAGAATCTAAAGAAAGAAAAATTAATGATATTAAAGAAGCAATTGCTTTAAACATTAAAAATTTTAGCTTGTTTGAGTATTCCTTTGTTTTAGAAGAATTACTGCAATCATATACAAGTACAAGTTTTCGTTTTGACGTAAATAGACCAGAGAATTATTATCCCGCAAAAAAAATTACTTAGTACAAAAATTGAAACAAAGTAATTACCCACTTGCAAAAATTACGTGGGAGTTTCTAAGTCAAGTAAGAATATCACGCATACGGAAAACCGCCCCTGATTCTTTCAATAATATTCTAACTGGCACTTGGCAGGGTTCTTATGCGGATAAAGAAATTCAGATTTATATGAACCCCTACAGTAATCTTGCCGATGAAGATAGCTTACGGGGCTATAACAAATTCACCTGGCAAAGCGATATCAAACAAATCGCTATGCGAGGTATTTTTGAAGATAAAGGGAGTTATTTTAAGGTAAAAATGGAAGAGTACAGAGTTCCTTTTGAGGAAGAGCCTAAGGGAAAACAGGATATTATTAATGAATCGTGGGGCGGCCGCAAAAAGTTTTACCCTCACAGTATGAGTTATGGGATGTTTGAATTCATAATAGACAAAAAAACGAAAATTATGAAGGGCACCTGGTCTTCACGTAGTGGAAACCTGGTACGTGAGTTTGAAATACCTAAACTATATCAGTAAGAAACCTGAAATCGTGTATTGATTGATATGAAGGGACTATACCTGATACTATTGCTGTCGTTAATTGGAGGAGAGTATACGCAGTTCATTGAATTGTTCCCGCAAGCAAAACTTGATAGGAATGGTAACTTCCTAACTCGTTCATTAAACTGGAACAATTATGCTGATCTAAAAGAAAAGTACCCGATCGTGTCTGAAGATAATAGTTTCATATTTTTATGCGATCAGGATTCTTCTAAGCTCTACTACGAATATGATCTGTACCATATGGAAGAGGGCTACCTTATTGAGCATGTCAAGGAAAATTTTGTTCACCATGCGATCGCTTCGTTCAGGAGAAAAGAGTATGACATGGTAATCTACTCCAAATATGGACCTGATGATGAACATTATTATCTCCGTTCTTTTGATAAAAAAGGTAATCCTTTAGATGAATTGATGGTTAACAAAAAGATGTACGAAGGAACAAGCGTTGCGCTTGATACCTTCAGCTTTAGCTTGATTAACAGTAATAACTTAAAAGTATATTCTTATCAAGACTCTACCAGTTATAATAACGTCGCCAGAGGATCAATTATTAACGCTAAAGTACTAATGCGAATCAACAGTAAAAAAAGAGACATAGAAATTAGCCATAAGTTTATCTTTGGATGATGGATCACATCGATAAACTCATTTGGTTGTACTCCTATGTCTGTGAGCGACCCACGCCGGGTGCTATGATAGCGAATTACCCTGGTAGTGCCGCTCCACGGTGGACAAAGATTCAGTCACAATACCACTCCGGCTCAGTTCACTGATCAGGAGGTAATAACAATTTACCTTTTTGAAGTGCTGGAAGAACAAAATTATCAAATCAAACAAATGCATAAGCACGTAAAGAAATACTTATTGAGTTGGTTTCCCAGTTTGCCTAGTTACCAACGGTTTAATAAGCGGCTCAATGATTGGGAAGAGCTTTTTCCCCTGCTATTGAGTAGAGTGATACAGTCAGCCGATTTAACAATGACAGATACGGGTACCAGTTTGGGTGATTCTATGCCCATTATAGTGGCCAGTGCTAAACGTGGTAATATCGCTAAGACAGCTCCCGAATATTGTAATAAAGGCTGTTGTGCCTCTAAAGACACTTATTACTATGGTGTCAAACTACACACTTTGGCCTTCCGGCGGCCAGATCATCTTCCTCTACCCCAACAGGTAATTATAAGCCAAGCTTCCACACATGATCTGACTGTTATGCGCCCCTATCTGCAAAACCAACCAGGTCAGCATTTTGTCTTAGATAAAGCTTATTGCGACCAAGCATTAGCTCAGTATATGGAAGAAATTTTATTCGCTCAACTGCTTACTCCTAATAAAAAGCAAAAGGGCCAGACAGAACAAGCTGCTGATCGGTTGTGGAATACCATGATCAGCCATGTTAGGCAGCCTATTGAGTCCTTATTTAGCTGGATAGAGCAGAAAACTTCCATACAATCTGCTGCTAAGGTACGATCTAATCAAGGCTTGAAGCTGCATCTTTTCGGTAAGTTAACCGCCGCTATGATTGCCTTTGTTTTCCCCTGCTTTAACTATTGATTCGCATTATTACGTCAACATTACTTCAGAACCTAAGGTTAAGATATGGAATTTGGTAAACTCAAAGATATCAGCCAGGTAGATTTTACGCTACCAGAGGATGATCCGCACAACCGATTGTTATCATTCAGCAAAGATGAAGGCGACTTTAAGATTTACATCGGATCGGCCCGATGGGGAGAAAGGGCGTTGGTCGGTAAGATTTATCCGCCCAAAACAGCCGCCAGAGACTATCTCTTCTATTATTCGCGGCAGTTTGATACCATAGAGATGAATACAACCCACTATCGTATTCCTACAGTGGCGGTGGTAGAAGAGTGGTGTGAAAAGGCACATCCAGGTTTTCTGTTCTGCCCGAAAGTTCCGCAAATGATTAGTCATAGCCCCGACTTCGGGCAGTATGCTCAGGCTACGGAGCAGTTTGTAGCAGCTATATATGCCTTTGAGCAGCAGCTTGGTATGCCATTTTTGCAGCTTCCGCCCGACTTTTCTCCACAAATGGGTCGCCTGTTCTTCGACTATCTGCGCAAATGGCCGCGCGACTTGCCTCTGGCCGTGGAATTTCGTCACCCCAACTGGTTCAGCAACGCCCGTATCAAAGACCGGGCATTTGATTTGTTGCAAGAGATGGGTATCAGTCCGGTAATTACCGACACGGCTGGCCGCAGGGACGTTGTTCATCAGCGCCTGACCAACAGTAAAGTTTTGATACGCTTCGTAGGCAATCGCCTCCATGCTACCGACTATCTGCGGATTGACAGCTGGGTGCAACGGCTAAAACAGTGGAGAGAAACGGGGTTGAAGACAGTCTTTTTTATTGTACACCAGCCGGAAGAAAATTACTGTGTAGACCTGGCTATTTACTTGGTAAAAAAGCTCAACCAGACACTGGATATGCAGATAGCACCACCCAGAATTTTACCTATAGGAAAACAGCAGAGCCTGTTTTAAAGTAATTCTGTTCTGCGATACACTTCTGATAATGGTAGGGTGATATTGACAGAGCGCAAATCAATGGATGCATTTTCCCCACTGAACCATTCCATCTGCCATCGTTCATCCGGTGCGCTTCGGTAATAAACCTGTGCCACCCACATATTTTGCTCAATCAGCACATACTCCCGCAGAGAAGACAACTCACTATAGTAACGAAACTTGGCTCCACGATCATAAGCTGCCGTGCTGTCTGACAAAACTTCTACCAACAAAACCGGATTGGTCAGCGCACGTACATCCTGTTCAGAACGTTCGGGAGGCCCACAAACTACCGACACATCTGGGTACAGCGATTTATTGACAGAGGCCATATAAAATTTTACATCGCTATTAAATACAGAGCAATCTTTTGTTGTTAAAGCACTTGTGAGTTGATAACTGACATTGTTTGAGATCAACCCATGTTTAGGATCGCCTCCGGCCATATCGAAAACTTCTCCATGATGATACTCATAACGCACATTGTTCTCTTCTTCTAATTGATTGTATTCATTCAAGGACAAATAGTGTTTTTCAGCTTGTTCCATAAGTTTGGTGTTTTATGCCAACGAATATAGCAATTTTTGCTTTTCCAAATAGTCATAGCACTTTCAATTTGTTCAGCAAGATGCTCAATTGAAGTCCTTGAATTGCGCGTGATGCAGTATTTTATCGCCTTGATTAAGTGGTATGAGTTTTATTTTGCCTGAACTATTGTTATATTGAATCGTTGTTATAAGTAGAAACAGTCTGTTTCAGCTACTATTACTGCTGGGATTTAACCAATAAACATCAGTTGTTATGCTTTACAAATATGCCTATCACTTTGCTGCGTTGTTTCTTTTGACAGTACTTATTTCATGTTCAACCAGTGAAGCTCCCTCCGACATGCGCACTATGACGGTCACTGCCACTGCTTACAATTCTCTGGAAGCACAAACCAAGAAAGGCGACTCCCTTACAACAGCCTGGGGAGAACAACTGGAACCAGGTATGAAGGTGATTGCCGTTTCCCGCGATCTGATTCCTGAAGGGCTGGGCCACAACGCCGAGGTTAAAATTGAGGGACTGGAAGGTACTTACAGGGTAGTGGATAAGATGAACAAGCGATGGGAAAAACGTATTGATATTTATATGGGCAACCAGCAGGAAGTTGCTGCCGACTGGGGCAAACAGGAAGTTAATATTACCTGGGAAGTAGATAGCTAAAAAGTGTGTGTTTTTATCTTTTCTAACCAAGATTGTTTTAATTTTACGGGCTTTTGATAAAAAAGCCCTTTTGTTTTGTGCTATATTGAATCTCAAAGTATGGAACCTGTTATTAAAGACCGACTTTCTTTAGCTGAATATCGGCAACTGGAAGAAGACACCAATACACGCTATCGTGGTTCTGAAACCGAAAATTGGCAAATGGCCTGGCATGAAGGTAAAGATAGCATGGTTCATCTTCAGTCATTAAATATAGACTTACCTTTGAACAAGATATATAGCCAGATTGAGGACCTTTGACAGTAACAAACCTGACGCTTTTCTAATCTAAATTTAAGCGTCAATTTTTTAATCTTTTATGAAAACAGCACAATATCAAATTTTTTTATTACTGGTTTTTTTACTAGCCAGTTATTGCCCAACCCTGAGCCAGCAATTACCTGCTACAGACACCCTAGACGTTGAGCACACCGCTCCCAAACTACTCAATGAGATTGTTGTGGTAGGCTACGACGATCATCAGAAACTTCTGGAGACACCAGGCTCAGTGGGTCTGGTTGACCGCGAACTGCTCCATGCCTATGATGAAACATCGATAGTACCGGCCATGAATACCATTCCCGGCGTACGCATGGAACAGCGAGCACCGGGCAGCTACCGGATCGCTATCCGTGGTAGCACTCTGAGGGCACCGTATGGCGTACGCAACATCAAAGTATACTGGAATGGTATCCCATTTACAGGCCCTGCCGGTGGCACTGATTTCAACTTGCTGGACGTGGTCAATATCAACCGCATCGAGGTGATCAAAGGACCTGCCGGTAGTATTTATGGGGCTGGTACCGGCGGCGTGCTCAACCTCAACAGCCATGCAGAAGGCAATGAACTCAACCAGATCGGTGTGTCCTTTGGCTCCTTCGGTATGCGACGTGCTGATGTTAGCCTCAATAAATACAGCGGTAAGAATAAGTTCTCTTTCAAATATGCACACCAGCAGTCCGATGGCTACAGAGCAAATTCTTACCTCAACCGCGATGTGGTTCAGTTAAGTTCAAAGACAGCTTTTTCAGAAAAATCAACCCTGGGTGCAGATGTATTGTATTCTGACCTCCACTATGGTATTCCGGGTGGACTAAAACCGGAAGAGGTCGCTTCCGATCCTAGTCAGGCAAGGCCCAACGCAGTCAGTCAACAGGCTGGCGTGCGACAGCGATTTTTGCTAACAGGCTTATCCTATGATCATCAATGGAATAGTAGTCTGAGCAACAAGACGGTTATTTATGGAAACCTTAGCTTTTTTGAGAATCCTTATCTGTTTGATTACAAACGCGAAACGCAGATTGGTGGTGGCGGCCGCACCCGCTTCCAATATGACACACAACTAGGAAGCGTGAGCACCTCTATCATTGCAGGGGCAGAATATCAGAATGCGCTTAGCGATGCCCGCAACTTTGGCAACTCCGGCGGGCAGCCGACAGGGCTTAACTTTGATGATGAGCTACGAAGCTGGCAGGCCATTATTTTTGCCAAAGCCAACCTGACCCTTCCGAATAATATTCTGCTGATCACACTCGGACTAAGCCGGAATATGCTCAATTACAATATTTTCAGGGTAGCCGAAGCAGGATCAGATAGTTCTTACCGTGTGAACAGAAGCTTTGATCCGGTGTGGACACCACAGCTGGGCCTTGTCAAACAGTTTGGCAACACGGCACTGCACGGAAGCATGAGTTATGGTTTTTCTCCGCCCAACATTGAGGATGTGCGTACCAATGAAGGAAGTATCAACCTGAACCTCAAACCGGAAAAGGGCATCAACTACGAAATAGGCTATCGGGGTAATGTGGCTGAAAAGCTTAATTTTGACCTTACTGCTTTTTATTTCCAACTGAATGAGACGATCGTACAGCAACAGTCTGAACGCGGCACCGTGTTGTTTGTCAATGCCGGCAGCACCGACCAAAAGGGTTTTGAAGCATCCCTGAGCTACTTTGTGCTACGCCAGCCAGATCGCTTTCTATCTGACCTGGAGATCAGCACCGCGTACACCCGGCACAATTTTGTTTTCAAAAACTACATCAAGCAGGAAGAAGAAGGTCCACGGAATTTTTCTGACAATAAGCTCACCGGCGTAGCACCCAATGTCTGGGTTACCACCGCCCTGTTTAAATTCCGCCCCGGATTGTACCTTAATCTGACATATAATTTTACGGATAAAATTCCGCTCAACGATGCCAACACCGTATATGCCGATGCTTACCACCTGGTGCAAACCAAGGTAGGATACAAAACTTCTTTTACGGATAGACTGAAACTGGAATTGTTTGCAGGTATTGATAATCTGCTGAACGAGACCTATTCTCTGGGCAACGACCTGAATGCTTTTGGCAACAGGTACTATCAGCCTGCTGCTCCCAGGAATTATTATGGAGGGGTGAAGATGTATTTCTAGTTTAAATACAGAAGCCCGAAGCATATACTTACTTCGGGCTTCCGGCTTACAGCGAATCGCTCATCAGGACATTGACCAGGTTGAGTACCTTTTCTTTGGCTTCCAGAAAACGATGCATCAGTTCATAATATTCGTGTGCCAGCAGCATTGTATGCATTTCATCCATAAACTCTTTGATAAAAATAGCATAAAGTGCGAGCCTTTTGATGTGTACTTTGTTATCCAGAAAATAGGTTCTGACCTGCGTATTGAGCTTGTAGAGACTGCTTTTTTCAGTCATCAGATATTTGCTGAAAGTCCACTGAAAATCATCGCAGAAATCTACAAAAATAAATTCTGTAAAAAACTTATCTTTGGGGAGCACTTCTTTGAACTCGTTGTAAAACCTTTCTGCGGATTCAGGAAGCCTGAGTAATTCGGGATATCTTTGCATCGTTTAATCTTTGTATATTTAAAATACAATTATATAACCTAAATATTCAATTTAAAAACAAGTTACTTTGCAAAAACCACATATTTTGTTTCCAGATGATAAACTCGGAAAGCATTAGATTTTACAAAATACACCATAAAAATTACTTTGTCATTATCGTTCACCAATGTCTGGCTGAACGCGTTTCATAGTTACTGATCATTAAAGTATGTTATTTAAACGCAAAATTGCAGGTTGTTTTCCTTATAACCTTTATAATTGCTAACAATTGATAAGTCCTGTTACTTTTCATCTTTATTAAAAAAACGTATCAAAACATTAAAAAATATGTGCGTAAATATGTCTTTGCTTTAAGTACTAAACAAAATAGACATATTTGTACCAACATTTATTGTATCTATCTGTTTTTTTAAACTATAAATTTTACCTATGTCATCGTATACATCCGGCAATTCCTCTGCCAATATCAAGAGAGTCACCACACACCAAATGCAGGCTATGAAAGCTCGAGGCGAAAAAATAGCCATGCTTACGGCCTATGACTATTCTATGGCCCGGCTAATTGATGAGGCAGGTATAGACATCATTCTGGTGGGCGATTCTGCTTCCAACGTGATGGCTGGCAACGAAACAACCCTGCCCATCACACTCGACCAGATGATCTACCATGCCACCTCGGTGGTAAGGGCGGTAAAGCGTGCTTTTGTGATGGTAGACCTTCCTTTTGGCTCATACCAGGGCAACTCATCCGAGGCTTTGCGATCTGCCATCCGAATCATGAAAGAATCTGGGGCACATGGCATTAAAGTTGAAGGCGGCAGAGAAATCAAAGATTCGGTGGTGAGGATTATCAGCGCAGGTGTGCCCGTGATGGGGCATCTGGGCCTCACACCTCAGTCCATTTATCAGTTTGGTACGTATTCGGTGCGGGCACGCGAAGAAGATGAGGCAGACAAGCTGATAGACGATGCCGTGCTATTACAGGAATGCGGATGCTTCGGTATTGTGCTGGAAAAAGTACCGGCATCACTTGCCAAAAAAGTTTCCGAACGGCTGACTATTCCTACGGTGGGCATTGGTGCAGGTGCTCATACCGATGGGCAAGTGCTGGTGATGCACGACATGCTAGGCATTACTCAAGACTTCAACCCACGTTTTCTGAGACGCTACGCTGATCTGAAAACCATCATAGATCAGGCCGTGAAAGGCTATATCAACGATGTGAAAACCATAGATTTTCCGGCAGAAGACGAAAGTTACTGATCAGCCCGCGTGGTACGTATCATTTGAATTTCCGGTTTTGTCATTCTCTATAGATCAAGTGAAATTAAACTTATTTTTATTCGTTTTAACCTAAACATAAACGAGACCACCTAACTTTACCTCTTTGGAACTATTGAATGATCACAAAATGCCTAAAGTTTTAATTATAGATGATGACGTAGCGTTCTGCTCACTCCTTAAGGCTTTTTTGCGCAAAAATAATTTTGACACCGAAGAAGAACACACCGGCAAAGCAGGTATCAGAGCAGTATACGAAAACAATTTCGACATTATCCTGATTGATTTTCGCCTGCCAGACCTCGACGGATTGGACCTGCTCAAAAACATCAAAAAGAAGTTCTTTCACCTGCCGGTCATCATCATGACCAACTATGCTAATATCAAAATAGCAGTGAAAGCCATGCAACTGGGTGCTTTTGAGTATGTGACCAAGCCTATCAACCCAGACGAAATTCTGCTGTCTATCAGAAGTGCCCTTGAAGTAGCTCAAGAGAAGACAGAAGAAAAAGTTGCTGATATTTCCAAAAGCAAGAAAGTCAGTGCACGGGCCTTTTCCTTTGTAGAAGGAAAAGGCAATCGCTCGCAACAAGTTCAGAAACATATTGATTTGGTGGCTCCCACCAATCTTTCAGTCATTGTGCAAGGTGAAAGCGGTACGGGAAAGGAATATGTATCGCGGCTGATCCATCAGAAAAGCCAGCGAAGCGGCCATCCGTTTGTGGCCCTGGACTGTGGTGCTCTCTCTGAAGAACTGGCAGGCAGCGAGCTGTTTGGTCATATTAGAGGTTCTTTTACAGGAGCTATCAACGATAAGATTGGTGTGTTTCAGGCGGCCAACGGCGGCACACTTTTTCTGGATGAGATCGGTAATCTCTCTTACGAGATACAGATGAAACTGCTGCGCGCCATTCAGGAACGAGTCATCCGGCAGATTGGCAGCAACAAGGATATTCCTGTGGATGTCAGGCTTATCGTAGCCACCAACGAAGATCTGAGCCAGGCCGTTAGGTCAGGTGAGTTTAGAGAAGATCTTTACCACAGGCTTAATGAATTTCAGATACGGGTACCTGCCCTGCGGGAACGGAGCGAAGATATTCCTTTGTTTACGGAGCATTTTCTCAACATGGCCAACCAGGAACTTAACAGAGATGTGGAAGGATTTGATGAAGAAGTGATAGACCACCTGGGAAGTTACAACTGGCCCGGCAACATCCGCGAACTGAAAAACGTCATCAGAAGGGCCGTTCTGCTTTCTTCTTCCAATACCATCACCATTGATAGCCTGCCTCCCGAGATCGTTACGCCCGTGATACACGATATTTTTAGAGATACGCCTGCCGACTATGCTCAT
>CATQIH010000012.1:0-37500 GCA_958296015.1 Cyclobacteriaceae bacterium
TCGGGCATAAGCATCGGGGCTATGGGTATTGGCTACAACATACCTTATGAAACTCAGAGCCAGACTTCTACACCGCTGACAAGTGTCTATAAAGTTTCTTCCAGTGATTTATACCGCGTGCCTGTGCTGTTTGCCTATACCTGGAAACGAGTGCATTTGTTTGCGTTGCGCAACTACCGTAAGCCTTCTGCCAGGCAGCGTGCTCCTGTAGCTGACGAAAGTATACTTTATGCATTGGTATTTAAAGTACAGCCCATGCTGGGTGTCAGTGTCAATTACATTGGGCAGTTGAGCGGCTGGGATAAAGAAGATACACTTAGCACACCCCCTTTTACTATCTATCAATCCACAAAGCAATTATCAGGCATCAATGTATCTGCTATGGTAGGGGTACGTTTGCAGTTTTATAGCTTTGGTAAGGATAAGCTGGCCCTTACGGTACTTTATCACCAGGGGCTGCAAGACCTGTTGGAGATGGACGTTGATTATACGCTTGATGGGCAGGGTTCTTATGATAGCCAGATACGTAGCCGAGGTTCGGGACTGTCTGTCACCCTTTCTTATCCTATTCGTGTGTACAACTTCAACAAACAAGAGCGTGAGCTATCGCGGCAGAAATAACAGGGTGTCTGGCAGCAGGCTCGATAATATTTGCAGAGCTTCATCGGGATGCCGACCGGTCACAGTCGGATGGTCGATGCCACTGAAGCCAGGGAGGTACTTGTGCTTCAAGCTTTTACTATGTACTTTGCTCATTATGCGCATTGCCACACTATTATTTGTATTGTTGCTTTTGGGTTGCACCAAAGAGCTGGATGTCTCTTTTCCTGTGCCGGAGAAGCAGCTTGTGCTCAATGGGGTGCTTCACCCTGATAGTACGGTGCACGTATCGCTGACCACAACGGCTGCCCTTTTTCCGCAAACCCGTGACTTTCCGGTGGTAGAGAATGCTGCTATCAAATTGTATGAAGATGATGTGTTGGTAGGTAACCTGGTCTTTCAGGACAGTCTGTATGTGCTGGATTATCACCCGAAGGCAGGGAGCACGTATACCGTTGAAGCAGTGGTGCCCGGATATGCCACACTGCGTGCCTCTGATGTTGTTCCGGCTGCCCCGGATATAACCGTATGCTATCGGGAAGATACAGAAAAACGTTACCAGGGTAGAGATGCTATTCTTGAAGTTGCTATTGATGATCCTGTGCAGGAAACTAACTTTTACTGGTTGGAGGAAATCAATACCTACCCGGAGTTTCCACGATGCCGCACCAAGCAGGATAGTATTGTATGGGAAAACGGGGAACTACATATTATTCAGCAGGATACAATTATGTGTCAGGATGGTGCACCGCCTACCTTCCAGCAAGACAGAGCCTATCTTTATGAGTCCTTTTCGCCTGTTCCTGACCGGTTCAATGCGTATGTAGATAACTTCTTCGGAGGGGTTACGGTGTTTGAGGGCTTTATGAGGATAGAGGATGCTGCTATGAATGGTGAAGCAATCGCTTTTGACCTGAGTGCTGGTTATTACTCTTACGAGTATTTTTCCAATTATCGACATACCAGTGGTCAATCATCTGTTACAGTTAATGTCATCAATGCCAGCCAGCATTACGACCGCTATCTGAAATCCAGTATCACCTATATGCTCAACGAATCTTTTTATAGTGATGAGGAGATAGGCTTTAAGCCTTTTGCAGAGGTCATACAGGTATATTCTAATGTAGAAAACGGTGTAGGCATTTTTGCTGCCTACAATTCAACCAGCAGGGAGGTGGGTGACTTTCCCTGTGAATAAACAATGTATATAACTTAACCAAATGAAAAAACTTGTTTGCTCTTTTGCCCTTGTACTGAGTTTAGGATCAGCCGCCAGTGCGCAGGTAGCCTTTGGCCTCAAAGCAGGGCCTATACTTTCTCGTACACATGCGAGCCTGGGAGATAGCGTTTCCCGCTTCACAGACGCTAAAGCCTCTTTTGTGGCCGGAGCCTTCTTACGGATTCCGGTATTTGCCAAAGTAAGCCTACAGGCAGAACTGCTTTATGCCGGTAAGGGTACTAAGTTTACAGACCTCAGCTATATCAACCTGCCGCTGATGCTGCAATATGAAGCTTTTCCTAATTTCAGGGTAGAAGCGGGTGTGGAAGCAGGCTATCTGCTAAAGATCAATAAGGAGCGTTCAGCCAATGGCTTTAAAACTCGCCGACTCACTGAATACACCAATTGGGATGTGGGTATCAACCTGGGAGCTAGCTATGACTTTCTGGAAAGGCTGAATGTAGGCTTGCGTTACAATATCGGTGTATATGATATATATGACCCTCAAGTCAAAATCAGCTATGGCGATGTACGCATTCCTAACTATAACGTAAAGAACCATACTCTGCAACTCACGGTGGGCTACATTTTTAGTAAATGAGAAGACAACCAGCCCAGGGCTTTAAGCCCTGGGCTGGTTTAAGGTAAAAGCTGGCATTAAGCAACAGAGTAGAAGGTTTAGAAGTAGAAAGGGTACAGTATTTATCTCACTTAGCCGTTATCCGTCATATGTCTTTGGGTGCATTGCTATCAGCCCTGGGCTGAGTACGAATGGCGAACAATAAAAGGCATTAAAATAACTACAGAATATGTATGCAACTACCGTAAGCCGTTGTGCATTGCTGTGGCTACTGCTGCTTGGTCAGTGGGTGGCGGCCCAGTCTGCCCATACTGTCAGTGGCTATGTCACCGATAAGGAGAACGGTGAGCGGCTTGCCGGTGCTACGGTGTATGTTTCCAGCCTGAGGCAAGGCACATCGGCCAACGATTATGGCTTTTATAGCCTGACGGTGGCGGCAGATACGGTCACGCTGCTGTTTTCTTTTGTCGGCTATGCGCCGGTGAAGAAAGTAGTAGCCCTCTCACAGGATGTTCGCCTGGACATAGAGCTTGGCAGCAACACGGTGCTCAAAGAAGTGGAAGTCACTGCCAGTCCGGAGGAAACCACGGTGGAGCAGCTACAGATGAGTGTGCATGAAGTCTCTATGCAAACGATTCGCAACATGCCGGTGATCGGGGGAGAAACGGATATTCTCAAAACCCTGCAACTGCTGCCCGGTGTGAAGTCGGGCAACGAAGGTACCAGCGGCCTGTATGTGCGTGGTGGCAGTCCCGACCAGAACCTCATTCTGTTGGATGGGGTGCCGGTGTACAATGTCTCGCACCTGTTTGGTTTTCTGTCGGTCTTCAACACCGATGCCATCAACAAAGTAGAGCTGATCAAGGGCGGGATTCCGGCACGCTATGGCGGACGGCTGTCGTCGGTGCTGGATATTTCTATGAAAGAAGGTAACCTCAAAGAGGGGCAGGGGGTATTTGCCCTGAGTCCTATTGCCGGACGGATCACCTACGAAGCTCCCATCATCAAAAACCGTTCTTCGTTTATCGTATCGGCCCGCCGTACCTGGCTGGATTTTGCGGCAGTCATTGCCTCCCTGAGCAACGACCGCACATTTGGCTATGGGTTCTACGATGTAAATGCCAAATACAATCATAAGCTCAATGCCAACAACCGGCTATACCTGAGCTTCTATACGGGCAGAGACCGTTTCTATGATACCTATAACCAGGGTGCAGACGATAAGAGCATCTTTACCTTCAACTGGGGTAACCTGACCTCGGTGCTGCGCTGGAACAAGATATTCGGTCCCAAGCTGTTCAGCAACTTTGCCCTGAGCTATAGTACCTACAACTTCTTTCAGGAGTACGAAGTGCGGCAGGACGAGGCACGCTACTACTATCGCAACCGGTCGCAGATACGCGACTGGAAGCTGCAAACTGATTTTGACTATGCCCCGGCACCAGCGCATAGCGTGAAGTTTGGCACAAAAACATCGTGGCAACGCTTTGCTCCGGAAGTAGTGCAGGTAGCCAATGTGGGCACAGATACCACCTTCAACAACCAGCAGGCTGTGGATGGCATCAATGCAGAAGCGTATATAGAAGATGAGATCAGTCTCACAGATCGCTGGCGCACCAATGTAGGGCTACGGGGTGCTGCCTTTGTGGTAAACGGTAAGACCTATGCAAACCTGCAACCCAGGGCGGCTGTGCGGTACCTGTTCAACCCCGGCTTGTCGCTCAAGGCTTCTTACACCAACATGGCACAGTACCTGCACCTGCTCACCAACTCCTCGCTGGGCCTGCCCACCGACCTGTGGGTATCTTCTACTGAAAACATTGCCCCGCAGCGATCGGATCAGGTGACATTAGGTATTGCTAAAAACATCAAACAACCTGCTCTGGAAGTGACACTAGAAACTTACTATAAACGAATGCACCACCTGATTACTTACCGGGAAGGCAGTAGTTACCTTTATCAGAATGGAGAAAACTGGGAAGATAAGGTGGTGAGTGGCGACGGGGAGTCTTATGGCGCAGAACTGTTTGTCAACAAGCAGCAGGGCAAACTCACCGGCTGGCTAGGTTACACGCTGTCGTATACCAATCGCTGGTTTGATGCCATAGAGCATGGCAGGAAGTTTCCCTTCAAGTACGATCGCAGGCACGATGTATCTTTGTTGCTGAGCTATCACTTTCCTAAAAAGAACCTGCTTTCCTTTACGTTTGTCTATGGTACAGGTAGTGCTGTTACGCTACCCGTAGCCCGTTACCAGGGCCTGCAACCTTCCTCCTGGCAATACAATAATGAAACTTATTACAAAGATGCCTTCAACAGCCAGTTGCTTTTGGGCAGAAGAAACAGCTACCGGATGCCTGCCTACCACCGCATGGATGTAAGCTACCATATCAACAGGGAGAAGAAAGGCACCAAACGCAGCTGGATATTTTCGGTATACAACCTGTATAATCGCAGGAACCCTTACTTCCTCTATGAAGCTAAAGGAAAACTCAAGCAGTACAGCCTGTTTCCAATCATCCCATCCGTGACTTACAGACGGGAGTTTTAAGTATGTGCGACGTTCTTTTTGATATTGGTTTGCCAAACTATTAAATTCGTGGCAACTGTTAATACACATGCAATATGTCGTTGTCTTGTTACTCTTTTTCTTATCCTATTCGTTTGTACAACTTCAACAAACAGGAGCGTGAGCTATCGCGGCAGAAATAATAGGGTATCTATCAGTAAAAGAAGCGTCTCTCTACTAGTCATGAGCACGTTGTTCATCATGGCCTGTGCCAGAGAAGAAGTGCTGGACGATATTGACAGCCAGTATTTCAAAGATCAGTTGGTGATCCACAGCATTATCTCTCCGGGTGACAGCATCTTTGTGTATGTAGGCAAGACTATTCCTTTGGGAGACAGTATCATAGAAAACGCAAAGGTATTTGATGCACAGGTGACGATCAGCGATGCTTCGGGCAAGGCTATCGAGTTGCCTTTGTTGAAACCGGATACGCCTGTCTATGGCATCTCTCAGGATGATTTTGCCATTAGAGCGGGCGAGACTTACACCTTGTCGGTTAGTCAGACTGATTACCTTGTGGCATCTGCTTCCTGTACGGTTCCTGACAAGGCTACGCCTATCACTGAAGTACAGAATGCCGGAACTATCTTTGTAGAAGAAGGTCAGACTGATTACCTGGTTCGGGTGCTGTGGGAAGATACAGACCGGCCATACGTTGAAACAATATATGCTATAGATCATTATGCATACTTCAATAGTGAAACTGATAGTTTTTTAGAGGAGGGAACCCAGTATCGGAGTGTGGGTGTGTTCTCAGACATACAAAGAGTTGGGCAGCAGTATATGTATGAAGACCAGTTTTTTAAGGTGCTTGGGAGCAATATGTGCGTTTCAAATGTACCGAGTTCCTGTAAGAGTGATATCCCTGAAGTAACGATCATTCATGATGTGGACTACTATCTTATTACTGCCGATGAAAACCTGGCACAGTACCAGTTTCCCTTTGACTTCTTTCAACGTAATGAGCGTATTCTTGACTCAGACAGCTTTCTGGGACTTTATCGAGGTATTATGCCGGAGTATTCCAACGTTGAGAATGGTTTGGGGGTCTTTGGGGCATACCTGCGTTCTGAACCTTATTATATTCGCCTGGAATGAAGAAAGTGCTTAGTAAACAATGTTATGGTTATTGTATATGCATATTTTCATCCCCCAACCCCCTTTGAAGGCTAGTGTTTATACATAAGTCTGAGAGGAATAAAGTAGTGTTGGTGTTAAGATAAAGAAAGGCAAGACATAAACAAGCAGAAGATGATAGAGACAAAGACATCAGGAAGAAAAACCACCAGCCTTCATGGAGACAAGCGGCTGGAAAAAAGGGGGTTCAATTGGAGCATAAGATAGCCGAAAAACAAACCATAGTCATCAACAGGCTCAGTGATAACTGGTCAGAGTTGATGAGTTTTTATCGTTATTTGGGTAATGATAAAGTGAGAGAAGGTGCTTTGATAGAGCAGGCACAGAGCCAATGCAGGGGTCAGGTGGCAGGCAAAGATGTGCTGGTGCTGCAAGATAGCACAGAGATCAACTATGCTTCTCATCAAGGCTTGATCCAAGCTGAGAGTGGCTTGGGTTTGGTAGGCAACAACCAAGATATAGGCTACTTTGCTCATTGCAGCCTGGTCATAGATGCTCAGCAAGGCAGCGTATTAGGCTTGAGCGATGTGCAGTTGTGGATACGGGCAGCAGGGCAAGAGAAGCCAACAGCACCGCTACCCATAGAAAAAAAAGAGACTTATCGCTGGATAAAAGCTTGCCAGGCGAGCCAACCTTGTTTACAGCAGGCCCGTGAGGTTACTTTCGTGCAGGATCGGGAAGGGGATATATATGACAGTTTTGTCAGGGTGCCCGATGAGCGCACTCACTTGCTTATCCGCAGCCGGGTGAACCGTCTGATAGAGACCATGCAAGGAGAAAAGCATAAGCTCTATGACTATGCTGACCAGCAGCCAGCCTGTGGAGGGTATAGTTTTCTGTTGCCGGGTTTACCTGGTAAGCGAAAGCAGCGCAACGTTGAGATGCAAGTACGCTTTGTGCAAGTAAAACTGCTGCGCCCGGACAACAACCCCCATGCCAAGGTCTATCCTAAAAATGTAACCTTATATTTGGTACAGGGTAAAGAAACTCCTCAGAGTGCAGGCAAAGAAAAGCCTGTGGAGTGGAATCTGCTCACTACCCATCCGGTTAGTTGTTTTGAGCAAGCTTTGCAGATGGTGCATTGGTATAGCCTGCGATGGATCATAGAGGACTATTTCCGTCTGCTCAAATCAGAGGGCTTCAACTTGGAAGCCTCAGAGTTAGAGCAAGGCTACAGCCTGAGAAAGTTAGGCGTGATTGCTATGAAAAGTGCGCTGCTGGTCATGCAACTTAGACAAGCCAGGTCAGCCACAAGTACACAGCCCATAGCCGTAGGCTTTAGTGTAGTACAACAAGCCTTTCTAAAAGTGCTCTTAGTTGGTCTGGAAGGTCAAACAGCTAAACACAAGAATCCTTATCAGGAAAGTGACTTAGCCTGGGCCTCCTGGATTATTGCCAGGTTAGGGGGGTGGAAAGGCTATCAAAGCCAAAGACCACCTGGCGTGATTACCTTCACCAGAGGCTTAAAACGTTTTGAAAGTATGCTGGCAGGTTGGCTTTTAGCTCCTGACAAAGATATGTATAAACACTAGGGGGCAAGGGGGTAGGGGGATGAATCATGTCAATGGAATACCAAAACTACAAAGAATCAGTACAGCATGTATCAAAGTAAGCCTGCTGCTCATCATGCTGTTGAGCCTGGGCTGTGCGCGGCAGTTTCAGCCGTTGGCTGTGGAAACCAGAAGCTTCAGCCAGTCCAACGAGGTAGATGGCATTGTGGTGGCCTATGATACGTTTGACATCTTCGCAGTGAGCCACAACCGGCGTTATGCTAAAAAGTCGCGGAAGAAAAACATACGGCTGGTGCCGGTCAGGATTACCAATACCGGCGATGAGCCTGTTACTATTCAGCCTGCCGACATCACCGTGTTTAGCAACAATACAGCCATCAGGTCGGCACCGGCTATTAACTATCTGCGGAAGTTCAGGCAGGTCACGTTGCCTTACCTGTTGTATGCGATAGGAGATTTTAGCACTGGCTCAAGTACAGGTACGCGATACAATTATCTATTCCCTGTCTTCACTGCCTGGGGGGTGAGTAATGTTGTGATCGCTGCAAAGTCTAACCAAGCCTTTAAGGAAATGCTACAGCGATATACTACGCTTCCTAATACACTGGCACCCGGACGAACCATCTACTACATGCTGGGCATACCGGCAGAGAATGATCTTCACAGTTTATACATTCGTTATGTACGTGAATAAAAGATACCTGCTACTGGTGCTATGCATGTTGTATGGGCTTGTGCTTCATGCCCAGCAGCAGTACGTGGTGCACCTACAGGTAGTAGATGCGCAAAACGATGAGCCGGTAGCAGATGCTGATATTACCATCGATGTGCTTGACAGGACATTTGCTACCAATGAGTATGGCAGGGTTACCGTGCTGCTGCCGCTTTCTTACTATACTTTTAGGGTCAGTAGCCTGGGTATTATCTCCAGGTCTTTTCAGGCAACCATTGATCGGGACACCACCCTTACTTTTCCGGTAACCGTAGAAGCCAAAGTACTGGATGAAGTAGAAGTAGTGGATGCACGCTTCAATGAGAAGGTAGACCTGAATGTGGTAGGGGTAGAGAAAATATCGCTACAGGCCATAGAAGCTTTGCCCATGCTGGCCGGAGAAAAGGATATTGTCAAATCGCTGACCTTGCTGCCGGGCGTGCAAACCGGCACAGAGGGTAGTGCCAATATCAACGTGCGGGGCGGCACCTCAGACCAGAACCTGTACCTGCTGGACCATGCCACGCTGTATCACTCCGGCCATTTGCTGGGCTTTTTGTCGTCGTTCAATCCTATGGCCATCGATAGCGTCACACTGTTCAAGGCAGGCTTTCCGGCCCGGTATGGCGGGCGGCTGTCGTCGGTCATCCAAACCGGCACCAAAGAAGGTAACCTGGATTCTGTCAGCGTGAGGGGCAATGTGGGCATTATCTCTTCCAAACTCAGTGTGCAGGTGCCTGTCATCAGGCAGAAGTCATCGCTGATACTTTCCGGCAGAAGGACTTATATAGATTTGCTTCAGCAGCTACTTACCAGAAGCGGCCCATCGCGCAACCAGACGAGCTATGTCTTTTATGATATGAACGCCAAGTGGGTGTACTATTTTACCCCTGACAACAAAGTGAGTATCAACTTCTACCAGGACTATGATACCTACTACGACATCACCACCGACCGTACCACAGAACCAAAGACTTACCAGGAAAACCGCCTGACCTGGAGAAACCGCATCGTAGAGGCAAGCTGGGATGCCAGGTTATCAGCAAAGCTACACCACAACTTATCGCTGAGCCAGACAAGCTATGCCATGCAGATACTAGACGACCGCCAGGGGCAGAAGCAAGGCCAGAACTACCGGAATGCTTTCAACACATCGTTGCGGGACCTCAGCCTGAAGGAGAACCTGCATATACAGGTGATGCCATCGTTTCAGGCCGATGTGGGTGTGCAGTACGAACACCATCGCTTCAACCCGGCACTGCTTTCTTCGCGGCAGGCAGACACGACGTTCAGCGAAAATACGCTTCCGGAAACTACTGCACAGCAACTCTCACTCTATGCAGAGGGTTATGTGAGTTTTTCAGACAGATACTCCCTGAGTGCAGGCATCAGGAACAGCCACTACTTTGTGGATCAGCATAACTACCTCAACCGCGCGGCGGACCGCCTGGAGCCGCGTGTCAATATAGAAAGGAAGCTGGGTGCTTACAGTGCTATCAGGGCTTCTTATGCGCGCATGGTGCAGCCTATCCATCTGCTTACTGATCCGGGTTTAGGGCTTCCGTTCAATCTGTGGGTATCATCCGGCCAACAGGTTAAGCCGCAAAAAGCAGATCAGGTCGCTGGCGGGTATTACACCAGCTTCCTACTGGGCAAAAGAAACTATCGCCTAAGTGTAGAGGGTTATTACAAATGGATGTACGACATTGTGGCTTATCGTGATGGTTTCAGTTCCAGCACCTTTACCACTGCCGCCTCAAATACGGACAGGACATGGGACAAGGTGCTCACCAGCGGCAACGGCAAATCGTATGGTGCAGAAGTATTGCTGGAAAAGACTTCCGGTGCCTTCACCGGCTGGCTGGCTTACACGCTGTCCTGGACCAAACACCAGTTTGCCGACCTCAACTACGGTCGCCCTTTCTATTCCCGGTACGACCGTCGCCACGATCTGTCGCTGGTAGGGTTCTATAAGCTCAACAAAAAGTGGGACATCAACTTCAACTTCAGTTATGCTACCGGCCAGCCAGTGACGCTGCCGCTGTACACTTACCCCGGTTTCACGTTCAACTATGACCAGGGCAAAGTGACCAACACGGGCGTATTGCTTTACACCCAAGGAGGCAGAAACGCTTACCGCATGAAAGCCTTTCACCGGCTGGACATTGCTTTTCAAAGGCGTTTGCAGTGGAGAAATGTGCAGGGAAGCGTAGAGTTTGGGTTGTTCAACTTGTATAACAGGAAGAACCCGTACTACTACTATGCAGACACAGACTATGTAGGAAACATCGATCGTCCCAAACGCGTGTCGGTGATCAAATCCGTATCTCTGTTTCCCATGATTCCTTCTGTATCCTTGTCTTTTGAGTTCTGAGCATGAGCGACTTCATCGGGACGCCGACCGGTCATAGACTACGCGTCCCGGACCGAAGCTAGAAGAGGAACGAACGCGTTGCAAACGCGCCCGAGGGGGGGTGCCTTGCAGCTACTGCTGGAAGTGAACCGGGAAGCCACTAAAAAAGCCTATCAAGGAAAGCAGGTGATAAGGGAAGAACTTCATATAGCTTCATGAAGCGCACCCAACTCATCAAACACCTTCACAAGCATGGTTGTGTATTATTGCGGGAAGGAGCCAATCACGCTATTTATCAGAATCCTGCCAATGGTCAGCAATCTGCTGTAGGCAGACATCGCGAACTCTCTGATCTACTCTGCAAAAAGATTTGTCATTGCCAGCCAACAAAAAGTCCGCTCTGCCACAAAAGGTACCATGTGAGTTTTGACCACAATATGCTTCCCACAATTTGCGAGTAACTATCCTCAAGGTGCAACGCCTTCTCACAATTTGCGAGCAACTGTCCCCGATGTACATTACCTCCCTACAATTGGCGAGTAGCTATCTTCAAGGAACAACGCCTTCCCACAATTGGCGAGTAGCTGTCTTTGAGAAACAACGCCTTCACACAATTGGCGAGTAGCTTTCCCCAATGTACAATGCCTTGCCACAGTTGTCGGCTGGGTTCTGTTTGTTGACGAAAGTTGGTGAGTAATGTACAAATTATTGGTTGGAATGATCATTTTGAGAGTTATTAAGAAAATGATCGTTATATGGCGTATATTATACTACGGCACATTTGCCTTAAAGTAGGCTGTGAAGGCACAGTCCACGGCTCCTATGCCTCGGTTTGTGTCCTCACAAACCGAAAATATATCTTGGTATAAGCGTACCTACAACCGTCGTGTGCTATACATTTGAAAAAGAATGTGCTAAACATTTTTGGAAACTTGAAAGCAGCGATAATTGCAATTATACTATTGGCAATCCCATTTTACACATTTGGACAAAAGGAAATTCTTTCTGGACAAGAAGTAGAGCGGGTATTTAGGACGCAAGACTCGACTCAAAATTTCTATCTGGCTCTTTCACCTAAGTCCTCCATCAAGGGATTACTCGTCATCCTTCCAGGTTTTGGCGGGGGGCCGAGTAACGTACTACAAGAAACTGACCTTCCTGCTAAGGCGAGAATGAAGGGCTATTTGGTAGTAATACCTTATCTGACCGTATTGACTACTTACTCGGACTCTATTTCCCAAAACCGACTTGCTACACTAATACCTGAAGTTATCAAAAAGTACAAAGTTCCTAATAACGACTTTATTATTGGTGGACATAGCATTGGAGGTAACGGTGCACTTCTTTATGCAGAGACTGCATTTAGGGAAAATGACGAAAAGATCATAAAACCCAACCTTGTGTTTGGAGTTGATCCGCCTCTTGACATGAAGCGTCTTTGGGAGAGCCTCAGGTTTTCTAAAGAAATAAATTTCAGTAAAACGGCTGTAGATGAAGCAGACTATTTTATAAAAAGGTTTGAAACAGAATTGAGGGGAACTCCTTTCCAGCAGCCTGAAGCATATGAGAGAATATCTTCATATTACAGAGATGCACAAGATGGAGGCAATGCAAAGTTTTTGACATCAATACCGGTTAGACTTTATTGTGACCCTGACATCAATTGGTACATTGATAACAGAAGAACTCCTATTGAACATACTAATTTGGCTGACTTGACAGCATGTATTGTCCAGCTAAAGCTCTTAGGTAACGATGATGCTGAACTAATCACGAATATTGGAAAAGGATATTTTCCTGATGGAAGAAGACATCCTCATGCATTTTCGCAACTGGATTCTGATGAATTTTTAAAATGGGCGGACAAAAAATTGAATGAAAAATAAACACCATACAGCAATGCATATAACCAATGGTGGGGTGCTGTATAAGTTCTAAATATTTTAACTTTGCTCAACGCTTAGCCAACGGTGGATAGACTCGACTTCGTAACCCACCACAACTGATATGTTAGCGTTAGGCTTCATGGCAATAGACTTTCTGTATGTTGATAGAGTGACAGGAAAATTGTATTTTTGGTATTGATGGATGACAGCATTGAAAATACAGAGAGTGTGGTAAAGCATTGGTATGATTCTTCAGAAAAGGATTATGCCACGATGAAAAACTTACTGGCCTCAAAAGACTTCAGTTGGGCTTTATTCTTAGGGCATTTAGTTTTAGAAAAGCTTTTAAAGTCTATCTATGTTAAAAGAAAGGAGAAACATGCCATTTTTACTCATGATCTGTTGAGATTAGCTTGAAAAACTGATCTTGAAATTTCCGAAGAATACGAAGAATGGCTTGATGAGGTCACCACTTTTAACTTGAACGCACGTTATGATAATTACAAACAAAGCTTTTATAAGCTTTGTACCAAAGAGTTTACAGAAAGGTGGATTGAAAGAATTGAAGATATAAGGAAATGGTTGATCAATCAATTATAGATACTGCAAAAAATTATATTGAACAAATTCCAAAGGATGTAAAGCTCAAAAAGGCTTATCTATTTGGTTCTTATGCCAGAGGTAAGGCAAGAGAAGAAAGTGATATAGATATAGCACTGGTCATTGAAAACATGGTTGATTTTTTTTCTACTCAAAAACTTTTAATGAAGCTGCGAAGGACAATAGACCTCCGGATTGAACCACACCCTATTGGAGAAAATGAATTTACCAGGGTGAATCCATTTGCACATGAGATTCAGAAATATGGCATCGAATTAAATATTGAAGATAAAACCGCGAAAGCCTAACATTGTGTAGTATCCCTGCCGGTTGCGACGAAAGTTTTCCACCCTCAGGCAAGTTTGCACCGTCCGGCGTGGAGCGCGTTCGTCCCGTCACCATGTAAAGCAAAACTGATAAGTATAAAGTCGCATTTCACGCTGGACATTGCAAATGCACACAGTGAGGTTTGAACTGCAAAACCAATCCCTAACCCCCAAAACCCAACACCCAATCCATGCTCAACGTAAGTAATATCAAACTCATTGTACTGGATGTAGACGGCACACTGACCGATGGCGGCATTTACCTGTCGGAATCTGGTGATGAATCCAAGAAATACCATGTCAAGGATGGTATGGCGATCAGTCGGCTCATCGGCAAAGGTATGCATGTGGCCTTTATCAGTGGCAGCAAAAGTGCCAGGTCTGTCATGCGCAGGGCAGAGATGCTGGGTGTGGAATATTGCTATGCGGGTGGTAATCCTAAGCCGTCTGTACTGAAAAAATGGCTGGAAAAGCTTAGCTTAACCTACGAGCAGGTGCTGTTTATGGGTGACGACATCAACGACTTGGAAGTGATGCGGCTCTGTGGACTGGTCGTGTGCCCGGCAGATGCCTCACCCGCCGTCCAGGAGATCGCCGACCTGGTACTTTCCCGTAATGGCAGCGATGCCTGCTTCCGCGAGCTGGCCGATCTGTATTTTCCGATTGTATAATGCTTCAGGAGGATTGCCCTATCTTTCTTACATGCGCTATCTCATCTGTTTCAACCTTTCTTACCTGATCCGCAAAAAGTGTTTCAACAGTAAGCGTTTTACCGTCTAAAGTAAAAAACTCTACCTCATAGCCTTTTCCTGAATCGTGCATCATTACTACAGTGCCAATGTCACCGTGCATCAACCCTTTTTCCGGAAGATCTTGTTTTAACACTACTCTATCAAATTCTTTGATCATTGTTTAATAGGATAAGCTGTAACTAACTTATAAAACACTTTTCGTTTTTCTAAAAACCATACTCCTCTAATTAACGGGTTCTTTCCAAAAGGGGTTTGCAGTATACCTTCAACAATAATTTTGCTTCCAAAGTAAGTCTGCTCTTGTTTAGTTATCTTTCCAACAATAGCATGTTGTTTAAGTGCTGCGGCAAAATCAGTCCACCTTTCTAAACTAAATCCTTGGCTAATGAAAAACTTAGCTTTGCTACTGCCATCTGGATGAGAAAGGTTCAAGAGATAATCAATGATTTTGTCCTTTTCAATTTTTAGGTATTTCAGATCGTCAAGTTGCATCGAATAATAAATTTCATATAAAGGCCATCATATAGCCACTCGGCAGCAAAATAATATATTTCATTGGCAATAATTTTCCTGTAGGCGAATTATTAAATAGATTACTACCTTTAAACCTGTATGGCACTGCCAAAATCAACGTAACTTTAGTAGTTTTACTGCCAATGAGCTTCTTGTATCCGCAATTTCTGTTTGGTTTACTGGCCCTGGGAATCCCTGTCATTATACATCTTTTCAACTTCCGTAAGACGAAGAAGATATATTTTAGCAATACCCTGTTCCTGAAGAATCTCAAAGAGACCACCACCACCAAGCTGAAGATCAAGCACTGGCTTATCCTGCTGGCGCGGCTGCTGTTTGTTTTCTTCCTGGTACTCACCTTTGCACAGCCCTTTCTGCCTGTTAGCGATAAGGAAGGGGCACCCAATGCGGAAGGCCAGAACCAAGTGTATATCTATCTGGACAACTCCCTGAGTATGTCCTCGGAGCTAGGTTCCAACCTGCGTGGTGTCGACCAGGGCATCAATTATATAGAAGAGATCATAGGCTTGTATCCCCGCAATACCTCGTACCATTTGCTGACCAACGAGTTTGGAGGCAGCTCCCGCGTACCCAGAACCGGCGCAGAGCTTAGCGATCGCGTGGCTGAAATCGGATTGACCGGCGTTGCCCGTAGTTTTGAGGAAGTGGTCAGCAAAGTAGAAAACGATCAGCAGACCCTGACAGCACAAAACACAGGCAGGTCGGATGTATACCTCATCTCCGACTTTCAGAAATCTACAGGGGGCGACCTGAACGCCATCAGGCAAGATACGTCAGACCAGGTATACCTGGTGCCTGTTCGGTCCAGCTACGAATCCAATGTGTTTGTAGACTCTGTTTTTCTGGCAAGCCCCTTTATGCTGGCCGACGAAACCAACGAGCTGACCATCGTGCTACGCAACGACAATAGCGAGGCTACCAACGATTTCCTGGTACGTATGCTGATCAACGACCAGCAGGTGGCCAATGGTAGTGTCAACCTGCCTGCCAATGACACCGCGCAGATCACCTTCGGCCTGAACTTTCCGTTGGAAAAGACCAACCGCTGCCAGGTAGTTTTTGAAGACTACCCGGTCACCTTTGACAATGAATTCTATTTTTCGCTCAACCTCGGAGACCGTATCCGCATTCTGGAGATCACACAAGGCACTACCCGGCAGCCGTCGGCCATTGCCAAGGTGTATGCCAACCAGCAAGTGTTCGATTTCCAGTCGTTTAGTATCAGCAACCTCGATTATAGCCTGATCGATGCAACCGACTTGTTGGTGCTCAATGAGGTTGGCGCAGGAAGTAATGCCAACCTGGCGGTGATTCCCCACATCCATGATTTTCTAGCCAATGGCGGACACATCCTGTACATACCCCCAGCCAACGGAGATATGGCCTTTCTTCGGGAAGTCACCGGTAATAAGAACCTGTCGGGTAAGGTGCTGGTATCAGCAGACTCGACAGGCAACAAACAAACCGCATTAGCCAACCTGGACATGGCCAATCCGTTCTTTTCCAATATGTTTGAAGGAGAAGCCAGTAACTTTGAGATGGCCACAGCCCGGCGGTTGCTGGACCATAACCTGCGGGGAGAAGCACTGCTCAAATACCGTACGGGCGATCCCTACCTACTATCGCTGAGCAGAAGCTACATCAACACAGAAGCCACTGCGGCTAATCCGGTATACGTGTTCAGCACGCCCCTGCGCAACGAATATACCAGCTTAAATCGCCATGCGATCTTCGTGCCCGTGATGTACCGGCTGGCATCTATGAGCAAATCGCTGAATAATAAGCTATATTATTATGCCAACGAGTCTCTCATTACGCTGGAAACTACTAATTTTGCCAACAATCAGCAGCAGACTGAGGTAGCTAATACCAACCAGCGTTATTTGTACAAGCTATACAAAGGAGAGCAGGAAGTCATTCCTTCACAGAGAGTAGCTGGAGGAAAACTGTTTATGGAAATACCACTGGATATTATAGAGCCAGGGTTTTATAACCTGGTAGGCATAGAGGAAGGAAGCACACGCAATACCACAGAAGATACGCCCCTCACCAGCCTGGCTTTTAATGTAGAGAAAGAAGAGTCGCTGACGGCCCGTTATTCTGTGGACGAATTACAGCAGGCGTTCAGTGATACAAGCAATATCCGGATTTTTGAGGCAGAGAACGCAGAAGACTTTTCTGGGTTGCTTCGTCAGCAGCAGGCTGATGTTTCGCTGTGGAAGTATACGCTGTTGCTGGCTTTGTTCTTTTTGCTCACAGAAATATTGCTAATCAGGTTCTTATAATGACAAACGTACTGCTACAATCAGTAACCCTCCTAGATGATACCAGTCCTTTTCATCTGAAAAAGGCCAACCTGCTGATCAAAGACGGAGTGATTGCCGCTATAGAAAACCCTTCGGGCAATGCAGCCACTAATGCCTCAGATTATCAGGTGATTGATGCCACACAGGCATACGTGTCTGCTGGGTGGGTAGACATGCAGGCAGATTTTGGTGATCCGGGCTATGAGCATAAGGAAGACCTGGAATCAGGATCACAGGCAGCGGCTGCCGGAGGTTTTACGGAAGTGGCCTTGCTACCCAACACGCAGCCAACCATCCAGACCAAAAACGATGTGCTGTATTTGAAACACCGTGCTCTCGGGCTGGTTAGTCTCTTGCCTATGGCCGCCGTGACGCGAGATACTAAAGGAGAAGAGCTCACAGAAATGATAGACCTGCACCATGCAGGAGCGGTAGCTTTCTCTGATGGTACGCATCCGCTATGGCACACGCAGGTGATGCTCAAAGCCCTGGAGTATGTGCAGAGATTTGACGGACTGCTGATCAACCGGCCCGAAGACATACATCTGAATATGTTTGGCACCATGCACGAGGGGGTGCAAAGTACCCTGCTAGGCATGAAAGGCATGCCGGTGCTGGCCGAAACGGTAGCCATTGAGCGGGACCTGTCTTTGCTGAAGTATGTGACGGAACATGCCGTTGCCCAACCTCCGAGGCTGCATTTCAGCAATATCTCCGCAGCAGCATCAGTAGCCCTGGTCAGGCAGGCCAAAAGGCAGGGGCTGCCGGTGAGTTGCGATGTGGCCATACATCAACTGATGTTTGATGATACTTATTTGCAGGACTTTGACACCAACTATAAAACCAACCCACCGCTGCGCACTGCCGAAGATATCAGCGCACTCAAAGAAGGGTTGCAGGATGGCACCATCGACGTGATTGTGTCGGCGCACCAGCCGCAGGATGAAGAAAGCAAGAAATGCGAGTTTGATCAAGCCGCCTTCGGAATGATGGGGTTGCAGGCTTTCTTTCCCATACTGCAAACATTGGTAAGCGAGGTGCTTCCCCTGGAGTTACTTATCAAAAAAGTGACCACGGAGCCACGCAAACTATTAAAGCTGCCAGTGGCAAGCATCAAAGTGAATGAAGAAGCAAACCTGACGCTCTTTGATCCGCAGCGAAGCTGGCAACTAAATGATGCTTCCAACTTATCAAAATCAAAAAATAGTCCGCTGTTTGGCAAAGACCTGCAAGGAAAAGTGCTGGCTGTGTTTCACAACCGGCAGCAATGGATTGACCCTATGTAATTATGTCTGCAATAACCTACACCAAAAAGCCCCTGTTGAGCGTGCCCGTGAAATATGCCCTGGTAGGCGGGGCATTGAATATTGTGCTGTTTTTTATCCTGGTTTTCTTCGACCAAAATCCATTAGTGACCAACAAACTGTTCAAAGTACTTTTTGACTTCTTGGTATTAAGCGTTTTTACATTTTTCTGTGTCAAAGAGTTTAAGGTTTATTATAATGGCGGGGTGTTGCGCTTCTGGCAGGGTATGACCCTCGGGTTTTTCACCTTTGTGTATATGGGACTGATCACCAGCTTGTTTTTGCTGCTTTACCTTTCTTTGAACCCTGATCTGTTGCAGGACTTTATTGCACAACAAACGATCCTGATCACCAGTAGCAAAGATAGTATTATAGAGATGTATGGTGAACAGATTTACCGGCAGTGGCTGGCAGACCTACAGCTGATCAGGATTGCAGATTTTGCAGAAGAAGATTTTCTTACCAAGTTTGGCCTGGGTTTCTTTGCGTCTTTGCTCATTTCCATAGTAATGCGCAGTAGTACTATACCGGAAAGGTTGCCTATTGAGAAACAGTAATATTCAAACAGGAGAAATGAACAGCAAAAACGACAGGGGCTACATGGTTTTAACCTGTATATTTACACTTTTAAACACCAACCTATGGGACACAACCTGAAATACGGACTACTTATCGGAGCAATAAGCGTGGTATTTAACCTAGTACTTCTGCTCATCGATTATCATTTGCTACTAGGTTCGTGGATCACCATCATTCCTTTTATCATCAACCTTACGGTGCTTTTTGTTGCTGGCTTTGAGTTGCGCAAAATGTATAACAGTGATCTGCCTTTCCGGGAAGCTTTTCTGTCTACGCTAACCATCATTGCCATAGGGCTGGCTATGGGTACTGTGTATAATATGCTGGTGTATAATGTATTTGCTCCTGATGTGGCCGAGGCACTGCACAAAGAAACAGTGACCCAAACAGCTAACCTGCTGGAAAGTTTTGGTATGGACGATGAAACTATTGATGCGGCTGTGGTGCAGGCAGAGGTAGTAAACCCTTATGGTGTTAAAAATCTGCTGATCAGCTACTTTACCAACCTGATCGGAGGAGTGATACTGGCACTTATTGTTGGTGCTGTTGTTAAAAAGAAGAAACCTGATTTTGAATGATGAACGGATTGCAAAAAGATATTTCGGTGATCATTCCTCTGTATAACGAGGAAGAGTCGCTTACCGAGTTATCGCAATGGATTGAGCAGGTAATGAAGACACGTGGGTTTTCCTATGAGGTAATCATGGTAGATGATGGCAGTCGCGATAGCTCTTGGGAGGTGGTATCGCGTATTTCTAAAGAAAACCCCGCCATAAAAGGTGTCCGGCTCAACCGAAACTATGGCAAGTCGGCTGCGCTGCACACCGGCTTTATGCACGCCATAGGCGAGGTAATCATCACGATGGATGCGGATTTGCAGGATAGCCCCGATGAAATTCCCGAGCTATACGCCATGATCAAGGAGCAGGGGTACGACCTGGTGTCGGGTTGGAAAAAGAAACGTTACGACCCGATCAGCAAGACAATCCCTTCGCGGTTTTTCAATTTTGTTACCCGCAAGATCTCCGGTATCAACCTGCACGATTTTAACTGTGGCCTGAAAGCATACGACAAAAGAGTGGTGAAATCGCTGGAAATATATGGCGAGATGCATCGCTATATCCCTATGATTGCTAAAAGAGAAGGATTTAGCCGCATCGGAGAAAAAGTAGTAGAGCACCGTCCGCGCAAGTATGGCACCACCAAGTTTGGGCTGGAACGCTTCGTGTTCGGGTTCCTCGACCTACTGTCTATCAGTTTTGTTTCCAAATTCAAGAAAAGACCCATGCATTTTTTTGGTACGCTGGGTTCCCTTTGTTTTTTGTTTGGGCTGATCGTCACTATCACGCTCATCGCGCAGAAGATATACCTGATCCACCAGCATATGGCCGTGCGCGAAGTGGTAGACCAGCCCGTGTTCTTCCTGGCATTGGTAGCGGTGGTGGTAGGCGTACAGCTATTTATGGCAGGATTTGTCGCCGAAATGATCACGCTCAATTCTGGCAAAACCAACGACTACCTGATCGCCGAACGGGCAGGTTATACGGAAAATACCAAACACTCAACCGACATAAGCAGAGGATAAGGTGTATTATGCTTATGATTTCTTTTTAGAAGCATGTATGAAAAACATTAAACATTAGCGTATTTATTAGGTTCTATTTAACAACACTAAATTTATTAGCAATGAAAAATACGTTTTTATCATTATCTGTCTTAGCCTCATTGGCTTTATGGATTTCCGGATGTAATTCATCAAATTCCAGCACCGATCAGGAAGCACGCAATGACGATACAATAACAGTTGATCAAACTACAGAGCAGGTCATTGATGATCAGACGCTGAAACCCATAGATATGGTGTATTATGTTTATATGAATAACTATATGCAGACTACATTGGGGAATATAGCGGAACAAAAAGCTGCTTCGGAGAAAGTAAAAGACTTAGGTAAGAATATTACAGAAGAAAATACACAGATCATGTCTCAGATAGAAGACCTAGCAAAGGCTTCTGACGTTGAACTGCCCCAGGGACTAGAGGTGGAAGACCAGCAAAGGCTGGATAGCCTTACCGCGCTTTCAGGCCAGCAGTTTGATTTAGCTTACGTAAATATGGTCATCGAGCAGAAAAACAAAAGCATAGAACTGATGCAGGATATGGCCCTCAATGCTGAGAACCCGATAGTCAGTGGATTAGTAGATGATATTATTGCTACAGAACGTGAGCAGATACAGAGAGCTGAAACCGTTCAACAGGAAATGATGTAGCAATTCTTTTCTTTTTGTGGATGTTAAAAAGGTCAGTGCTTATAAAGTGCTGACTTTTTTTATTGATAAAAAGTACGTTTGAATGCCTCTGCCTTATGTTTACCAATAATGTACGTGTTCCATACAGCATACAGAAAACCACAGCCATACCCCGTCAGTTGAATCAGGCTGGCAGGTACGGCAAGTATACCTACGGTCAGACTTTTATTTCTGATGGCAGCATCTGCTAATAAAAATGCCATCAACAGTAGCAGTGGCGACAGGAAGAGCCAGTTGACAATGAGTACAAGGATGATGAGTGCTACCATTCCAAGTGTGAAGGCAGCAGGCAGCAGGTGTACCAGTTTGAGCGTTTTTGGATATTTTTGGAAAAGATTGATGCGTGCCAGCCCGGAGTTGAACACCTGCTTATAGAATTTCTTGAAATCTGTACGCCGCTTATGATACACGTAAGCTTTCTCTATCAGCCTGACCCGAAAGCCTTGCCGGAAAATACGGATGCTCATGTCAATGTCTTCGCCAAAACGCATGGCGGAGAATCCCTGTGTGCGTTGGTATACTTCCTTCGTATAGCCCATATTGAAGCTTCGGGGATAGAACTTGTCCAGCCGCTGTTGCCCACCCCGTATACCGCCTGTGGTAATAAAAGAAGTCATCGAGTAGTTAATAGCCTTCTGAATGTTGCTGAAATCAGGGGCTGCCCTATCTGCTCCACCAAAAGCATCCGCATACTGCTGTGCGAGCGATTCCTGCACCACCTTTGTATACTGTGAGGGTATAACGCAATCCGAATCCAGGAAGATAAGGTAATCGCCGCTGGCATGGTCTGCGCCATAGTTGCGGCTAAGTCCGGGACCAGTGTTGGGTTTGTATAGGTACTGCACATCCAGCCAATGCATAAATTTTTGTACCACATCCTCACATCGCACATCAGAGCCATCTTCTACTACCAATACTTCAAAGTTGCGATAGTGCTGCCGGGTCAGGCTTTCCAGTAACTCTCTGATTTCTTGAGGCCGGTTGTATACGGGAATGATGATAGAAAACTTCATAGTAGACACACTTCGGATGGCACATAAGCCCTTGAAAGCTATAAATTCACTACTTCCGGCAAAAATAGATCATCTCGCCTTCCATCAGGGCATACCGCTTTTTTTGCTCGGGCGTAAAATGGTTGATGAAATCATCTTCTGTCACGTCAAACCCAGCTTTCCTGAGCCTATCCGCATAGTCGTGTCCATATTTGCGTACATGGTCGCTTTGCCCAAAAGCAATTTCCCGTTCTGTTGGATGCTTCAGCAGCGGATTCTCATAAGTTTCCGGTATATCATACACCGGCGACTGGATAATGGCCCAGCCTTCTGGTTTCAGCACGCGGTGCAGTTCGCTCATACAGTGGATATCATCCTCTACGTGCTCCATCACGTGGTTGCAGAAGATCACATCAAAGGTATTATCCGTGTAAGGAATATCATGGAGGTCCATTTTGATCTGCGCCCAGGGCGAATCCAGGTCTGCCGTCACATAGTCCAGATTGGGCATTGTAGAGAAAATATCTACGAAGCATATTTCCGGGGCAATGTGTAGCACCTTCTTCGGACTGGTAAAGAAATCCGTTTTTTCTTGCAGGTAAAGCCACATCAGTCGGTGTCTTTCCAGCGTCAGTGAGCCGGGACACAAGGCGTTGGGGCGGGTATCTATGCGCCCATAGGGCAGAAACTTGCGGTAGCTTCGCTCTTCCACCGGGCAATACACCTGGTCTCCCTGAAAATAATAGGCAGCTGCTTTGCGAACAGGCGCGCTTGCCAATTGTAAATATTGCCGGGGAATATGTCTGCTTGTCCAGCTGATGAGTTGTTTCATGCCGCAAAGATAAACCCTTTTGGTCATGAATAAAGAAAGAAAGTATCAGGTTCTACATAAGTTTTGTCTTGGGGAACTTACTTTACTGCATATTGCTTTTTAATATTGCGATTCAGTAAATTGAACATGCTTATGAAAACCATAAAGTTTAAAACGAATATCAATAGCGGCAGAAGCATCGATAGCGTGTCCTCTTATCTGGACAATGCGCAGGAAATTCTGCATTGGAGCCTGGATACTGTTGACAGACAAGGCGGCATCAGAGTACTGACAGTGATTGGTGATGACAGGCTGCATCAGCGAGATGTGGTCAATATTATCAACCTGGCTGGTTTCTACGCCCGGCCTTTGAAGAAGAATATATTTACTAAAATACTTGGAGAATGATCAGGCAACCGATCATTCTAAACTTCCCCCCATCTTAAACAAATCCTTCTTCCTCGGCTGATCGTCACTTTTACAAAGCTGCTTTAGCAATTCCACATCACTGTTCCACTTGCTGCCATCAAAAAAAGCGGCCCCTTTGTGATCACGTACTTTGTATAGAGATTTTTCCCGGTAGCAGGTGCCAATGTAGACGTGCGCCAGTTGTTGTTGCTGTGCCCAGTCTATCACTTTCCACATCATCCATTTTCCTAAAGAGTGCGAGCGCATAAATTCCGTATCATAAAACGAAAACCAATAGTGTAGCATATCACCTTCCAGTACTGCAAACACATATCCATATACTTTTTCGTCAGATTGAAAAGTAAAAATATGCGTGAGTGTATCGTGCTGCTGCACATAGGCCAGCCGGTTGGCATCCATGCTGCCTCCGGCAAACCTTTCCTCTGCATAGGCAGTACAAAATTCTCTGAATACCCGATCTTGCATGTCAAATGATGTTTTAGGTTGTACACTCATCCGTATTGCCAACGGTTGGATTTTCCGGTCTACTCTACGGTTTTCAGAGGTAGAGGTGAAATCAGCAAGGTCAACTCTGAGGCTCCTTGCCATGTAAAATACGTCTTTGTTAATAGTCAGGTCGCCAGTATAAGGCAAAAAGCCTCGGGCATAAATATCCGGCAGCTCTCTCTGCTGCTCTTTAATGCAATACACCGCATAAGAAAAAGTATAAGTCTGGTAGTCGGTATTATACTCGGAAAAGAAAATCTTCATTTTTTGTCTCTTTGGTAAAATATATAGTCTGTCACAGGCGTGTCAAACCCCAGCGCACGGATGCTACTGGCTATTTGACCTCTATGATAGGTAGAATGGTTGCTAATATGCAGTAAAATATCTTTTAGACTATTGGTGAAAGATTTGCCACCGGAGTTTTGATAGGAAACAGATGAGCGTAAATCTTGTATTTTGTCTAGCAGTTGCCATGTATTCTGATGATTATCTTGGTCTATCTTTTTAAATATTGACGGATCATGTGTTTGCCAAACACCGTACTTTGGAATTTCTTTTTTAATGAGCATGATCCAGACATGCTGTGCATTTAATAGATGGCTGAACAATTCTATACATCTTCCTTCTGTGATAGCATAAGCTGTCAGCGATGATACGATCTGATCATTGGCATACTGGTTGTAAGTAAACAAATCTTTCAGAAGAGAATTTTCAGCCATATGCTAGTTGTTTGAACACCATAAAAATAAAGACAATAATAAGAAAAAATAACGGATGTATGGTTTTCGGCAAAAAGCATTTTCTTTTGATTTTAGAGAAGTTAATTTGCCTTCTAACATCAAACAATATACCTATGAAAATGAGATATCGAGTAGTTCCAGACCCTGAAACCGGACTTTTCAAAGCAGAAATTCACGATCCGCAAGAAATCAGCCTGACAGACCTGCTGCTGAGCACAGACATGCCCGATGCCTTGGTCAAAAAGGATGAGTACGAAAAGATTTTTAACGATTTTTTTAATATCATCCATGAAAATGCACTTAACGGCATTGGTTTTACTTCTGATTTTATAGAAGTAATTCCCACGCAGTCAGATGATCCGGAGGCTCCTCCTTATGAAGTTATTCCGGGTACTAAGCTACAGCAGGGGTTTGATAAAGCAATGGAAAATGTGGAAATGGTGAAAGTGGAAGGCGATATACCTACACCTGTGCAGATAGATAGCTTCCACGATTTATTATCTGACCAGAAAGATGAAGTGATCACACCGGGAGGTATGGCCGAAATTGAAGGCGATTATTTGAAGATCATTCACCCTGATGCAGCAGAGGAAGGCGTGTTTTTTACGAACACCCAAACACAGGAAGTCTTCAAAAGCTGCGAATATCTGATCAACGCGCCATTTAAACTTACCTTCAATTTGCCTGAAGTCATGCCAGCAGGTGAGTATGCTTTAGAGATAAAAACAGCTTACCAGCAAACAGATATCTTGCGCAGCGGGGCTTTTCATAAGTTACTGAAGGTAGGCTGATACATTGCAACCGGATTTTTTCGACATGCGTTATGATGCAAACAGGCTATTGCCTTCTAATGACTCAAGCTTTTGCAATGCTGGTTTGATATCTTTATAGTATGAAGAAAGACAAACAAAATGAAAGATTATCATATTAACAATTTTTTATAAGCAGAAAGATGAGGGATACATTGCAGCTATGTCTGATCTAAAATATTGCTCAGCTTTGGGAACTACTACTGAAGAAGCTCTTGCAGAGGTACTCACTGCCAAAACAGTTTGGCTGGAATGCCAAAGAATTAAGTAAAGTAATTCCTGCCAGATACAAACCTATGATATACCAGATTGCTTCCTGAACGCTATAAGAAGAAATAATTTATATCCAATCCAACAAAAAAAGAGAGCGCAGGCTCTCTTTTATATGATAGTTTTTGGTATTGCTTAACAATACTCTTCAAAAACATCTTCCAGGTGATCTGCAATCATTTCCGGAGTTCTGCCTTCAATATGGTGTCTTTCTACAAAATGCACTAGTTCACCATCTTTAAATAGTGCGATCGCTGGCGAAGAGGGAGGATAAGGCAACGTGTACTCTCTGGCTTTGGTTACAGCATCTTTGTCTACACCGGCAAAGACAGTTGTAAGGTAATCAGGTTTTTTTTCGCTGTGTTGCAACGCTATCTTCACCCCAGGACGTGCGCCACCTGCGGCGCAGCCACATACAGAGTTAACAACCATCAGGGTAGTACCTTTATGGTCTTTCAAATGTTTATCTACTTGTTCTGCTGTCTTCAGTTCCTGAAAACCAACTGCTGTAAGATCAGTCCGCATAGGGACTACAAGTTCTTCTGGATACATAATTCTATGTGTTTATTAAACTAAAAGTATTATTGGTAAATCTTTGTAGAATAGTTACCTGTGCCTACAAGAAGCCCAGTTCCAACTTGGCTACTTCCGACATCATATCCTGTGTATAAGGAGGATCAAAAGTGACCTCTACTTTCACGTCGTTGATGCCAGGAATTTCTTTAATCCTTTGTTCCACCTCACTGGGAATCGCTTCTGCAGAGGGGCAGGCTGGCGAAGTTAGGGTCATGAGCAGATAAACGTTGTTAACAGGATACACGTTAATTTCATAAATAAGACCTAGTTCATAAATATCAACAGGTATTTCAGGATCATACACCATTTTGATAGCATCCAATACCTTCTCTCTCAAATCCTGCGTGCTCATTGTCATGGGTTCGCTCATGGGTCTATTTGTTATTTGTTTTAATCATTTCTTTGCTGTCTCTGTATACCAAAGCCAGTAGTCTTATTTGTTTGATCATCGCACCAAAACCGTTAGATCGTTGTGTACCTATAAAACGGTTCATGCCAATCTTGTCTATAAAGTACAGATTAGTATCCATGATATCGCTTGCCTGCTGGTGATCAAAAACACGCACCAGCAGACTGACCAGCCCTTTGGTGATAGCAGAATTACTATCTGCCTTGAAGTGCATAATCCCATCTTCTGGCTGCGTCACAAGCCATACTTTAGACTGACAACCTTTGATAATATGATCTTCTGTTTTGTCCTGTTCTGCCAAAGGAGGGAGCTTTTCGCCCAATTCCATGATATAGAAATTGGTCATTTCCATATCTCCGTCCAGCAGCGAAAACTCTTCAATTATTTCGTCTTGTATCTCATTGATCGTCTGAGCCATACATTATCTTTTCATCATTTTAATAATTCTGTGCAACCCTTCTATCAGGTTATCCACTTCTTCCATTGTGTTGTAAACAGAAAAAGAAGCCCTGGCTGTTCCCTCAATACCATATTGTTCCATCAACGGCTGCGTACAATGATGCCCTGTGCGAATGGCAATGCCTCTTGCATCCAGCATCTGTCCGATGTCAAAATGAAAGATACCATCTATAATAAGTGAGACAACGCTCACCTTTTCTTTGGCTCTGCCTATGATTTTCAAACCCGGAATGTTTTCCAACGCACTGGTTGCATAGGCAAGTAATTGTTGTTCGTGGGTAGCAATGGCCGGTTTTCCGGTCTGCTGAATGAAGTTGATCGCTTCACGCATAGCAACTACATCGGCAATGTTGGGTGTACCTGCTTCAAATTTATAGGGAATGTCATTGTAAGTCGTTTTCTCGAAGCTTACATTTTTGATCATCTCTCCACCACCCTGGTAAGGAGGCATTTTTTCCAATAGCCTTCTTTTCCCATACAAAATACCTGTGCCTGTCGGGCCAAAGATTTTGTGTGAAGAGAAAACAAAGAAATCACAGTTGAGTTTTTGCACGTCAATATCCAAATGAGCAGTGGCTTGTGCGCCATCAATCAACACAACGGCACCCGCCTGATGCGCCATGTCTATGACCTTTTTGACAGGGTTGATTGTGCCCAATGAATTAGACGCATACACAAGGCTAACTATCTTGGTACGATCAGTCAGCAACTGCTCAAACTGGTCAAGTAGCAACTCACCATTTTCATCTACCGGGATCACTTTCAGTATTCCCTGCTTTTCTTCGCAGAGCATCTGCCACGGAACGATATTGGAATGATGCTCCATAGCAGAAATAATCACTTCATCGCCTGCCTGAATGAACTTGCGGCCATAAGCAGTAGCCACTAGGTTGATGCCATCGGTGGTTCCCTTGGTAAATATTACCTCTTCTGCTTCAGCCGCATTGATAAAGGATTTAACAGTTCTCCGCGTCTGTTCAAAAGCAGCCGTAGCCCGTTCGGCCAGCGTATGGATGCCACGATGGATATTGGCATTGTCGTGCTCATAATAATGATCCAATGCCTGAATAACAGCCAGTGGCTTTTGTGTGGTGGCAGCGTTGTCAAAATAAACCAGCGGGCGTCCGTTAACTTCCTGATGCAATATCGGGAACTGCTTTCTAATTTCTGTTACATCAAAAACCGGCTGATCTGTTACTATGGTCTGTTGTGTATCATGCATGGTTATAAGTCTTTTTGCAAACGTTGACTAATTATTTTTTCCAGCACTTCGCGCAGCGGCTGGATTCTGATATTTTGCAATACATCGCTGGCAAAAGCCTTCAGCAAAAGTGCTGTGGCCTGTCTTTTGTCTAATCCGCGTGTTTGCAGATAAAAAAGTTGCTCCGCATCTATCTGACCGGTAGTGGCACCATGCGAACATTTTACATCATCAGCCCATATCTCGAGTTGCGGTTTCGTATCAATAGACGCATCATCCGTCAGCAAAATGTTCTTGTTAGACTGAAATGCATTGGTTTTCTGTGCATCAGGGCGCACATAGACTTTTCCATTAAAAACACCTTTGGATTTGTCGTCCATAATGCCTTTGTAAAGCTCATTACTAAAGGAATTGGCTTTGCGGTGGTCTACCATCGTGTGGTTGTCTACCAGCGTTTCCTGATCCAACATATACAGACCATACATATGTGACTCACAATTCTCGGCATCTATAACCAGGTTAAGGTTATTCCGGATCATACCACCACTTACGGACACTGTTACGGCATTGAAAAGGCTTTCTGCCGTCTGCACCACATGGGTATTACCGGTATGGTAGGTGTCTTTGCCTTCAATCTCTATCTTATGGTAATTGACAACCGCCTGTTTATTTACCACAATTTCAGAAACAATATTGTGGTAACCCTCCTGTTCACCAACGGTATGGAAAGATTCTACCAGATCAACCTGGCTGTTTTCTTCTATAATGTAGAGATTCCTGGGTTGGGAAACGGTTTTTTCTTCCGTAGTATCAGTGATAAAATATATTAATACTGGTGCTGATACCACTTTTCCCTGAGGTACATAAATAAATATGCCATCTTCGGCTACGGCTGTATTGAGAGCCGTAAAAGCATCTGTTTTGCTATCTGCGTATTTGCCATAATACCTTTCTATCAGGTTTGTATGACTTTCAAAAGCTTCTGAAAGTGTAGAAATGATGATCTCCTGTGGTGGACTCACCATGTTTGAGTGCTGCTGTGAGAACTTCCCGTTGACAAAAACCAGGATGTTCGCTTCTATGCCGGAAAGGATTAGCTGGCTGATCCCTATAGCATTTTCCGCATAGGCAGGCTTAATATTTTCGGGCGCAAAATGTTTGTTCAATGCACGGGTGATGCGCGTATATTTGTATTCTTCGTTTTTATTGCCGGGCAGCCCCAGCTTTTCAAGGTTTGCGAATGCTTCTCTTCTTACCTTTTGTACATAAGGAGATGTGCTATGCGAAGTTTTTTGAAACAAATCTGCCTGCTGCAAAAATGCCTCTTCAATAGCTGTTTGATGTTGCTTACTGATGATGATCTGGCTCATAGGTTAAAAATTGCTGATGGGTGGCTAAGATAATACGAATCGAGATCAGATAGTGGCAGCGTTTGCTGTCTCTTTGATCCAGTCGTATCCTTTTTCTTCCAGTTCAAGTGCCAGCTCTTTGGTACCAGACTTCACAATTCTTCCATCGTACAAAACATGTACATAGTCGGGAACAATGTAATCGAGCAGCCGCTGATAGTGCGTGACCACTATTGTAGCATTTTCGCTGGTTCTTAGCTTGTTGACACCATTGGCCACAATTCTGAGCGCGTCTATGTCTAGTCCGGAGTCGGTTTCGTCCAGAATAGCCAGTTTGGGTTCGAGCATTGCCATCTGAAAAATCTCATTTCTCTTCTTTTCTCCGCCGGAAAAACCTTCATTAAGGGCACGGCTTAGCAACGATTGGTCGATCTCCACCAACTGCATCTTCTCTTTCATCTGTTTTAAAAATGAAACAGCATCCAGCGGATCAAGCCCCTGGTGTTTTCTGATCTGATTCAGCGCAGTTTTCAAAAAGTTGGTTGTGCTCACTCCCGGAATCTCTACAGGATATTGAAATGCCAAAAATATGCCCTCTCTGGCTCTCTCTGCCGGGTTCATATCAAGTAAGTCGTTACCCAAATACTCTACGGAACCTTCGGTTACTTCAAAATCTTCTCTTCCTGCCAGCACAGAAGCCAGGGTGCTTTTACCTGAGCCGTTGGGCCCCATGATTGCATGTACTTCTCCTGGTTTCACATTCAGATTTATTCCTTTCAGAATATCCTTGCTCTCAACTTTTGCGTGTAGATTTTCAATAGTAAGCATTGTGTTCTAAATTCAATACGGTTGATAAATAAAATCAGAAGTACGAGGCTTCTGATTTAATATGTATAGTGGGCAATATAATATTTTGTAGTGGCGCAAGTTTATCCTACACTACCTTCCAATGTCAGTGCCAGCAGCTTTTGCGCTTCTACGGCAAACTCCATAGGCAACTGGTTCAGTACTTCTTTGCAATATCCATTGACAATCAATGCAATGGCATCTTCGTCGTCAATACCTCTTTGGTTACAGTAGAAAATCTGGTCTTCACCAATTTTAGAGGTTGTAGCCTCATGTTCTATCTGTGCTGTTTTATTGTTTGACTCAATATACGGGAAAGTATGCGCTCCGCATTTGCCACCCATCAGCAGAGAATCGCACTGTGAGAAGTTCCGTGCATTGTCAGCACGTTTCATCACCTGCACCAAGCCACGGTAGCTATTCTGGCTAAATCCGGCAGATACTCCTTTGGATACAATACGGCTTCGGGTATTTTTACCGATATGGATCATCTTGGTGCCCGTATCTGCCTGCTGATAATTGTTGGTGACAGCAACGGAATAGAATTCTCCGGTAGAATGATCGCCTTTTAAAATACAACTAGGGTACTTCCAGGTGATAGCAGAGCCTGTTTCTACTTGTGTCCAGGAAATTTTAGACCTTTCACCTGCACATATGCCTCTTTTAGTTACAAAGTTGTAAATACCGCCTTTGCCGTTTTTGTCGCCAGGATACCAGTTCTGTACTGTTGAGTATTTTATCTCGGCATCTTTGGCAGCATAGAGTTCTACTACGGCTGCATGCAACTGGTTTTCGTCGCGCATGGGGGCCGTACATCCTTCCAGGTAGCTCACGTAAGAATCTTCTTCGGCCACAATTAGCGTACGTTCAAACTGGCCTGTATTGGCGGCATTAATTCTGAAATAGGTAGAAAGCTCCATCGGACAGCGTACGCCTTTGGGAATATAGCAGAAAGAGCCATCGCTGAATACCGCAGAATTCAGCGCAGCGAAATAATTATCACTGGCAGGTACTACCGAACCGATATATTTTTTGATCAACTCCGGGTGTTCTCTCACCGCTTCACTAAAAGAGCAGAAAATAATACCCAGATCGCCCAGTTTTCCTTTAAACGTAGTAGCTACGGATACGCTATCCATAACAGCATCCACAGCAACTCCGGTCAAGCGTTTTTGCTCTTCCAGAGAAATACCCAATCTTTTGAAAGTATCCAACAATTCAGGATCAACTTCACCGAGGTTTGCAGGATTCACTTTTTGCTTAGGAGCAGCATAATATATGATGTCCTGGTAATCTATAGGAGGGAACGTAACATTTGGCCACCTTGGCTCCTTCAATGTGAGCCAATGATGATATGCTTTCAGCCGCCACTCCAGCATCCATTCGGGTTCTTCCTTTTTGGCTGAAATGAACCTTACCGTATCTTCGCTCAACCCTTTGGGGGCTGAGTCAGATTCGATATTTGATTCAAATCCGTACTTATAATCAGCATTGGTAAATTCCTCTAAAATCTGGTTATCTACGCTCATAGTAAGAGATTGAGATGTATATCTTATTTGTGGGTTATATAAAAAATAACAGTATATAACGTAAAACGTTCGATAAAAGCAGCTTAATATTCAGCTTTATCCAGGCGTTTTAGTATAGTTTAGAACGAACTTAAACAAGTGTAGTTACACTTTAAGGAAAATTACTGCTATTCTCCAAGTTGTATGTGCCGGTTGAGGCTTTCCTCCAGAGAAATGAGTGTTTCTGTTCTGACAATACCATCTACTCTTTGAATTTTATCGTGCAAAACCTCACGAAGATGCCGGGTGTCGCGACAATGGATTTTGCTAAAAATACTGTAATTGCCAGTTGTGTAGTGTATCTTTACTACTTCAGGAATCTTTTTCAGTTCGGCCACCACCTGGTTATATAATGAACTTTTTTCCAGATATATACCCAGAAAAGCAGTGATGTCGTATCCTAGTTTGGAATAGTCCATATTGAGCGTAGTGCCGCGGACAATGCCCATTTCTTCCATTTTTCTCATGCGTACGTGGACAGTTCCCCCAGAAACATATACTTTTTTGGCAATTTCAGTATAAGGAATTTTGGCATCTTCTGAAAGAAGGGCGAGGATTTTTAGGTCAATGTTATCAATTTCCAAATTTTTACTCATTTTGCTACAGTAAATTAAGGTTGGTGCAATTTTTTTGCTATAAAATTACGACTAATATAAATTTTAATCAAATTTATTAAATTTTTTTTAAGTTAAAAGATAAAATATTAGTTTTGTAGCACAAGCAATGATTGATAAAGTGATTATCTGTATCAACGTGCTTGTTAAACACATACTGTAGGGTGATGAAATTGGCAGACATGCCCTCCCGTCTCGGGGGTGGAGACAATGGCACAAATTCCGAAAGCTTTCGGAACTAACTACTCCGTGGAGGTTCGACTCCTTCCCCTACAGCTGGCCGCCAACCGGCATTTTGCATTTCGTTTTTTGGGTTAATGTTGTTTTTCAAAAAAGGTCATGATTTTCGTGACCTTTTTTGTTTGAGTTCCTTATCTTTATCTCCCCTCTTCTTAGCAACTCTTTGAAAAATCCATATATATTGTTATTTTAGTTGTGATATTTTTAAAAACCAGCAGGTAATTAAAAAAAGTTTATACAATCAACAAAACAATACTTTACGCAACAACATGGCAACAATAGATAAACCCTGGCATAAGCATTATCCTAAAGGAGTACCCAAAGAACTTGACCTGCAAAACTACAACTCTCTGCTGGACCTATTCCACGAGTGTTTCAGAAAGTACAAAGACCTGCCTGCTTTTGAATGTATGGGCAAAGGTATTACTTATGGCGAGCTTGATATACTGTCTAAAGACTTTGCTGCTTATCTGCAAAATGAAGCCGACTTGCAGAAAGGAGATAAGATTGCACTGCAAATGCCCAACCTTCTTCAATACCCTATTGCCATGATCGGAGCACTTCGTGCGGGTCTGGTGGTGGTGAATACTAATCCACTCTACACCTCCCGCGAAATGCAACATCAGTTTACCGATGCGGGTGTTAAGGCAATCGTTATTCTGAAAAACTTTGCCCACAATCTGGAAAAAGTGCTGCCTGCTACCAACATCCGTACTGTCATTATAACAGGGATTGGCGATCTGCTTGGCGGATTCAAAGGAGCTATCGTTAATTTTGCTGTAAAGAACATCAAAAAGATGGTGCCACCTTATCAATTACCCGGAGCGATAGAGTTCAAAACCGTCCTCAAAAAAGGAGCACAGCTTACCCTGAAAGAAGCATCTACCAACAGCGAAGACGTGGCATTTTTGCAATACACAGGGGGCACCACCGGTGTATCCAAAGGCGCGATGCTGTCTCATGCCAATATGATTGCCAACACAGAACAGATTGCCAGCTGGATGGCCGTGCGTCTGGATGAAAAGGTGGAGACGATGATCACAGCACTTCCGCTATACCATATATATGCACTTACGGTAAACTGCCTGTCTATTATGAAAATTGGTGGCAAAAATGTGTTGATCACCAATCCGCGTGATATGAAGTCTTTTGTCAAAGAACTTCAGCAGCATCATTTTACTGCCATTACTGGTGTCAATACCTTATATAACGGTTTGCTGAACGCTCCGGGTTTTCACAAACTGGATTTCAGCAGCCTGAAAGTAGCCAGTGCTGGCGGCATGGCCGTACAACGTGCAGTAGCCGAAGAATGGAAGCAGGTGACCGGCACCCCAATCGCCGAAGGATATGGATTGAGTGAAACTGCCCCGGTACTCACAACCAATCCTATAGACGGAACAGAGATAATCGGTACCATTGGTTTGCCTGTGCCCAACACGAATATCATGATTGCAGACGAAAACGGTGAGGGAGTGGCCATAGGCCAACCCGGAGAGATTTATGCCAAAGGCCCCCAGGTGATGAAAGGTTACTGGAACCGGGCAGACGAATCGGGCGAGGTGTTTACAACAGATGGTTGGTTCAAAACCGGAGATATAGGTATCATAGAGCCTAATGGATACATCAAGATTGTAGACCGCAAAAAGGAAATGATCAATGTATCTGGCTTCAATGTGTATCCCAATGATATTGAGGATACCATAGCTGCGCATCCCAAGGTGCTGGAAGTAGGAGCTATTGGCGTACCAGATCCTAAGTCTACAGAAGTTGTCAAGGTTTTTGTGGTAAAAAAAGACCCAAGCCTTACCGCAGAAGAACTGCTGGCCTACTGCCGCGAGAATATGACAGCCTACAAAATCCCTAAGTATATTGCTTTTAAATCCGAACTGCCCAAATCTAATGTCGGCAAAATTCTGCGAAGAATCTTGAAAGAAGAAGACACACAGACTGCGGCAAAGGCGTTGCTGTAGGTATTTCATGCAAAAATTTTCATCAATAGCTATCAGACACTGATGGCTATTTTTGTTTTGTAACTGACCGGATTTTTATGTGCCGATGGCTAGCAACTGCGCCGGACAATTGGAATTATTGCCATCCGGGTTTGGTTTTATAGTAATACCTGATAAGAACTTTGCCACTGCCAGAGCAGACATTTCTGGATAGCATTTTTATCTAAACAGACAACTTTATAGTTGTAAACATAGTATGAAGAACTACGCCAGACACACATCTGTTGAATGTATGTGCTAATATATTAAACACATTTTACTTTTGAATTTACTAGGACATGGAAAATACGGCAACAAAAAAGAAAAATACCAAAGCCGCTGAAAATAAGGCTGAAAGTATCAAAGAAGCATATATAGACTGTCTGTTGATGAGCGGGCATGTTCCTTCCTCCGTTTATCAGTTTGCCAAAAGCCTCTCGATGAAAGAAGGAGAATTTTATACCTATTATAATTCTTTTGAAGCCGTTGATAAGGAAATATGGCGTGGCTTTTTTACAGATACCCTAAGCAGCATTCAGGCAGAGAGCGTTTATAATGAATACTCAGTACGCGAAAAGCTACTAGCCTTCTATTATACCTGGATCGAAATGCTCAAAAATAATAGAAGTTATGTAATTGCCCGTTACAAACCTGCCGACAGCTACATGACTGCTATCAAAGCTCCGCAGTATAAGTTTTTGCATGCTTTTAAACAGAACTTCCTGGATTTTGCCAATGAACTGATCAACGAAGGAAAAGAAACCGGGGAGATCGTAGATCGTTTGCTGATCAGCAGCCGTTATGATGACGGGTTATGGCAACAGTTGCAGTTTGTGTTGAAATTCTGGATAGAAGACGATAGCAAAAATTTTGAACAAACAGATGCAGCCATCGAGAAAGCCGTCAACCTATCTTTTGATCTGATGGGAAGAAGTGCCGTTGACACTGCCGTTGATTTCGCAAAATTCCTTTTTCAGAGAAAATAATAAGTGACCATTTCACCCCATATATATATACCTGCTTATATGAAAGAACAGTCCAAAATTCCTACATCCAAAGTGCAAAGAGCTGCCCATTTTGTGTCTACCGGTGCCAAAATCGGTGGAAACTATGTAAAATATTATACCCGAAAGGCCCTCAACAACCAAGTTAGCAGAGATACCCTCCACCAGGACAATGCCACAGATATATATGATGGATTGAGCAAACTCAAGGGCAGTGCGCTCAAAGTGTTGCAGATGATGAGTATGGATAAAAACATACTACCTACTGCCTATTCAGATAGGTTTCAGATGGCGCAGTACAGCGCACCGCCATTGTCTTATCCACTGGTAGTCAAGACTTTTCAGAAAAGTTTTGGCGAAAGCCCGTCTGAAATATTCGACACCTTTAGCAAAAATGCTAAAAATGCAGCATCTATGGGCCAGGTGCACGAAGCCACACTGAATGGGAAGCGACTTGCTGTGAAAGTGCAGTATCCTGGGGTGGCTAATAGCATCATCTCAGACTTGAAGATAGTGCGGCCTATTGCCATGCGGCTTTTCAACATCAGTGATAAAGAACTGGACCACTATCTGGAAGAAGTAGAATCCAAATTGATAGAAGAAACAGATTATGCCCTGGAACTGGAAAGATCAATAGATATTTCCAAACAATGCGACCATGTAGAAAACCTGTTCTTTCCCGTTTATTATCCTGAACTATCCAGCGACAAGATCATTACAATGGACTGGATCGAGGGAGAGCATTTGAAAGAATTTATGGCCAAAAATCCGTCTCAGGAAGTAAAAAACAAATTAGGCCAGGCACTTTGGGATTTTTATGATTATCAGGTGCACGACCTCAAGCAAGTTCATGCAGATCCGCATCCAGGCAACTTTATCATGCAGGAAAACGGGCAACTAGGGATCATAGACTTTGGGTGTGTCAAAATTATCCCGGAGCATTTCTACCAGCAGTACTTCCGCCTGATACGAAAAGACTTACTGCTAAACGAAGACGAGTTAGACCAGATTTTTTATGAGCTTGGGTTTCTCATCCAAGAAGATACTGATTATGAAAGAAAAGTGTTCAAAGCCATCTTTATTGAAATGATAGATCTGCTGGGTAAACCATTTCATTTTGATGAATTTGATTTTGCAGACGATACTTATTTTCAAAGTATCTTTAATTTAAGCGAAAAAATTTCTAATATGAAAGAAGTTCGCGAATCAAAGGCAGCACGGGGGCCAAAAGACGCTTTGTATATTAATCGCACTTATTTTGGTTTATATAATTTGTTAAATGCCCTTGGTGCAAATATTGAAACAAAAAAACCGTTATGGCTTCAGTCGCCCAAAGCACAGATACAATCATAATGGGCAACTCTTCTTATGAATTTATCAGCACAACGAGACGTATATATTTTCAGTATGACTTTATGGGTCATGCTTATT
>CATQIH010000012.1:42500-130203 GCA_958296015.1 Cyclobacteriaceae bacterium
GAGAAGCCCAAACCAGTGTAGTTACGGCTATGCTGGGGTTGTAGGACTCACACAAGGGGCAATGATTATCAACTGGAAGGTGTCTGGAAAGTCACACGATACAAGGTGAAAGTCCTGTACAGGTAAGTAATGATTGTCTGCTGAGTATCCTGAGTAAGGCGGGACCGGAGAAATCCTGTCTGAAACTGGCGGCACCATCCGCTAAGGCTAAATACTACTGAGAGACCGATAGTGAACTAGTACCGTGAGGGAAAGGTGAAAAGTACCCTGAATAAGGGAGTGAAATAGTACCTGAAACCATACACTTACAAGCGGTCGGAGTCCCGTCTTATGACTGGGATGACGGCGTGCCTTTTGCATAATGAGCCTACGAGTTATGGTCACTGGCAAGGTAAAGCGGCAAGAGCTAGCTAGCCGAAGCGAAAGCGAGTCTGAACAGGGCGATTTAGTCAGTGGCTGTAGACGCGAAACCTAGTGATCTACCCATGGTCAGGTTGAAGGTCCGGTAACACGGACTGGAGGACCGAACCAGTAAACGTTGAAAAGTTTTTGGATGAACTGTGGGTAGGGGTGAAAGGCCAATCAAACTGGGAAATAGCTCGTACTCCCCGAAATGCTTTTAGGAGCAGCGTCGGCGTGGAGTCTGTCAGAGGTAGAGCTACCAATAGGACTAGGGGGAGTCACATCCTACCAAATCCTGATGAACTCCGAATGCTGACAGATATAGCCGGCAGTGAGGGCTAGGGTGCTAAGGTCCTAGTCCGAGAGGGAAAGAACCCAGACCTACCGCTAAGGTCCCAAAATATAGACTAAGTTGAACTAAGGTGGTTTCGTTGCAATGACAGCCAGGATGTTAGCTTGGAAGCAGCTATTCATTCAAAGAGTGCGTAACAGCTCACTGGTCGAGCGACGGAGCGTCGATAATAAACGGGCATCAAGTCTATTACCGAAGCGTAGGATTGCATAATGATATTATGCACTGGTAGGGGAGCATTCCGAAGGCATAGAAGGTGTACCGGCAAGGTATGCTGGAGCGTTCGGAAAAGCAAATGTAGGCATAAGTAACGATAAGGCGGGTGAGAAACCCGCCCACCAATAGACTAAGGTTTCCTGATCAACGCTAATCGGATCAGGGTTAGTCGGGACCTAAGGAGTAGGCGAAAGCTCAATCCGATGGACAACGGGTTAATATTCCCGTACTAGCTAATAGCAGTGATGGGGCGACGGAGCAGTGACAAGCCTGCGAGGTGACGGAATACCTCGTTGAAGGGAGTAGGTAGATTGACTATAGGCAAATCCGTAGTTAATGCTGAATCCCGATAGTACCGCAAAGCTACGGCTGCGCGGATAATGGCTGTAATCATACTTCCAAGAAAAACCTCTAAGCGTTACGTTATTGGCTACTCGTACCGCAAACCGACACAGGTAGTCAAGTAGAGAATACTAAGGTGCTCGAGTGAGACATGGCTAAGGAACTAGGCAAAATAGTCCTGTAACTTCGGGAGAAGGGACGCTTCCTGTTGGTAGTTTACTACCAAGAGAAGCCGCAGTGAATAGGCCCAGGCGACTGTTTAACAAAAACACATGGCTTTGCAAAATTGAAAGATGAGGTATAAGGCCTGACACCTGCCCGGTGCTGGAAGGTTAAGGGGGGATGTTAGAGGAGTAGTAATATTCTTCAAAGCATTGAACCGAAGCCCCAGTAAACGGCGGCCGTAACTATAACGGTCCTAAGGTAGCGAAATTCCTTGTCGGGTAAGTTCCGACCTGCACGAATGGTGCAACGATCTGGGTACTGTCTCAGCCATGCGCTCGGTGAAATTGTAGTAGCGGTGAAGATGCCGCTTACCCGCCACGGGACGGAAAGACCCCATGAACCTTTACTATAGCTTCACATTGACATTGGGTCAATCATGTGTAGGATAGGCGGGAGATTACGAAGCGGCGTCGCTAGGCGTTGTGGAATCAACCTTGAAATACCGCCCTTGATTGATCTAGTGCCTAATGCCGAAAGCATTCGGCAGACAGTGTGTGGTGGGTAGTTTGACTGGGGTGGTCGCCTCCTAAAGAGTAACGGAGGCTTTCCAAGGTACCCTCAATGCCGTCGGTAATGGCATGTGGAGTGCAATAGCAAAAGGGTGCTTGACTGTCAGGCCAACAAGCCGAGCAGGTAGGAAACTAGGATATAGTGATCCGGTGGTTCCGCATGGAAGGGCCATCGCTCAAAGGATAAAAGGTACTCTGGGGATAACAGGCTGATCTCCCCCAAGAGCTCACATCGACGGGGAGGTTTGGCACCTCGATGTCGGCTCGTCACATCCTGGGGCTGGAGAAGGTCCCAAGGGTTGGGCTGTTCGCCCATTAAAGTGGCACGCGAGCTGGGTTCAGAACGTCGTGAGACAGTTCGGTCCCTATCTGTGGTGGGCGTAGGAAGCTTGAGAGGGTCTGATCTTAGTACGAGAGGACCGGATTGGACGAACCGCTGGTCTGCCGGTTGTGGTGCCAACTGCACCGCCGGGTAGCTACGTTCGGAAAGGATAAGCGCTGAAAGCATCTAAGCGCGAAACCATCCTCAAGATGAGGCTTCCCTAAAGGGTCGTTGTAGACGACAACGTTGATAGGCTGTAGGTGTAAAGTCAGAAATGGCAAAGCTGAGCAGTACTAATTACCCTAGCACTTCTTTCAAGTGCATCTCTTTTCTCTTAAAGCTTACAGATAAACTGCTTTGTCCGCTTTCTCGCTTTTGCTCATCTGCTCTACTCTCTTACATTTAACATGTTATATCCTTTCATCATCTTATATCCTTCATAGTAATACTGGAGGTGCATTGCATTGATGTTGATATTAAAAAGCTAGTGAAAATTGGAAATCAATAAGAGTGGATTGAGATCAAAATACTTATTGAAATTCACAGATGTCCATTATATTGATATTAAGAAATTAATAGAAATTAAAAATCAATAGTCAGGCATTACGTGTTTGGCTTACTTTGAACATATTGAAAACCTTAGGGTGGCTTTAGCACCGGGGATCACCTCTTCCCATTCCGAACAGAGCAGTTAAGCCCGGTAGCGCCAATGGTACTTCTTCACGAGGGAGAGTAGGTCGCTGCCTTTACCTTTTTTTATTACAGTCTACGGTCACTCATCGTCCTATGTGATACATTACAATCCTGTGCTCAGGATTGCCCATCTGCGCAAGTCTTTTATCAGACCTGTATCATGTACTGTAACTACACTACTACTTATTACCAATGTCAATCAATGCTAATACTGATATGGTAGATGGTGGTAAATGTAGCCCAATGTGGTCGTTGAGTCACAAGTCCACAACCATTGTTATCCCCATCTCTGTGTTGAGTCACAGTCCACAATCAGCGTTATTCCCGTCTCTGTGATGTGTCAGCATCATCTATATCATAATCATCGTTGACGGCATAAGCATCATCTGTATCATAATCATCGTTAACAGCATAATCTATTTAATCGATACTCCCTCTACTACTCCAGATCTATAAGCGACTTATCACACACATACAGTTCTATACCTATATCCAACTTATCACACACATACAGTTCTATACCTATATCCAACATAGCGGTATATATAGCATGACTTATATAAAACTTGTGAAACTAAACTCTAAACTCCTTTTCTGCCCAGCTCTTAAACCATCCTAGCATATGCTGACCCCTCATGTCTCTTGTCATCTTTCTTTTCAGTGAGTCACTTGTAAGTCTATATCTAGTCTAGTATCTATGTTTCCTCTCTGGTTTACGCCTACTACTTTTATAGCTCTTATTGTTATATACTCCCTACTCATTTAAACATAGTTGCTTGATAATTATATCATAAAACCCTCTTGTACGGTATAAAAGGGCTTTGCCTACGGCTTAGTTAGTATAGAGCCAGTGTCGTTTCAAAAGTACGCCTTTCCGTAGCTAGTGCTCCAACCCTATCTGTAACTTATAGCTTATAGGGCATTTTACTCATCGTTTATCATGCCTCGTGTTCACTCAATTGTAACTGTACTAAATTTCTGTAATTACCATCCTTTTCATAGAGTTCAGTATGAGAGCCTGACTCGATGATCTTACCATCTTTCAACACAAATATTCTATCTACTTTTCTGATAGTAGCCAGCCGGTGGGCAATAATAATGGTGGTACGATTTCGCATAAGCCGGTTGAGTGCCTGTTGCACAAGATATTCCGACTCTGCATCTAGTGAGCTGGTAGCTTCATCTAATATCAGTATTTCCGGGTTTTTGAGGATAGCCCTGGCAATAGCAATTCTTTGCCGCTGCCCTCCCGATAATTTTACGCCTCTTTCGCCCACTAATGTGTCAAAGCCTTCAGGAAACGACTCGACAAACTGTAACGCATTAGCTTGGGAAGCAGCCTCTACTATTTCTTCCAATGTAGCTCCAGGACGGCCATACGCTATGTTCTCTCTGATGCTACCTCCGAAGAGTAATACCTCTTGTGGCACGATGCCAATACGTTTTCGGTAGTCTGATAAATCATAGGACTCAATAGGGTTGCCAGAGATGACGATCTGACCTTCGTCCGGTTTATAGAACCGTAATAGATTTTGAATGATTGTGGACTTACCTGCACCACTATGCCCCACCAATGCTACCTTTTCTCCTGAAACTATTTTAAACGAAACATTTTTGAGTACCTGTATATCCTTTCGGGTAGGATAAGAGAATTCTACATGCTGAAAAACAATATCACCGGTAAGGTAGGGAGCTATTTCTTTGTTTTTGTAATAGTCTTTAGGATCCAGTTCGCCTTCTTCATCCAATATGTCCAGTACCCGTTCGGATGCGCCAACCGCTTTCTGTAACTGCCCATACAAATCTCCTAATCCCGCAATAGAACCGCCTATCAATGTAGTATATAGAATAAACGAAATCAGCTCCCCTATGGTAAGCGATCCTTCCTGTACCAAAGAAGCCCCATACCATATAACAGCGACAATGCCTCCAAACAATATGAAGATAACGAAGGAAATAAATAACCCCCGAAAGACGGCTGATTTGAGTGCCAGCCTCACAACAGATGTTTGCGAATCATTATACTTCTTAATTTCTAATAGTTCACTGGTAAAAGATTTGACTGTCTGAATAGCCTGAAGTGTTTCTTCTACGATCACGTTAGAAGATGCTAATTCATCTTGTGTTTGCTTTGATAGCTTTCTGATGTATTTTCCAAACACTACGGCCAGGATGATTAGTATAGGAAAAGTAGCGAGCATGAAAACTGTCAGGTTAGGTGCCATGATCAAAATTACGATGGTACCAATCAGCAATGTGGCTATCTGCCTCAAAAACTCCGCTAAAGTGACTGAGAATGTGCTTTGAAGCAAAGATACATCAGAAGTGATGCGGCTAATTAGCGCACCGGTTCGGTGTGTATCAAAATAGGTAAGCGGTAAAGCAATCAGTTTACTATAAAGTGCCAACCGTATGTCAGCCATCGCTTTTTCATTTACCTGAGCAAAATAATAGACCCGTACAAAGGAAAAAATACTCTGAACAAAGAACACGCCCAAAAGACAAAGCGCAATAGTTTGCAAATCATTTGAAATCCAGGAGTTTTTACCGGAGGCTACATCAATTAATTGACCGGATAACAAAGGGAAACTCAGTAGTATAACACTCGATAATAGAAGACTCAAGATGCCTATCGCAAACTGCCCACGGTAAGGTAGTATGAACTTATAAATTCCCGCTAATTTGTTCAGACTTTCCTTGCTAAATGGCTTCTTCTTTTCAACCATAGCTTTCTGTTGGCTATCATATAAGCCATCATTTGTATCACTCATTTTTATCAGAAGGATTTAAAATTAATATGAGATTATCTGTAGAGGATAACGTATACGGCAAGAAACAAGTTTATTTTGAGCCTGAAGGGTAGTGTTATAAATGTATGCTACGTAAAAAGCTGATGCAAATTTTAGGAAGCTAAAAAAAAGCTTCCTCTTGTCTTCGGCGTTCTCACTACTATTTGAGGTATACTATCATTTCCTTTCCTGCAAACAAGATTCATGTTTTTGATTTTTCTGAGCAATACGGCCACTGGGCTATACTTTGTACACATAGCAGCTTTGCCAGAAGCAGTGGTAGTCGCGCAAACACAGAAAGCTCTTCCAATCAGATAAACTTATCACGCTCCAGCTCTTTGATAGTGGTAGAGGCTACTTCGGCAGAGAACACATCCACATCTTCCGGATTGTAGGATTTTGATTGTGCCGACCATGCCAGTTTCTCACTATCCACATCATACATATTGGTTTCCAAAAAGTACACTTTGTCTTTGGCATAGTAACCCGGATCATAGAGCATGGGAGAATAATGAGAGTAGTATCCCCAGAAATCACCGTAAAAACCAAACCGAAGAGTTGGGTTATAAGTCACATTATCAGCTATATAATGTGTATCAGTTTCTTCATCAATGACTGAAATGGTCAGAATAGCATTGCTGCTTCCTTCGCGAATTTTATTAAGCATAGCTTCTTTCGTCAACTGAGCTTGCGTAAAATCAGGTCCAAAAACTTCCGTACTTTTAACTACCTGAATGCCCTGAACTTCCAGTTGCGCAGCCATTTCATTTTCTATAGTTTGCCGAGCACTTGTATCACTAACCAAAGCTGCTACAAAAACTTTTTTGTATTTCGGGGCAGAAAAATCAGGATTTTCCCACGTACTGGTAATGCGGGTAGCACTGACACAACCCATCACAAGGACCAAAAGGCTTAGCAAAAGAACATGAATGGCTTGCTTAAACATGCGCTACTGATTGAGTAAAAAACTGGTTTTTGAGGTACTAATCGCGGGCTTTGAAAAACATTAACATGATAATCTATTTGCCTTGAAAATGTTTCTACAAAAAAAGCCTTCATTGAGAAGGACTCCTTTATCTTATGCCTTACGTTTTCTGATCAAAACTGGTTGTTGAGCATCACTGGCATAACCAGCATCAACACTTCTTCGTTGTCTTTTTCTTCTTTGGGAACAATAAGTCCAGCTCTGTTGGGTTGTGAGAGCTTGAGCGTTACCTCATCAGCCTCCATGTTGTTAAGCATTTCTATCAGGAAACGAGCATTAAACCCAATTTCTATATCAGCACCATCGTGTTCGCAGGGCAGATTTTCTTTAGCCTCGTTGGAATAATCCAGGTCTTCGGCGGAGATGTCTAATTGATTGCCATTGATTTTCAGACGTACTTGATGTGTCGTCTTATTAGCATAGATAGCAATACGCTTCAGAGAACTTAGAAAATCCAACCGGTTGATCATCATCTGGTTGTTATTCTCTTTAGGTATCACATTTTCATAATCCGGATAACGCTCGTCTATCAACCTGCAAATCATCCTGTAGTTGCTAAACTGGAAGAAAATGTTGGAGTTGTTGAACTGCATCGTCACGGGTGTATTGTTAGACGGCAAAGTAGCCTTCAGCAGGCTCAGCGATTTGCGTGGTACGATAAGCGACGCTTTGGAATCAGAAGCCACATCGGTTCTTTTGTAACGGATAAGGCGATGACCGTCTGTGGCTACAAATGTACTGTTACTCCCGTTCAGGTTCAGAAAAACGCCTGTCATGGCTGGTCTCAGCTCGTCGGAGCTGGTAGCAAAGATGGTGTTGGTAACGGCACTGGCCAGCACATCGGCAGGCAATTCCACAGAGTGGCCTTCGCCCGGCGACCCGGCTTCTACCACGGGTATCTTCGGAAAATCTGTAGCATTCTCACCCGATAGCCTGTAATGGCCATTGTCTGACTGTATTTCAACATTGTAAGAAGCCTGGTCTATAGAAAAAGTAACAGGCTGTTCCGGCAGGTTGCGCAGCGTGTCTATAAGGATACGGGCAGGCACAGCAATGCTACCACTCTCGTTCGTATCCACTTCCAACTCTGCCATAATAGAGGTTTGCAGATCGGAAGCAGTGATGGTAAGTTTGCCTTTTTCTACTTCACACAAAAAATTCTCTAAAATAGGCACCACAGGGTTAGAAGCAATCACACCACTGATCGCTGACAACTGTTGAAGTAAGGCTTTGGATGATACAACAAATTTCATAGCAACAGTACTTATTTAAAGTAAATGATAGGTGTCGTCTCCACGCTGGCGGCACACCGTCTTGCGCATACGCGTATGTTTTGAGACAGTAAATATAAAAATTTATGTTCGAAGAAAGGACTTCTTTTAAAAAATATCCGATCAACGAGATGAGATATTTCTGTTTGCACAAAAAGACCCGACAGAAATGCTATCGGGTCAATCTGTTTTTTTACAATCTCTAACAGATTTTTTTGTCAATGAGTGTAGCATTATTTGACTAAGCCGTAACAGAAACTCGCTTAAATTGTGTTACTTTCAAACCTTTGTTCACACTGTTCAGATACTGTGTGATTGTCATGCTTGGGTCTTTCACATAAGACTGCTCCATCAACGTATTGTCTTTGAAGAACTTGTTTAACTTGCCTTGTGCAATTTTGTCCAGCATATTCTCCGGTTTTCCTTCTGCACGTGCCTGCTCTTTACCAATTTCCAACTCACGGTCGATGGTTGCCTGATCTACGCTGTCTTTATTAAGGCCCACCGGATTCATAGCTGCAATCTGCATGGCTACATCTTTACCTGCTTCTTCAGCGGCATCATTGGTGTTTTCCATCGCTACCAACACACCCAAGCGATTGCCAGCATGTATGTAAGTAACCACCATTTCTCCCTGCATATGCTCATAAGCACCTATTTCAATCTTTTCGCCTATTTTGCCCACCATTTCCGTGATCTTTTCACCAACAGTCAGGTCATCTATTTTTAATGCTTTCAATGCATCAGTAGATACTGGCTTATTTTTGAAAGCAACATCCAGGATCTGCTTGCCGAATTGCTGAAAGTCGTCGTTTTTCGCTACAAAATCCGTTTCGCAGTTAAGTGATACCAGCACTGCTTCCTTATGATCGTCGCTGGCTTTAACAAAAACAGCACCTTCTGTTGTCTCACGATCAGAACGGGAAGCTGATACTTTCTGACCCTTTTTTCTCAATATTTCAATGGCTTTGTCAAAATCGCCATCGGCTTCCACCAATGCTTTTTTGCAATCCATCATACCGGCACCTGTCATCTGCCGGAGCTTATTTACTTCTTGTGCAGTAATTGCCATATATATTTTTCCTTAGTTGGGTATGTGATATAAAGAGGCGGAAGTCAGAAATGATGTCCCACTGGGGGGCACCCCACTGGGTGGCACGAAGTCCGAAGCGGAAATTTGCCTTACAGACTTCATTCCACTGACTTCCGACGCTAATTTAACGTTTTATTCAGAGGCTTCTGATGCTTCGCTTTCGTTGGTAGAAGAGTCTACAGTGACGCTTTCCTCATCACCTTCGTCCATTCTCTTTTTCTTATCTTCCTCTTCTTTCATTTTAGATTCTTCTTTCTGTTGCTTGCGCTCGATGAGTCCTTCTTCCATGGCTTTTCCCATGTACTTTACAATAAGAGAGATAGATTTAAAAGCGTCATCGTTGCCGGGAATGGCATAGTCTACCTGTGTAGGGTCAGAATTGGTATCTACAACAGCAAATACCGGGATATTTAGTTTCTTGGCTTCTTTGATAGCGATATGCTCGCGCTTAATATCTACTACAAACAAGGCTGCGGGTAGTCTGGTAAGATCGGCAATACCGCCCAATACTTTTTCCAGCTTGTCTTTCTCGCGGGTCATCATCAGTCGCTCACGCTTGGCAAGATTTTGATAAGCCTCTTCTTTCATCATTTTATCGATAGAAGACAGTTTACGCAGTGATTTGCGGATCGTAGTGAAGTTAGTGAGCATCCCACCCAGCCAACGGTCGGTGACGTAAGGCATTCTGAGCCTTTTTGCTTCTTCTGTCACGATTTCCTGTGCCTGCTTTTTGGTAGCTACAAACATAATCTTGCGGCCTGATTTTACCACGCCTTTGATAGCATTGGCAGCTTCATCCAAAGAAGCCAGCGTCTTGTTAAGATCTATGATGTGAATACCATTGCGCTCCATAAATATGTAGGGCGCTATTTTAGGATTCCATTTCCTGGTAAGGTGACCAAAATGTACACCTGCGTCAAGTAAGTCTTTATATTCTATTTTTTCCATGAATGCTATGTGTTACGTTGCTCATAAGGAGCCTGTTTGGGCACAAGCTCAAGCAACAGAAAACTAAATTATCGTTTACTAAACTGAAATGCTCTTCTTGCTTTTCTGCGTCCTGGTTTCTTACGCTCCACCATTCGGGGATCACGTGTCAGAAAACCTTCTTTCTTTAAGGGAGGACGATGCTCAGGGTTTACTTCGATAAGTGCGCGGGAAATAGCCAGCCTAACGGCTTCTGCCTGTCCTTTGGAACCACCACCGTTTACGTTTACTTTGATATCGTAATTTCCTGCCTCTTGCACCAGGTTTAATGGCTGCTTGACGATCGTCTGCAAAATATCAGAAGGAAAATATACATCTAAGCTCTTATTATTCACCTTAATAGTACCGTTGCCTGACTGAAAGTAGATACGGGCCACTGATGTTTTACGTCTTCCTATTTTGTTAATTACTTCCATATGCTATGATTGTTTGCTTAAGTCTAGTTTAATAGGTTGCTGAGCCTCATGAGGATGCTCTGCGCCCTCATACACATGAAGGTGATGAAACAGCTTTCTTCCCAGTCTGTTTTTGGGCAACATTCCGCGGATCGCTTTCTCGATCACTCTTGTGGAAGACTTTTGCATTTCCTGACGTGGCGTAGAAAAACGTTGCCCTCCCGGATAACCTGTATGACGGATATACTGCTTGTTATCCATCTTTCTACCGGTAAATCGCAGGTCATCAGCATTGATCACAATCACTTTATCCCCACAATCCACATGCGGCGAATAGCTGGTCTTATGCTTGCCTCTGATAATCTTTGCAATTTCACTGCAAACTCGCCCTAACGGAGCATCTCCCGCATCAACGATATACCACTTCTTCTCAACCGTTGATTTATTGGCGAACACTGTTTTAAAACTTACAATATCCAATTTTTTATAACTTTAGGTACAAATGACCAAACTTGGTCTTTTTTCTAAAAAGAACACAAAGGTAGCCGCTAATTTATTGACTTGCAACCCTTGCTTCAATATTTATTCAACAACCTTCTTATCTGTAATTTGCAAGCTAAAAGACGGAAGCTTAAAGTTACCTTCGGTCTTCCGTTTATGCATATTTTTTTAGCTGCTTAACTGCCACAGCAAAATCTTTGGGATACAGAGCTTCTGCTGTCGTCATTTCGCCATTCATCAGGGCAAAACTCAACTTTCTGGCATGGAGGGCAGGACGTTTGATGATCGGCAGCTCCTCTTCCCATTTTTTCAGGTTATAATGCTTTTTCAGTTCAGAAAGGTACAGCGGCTTACCACCATAGGTTTCGTCACTCGTGATGGGTGCTCCCATGCTCGATAAGTGGATGCGTACCTGGTGCATACGGCCTGTTACCGGTTTGCAACTGACCAGTGAATGCCTTTGGTAAACTTCCAACGTGGTAGCTTCCGAGTAGGCTTCTTTGCCTTGGCGTTGGTCTATCTTCACTGTGCCTTTGCCGGTGGTATAAATTGGCAGGTTGATAGGTAAGTCCTTGAAATCGTGGATACCATCGCAGATGGCGTGATACTCTTTTTTAACCCGACGGCTCTCAAACTGCATGGACAAGCCTCTGTAGGCTTCCGGATTTTTGGCGATAATCAGCACACCAGAGGTTCCTTTATCTAGCCGATGGCACACCTGTGCATCTTCCATATAGCCCCGGGCCAGGCTCAGAATACTCACCGGATCGTTGCGATCGTCCAGAGTAGCGACAAAAGCAGGTTTATTAATGGCAATATAATCTTCATTCTCAAACAGAATGAGATCGGAGAAACGTAATCTGGGCATAATCCTGATAAGAGGTTAGATTTTTTCTGTAGAAAAGTGTTAACGTATTTGTTTGTCATTTGTTGAGGCGCAATGCATCGCGCCTCCTTAATGCATTGTATCTCCTACTACAATACGGTGCATTTGCCTGAGAGTAGGCTGTGGGACCAGGCCACGGTGGCACGGGCCGACCCGGCAGGGGGTGCCCCGCACAGCCCACGGCATACCCCGGTTTGTGCCGCCGTGGCCTGGTCTCACAAACCGGAAATGTACGTGGTATAATCTCCTACGTATATTAGTCTTCTATTTCTGCTACACGCACTCTTTTGATAGCTTCTTCCGGTTTGCCTTTGGGGAGCTTGAAACTAAATATGGAACCTTCGCCTACTTTGCTGGTGACTGCAATTTTGGTATGGTGCGCTTCCAACACATGCTTGACGATCGCCAAACCTAGTCCTGTACCTCCTTTGTGTTTCGCGCGGCTTTTTTCTACCCTATAAAACCGCTCAAATATTCGGTCAATATCTTCTGGGGGAATGCCTCTTCCCTGGTCTTTTATCAACACACAAATATTGCTTTTAGTCGATTCAAACACTATGGTAATTGTGCCGCCTTTTGTAGCCACATCTTCTTTCTTGGTGTATTTGATAGCGTTGCTCACCAGGTTGATCATCACCTGGTAGATACGGTTGTAGTCGGCATACACTACAGTCTGTCTGGCCTTCGCACCGTCAATGACCAGACGCATGTCTTTCTTTTCCACGTCGTCCTCTAGCTGCTCAAAGACATCTTTAACAATATGCAGGATATCAAAATGCTCGTAATGCATTTTGATACTACCGGTTTCCATTTGCGAAAGGGTAAGCAGGTCCTGCACCAGTAAGTCCAGGCCATCCAGACTTTTAGCCGCTTTTTTCAAAAATCTGTACCTGAATTTTTTCTGTTCCACGGCTCCGTCCAGCAAGGTATGTACAAAGCCCTGTGCCGAAAAAATAGGCGTTTTAAGCTCATGCGATATGTTTGCTACAAACTCCCGCCTAAACTCTTCCATTTTCTTTAGGTCGTTGATCTCCCGCTGTTTGTCTCTGGCATAATCAAAAATTTCCTGGTTGATTCTTTTAAGCGGGTTTCCTCTCCTGCGCTGCACATCTTCCACAAAACCCAGTTCCTTGCGTTTGAGCTTGTCCAGGGCCTGGTATATCTTGGTAATCTCCCGAAAGATCAGAAACTCCAGAGCAACGTTGATCAGGATGTAAGAGGAGGAGAAAGATAAAAAGAACGTAACCAGAAGGGCCACCTTCGATACCCCTGCCACCAATGAAAGGAAAGCCGTGGTGACAACGGCAATAGAAATTCCTAAAAATAAGGCAACACCTCTGGCATTAAAAAGCATATATCATTGCTAAGTTATTCTTCCAGACCAAACTTATACCCTACCCCTTTGATGGTGACAATATATTGACTGCCTATCTTTTCTCTGACCTTGCGGATGTGCACATCTACCGTTCTGGCCAGCACATACACATCCGAACCCCAGATATTCTGTAGCAATTCGTCACGGCTATGCACCTTGTCAGGATTCTGTGCCAGGTAATACAGCAATTCAAATTCCTTCTTGGGCAAACTGACCTGCTCCCCGTTCACCGTCACCAGGTAGCTTGTGCGATCGATGACCAGGTTGCCCGCTTCGATCCTGCTGCTCTTCTGCTTTTTCTTTTCCTCCCGCCTGAACATGGCACTGATACGGCTCATCAAGGCTCTGGGCTTGATAGGTTTGGTAATGTAATCGTCAGCTCCTGTGTCAAAGGCAGCAATCTCGGAGTATTCTTCAGAGCGTGCTGTCAAAAAGATGATGAACGTATTGTACAAATCGGTGTTCTCCCGCAGTTGCCTACATGTCTCTACCCCGTCCTGGTGTGGCATCATAATATCTAGCAGAATCAGGTCGGGAATGAACCGGGCGGCTACCTCTACAGCCTTTCTGCCATTGCTAGCAGTCTTCACCTTGTACCCCTCTTTGGAAAGATTGTACTCCAATAGGTCAAGAATATCAGGTTCGTCATCAACTACAAGCACTTTTCGTTGCTTATCGCTCATCATGTTATTGTATGGTTTTCAGTATATTAGTTAGGTACAAACGAGTTTCGCAAACAAAAATAAGGAAAATATAGTAACAAAAAGCATTTTACAGACAATTACCCGGGCATTTTTCAGAAGTGCGAATAGCAATAGTTTAATCCCAAACTTTTATGGTTTTATCTATAATAACCCATACATAGTATAAAAACATCTGACCCGCTATGTGAAAACCTGCGTAAACGTGCCATTCTATCACCAAAATTGTATCTTTGCGCTTTATAATAAGACCATATGGAAAAAGTAAATATAGAACATAAACTGTCGGCCTTTTCAGACCACTGGCATCCCAGGATCGTGGGTGAACTGAACGGCCAGCATGTGAAGCTGGTAAAATTGCTGGGTGAGTTTGTCTGGCATAAGCACGACGAGGAAGATGAAATGTTTTATGTGCTAAAGGGCACGTTGAGTATAGAGTTTCGTGGCAAAACCGTAGAAATTAATGAAAACGAATTTCTGATTGTTCCCAAAGGGATAGAACACCGCCCCGTAGCGAAAGAAGAAGTCTCGATCATGTTAGTTGAATCCTGCACCACCATTAATACCGGAGACAATCCAGGTAGTTTGACAAAAACACATCTCGAAAGTATATGATCTAAATGGCAAAGTATCTTAACAATCTGTAACCTGCAAATACCCAATACCAACAAACATGTCGCTCTCCACCAAATACAACCCACAGGAAATTGAAGATAAATGGTACCGGTACTGGCTGGACAAAAACTTTTTCCACGCCACACCCAATCCTGACAAAGAGCCTTACACCATCGTCATCCCCCCGCCCAACGTGACGGGCGTACTGCATATGGGCCACATGCTCAACAATACCATTCAGGATATACTGGTCAGAAGAGCCCGGATGGAAGGCAAAGAAGCCTGCTGGGTGCCTGGCACCGACCATGCCTCTATTGCCACTGAGGCCAAAGTAGTAGCCATGCTCAAAGAGCAGGGCATCAACAAACGTGACCTGAGTCGCGAAGAATTTCTGCAACATGCCTGGAAGTGGAAAGAAAAGTACGGCGGCATCATCCTGGAACAACTCAAAAAGCTGGGTGCTTCCTGCGACTGGCAGCGTACGCACTTTACGATGGATGATGACATGTCGGAATCAGTCATCAAAGTATTTGTAGACCTCTACGGCAAAGGCCATATTTATCGGGGCTATCGCATGATCAACTGGGACCCCCAGGGCCGCACCGGTATTGCCGACGATGAAGTGATTCACCGGGAAGTGAACTCCAAACTTTACTACGTACAATATCCGATTGAAGGCGAAGATGGCTTTGTTACCATTGCTACCACTCGCCCAGAAACGATACTGGGCGACACTGCCGTATGTATCAACCCCAACGATGAGCGGTACCAACACCTGAAAGGTAAACGAGTCATCGTACCACTGGTCAACCGTTCCATCCCAATCATTGAAGATGAGTATGTGTCGATGGATTTTGGTACGGGCTGCCTGAAAGTGACGCCTGCCCATGATATCAACGACTATGAACTGGGCAAAAAACATCACCTGGAAATGATCGATGTGATTGCCGACGATGGTACGATGAGTGAGGCAGCACAGTTTTTTGCAGGCGAAGATCGCTTTGTGGTGCGCAAAAAGATGGCTAAAAAACTGGAAGAAGAAGGGCTGCTGGTCAAAACAGAAGATTATAAAAACAGCGTCGGCTTTTCCGAACGCACCGATGCCGTGATAGAACCCAAACTCTCTGTGCAATGGTTTGTGCGCATGGAACATCTGGTGAAACCTGCCCTGGAACATGTACTGAATGATGATGTGCAGTTGCACCCGGCCAAGTTCAAAAACATGTACCGCTCCTGGATGGAAAACGTACGCGACTGGAATATCTCCCGCCAGCTATGGTGGGGTCAGCGCATTCCGGCTTACTACCTGGCAGATGGCGACTTTGTGGTGGCCGAAACACCGGAAGAAGCCATACAGCTTGCCCGTGAGAAGACCGGCAATGATGCCCTGACTATGAGCGATCTGCGGCAAGACGAAGATGTGCTGGACACCTGGTTTTCGTCTGGCCTGTGGCCCATCACCGTATTCGACGGCATCCGCCACCCGGATAACGATGACATCAACTATTTCTACCCTACCAATGATCTGGTGACTGCTCCTGAAATCCTGTTTTTCTGGGTAGCCCGTATGATCATGTATGGCTACGAATACCGGCAGGAAAAGCCCTTCAGCAATGTGTACCTGACAGGTATTGTTCGCGACAAACAGGGTAGGAAGATGTCTAAGTCGTTAGGAAATTCTCCTGATCCGCTGGAGCTGATGAGAGCATACAGTGCTGATGGGGTACGTACCGGCATGTTATTCAGTTCACCAGCGGGCAACGATCTGCTGTTTGATATTAAACTATGTGAACAGGGCAGAAATTTTGCCAACAAGATATGGAACGCCTTCCGGCTGGTGAAAGGCTGGCAGCGCGATGAAAGCATTGAAAACAAAGCAAATACTGCCGCCATCGGATGGTTTGAGGCCAGGTTCAATCAGGTGCTGATAGAAATGGAAGACCATTTTGCTAAGTTCCGCATCTCCGACGCGCTGATGTCGGCTTACAAGCTGATGTGGGACGACTTCTGCGCGTGGTATCTGGAAATGGTGAAGCCTGCATATGAAAAGCCGCTGGATGCTGCTACCTATGATATTACGCTGCATTTCTTTGAAAAGATGATCAAAGTGCTGCACCCTTTTATGCCCTTTATTACCGAAGAAATCTGGCATTTGCTCAAAGACAGAAGCGAAAATGATTGCCTCATCGTAGCTCCCTGGCCTTTGGCTGATGCAAACGAAGAACGATTGGCAACCGACAAGCTGCTGTTGGATTACGGGCAAATTGTGGTGGAAGCGATCGGCAATATCCGAAATATCCGCAACAGCCGTCAGATTTCTCCCAAAACTGCTTTGCAGTTGTATGTCAAAGCAGATAGACCGGAAATGTATCACCAGTTTGGTGGTATCATTCAAAAGTTGGCGAATATTGAAGAGATTCATTTCACCGAAGAAAAAATGGATGCATCTGCCAGTTTTATCATCAACGCCGCCCAGGGCCACCGCCCACACGAATTTTTTATTCCACTGGAAGAAACCATTGACGTAGCAGCAGAGACAGATAAGATCAAAAAAGAGCTGTCTTATCTGAAAGGCTTTAAGCAAGGCATTGAGAAGAAGCTTAGCAACGAAAAATTTGTACAGAATGCCCCCGAACAAGTCATAGTCATGGAGCGCAAAAAACAAGCCGATACCCAGGCAAAGATTATCGCTTTGGAAGAACAGTTGGGAAGGCTACAGGAATAACTTGACGTTTTGGGGGTTGTAGTTTAAGCCAAATTCTACGCCTCGCTTTGTGTCCTAAGCCCCGGTTTGTGTCCTCACAAACCGGAATACACCAAGATAACCACCGTCCTGGTTTATGTCCTCACAAACCGGAATACACCAAGCTACCCTCTACCCCGGTTTGTGTCCTCACAAACCGGAACAGGATAATCAATACGATATAAACTTTTACCACTACCATACTTTGAGAGATCATGCTTAGAAATTTGAAATACACCTTAGTAATAGTACTAGCCTGCTTGTTGTATACTCATGCCGGAGCACAAACCAACGTGTCTGATACTTACCGGCACGATCAGCATTTCAGCGATTCATTGAAACAGATTGTCAGGGCAGTGGGTATGGACAAAAACTTTGATGTTGGTGAAGATGGAACCGAGCAAATATCCCTGGCTGTCATTGATCTTAATGGCGATCGGCCGGTGTTGGGCGGGGTCAACGATGGCAATTTCATCTACCCAGCCTCCGTCTATAAAATGTATGTGGCGATGGAAGTCTTGAAGCAGGTAAGCCTGGGCACCTATTCTCTGTATGCTCCCTACATCGTCAAAGCTCCTAACGATGTAGACCAGACCAAAGAGATCAGCTACGACCCCAGGGACTTACTGAGGGCCGGTGATACCGTGACGTTAAACTACCTGTTGGATCTGATGATTACCCGTAGCGATAACTCAGCCGCCAACTGCCTGATAGATGTTGCCAGCCGTGATCGTATCAACAAAACCATGCATGAATATGGCTGGTATGGCAGCGAAGTGACCCGTAAATACCTAAAAAGGCAGTACGAAGACCCCGGCTATGATACCATCAGAGGTACAGCAACCAGTGCCTTACACGCAGCGGATTTCATGTATAAGATTGAACAAAACCAACTGGTCGACCCCTGGGTAAGCATGCAGATGAAATCCCTGCTGGGCAGGCAGTTGGACACCACCAAACTTGCCACCGGCCTGCCCCGCCAGGCCATGTTTTACCACAAGACAGGCTGGTGGAGCTACTACACCCACGATGCAGGCATTGTAGATGACGGATACCTCAGGTACATCATCGCCTTTTTTACCCCCCTCACAGAAGAGGAAGTACGCCCTAAGATGAAAGAAATCTCAAGAAGAGTGTATGAATTGATAAAAAATAGGCATTTGAGATAGTGGTTGTAGGTTTTGTAATATAGAAGATTGTAGTTGGTTAACATCAATGTTAACTTTTTTCATAACAACATTTATTTTTAATAATATTAGTTGCATTTTTAGTTCCAAGGAACCTGAAAAGCAACATATGCACCACTATTTACTATTCATTCTTCTATTTTGCTCTTTAGCTTATCAAGGCATAGCACAATCCTCTCCTGACATGCAGGAGCAGCTGGATAGCCTCAAAACGCTGAATACACATATTGCAACTCTGATACAGGATTTGCAGACGAAAAGAGAAGAAGTAATACATGAAATCAACACGCTCCAGTACCAAAACCAGACAGTTCGTAAAAAGACCACTACAGAAGATGGCTCTATCGTAATTGGTAATGGTGGTATCATGCGAAAATCCCCTGAAGCTAACAGTGAGTCCATTAGCTTTATTCCTTCTGGTAGCCTTGTATTAATAAATAACTTTTATCAAAATTCCTATTTCCGAGTAACATACGACGGCAAAACAGGCTACTTGAAAGAGACTGCCCTACAAGCGAAGGAAGAGCTGCTTACCATCAAGCAACATTGGCGAAATGCATCGCCTCAAAAAACCGTAGTTTTAACTGAATTTGAAGCACCAGTTGCAATTGAAAAATCCTATCCAGCACGAAAATATATTACTGGCCCAAGAGGCGGATGTTACTACATGAACAGCGCAGGCAACAAAACCTATACCGACCGCTCTTTTTGTGGTAGCACTAACAACCCAGTAAAAAGCTACAGTGGACGAACTTATTACAAAAGTGCTCGTGGAGGCTGTTACTATATTAATAGTAATGGGAATAAAAGTTATGTGGCTAGAAGTATGCGTAATTGATTTTAGCTTGAGAAACAGGATTATATCTTTATCAAACGAAAACTACTAATACAAACGAATGCTAACACTAACTCAAATTACAGATCATAAATCTATTAAATCATTGTCTTCTATCAACCTCCCTGATTTTACTATTATTACAGGCATAAATGGTTCAGGAAAAACACAACTACTGGAAGCCATTGTGGAAAGAAAGTTACAAATAAAACAAGGCGATACTTCTTTGGGTAAGATTAGGTTCTTCAATAGCCAGAATTTCAATTTTGGTGCAGATTCTTTTGATTATGACTCATTAGAAGGAAACACTCAAGATATCTATGAAAAATATCGTGAAATAAGAAACAAAATAAGTGATTTACCATCAGGTGAGAAAATTGATTTTGAGAGAAAATATATAAAAATCGCTGAAATGGCTAAAAAAGATATATATCAATTAACAGACAAAGAATTTAAGGCTTTCCCAATAATAAGTGATACGGATGTTTTTAGTCATAACTTATCTAAATTGTTTTATTGTTATGCCTACACATATGAAAATATAAGATACCGAAATTATAAAAGTGAATTACCGTATGACGAGGATGACATAATAAATCAACTAGGAACTCCTCCTTGGGAAGTTATGAATGATATGCTTAAAATGGCAAATTTGGAATACAGAGTCAACTATCCAAATCTTAAAGATTTTGACCATGAAAGTAATTTTACAATAAACTTAACTAATACAACTTTAGGAGGTACTATTAATTTTAAAGACCTTTCTTCTGGAGAAAAAGTTATTATGTCATTCGTATTGACTCTTTTTAATTCAGACCTTAAATTATCATTTCCAGAAGTGTTGCTATTAGACGAAATTGATGCTTCGCTACATCCTTCCATGACTCGGCAATTAATAAGTATACTTCAAGGATTCTTCGTCGAAGAACACAATGTAAAAGTTATACTAACTACCCATTCAATATCCAAAGTTGCTTTAGCTTCTGAAGAATCCATTTTTGTAATGAACAAAGCCGAACCTAGAATTGAAAAGGTAAACAAGGAATATGCAGTACCCTTGTTATCAGATGGTTTTATAGCTATTAGTGAAGATTTAATTCTAAAAACTGAAAACAAAAAAACTCTTTTTGTAGAAGGTAACGATGCCAAATATTACAGCAATTTGCGAGCAACTACTCTGCAAAATGAATCAGGAGCAAATAAAAGCGATATTTATTATAAAATAAAACTCGTTGAAGCTTCTTTTGGGTTAATCGACCGTGATTTTCTTACAGATGATGAGATTGGATTGATCAGAAAATGTTATCCTAAATTGTTCGTATTACACTACTATTAGTGTTGAAAACTATTTGTTTCACCCGGAGAACTTGAAAGAATATTATAACAAACAGAAAAGAAATTTTGATATGGAATCCTATACTTCTTCAATTAGGAAAATGAGAAATGACAATCGTTTAGAAATACTATCTAAGATTGGAAATAGCAGAAAGAGTTACCCTTTCTTCGTCGAAAAACACAAACTAAGAAATACTTTTATAGATACAAGCAGCACAACAAAAGTCAGTCATATGCTTGAAAGTGACAATTTCGAGACATTTTACAAAGTATTTACCGCTAAAGATTATGGGAAAACAATTCCTGAACGTAATAATATAAATAAGGAAGAGCTAAGTAAAACTGAGTGGTTTAGAGGCAAGATAAGCGATCTTCTAGCAAACTTACAAACCTCATGAAAACAGGCCGATTATAGGCATTTAGTGATGGGGTATTAGCAATCATCATTACCATCATGGTATTGGAAATCAAGATGCCACATGGCAAAGATTTTGCGTCGCTGGCACCGCTGATTCCGGTGTTTCCGAGTTATGTTTTGAGCTTTATTTATGTAGATATTTTCTGGAATAATCACCATCACATGCTAAACGCTACCGATAAAATCAGTGGCAATTACCCGTATTTTGTACCGGAAGCAGGCGAAAAAGTAGGAGGATTTGTCGGCTGGATGCTGCTTTCTCACAAAAAACCGGTTGGGAGTTCTTCTACTTTATAAGAGTATAAAGGCATAATGACAGCCGGACTGCGTGTGGCGTCAATTGTCTCCCTTTAGAATATTGTACTATTCCTGAACAAACGGAGGCATGGTAGCTTATACACTTTCTGGCTCAAGACCTTTTCTATAACGATTGGAATAATGAAGCATAAAGTATCGTACTTACCCAAAGCAGGCAGCGCCTTTGTGTTTTTGCTGCTGTTTTTTACCACTACGCAGCTTATGGCACAAGACAAAAAGGCTTATCTTTCTGCAAAAGACAGCGAACCCAGTAAGTTTGGCTGGATGCAGGGCTTCCCACCGCCCGCTGATAAAGTGCTACACACTTGGGATGGCTCTTTCTTTGAGTTTCCGGCCATACGCTGGAGTGTGGTGCATATGCGGCAAATGCTGCCTACCGTCAACGTGTCCCGTGGGCTAGATAAACCCTCAGCATTAGTGTATGACCTCGACCAAGAAATAGATTCCATAAAATTCACCCCCTGGCACGAGCAAAAACCCATGACCTGGGAAGCTTCTCTCTGGAAAAATTATACCGATGGCATGATCATCCTTCACAAAGGGGAAGTAGTGTATGAACGCTATTTCAGTGCGCTAACAGAGGATGATGTTCATGCGGTGATGTCACTGACCAAATCCTTCAACGGCACGCTTGCTTCTATTCTGGTGGCGGAAGGCAAGCTGGACGATACCAAACTGGTGCCCTACTATGTGCCCGAACTCAAAAACTCGGCCTACGGGGATGCTACGGTGCGGCAGGTGATGGACATGACCACGGCCCTGAAATACAGCGAGGATTATGCCGATCCGAAGGCAGATATCTGGGATTTCTCTCAGGCTGGCAACCCTCTACCCAAACCCAAAGATTATAAAGGGCCCGTAGGCTACTACGAATACCTGGAAACAGTGAAAAAACAAGGCAAACATGGTGAAGCCTTTGGCTACAAAACCGTTAATGCCGATGCGCTGGGCTGGATCATTTCAAAAGCTATTGGCAAATCAGTCAATGAGTTGCTTGCCGAACGGATATGGAGCAAAGCAGGTATGGAACAGGATGCCTACTACCAGGTAGATAGCAAAGGGATTGCATTCACAGGCGGGGGCTTTAATGCCGGGCTGCGCGATCTGGCTCGTTTTGGCGAACTGCTGCGCAACGATGGCAACTGGAACGGCGTTCAGCTTTTTCCCAAAGAAGCCGTGCAGGATATCAAAAAGGGGGGCAGCAAGGAAGCTTTCGCCAAATCTGGCCACCCTGCGCTCAAAGGCTGGTCGTATCGCAATATGTGGTGGATCACTGAAAATAAAGACGGTGCCTACGCAGCCCGTGGCGTTCACGGACAAACTATTTATATAGATCCTGCTGCCAAAATGGTGCTTGTCCGTTTGGCATCGCATCCGGTGGCGGCCAATTCAGCCAACGATGCATATTCTTTGCCAGCCTATCAGGCTGTTGCCGACTATTTGATGAACAAGCATGAATAACCAAAACGAAAAGAGTGATAAAAGTTTTGAGTGTGCCGTCTCTGGCCGCATTTCTTTTAATGAGTTGTAAGGACGATGATAAATAGAAATGAGAAAAGAAGATTGACACTAATAGCTGCATTACTTTTTATATAAATCACACACAACCACTAAACCCTAGCGTATTATGGAGTTCTCAGAATTATTTAACCTAAAAGGAAAGACCGCCATAGTGACGGGCGGTGCCAATGGTATTGGAAAAGCAACAGCCATACTACTGGCCAAAGCGGGTGCCAACATCGCTATTGGCGATTTTAAGGTGGAAGATGCCAAAGAGGTAGCAAAAGAAATCAACGATCTGGGCGTAAAGGCTATTGCCGTTTCCTGTAATGTGCTCAAAGACGAAGACCTGGTGAACCTGGTAGACACCACGGTGAAAGAACTAGGCGGTATTCATATTCTGATCAACAATGCTGGCGGCGGGGGTGGTGGCCGTGAAAACCCGTTCAAAATTTCGGTGGATGATTTCAAACGAGACTTTGAACTGAACGTGTTCAGTGCCTGGAGATTATGTCAGTTGTGTGTGCCTCACATGAAGGAAGTAGGCTACGGCTCTATTGTCATCACCACGTCTATGTCTAGTATCAACAAAGACCCGAACATGAGCGGCTATGCGGCATCCAAAGCCGCACTCAACCATATGGCCGCCAACCTGGCCCACGATTTTGGCCCCGAGGTACGCATCAATACGGTAGGTCCGGGAGCCACCAGAACGGCAGCCCTAGAATCTGTGTTGACCCCCGAAATAGAAAAAAAGATGTTGTCTCACACACCTATCAAAAGGTTGGGCACTTCCGATGACATTGCGGGAGCCATGCTTTATTTCGCCTCGCCAATCTCTGAATGGGTAAGCGGCCAAACCATCTTCATCAATGGAGGCGGAGTGCAGACGTTGGAGTAATGGCATTGCCAATCTGGTAAGATGAAAAGTACATTTCTGCCGGGTCGTATGTGTTGTATAGTCTTTCTTTTATAGCATCTTCAATGCCTATTAGTTTGCTTAGCGCATGTTTGCTTATCAGAAAACAACGGTTGTTTGTAGCATGGCCAATATACCCTGACGGATTTGCTGCCAACATGGAGCTTTTTGCTGCGCATATGGTGCTCGGTGCTGCGTTGTTGCAGTAATTTGCTCCATCGTTGCAGCTTTTTGCTCCATTGCCGGAGCATTTTGCTGCATGTAAGGTGCTCAGAACACCAGCGTTGCAGCAATTTGCTCTATCATCGCAGCAATTTGCTCCGTCATCGCAGCAATTTGCTCCATTGTTGCAGCTTTTTGGTGCCGATAAGGAGCAAAATGCCTTGGTGTATAGCCAATATGGTGGGTAAGTAGGGTATTGGGAAGAAAAGACAAAAAAAACAGCCCGGTAGGTATGCGTTCCTACCGGGCTGTGTTTGTATAGGTGTACGATCAGGTAAAACTATACCTCATCGTCAGTATTATCTGACGGTCGGCTTCTTCGTTTTTCGAAACGTTTGCTCAGGTCTTCATATACCGGCTTGGCACCCGGAATATTCATCTTGGTATGTAGCTTCACCGTATTATAGTAGGCCAGAGCCGCTAACCAGGCTTCGCTACCTGCCAGCTTGATGGTGTCGTCCAGTTCGGAGCAGATACGGTTCGCCACCTGCAATAGCTCGGATAAGTCGCGCACCGCCTTGAAGTCTATATCCATCTCGCTTACTTTCAGAAAAGATGGTCCCAGGTCTGGCTGAGACTTAGCATAGCGCAGTGCCTTTTCTACAAAGGGCGCATTGCCGTCACTCATCTTGGGTATCTCGCGACGTTCGTCGGCTGTGAGCGCAATCAGGTAGGGCGTCAGTGCCGTGTATACCTCTTCCAGTTTCTTGATGTTAGCCTCCAGTTCTTTGGCAGGAATCTGAATAGAAATCTCGTTTTGTAATCCTTGCATCAGCAAATAATGTTTGAGTAAGTAATAGGACTTGGAAAGCGGACAATCTATCACAGCAGAAGCTTTGCATCAAGGCAAAAGAGCAGAGAACCTTACAGGCGTAAGTTTTATGGAGAAAAGGTAGAAAGATTCCAGCACCGGAAGAAAACCAACAAGCACCTACAAAGCTGACAAAACTAAAACGTACAATTCTTGATGAGGTGGATTCTTCCTTCTAAAGCATTTGCGTTTAAAGAAACCTGGGATGGCAACGAGCATATTTCAACAGCCTACCTTCTAAATAAGATATGTTGGTTTACAGACTTTCTATGTTAATTCACTCACTCCGCAGGCTATCTACCGGATTGGCGATCGCCGCTTTAACAGATTGATAGCCTACTGTTAGCAGGGTGATGGCCAGGGAGCAAACAATGGCCAGCACAAATACGGTCGGGCTGATGGAAGTTCGATAAGCAAAGTCTTTGAGCCAGGTATACATCAGAAAATAGGCGCATGGCGTGGCAATGACAAAGGCAATGAGCACCAGCTTGATATAATCTGTGGAAAACAACAGCAGAATGCTGCTCACAGAAGCTCCCAACACTTTGCGTACGCCAATTTCCTTGGTGCGCAGTTCTGCGGTGTAGGCTGCCAGCCCAAACAAACCCAGGCAGGAGATGAAGATGGCAATGAAAGCAAAATAGTTGAAGAGCTCGCCGGTGCGCTGTTCTGCTTTATACATGGCATCGTAGCTTTCATCCAGAAACTGGTATTCAAAAGGGTAGGCGGGGTTCATCTGCTTCCAGCTTGCTTCAGCAGCAGCCAATGCTTCGGGTATGGCCTGGTTTTCTACCCTGATGTACAGATTGCTGCGCCAATCGGAGAAACGAACAGTACCAGCGGTGCGATAGGCTGGTGCACCGACTGGAAATTGAAGTTCTGTGCTATGCCAATGATGGTGCCCTTCACGCCATGCAGGCTGAATGCTTTGCCCACCGGGTCAGTGAGTCCCATTTGCTGTACGGCTTCTTCGTTGAGGATGAAGGCCGTGCTGTCGGTGCCTCGTTCTTTAGAAAAGGCTCTGCCTTCGGCCATCTTGATCTTAAAGGTCGCTATAAAATCAAGGTCTACCGAAAGCTGGTTGATCAGCAGGTTCTGATCGGCTGCTTTGCCTTGCCAGTCGGCTCCCGAAGTAGAGCTTGCCACATCGGTCAGGTTCTGACTGGCTGAGGTGATATACTGCACGCCAGGTTGCTGCAACAGGCTGTTCTTGAAGGCTTCTGTATTTTTATAGAGGTCCCCACTCATGGGTACGACAATCACGTTATCTTTGTCGTAACCCAGCTTTTTGTTGCTGATAAACTTTAGCTGATCATCAATGACCAGTGTGCCAATGATGAGTATGATAGACAGAGCAAACTGTAATACGACCAGTCCTTTTCTCAACACAGTACCGTTCTTTCCGGCTTTGAAGGTGCCTTTTAATACTTTAACCGGTTGGAAAGAAGAAAGAAACAATGCCGGATACAGCCCTGAGGTAAGGCCGGTAAACAGTGTGATGCACAGCAAAGTGACGATAACCTGACCATCCAGCAGATCAAAGCTGATGTGTTTCTGGGCCATGTCATTATACCACGGTAAGACAAGTTCTACCAGCAGCGCAGCCAGCATCACAGCGATCAGGGCAAACAGCGTAGCTTCTCCCAGAAACTGCCCGATCAGTTGTGACTTAACCGCTCCAATGGTTTTTCGCAACCCTATCTCTTTAGATCGTTTGATAGAACGCGCCGTAGCCAGATTCATAAAGTTGATACAGGCAATCAGTAGCATAAACAGCGCAATGGCTGAAAAGATGTAGATATATTGTATATCACCATTGCCACTGATGTCCATATCAAAATTAGAGTAGAGGTGAATATCGGTCAAAGGTTGTAGGTATAAGAAAATACCATCATAACCGCTGTCTTCCTGAAACCGCTTCTTAAACAAACCTGCCACTTTATCGCTGACCACCTGGCTGGAGGCTTTATCTTTGAGTTGCACATAGGTGTAATAGTTGAGGTCGCTCCAGTTGTCTTCGCCAATGTTGTGGTGCTGCAAAAACAAGTTGAATGGCAGCAGATAAGCAAACCGCAGGTGCGAGTTTTCAGGCATATCTTCATATACGCCAGTCACCTTCAGTTCGTCTGTATTGTCGAAGCGAACCGTTTTTCCTACGGCCTGCTCACCGCCAAAGTACTTTCGTGCCAGCGACTGTGATAAGATGATAGACTTTGGATCAGTGAGCGCAGTGGCCGGATTTCCTTCCAGGAAATGAAAGCTGAACATGTCCAGTGTGGCCGGATCAGTATAGGCACCATCTTGCTCTTGGTAAGGCTGGTCATCGTAGGTAATCAGGGAACGATCTATGAGATTGTAGCGGGTCACGTTTTCTATCTCCGGTATTTCACTCCCGATGAAATCAGCAAAAGGTGCGGGTGTCGTTGTGTAGGCTGCTTCCTTGCCTGCAATGTTCTGTTTGATGATCGCTCTGTATAACTGATGGGCATTCGTGTGATAGCGGTCGTAGCTGAGTTCATCGCCTACCCACAGCAAAATAAGCAGCGCAGTAGCGATACCAATGGCCAGACCACCAATGTTGATCAGCGAATAAACCTTGTTGTTAAACAGATTTCTGAAAGCGACTTTGAGATAGTTCCTGAACATGAGTAATAGGATTTAGCATGGTATAATGAAAACCGTATTAAAGATTATCAAAAAAGTATGCCATCTTAAAAACATGCCTTTAGACATTGTATGAAGGGATTGAATCAGATAAAACTGTTCGCTAACGTACAGTAGTGTTGAATATCGGACACTATTATCTACTGTAAGGCTTCCATTGCGCAATGGCAAAACACCACATCAGGATTTTATAGCCTGAACCACTTCTTCGTCCAGCGGTGAAATGGCAGGCCCGAAATAATGGGTCAACATGCCGTTGGTATCGATGAGGTATTTGCTGAAATTCCAGTCCGGGGCGTGGTTGTTCCAGCCGTTTTGTGTAGCATCCGTCAGCCAGTAGAAGACATTAGACTGCCCCGGCCCTTTGGTGACTTTACACTTTTGGGTAATAGGAAAAGTAACGCCGTAGTTCAACTGGCAGAACTGCGCAATCTCCTGATCACTGCCCTTTTCCTGCTCTCTAAAATCATTGGCCGGAAAGCCTATGATCGTTAAGCCTTCCTGCTGCTGCTCGTACAGTTCCTGTAATTCGGCATACTGACCGGTGTAGCCACAGTTGGAGGCCGTATTGACCAGCAATACTTTCTTTCCCTGCAAATCAGCAAAAGGCAGCTCTTTGCCACCAATCAGCACTGTGCGTAACGCATAAAAAGAATGCAAAGGTGGGGTCTGCTGTTTGTTGCGTATGATTCTTCCCTTGTCACCTGATTTGCTGATGCGCATGGTGAGAGGATAGCTCAACTTCAACAGTTTCTGTTTGATGTTCATGTGTCTGTTTGTTACGATTCTTTTAATGTCACCATAAAGTGCTTACGCTGCAAATAACTAGAAGCAACATGGAGCCTTAAATGTTTATACGACACCTAAGAAATGACAAGGCTACCTGAACAAGATCAATAAATACGTATGAGGTAAATAACGAATAGCACAACAAGGCGACGGGCAATGGCTATCGCAGAATATACAGTTTGCCAAAGCCATGCTTGAAGGCTTTATCGGCAGAAGTTTCGCGGTGGTCTATCTCTTTGCCACCCTGGCGTACAGCTACTCGGTAGAGATATACGCCATTGGCCAGTTGGTCGCCAAACTCATCGCGTCCATCCCAGGCATATGAGGTCATGTTGTTGCCAATGCGGATGGGGCCGATTTCATCCTGGGTGATCTCCCGCACAATCTTGCCGCTCACCGTCATGATCTGAATCTTGAGCTGGTCAGGAATGTCCGAACCGGTCAGGGTGAACACAAAGCGCGTGCTGGTGGAGAATGGGTTGGGGTACGGGTAAAAGTTGGTAATCGTAGAAGCATTGATGACTTCAAAATTTATAGCATAAGGTTCTGCACCGGAGGCATTGCCACTGGCATCGCTGGCTTGTACGCTTAGGGTGTATATGCCATCTTCCAGCGGGTCGGGTTGGTAGCTAACCTTGAAGGGCTGGTCTTCCGTAGCAGGCGTCCAGCTCACCTGCGGACTGCCTAGGTCTATGCGCTTGCGGTGGCTGCTCATGGTTCTGGCGTTGCTTGCTGAGGCAGTTTCTTCACTTTCTGCTTTGCTCAGGTAAATATCAATGCCAGTAGTATCTTGTTTGAACCGGTAAAGATTTTCATCCCGCAGCTCCATTGTGATCAGCGGGTTGGGTGCCACAATATCGCCATCCATGATGTAGATACCATTAAAAGTCACATCGATGACCGGATTTGTCTTATCTGCTTTCACCGTCAGAAAGTCTGCCAGTCTTAGCTGGTTGTTATCGTATGCCTGCTCTCTGAGAATGCCGGGATTCACATTGACCCGTAGATCGCTGACGCCGGCTTTGCCTAGGGTGTTCACCGGTATACGGAAGCTGACTGTATCGCCACTGCCTGCGGGAGCAATTTTGAATGTATCTGCTAAAGTTGTTTTGTTTTGCCGGTGATCGTAAGCGTATGCTACGGTGAGAGAATCTGAGAAGGCTACATCTGCTATATTGTAAAAACTAAAAATAGCTTCTTCCGACTGCCCTTCCTGTAGGTTACGCCTGGTGCTCTGGTTGGCAGGCATGAGTGTGACACCTTCTGGTACGCCGGTATATACGGCCAGCCATTTCTCAAGTTGTACCGGAGTCAGATTGGTTTTGTCTGTTGCAAAAAGCTTCAGATGCAGATAAGGATATTGCGCGGCGTCTACCTGCGAAATGTCTACATTTGGCGTGCCTGCAATATCTTCATACAAGATGGTTTGTACGCCCGACAAGCTTTCAGCCACTACTTGAAGGGTTACTTCATCGGTACTTTCTATGTCTGTAAGGCGGTGTTGCAGAGAAACCCAGCTCGATGCCGGTCCGATTCTCCTGGAGAAGATAGTGCCTGAACTATAGCGGCTGCTGATATTTTCCTGCAACGAAATCTGCTGCTCTGTCACGGGTAACCCGCCATCAGGAGCAGCCCGCAATACCGTGGCACTGCCCGGTGCGCCTCCCTTCCTACCCAGAATGATTAGAGGCTCGCCATTCTGTAGGCCGGTCACCTCTACAGGTGCAACGCCTATGTCTGCCAGTTTTTCCAACGTAACTGCCTGCCAGCTTTCAAACTCTGCTGTACCAATGGTGAAAATCAGTACGGCATCACCTTCTTTCACACCGTCAATGTATGTTTCCAGCATCCCCTTAGTGTTTACCTGCTGGTTGCTGAGGGTATTGACTACCTGCGGCAAGGGTCCGCAATTGTTGGGGTCCAGGTCGTCAAATCCATTGGGTGGAATACCCAGATAAGGGCGCAACGACTCTTTTTCAAAGGCCACACCGTTGATAGAATTGTCGCGGCACTTGATGGCAGATACCGTAGAGAACAAAAACTGCTTGCCACTGATAGACAACTGCGGATAGCTGACCGTTTCGTTGCCGCCATACGTGGTCATATCTATGGCGATGCTGGTTTCCTCGAAGCTCCACCAGCCATGGTCGTTGCTTAGCTGTGAGAGGCTATTCTGCTGCAACTGTGCCGGTTGAATCTGTGCCCATCCTTTGCCACTGTTGCCAATATACGTAAACGAGTGCTGCGACCAGGCATCTATTTCTCCTTCCCTGGGTTCGGCAAATTTAGTGCGCCAGTAGTATACGGTACTATCTGCTACCACGGGCAAGGTAAGCGGCCAGGTAGCCAGTGACACCGCCTCTTTGCTGAATGTTTGCTTTACCGGACTATCAAAAGCTGCCGACGTGTCTGCTTCAAACAGGAAGGTGCGGCGTTGCTGTTCTTCCAGTGCTCCCTGTAGGTTGCCTGGCTGCACCTGGAGCAACACATTGGCCTGGTTTGCCATGGCATAGTTGTATGGGAGCAGGTTGACGGTTCCACCCAGAGGCATGTTATATTCCAGGGTTGCGCGGTTGTTGTTGTCGCTGAGTTCATCCAGCGAGTCGGGGCTATCCAGCACTACTTCAAAGCGGTTGATGCCGTAAGCTTCTGCCTTGGGCAGATCGTCCTGGCTGTCTTTGATCACAAACTGGAGTGTATCTTCATACGCAATGGCAGGAAAAGCCACCGGCCCATAGCTGATGACTTTCCCATTTGTCAGCGTGCGGTTCACACTGACGCGAAGTGAATCGGAAGTGACAGTACCATAGTTTCTGACGATAACATCAATGGCAAAGGAATCGCTGTAGGCCGTGACGGGCTGGTCGGTGAGAGAGGCTACCGAGAGGTTGTTGTTGCTGGTGCCGTAGTCTATCTTGCTTCTGCCAAAAAGTCGCACAGCAGGATCTCCCTGTAAGACCATCTGCTGAACATTGGTGGTATGTACCTCGTTGGCAGTTCCGCTAAATAGCTCTATGAAGCGTTTGTCTGTCTCTTTTTTGATATGTCCCAGAGAAGCATCTATGAAGGCACTGTCTTCGAAGGCAGTTTCATAGAAGCTGCCGGAATAGAGCTTTAGCATATTAGACAAGCCCTCGGCACTGTGCGCCAGTACGTTGAGTGCTCCTTTGTCGGGCGTGGCAATCCAGTCCTCTCCAAAGGTAAGGGTATTGCTATAAATATTGCCTGCGTTGCAGCCATTGACTAGAATGGTCGGATATTTCCCTTTGTTGTGGTATCCCAGTTCAGTATTAGATACATACCCGATCTCAATATCTGTGCGGATGATAGAGGAATGTCCGAAGAAAGTGATCAGTGCCAGTCCTTTGTTCACCTCGTCGGCAATGTTGATCAGTTCGGTAGCGTTGTTGGTGGTTTTGGACAAGGTAGATACTCTTCCGCCCAAGTAGTTGCCCGTCGCCTGGTCTTTGAACTGATCTACATAGATGGAAAACAGCTTCAATTCGTTGACTGTTACGCCTCCACTGAGGTGTACCAAGCGTTTTTTCCAAAGAGCCTCTCTGGTGCTTGAGGCATTGTAGTCCATCGCCAGGGGCCTAGACTCCTGCTCTTTTACCTTATCTAGGTAAGCGGCTACTTCTGCTGCGTTGCGGGCAGCGATCCTGCCGGTAGGAATAGTCTCATGAACGCCGCTTTCGGCGAGTCCGGCAGTTAGCAACACATCGGAGCCAGGCATTCCACCTGTCATTACATAGTCGTGAACGGTAGCCAGCGTAGGGTCTGTCCGGTAATAGTTGTAGTTGACGGTAAGTCCTTTGCCGATGAGCAACAGGTATTCGGGATTGCCCTGCGTGAGCATATAGTCGGCAAAGTGCCGGATAGCCAGCGGCGATATATCGCCATAACTGAACTGGTCTATGAGCTGCTGCATGGTGACAACCTGGGTTGTGTAGCCTCCTCCGGCTGCCGACGACCGGTAGCTGGCATAAGCACTCACCGGATCAGCATATTGCCCGGCGGCAAGCTGCATCTGTGCATGGCTGATCATCAGGAAGTTGGCCGCTGTGTTTACTTTGCTGAAGGTCACCTTTTTTACTACCATATTGCTTTGGTAAGCTCCCAGAAACAACTTTCTGGCTACACCTGTATTGGGCACCACCGCATTCAGCTTACCGTTTGTCTGGCTAAAGCCAATATTGCCCACCTCATCCTGGCTGGTGATGTCCAGCAATACCGGCGACTGTGGTGCACCGGCAACGCTGATGAAAGATTTGCCCTGTACACTAGATGTAAGCTGAAGTACTTTGCTGTTTTCCTGGCTGGCATCTGTTGCCTGCGGATAGGTGAGCTTTATATAAGAAACCGATACATTATCAGCCCGCCCGTCGATGCCCTGTGGTGTGATACGCACGGTCAGTTGTCCGTTGCTGATGTCACTCCACTCAATGGTTTGGGTAATGCTGGCTATATCGTAATAACTGAAGCTGGCATCTTCCAGAGGACGCAGGGTGCTGTTGGAGCTTCCTACTCTCTGTACAGCTACTTTGTGCTGTTGGTTGTTGCGCCCGGTAAGCAGTATTTCCAGCTGAGGCTTGGGACCAGCGACATATTGTTTGTCGGCAGACAGGGTGTAATCTACTGAGCTGCCCTGCTGTATCCGTGGACCGGTCCAGCCTTCGGCATAGTCAAAATCACTCAAATGGTTGTTGAGCGATGAACCAATAGGGTATTGCCTTCCCAGCGCATAGTCGCTGGTGAGTAGCAGTAGCTTTTCTTCCAGGTGATACGCTTCTGCCGGTAGTCCGCTCACGTTGTTTTCAGCAAAGGAGGCCATGCGTTTGCCGTTGGTGCCATCCAGTCGCCAGGTGAGAAAATAGCTTGCCGTGTCTGAATAGAGGTTGTAGTAAGGATGAGGCTGTGCTTCCGGGGTAATATAAAGGTTGGTCTCGCCAGCACCATCATTGCGCTGCCCGTAGAACACAACATAGTCTTGCGCATCGAAGCGAGCATCCTGCTGCCCCTGTAGGATGATCGCCTGCTCCTTGCCTCGAAAGAAGAGCTGTACTCGCCGCGGGTCTATGCTATTTACCGGAAACCCGGCTTGCAGCAGGGCGTTATAGTCCAGTTTGTAGATGCCATCCTGTGCTACGGAAATTTTGAAGTATGTCTGGCTGTAGTTGATCCATTCGTTGCCAAAACGCTGTCCATACGCAGCAGAAGAAAAGACACACAAACTGACAACAGCTACCCATACCATCACTGACTGCCCGGCTACAGACAGCCTTCGAGCATAACACGGCATATGCTTATTATTTGTGTTCACCAAAGCTTACTTTTAGAGAGAAAACATGAGAATAGAGCGATGCCGACTGGTCTCCTATGTCGGTAAGTGCATAGTCCAGCACTACCTGGTTGATACGCACACCCAGTCCGAAGTTGGGCTGATAGGTGCGATACGTGTTTCCGTCAAAGTTTTTCACGTCCTGCACGTCACCGGCACCCAGCCTTACAAATACGGTGCGCAGGTAGTCTAGCTCTATCCCTACGGAAGGATCTACCGATACCAGGCTGGATTTCAGCAGTACGTTCCTTTTACCATCGAAGGTCATCATCAGGTCGGCAGTTGCCAGCACACCTATTTTATGATCCCAGAACCTAACCAGGCGGCCCACGCCCAGCGATGCACGGGGCAATGTAAGTTCTATAGAATTTTCAGGGATACGGTTACCGGTTTGGGTATACACATCCGCTACTAGCGAAGCGTTGTGCGACCAGGCATTGAACGTGCCGGTGATGTCATACAGCATCAGCCCTGCCTGCCAGTTGTTGTGCGCATAGCGGGCCGCAGCATCCAGGCCAAAGCCCCATGCATTGGCAAAACTGCCTACCGTGCGGTGAATCACTTTGAAGTTGGTGCCCAGGGCTCAGGCCCTGTAGCCACGATGTTTTGTGTGCATAAGAAAAGAGAAAGGCATAGTCGGCGGCAGAGAAGAACCGGATGTTGTCGTAGTTGATTCTTCCGTTGGCATCATATAGGAACCGGGTGTCGGGGATGTTGTCTACGGCAAAGCGCAGCAGTGATACGCCCAGCGTGCTGGAAGAGTCTATCTTGGCGGCAAAGCTTATATAGTCATACTGGGCGATGCCTGCAAAGTATTCGGCATGCATCAGGGAAGCTTCGTATGGGCGGGTGAGGCTGGTAAGGCCGGCGGGGTTCCAGTAACCAGCGGTTACGTCGCTGGCAATGGCTGTTTGTGTGCCTGCCATGCCCAGGGCACGCGCGCCTGCTCCTATCGCCAGGAATTCGTTGCTATATTTGGGCGTGCTGATCTGTGCAGATGCCTGGTACATCTGTAACAAAAAGAACATGGCCAGTCCTGCAACTCGCTTCATTCACGTGTGGTTTAGAGGTCAATAGACAGGCAACCTACTCACCCACCACGAATTATACAAGTGCAGGCATCAACCTGCCGCAAAGGATCATGTAAGGTTTTATATGGTTTTCCCTTTAGGCACCGTATCCTTTTGAGTAGCACCCTGCTCCCGCAATATCTTTTCGAGTTCTTTGAAGCTATACACCTTGCCGGTTTTGAAGTTGCGTATCTCCTGCTGATCAAAGTTGAAGTACAAGCCTGTAGCCGGGTCTATATAGTAATGTGGCTCCCCGGTTTCGGGGTTGGTACTGAAAGCACTGATGCCTTTCAGGTTGGGCATGTTGAAAGGGCTTGTGTCTGGTTTCAGGTTGGGCATATTGTGTTCGGGCCGTCGACTTGGCATGATCTGGGGTTTATGCTGGGCATACATATCGTTACCGAACAACACAACGCATAAACATGCACAGCAACATAGGATGATGGCTTTCATCGTATTTTACTTTTATGGTGGTCAAAAAGGTTAATGCTCCTGTTAATATACGAAAACCCGGAGAATACGCATACAGAATGGCTATAAAAAAGCGGGACGCGTAGTCCGGGACGCGTAGTCACAGACTTGCTTCTGTTTAAAGACTTCAAAGCTTCAGATGCAATCTGAAGCTAGAGGTGGGTGCTATGGATAGTCAACATACATAAATTGAGCATCCATACAAGTATTATGGGTAGTTAACACCATCGAATCGAGTGTCCATACAGGTGTTATGGGTGTTCGATACGATCGAATCGAGTAGCCATATAGATATTATGGATGGTCAATACACATGCGTTGGGTATCCATTCAGGTGCTATGCGTGCTCGATACACTTGTGTTGGGGATCAACCAAAGTCTCTTGAAAGGCCAACTTCATTGCACAGGTAATAAAACGGCTGTTTGTGCATATAGCATTTCCTTTGAATGTGTTTTATTGTACTCAAATGAATAACCCAATAATGTATGATCACTTATTCTACTACCAAACTGGTTGAGTCAGTACAGATTACACTGTATGGCCTTACCACGAACGAAGACTTGCGGCAACAAATGGAAGCATATGGCTTCACCAAAGAACAGGTGCAGCAGGGTATGGATTTGCTCAATGATGTACAAGCCGTTTTAAAGGTTAGAGACCAGCACAATGATGTGGCACGCGAACTATCATTACAGATCAATCAGGACATTGATGCTGCGTATAGTTTGTTTAGAAGGCATGTGTCTACTATCAAATACATCTTCCGCGATAAGCCTCATATTGTCCAGTCGCTGAATGTGCAGAAAGTGCTGGGCAAAAAGTGGAAATGGATACCCCAGGCACTGTATTTCTATAATAAAGCGCCTGTGTATGTGGAAAAGCTTAACCTGTTTGAAGCCGACGAGCAATGGCAACAAAACCAGGCAGCCACCCAGGCACTGCTGTCTTGAGAATGCAGCGACTGAGGAAAAAAGCAGACAGCGAAAATAGCACACAAGTGAAAGACCAGGCCGTTGAAGCACTGAACTACTGGTACAGTGACTTTCGCAGAATTGCCCGTACGGCATTCCACTATACCCCGAAGGTTCTTGAAGCTTTTGGGTATCATTGTGCCTTCCTCCCGCAAAAACCGCATACCATCTTCTACCCCCAAATGCTACTCCTAGTGATGATACACCCCCAACAGCTTAGGTAACTCAAGTTCGGGACGCGCAGTCCGGGACGCGCAGTCCGGGACGCGCAGTCCAAGAGATGCGTAAGTCACAGACTTTCTTTTATTTGAGGGCTTCAGATGCAATCTGAAGCCAGGGGGAAGTGGAGTTGTGAGAATTGGTTATTCATTTCGCTTCACAGTGCCCCCTGCCCCCATCACCCTCCCAGGTCTGTGTCTCCACAGACCTGATGACAAATAAAGACCTTTCCTCTTCTCAGGTCTGTGAGGACCGCGTCCCGGCGGTGGCACAGACCTGGGGTTGGGTAAATCCGGCGGAACTAGACTCACAAATCTATGCGCTACATCGTATAGTGTCGCAGCCTAGTACAAGACTCTGAAGCGGATGGTGTTGATGCTTTTGAGGTCTTTGACTACGGCATGATCGTAGGCTTTGTTGATGTCGATGATCACGTAGCCGATCGTTTCGTTGGTTTTCAGGTGCTGGCTCACCACGTTGATGTCGTGCTGGGCAAGTACGTGGCTGATCTTGGCAAGCACCCCCGGCACATTGTGGTGAATATGCATCAGGCGGTGCGCATTGTGCAGCTGGGGCAGTTGTACGTTGGGGAAGTTGACGCTGTTGGTTGTGCTGCCGGTATTGATGTACTCCATGATCTTATTGGGCACAAAGTCTGCAATGTTTTCCTGCGCCTCCTGCGTACTGCCGCCGATGTGCGGTGTGAGGATGACGTTGGGCAGGTTGCGAAGCTCGGAGACAAACTCTTCGTCGTTGCTTTTGGGTTCGTGTGGAAACACGTCAACGGATGCACCGCGTATCTTGCCGCTGAGGATGTTGTCTCTCAACGCTTTGGTGTCTACAATAGTACCCCTGCTCAGGTTTAGCAGTATCGCGCCTTCTTTCATATGGCTGAATGCCTGTGCATCAATGAAGTTATTATTTTCCGGCCTGCCATCTACATGCAGCGAAATGACATCCGCAACAGACAACAGCTCTTCCAAGCTGCTGCATTTGGTGGCGTTACCCAGGGCCAGTTTTTCTATCACATCGTAGTAATACACTCGCATGCCTATGCCTTCTGCCAACACGGAGAGCTGTGTGCCAATGCTGCCATAGCCTACAATACCCAGCTTCTTGCCGCGTATCTCGTTGCTATTGACCGCCGACTTAGACCAGTGGCCCTGGTGCATGTCACGGGATTTATCGGTGACGTTGCGCATCAGCATGATGATTTCTCCGATGGCCAGTTCTACCACAGAGCGGGTATTGCTGTAGGGCGCGTTGAAGACGGCTACGCCCTTTCTGGCACAGGCTTCCAGGTCTATCTGGTTGGTGCCGATGCAGAAAGCACCCAGCGAGATAAGCCGGTTGGCATTTTCCAGCACCCTGGCGGTGACGTTGGTTTTGGAACGAATACCCAGCACAGACACCTCTTTGATGCGTTCGCACAGTTCGTCTTCGTCCATAGCGGCAGCATGTGCCTCTACCTGGTAGCCCTCTTCTTTGAGCTTTCTGGCAGCATCCGGGTGGATGTTTTCAAGCAATAGTACTTTGATACGATTCTTAGGATAAGAAATGGCAGTGTTCATTTTGTTTAAGTATAAGAATTCATCTAATGAGGGAGTAATATGGTCGGCCTTTTCAAGGATAGAAGCCCGCTCAATGTTTTCAGTAAATGCATAAAATCTGTTGGCCAGCCCGGCGGCTTTGATCTTGTAGTCGTTGTAGCCATCGCCGATCACGTAGATATCGCCCTGTAGCTCCAGCTCTTTGATCACCTGCACCTTGCCATTGTCTCCGGAGAGTACATTGGCTTTGTCGAACCCTGTGATGTTGCCTGCTTCATCGAAGATAAAGTCGTTAGCAAACACATGGTCGGCACTGATGCCATATTCTTCTACAATAGGCACAATAAATTCTTTGAAGCCATTGGAGATAACATAGACCTGCTCGCTGTGTGTGGTGAAAAACTCTTTGTTTCTGACAAACGAGACCGATACATTCTGCTTCAGATAGCTAATCAGTGCAGGGATGTGCGACTTGTTGGCGTGGATCAGGGCCAACCGACTTTCCAGCGAGTCGCGGAAGGATAGTTTGCCATCCATACAGAGGTTGGTAATGTTGTGCACCTCATGCGTCACGCTCTCGCGGTTGGGATTTCCCTGTAAGGAGATGTCGCAAAGCACATCCAGGGCTTCTACTTTGGTAAAGGTGCTATCAAAATCAAAAACAAAGTACTTGTCCGGTTTCATTATATCGTTAGTCATTGGTAGCGTATCCATTCTTGTTCTTTAGATTGACAGGCAGCTCTCCGCTTTTGATGTGCAGGTCGCGCTGTGGAAAAGGTATTTCTATATTGTGTTCTTTAAACTTCTGAAACACCGCATAATAAAGCTGGCTTTTCAAACTCTTGGGACGTTGCACATAGGCCGATGTCCATACCATCATGGTGAAGTTAAGCGAGCTATCGCCAAACTCATCAAACCACACATCAGGCGGTGGGCTTTTCAGTATCGCGGTGTTTTCTTTCATCACTTCCATCAGCAGCTGCTTTACCTGTTGCGGGTCTTCGTTATAAGACACCCCTATCGGAAAGCGAAACCGAACCATACGGTCGTTGTGGCTCCAGTTGATAACTTTGGAAGAGATAAACTCCGAGTTGGGAATGATGATAGAAATATTATCATTGGTGATGATGGTGGTGGCACGGGCAGAGATGCGTACCACGTCGCCATTGGTGTCGCCCACCTCTATGCGGTCGCCTACCTTGATGGGCCGCTCGAAGAGAATGATCAGCCCGGAGATAAAGTTGTTGGTAACGTTTTGCAGGCCAAAACCAATACCAACACCCAAGGCACCAGCCAGCACACCCAGGGCACTCAAATCAATACCCGTATTGCTGATGATGATATACAGCCCCAGAATAAGGATCAGATAACGTGCAATGGTGCTGATGGACTGCCGGATGCCAATATCCATCCGGTAGCGGGTCAGTATTTTTTCTGATATCAGGTGACTGATACGACCAGAGACATAGACCAGTAGGATGATGCTGAACACAAAACTAAAAAGTGTCCAGAGGCTAAAAGGCTTGCCAAAAAGCTTGAAATGGTCGGTAGTAAAGAAATCAAATGTGCTAAAATCAGGGTCTACGGAGCGTACCGCTATAAAAAGGCCCAAAACAAGCACAATGGCACCAGTTCCCATGCCAATAGTTCTTCTGGCATTCTCACTGATATCATAGCGGGTCAGGAAGCTTTCGTTGAGGAACTTACTTAACTTGTTTGAGATATATACCAGTGCAGCTACTACCAACACCAACAAGATGATGTTCCACAAGCTTAGTTGGGTACCAAATACCGTCAGAAAGTCAGTAGTGAACAACTTCACTACATGCTGATATAGCTCCTTTATTTCTGAAATAAGATCGTTGAACTCCATAAGCTTATAGAAACCTGGAGCCAAAGTTAAGTAAAAAAATCAGGATATGGTGGGCAGGTATATTGAAAAGGTGCTGCCTTTGCCCTCCTGGCTTTCTACCTCTATTTTACCGCCAGCGTTGTCTGTAATCCTTTTGACCAGGTAAAGCCCTACGCCTGAGCCCTCTACATGGGCATGAACGCGCTTAAACATCATAAAGATCTTTTGCTTGTCTTGCTCGCTGATACCCAGTCCGTTGTCTTTTACTACCAGCAAAAACTGGCTGCCCTGCCGATAACACTGTACTTCAATAATGGGTGGGCGGTCGAGTGCACGGTACTTGATGGCATTGGAGATGAGGTTGTAGACGACGCTCTTGAAGTTCTTGTACGAAAAGTGAAAGGTAAGACCAACACAATCATTTATTACTATCTCTGCACTCGATTTCTCAATAGAAGGCTGCAAGTCCAAGAGTACTTCCTGGATAATATCGGCAGGTATTAGTTCCGAGGTTTCTTGCTCTTCTTTCTGTATCCGGGCAATGTCGGTTAGTTCTCCGGTCGTTCTCTTAAAACGCTCGATAGACGACTGGATCATCCCGACGATCTTCTGAAAAAGCGGAGCGTTCAGTGTATTACCATTCCTGGCACGGTTGAGGGTTTCCACCAGCCCTTCTATATTAGAAATGGGTGCTTTCAGATCGTGCGAAGCCGTATAGACGAAGTTGTCGAGGTCTGCATTGGTACGGGTAAGCTGGTCGTTGGTACGGGAAAGCTCAGCCAGCCTCACCTGTATCTCTTTGTTGCTGGCGGCCAGCTCACGGGTCAGCCTAAACAACTCTTCTTCCGATCGCTCAGCCTCTTTGCGTGCTGCTTGTTCGGCGGCCAGCTGCCTTTCCTTTTCGGCAGTTAGCTTCTGCTCGGTGGTATCCATAATGGTACCCGACATGCCGGTAGGGTCGCCCTTCATGTTGTAGGCAGTCTTGCCTTTGATCTGCACATGGTGCAGGCTCTGGTCGGGCCACAGCACCCTCACCTCGCAGTTGTAGGTGCCTTGTTGCAGGCCACGCTGATAGCTTTCCTCAGCGCGTTGCCTGTCTTCAGGCACTATATGTTCCAGGATAGCAGCCATGTTCCACGGCTTCAGGGGTTCTTTCTGGTAACCAAATATCCGGTCGTATTCAACAGTAGTATCTATGGTGCCCTGCACAAAATCCATATGCCAGGTGCCCATCCTGGCGGCTTCCAAGGCTGTTTTGATGATCTCTTCGTTTCTTTCGGCCTGTTGGCGGGCTTCTACCAGTTCGGTCACTTCAGTAGCCGTTTGTGTGATGCCATAAACTTTTCCTTCATCATTGTACAAGGGTTCATACAATATATTGAAGTAGGTCAGTTCCAGCTTTCCTTTTCTATGTAGCGTTACAGGTAGCTCTTTGCCGGAGAAGGGTTCTCCCGTGTGCAATACTCCGGAAAGTATTTCTTCGAAACCCTGTGCACTTGCTTCCGGCAACGCCTCAAAAAGTGGTTTATTCATCACTTGCTCCGCAGTTTTTTCCCAAAGATCAAGCATGGCAGCATTGGCAAACTCTATGATATGCTTTTCACCCACATATATGCCAATGGCTATGGGAGCCTGCATATATAATTGATGTAACTGCTGCAACCTTTTAAGTTCAGGCATACTATATAATGATAATAAGATGCTATCTGGCAAATCATGCCAAAAACTCTGTAAATATATATACTATATCAGATCAAAAAAAGACAATATGCCTCAAGATTGATGGTCTTTCAGGTTATCAAACAGTTGCTCTTTGTTAAAGAAAAATGTGAACGGAAAACATAATTTCATTGATTACTTTAAAACTCAAAAGCTCCAAATCCTGTCAGGAGCCATACAGTAGTCTAGCTTTATATCCAACTGATTATCAGCGTCTTCAATCTGCTCTACGGGTGACTCTATAGAAATACCGATTTTTGCTGCATCCGGGCGGCATTGAGCCAAAAACCTATCGTAGTATCCTTTGCCGTAGCCTACCCGATGACCGGATTTGTCAAAAGCTAACAACGGTACGATGATGGCATCTATCTTTTCTGGGGGGAAACAAGCAATTTCTGCGCTGGCAGGTTCAGGAATACCCCAGCGATTGGTTTGCAACACCGTATCCTGGGTGAGCGGATGATGATACAATGCATTCGTCTGCATGTCGCTTCTGGAAACTACCACAGTGATTCCCTGTGCCTGCAAAGCACGGATGAGCGGCCAGGTATCCGGCTCTTTCTGATGAATGATAGGCAAAAAACAATGAACAGCCTGAAAAGATGTAGAAGAAAAAAATGCCATACACTGCCGTAAAAGCAACTGATTCTTCGCCTGATACTCCTCTGGCGACAGCTTTTTTCGCTTGTCCAGGTACAATTTTCTTAATACGGCCTTCTTCACGCCTCTGCTTCTCCAAGGATATGAAAACGGAAGTCCAGTGGGTCGAGCCTGTGCAGCACTTCGCTGATAAAATCCGGATTATTGATATAAAAATTGAGAAAGTTCTCATGACGCTCCTGCAAATTTCCACCTGGAAAAAGCTTCTCTTTCAAAGAAATAAGCTGATCGATGGCTACCTGCTGGTTCTTCTCTTCTGCTTTCTTCATCTTTTTTTCTATACCTTCCAGGCTTTTAAGTGCTTTGGTAAGTTCGGCACCCAAAAACCCTTCCAGGCTTTTGTCGATGGCTACAGCCTTCTGCCTTATTTGTTCATACACACTTTCCAACGCTGCTTTTTCTTCTTGAAGCACCAGTTCGTGGTCGGCATGTTCTTCTACAAAATGGCTGACCAGGCTTTGCTTGTCCATAAATAACAGGCCGACCGGCACCTGCACTTTGCTAAGTTTGCGATGGCTAGTTTGGTCAACAATCATGGCAAAGTTGCGGGGAAGTAGGATCGGAAAAGGCACTTGGTAGTGGGCAAACATGGTTTTGAGCTGCAACCAGTAAGACACTTCTGCCGGACCGCCAACGTAGGCCAGGTTGGGTAGTATCATCTCCTGATACAGCGGCCGCAGTACCACATTTGGACTAAATCGCTCAGGATGTTCTTCTATTTCAGACAGTAGGTTGCCTTCCGAGAAGCTTATATTAGTATTTAATACCTGGTACCGGTCGCCATCCTGGATGATTCGCTCTCTGAGCTGGTCTTTCAGATAAAAAAAGTTGATATCACGTGGATGGATCTGGGTTTTGTATCCCATATCATCCAGTGTGGCCGAAGCATCTGCTACCAGTTTGTGAGCAGTGTGCTTGATGATATCATCTACCATCACCTGGCGAAAAGAAGCTTTTAATGATGGATGGTCAGCATCTACGATAAGGAGACCTTCTTCGCCAAACAGGTCGTTGACATAACAGCGCGTAGCTGCTGCCAGATTGCTACACGAACGATAAGCTTCTTCAAACAAGGGTAAGGGAGTAGGCAATGCTTCCAGTACTTTGCTGATGCTATCCGTTTTGAACCTGCCTACGGCTCCCCGCTGATCGGTTTGCCAGGTATAGGTTTTGCCAAAAAGACTGAAATGGTTGATCTCCTCAAAATCGTGATCTTCGGAAGCCATCCAGTATACCGGCACAAAATGACATGCTGGATAAGCCTCCTTCAGCTTTTTACATAGGTTGATGACCGTCACAATCTTATAAATGAAGTACAACGGACCGGTGAAGATATTGAGCTGGTGCCCGGTGGTGACGGTGTAGGTGTTTTCTTCATTCAGGCTGTCTAGGTTGCGCCTCACCGGGCCAGCCATGCTTAGGTGCTGGTATTGTTCCTGTAAGACCGCTGTCAGTGAGGCTCGTTGCTGTTTGCTGAAATCCTTTGCATTGATTTGCTCCCGAAAGCTGGCAAGCGTTGGTGTACGTTCGTAGAAATGTTGAAGTTGGGCTTTGCCCGCCAGGTAATCTAAAAATATAGGGGGGAAACTTCCGGTAGCGGAAAGGTCCAGCTTTTCTGTAGTCATAGTTTAGGTTTAAACGTCTGGTAGCTATAACGGATAAGCCCTACCCTTTGGTTACTTAATTCTGCTTTGTCACTTTGTTCATTGAGCACTGGCTGTTGAGGGCTAAATACTGGTATTCGGACATCCGATACTTGATATTCAACCCTCAAGGCTTAGGTAATAGATCGTACTTATAAACTGGCAGAGTAGCGTCAATAACCTGGGTTTTGCTGCTCTTGCAAGGCTGGGTTTGCATCTATTTCTCTTTGAGGAATAGGCAATACCAACACGTTATCATTCCATGGATATGTTCCCAATTGTGTGATCGTGGCTTGTCGTCGCTTGATGTCATGTAAGAAATGACCCTCGAAGCACAGTTCTAGTTTTCTTTCCAGCATCACATTATCAATGGTAGGCACTGCTGGGGCTGGCATCGCATTGGCCCGGGTTCTGAGCACCTGCAAGTCAGCACCGGGGCGTATTGGGTCCGGCTTGTGTGCCTCCTGCCAGCAGGTTGCCTTCTGCCCGGATCAGGTACATCTCAGCCAGCCTTATTACCGGAATATTAGCAAACTGATCGCGATACTTACCGCTCAGAGAGTTTGCCACTTTCCTGGTAAATCAACAGCGTTAGGCGGGTATCTGTGGAATCGTACAAGGCCAGGTGTTCTCCTTGTATGCGGATGTCGCGCCTTCCATTGAACCCTCTGCCTGCATAAAAGGTTTGCAGAGAGTTCGTTCCATCCTGATTGGTTACCTGTATGGCAAAAATATCTTCCGAAGAATTTTCCGCCTGGTTAAAAGCCCCGATCTATCCGATCTACCAGTTGAAACGGACCGTGTCTCAATCACATCATTGGGCAAGCACCCGTGCTGCGTCATATTCTCTGCGTTGCAGCCTTACACGCGCCAGCATGGCCTTGGCAGCCCATGAGTAGCAAAGATATTCTTGCTGCCCAGCACCAAAGTTTTCTAATTGGCAGCAAAGTGGTAGCCTCTGTCAAATCTTTTACTACCTGATTATACACATCCAGCACGTTGTTGCGTGGAATGAAGTTTGCCTCCGGGTTGTATGTCAGATCAGTAGGGGTGAGTTTCAGAGGGCAGGCCCAGGTTGTGCTGCTGGGTCGCCATCTTCCCAATCTTTCGCATACTGGCGCAACCAACTCAAAGTAAAGTGCTCCACGGATTAAATTTGGCTTCGCCTTCAAACTTATAGCACGCTGATCTTCATCTCTTCTTCCCGATCCAGATTGGCCAGCACCCTCGTTGCATACATTGATGGCCTCGTAAGCGGCTGTCCAGGTTTCTTCGGCCTGTGCGTTGATAGCAGTTACGGCTTTCTGGTAGATTTCCCTCCGGGTTTAAAGTAGGTGCCCGACCAGCGTATGTCTCCGTTGGTGCCCAGCAAATCGGCGTTCATCTGTATCCAAACCACCGTAGAGGTCATCATCTGAAAGGCGGTCGTATGCTCCTACCACCAGTCCTTCCAGGTACTGCGGAGATTCAAGAGCCACATCCTGGCTGAGTGTCATTCTGGGGTTTTATATTCAGTTCAATCACCACATCCCGCCAGCATCAGGGCAGGCAATGTGGCTATGTATAATAGGCCTTTCTATAAGCTGTATTCATATTTTTGTTTTTCATGGTTGCTTCGTATTTAAAATCCAAGTTTTATCCCTACAGAAACGGTTTTAGCCCTGTGGCGCGGCATAAAAGTCGTTTCCCTGTGAGATATTGCCCTGTCCAGTATTGTCTGCTCCCAAGTAGTCCGTATTCACTTCCGGATCATTCAGATCATATTTAGTGAAAGTCAGCAGGTTCTGGGCAGAGACGTACACCCCGTACATTTTGCATAGAAAGCCTTTCTATTAAATCTGTAGGGAGATTATAGCCCAGCGTCAGTGTCTTCAAGCGTACAAAAGAAGCGTCTTGTATGTAGCGGGAAGACTCCTTGTCACCGTTGCCCAAAAATAGGCGTGGTTCGGGTACATTGGTAATTTGCCCCCGGCCTTTGGCCAGGCGGCTTCCAGATCTTCTACCAAGCTGGTTGTCGAAGTAAGAAAAGTCGAGCACGCTGGAAACGCCCGCCTCCGTTGTACACAATCATTGCCTTTGTACAAAACTGAAACAGAAAACTCAAGTCTATCCCTTTGTAGATAGGTTATTGGTGATACCCCCTATCCAGTCTGGATTCGGATTACCCACAATAGCTCTTTCCACCAAATTATAATTACTGGTTACCGGGCGTTTGCCTAAATGGGTTACCTGGAAGATATCACCATTGGCGATCTCCTCTTCGGTAGGGTCACGGTTCAAATACCACAGCGCATCCCCATTGGCAGGGTTGACACCTGCGTATTTCCTGGGTATAGAAAACTCCTATGGGCTGGCCCTTTCTACCGCCCGGTTGATATAGCCACCTGTGATCACGTTGCCTGCCAGTGTTGGTGATCTTATTCCGGTTGCGGGCAAAATTAATAGAGGTAGACCAGCTAAAAGCACCCGTCCGCATTGGTAGTATTAAGCAAAACTTCAAAACCTTTGTTGGTAAGCTTGCCTACATTAACAAACTGCGTCAGAAAGCCAGAGGTCCCTGGTACGTTGGAATTGAGGTAAAACATCCCTGGTGTCTTTCACATAGTAATACCAACTCGCCTGTGATGCGGTCGGTCGTTAAACAAGCCAAAGTCAACGCCGATATCTGTTTGCAGGGGTTGTTTCCCCACTTCAGGCGAGGGTTGGCAAGCTGCTGTGGCACAATGCCGCCCAGCACATCGTAGGTTTGGGCACGGTATGTACCAAGTGAGGCAAAGTTTTCGGAGGGTGCATTACCTGTCAGGCCGGTGCTGGCTTCTTAGTTTTAAGAAACTCAGCGGCGTAAGCGACTCCATAAAACTTTCTTCTGTCAGAATCCATCCGGCAGAAACGGCAGGGGAAGAAACCGTATCTTTCGTTGGCACCAGAACTTAGACGAGCCATCTATCCTGCCACTCAGAGAGAGGAGGGTATTTGTCGCTAAATTTATAGTTGGCGCGGGCAAAGTAAGACAGGAAAGAAAAATCGTTAGCCTGCGAAGTGCCTCCAATGATGGTAGAAGCACTGGTAATCTTTCTGAATGCATCCAATGGAAAGGTTTGGCCCTCCACTCTGGTAACGTCTTCCGTAGATATCTGGTAGCTCATACCTGCCACTATTTCCATGTTGTGCTTTCCTAATGTATTTGCATACGTGAAAAAGTTGTTGGTAGAATAGTTTTGCACGTTCACCCACCGCGACTCGCTGCCTCCATTGATATAACCGGTTTGGGAATCTACGGCACGTCCGCTGAAGCGGTCTTCGTTCTGCGTGAGGATGTCGGCGGCAGCTTCCGTGCGGAATGTCAGATGCGGCACCAGTTCAATGCTGGCATATGCATTGCTGATGTTGCGAAACACCGTGGTGGTGAAGGCGGTGTTTTCCTTGGCAATGAGTCCATTGAAATACACCGTATTGGTATTTAGGTTGCCCCTCTTCATCGCGGAAGGGTTGGATAGGGGGGCAACGCTAGCATTTGCATAGGGGTTGTGAATGAATTATCATCGGAGAGGCGGTCGTTGACAGACCTTGCCAGGCTGAAGTTCACCCCGATCGATACGCGGTCAGATACCTGATGGTCAATATTGAGCCTGCCACTTACACGCTTAAAAGCATTTCTGATCAGGATACCTCTTTGGTCTGTATACTGCAAGCTGGTATAAAACTTCGTTTTGTCGTTGCCTTCCATTGGCCGAAAGGTCTAGCTGATCGATGCCTGCATCATCACGATATGCCTGGTTGGCCCAGTTGTAATTTGCATCAGGACTCCAGGAGCCTTCCCCTAGCTCGTTGTTCAATACACCTTCAAAAGTAAGCCCGGGTTCTCCATAGTTGTAGTCGCCAAAGTCAGAAGTTGGATCCTCCTGTTTGATGATAGCATTTGAGTTCTCAAAGGCTTCCCGAGAGCCTGCCAGGTATTGCGGCCCGTTGAGCCAGTTGGCTTTACGTGTAGGGCTGCTCCATCCTTTCAGATAACCTACATTGAAACGGGTTTGCCCGGATTTGCCGCGTTTGGTCGTGATAATCACCACGCCATTAGCGGCTCTTGAGCCGTAGATAGCCGAAGCCGAAGCATCTTTGAGCACCTGCACCGATTCTACATCGTTGAAATTGATATCAGCCAGCGGATTGGTAGGCGCATCTGAACCGGACAGGTTGCTGGAAGTAATAATAACTCCATCTACCACATACAAAGGCTCGTTGGAAGCACTTACGGAAGCCGAACCACGCACCCGTACTTTGATGCCTTGCCCTAATTTGCCATTGCCAGCTTCTATAAATACCCCAGCTGCCCTGCCCTGCATGGCCTGCTCCAGACTAGGTACCGGAGTGTTTTGCATTTCCTCACCTGATATCCGGGCAATATTGCCTGTAACGTCTGTCTTGAGCTGTGTACCATAGCCTACTACTACTACTTCATTGAGTTCTGAAACGTTGGTTGACATCGATACGTCGATGATTGAACGCCCGTTAATGGCTTCTTCCTGGGTAGTATAACCAATAAAAGAAAAGATAAGCACCTCAGCGTCAGAAGGAATATCCAACTTATAGTTACCCTCTATATCAGTGATGGTACCGATGGTAGAGCCTTTCATAAATACATTAACACCTGGCAGCGCGGCACCGTATTGCTCGCTGACTTTGCCAGATACTGTCCTGTTCTGCGCCTGTAGCCAGGCAAAAGAAGTAAGCAGTATCATACTCATACTAAGTAAAACTCTCTTCATACTTTGTCATTTGAAGGTTGATCACTAAACAAAGCAGCAAGATAATAAAAATGTGTATAAAAGTATATTTTATTACTTAGTTCTTACATATACTTTTGCCGGTAGCATCTTCAATAAATCAATACAAGATTTGGTGTATGACTGGAAAGGCAGATGAAATGGAATAACGTACTAGATACTGGTCAATTTATAAATAGCAGCTTGAACGAATCAAAAACGGTTCGTTCATTAGGCGTTACCCCACAGGTACGCCAAACAAGTCAAACTCAGTGGCATCAGTGATGGCAATATTGGCAAAATCGCCGATGCGCAGGTAGTGGTCTTGCGCCGACACCATCACTTCGTTGTCTACTTCCGGGGAGTCGGCTTCCGTGCGGCCTACAAAATGCCCTCCTTCTTTGCGGTCGATGAGCACTTTGAGCGTCTTGCCGATCTTCTGCTGGTTGATCTCATAAGAGATACTTTCCTGTAGCTGCATGATCTCATTGGCCCGCTGCTGCTTCACTTTCTCCGGCACGTTGTCTTCCATGCTGTGCGCATGTGTGCCTTCTTCATGAGAATAGGTGAAAATGCCCAGCCTGTCGAAGCGCGTGTTTGCTACAAAAGTACGCATCTCCTCAAAGTCTGCGTCGGTTTCTCCTGGGTGGCCGGCAATCAGTGTAGTTCGCAGGGCAATGCCGGGCACTTTGTCTCTGATTTGTGCCACCAGGGCTTCGGTCTTTTCGCGGGTAATACCGCGGCGCATCAGTTGCAGGATGCGGGAAGAACCGTGCTGCAAGGGCATATCCAGGTAGTTGCAGATATTAGTCCGCTCGGCCATCACATCGAGCACATCCATCGGAAAACCGGAAGGAAACGCATAGTGCAAGCGAATCCAATCGATGCCCTCCACATCGGATAAGCGTTTCATAAGGTCGGCAAGGTTTCGTTTTTTGTACAAGTCCAGGCCGTAGTAAGTAGCGTCTTGGGCGATGAGCAGTAGCTCTTTGGTGCCGTTTCTGGCCAGCGTAGTGGCTTCTTTCACCAATTCTTCCATTGGTTTGGAAACGTGCCTGCCGCGCATCAGTGGAATGGCACAGAAAGAACACGGACGGTCGCAGCCTTCGGCAATCTTGAGGTACGCATAGTGGCGGGAAGTGGTAATGATTCTTTCGCCTACCAGCTCATGCTTGTAGTTGGCCTTGAATTTTTTGAGCAGCAAGGGCAGCTCCATCGTACCAAAAAAAGCGTCTACTTCCGGGATTTCCTGCTCCAGATCGTCGCGGTAGCGTTGCGAAAGGCAGCCGGTGACGTATAGCTTGTCTATTTTGCCTGCTGCTTTGGCATCGGCATACCGTAGGATGGTGTCTATGGATTCCTGCTTAGCATTGTCGATAAAGCCACAGGTATTGACGATCACAATGTTGGCCCGGTCATCGATGGCCTCATGCATGGCATGGATGCCGTTTCCCTTCAGCTGGGTAAGTATCACCTCTGAATCTACCAGATTTTTGGAACAACCCAACGTCACTACGTTTACCTTGTCTTTTTTCAGTCCTTTTGTTTTCAAACCCTTTACTGTTTTTTTAAATGAGGCACAAAATTAGCAAATTGCCAACACTTATGATGCATAACACAGTTTCTCTGATAAAGAATCATTTTCCGGTTATTTTGCTGCTGTTTTTCCTGGGCCTGGCGACTGCCTGCGAAGATCAGGCAAGCTGCGTGAGCGACAATACCAACTATGTGCAGGTTAGTTTTTATAAAATAGATACCACTGGCACTGGCAATGTGCCAGATACTTACCAGAATGTATCGTTTTATACAGAGAACGGCGAACCGCTGCGGACACAGGAAAATGAACTGTTGCTGGACACCAGCCTAAGCAGCTTTCCGGTACCGCTGAACCCATCGGCAGACCAGACGGCTGTTATTCTACAGCAGGATAATGTTTCTGATACTTTATATTTCACCTACAACCGTGAGCAGTTAGTTATCTCGCCGGAATGTGGTGTGGAGCAGCGGTTTTATAACCTTGGTATATCCCGAAAAACGCTTGATTCCGTGCGCGTACTCAAAGCGGACATCAGCAGCGTCAACCAGCCCCATGTGGGCATCTATACCTGCCGCTATACGTTGGATGATACACTCAGGCTCAGCTTTTACAAGTTTGACCCTACCGACACCGTCCCACCTCTGACCAGCAACCGCGATACTATTAATGTTTTATCAGTGACCAACGACCGGGGCGTTGTGCTCCTTCAGCCTGCGGATTCTGTGAGTGGCATCAAACTGCCCGTGTATGCGGATGCTGCGCAAATCGGGCTGAACTTCACTTATACTCGCTTGGCAGACGACACCGTACGAACCGGAAGCGTAGTATTCGGTTACCGGAAAACAGAGAACCTGCTGATCAGCAATACCAGTTGCCTGCCACAAACGCGCTACGATCAATTGGAACTGGAAAGTAAAGCTGCGTTTGACTCTGTGATCTTTCAAAATACCAGTCTTGACCAAAACAATGCGGAAAATGCCCGGATATTCTTTGAATAAGCTGCTTGCACACTTAAAACTATGGTATGCGTTATTTTGTCATCCCGTCAGGGATCCTTCCCCTTCTGTGGAACGACACATAGCCGATCGGTGGCGCGGAAGTTTTATGATGGCTAAGGTTCCTTCGCTATCGCTGCGGAATGACAGCGTGAATAGCGTATTGAAAAGTAGTGTATACATATTAATAGGTTTATTTCTTCTTATGACTCACAAAAGTGTTGCCCAGCAGCAGCAGGATAGTGTGTCGTCTACCAGGGTAAAGAAAGAAAAGGCAATCTACGATGGATTTACGCCCTCGGCAGTGCGTATCGGGGTGTCTGTGAGCGATCTGGTCAAAACCATTTCCGATCCGGAGGCTACTTATTACAGCTTTCAGGCAGATGTGCCCATCCGGCAGTACATGCTGGTGGTAGATTATGGCAGAGCAAAACTGGACTTGCTGAATAACCAAACCGAGCAGCCTGATAAAAATTTTTCCTACAGCAGCCAGGGTTCTTTCTTCAGGGCAGGCATAGAAGCCAACCTGCTCAAAGACAAGAAGAAGAACAACAATGATGCTTCCGGCAACGTCATCTTCTTTGGCCTGAAATATGCCCGTAGCCAGCTCAAAGACCAGGTGAGCTTTCAGCCCTCGGGCAATGATGATAATGGCAACACCAACAATATCTACAATATATCGAAGATCACAGAACGCAACGACCGCTATAGCTCCTGGTGGATAGAGATGAATGCAGGCGTGAAAGTGAGTGTTTTTGAAAATGTATACCTGGGCTACACACTGCGTTATAAGTTTTTGAGGCAGGCCAACAGCCAGAGTCCGCTGGTGCCTTATAAGATTCCCGGCTTTGGCAATGGTGACAGCCAAAGTGCCTTTGGTTTTGATTACTACATCTACTACCGTATTCCTTTCAGGAAGTGATAATAGATATAGCAGATCTTCGCAGGTAAACCTATACTACGATACATCTGCCCAAAGTGGGCTGTGAAGACACAGCCCACGGCCCTCACAAACCGAAAATGTACAGTAGTATAGAAACATTCATCGTTAGCAGCGATGGGTTTAAACCCATCGCTGCCTGCAAAGTGACTTATCCCCCAACGATAAACCTAAACCACATCCCTTACTTCTCCTTCAGCAGCATCTGCATCTCGTTGAGTTTTAGCAGGGCTTCTACCGGCGAAATGGTATTGATATCTGTCTGTTCCAATATCTCTTTTACCTTTAGAAACTTAGGATCAGCTTCAAACAGGCTCAGCTGATAATCCTGCTTGGGCAGTTGCCGGAGTTGCTCGGAAGTATCTGTATAGATTTTGTCCTTTTCCAGGTGGTGCATGATCTCGTTGGCACGAACCACTACTTTGTTGGGCATACCGGCCATCTGGGCCACATGGATACCAAAGCTGTGCTGGCTGCCCCCTTCTTTGAGCTTGCGCATGAACAGAATTTTGTTGCCGATCTCTTTCACCGATACATTGAAGTTGCGGATGCGCTCAAAGCTATCGGCCAGCTGGTTCAGCTCATGGTAATGGGTGGCAAACAGCGTTTTGGCCCGGCACTGCGGGTGGTTGTGCAGGTATTCTACAATAGACCAGGCAATAGAGATCCCATCATACGTACTGGTGCCCCGCCCAATCTCGTCCATTAGGATCAGGCTGCGGTTGCTCAGGTTGTTGATGATGCTGGCCGTCTCGATCATTTCTACCATAAACGTAGACTCTCCTCTGGACAGGTTATCAGAAGCACCTACGCGGGTGAAGACCTTATCTACCAGCCCCAGCCGGGCTTTGGAAGCAGGCACAAAAGAACCCATTTGCGCCATCAGGGTGATCAGGGCAGTTTGCCGCAGCAGGGCAGATTTGCCGGCCATGTTTGGTCCGGTGATGATCAGAATCTGTTGCGAGGCACTATCCATCTGAATATCATTGGGCACATAAGCTTCTCCGGGCGGCAGTTGCTTTTCTATCACGGGGTGTCGCCCGCCTTGTATGTCGATCAGATCAGATTCTAAAATTTCAGGATGTACGTAGCGGTTCTGGTGAGCCGTGTGGGCAAAGGAGGTGAGGCAGTCGACCACGGCCAGTACCCGGGCATTTTGCTGGATATGCCGGGTGAATTCGGCTGTGGCAGTGACGAGTTCCTGAAAAAGACGCTGCTCTATATGAAACAGCTTCTCTTCGGCAGTGAGTATCTTTTCTTCATAGGTCTTCAGTTCCTCAGTGATGTAACGTTCGGCATTCACCAGCGTCTGCTTGCGTATCCAGGTGTTGGGCACCTTATTTTTGTGCGCATTGGACACTTCCAGGTAGTAGCCAAACACTTTGTTGTAAGAGATTTTCAGGGAAGAAATACCCGTATTATTGATTTCCCGCTCCCGTATCTTAGCCAGGTAATCTTTGCCGGAGTAGGCAATACCACGCAGTTCATCCAGTTCATCGCAGATACCGTCTTTGATCATACCACCCTGGTTGAGCAGCATAGGCGGGTCTTCCTGTAGCTCTTTGTCTATCTTCTCCAGCAAAAACTCACAACCGTTGAGCTGGCTGGACAGCTTTTTCAGTTGTGGCACCTCTACCGAACTTAGCAGGGCTTTGACAGGAGTAATGATCTTCAGGGCTTTCTTGAGTTGCAGCAGTTCGCGTGGATTGACCCGCCCGGCAGCCACTTTGGAGATCAGCCTTTCCAGGTCGCCCACAGACTTTAGGTGCTGTACGATGTCGCGTTGTAGCTCGTCATGATCCAGCAGTGCCTGCACCGTATGCAACCGTTCTTCAATGGGTGCCTTTGATTTGAGCGGTAGCACAATCCACTTCTTGAGCAGGCGCGCGCCCATTGGCGTATGGGTGCAGTCCAGGATGTCAATCAGCGGAATGCCCCCTTCCTGTTGCGGACATACCAGTTCCAGGTTGCGGATGGTAAACTTATCCAGCCACACGTATCGTTCTTCTTCAATGCGGCCAATGGCTGAGATATGCTGAATATGGTGGTGCTCTGTTTCCTGCAAGTAATGCATCACGGCACCTGCCGCCACAATGCCTTCTTCCAGGTTTTCTACGCCAAAACCTTTGAGCGACTGCGTATTAAAGTGCCGGGTGAGCGTTTCATAGGCATAATCCATCGTATAAAGCCACTCATCCAGACAGTAGGTATTGTAGGCATCTTTGAATGCCTCTGCATATTGTTGCCTGCACTTTTTGTTGTAGATCACCTCTGACGGGCTAAAGCTTTGTAACAGTTTATCAATGTATTCAAACGAACCGCAAGAGGTAAGAAACTCCCCGGTAGACAAGTCTAGCAGGGCGATGCCGATACGTTGCTTATCGAAGTGCAGCGATGCCAGGTAGTTGTTTTGCTTGCGGTCCAGCACATTGTCGTTGTAGGAAAGACCGGGTGTTACCAATTCTGTAACGCCCCTTTTCACCACGCCTTTGGCAAACTTAGGGTCTTCCAACTGGTCGCAGATGGCTACCCGATGGCCCGCCCTTACCAGCTTGGTGAGGTAATTGTCGAGGGCATGGTGCGGAAAGCCTGCCAGCTCTACCTCAGAGGCAGCACCGTTGGCCCGTTTGGTTAGTACAATGCCCAGCACCTTGCTGGTGGTGATGGCATCTTCTCCAAAGGTTTCGTAGAAATCTCCCACCCTGAATAGCAGCAAGGCACCCGGATATTTGGCTTTTACGGCATTGTATTGCTGCATCAGCGGTGTTTCCTTTTGTATGGCAGACGTACGGGGTTCTTTCTTTTGCACTTGGGTTGCAGGCATATGTGTTGTGTAGCTTTTCTTAGGTAAATTATACAAAAATAACAATAACTAAGGCGGTAGACAAAACAATCTTACGGATAAACGAGGTTATCATACATTACTAAGACTTCGAGTTGTCTACAGCTAAGAATTGCTAGTGCGCTCCACGCCGGACGCGTTTGCAACGCGTTACAAACGCGCATTAGCAGTCGGGACCTCAAGTTGTCTACAGCTAAGACCTCGAGCTGTATACAACTAAGACCTCGAGCTGTATACAACTAAGACCTCGAGCTGTATACAACTAAGACCGCGAGCTGTATACAACTAAGCCCCCGAGCTGTATACAACTAAGCCCTCGAGCTGTATACAACTAAGTCTTTGGTAGTGCAGGCTATATACGCTGCCTGTCAATAGAGACTATTTATCTTAAAGGTTACGTTGCTATGAAAAAACTTAAAAATGAAGAGCTGGACCGGCTCACGGTAGAAGCGTTCAAAAAAGAGAAGAAGCAGCCGGTGGTGCTGGTGCTCGACAACGTCCGCAGTATGAACAACGTAGGCTCCGCTTTTCGTACCGCCGATGCTTTTCTGACAGAAAAGATATACCTGTGCGGCATCACAGCCCAGCCACCCCACCGCGATATTCATAAAACAGCCCTGGGAGCAACCGACTCCGTAGCATGGGAGCACCGGCAGGATGTGGTGGCACTGCTACAGGAACTGAAAGAAGACGGATATACGATTATTTGTATAGAACAGGCCGATGAAAGTGTGCCGCTACAGGATTTTATGGCCTATAAAGATACTAAATACTGCCTGGTATTTGGCAATGAGGTAGTGGGTGTGAGCGATGAGGCAGTAAACATGTCAGATACCTGCCTGGAAATCCCGCAGTTTGGCACCAAACACTCCCTCAACATCTCCGTTAGCATCGGCATCGTGCTATGGGATTTCTTTAGAAAGCTGATGGATTAAAAAATATAGATCGTATAACCGCAAAATATTGCGGCTCCAGCCTGGAAGATTACCTTTGCAGCATGGAAGATATGAACAACCCGTGGCAGCAACTAAGCCGTAAGAAAGTGTATGACAACCCGTGGATAGAAGTGTATGAAGACCAGGTGATCAACCCCAGGGGCGGACAAGGGATTTACGGGCAGGTAACTTTTAAAAACAAAGCCATTGGCATTGTTCCTTTGGATGAAGAGCAGTATACCTGGCTTGTAGGTCAGTACCGCTATACGCTCAATGAATACTCGTGGGAAATACCCATGGGTGGCGGCGATAGTACCATTGACCCGCTGTTATCGGCCCAAAGAGAGCTGAAAGAAGAAACCGGGCTGTCTGCCAGTCGCTGGCAAAACATTATGCGAATTCATACGTCCAACTCGGTAACAGACGAAGAGGGATTTATCTTCCTGGCACAGGAACTAACGCAAGGTGCTACGGAGTTTGATGAAACAGAAGACCTGGCAATCAGAAAGCTCAAACTCACCGAAGCTATCGAGATGGTGATGTCGGGCAAAATTACAGATGCCATCAGCATCGCTGGTCTGTTGAAAATAGCCAGAATGCTTGATTTGTAAAGATAAGAAGGATGTAAACGGGAAGACAGGAGGCTGGAGACCGGAAAATAGTATGCTGTAACTACTAGCTTCAGTTTGCAACTGAAGCTTCCGATACTGTACTTCCTGGAGCGCGTTTGTAACGCCCGGCGTGGAACGCGTTATAAACGCGCTCCAGAGACTTTCTTTACTAGCTTCGGCAGCGGATTCCTAATGCTGGCTTCAGTCACAGACTGAAGCTAGTGGTGTTATTTATTTATTGTGTGTTCATTGTATTTATATGTCTCTTCAATCATACCAGACACATTTTCGGAAGAACTTTTCTATAGCCTACCCGGTGATGCTAAGTCAGCTGGGTCATATCATGGTGGGTGTGGCTGATAGTATCATGGTGGGTCGGCTGGGTGCTCAACCGCTGGCCGCCGTTTCGCTGGCCAACAGCATCTTCTCTGTGGTACTGATGTTTGGCATTGGTGTGTCTATGGCCGTCACACCACTGGTAGCTACTGCCGATGGCGAAGGTGATCACAAGCGCGGCGGGCTGATCTTCAAACATGGGCTGCTTATCAATGCTATTCTGGGCGTGGTATTGTGTGTGCTGGTGGTAGCGGCATCGTTTCTGCTATACAGCTTCGGGCAGCCGCCGGCAGTAGTAGACCTTACCATACCCTACCTAGCGATCATTGCCATGTCTCTGATCCCTTTTATGTTCTTCCAGTCTTATAAACAGTATGCGGAAGGGCTGTCTTTCACGCGGGTGGCGATGTATATCACCGTATCTGCCAATTTGCTCAACGTACTTTTCAACTACCTGCTCATCTATGGCAAATGGGGGTTCCCCGCACTGGGACTGAATGGCGCAGGCTGGGCAACGTTATTTTCCAGGGTGATGATGGGCATTGCCATGATGGTGTATGTAGTAGGTACTCCCTGGTACAAGGCAAGAAAGACACAGATCAAAGGCTTTAGCAAAGCACTCATGCGGCGGTTGCTGGCTATTGGTATCCCTACGGCCATGCAGTACGTTTTTGAGGTAGGTGCTTTCAGTTTTGCCTCTATCATGATGGGCTGGATAGGCACCAAAGCACTTGCCGCACACCAGATAGCTCTCAACCTGGCTGCCATCAGCTACATGGTGGCTACCGGACTGGCTGCTGCGGCTACCGTCCGAATCGGCAACCAACTGGGCAAAAAGGACATACACAATATGCGAAGAGCAGGGTTCACCTCGCTTATTATGGCCTGGGGACTGATGGCTTTCTCCGCCGTCCTGTTTATTGTGTTCAGGCACATACTGCCTGCCCTGTACATCGATGATGTGGAAGTGATAGAACTGGCCGCTTCTCTGCTGGTCATTGCTGCTTTCTTTCAGCTATCGGATGGCTCTCAGGCAATAGGGCTGGGCCTGCTAAGAGGTATGGCCGATGTGAAGCTTCCGACGGTTATTACACTGTTTGCCTATTGGGTGGTAGCTTTGCCGCTGGGCTATTGGCTGGCATTTAGGGTTGGCCTGGGTCCTCAGGGTGTTTGGATTGGGCTTCTGATTGGCCTTTCTATCTCAGCGGTTCTTTTACTCTTCCGTTTCGATATATCAAGCAAAAGAATATTGAGGCGGCACCAGGCCAGTGCTAAGTTTTAAGTATCTGGCAGATGTATCCATAAAACAACGTCCTATGCGTATAGACTTATCTGATCAGAAAATACTTGTCACCGGTGCCAGTAGAGGTATCGGACAAGCCATTGCCAGGCAGCTGGCAGAAGCCGGTGCGCAGGTGGCTGTGCATTTCAACCGCAACGCAGATACAGCCCAGCATGTAGCTGACGACATCCGGCACGGTGCCCTCACTTTTCAGGCAGACCTATCAAAGCCTGTGGAGGTAGTGCAGTTGTTTGACAACGTGCTGGCTAGATTTGGCAGCATCGATTGCCTGGTCAATAATGCGGGTATTGCTCTGGGCACAAGTATAGATAGCGATGATATTGCCTTTACCGATAGCTGGTCTAAGACCATGCTCGTCAACCTGCACGCTACCGGGTTGCTTTGCAAAAAAGCCATCAACCATTTTACAACAAACGGTGGCGGCAGAATTATCAACATAGCCTCAAGGGCGGCCTTTCGTGGAGATACCGGCGACTACCTTGCCTATGCTGCGTCTAAAGGTGGCGTAGTGTCGCTTACCCGTTCTATTGCCCGGGCGTTTGGCAAAGAAGGTATCAAAGCTTTTACGGTGGCACCAGGCTTTACCCGTACAGATATGGCAGAAGATTTTATACAAAAGTATGGAGAAACCTATGTAAAATCGGATATTGCACTCACTACGCTCACGCAGCCCGAAGATATAGCACCTACTGTGGCTTTTCTGGCAAGTGGCTATGCCGACCATGCCACCGGCACCACCATCGATATCAACGCAGGGAGCTATATGCATTAAAAGATTATGGATGTATTAAGAATAGAACCCTGGATGCGGGGCTTGTTGCTTTTAGCTGGTTTTTACAACATAGGGTGGGGGATATTCATCAACCAGTTTCCCGATGCATTCTATCAATGGATCACCATGACGACCCGAGCAGCCCCTCCACTGATATTCTGGCAGGGTGCGGGAGTGCTGGGGTTTGGGGTAGCCTATATCCTGGTGGCCATGTATCCGCGGAAATTGTGGTTTTTGCTGGCCATAGGCATACTTTCCAAGCTGTTTGGTGCCGTAGGGTTCTACTGGATTGTGATGGAGCGCACGATCAATAAAAAGTATCTGTTTCACCTGATCATGAATGACTTGATATGGCTCATTCCGTTTGCTATCATCTTTTGGAGGATGCTTGCCATTAGAAAACTTAAACAAGAACATACAGCATGAAGCAGTTTCCCGAATGGGCATCCATGATGTTAAAACTGGCCGGTGTGACTAATGCCTTCTGGGGTCTTACGCTTGCGCTGTTTCCGGATACACTGTTCCGGTGGGCAGGCATGGATGTGCCCCAATACCTGTTTCCCTGGCAGATGATTGGTGTGATAGCCATTATATTTGGTGTGTTTTACTTTGCCGCAGCCTTTAATCCCCGGCGGCACATCATGATTATTGGCATGGGCTTCGTTGCTAAAATAACACAGCTGATCTTTGTGCTGGACCTTTGGAGCCAGGAAGTGCTTCCCCTAAAGCTGGTACTTTATTTCTTTGCCAAAGATTTGATATGGCTCGGGCCACTGGCTATTGTGCTGTACCTGGTGGCAAAAATGGAGCAGACACCCAGCAGTGCCTACCTTGGGCTTCCGTTGCCCGATGTGCTGGTAAGGGTGTATACAAATACCGGCGAAACGCTACAGCATCTAACTGATAAGCAACCGGCGTTGCTAGTGTTTCTGCGGCACTTTGGCTGTAGCTCCTGTCATCAGGCACTGATAGAGCTCAGCGACAAACGTACAATGATTGAAAAAAACGGGGTGAAGATCATCGTAGTACATATGGCCTCCTATGAAGATGCGCGTTACTATTTGTCGCAATACGGCCTTCGGGATATGCTCAACGTCAGCGATCCAAACTGCGATCTTTACACCATATTTGGCCTACACAGCATGTCGCTGCGGCAGCTGTTTCGGCTAAAATACCTGCAATTTCTAGTAAAACCAGATAGCCTGCGTCGTCAGCACTTTGACAGGACAGTAGGCGATCATTACCGGATGCCGGGTGTATTTTTGGTGTATAAAGGAGAATTGCTGAAAGCATACAAACACGAATATATCCATGATCAACCAGACCTGGTATCGCTGGCAAGTATAGAAGTGTAGGGCTTTCAGGTAAGGTAAATATCCAGCAAGCCTTCGGGAAGATCGGTGATTACGAGCTTTTCTGCCTTGTTGACTTCCAGCACAACATCATCGGCAATTGGGATGAGCACTTCCTGTTGCTTATATTCCATCGCGATCAGGTCCTGGCTATTGCTGCCGTACACGTCTTTCACAATGCCCAAAGTGCCTGCTTGCTTATCTTGCACCGTAAATCCTATGATCTCATGGTAATAATATTGCTCATCTGTTAGCGTAGGAAGCTGGTTGAGTGGGAGATACACTTCGGCTTTGATCAGGTCTTCTGCCTGCTCAATGCTGTTTATATCTTCAAATTTGACGATCGTCTTGTTATCTTGAATACTGATGTGCTCCACAAAAAAAGGAACCAGTGTTCCTGCTTTGGGAAGCAAAAGAAACACTGATTCCAGATTCTGGTAATCTTCCGGGAAATCGACATCCAGGAAGAAGTTAAGCTCACCCTGCAAACCGTGAGGCTTTACGATGTATCCTAGCTGATAATAATCATCAGGCTGCATACAGTAGGGATTAATGATTTATTCTGAAGCCTTTTCTTTGTTCTCTGTTTCGGCAGGCTTTTCTTCATCAGCTGTTGCTTCTTCAGCAGGCGATGGTTCGTCGGTTGTTGCCTCAGCAGCCTTAGCAGATGTCTCTTCAGCGGGCACTTCTTCAGAAGGTGTTGCTTCGGCAGATGCTTCCTCGGTAGTCGTTGCCTCGGCAGGCTTTTCTTCGGTAGCCTTAGCAGTTGTTTCTTCAACAGATGTTGCTTCGGCAGAGGCATCCTCAACAAGTTTTTCTTCGGTAGAAATTGCTTCGGCAGGTGTTGTTTCAGCCGTCGCTGTTTCAACAGGTGCTTCCTCGGTAGTCGTCGCCTCAATAGTTGTCTCTTCAGCAGACGCTTCTTCCGTGGCTGTCTCGTCTTCAACAGCTTCTTCGCTACTTTCTTCGGGTTCACCTCTGGCAATTCTGGCGGCTTCTACAGCAGCAGCCTCGAGTGCTTTCTGTTTTTCCAGACGCTCCTGCGTACGGGCTTCTTTCACCTTGGTTTCAGCATCCATTCTGGCTTTCTTCTCATCCTCACGTTTCTTGGTGAGTGAGTCTACTTGGCCGGAAATCTGCTGCTCTTTGGTGTTGCTCCAAGTTTCAAACTTCTTATCAGCATCTTCCTGCGTAATAGCTCCTTTCTGCACACCGATCTGCAAATGCTTCTTGAGCATAATGCCGCGGTAAGAAAGGATAGCACGCATGGTATCTGTAGGTTTGGCACCCTTTAATATCCAATCAAGTGCTTTTTCATCGTTGAGCTCGATGCTGGCGGGAGTGGTATTAGGATTGTATTGTCCTAGTTTTTCAATAAAGCGACCATCACGGGGTGATCTGGCATCTGCTACGATCACGTCGTAAATGGCCATTTTTTTGCGTCCTCGACGCGCTAATCTGATTTTTACTGCCATATTAAAATAAAGTTTAACATTTATGGAACACGTCCATGTCGAGTGTATCATGCAAAACATTCCATGCAGGACACACCCATTTGTTACAAAAGAGTGCAAAGATACTTGTTTTTGTGTGACTTGCTTAAGCATCCCGACTTTTTTTGTAGTAAAGGCTGATTTTATTTTCGTAGCCTTTGCATCAGCTTCACTTGTTTATTAGAATCTATCAACCATTATGAAAAGGAGTTTTATCATAATGATATGCTTGTCGTTGTGTTTTTTCAATTATGCAGCCTTTTGAGCTGGTGGCCTTTCTTTTGCACAATACCCAGCTTACACTATTCTATTGTTTAAACTAACGGCTTCAAATTGTATGAAATACTTTTTACTTACTATCATCCTATCTTCCTTATTTTGTATGCAATTCCCGGCCACTGCACAAAATTGCCAGTGCGATCATACCATTACACCGGATAAACCTCATATCGATGGAGCAACCATGAACGTGAAGCCCGGCGATGTGATTTGCGTGAAAGCAGGCAAATACAAGTTCTTAAATCTGTTCAATTTTAGCGGCACCGCCAGCAAGCCGATCACCTTTATCAATTGTGGTGGACAGGTAGTCATTGGCGGTTACCAACATTACTATGGGTTGCTGCTGAACAATGTAAACTACTTTCGCTTCACCGGCACAGGTAGCCCAGGCCAATCATACGGCTTCAAGATTGACGGTATCAATGGCTCGGGTAGCGGTGTAGCCGGGTATGGCATTTATGGAGAAATAGACCACCTGGAGATTTCCCGAACAGGCTTTGCCGGTGTGCTCTACAAACATGATCCTTCGTGTGATCCTACCTCCTGGCAACAGAACTTTGTGATGAAAAATATCCGCATCCACGACAACTATATCCATAATACAGGTGGAGAAGGTATTTACGTGGGCTATACCGGCGGAGACAAAACCCTGACCTGTAATGGACGGCGAATCACGGTGAAACCTCATAACATCGAAGGACTTAAAATCTATAACAACCGCATAGAAAACACCGGTTGGGATGGCCTGCAGGTGAGCAGAGCTACCAAAGACTGTGAGATTTACAACAATACGATTAAAAACTTCGGCACTGCGCGCGAAAAATACCAGGATGAAGGTATCCTTATTGGCGGAGGCACCACCGGCAGACTGTACAACAACACGATTATTAAAGGAACCGGTGTAGGCATCCAGGTATTTGGCTCCGGCAACAATTATATCTATAACAACGTGATTGCTGATGTGGAAGCAGACGGAATTTTCTGCGATGATCGAGAAACGGTGCCTGGGCGGGGCTTCTTTTTTATCAATAATACGATTGTCAATACCGGGTCGGCAGGTATGCGCATGTACAGTATTAAGAGCAAAGGCAACGTGTTTTATAATAACCTTTTGGCCAATGTCAGTAAGGATATTGTGCTGCTCAACGCACCTATCGACTGGAAAGCCTCTAACAATACCATCGTTAGCAAAGTCAGTGACGCGGGTTTTGCAGATGCAGGCAGTCACAATTATCAACTTAAAAGCAACTCCCATGGCATAGACAAAGGAAAGGATGTTTCTTCTTACGGCATCCGCACCGACCGCAACGGAAAAGCTCGTCCGGCAGGCAAGGCATTTGACATTGGGGCTTACGAGTCTGGCGCGTCTGCTCCTGGCAATAAAGCCCCAGTTGTCAGTGATGCAGCTATCATGATCAACTTTAATGAACTGTCCGAAAACAACGCTGCCGACTGGAATAATACGGGTTTTGCCCCACAAGTAGGCAAAGAAAAATCCAGGCTGAAAGATGCCAATCAACGTGCCACAGGGATAAAGGTTACATTATTAACCTCCTGGGACAGCAGCAACGACAAAGGTTATAGCACCGGTAACAATGCTGCCCGCTATCCTGATCAGGTGATCCGCAGCTATTTTTACACAACTGGTCAGGAAAAGATACTGATCAGCGGATTGGATAAAAGCCGTGTCTATCGGTTCACTTTCTTTGCAAGCTCCTGGTTTGGTGGAAACCGTACCGCCATGTATAATATCGGCAACCAACGTACTTCGCTGAATGCCTCTTACAACAAAGACAAGGTGGCTACGCTTAGTAATATCAAATCTGATGGCAAAGGAGAGGTTACCCTCGAAGTGCAGCGCGCATCTGGTGCCAAGTATGCATTTTTGGGTGCGCTTGTCATAGAACCAGCCAGCAGCAATACACAGACAGCGGCAAGTCTGAAGGAAAATTCGTCACAGAGGCTCACTGAGGAAGCCGATGCTCTTTTCAAAGTGACAGCCTATCCCAATCCAACAGATGGTGTACTGCACCTCAAGGCAGACGGCTCCGGCGAACTACCAAAAGGCACGAAGGTTTCTCTGATGAACCTAAGTGGTGTTGTAAGCAACCTAACGCCATATTTGCAGTATGAGCGCAACCATATCATTCTTAATACAGATAAGCTAAGATTGCCTGTGGGCGTATATTTGCTGCAAATAACCACACCCGATGGCAATGTCAGCAACATCAGAATGATCAAAAACTAAGTATATAACTATCAATAGAAAAAGCCCTGCTCGTTATGAACAGGGCTTTTTTGTGAAACAGTATTCCATCTATAAATGCTAGATATTATTTGCCTGCCGTTTCTTCCAGGTTTAGCAGTACTATGTTTCGGAAATCAACAGGTTGGCCTTCACTCTGGAGAGCAACGTACCCCTCCTTGAGTAGTTTTCCTACCTGAAATACAGCCGGATCGTAGCCTTCTACAACACCGCCTCCTATTTGGGGTTTGGAATACTGCAATACAGTATCGCCATTGATGATGTGGGTGATCAAAGAATCTCCCAGTACAATGAGTTCAGCCTTCACCCACTGGTCGCCATCATATGTTTGAGAACTGGACTCTATGCAATGCTGGGTATCCAGTTTCCCTTTGTATACTACGTCAGTACCAGGAGAGCACATATTGCCGGTGGGCCTGGGGTTGCCATCTCCCAGCCCTCCGAGGAACTGCATTTCTACTGAAATAGGCCAGTTTTGTTCTTTGGGCATCGTTCTGGGGTCCTGGGAATGAAACATAAGACCGCTATTCAGCAGTGTATACTCAGGAGCACCTGGCTGTAGTTCTCCTACAAACCGGTATTCTAATTTCAACTTATAATGAGAAAATGGTTGCTTGTAGTATAAATGCCCATACTGCTCGTTAAAGTCTCCGTACTGATCGTACCTTACCTTGATGATACTGTCTTCCACGCGAAAGGTATTGCCGAAATTAACACCGGCCTCGTGATGGTGAATCTTGACAATCCAGTCGTCAATGTCTTCTCCATTAAACAAAGAAATCCATTCCTGCCCGGTCTGAACCTCGCTTTGCTGATCATTCTGCCGGGGCGAATTACATCCTAAAAGAAAAACTAACAACAAAACACAGCAGGAAAAAGCAGTACGGCATGTTGCAAGATAAGGTTTGTGATTAAAATTGAACATATTCAGGATGGTGTAGTGAAGAAATTGGTAAAAGACTGTTAAATGTAGGGAGATACCGGCAAATAAAAAACGTGCGCTATGCTGCTAAAGCTTCGGAGGTAAAACAAATCTCATTGAATGGCATATTCTTTCCTCTCTTTCTTATTTATTTAGATGAATTCTAAATAGATTTGCTGCAAATAATAATGGCTATATGAATTCGGAGAAAGATCTGTTTTACAGTTATTTGTTTGAAGAGGAATTGTCTAAAGATACCTTACAGCATGAGTGCATCTTCAAGAAATGTTGCAAAAAGTATAAGAAGCCTGGCAAGAAACAATGCAGGAAATGTCCTGAGTTGTAGCTTTGACTATACTACGGTACATTTGGCTTAAAGTGGGCTGTGAGGACACAGCCCACGGCCTTCGCGCCTCGGTTTGTGTCTCCACAAACCGAAACTGTACCGTAGTATAAGCTTTGACATAAAAAAAGTGCTGCCATTGCTGACAACACTCCATGAAACAAGCGTATAAAGCTTATCGTTTGATCAATCTTTCCACTTTGGAAGTGGCATTTCTGTGGGAGATGCTTAGCAGATAGGTGCCGCTTTTCATTCCTTTTCTGTCGTAAAATTCATACTGGTTTTGCCCCTCAAACCCTTCTATCTTCTCTGAAAAGGCTACGATGCCCTGCATGTTGATGAGCCGCACCTCTACTTGTCCGTCGGAAGGCAGCGTATAGCTCATAAAGAAATTGTCTGTGAACGGATTAGGTGCTACGATCTCTATGTTTAATACACTGGCAAACATGCCGGAGGCACTACGACTCACTGACTCAATCCTGGAATAGGTAAACTTACCATCATAATCTGTTTGCTTGAGCCGGTAGTAAGAAGTGCCCGGCAGGGCTTTTGAATCAGTATAGCTATAAACCAACTTACTGGTACTGTTACCGGCGCCTGCCACCGTGGCAGCCTGTTCAAAGGTTTTACCATCCGCACTTCGTTCTATACTAAAGTAGTCGTTGTTCTCTTCCATATCTGTAGCCCATGTAATTTCCGCCTGTCTGTCTTGCATTTTTACAGTAAAGTAAGACAATTGAATGGGCAGTGTTGTGTTGAATAAATTATAGATTTGCGGATACTTTTCTTGCAAATCATTACTGTCTTGCTGAAGATAGGTTGCATCATCATTTCCTGTTATAGTTCCCAGTACAAACAATTTCCCATTTTCACCATCATAGGTGTCTTGTTTGCTTGGACTAAAGTTCATATTTCCTTGTATAGCTATAATCCCCATATTTCCGACAATAATCTTATTTGTAGCAGTGAAATTGCCTGTAATGATTAATCTGCCTCCGTCATTGACGGTGACATTTGCTTTGTTCCCCATGGTCAAGTTACCATAAATAATTAGCGTACCTGCCACTGTTAATGTACCTTCATCAAAAGTTAAATCTCCATAATGTTCAACTTCATGAGGGGCACTGGTATTAAATCTGGAAATCAATACATCAGCTTTGGTAGAATTTGGTATGCTACCATTGACCCAGGTAGGCTCTTCTGTCCAATCTCCTGATGCTTTTGAAGTGAAACTTGGTAGAGACTTAGCAGCTTTTGTATCTGTGTTGCTACCCAAATTAATATACATAAAAAGCCCTACACCCACCAAAGCAGCAACGGCAATACCAGCGGCAGCATATACCAGGGTAAGCTTTTGTCTGACTTTGGGAGAGGTCTTCTGTCTCATCGTTCGTTTTGCTTTCATATACTTTTATGCGATAACAGGAGAAAACATTAAATCGTCGGCCTCTATGCGTTCGCTTTCACTCAACAGTGCGGCCCGCTCTACAAAGGCTTTCAGTTCGCGGATGTTGCCAGGCCAGCTATGAGCCAGAATAGCTTCGGCTGCTTCTTTGGAGAAGGTCTTGTGGCCGATGCGCTGCTGCTCGCAGAAGCTCTGTAAAAATTGTCTGGCCAGAATAATGGAGTCGTTGCCACGTTCGCGCAAGGCGGGTAAATGAATAAGAAAGCCCTGCAAACGGTAGTATAAGTCTTCTCGGAATTTACCTTCTTTCACCTTTTCGCCCAGGTGTTTGTTGGTAGCCACCAGTACCCGCACATCCAGATCTATTTCTTTGTTGCTGCCTACCCGGCAGATCTTTTTTTCCTGCAACACCCGCAGTAGTTTGGCCTGTAGGTTGATATCCATCTCCGCAATCTCATCCAGCAATATGGTGCCTCCGTGTGCTTCTTCAAACTTACCAATACGCTTGCTGTCTGCTCCGGTAAAAGCTCCTTTCTCGTGGCCAAATAACTCGCTTTCTATCAGATCTTCCGGAATGGCAGCTACGTTGATGGGAACGAAGGGCTTCTTGCAGCGGGGCGAATTGTAATGAATTACTCGGGCCGCTACTTCTTTGCCGGTGCCGCTTTCTCCGGTGATCAGGGCCAGCATATTGCTTTTTTCTACTTTCTGGATCAGCCGAATTGTTTTGAGGATGGCGTTGCTCTCTCCAATGATGGCCGAGTACCTCGACCTGTCTATGATCTGCTCCCGCAGTATCTCTACTTCTTTTCGCAGGTTGACATGGGCCGTAAGGTTTTTGATACACAGTGCCAGCTCGGTGAAGGTGTCTTCGTTCTTCATCACATAGTACTTGGCTCCATGTTTATACGATTCCACAGCCACCCCTACCTCTTCCTGACCCGAAACAATCACTACGGAAATGTCGCTGTTGTAATGGTTAATCTTCTTTAATATCTCCAATCCACTGATGCCCGGCAGGTTATAGTCTATCGTCACAATGTCTGGATTGAGATGGATATGTTCGAGGAATTCTTCTCCGCTGCGAAAACACGTAACGTCATATTCCTGCTCCTTTTCCAGCGTATATTTCAGCATCTTACTGAACATAGCATCATCTTCTATGGTAAAGATTTTGATCACATTTTTCATGCACTTTTCTATATTAAATGTCTTTGATCGTAAATTTTGGCAAACATCAAAGTAACAATAAATCTATCTGCCGTAGATAGCTATGTGCTTGTAAGCTTACCTATGTAAGTTTTCAGGCAAATATTTAAAAGCTTGTGTGATGGGATTACAGGTACTTTGTCAAACTTTTTTCAAGGCTTGCGTTGTTGTTAACCAGACCTTGCAGTTGTTAAGGGAGTATTCGATCAATAATTTACCCAAGGTCTGCGCGGGTTTGCCCCTGCCGCCGTGGCCCTCACAGACATTTAGCGGCTTGTGAAGGCACAAGCCACGGGTATCTTTATCTTTTTACGCTCCTTAAAACCTGCCGAGGTCGTTCTAAAAAATAGCATAAACAAAAAATTTCAGAAAGCAATCGCTTATCTTTGTAATGTATGGAAGCAGTGAAGACACCTACCAGGCAAGACATCCGGAAAACCAAACCCGACCAGCTCAAGGCTTTTCTGAGTAGTGTTGGTGAAAAACCTTTCCGCGCCAAACAAATTCAGGAATGGCTATGGAAAAAATCTGCTGCCAGCTTCGATGACATGACCAACCTGTCGGTCAAAACCCGTGCGTTGCTCAAAGAACATTTTGCTATCAATCCGGTGCAGGAATATCAGAAGCAAGTGAGTGCAGACCACACCATCAAATCGATGTTTCGCCTGCACGACGGCCATATGGTAGAAGGCGTGCTGATTCCTACCGACAGCCGCATGACGGCCTGCGTGTCTTCGCAGGTGGGTTGTTCACTGAGCTGTAAATTTTGTGCTACCGGCTACATGGACCGTAAGCGCAACCTGGATGCTGCCGAAATTTACGACCAGGTAGTGCTGATTAGCCAGCAGGCAGAGAAGCATTACCAGATACCGCTCAGCAATATTGTATACATGGGCATGGGTGAGCCTTTGCTCAACTATGCCAGTGTACTACAATCTATTGAGCACATCACCTCGCCGGAAGGGCTGAACATGTCGCCCAAACGCATCACGGTGTCAACAGCAGGTATCGCCAAGATGATCAGAAAGCTGGGCGACGATCAGGTGAAGTTCAACCTGGCACTATCGCTCCATGCGGCTAATGATAAGAAGCGTAACCAGATCATGCCGATTAACGAAAGCAATACCCTGGAAGCACTAAAAGATGCATTACAGTATTTTTATAGCAAAACCGGCAACAAGATCACCTTTGAATACATTGTGTTTTATAACTTCAACGATACGCTGGAAGATGCCCGCGAGTTGTGGCAGTTTACCAAGCAGGTGCCCGGCAAAGTGAACATCATCGAGTATAACCCCATCAGCGAAGCCAATTTTGTCAATACCGAAGCCGACCGCCTGGAGCAGTTTGCCCGCTACCTGGAAGACAAAGGCGTAACCGTGAATATACGCCGCAGCCGTGGTAAAGACATAGATGCCGCCTGTGGTCAACTGGCGATTAAGAATAAGGGGTAGGGGCATCTCATATCATTTTAAGCTTTTAATGTAAAACTGTCGGGATTTTTACAGCTATGAAGCTGACATAATGCTGTTGAGAGAAATCTTGAAATCGTTGGGGAGGCTACCGATAAACTATTGAAAATTAATAAGGAAGTATTTATTACAAATGCAAGAAGAATAGTTAACACTAGAAATAGATTAATCCACGGATACGATGACGTAGACAATACTGAAATCTGGGCAATTCTTGTGAATCATCTACCCACCTTAAAAAGAGAAGTCAATGAACTTTTATCAGTTAAATAAATGTGCTGTATCACTCTGGCTATTATAAAATATAACCTTTCATGAAAAAAGCCGAAGAATAACCCCGGCTTTTTTGTTTAGTCTTCTCTTCCGTGCACCTGTGAGGGTGGGGAAGTAGCTTCAATGGCGGAAAATGTTTCCAGAATCTTATAGGTATGCTTGGCATCTTTGGGCACCAGGTAAGCATCTCCTTTTTCCAGTTTTACCATCTGGCCTTCAGAGTGCAACTCGGCTTTGCCTTTCAGCACGTAACCCAAAGTTTCATACGGACGGCTGACGGATGGTTTGTCTGCTCCGGGTTCTTCGTTCTCCCACATACGCATAGACATATTAATACCTGATACCAGAAATTTTTCGTTGCCATCTTTTGGCGAGTTAGCGGTGTCTAGTTTTTTTATACTTGTATCTCCCATGATCAATAATTTAAGGGTAAAAAAATAAGCGTTTAAGCTTTCTTCAACAACCAGTAACGGGCACTTATGTTATCACATCAGGGAATTAATGTGACAGCGGAGGCCTGATAAGTGTAAAACTCACCGTTGGTCAGGTGATAATGCACTATAAATTGGTGCTGTTGAATAGCGGCTACCGCTACCGAAAGTCGCAAGGCAAAGCCCTGATATGAAGCTTTCATCTGTTCGTCTATCAGAAAATCAGGTAACCCTACAATGCGGCCACTTGCGTAATCATAAATCTCAAAAATGCTGTTAAGCGTATCGCCAGCGGCAATTACTTTGCTGCTGCTGCCCTGTGTATAATCTGCGTTACTGAAGACAGCAATATCAGCAATGTCTTCGGTAGGCTGTGGAGGAAGTGGGCTACAGGCATAGGCTGCACTCAACCAGCTTCCTTTTGGTGCCTCTTTACGAAGGCTATAATACTCCGCTACAGGAGACAGGCGCAATCCAAAACTATAAAAAGGGACTTCTGCCTTATCTTCCAGTGTATCATAAGAACTATAGCTATTGTCCTCGAAACTTACTATGCTACCTGTAAGAGACGTGATATTGCTATACGTAATCCCTCCCAAATCTCCACAGCCATCGTTTTTACAAGCAAACAACATCAGCAAAGGAAAAAACATGGCTATACTTATACATCTTGGTTTCATATGTAGTTTTAAACATAGATGCACAAAAAATGTACCTGCTCTGTAGATCGATGGCTTTTCTTAGGGCTGTAATACCACCTTTACACAATTATCTTTCTTCTCGTTGAAAATCTCGTATCCATGCACTGCTTCGCTGAGCGGCAACCGGTGTGAGATGATATCATCCAGCGTCACTTTCTTCTCTTGCACAAGCTTCATCAACTCATCGATGTATACCTGCACGGGTGCTTGTCCGGCTCTTAATTTCAAGCTTTTATCGAAAAACTTACCAAACGGAAACTGATTGTAGTTTGAGGCATACACGCCTACTACGGTAACAGTGCCACCTCTACGTACCGCATTGAAGCAGTTTTCCAGCACTTCAGCAGTGCCTGCCTGTGCCCCTAATGTACCCAGTGCTTTATCCAGAAGGCTACGATCTGCTTCCATGCCTACGGCATCTACACAAACATCCGCTCCCCGGCCGTGGGTCATGCTGCGCACTACTTCAGCCACATCTTCTTCTGCTGCGTTGATCGTTTCGCTACCCGCTGATTTTCGGGCCATCTCAAGCCTGTAAGGTTGAATATCTACGCCAATCACCCTTTCGGCACCCTTGAGCCAGGCAGACTTTTGTGCCATGATGCCCACTGGTCCGCAACCAAACACTACCACGGTTTCTCCTCCTTGCAACTCAGCCCAGTCGATGGCGGTATAGCCGGTAGGAAAAATATCGGTTAGAAAGAGTACCTGTTCGTCAGTGAGTTCGTCGGGAACTATGCGCGGGCCAAAATCGGCGTATGGCACCCGTGCGTATTCAGCCTGACCACCGTCGTAGCCACCATACAGGCTGGTATAACCAAACAAAGCACCCCCTTTGCCTTTCAGTATATCACCTTCCGGTCCATAGAACTCTGGGTTGGAATTCTCGCACTGTGTAGGCAGGTGTGCTTGTTGACAGAAATAGCATTGTCCGCACGAGATAGGGAACGGCACCACTACTCGGTCGCCTATTTTCAGGTTTTTAACATCGGTGCCTACTTCTTCGACGATGCCCATAAACTCATGGCCTACTACAAAACTGTTCTTATCAGGTATCAAACCATTGTAAATATGTAGGTCAGAACCACATATGGCTGTAGAAGTGACCCGGATAATAGCATCTCTGGAGTCTCTGATGATAGGATCGGGAATTGTTTCTACCCGTACATCTTTTGGTTTATGATAAACTAGGGCTTTCATAGGTTAAAAAGTTAAGGTTGTAAAAAGATTAATGGTCAAAATTCATTTGTAAACTTAGTGGTGTCAACAATGTTAGAAGTTGATAGCACTTCTTTTTCAGATGTCATGATGGTCGCAGAATTATTTATCAAATAAATACATAGAAACTTGATGCATTGGATTACGCTGTATATATTTACCATATGAAATCAACAGAGCTGATTAAAGGCACATTAGGCACTATCATTCTTAAGTTGTTAGCGGATAACGATAAAATGTATGGTTATGAAATCGCACAAAGGGTAAAAGAAATTTCTAACAATAAAATCTTGATTAAAGAAGGATCATTGTATCCGGCACTGCACAAATTGCTAAAAGACGGGCTGGTAGAGGTAGAGACCATCAACATAGGTAAACGTTTGCGAAAATATTACCGTCTTACACCGCAGGGTAAAGTGGAAAAGCAAGCCATGTTCGACGAGTTAGAGGATTTTCTACAAACAATTCAGCATATTATTTTTCCACAACACCAATAATACACATGCACTCACAAAGTTATATATTATTTCCCGGCCTCTGTAGTGAGGAAAATAAAGTATAGAAGTAGCCCTTTTACCATGAAAATACTAAATTTGCGGTATGAATGAATTTAATGGCAGAGATAGCTCTGTAGCAGAAAGCATTGCCCGCATGTTTCTGGAGATCGGCGTGGTAAAACTCAACACGAAGACACCTTACACCTGGGCATCGGGATGGAAGTCACCTATTTATTGTGACGGGCGCATTTCTTTGTCTTACCCACAGGTAAGGAGTTATATTAAGGAGGCTCTGGCAGATGTGGTAAGCAAACGTTTTCCGGATACCGAAGCAGTGGCGGGGGTTGCTACGGCAGGCATACCCCAAGGTGTGCTGGTAGCTGATCTGCTTGATTTGCCTTTCTTGTATGTACGTACAAAACCTAAAGAGCATGGCATGACCAATATGGTGGAAGGTGAGCTGATAAGGGGACAAAAGGTGATCGTGGTAGAAGACCTGGTATCTACCGGCGGAAGTTCTTTGAGAGCGGTGGCTGCACTGGATCTGATGGGGCTGGAAATTCAGGGACTGATTTCAGTGTTTACCTATGGTTTTGATGTGGCAAGGCAGAAATTTGCTGATGCTAGTATTCCCTTCACCGCACTTTGTTCTTACGATATACTGCTCAAGGAAGCACTGGAACAGCAACTGATATCCAATGTTGAACTTGCTTCGCTACAGGCATGGCGCAAAAATCCAGAAAGCTGGCAGGTTTCTTCTTAAAACGCTCATGCTTAAAGGTTGTATAATCTGATATATCAACCATTCTAAAGTTACTGTCATTCCACCAGAGAATGCGGCTTGGGAATTTTTATCATGTTACACATCCAATCTGTTTGATCCGGAACTAAAACGATTCCTGCGAAATGACAGTAAAAACAGACTGCTTAACTTTGAGCTTATCGTAATTTACCGAATGCTGAAAGTCCAGACTGGTCTTTTGGCATGGTTCACTACGTCTTCTGCAATACTGCTACTAAGCAGACGGCTTATTGCGGAGCGCCCGTGTGTACCAATAGCAATCATATCAGCTTTGATGTCTTCTGCAAAGTAAATGATACCATCTTCCTCATCATCATCATTATAAACGTTTAGTGTATAATTTTTAAGTTGGTACTCATCTGCAAATTTCTGCATTTCTTTTCTGTAATAGCGATCTGTCTCAAAGCTGGAAGGTGTATTCACGTTAACAATATGCAAGGTAGCTTCAAAGACTTCCTGTATATCTTTAAGTGCAGCAATTAGGTGATTGTGGTCGTCTTTGAGGTTGGTGGCAAGTACAATATTTTTGATACTTTTTGCCTCTACCGGGCTTTTGACGGTCAGTACCGGGCATTTTGCTCTTCTGACAACTTTTTCGGTATTAGAGCCTATCAGAATTTCCTCAACACCACTGGCTCCCTGAGTACCCATCAACACCAAATCTACTGATTGTTCTACAATCGTTCTGGAAATATGTTCATAAGGGTTACCCACCTCCACAAATCCTGTGAGGGAAACATCACTGTATTTCGGGTCTGCTGTGAGTTCTGATAACCTTTGCCGGATGCGCTTTACAAGTTGGATAAAGAAGACGGTATCCATTCCATCAGGGGCTATCACTTCACCCATCGCGTTGAATGAGGTACCATGCGGAGCTTCTACCACGTTAAGAAGTTTGACGGTTCCGCCACTTTTGCGGGCAATGCCACAGGCAAGGTCCAGTGCATAATTGGCCTGATCGGAGAAATCGGTAGGAACTAAGATACTTTTCATATATTAAAAATAGTTGGTTTCTATCTGTTTATACGTGTTCAAGCATCATGCTGACCATATAATAAGGTGAAAGGTAATAAAAAAGGCAAAAAAGGACTAATGTGCCAGTAAGTTGCCTATCCCAAAAGTACATACATACAACAGGGTGGTAAGAGCCAATTGTTTGAGATAAGGGTCTAGCTCTGCTGCTGTAGACTTGCTTTGTACTGCCTGGCCATTTTTGACAAACAGCGGCAGACTTATCAGAAAAAGCCACTGAAAATAACCATGAAAGTTGATCCATACAAACAAAACAGAAGCAGCCATACCGCCCAGCAGTAATATCCAGTGATATGCCACAGCACGCCGACGGCCAATGCGCACAGGAACAGACTTTTTGCCTGCCAGCTTATCTGTGTTGATGTCCCGTATATTGTTCAGGTTCAATACACCCGTTGCAAAAAGTCCGCAGCTAAGGGCAGGTAGCACATACATCCATTGCAGGTAATGCGTATACAAATAAAAAGACCCTAATACGCCCACCAGACCAAAAAACAACAATACGGATATATCTCCCAGGCCTGCATAGCCATACGGGTTGCTCCCCGAGGTGTACGTGATGGCCGCTATGATGGCAATAATCCCCAGGCCCAGAAAAAACAACAAGGTTTGCATATCAAAATGCAGGGCTGTCAGAATAAGGGCTACGCCACTGATGAAAGATAAAACGGTAAAGAGCAGCATGGCTTTTTTCATGGCTGCTGGCGTAATATGACCAGACTGCACGGCTCTTGCCGGGCCTTCTCTTTCCAGACTGTCTGCTCCGTGAATAGAATCACCATAGTCGTTAGCCAGGTTAGAGAGCACCTGAAGGAAAATAGTTGTCAGTATGCTAAGTACACATACCTCCCACCGGAAGGCACCTACGGCAGCTGCCAAAAAGGCTCCCATACTGATACTTGCCAGGGCAAGCGGGAGCGTACGAGGGCGTGTTGCTTCTATCCATGCACCAGTTGCTGCCATGCCTTACATTCGTTCGGGTACCTGAATACCAAGCAGATCCATCGCAGAGCGTATCACTGCTGCGGCTGCTTGTGAAAGGGCCACCCGAAAAGCCAGTGCTGTAGGGTCTTCCTCACTAAAGATAGATACCTCCGTATAAAAGCGGTTGTATTCTTTGGCAAGGTCATAAGCATACTGGGCTACGGTAGCAGGGCTATAATCTTCGGCTGCCTGCGCTATCTTTTGCGGAAACTCATGCATCAGCCGGATCACTTCCAGTTCTGCTGGCTGCAATGTGGCAAGGTCAGCAAAACGGCCGCCTGTCTCTATGCCCAGGTCGTTGGCTTTTCGTAGGATGGCAGAGATACGTGCGTAGGTGTATTGTATAAATGGTGCTGTATTACCCTGCAACTGCACAGACTCTTCCGGATTGAAAAGCATACGTTTTTTAGGGTCTACCTTCAGGATAAAATACTTCAACGCACCGGTGCCCAGCACGCTGTATAATTCTTCCGCCTGTTCTTTGGTGAAACCATCAATCTTACCCAAAGCTTCTGTTTGTGCCCTGGCGGCCTCTGTTACTTCTTGTATCAGATCATCGGCATCTACCACCGTGCCCTCACGTGATTTCATTTTGCCGGAAGGCAAATCTACCATACCATACGATAAGTGGTACAACCCATCGGCATAAGGGCGGCTCAGCTTCTTCAGAATTTTAAACAGCACATCAAAGTGGTAATCTTGCTCGTTGCCTACCACATACACCATCTTGTCAAACGGGAAGTCATGGTAACGCATATCAACGGTGCCCAGGTCCTGGGTCATGTACACCGAAGTACCATCGGAGCGAAGCAGCAGCTTCTGGTCCAGTCCTTCATCAGTGAGGTCTACCCAAACAGAACCATCTGCTCTTTTGGTAAATACCTGCCTATCCAGTCCTTCCTCCACCACACTTTTTCCCAGCAGGTAAGTATTCGATTCGTAGTATATCTTGTCGAAGCCAACGACTATACGTTTGTAGGTAGTATCGAACCCTTCATATACCCATCCGTTCATCGTTTTCCAAAGCATTACTACTTCCGGATCACCCTGTTCCCACTTTTGGAGCATATCCTGGGTGGCTTTCATCAGGCTGGATTGCTTTTTGGCCTGCGCTTCTTCCATACCTTCTGCCACCAGCTGCGCTACTTCCTGCTTGTATGCTTTATCAAACCGCACATAGTATTTGCCTACCAGGTGATCGCCTTTGATGCCCGATGAGGCAGGCGTTTCACCCTTGCCAAACCATTGATAGGCCAGCATAGACTTGCAAATATGGATGCCCCGGTCGTTGACGAGATTCACTTTTTTTACTTCGTAACCATTGGCACTGAATATTCGGGAGATGGAAGCACCCAGGAATATAGTACGCAGGTGCCCCAGATGCAGCGGTTTGTTGGTGTTGGGAGAAGAGAACTCTACCATCACCTTCTGCCCATTGTCGGGCTGGTAGCCAAAAGGCAATGCCGACTGCTGGCTGCTGCTGATATGCTCAAATACTTCCAGCCAGGTATTGTCTGCAATTTCCAGGTTGAGGAAGCCTGTTACCACGTTGAAATCGCGCACAATACCGCTATGTTCTCTGAGGTAACTGCCAACTGCCTGCGCCGTATCCTGATGGTTCTGCTTGCTGATGCGACCATAGGAGAAAGTGACAAAGGTATGAGAACCGGCAAATTCTTTTCGGGTAGGTTGTAGTTTGATGTCTGCTTCCGGCAAAGTATGGTGATACAATGACTGGAAAGCATCGCTGATACTTAATTTTATGCGCTTTTCTATATCCATCTCAACAAAAACTCGGTGGTAAGCTATGTATGAAAACTTTGCAAAGATGTTAAAATAATATCAATATTGCATGACCAATGTTTGATCCATCATCCAACTTTTTATCATGAGAAGATATATTGATCTGATTCGTCAGACCTTTGATTTCCCAACAGAAGATTTTGATGTACAGGAAGGCAACCTAAGCTTCCACGGCGTGCCCCTGATGGACGTTATTCAGCAGTTTGGCACTCCATTTAAAATGACGTATCTGCCAAAGATCAGTGCCAATATCCAACGTGCTAAGCAACTGTTTAACGAGGCGATTAAAAAATACAATTACGAAGGTAATTATCAATACTGCTACTGCACCAAGTCTTCGCATTTTGAATTTGTGATCACAGAGGCCCTCAAAAACGGTATTCATCTGGAAACCTCTTCTGGTTTCGATATTGCTATCATCCGCCGCCTGTACGAAGAAGGAAAGATCGACCAGGATATGTTTATTATCTGCAACGGCTATAAGCGCGAATTGTACCGGCAATCTATCAGCGACCTGGTTAACAGGGGATTTGAAAATTGTATCCCTGTGTTGGATGATCTGGGAGAACTTACTTTTTACGAACAAAAGATAGAGCGGCCTTTCAACGTGGGCATCCGGGTGGCTTCAGATGAAACTCCCAGGTTCGAGCTATATACTTCGCGCCTTGGTATTCGCTACAGTGATATTACTGACTTCTACAATCAAAGGATTCAGAGCAACCCAAACATTCAGTTGAAGATGTTGCATTTTTTTGTCAACCAGGGCATCGATGATTCTGCTTATTACTGGAGCGAACTTGGCCGCTTTGTAGACAAATACTGTGAACTCAAAAAGATATGTCCCGAACTGGATATCATTGATATTGGTGGTGGTTTTCCCGTAAAAAACTCGCTCTGGTTTACCTACGATTATAAATATATTGTAGAGCAAATCGTAGAAACCATCCAATCTATCTGTAAGGAGAATGATGTGCCGGTTCCACATATCTTTACCGAGTTTGGCATCTTCACGGTAGGAGAAAGCGGTGCTACCATCTATTCAGTACTAGACCAGAAGCTACAGAACGATAAAGAGCTATGGTATATGATTGACGGGTCTTTCATTACACAATTACCGGACACTTGGGGACTGAACAAGAAATATATCATGCTGCCGGTCAATTACTGGAACGTAGAATATCAGCGTGTGAACCTGGGTGGACTTACCTGCGATAGCCAGGACTACTATAACTCTGAAGCGCACCGCAATGAGGTTTTTCTTCCTAAAATCAAAGACCAGGAAAAACTTTACCTGGGGTTCTTCAACACGGGCGCGTACCAGGAGTCTGTTGGTGGCTACGGAGGCATTCAGCATTGCCTGATTCCGGCACCCAAACACGTGGTGGTCGACAAAAAAGAAGACGGTACTTTTGATTACCGTCTTTTTGCCGAAGAACAAAATAGTGAGTCTATGTTAAAGATTTTGGGGTACGTGTAAATCGGTAAACTCTTGTAATCGGTAACCTGTAATTTTAGTAATAGTAACCAATAATCAAGGTCATTACCGATTACCGATTACCGATTACCGATTACCGATTACCCACTTCCTACCCCTTCGTTATAATCTCTGGTATTTCCACACCCTTTTCCTGTAGCACCTGCAATATCTGCTGAAGCTCTTCTTCTGTCTGATGCAGCCTTTGCTTGGTGTTTTCCCATTCTCCTACCTGCTTTTTCTGCTCTGTGATGTCCTCAAACATGCCCAGGATTCCCACAACTTCGCCTTCTTTGCTTCTCAGGGGCACTTTGCTTACCCGTAGCCAGTTTGTTTTGCCTTGAGCATCTGTCTGTGGCTCCTCGTAGTCAATTTTTGCCTGATCTGTATTGATCACCTGCAAATCATCCGCACGGTATTGCTCTGCCTCGTTGCCCCAGAAGTCAAAATCCGTTTTGCCTATAATGTCTGTAGATGAAGACAAACCTGCCGACTTTGCAAAGGCTTCGTTGCATCCCATAAATTGCAGGTCTTTATCTTTCCAGAAAATAAACTTTGGAAGATTGTTGATAATGATCTGCAATCTTTCTTCCGAACTTTTATAGTGATTCTCCCTTTCATTGGCCTCTTGCAGCGTCATTTCCGTTTCCCGCTGTTTTCTGTACATCTCTTCCTGCGTAGCCTGCAATTCTTCCATGTTTTGCCGCATTTCCTCTTCCTGCGACTGCATCTGCTCAGTCATTTGGCGGGATTCTGTCAGTAGCACCTGTGTTTTTGCATTGATCTTGGCAGACGAAATAGAAGACGCAATACTTTCAGCGATTTTCTCCAGAAACTTTATCTCAAATGTATTGAACTCCTCAAAAGAGGCGAGTTCTATGGCTCCATATACTTCATCGTTCACCATCAATGGCACGATTAGGATGCTGGTAGGATTGGCATCGCCCAGACCGGAAGTGATGGTAACATATTCTTCAGGCACATCAGTGATATAGATAGTGTCCTTTTCCTGCCATGATTGCCCGGCCAGTCCTTCACCTTTGTATATTTTTTGTTCAATGTACTTTCTTTTGTCCCAGGCATAGCAGGCTTCCAGCGTCATATGACTTTCTTCGCTCGTCGTCTCATGATCTATCACATACAAGCCACCCTGATTGGCTTTCATGTATTTGACAAGGCTGGACAGAATGATATTGGACAGATCACTCACACTATGGTTGTTCTGGCGAAGTATCTCACTAAATTTGGCCGTTCCTTCGGTAGCCCAGTTTCTTCTGCGGTCGTCTTCTGCTACTTTTTGCAGGTTGTCTCTCATACCAATCAGCGAGTTGCCCAGCACATCCTGTTCACTTAGCGGATGAAAGTCTGCCTTATAATTTCCTTTACCAATGTTCTCCGCAAAGTCAGACGTGGCTCTCAGTCCTTCTACAAGTGATTCAACAGCCAGGCTCATTTCACCAATTTCATCTCTATTGACTGTTTTGCTGTTTTTGGTTTGTGAAGGCAGAATACCTTTAGACAAATTAAAGATAGTGCTACGTATGGTATTGATAGGTTTGGTAATATTGCCGGTCAGAATTACCGAAACAACGATACCCAACACAATGGTGATAACTCCTAAAATGAGGATCAGCCTTTTCATTTCTTCAGAAGAAGAAATAATATTAAGCTGTGCCATATTCTCCTCCTGCTTTTTAATAGCACTGATGCGATTGATCTGTGCTTTTAGCATATTGGTTTGGGGTAGAACTTCGCTTTCTACAATTTCTTCCGCCATAAGCTTCAGCATAGGGTCTTCATAATTTTCAAAAGAGACCAGACTACCCATAATACCTTTTTCTACTTCAATGAGTGACTCAAAACCAGTCAGTACAGAGTCGATGGTTTGTATCTGTGTGGTGTCATCCCACTTTTGAACCAGGATGCTTATCTTATCTTCCAGTTCCGGGTACCGAAATGCTTGCAAATCTTTCAGTGCTTCCTTATCTTCCTGGTTGTTTTGCAGGTATACCCAGTTAGTAATGAGCATCTTTGATTCGGTAATCAACAAGTTCAGCTCATGAATGGCTTTTGTCGATGGGTTGATTACTTCAGCAGTTTCTCTGACAATCTGGTTGTTTCTGTCGATGGTAAAAATACTGTAAGCAGCATTTATAGCAAAAATGACAATGAGCAATATAAAACTACCAAAGATTTTGCGTCCGATGGTAAAGAAGGATTTTTTCATATGAAATTAGACACGTTAGATGTTTTTGCCTTGGATGAAATATTGAATGTGCAATATTTATCTTTAGTGCTCATATTAAAATTGATCTTCACTGCAAATAGTACAACCGTAACTTCGAAGGATATTTACATCATAGTCTGTGGGTAGGCAAATATCAAAATAGCATCTATCTTGCGTTGTTGTGTTATAAGGCCAACCAATTGCTTAGATTTGTGTAAATTTTAAAGATATGATAGATAAACTGGAAGCTATAAAAGATAGGTTTGAGGAAGTAAGCCAGCTCATTGTGCAGCCTGATGCCATGTCGGATATGAAGAATTACTCTAAGCTCAGTAAAGAGTACAAAGATTTAAATAAAATAGTAAACAAATACCAGGAATATCAAGAAGCCAACGCCAATCTAAAGAGTGCCAAAGAAGTATTGGATACGGAAAAAGACTCAGGCTTTCGGCAAATGGCTAAAGAAGAAATTGAGATACAACAGAATAAAAAGAAGACTCTTGAAGATGAGATCAAAGAAATGTTGATTCCCAAAGATCCTAACGACAGCAAAAATGTAATTCTTGAGATCAGGGCGGGTACTGGCGGTGATGAGGCAGCCATTTTTGCAGGAGACCTTTTTCGGATGTATCAGCGGTATGCAGAGCAGCAACGCTGGTCGTTGACAATTCTGGACCTAACTGAAGGAAGCTCCGGTGGCTACAAAGAAATTATCAGCACTGTTTCCGGTGAAGATGTGTATGCGCGCCTTAAGTTTGAATCGGGCGTACACCGCGTGCAGCGGGTACCTGCCACCGAAACCCAGGGCAGGGTACATACCTCGGCAGCCAGTGTGGCGGTGCTTCCGGAGGTAGAAGATGTGGAAGTGGATATTGATATGAATGAGATCAGGAAGGACACCTATTGCTCGTCGGGTCCGGGTGGGCAATCTGTTAATACTACTTATTCAGCGGTACGGCTTACGCATATCCCTACCGGCCTGGTGGTGACCTGCCAAGACCAGAAATCACAAATCAAGAACTTTGAAAAAGCCTTGCAAGTGCTTCGGTCGCGCCTGTATGAGATAGAACTGGCCAAACAAAACGAAGAGATAGGTGCTCAAAGGCGTTCTATGGTGAAAAGCGGCGACCGCTCTGAAAAAATAAGAACCTACAACTATCCGCAGGGGCGTGTTACCGACCACCGCATCAATTACTCCATCTACAACCTATCTGCCGTGATAGATGGAGACCTAAATGACCTGACAGAGCGGCTGCGCATTGCTGAAAACTCCGAAAAGTTGGCAGAAGAATAAGAGAAAATGCTACGAATAAAAGCTTTTAAAACTGAAGACCGAAGACCGGAGCCGGAAGACCGGGACCGAAGTTTGGATGGCAAGTCTGGAAGTTGGCTGATATTAACCGGCAATAAATACTCGGGGCTTTTTGCTTCTGGCTGTCTGTTAAGGTATTGTTTGTACCTGATGTTAGCCGTCATGGTAGCCTGTGTGCCGGAGGAGGAGATGGTGTCATCGCAGCCTGATAACCCGCTTGTGTTTAGCGGCGATACGGTATTGTTTGACACCATTTTCTCTACCGTCGAGAGCATCACACAATATATTCAGGTATACAATCCAAATAAAAACGCGGTCAGCATCTCTTCTATAACGCTGGCTGGCGGTACTGCTTCTGCTTATCAACTCTATGTGAATGGCAGGCAGGGAACTCGTTTTGAGAACCTTCAGCTACTGGGAAACGATAGCTTGCTGTTGCTGGTTGAAGTAAAAATTGATCGAAGGGATGAAGATCTGCCATTTCTGGTGGAAGACTCCATATTGTTTGCAACTGGAAGTTATGCACAGGATGTTAAGCTGATTGCCTGGGGACAAGATGCTCATTTTCTGAAAGGATTGGTTATACAGCAGGATACTACCTTTACCAGCGACAGACCTTACGTCATCTTTGATTCTCTGAATATCACGCAACCGTCCACGTTGCGCATGGAAGCAGGCACCAGGGTTTACTTTCACACAGGTTCCGGGTTGCTGGTAGACGGAACATTGCTGATAGAAGGAACGCCGGAAGAACCTGTATTGCTAAGAAGCAACCGGCAGGATGGACGATACAAGTTTAGTCCGGGACAATGGAGGGGTATTTTCTTTAGCGAACTCAGCAAAAACAACAAGATTGATCATGCCATTATACGCAACGGAGTGGCTGGTGTAGTTATCCAGGGCAATGACGCAGATACCATTCCTGATATCACTATTGCCAATACGGAGATCAGAAACATGGCTAATTTCGGGATACTTTCTGTAGATGCTGACGTAGATGCTTATAATTTGCTCATTGACAGTTGCGCGTATAACCTGGTGCAACACCTGGGTAATGGCTATTGCCGGTATGTACACTGTACGTTTAATAATAACTATCCACTGGGTATAGACCCGGCCCTATTCTTTGCAGACACAACAAGCATAAGCTCAAACGATTCACAGCCATTTGATCTGACATTGACAAATAACATCATCTGGGGCGTGCGTCGGGATGAACTGATTGTCTATACAGAAAAAGCAGATTCCAGGGTCACGATTGCTTCCAACCTAATTAGAACGCGCAATGCAGTTTTCCAGGACAAAAACCTGCTTAACCAAGACCCGCAATTTATCAATCCTTATAAGCATAACTACCAGCTTGATTCCGTGTCGGTGGCCATCGACACCGGTATCGTAACTTTGGTGAAGAAAGATATCACGGGTAACCTGCGGGACAGTTTGCCAGATTTAGGAGCTTATGAATATGTGAAAAAGAGATAATTCAAATTATGCAAATACATCAAAAGGAAATACAGTTACCTGCTTTTCCACGTGGGTTTCATATCATTACCGACAAAATACAGCAGAAATTCCCTGAACTCAGGCAGATCAAAACAGGCATATTGCATGTATTCATCCAGCATACTTCGGCCAGCCTGACCATCAACGAAGATGCCGACCCTACGGTGCGTGAGGATTTTGAGAGTCATATGAACAAAGTAGTACCTGAAAATGCACCTTATTATAAGCATACAATAGAAGGGCCGGACGATATGCCAGCTCACATCAAAGCTTCTTTAATGGGCAGCAGTGTGAGCATTCCTGTTACCAATGGTAAGCTCAATATGGGCACCTGGCAGGGGATCTATTTGTGCGAACACCGCAATCGTGCAAGGGGCAGAAAGTTGGTGCTTACCGTATATGGCAGCTAGAAATCAGCAATATTTTTATTCGGTCTTCGATCCTACGGCTGCCATTTTCATTAATTCTTACTGGCATCAAATAGCTTCTGCTTTTCTTCTTTGGTGAGGCTGTCATATCCGCTGTCAGATATTTTATCCAGGATAGCATCAATTTCTTCTTGCTGGTTTCTGAAATTTTTGCTGTGCCGTTTACCATTTGCCTTATAGTTACTTTTGTAAGCTACTTTTACTTTGGGTTTGCGCACAAAAAGGTTTTTGAAAAAGTTCAGGACATTCGTAATAGGCTTTCCAAGGTCATTGCCTCTCTGGAGTTGTTTGATATAGATAAAGCCTATGGCAGCACCAGCTATGTGTGCCATCTCGCCGCCAGCATTGGCACCGGTAGCGCGGGCAAACGAAAACAACACATAAAACAAAGCAATATATTTGATACGGACAGGCCCCAGCAGGATAAGGCTGATGGTATAATTGGGCATAAACGTGGCTGCACCTACTACCACAGCAAATACGCCCCCTGAGGCTCCCAGCATACGGGAAGTAGCTAAGTGGTCAGCAAAATACGGAAGTGTATTATACAAAGTAATATAAAATAATCCTCCGATTACCCCACCTAAAATAAATAGATTCACCAGCTTTTCGCTGCCCAGAAACTCCATGATCAGACTGCCAAACCAGTAGAGGAAGAGCATATTAAATAAGATGTGGAAGAACCCCTCGTGCGTAAAAAAATAGGTGATCAGCGTCCAGGGTTTCTGGATAAACTCGCCAATAGCGGCAGGTAATAGCAACTGGTCTAGCAATGTCTGGTATACATACGGTGCTTTTGCCAGCGTAAAGATAATATTTGTAAATAATAGAATCAGAAAAACGATGACGTTGATCAATATGATTTTCAGCAACCCATTGTTTGGCTTGCTGAACGCGTTTCTCAGATCATTCAGAATACTGTTCATAACTACTTGCTAACTAAATGAATCATATTTTTTACCCCAAAGTTTAATCAGAATGAAGGCAAACAACATACCACCCAGGTGCGCAAAGTGCGCTACGTTGTCTCCTGGCACTCGCCCAAAGCCCGAATACAATTCATATAACCCATAAAATAGCACAAAATACTTAGCTTTTATAGGAAAAGGAAAAAATAACAGAAATAATTCGATGTTGGGAAATAGCAATCCAAAGGCCATTAAAATACCGAAAATAGCACCCGATGCTCCCACCATGGGAATGTTTTGTTTTGTTTTCAAAAGCTGTGTTGCATATTGCTTGCTTTCGTTAATATACGCGGAGGCTTCAGGGTGATCATAGTAATCGCTGATGAAGCCACTAAGCCGCTGGTGAGCAAATTCTGCGTTTTCCAGTACAAAGGTATCAAAACCCTGAGGCGTTGGTGCTTCTACATATGCTGCTACCTTATTTTCTAGCGTGTTTACTTCATAAAAGGTATAGGCAGAATATAGTAGCCCTGCACCAATGCCTGTAATAAGATAAAAAGCCAGAAACCGCTGGCTGCCCCACACGCGCTCCAGCATAGGCGCAAAGATAAACAAGGCAAACATATTGCTGAAAATATGTCCCCAGGAACCATGTATGAATATGTGGGTCAGAAACTGGTAGGGTCTGAATAAACTGGAGTGGATGTAGTGAAGACCAAAAATATTGGCAAAATCAATCTCTACCACATACTGCAGCAGAAAGATGACAACATTGATGATTAATAAATTCCTGACTATAGGAGTGAGTCTGCCAAACATATTTACTGTCTAAAAAAGTCTGCGATTTGGTTTAATGCTAATATATGGAACGTTCGCTGGCCATCGGGGGAGTAGTTGGCATTGATACAGGCAAAAAGCCGGTCGATCAATGTGCTCATTTCGGCAGATGTCAGCTTTTGCCCTTTCTTCACGGCCATTCGGTTGGCAATAGAGCGGGCCAGGTTGTCGTGTCTGCTCAGCGATAACTTGGATTGGTTATATTTGTACTGTTCAATGAGTCCTTCCAATATGGCATTTTCACTACCTCCTTTAATGTCTGCCGGAATGCCGTTAATCACCACCACCTGCTGTTCTGGCAAGGTAATATCAAAGCCAAGTGCCTGAATTTCATGGATGAGGTCTTGTAAAAGTGCAAAATCCGAAGGGTTAAGATGCAATGTCTGCGGAAACAAGCATTGCTGCGATGTACCCGAACGTTTCTCCAAAGATAACGAATACTGCTCAAATAAGATACGTTCATGTGCTGCCTGCTGGTCGATAAGCATCAGCCCCGACCTCACTTGCGTGGCAATATATGATTGATGCATCTGAAAAAGTGCCTCACTGTTGCCGTGCGTAGTTTCTTTGAATAGAGAGCCGGTAGCAGACATCCGATTGGCCGCACTCTGAAAAGTAACTGCATTGCCGACCTCGTCAGTCTCCGCTTCACCAAAATCAAAATACGACCGCTGACTATCGGCTGCTGGATCACCAGATGCCGGACCACCAGAATGATACATGCTTTCCCAATGGCGCAGGTTGCTAGGTTTCAATGAGGATGCACTTTTAAACTGCCCATAATCTCTGTTAGACTGCGAAGGCTGTATCTGTGTGGTCAGCGCAGACAGGCCGCGCATCTTATTGGCAGCACTAAAAACAGCAAACGACTGATTATCCTCTTCTTCTGTAGCAGGAATAACTAGATTAATGCCCAGTGACCTTTTCACAGAAGCGCGCACAATGGCATATACCGTACGCTCATCCTCCAGTTTGATCTCTGTCTTGGTAGGATGCACGTTCACATCTATATGTTTGGGGTCGATGTCTATAAACAGCGCATAGAAAGGAAAGCTGTCTTCGGGTAGCATCGCCTCATAGGCACTCATCACGGCATGGTTCAGGTAGCTGTTTTTAATAAAACGCTGGTTGATGAAAAAATACTGCTGTCCACGTGTTTTTCTGGCATAGTCCGGCTGCCCGATGTAGCCTTTGATCTGCACGTGTGGGGTTTCTTCGTGGCAACTCAATATGTGCTGCTGTGTGTCTTTGCCAAACAACCCGGCTATTCTATTAGCAAGCTTGCCGGGTGACAAATAGTATATTTGCGTATCGTTTTGGTAAAGTTCAAAAGTAATATCAGGATGCGCCAGTGCCACACGAGTAAACTCCTCGGTAATATGGTGCATCTCTACGGCATTAGACTTCAAAAAGTTGCGCCTGGCAGGTATGTTGTAGAAAAGATTTTTGACGCTAACAGAAGTGCCTGGCTCTGTGGCTATCGGTTCGGTACTTTTAAAAGCCGATCCTTCTACCACAATCTGCGTACCAACCTCCTCCTGGCTTTGCCGGGTGGTAAGCACCACTTGCGCTACTGCCGCAATAGAAGCCAGTGCCTCTCC
>CATQIH010000013.1 GCA_958296015.1 Cyclobacteriaceae bacterium
GAGCTATTGCCCCGCTCGGGGCAGTCGTTCCGCACTGCTCCGGAGCTATTGCCCAACAGGTGGGCAGTCGTTGCGCACTACTCCGGAACTGTTGCCCTGATTTTATAGAAGGATTTGCTTTAATTGTTGGTAGTTCTCTGCTAATTTTCGCATCTGTATCCAATAGCTTTTCAAACATGCATCACCAGCGACACTTCTTCTTATGCATCATCATTGCTTTCTGTGGTTTTCACCATCTGGCGGCGCAGGACAATATCACCCAGACGGTCAGAGGCAAAGTATATGACAGCGAAACGTACCAGCCGCTGGCAGGCGCTTCAGTGGTAGTGAAAGATGCCCAGGATACCCTTAAAACCATTAGCACAGATGAAGACGGTAGCTTCAGAATAGAAGATGTTCCAGTAGGTCGCTACGTTATCAGGGCAAGCTATGTGGGATACACGCCCTATGTAGCATCGGATGTGCTGGTGCAGGCAGGCAAAGAGACCGTGCTTGAGATGGCACTCACAGAGAAGACGACCAATCTGAACGAAGTGGTGGTAGAAGAAGAAACACAAATATACCAAAGCCCATCAGCCCGGTCAGCAGCCGGACCTTCACCGTAGAAGAAACACGTCGCTATGCGGCTACTTTCTTTGATCCGGCGCGGCTCTCTACTTCGTTTCCCGGTGTGGTTGGCGTCAACGACCAGGGAAACCACATCGCCGTGCGGGGCAACTCGCCCAACAGCCTGCTATGGCGTTGGAAGGCGTGGATATTGTCAACCCCAATCATCTGTCCAATGCCGGTACTTTCAGCGACCGCCGCGTACAGAACAGCGGGAGCCAGAGCATCCTGAGTATGCAGGTGCTGGATAACTCCACCTTCTGACCGGAGCCTTCCCGGCACGGTATGGCAATGCTATCGGGGGCGTGTTTGATATGCGCCTGCGCAAAGGCAACAACCAACAAAGGGAATATACTGCACAACTGGGGCTGATCGGTTTGGAGTTTGCCGCAGAAGGGCCTTTCAAAGAGAGCACAGAAAATTCTTATCTGGTCAACTATCGCTATTCTACCGTAGGGCTGCTCACCAATGTGCTGGGCATAGACTTTGGCGGCGAGACGTATTACTTTTCAGGATCTGTCCTTCAACCTATCGTTCCCAACAGACAAGGCCGGTGATTTCACCCTATTTGGCGTTGGGGTACAGGAAGTAATGTGTTTCAAGCCCCCCGCGATTCGTCCACGTGGGAAGAATCCAAAGACCGCTACGATATCACCTTCACCAACGATATGGGTGCCCTGGGCCTGACGCATACCTTACCGCTGGGCAAGTCGCTGCTAAAGACCACTGGCCACCCTCAGCCCTCAGCAGCACCCGCCTGGGTGACAGGCTTGGGGGAAAACTACGATACCACGCGCGTAGAGACCGATGATTACCTGGAAATGCGCGTGTCGGCCACTTCGTCGTTTACGCGCAAGCTCAGCGGAGGCAACAGCCTGGGAGTCGGGCTGTTTTTTGACCACCTCTTTATCAGCTCAACAGCCAGGACAAAAGCCTGCCAGGTGCCGGACAACTCATAGAGGGAGAAGGCGGTGGCGTACTCTGGCAGCCTTATGTGAGCGGGCGATACAACATCAGCAGGCAACTGGAACTCAATGCCGGGTTGCATTATACATATCTTTACACTCAATGGCAGCCAGTCGCTGGAGCCGCGTGTCTCTTTGCAATGGAGCATCAGCCGGAGCAGTCGCTGGCATTGGCCTACGGGCTGCACAGCCAGCTACAACTGCCTGGTGTGTATTTCTATGCAGCCACTTTACCCGATGGTAGTGTCATCAATCCTAACAAAGGACCTAGGACTTACCAAAGCCCATCATTATGTATTGAGCTACAACCACCTGTTAGGGAGCAGTGCGAAGGTAAAGCTGGAGACGTATTACCAAAGCCTGTTCAACGTGCCCATATCTACCAATCCGGCTAGCACCTTCTCTGCCCTCAACCTGTTTGAAGGGCTTTGTGCGCGAACCGCTCGTCAACAAAGGCACCGGCAAAAACTATGGCGCAGAGCTTACCCTGGAGAAAAGCCTGACTGATAGCTATTATATGTTGTTCAGCAGCTCGCTATATAGCTCTAAATACACGGCAGCAGAAGCATACAGCGCAATACCCGCTACAATGGCAACTACGTCTTGAGCCTGACGGCGGGCAAAGAGTTTCCCTGGAACAAAAAGGAGAAGAAGCGGGTCATCGCATCAACCTGCGAGGTGTATATATGGGTGGGGTCGCACCACGCCTATTAATGTCAATGCGTCGGAACAAACGCAGACCACAGTTTTTGTAGCATCCGAAGCATTCTCAGAGCAGCTACCTGCCTATTTCAAGTTTGATCTGCGGCTCAGTCTGCGAAAAAACAAGGCCCGCTACAACAGCGTACTTTCACTGGACCTGCAAAATGCTTTCAACCAAAAAAACGTCGCCTTCCAGTATTATGATGCCGTACAGGGCAAAGTCATCACCAAATACCAGCTAGGGTTGATTCCTGTATTGACGTACAGAGTGGAGTTTTGAAAGTAACAGGCGCAAGCTATTGTTTAAGCATACTATCTTCTTACTGAATGAATCACTTTTTCTATCTCTGAAAGCTCCCCATCTGAAACATATTTGTGGATGGTCAACACTTCCGTTAGATCAAATTCACGGCAAAGAAACTTCATATCAAACTCTGCTTCATCTGCTTTCATAAAATTGAGGTTTTGGCAATGCTGTACAAATGCATAGGCTTTTAACTCTAATAAGCTTTGAGGAGAGGCAATCTGCTTGCCTTTTTCTTTGTGGTAAATCTCCCTAAAGAACTTATTGCCATTGGCATTCAGGTAATCGATGTTCTTAAAATTGTCTCTCAGAAAAGGTTCTCTGCTAGATTTATCGTAAACAAGGTAATCGCTGTCCTGGGTATTTCTTGAACTGCCCAACGCTACCAAAGCACGGCCGCCCACAAGTATCTGATCTTCATATTTCATAGAACCAATTTAAGGGTTTGATAGAAATGTATGTGTTAAAGATATAAGTATAATATAACAAAATCCGGCATGTTTATCAACAAAGTTTCACACTAAAATGGCGGGTTGGAATCCATGAATAAGGATAAGAATGTTAAGGAATTACAGCTTATTATTAATAATTTTGGAAGGTTCAAACAGAATCCCCCAATAGCTAAGCAATCAATATGAAGCAGTACCACGATCTACTCAAAGACATTCTGGAACATGGTGTGAGAAAAGAAGACCGGACCGGCACCGGCACGTTGTCTGTATTTGGGCGACAACTCCGGTTTGATCTTTCGGAAGGCTTTCCGCTGGTCACTACCAAAAGGCTGCACCTCAAATCTATCATTCACGAGCTGCTTTGGTTTTTGAGTGGAGCAACCAATATTGCTTACCTCAAAGAAAATGGCGTCAGCATCTGGGATGAATGGGCCGATGAGCATGGCGAACTCGGACCGGTATACGGGCACCAGTGGCGAAGCTGGACCGATAGGGAGGGCAACACTATTGACCAGATAAGAGATGTAGTAGACCAGATCAAGCGTACACCCGATTCCCGCAGGCTGATCGTGAGTGCCTGGAATGTAGGAGATATTCCAAAAATGGCCCTACCGCCCTGCCACGCATTCTTTCAGTTTTACGTAGCCAATGGCAAGTTATCTTGCCAACTGTATCAAAGGTCGTGTGATACCTTTTTGGGCCTTCCGTTCAACATCGCTTCGTATGCTTTGTTGGTACATATGATAGCGCAGCAATGCGACCTGGAAGCAGGCGACTTTGTGTGGACAGGGGGCGATGTGCACCTTTACCTTAACCATATCGAACAGGCAAACCTACAGCTATCAAGGGCAACCTATGCATTGCCCACCCTGAAAATCCACAGAAAGCCCGATTCTGTTTTTGATTACCAGTTTGATGACTTTGAGATAGTCAACTACCAGTACCACCCGGGTATCAAGGCCCCGATAGCGGTGTAACAATTTATCGTACGTTGCTTGCCGTGATAGGCATGGATAACTTTTTTCATCAGGAAATATGCGCAAACTACATTTAAGGTATCTTTTTATACATTTCTGGAAGGAATGATGCAGTGTAGGTAAGTAAGGGTTTTGCAAATTTATGGAGGATGCTTTAACTTCTGTTGATTCCTGTTGTACTTCAAAACATCAAAAACAGAGGTTAAGGCTGATGCGCCCTGTTGGTTATATACAAAGCACATGGCATAAAATACGTCCAATCGTCATTCTCTTAATGATTCATCGTTTCATTACACCCATGATATAAGCAGTCTATTCAGCCAATCGTTGAGCACATCAGGCTACAAGTTTGATACAGGTAGTACAATTATAAAAGATTGTACCACACTGTTTATCATTCGTTATGCGCTGTATCGCCACAAAGTATTTGTATGTTTTCATCTTGCTCCTATCTTCTTTCGCTGCCAAAGCTGCCAACGATGATGGCCTTTGGTGCAACGGACGTATTGAACTGGACAATGGAGAGTTGCTGGAAGGAGAAATTAATTATGACCTGAAATTTGAGGTTATTCAAATCAGAACCAATGGTATGCTCAGGGCATTCACCGCAGAGAATGTAGTTCATTTCTCGTTGTTTGATCCTGTCAAATACCGCCAGCGCGATTATGTTTCTCTAGAATACGAAGTTAGCGAGGCGTACAAGAGAAAGACTTTCTTTGAGGTGGTGGCCGACGGAAATCTCACCGTACTACGCAAAAGCCGTTATGTGCGACGCCCCCGCATTACAGAAGATAACAGAGCACCGCATATCTATCTGAACAATGTTTGCAGGCATAGCTATTTTGTGGTGAAAGACCAGAAGTGGACAGAGATCGACAATTTCAAAACCACGGTGCTATCCTGGATGGATGATTTTGAACAGGAGATTGATCAGTACATCAGCCAACACAGGCTCAAGCTGAAGAACCTGACAGATAGAATGCGTGTTGTAAGCGTCTACAACCAATTGAGCGACAGCAGAAAGCTGGTCAACCAGCAGGCAGAGCTGCGCCATTGATCGCTTATGATGAAGGAGCAACGAGCCTACAGCTTGAAAACTCTGACGGTATGATCATCGCCGAAGCTATCTTCCCACTGCGGCTCTGTATCAAATATGCCGTACAAAGCCGCACCCGAGCCGCTCATGCTGGCATATGCTGCGCCCAGATCATATAACTTGTCTTTGAGACTGCTCAATGCCGGGTGCTTTTGCAATACGGATACTTCAAAATCATTTTTCACCACATCTTTCCATTGCGCTACAGGCGTATGTTCCAGTACGTTTTTCAGGTCAGTTTCAGGCTTTTCGGGTGTGATACCCGCGTAGGCATCAACCGTTGAAACGTGTATAGGAGGAACCACAAGCAATAAGTGCTTACCGGACAAATCCAGGGTGATATTTTCAAACTCATTGCCTCTGCCATAGGCCATCATCGGCTTGTTTTGAATAAAAAATGCACAATCGCTGCCCAGTTGTGCTGCATAGTCTTCCAGCAGGCTATCGTCCAGGAAAAGCTCAAACAGCACGTTGAGGCTCTTGAGCACAAAAGCACCATCCGCAGAGCCGCCCCCCAGTCCGGCACCCATCGGAATCAGCTTGTGCAGGTACATGCTCACTTCCTGCAACCCAAAATCTTTCTTCAGCAGCTTGAATGCTTTCACACACAAATTCTGCTCCGGCCGGCCAGAAATGGGGATGCCGGAAGAAGTGAAAGCATATTTACCACTTTTGATCACTTCCAGCACATCGCAGAAAGGCACCGGCACAAAGCAGGATTCCAGATCGTGGTACCCGTCCTTACGCTTCCGGGCCACATGCAGCCCTATGTTGATCTTGGCATTTGGAAAACTAACCATAAAACGGCATTTAAAAGGAAACCAGAATCAGGGAAACCGAAGACCGAAGTTAAGAGTTATCTTCTAACTTCGGTCTTCTGACTCCGGTCTCCCAACTTCTCACTTACTCAGGCTTTCTATAATTTCTTCTGTGATGCCGGAGGAGGAGAAACCGCCATCGTGCATCAGGTTCTGCATAGTGACCATACGGGTGAAGTCCGAGAACATGGCTACGATGTAGTTGGCACAATCTTCGGCAGAAGCATTGCCAAGCGGCGACATCTTGTTGGAATAATCGTAAAAGACATCGAAGCCGGAAATACCGGTGCCTGCCGTAGTTTTGGTAGGCGACTGCGAAATGGTGTTGACACGAACCTTTTTGGATTTGGCAAAGCGATACCCGTAGCTGCGGGCAATGGACTCCAACACAGATTTTGCCTGTGCCATATCGCTGTAGTCAGGAAAATTCCGCTGGGCTGCAATGTAAGTCAGGGCCAGAATAGAACCCCACTCGTTCATGATGTCCATTTTTTCGGCTACCTGCATAATCTTATGGAAAGACAAGCCGGAAATATCGAGCGTCTTTTGAAACCAGTCGTAGTTGAGGTTGCCATAAGTCCTTTGCTTACGCACATTGGGACTCATACCAATGGAATGCAGGATAAAATCAATCTTGCCGCCCAGCGCATCGGTAGATGCTGTGTACAGTTTTTCTATGTCTTCCAGCGAAGTAGCATCTGCGGGAATCACTTTGGCATCACATTGTGCGGCAAGGTCGTTGATCTTGCCCATGCGCATGGCAATTGGAGCGTTGGTCAGGGTGAAGGTAGCCCCTTCTTCTTTGGCTTTGAGTGCCACTTTCCATGCAATAGAATTTTCATCCAGTGCGCCAAAGATGATACCTCTTTTTCCAGCTAATAATTGATAGGCCATTGATGTACAGTTAGGTTAAATCAAAAGTTCAGTAATGATAGCAAAGGTAAACACAATTGACAAATTACGCCTACCTTCTGTGTGCTATCCTTCGAAGCTGCAAGCGAAATACCAGCTTTTTTGTACGATAACGAACACGCTACTGTACGATGGCGAACATTTCTGGTGTAGGTAGCTGCTCAAATAGCCTGAAAAAGCCCTATTTACCCTGTGGCATACTCATTGAAAAGGCTATAGCATTGTTCCACCAATTAAACCAAACAGCCATGACACGATTTTCAATACTGATGATACTCACCACGCTTGTAACAGCACCTGCTTTTGCACAAAAAACGGTTGAAGCGCAGGAAATCATCGACCAGATCAACCAGGGAAAAGCCGTGTACTACGAAAAGGTAACGGTTCGCGGTACATTGGACCTGACAGACCTAGACAACAAAGAAAAATCCGGCAGCAACTGGGGCTTTTTCTCCAGCAACGATACCTATGAAAGCGAGGTAGAGCAGCCCATCACGTTCATCCACTGTGTATTTCAGGATGATGTACTGGCCTATCACCACAACGACCGTAGTGACGATACATTTGTGGCAAATTTTGCAGGGAATGCGATTTTCCAGGACTGTGTATTTGAGCAGGCCAGCGAGTTCAAGTATTCCGAATTTTCGGAAGAGGCTGTCTTTCAAAGCTGCGTTTTTCAGGAAGATGCCAACTTTAAGTATGCAGAGTTTGCAGAAGCACCCAATTTCGGGCAAGTGGTGTTTGAAAGTGACGCTAACTTCAAATATGCGGAGTTTCCGGAAAACACCAATTTTGCAGAAGCTATCTTCAAGAGCGAAGCTAACTTTAAGTATGCTGATTTTCCCGGCGGAGCTGTGTTTGAAAATACGATCTTCGTTGGGTTGGCCAACTTCAAATATTCTAAATTCTCCACGCCACTCAATATGAATAACGTAGCATTCAATGGCAGCGAAGACTTTAAGTACACAGAAGTAGATGGGGAAGACTTCACCGGCTATTTGCTTCATCGAAAATAAATAGCCCTTGGTTCTGGAATCCATCTCATGGCCGTAAAACGTAATTGATACAAACTATCCTTGCAGAGATGTTGTTGATAGTGTGTAACAAAAAAATTCAACAAGTGATGAGTAAACTTATTTTATTACTAGGATTGATGGCAGCCGCCTGTTCCAATGAAAAGGGAACTGCTCAGCAAAGTCCAAATCAGGAAAACCAACAATATATAGGAACCATGAACCCGGACAAACCATACGAAGTACAGCTGACCAGTCAGGAGTGGAAGGAGCGTCTGACCCCCGAACAGTACGATGTGCTGCGCGAAAAAGGTACGGAGCGTGCCTTTAGTGGTAAGCTTAATGATAATAAGAAGAAAGGTGTCTACTATTCGGCAGCTACCGGACAGCCACTTTTTTCTTCCGAAACCAAATTTGATTCCGGTACCGGCTGGCCTAGCTTTTACGAGCCATTGGACAAAAAAGCGGTAGTGTTGGAAGAAGACAATACATACGGCATGTCACGGCTCGAAGTGCTGGATAGCAGTAGCGGGTCGCATCTTGGCCACGTTTTTCCCGATGGTCCTAAACCCACAGGGTTACGCTATTGCCTCAACTCGGCATCCTTGGTCTTTGTGCCCGAAGGACAAGAAGCACCCCAACTGGTGAAAGATTATCTGACTAAACATCCGGACGAAAAGCCACAGATATGATGTAGGAAGGGTTATCAAACATTTATGAAGCCTGCTGGTATTACTGGCAGGCTTTTATCTTATGTAGACCCACTCATTACCGTTTGAATGCTGATTACTGTAGCTGTAACCACCTTCTGCAAATGCTTTGAGTGCTTCCGGCTGGTCTATGCGGTGCCTGATGATGTGATTGGCCATCATGCCCCTGGCGCGTTTAATATAGATGGCGACTACTCTGTAAGTATCTCCTTTCTGCTCTTTAAAAACAGGCGTGATGATGCCGGCCTGTATATTTTTAGGCTGCAACGCTTTGCAATACTCATTGGAAGCCAGGTTGATGACTACTTTCCGATCCTGCAATGCCAGCAACTGATTTAGGGTATCTGTAAGTTGGCTGTTCCAGAAGTTGTACAAACTTTTCCCTGCCGGATTGGTCAGCTTTGTCTTCATTTCCAGCCGGTAAGGCTGTATAAGGTCCAGCGGCCTGAGCAGGCCATAAAGTCCCGATAAAATACAAAAATGTTGCTGCGCAAAATCAAAATCTGCTTTGGTATAGTTATCTGTATCCATATCGGTGTACACATCACCTTTGAAAGCCAGCAGGGCCGGGCGGGCATTTTTGGCACTGAAAGGAATGGAAAAATCCTGAAAGCGGTTGTAGTTGCATGTAGCAATAGTTTCGCTTACCTGCATCAGCCGACTGATATCATCAATGGATTTTTTTCGGAGTATATCAACAAGTATCGCGGAGCTTTCCAGCAGTAAAGGTTGCGTATGTGTATCTTTTACGACTGTTGGAAAATTACTGGCGAAATCCTGCGTTTTAGATGGCGACAGAAGTGTAAGCATATTGTATATTTTTGTGGCGGGCAAAAATAGACAGGAGTCCAGCGTTTAACAAACATATTTTTTTATCCTTGAACATCAAACGAAGGCTTTTCAGAATCAGGCTAGTACGAAAGCTGGCAAAGTTACTCCGGCAGGGCACGTCGCCTCACAAGATGGCGTTAAGTATCACGATGGGATTCCTCCTGGGCATTATTCCTGCTTTCGGTTTTGTGGCTCCTATGTGTGCTGCGCTGGCTGTGTGGCTTCGGCTCAATGTACCTTTGGCATTAACGGTGCTTTATCTGGTATTTCCTTTGCACATCGCCCTGTTTTTTCCTTTCCTTGAAATGGGTGAAGTTGTTTTTAATCTTCCTGAACTTCCCTTTTCACCTACTATGCTCACGCAAATGATCAAAACCGACTGGTGGGATACCCTACAAATGATGGGCATCAACAACCTGGCTGCCATCGCCGTATGGCTGATCGTTTCTATTCCAACCAGCTTTGTGCTGTACGGTATTCTGCTGCTGCTGCTAAAAAGGTTTAAAAAGGCGGGAAGAAGGAAGGCAGAAAACCGGAGTCCGGAGCCTTCTGATGTCTAAATCCATGTCCTATGTCGCCGCGGAACGGACTTACAAGGCAATTAAATACCTTGGCCTGTGAGACACAAGGTCACGGAGTTGGGCGGGTAAATATAAAATATATATACTCTAAACGGCAGCACAGCCTTCGGATCCGGTCTTCCGTTCCACCGGGGAGCCAGACTTCTAACGCAGCACCGTCACGCCACCACGTTTTTCGTATGTTCTACCGTTTTCAGTGCCATCAGTAGTAGATTTGTAATGGATAACGTAGGGGTAAGAACCCAGCGGCACATCCTGGCTTTTGTACGTACCATCCCACACAAAATCAGGATCACTGGATTGATACACCAACTCTCCCCAACGGTTATATATTTTCACATCAAACCCATCTTCTGCCACATAGCGATGGTACACAGAGAAAACATTGTTGGTGCCGCCCGGACGAATAGCATTGGGTGCGATGATATCCGGACTGCAATCGTTGGTAACCAGCACGGAGTCAGTGGTGGTACAGCCAGACAGGTTGGTTACGGCCACTTTGTAATAGCCTTCTGCTGTAGCCGCTACTTCAAAAGGGGTAGGACCGGTATTGTTAAGCACACTGGTGGTGTTGCCATCCACCGAAACGTAACTCCAGGCAACCATACCCTGTACTGGCTCTATTTCAACCATCACCGACTGGTCTTCTGCCGGAGCGGAAGCGTCGTTGCAGATGATATATCCGTTGTCAACGAACTGTATCGTGGGCGAAGGATTGCGCCTGATGGTAGCAAACCGTTCCACCACACAGCCATCCGGTGTGCTGATCTCCACTCGGTATTGTCCGGTAGACATGGTAGGAGCAATATACAGGGTGTCGCCTCCTACGCTTTCTTTGTTTTGCACCATCTTGTTGGCACTATCGTACCATACATAGGTAAGTGTATCTGTGAGGCTAGTGCGGGCAATAACCGGCGAAGAAGAACCCGCGCAGGCAGGGCCATACAATAAGTTTGGTATACCCGACACTGGCGCACTGACCGTCACATCTATTGCAGCAGTAGCCGTACAGCTTGCACTGTTGCTGTTTCGCTCTCTGACCTCCACTGCATAATTGCCGGATTGGTTGACGGTGATTGTCTGCGTGTAAGCAGGGAAAGGCGCACCGTTGAACGTCCAGCGATACGACAAATTACGGTTGGCATCCGCTTCTGGATCAAACTGCGCAGTCAGTTGCCTTGTGCCGGTTTCACAACTGTTATCCTCATCCGGTGTGATAGCAGCCGTTAATGGCTCGTTGATCGTTACCTCTACTCTGCGAGTGGAAGAGCATAAGCCTGAAGCACTAGGTGGCGTAGCCCTTACTTCATACGTTCCAGACTGATTGACAACAGCTTCGAAACTGGTGCGTGAACCTAAAATACCTGTAGCTGGTGATGCTCCAGGTGTTATGTTAGTCCAACTGATGTCCCAATTGAGTACATCCGGTGTAAAAACTATAGCCAATGTATCCGGAGTACAGCTATTCACAAACCGTCTTTCTACATTGAAATCCAATGAATCCGGTTCAGGTACTAAGACGTCTGCAAAATTGACTCTGCACCCACTGGTGTTGTCTCTGATTGATATATTATAATTACCAGATGGCAATAGGATACCAGTGTTAGGGAAAGGAAGTGTACTTTTGCCAAAAGGCACATTATTAAACTGTATGTTTGCCTCACCACTGAATGTAACCTGAAAATTATTGTTTGTTCCACCTGGCTTATTCTCTATATCTAAAGTGATCGTGTTTTCGTCATCGCATTTCGAAGTTGGTACAGGTGTATCTACTGTAAACGTGGCATCACTGTCATCAATACCAAAACTCTGGGTGCTGCTACAGCCTGCGGAATTGGTGACGGTCAGTGTATAGATGCCTGAAGCAAGGCCCGTCAGGTCTTCCGTATTAGGCAGTACACTGCCATTTTCATCCCGCCAGTCGAAGGTATACGTATCAGCAGGGTCGCTGGTAATGGTAATGTCTATGGCTCCATCACTAGAACCACAAGTTGTACGTGTGGTGTCGCCGGTAAATGTAGGAGCTTCCAGAATAGTGACCACAACGGTATCCTGCACGAAACAAGCATCGGGGGAATCATCCGTTACCGTCACTGTATAGGTGTAAATGCCTGGATCGGGTGTGAGGGACTTGACATCAATCACTGGGTCATTGCTGGTGGTTTCTACAGAGCCGCTTTGGTTGAGTATCACCCAGGCATAACCGTTTGGTGGGCTGGCCGGACTGGGGATTTCTACGTCCAGTTCACGGGTTTCTTCTCCGCAGAGGGTAAAGTCGTTGGGTAACTGAATTTGCGGACGGCTGTCCACTACAAACACTTCGCCTTCGCTGGTACATCCTTCGTTAGAAGTTACTGTCACGCGGTAAAGACCTTCCGTATCTACAGTAATGGTATTCTGCGCTGGCAGATTGCCCCCGCCTGAAGCTCCTACCAACACCCATTGCACCGTGGCAATGCTAGCAGAGTCTGGCGAGTCTACAGCACTGATTCTTTGTGCACCCTGGCAAAGCAGCATACTTTCAGGGATGGTAAGCTCCGGTCCGGCAGTCATCGTAAAGTTTTGCTGCATAACAGAGTCCACATCACAACGGTTGGAGAGCGTTACCCTGGCGATATAATCTCCCAACGTGTCCAGCGCAAAGCTAAACGTCTGGGCAGTCGTCAGCGAATCGGGCAAGCCAATGCGTTTGGTAGTATCACTAAGGGGGATAATCTCCCAGAAATACGTTTCTATCACATCGTCTCTGCCTTGCGCCGCGAAGGTGACTTCGTTGCCCACGCAGGCATTTTCTACCGTGATGAGCGGATCAGGAAAAGAATTGCCGCCCATTTTCACTTCCGTAGGCAGCCCAAGCCCTACCGTAGCCCCATTTAGCAGCTGTACGGCATCCGGTGCATAACTGGACTGTGCAGGGTTGTTAGCATTGACTGTTACGGTTCCCAAAGTAGTCAATCCTTGTTGTGCTACGTAGATTTGCCCGTCGGAAGCCTGCTGTATAGCACCAAAATTGCCGGATGTAGCACCTTGTACCGGATAGATTGCAGGGGTTACACCTGTCTGCAAAGCATCGGTTATATACAAACCTTTATCGGTAGAAATAAGCACCACTTTATTGCCCGATGAATCCTGATACACATAAGTACCGTAAGGCGTTCCATTAGGAACTGGGACAGTAGTGGGATCGGATAGTTTAAGCGTGCTGTCGGCAAAATTATAAATCTCTACCTTATTTCCCAGCGCGGCAGCTACGATAGTGCCGGTAGAATCGCCACCAACAGAAAGGTAGCCCTGTGCATCATTGCCTGGAGCCGCGGGATTACTCTCTACCGGAGAGCGGTACACAGAACCTGTGGCAGAAGTAACCGGTAAGCCTATCCCCTCTGCGGTGATAGGATACGAACGGAACACGTTGTTGCCATATTCGTGCGCGATCAGCACGGCGTTGTTGCCATTGCCGCCGCTGATGGCAATCTTTTCAGTGCTTTTGACAAAAAGCAGGTTGTTGCTGGAAACCACTTCCTGCGTACGCAGATCAAAAACAGAATAACGAAGCTCATAGCCGCCGTTCTCTACAGCTGTGGTCGTAAAAATATAGTATACACCATCTGCTCCCGGCACTTGCACAATGGCTACCTGGCTTGTTTTAGGATCACCACCAATGCCGGTAGCTCCTGGAGGATCAACAATCGGTACGGCTGCTCCTTCGTTGGTAGCACGATCCTGAAAATACACGGTTTCTCCGTCGGTATAAAATAAGATGTCGCCATTATTGTCCGAAACACTGGCTATTGCTTCCGGAGCACTCTGCGCACCATTGCTTAGTGGTGTGATTTGCCCTTCGTTGGCTACACCATCTCCGTTATCGTCCGGGTTCTCCGGATTATCATAAAGCGTATTGAAATTTATACCGGCACCCGTCCCGAAATACCAGGTATTATAAGTCTGATTTTGTATCTGGTACTCTTTAACATTGCTTTCGGCATAGGCAGTACAGCCGGTGCTTGGGTCGGTCACCAGTACCCAATACACGCCTGCGGTAGTAACCTGAATAGAATCAGTAGTTTCACCGGTGCTCCAGTAGTAGGTGTAGTTTCCGCCACCACCCTGGCCGCCTCCGGTTCCTCCACCAATACCACCACCGCCTTGTTGTCCGCCGCCGCCTTCAGGTTTGGCTTTCAGCGTAGCTGTTTCATCCGGGCAGATAGTCGTGTCCTGTACCAAAGGTACCTGCAAATCAAATGGCTGTATATTTAAAGGTACGCTCTGCACGCTGGTGTACACAGAATCGCCGCGGGTCCAGTAGGCGGTAGCCGTTCCTCCGGAAATGGCCTGGTCAGGAATCAGTGCCGGACTAATACCATAATAGCTTTGTCCATTCACTTCCCATACAATACTGTCGGGTTCAGGCGTGGTGCTTCCCAGTTCGGAGATAAGCTGTACGGGTTGGTTGGCACAGTTACCCACGGGCGGTTTTACCAAAAACTCATAGTTCGGTGATGGAGCTGGTGATACCTGCGGAAAATTAGGGTTTCCAAAATTAGCACCATCAAATAAGGCACCTTCTACCGTCACCAAACTGGCTATACTGTCTGCATTAACGATACGCCCGAGTTGGTAATTGCTGCCACTGCCATACAAATAATACAGGTTGCCATCTGGTCCGAGTTTCAGTCCGCCAGCACCTGAGATGCCGGGAACAAGAGTTTGGGCAAGGCCGTTTGCTACATCATACTGGCGGACGCTGCCACCTGTGCTTACATACAACTTAGTGCCATCTTCCGACCATGCCGCGTCCGTTGTATTTCCGGTGATGCTATTGTTGAAAGTGATGATATTGGCAGGAGTAGCCGCAGGATCAAACGATACAATGTGTACACCTTGGGGACTGGATACAGCGATCTTTCCGGTAGCTTCGTTATAAGCAAAGCTGCTGGCTGTGATGCTTCCGGCTCCCTGTCCGAGCAGATTAAATGTCTGAGGGATGCCCGTACTGATATCAATAAGGCGATAAGTGGCCGATCCGTTTTCCTGTGCCAGGATATAAAAGGTGTTACCGCCCGGCAATACGGTGATAGGACCGGAAATATTACTGATCCCGGTGTTCTGCGCCGGTCCGGTGGAATTCACCTGGGGATAACCAGGGTTATTGGTATTGACTGTCACAGTATAATAACGTATAGTACCTCCTATGCCTCCTTCATTGACATACACCCGATACTCTTGCTGGTCGGCGGCATCTGGCACCCCTACCGGCACAACGGCAACCTGCTGGCTTTTGCCAGGGTCGCCCTGCATTCCTGTTCTGATTGCCTGCCCACGGGAGTTGTAAATAGCTGTGCCATCCGTATAAAAAAGCACTTCGCCGCTTTTAGGGTCGGTGACAACCGCACCGTTTTGCCCGGCAGTGGCAGGAAGATTGAACGTATTGGTTTTGTTAGAAAGGGAGTCGTCGGAATAGTTGAACTGTATCCACTGACCGTTTCCGAAAATCCAGTTATTGCCGGATCTGTCTTGTGCCTGCGTTGCCTGGGTGCCAAAACATAGGAACAGGGCTAGCAGACTGCTACACAAAGAAGACAAATAGTATTTTTGAGACATATTATTGCACATGCTGAGTTGAGTATGCGAAAATAGGTGTATGCATGATAACGAAAAAACACAGTGTTTCATGTGCCATGTAAGCAAAATCCATGCTTTACAGATTTATCATTGGTTTCTTATGTTTCAAAACATACATGCAACCACTTTATGTATCAATTAAGCTGTATTTCGTAGTAAATTTTGAAAAAGCTATAATAACGTATGTCTGTAATTAATCGCTTTTATCGTAAAACATTATCTGGTAGGAAAGGTATACCTTTGGTCGCAAAAGATTTCCGAATCTTACAATAAATCAATTACTTAGACGGTTTTACTGACACAGGCTACTGGCTGTTTTACACAATGCATAAACGTTTATCTATTCTTCTCATAGGATTTCTGCTACTGACCGGCGTACACAAGCTGTATGCACAGGACCCGCAGTTTTCGCAGTTTTATGCTGCGCCATTGTATCTGAATCCTGCTTTTGCCGGTTCCACAGAACTGACACGAGCAGGTATGAACTTTCGTAGCCAGTGGCCTTCTCTGCAAGCCAACTTCACAACCTTGTCTGTCTACTTCGACCATTTCTTCGAAGATTATAACAGCGGCATAGGTGTGATCATCACCGGAGACCAGCAGGGTCCTTCCGGCCTACAATCTATCAATATTGGCTTGCAGTATGCATATCAACTGCGGCTCACCGATGAATGGACTTTCAGACCAGGTGCGGAGGTGGCTTTTTACAACCGTGATATCAACTACAACAGTTTTATTTTCAGAGACCAGATAGACAACAATGGTGTCATTGGTGGCAACACCGGCGAGATATTACCTGCCGGTATAGGCACCTCTTTTGCTGATGTCAGTCTGGGCGGTATCATCTATAACCACAATTTCTATTTTGGCTATACGGCCAACCATATTACCGAACCCAACCAGTCGCTGCTGGGCGAGGTGTCTAACTTGCCTATGAAAAGTTCATTCCATACCGGATACCGTATTATGCTACCGACAGGGTTTCAGCAATCGGGATACAACAAAGATGGCAAAGAGCGCAGCGTCACGCCTACGGCACAATATAAGAAGCAAGGCAAGTTTGATCAACTGGATGCGGGTGTGTACCTCACCTATGAGCCATTGGTATTTGGCGTATGGTACAGAGGGATTCCTATTCCGCAACTGGAAACCTTCAACAACAACGAGTCTGTTATCCTACTGGCTGGTTTTGTCCTGGGCGACTTGCATGTAGGCTACAGCTTTGATTATACCATTTCCGGCCTGGGCATCCAGAGTGGCGGAGCACATGAGCTTTCCATTGCCTATCATTTCTCGCTGCGCGATCCGCATAAACCACCCCGTAGTATTATGAAACTGCCTTGCCCTAAATTCTGACAAATTTTTTTGCATAAATTTGCGTTCATATGCATATGGACGCACAAACAATTCTGACCATCATTGTGGCTATCGCAACGCTGAATTTTGCGTTGGAACGATGGCTGGATTTCCTGAACCGAAAAAACAAAAAACTTCAATTGCCGGAAGAACTGGCTGACGTTTACGATGAGGCACAGTACCGGAAATCTATGGAGTATCAGCAGGCAAACGATCAGTTTGGTGCTGTTTCTGCCGCGTTTGGCTTTTTACTGACACTCATGCTGTTGCTTACCGGTGCTTTTGGCTGGCTGGATGGCCTGCTTCGTCCCTATGTTGACAATCCTGTCTGGTTGGCCCTGGTTTATTTTGGCATTCTATATGTGGCATCCGACCTGATCAATCTTCCTTTTCAGCTATACAGCACCTTTGTGATAGAAGAAAGATTCGGTTTCAACAAAACGAACGCCCGGATCTTTGTGCTGGATAAGCTCAAAGGATATTTGCTGACGGCCATCATCGGCGGTGCTGTGCTGGGGTTGTTTATCTACCTGATTATCACTATTGGAGCCAGTTTCTGGTGGTATTTCTGGATCATCGCCTCTGTGCTGATGGTGCTGATCAATATGTTCTACACTTCCATCTTTGTGCCCATGTTTAATAAGCTGACACCGCTGGCCGATGGAGCGTTGAAGCAGGCCATAGAAGGTTACAGCCGGAAGGTGGCTTTTCCGCTGGATCAGATTTATGTGATCGATGGTTCCAAACGGTCTTCCAAGTCCAATGCTTTTTTCTCCGGCATAGGCAGTAAGAAAAAAGTGGTGCTGTACGATACGCTGATTGAAAACCACACTACCGAAGAACTGGTAGCAGTGATTGCCCATGAAGTAGGGCATTATAAGAAAAAACATATCATCACTGGTATGGTACTTTCTATTTTGCAGATAGGGTTTACCTTGTTTGTGCTTTCGCTGCTGGTCTTCAACAAAGAGCTATCGCTGGCATTGGGTGCCGACCAGTTGGGTATTCATCTCAACCTGATTGCCTTTGGTATTCTTTATTCACCCATCAGCGCGATGACCGGGCTGCTGATGAATGTGATAAGCCGCAAGAATGAGTACGAAGCAGATGCTTATGCCACGCACACTTATGGCGGCAGACCCTTACAGCAGGCACTGAAAACATTATCGGTGCATAATATGAGCAATTTGCTGCCTCATGCCTGGTACGTGTTTTTTCATTACTCACATCCCCCATTGCTGCAACGCTTGCAGGCCATTCGCCAGGAAATGCGTGCAAAAAACAGTGAGCAGATGGTTAGTTTTCAAGATAAAAATATTTAAGCAAAGTTTACACTATCATTAAACTTAAGGATTCTGTAAATTGCATGGATGGAAAATTTTGTCGTTTCAGCCCGTAAATATCGGCCTACCGGATTTGAGGAAGTGGTAGGACAGGAACATATCACTACCACCCTGCAAAACGCCATTGACAAAAAGCAACTTGCGCAGGCATTGCTATTTTGTGGTCCACGGGGTGTAGGCAAAACTACCTGTGCGCGTATTCTTGCCAAGATGATCAATGGCTTTGACCAGCAGGAGCAGACCAATGCGCTCAATATCTATGAACTGGATGCGGCATCCAACAACTCAGTAGACGATATACGTAACCTGATAGACCAGGTGCGCTATCCGCCGCAGCAGGGTAGTTTTAAGGTGTACATCATTGATGAGGTACATATGCTCTCCAACCAGGCGTTCAACGCCTTTCTGAAAACGCTGGAAGAACCGCCTGCGTATGCTATTTTTATCCTAGCTACCACAGAAAAGCATAAAGTCATTCCTACCATTCTTTCTCGCTGCCAGATATTTGATTTTAACCGTATTCAGGTGAGCGATATTGTGCATCACTTGGAAGCCATCGCCAGGCGCGAAGGCATCGAAGTAGAAGACGAAGCCCTGAACCTGATCGCGCAGAAAGCAGATGGGGCCTTACGGGATGCCCTGTCTATCTTCGACCTGATCGTGACTTTCTCTGCCGACCGCAAAGTCACCTACCAGGCTACCATCAAAAACCTGCATATCCTCGATTACGATTACTACTTCAAGATAACCGATCTGTTGACGAAGCAGCAGATGCCTCAGGTAATGCTTGTCTTTGATGAAATTCTTAAAAAAGGCTTCGATGGGCACAACTTTATCATCGGACTGGCAGAGCATTTCCGCAACCTGATGATCTGTAAAGATGCTGCTACGGTAAGGCTTTTGCAGGCATCTGACAATGTGCAGACCCGTTACCTGCAACAGGCAAAGGCTACCCCTCTCTCCTTTTTGCTGACAGCCCTCAACATGGCGGGTCAGTGCGATATCAACTACAAAAGCAGCAAAAATCAGCGGCTGCATGTAGAGCTGGTACTGGTTAAGATGACGTACATACCGTCTGCTGTAAGGCTGGCGCAGGCTCAGAGGCCGGACAATACGATAGAAGAGGACAAAAAAAAAGTTAGCCAGTCACTAAGCGAAAAGCCTGCTGCCGTGCCTGTCAATGGTAATAGCTCTGCGCATGAGGTAAGCTCCGGAAGACCTGCTATCCAGCTCGGAAAATTGAAGAGCACCGTACGTATTCCTGATCCTGCTGCTACTGCCCCAGTGCAAAAGCAGCAAGCATCAGAAGATGTGGCTGTGATGGAGGAAGAAGCTCCTGAAGTGCCGGAAGAAAAAGTAGTGGACATGGAAGTACTGAAAGCTGTATGGAAAGACTTTGCCGAACAACGCAGGCAGTTGGGTAAAGAATCGGAATATATGATGCTCAACCAGGAAATAGCCTTGGCAGAAGATGGCTTTACCGTTCCGGTTAAATTTTCCAACGTATTGCAAGAAGACGTGCTCAATGGCATACGCCCAGAACTGGTGCAGTACCTGCGTAAAGCACTGGGCAACCGCAGCATAAATGTTGTGCCTAATATGGTGCGCGAAGAAAAGCAGCGCAAACTTTATACGCCCGGTGAAAAGCTACACTACCTGATAGAAAAGTATCCGGCAGTGCAGGAGTTAAAAGAAAAGCTGGGGCTTGATCCTGATTTTTAGTAAAATAAGCAGACGAAGCCAGCACCAAAAAATACGCTATACATACCTAAATCTGTCTTCTGTAAGAGTTTCCCCATTTGCGCATAAAGCCTAACCTGGTATCTCTTTGAGCAGTTCTAAGAGATGGGTACTTTTTGCTGGGTCGTTTAGCCTACCTCTCTGATCTCTTCTACCAGAAGTGCTTTTTTGTCAGTGGGTTGTTTGTACGCACGTAAGGCAAACTTTGAGCACTTCCAGTAAGTGTGCCGCTTTGTCGTCTTTCATATCCGGCAATACTATGATCTGTGGGCATATAGGCAACGCATCCGGGGGGGTAATAGGAAAGTTTACACCTGTTAATTTCTTCAATACATACTTTAAATCTGTAAAGTACACACTCACTGTAGCAGACAGTGGTCACTACAGATCAGGTGGGGAGCTGGTTCAGAGGTGATGTTGCCCAGGCTGTGCAGCGTGCTGATTACCAGCCGGAGCGTATCTTCTGCCACGGCTGCGTTGGTAGCCCAGGTGGTTTGTGCAAACCATGCCTGCGCGTCCTGCTCCTGTAAGCTATATTGCTGCGCTACTTGTTGCGGAGCATTTTTGTCTGCCATAAATAGCTGACAAGCCCTGCTGATGACTTTCAACAGCTTACCGATGGCTTCCGGCTTTTCGTCCAGTGCCGTGTGGCTGGCTACCATCACAAAGCAGGGCCAGGGCGTAGGGCATTCTCCTATTCTGCGAAAATCACCACGGTCTACCAATGGCTTGGTCATAAACTTTTCCCACATAAATACATCTGCTTCACCCTGTGCCAATGCCTTTCGGGCATTTTCCAGCGTACCTACAGTTACCAGCGACAGTTCATTAGGGTTCCACCCCCGCTGCTGTGCATTGACAAACGCCATCAGGTGAGAACCTGACCCCATGCGACTGATGGCATACCGTTTATTGGCCAGCTCGTCCACCCTCTGCCACGGAGATGCGGCAGCCACATGAATGCCCCAGATAAGGGGTGAGGTAACATAATATTGCAGAATCTTGCCTACTTGCTGGTTGATGATGCTGGCTACGGAGCCTTCTGTAAGGGCAACGGCTATATCAAGCGTATCCTGCTGCAAGTCCTGCATCATGGCACCGGTGCCTGAAGGATAATCCTGCCATCTGGCTTCCACGCCTTGTTCCAAAAACTTGTTTTGCCCGATTGCCAGATGCCACGGCAGGTTGAAGTGTTCGGGAACACCTCCAATACGAAGAACAGTAGGTTGCTGCATACGTTTATCTACATTATTATTGCAATGTATAAGAAACACGACGAACTACAAAAGCTGCTCCACAGGCAGCCAGAACAAAAGACAACACGACCTTACCCATGAGCCATGTAAAGAATAAATTTATCTATGCTTTTGCTACTTTTTTACTGCTTGCTTCCTGTCTGCCTGTCAAAGCGCAGCCTGTGTGCAAGCTTACGGTAGCGGTGGCTGCCAGCCTTATAGCCTCTTTTCAGCAGATAGAACAACAATTTGAGCAGACGCATCCAGCTATTCAGCTCACCGTTGTTACGGCATCTTCCGGTAAGCTTACCGCCCAGATTCTGCATGGAGCACCCTATGATATCTTTATATCTGCCGATATGCATTATTCCAGGCAGGTAGAAGCGAAGTACCATGCCAAGCAAAAACCTATCGTACTGATGCAGGGCCAATTGGTATTCTGGAGCAAAGCAAAAATACAGGAAGGTGATATAGACGGTTTACTGACAGGCAGCAACGTCAAAACGCTGGCGATAGCACAACCCGAGCTGGCACCCTATGGCCAAAGTGCCAAAGACTGGCTGGAAGGGCAGCATCTGTATGATATGGTGTCAGATAAGGTCATATTTGGAGAAAGCATTAACCAAGTGAACCAGTATATCAAATCCGGAGCAGTAGACGCTGCGTTCACGGCCATTTCTGCCATGTATGCCCCTATATTGCATGACGTAGGCCATTGGCTGCCACTGAAAGCAACATCAGGCGACCCACATCAGCTAGACCAGGGCTTGGTGGTGCTCACCAATGGCGAGGCTGACGCGCATACGGTAAACCTGTTCCTGAAATTTTTACAGTCGCCTGCGGCCCGCGGTGTTTTTTCAAACTTTGGCTACCAGTTGCCCTAAACATCACCTCATCAGACTATTTACTATGGCTATTGATCTCCAACCCTTTCTACTTAGCCTTGAGCTGGCATTATATACCACCTTGCTATTGATAGCCTTAAGCATTCCGCTGGTCTATTTTCTGCATTTTCATGGTGGAAAAGCTGCGCCTGTGCTCAAAGCGATTGTTAGTCTTCCGCTGGTACTGCCGCCTACGGTGCTGGGCTATTATCTGCTGGTATGCTTCCGGCCCGAAGGGTGGGTAGGCCAGATCAGTGAGCAGCTTTTTGGGTTGCGGCTGGTATTTAGCTTTCCGGGGCTGGTCATCGCCTCTGTGGTTTTCAGCCTGCCGTTCATGATTAATCCTATCCTGTCGGCACTAGAAAGCCTGCCTGCTGCTTATCAGGATGCGGCCTACACGCTGGGCAAGTCCCGATGGAATACGCTCTGGCATGTTCTGTTGCCCAATATCAAACCTTCGGTAGTGGTTGGGATTGTCATGACGTTTGCCCATACCATCGGCGAGTTTGGTGTCATTCTGATGATCGGCGGCAACATTCCGGAAAAGACCAGGGTAGCTTCCATTGCCATTTACAACGAAGTAGAAATGCTCAATTATGATTATGCCAACACATATGCTATTGTGTTGCTGGTCTTTTCTTTTATAGCTTTACTATTGGTATATGCTTACCAAAACCACCGTTCGCGGCAAATTATATGATCAGCATAGCAGTCAGGAAAGAATTACAGGGTGCTGCCGGCACCATGCTGTTGGACGTGTCTTTTGACGTAGCCAAAGCGGCTATCGTAGCCCTCACGGGCCATTCGGGAGCCGGCAAAACCAGCATACTCAAAATGATCGCCGGCCTGATGCAGCCTGGCGAAGGACAGATAGCGGTAGCAGGAGAAATATGGTTTGACAGTCGCCAGTCGGTGAATAGGTGGCCGCAGAAAAGAAATATAGGCTTCGTATTTCAACAGTATGCGCTCTTTCCTAACATGCGTGTGCTGGAGAATCTGACGTATGCCTTGCCAGGTAGGCAAGATTATCCGATGATTGAAGAAGTGCTTGCGATGATGGATATTGCAGACTTGCAGCAACAGTACCCCATCAACCTCTCAGGCGGGCAGCAGCAGCGGGTGGCACTGGCCAGAGCGATCATCCGCAAACCTCAGATACTGTTGCTCGATGAGCCTTTTGCTGCACTGGACAGAGCGATGCGCAACCGTCTTCAACAAGACCTACTACAGATTCATGCACGCTATCATACCACCACACTGATTGTAAGCCACGACACATCAGAAGTGGCCCATATGGCGGACCAGGTTATTGTTTTGGATAACGGACGTATAGCAAAGCAGGGAACGCCCTGGCAAGTGCTTCCTCGCATGTCTCCGGATTGTATGGAAGGCGAAGTGATTGCTATTGATCATGCAAACCAGCGTGTAGTACTGGCCATACCTCATGCATTAGGCTATGTTACTGTTTCCAGTGCTATATTGTCTTCTGCCAAAAAGGGAGACTACCTACGCATTCCTCTCAAAGACCAGATAAACCCGGGCTTATAATCACGCTACCCTTTTACGAGCAAAGGTTGTTCTATATAATCTTCGCCACATCAGGCAGGGGGTATTGCCAAAGCTGTAAAGTCGTATTTTAGCAATAAAATTACACAGGTAGGAGTTTCTACTTTTGCTCATGCCGTAGAAGTATTGAAATATCCATATTTGCTCAAAATCTAATATTGCTATGTCGCTACCTTATAAGCTTATCAAACGTGCCGAACTGGAGGCATTTAAAACGCTTGTCGCACAGAAAGAGAAAGCCATTGAACGTGCTTCTTATTTTGTCAAAGAAATAGAGAAAGGAAACCTGGAAATAGAGTTTGCCGATGATGATGCTGAAGATACTGACAGCCTGCATGTATCGCTGATCAGCATGAGGGATCAGTTGAAGAAAATATCCCTTGATGAGAAAGAAAGAAACTGGATAACAGAAGGGCTGGCAAAATTTGCAGATATCCTCCGGAAAGACAGTGATGATATGCATCACCTGGCCAACAATATTCTGATCAACCTGGTAAAATACATGCATGTGAACCAGGGTGCATTGTTCATTCTCAGCGAAGATGATGCTGATACTCCCTATCTGGAGCTTTATGCCTGCTATGCATACAACAGGCAGAAGTATCTTCAGAAAAAGATCAACATTGGTGAAGGGCTCATCGGGCAGGCATTTCTTGAAAAAGAGCCTATTTATCTTACAGAAGTTCCTGACCAATACGTTGCTATTACCTCCGGCCTGGGCGATGCGCCTCCAAAAAATATCCTGATCGTTCCGCTCAAACTGAATGAACAAGTCTATGGACTGGTTGAACTGGCCTCATTTTACCTCATAAAGCCCTATCAGCAGGATTTTGTAGCGCGGCTGGGAGAATCTATTGCCTCTACCATTTCTTCTGTCAGAGTTACCAACCGTACAAAGATATTGCTGGAAGAATCGCAACAACAGGCAGAAGAGATGCGGGCACAGGAGGAAGAGGTACGGCAGAATATGGAAGAACTGTCGGCCACACAGGAAGAGATGCAACGCATCCTGAAGGAAGTGCAGGCCAGCGAGCAATTTATGAACGACCTGCTGGATGCCTATCCGGATACCATCTTTACGTATGATAAAAACTACACACTGGTTAATTACAACAAAATATTTGAGAACAACTGGTCTCCTCTTGGATTTAAGATAGAGAAAGGATTTGATGTGCTCTCAATGTTTGATAGCAAAAAGAAGCTTATTCACAAAGACTTGTATGACAGAGTGCTTCGGGGCGAAACCTTTGAGCAACTGGAAGAAATACAGGCAGGCAAAGCAATACAGTTTTACTCGTCTGTCTACGCTCCTTTGCGCAATGAACGAGGTGAAGTAATAGGCGGAGCTTTATTTGCCAAAGACATTACAGAAACGGAAACTATCAAAAGAAATAACGAAAAACTCTTAGAGGAAAGCCAGCAGCAGACAGAAGAGATGCAGGCGCAGGAGGAAGAACTCAGACAGAATATGGAAGTGCTGTCTGCTACACAGGAAGAGATACAAAGAAAAGCGGCAGAAACTGAAAATCGCATAAAAGCTATTGAAAATAGCGGTATTGCTTCTATTGAATTTGATTTGAAAGGTAATATTCTTGCTGCTAATGATAACTTTCTAGCACTAATGGGTTATACGCTTGAGGAAATTCAGGGAAAACATCACCAATTGTTTGTTTCATCCGAATATGCCAACAGCAAAGAGTATCAACAATTTTGGAAAGAACTCGGCGAAGGAAAGCCACAAATCGGAGAGTTTATCCGTTCTAAAAAACAAGGAGAAGTAGTTTATCTGCAAGGAAGTTATTCTATTATATCAGATAACAATGGAAACCCGTTGCGTCTGCTTAAGCTGGCTACCGACATTACCAACACAAAAATGGCTTATCAGGAAGCGCAGGAGCAGGCAGAAGAATTGCAGGCGCAGGCACAGACACTCCAGAGCAACGCTGATGAGTTTGAAGCCATGCAAAGTGAACTGCAAAGGATGATGACAGACATGCAGGCGCATGAGCATCTTCTTAAAGAAATGCTTGATAGTTCCAAGGCTGGTATCATAGCGTTTGATAAAGACTACAAACTTCTTTCCTGCAACAAAACCTTCGAAACAGCCTTACAATCTATGGGACTGGCAGTTGAAAAGGGCCTTGACCTGGTAGCCTTGCTGGTGCCGGAAGAAAAAGAAGCTACTATTATGCTGTGGGAAAAGGTGCTGAAAGGAGAAACATCGCCCCACAACCTGCACTTGTCGGGCCTGCTACTAGAAGTTGATCTCTCACCACTCAAAAATGCAAAAGGAAATATTATTGGCATCACACTATGCGCCAATGATACAACGGCATTGACTAAGCACAAGGAAACTAATGTACAGCATAAGCAAAGCAAGAAATAGAAGAAGCTGGAAGATCATAGGTTGAAGAAAAACTTCCGGCCGCGAGCTTCGGGCGACTTATTTTATCTCAGATTACATAAAACCAGCATTAAGTCTTAAATTTGCGGTCTGATAGATAAAATACGGACGACAAGTGAAATATCCTGAATACAAAAACCCTGATTACGCGAAGATAGCCGACGAAATTCTGGCTTACTGGCAGGAAAACAACATATTCCAGAAATCTATAACAACCCGTCAGGGTAAACCCTCATTTACTTTTTACGAAGGTCCGCCTTCCGCCAACGGCACACCCGGTATTCACCATGTGATGGCGCGAACGATCAAGGATATTTTTTGCCGTTACAAAACCCTGAAAGGCTTCCAGGTGAAAAGAAAAGGCGGATGGGATACCCACGGCCTGCCGGTAGAGCTTCAGGTAGAAAAGCAGTTGGGCATTACCAAAGAAGATATTGGCCGCAAGATATCCATAGAAGAATACAACCAGCAATGCCGTGAGGCTGTTATGAAGTTCAAGGGCGAGTGGGATGAGCTGACCCGCAAGATGGGCTACTGGGTAGACCTGGATGATCCGTATATCACTTTTGATACCAAATATATGGAGACATTGTGGTATCTGCTCAAACAACTCTACGAAAAAGGGCTGCTCTACAAAGGTTACACCATTCAGCCCTACTCACCTGCCGATGGCACCGGACTCAGCTCGCACGAACTGAACCAGCCGGGCTGCTACCGCAATGTAAAAGATACCTCCATCGTAGCACAGTTCAAGGTAAAAGGTACGGAAAACGATTACCTGCTGGCCTGGACTACCACGCCCTGGACGCTGCCAGCCAACTCCGGCATTGCCGTAGGCGAAAATATAGATTACGTAAAGGTCAAAACATTTAATCCATATACTTTTGAACCGGTGAACGTTATTCTAGCGAAAGAGCGTATGGATGCGTACTTTAATGAAAAGGCACGTGATCTCAAAGTAGAAGATTACATACTCGGAGACAAACTGATTCCATACGAAATTAGCGACACATTCAAAGGAAAAGCCCTGGTAGGCACCGAGTATGAGCAACTGATGTCCTATGTGCCTCTGGCTAAGCCAGCCTTCACAGTCATTGCTGCCGACTTTGTAACTACCGACGATGGAACCGGGCTGGTGCATCTGGCAAAGACTTTTGGTGCTGATGACTTCAGGGTGCTCGAGCAGCAGGGTATTCCGGGCGTGATGGTGAAGGATGAGAACGGCAAAGAGGTGCCTATCGTCAACAAGCAGGGGCGGTTTGTTAGTGAAATTACAGACTTTGCTAATATGCCCGTCAAAAACTACGATGATGAGGATGAGAATGCTCCGGATTATAAGTCTACGGATGTTAAGATCGCCATCAAGCTCAAAGAAGAGAATAAGGCATTTAAGGTAGAAAAGTACGAGCACTCTTACCCGCACTCCTGGCGCACAGACAAGCCTGTGCTGTATTACCCGCTGGATTCATGGTTTATCAAAACCACCGCAGCCAAGGAAAAACTGGTGGCCCTGAACAAAACCATCAACTGGAAACCGGAATCTACCGGTACCGGTCGCTTTGGCAACTGGCTGGAAAACCTCGTAGACTGGAATTTGAGCCGCTCACGCTTCTGGGGTACACCACTGCCTATCTGGCGCACAGAAGACGGCAAAGAAGAAAAGTGCATAGGCTCTGTTGCAGAGCTGCAAGAGGAGGTCGCCAAGGCCAATACCGCTTTTGCCAGTGATACAACATTGACAGAGAAAAACAAGGCTGCCCTGGCCAAAGAAGACCTGCACCGGCCCTATGTAGATGATATTGTGCTGGTGAGCGAGAGCGGAGAAAAAATGATGCGCGAACCAGACCTGATAGACGTATGGTTTGATTCCGGCGCGATGCCCTATGCCCAATGGCATTATCCTTTTGAAAACAAAGAAACCTTTGAGAAAAGCTTCCCGGCAGACTTTATCTCTGAAGGTGTAGACCAGACACGCGGCTGGTTTTTCACGCTACATGCCATTGCCGGGTTGCTGTTCGATAGTGTAGCTTTCAAAAATGTGGTTTCTACAGGGCTGGTGCTGGACAAAAATGGCAACAAAATGTCTAAACGCCTCGGCAATGGCATCGATCCGTTCAGCACCATCAACGTGTATGGCCCGGATGCTACCCGCTGGTACATGATTGCCAATGCCAATCCCTGGGACAACCTGAAGTTTGACCTGGAAGGGGTGAAGGAAGTCATGCGCCGCTTCTTCGGCACGTTGCAGAATACCTACGCTTTCTTTGCGCTGTATGCCAACCTGGATGGATTCACCTATGCAGAAGCTGCCATACCGGTAGCCGAAAGAACGGAAAGCGACCGGTGGATCATCTCCCGACTCAACTCCCTGATAGCGCAGGTAGATGAGGCTTACGCGCAGTATGAACCTACCCGTGCAGCCCGCCTGATCCAGGATTTTACCATAGATGATATGAGCAACTGGTATGTACGGCTGAATAGGAAACGCTTCTGGCAGGGAGAATACGACAAAGACAAGCAGGCTGCTTACCAAACGCTCTACGAATGCCTGGTGACCATTGCCAAGCTTTCTTCTGCTATCGCACCGTTTTATACTGACCGCTTGTACCGCGATCTGAACAACATCACCGGTAAAGAAAGTTTTGAGTCTGTGCATCTGGCAAACTTCCCGGAAGCAGACAACCAGGCCATAGACAAAGAGCTGGAAACCAGGATGGAGTTGGCGCAAAGTGCCTCATCGCTGGTGCATTCGCTGCGAAAGCAGCATACCATTAAGGTTCGTCAGCCGCTGTCCAAAATACTGATTCCCGTGCTGAACGAAGACTTCAAGAAGCGCGTTCAGGCAGTAGAAAAGCTTATTCTTTCTGAAGTGAATGTCAAGGACATTGCCTATATTGATGATACTTCCGGTATCCTTGTCAAGAAGATCAAACCCAATTTTCGTAAGCTGGGCAAGCAATACGGACCAAAGTTGAAGGCTATTACTGCTGCCATTGCGGGTATGGGCCAGGATGAAATCAACCGCCTGGAACAGGAGCAACAGTACGAGATCGATCTGCCTGGCGAGCGTATTGCGCTAACAACGGAAGATGTGGAAATCACGTCAGAAGACATACCGGGCTGGTCGGTAGCCAGAGAAGGTGACATTACCGTGGCACTTGACATTCATATTACGGATGAACTCAGGAAAGAAGGCATTGCCCGCGACCTGATAAACCGTATCCAAAACCTGCGCAAAGACACGGGGCTTGATGTGCAGGATAAGATCAATGTACGTATTGAAAAGAGCAGCGAATTGGTAGATGATGCTATCCGGACTTATATGGACTACATCTGTACAGAAACGCAGGCTCTTACGCTTGAAGTGACAGACCGGTTATCTGACAACTTTGAGATACTAGAACTTGATGATATGCAGTTAAAGATAAAGATTACCCTATAGTGTGTTAAAATACCAAACACTTAAATTAATAATCGTGAAGTATCTGAAATATTATCTCCTCAGTCTGGGCATCATTATACTGGATCAAACTGTTAAGCTGCTGGTTTACAATAATATGGACATGGGCATGATCGGGCAGATTTCTGTGTTTGGCGATTGGTTTAAGCTGCATTACACGCTCAATCCGGGTATGGCTTTTGGTATGCAATTGGGGTCATCTTATGGCAAGCTCATTCTCACCATATTCCGGCTTTTTGCGATGGTAGGTATTGGGTATTATTTGTATGTACTAACCAAAAGAGGCGTGCATCAGGGCTTGCTATGGTCGGTAGCACTCATACTGGGTGGTGCCATTGGCAATGTGATAGACAGCGCATTCTATGGCGTTTTGCTGGGCAATGCTCCTTATGGTTCCAGCACAGCCTGGTTTCACGGGCAGGTCATTGATATGTTCTATATTGATATATGGGAGGGCAAAGTGCCGGATTGGGTGCCGATCTGGGGAGGCGAATATATGGCCTTGTGGCCTATTTTCAATATAGCTGATGCTTCTATCTTTGTAGGCGTTGCTATTATCCTGGTAATGCAAAACAAATTCTTTGGCGAAAGCAAACACAAAGACACCGAAACAGAGGTTCACTCACAGCAGCAACTGGAGAACCAATAAAAAAGGATAAGCTGCTGTACTTATCCCTTTTGCTTTGTGAATTATGCTTATCAAAATATGCTTACAATGTACTGGGTGATATAGGAAAGCTTAAAGTTTAATGCTGTTATCAGATTGGCGTTGAAGCCATGCGTGAGTATTTGCTGTTGGATCAGAAACGTGACAGCACCGGCAATATATCCCATGAATGCCAGCAAACTCACCTTTTTTACATACCACATAAAGTTGATCTTTTCCAGACTCATCGCAGCTACACCTGCCGCAGAACCAATGATCAGGATACTTCCGCCCGTGCCGGCACAATAAGCCAGAAACTCCCAGAAAGTATGGTCTACCGGGTAGCTTACCTGGTACATACGCATCATGGCAGCCACTAGCGGCACATTATCTACAATAGAAGAAAGTACGCCTACCAGCAGGTTGATTATATAAAAGTTGCCCACCTCGGCATCCAAATAGTTAGCCATCAGTGCCAGTTGCCCGGCTGACTGTAAGGCACCTATGCTCAACAGGATACCCAAAAAGAATAATACCGTAGAAGTATCTACTTTGCGCAAGGCATTGAGCACGGAAAACTTATCACGCTTCTCTTCGTTTTTGGTACGGTGCAACACTTCTGTCACAGCCCACAGAAAGCCTAGTCCCAGCAAAATGCCCATGTAAGGCGGCAGATGTGTCAGTAGTTTGAACACTGGCACAAAAACCAGCGTCAGCACACCCAGGCCAAGCACTAGTTTTTGCTCAAACGGGTCAGTATGTGATGCCTGCTCACCTTCTGCTTTTTCCCTTTTGCTGACCTTTCCCCTGGAAGATTTGGTCAGGTAGATCAAAGGGACCAACATGCATATCAGGCTTGGCAAAAACAATTTTTGCATCACATTACCTGGCGTAATCTGCCCTCCAATCCACAGCATGGTGGTGGTTACATCGCCAATAGGTGTAAATGCCCCACCGGCGTTGGCGGCAATCACCACAACGCAGGCGTAGAGCATACGCTCATTTTTATCTGTCACCAGTTTTCTCAATAAAGAGACCAGCACAATAGTAGTGGTAAGGTTATCCAGAATGGCTGACAGACAAAACGCCAGAATACTCAAAATCCATAGCAATTTTCTGGAACTATCAGTTTTAATACGCCCTACAATCACTTCAAAGCCATCGTGTGCGTCAATAATCTCGACGATTGTCATGGCACCTAGCAGGAAAAACAGAATACCGGCAATCTCACCAACATGGTGCCCTAGCTGCTCGGTGACCAGTTCGGTATCTGGCACATGAAGGATGTACACCGTCCAGCATAACACACCCGCCAGCAGTGCTGTAGCTGCTTTGTTGATGTGGAAGGAATGCTCTAAGGTAATCAAAGCGTACCCTATCAGAAAAATAATAATCATCCAGATCATCATATAAATATCGTTTAATCTTTACCGTATAATATGTGTGTTCATAGCACTATAATCTTGGATAAAGATAGATAGGCCCTGCCTCCCGATTTGCTTCAATATCAATGGGATATTACCTACTACAGAAAGTATGAATTGTGAAGTATAATAACATGAAATAGTTATATTCTTACTTAAACGAGTGATGAATAATTACTTAAAATGATAGCCCGAACTCCAAATAAAGATAGCATCTTATTAGTGAACACTATAGATAGCTACTAGAGGGCAACAAAAAACTTTTGTCAATGTATTAGAGTGTTTAGCCGGTAACTTCTACCTTTGCCATCCTCTTGAACAAAAATTAATTATGCGGCATGAAAACATGGTTTATCTGTAAAGTAAAATACCAGAAACAAGATGAAAAAGGCAACGTCAAAAAGATATCGGATCAATACATGGTAGATGCTGTATCTTTTACGGAAGCTGAAGCAAGGATTTATGAGAAGCTTGGCAGTGTTTTGCCCGGCGAATTTTACATTGCCAACATCAGCAAAACCAATGTGACTGATATTTTTCACTACAAAGACAGCGACATATGGCATAAGTGTAAAATGACTTATAGCCTGGAAGTGGAGGGTAGCGGCAAAGAAAGGAAAGTTACCAACTATATCTTACTCACGGCACCCAATGCCAAAACTGCTTACGACAGGGTATACGAAAGCCTGAACAACATGCTGGTAGAATTTCGGGTGCCCGAGGTGGCCGAAAGCCCGATCGTAGAAGTATTTCCTTATGAAAGTGAAGAAGAGCAGATGCAGGAAGCTCCGGAAAACTGGAAACCGCTCTCGGAAGTAGATGCCAATCGGCAAGCTTAAAAGCACAGCCGGACATCATATTCCGGCTATTTTTTTCACTTACAAAACATTGATGCGTTCATCTGTGTTTTTTGAATTAAATATATAGTTGAGTGAAAACCGCAGAAACAATAGGTAGCGCACCCCAAAAGTGGCAAGCCTTTTTCATCAAAATAGCTGATATCTACCGTTTCATTGTTCGCATCTTTAAGGAAACATTTAGCTTTCCTATAGAGATAGAAGAACTGCTGAAACAGTGCTATATTCAGGGAAACAGAACATTATGGCTGGTAAGTTTCGCTTCGTTGCTGGCAGGTGTAGTGTTTACCAAGCAGTCCAGACCTTCATTGATAGAGTTTGGTGCCGAAAGCTGGCTTCCCTCGCTGGTTTCTCTGGCAATTGTACGCGGACTTGGCCCTTTGATCACTGCATTAATTTGTGCTGGCAAACTGGGTTCCAGCATGGGGGCAGAGCTGAGTTCTATGAACGTGACAGAGCAGATAGATGCTATGGAAGCCTCTGGTACCAATCCTTTCAAGTACTTAGTGACCACCCGGGTGCTGGCAATTACGCTGATGTTACCAGTGCTGGTGGTGTATTCCAATATGGTGGCTTTGATGGGTTCTTATATTGCCGTACATTTCTTTTCTCAGACGACGTTTAAATTATTTTTTTCACAGGCATTTGAGTCAATTACCTTTCTGGACATATTCTCTACGCTTATCAAACCTATTTTGTATGGCTTTGCCATTGGTGTGGTCAGTACTTATGCAGGATATTACTCCTCCAGAGCTACAGTGGGTGTAGGCAAAGCGGCCAATCAGGCAGTGGTGGTTTCTATGGTCATGGTTTTTGTTATTGAGTTCATCACTATACAAGTATTAGGCACGATGCGATGAATACAAACCCGATCATACATACGCAACCCGTCGTTTTGCGTGTAGAACATCTTTACAAATCCTTTGACGGACGCCAGGTGCTCAAAGATGTCAATCTGCTGCTGCACCATAGTGAAAACCTAGTCATCCTGGGCCGATCGGGCATGGGGAAATCCGTACTGATTAAATGTATTATCGGATTGATCCAACCTGATGAAGGGTACGTTAATATTCTGGGCGAGAACATCCTGGATATGGATGTTAAAGCACTCAATCGTCTGAGGCAGAGCATTGGTTTTTCTTTCCAGGGCAGTGCATTGTATGATTCTATGAGTGTGCGCGACAATCTGACATTTGCCCTAAAAAGAAATCTGGGCATCCGCGACGCTGACCAACTGGAGCAAATGGTGCGGGAGACCCTACAAGCTGTAGGACTTGAAGGAGCTATTGATCAGATGCCTTCTGAACTGTCGGGTGGTATGCGCAAAAGAATTGGTGTGGCGCGTTGCCTGATTCTGAAGCCCAAAATTATGCTCTACGACGAGCCTACTGCCGGTCTGGACCCTGTTACTTCCAGCGAAATCAATGAGCTGATTGTGGAGGTAAAACAGAAGTACGATACATCGGCCATCATCATCACACATGATATTGCCTGCGCTAAGGCTACTTCCGACCGTATTATATATATGGAAGACGGCAGTTGCCACTTGGAAGGCACTTTTGAAGAACTTGAACATAAAAACGATCCCCAATTGAGCACCTTTTTCAATTATTTTAAAGTCCATTGACGATGAAGAAAGAAAATATTAAACGAAATACCATGTTGGGCATCTTTGTCGTGACCAGCGTTCTGATCTTTCTCCTGGCCATCTTTCTGCTGGGTAGCGAACAATCTCTGTTTCGCTCTAATTTCTCTGTCCGGGCTAATTTTACTGATGTCAATGGTTTACAAAAAGGAAACAACGTGTGGCTGGCCGGTGTCAAAATAGGTACGGTAAGCGGTGTTACCATCATCGACGACTCTACCGTGCAGGTAGCTATGCGTGTGCAGGAAGATCTGCATAAGTTTATCAAGACGGATGCCACGGCCAGTATCAGTTCCGAAGGTTTCGTGGGCAATACCATTGTGGTCATTACGCCGAGAGGCTACGGAGAAGTAATTGCAGAAAACGGTATATTGCCAACAGGTCATCAGACCAGCACACAAGATATGCTCAATGCGCTGCAAGCTACTGCCGACAACATTGGCAACATCACCAACGACTTGCGCAGACTAATGTACAGTGCTACCCAGCCAGGCACGATAGGCTATCTGCTCACAGATACTACCCTGGGGCAGGAAGTCAGGCTTGCCATAGACAATATAGAAACAACTGGCAGGCGGTCTTCCACACTGGCAGCCGATCTGAAACAGATGGTTAACGGAATACAAGGCAATGAAGAAGGTGTGGTTAATACGCTGCTGAACGATACCACTTTCGCCAGCACGTATGAAGAAACACTTAGGAACATTCGCACGGCTGGTGAAACCGCTGCCAAAGCCTCTACTGACCTCAACCAACTGGTTGGCAAAATTGATAATAACAACAATGCAGCCGGTGTAGTCTTAAATGATACGGCTTTTGCTCGGAAGATCAAAATAACAGCTGCGGAGCTTTCTCAGGGAATGGAAAAATTCAACGAGAATATGGAAGCTGCTCAGCACAACTTTCTGTTCAGGAGATATTTTAAAAAGAAGAGAAAGCGGGAAGAAAAAGACGCAAAAGAGTAATTTCCTCTGTTAGTTTGCAAATAATGTAGTGTGGAGAATGAATGTATGTTGAATTGGCGTATTTAATTCTAACTCCAACGCCGTCAAGCTGGTTTACAAGTTTTAATTAAAAACACCATTTTGTCAAGTGGTGGTGCCTTCTTATCCATCAGACCTTCCAGGTTTTCAAAACCTGGAAGGTTTGGAAATTCATCAATATGCCCGTACCATCTTTCCTTCCATAAAGTTAACAAAGGCTTTATTGACAATCCTATTGCCCCCCTGTGTAGGATAATCACCTGTAAAGTACCAGTCGCCGGGGTGTGCGGGGCATGCCTTGTGCAGGTTATCTACTGTCTGGTACACAATTTCCAGGTCTGCCTTCAGGTCATCGGGTCGGCATATTTTAGTGATCATCTCCGATAGTTGCTCATAAGCGAATGGCTCATACAAGCGTTTCACATGATTGGGCGCATCAGGGTTGACCTTATCAGCAAGGCATTGCTCATACACATCGTCTATCAGATTGTCCAGGCCGCTTTCTTTCAGCAGTTGCAAAACAGCACGGAAGGCCACAAAGTCCCCCATTTTAGACATATCAATACCATAGCAATCGGGGAAGCGAATCTGAGGGGCTGAGGAGGCAATCACAATTTTGCGTGGCTCCAGCCTGTCGAGCATTCTTAAAATACTTTTCTCCAAAGTAGTGCCTCGCACAATAGAATCGTCTACCACCACAACGTTATCTACATTCTTTCGGATTACTTCATAGGTAGTGTCATACACATGAGCCACCAGATCGTCGCGGTGCACATCATCTGTGATAAAAGTGCGCAGTTTGGCATCTTTAACAACCAGCTTTTCTACCCGCGGCCTAAAAGACAACATACGCTTGAAGTACTCTTCATCAATCTGATCTCCTTTTTTATGGCTCTCCTGTAGTGCCAGTATACGCTCCCTTCCCAGATGGTCTTCCAAGCCTTGCAATATGCCATAAAAAGACGTTTCTGCGCTGTTGGGAATGTAAGAGAACACCGTGTTTTGCAGATCGTAATCGATAGACTTTAATATCTGAGGAATCAGAAGTTTTCCGAGCATTTTGCGCTCATCGTAAATGTCCGGGTCAGAAGCACGGGAGAAATAAATACGCTCAAAACTACAGGGTTTTTTCTCAAGTTTGTCAATAAACTGCTTTTGAGAATATTCACCGTTTTTATCGATAATCAACGCATGTCCGGGTTCAATCTCATGAATTTGATCGTACGGTACGTTAAAAGCTGTTTTGATGGGCGGCTTTTCTGAAGCTACCACCACCACTTCATCATCGGCGTAGTAGTAGGCTGGGCGAATACCTGCGGGGTCGCGGGCCACAAAGGAAGATCCGCTACCGATCATACCTGCCATTGCGTAGCCGCCGTCAAAATCTTTGCAGGAGCGTTGCAGCACCCGTTGCAGGTTCAGGCTGTCCTCGATAATTTCGGTAGCTTGTTGGTTGGTATGTGTAAACTTGTACTGATCAAACAGGTCTTGCACTTCCAAGTCCAGAAAATGCCCGATCTTTTCCATCACCGTTACAGTATCAGCTTTTTCTTTAGGGTGCTGTCCCAGGCTCACCAGCACATCGAAAAGCTCATCTACATTGGTCATGTTGAAGTTACCGGCCACTACCAGGTTGCGGCTGCGCCAGTTGCTTTGCCGCAGCATCGGGTGGCAGTATTCTATAGAGTTGGTACCATGTGTGCCATAGCGCAAATGCCCAAGCCACACTTCGCCTGTAAAAGCACAATGCTCCTGAAGCCAGTCAGCATCTTTCAGTTTGGAAGAACCATGCTGTTTTTTTACTTTCTTAAACTTTTTGTTAATTTTTTTAAAGACAGATGAGATAGGGCTGTCGGCAATAGAACGGTAGCGGCTGATGTATCGTGAACCAGGACTCACGTTGATCTTAATGTTAGCTACCCCCACACCATCCTGACCACGGTTATGCTGCTTTTCCATCAAAAGATAGAGTTTGTTGACAGCATAAAGCGGCGTACCATACTTGTCAATGTAGTACTGAAGCGGTTTGCGCAGGCGAATCATGGCAATGCCGCATTCGTGCTTGATCTGGTCGCTCATAGGTATATCAGTTATTTAATAAATTTTCGATCCTAAAACTCAAAAGAAATAGTACTGATCAATTCAATTAGCCAGCTCGATTGAAAGAACAAAATCACCAATGGAATAATTAGCACAAAGGCCAATATCTTATCGAAAAGATTAAATTTTGTTTTATAAACAACCTGTTTTGTTTTGCGCTCCCTAAAATTATTAAACTCTGACTGCACGGAAGAAGTTTCGGCTTTTTTGAAAAACATATAATACGGAATTTTCAAATAGTAAAAAAGAGAAATAACGGTATTAAAAAGACCTGCTATCAGCAAAATGAATAGCATGGTATTATTACTAGCCTGATATGCCTGCCACAGCGATGAAAATACCAGAAGTTTGGCTGTGAAACCAGCGGTAGGAGGAAGCCCTGTCAGGGAAATGAGCACAACTAACGCTAAAATTCCGATCCACGGATACTGTAATCCAAGTCCTCTATACTGCCCGATCTCCTCTGCGCCTGTTTTTCGGCTGATCATATTGATAATCAAAAAAATAGCCAGGTTCATCAGTGCGTAAACACTCATATAGAAAGCCACGCTGGTCATTCCCAAATTATTATACGACAACACGCCTGTCAGTACAAAACCTGAATGAGCAATGGAAGAGTAGGCCATCATCCGCTTGGCATTCTTCTGCCACAAAGCTACAAAATTCCCTATTACAATGGTCACCAGGGCTAATACAGCCAGTATGGCCTGCCAGGGTATAGTGGTTTCAGCAAAGAAAACTACAATAAATCGCATCAGCACTACAAAAGCTGCGGCTTTGGGTACTATAGAGAAGAAAGCTGCAATGGGTGTGGGAGCACCTTCATATATATCAGGTGCCCAGAGATGGAAAGGCACCGAAGATATTTTAAACAAGAAACCACTGATAGTGAATACACTGGCAATAGTGACCAGCAAAGGAGCAGCAGCAGCAATAGCTTCATAAAAACCAGGTTGACTAATCACCAGACTTCCCGTTAGCCCATACAGCAACGACATGCCATACAACATGATGCCGGAAGATACACCGCCAAAAAGCACATACTTGATACTGGCCTCTGCACTTGCACGGTTGAAGTTGAAGTTGGTAAGAATGTAAGAACTGATAGAAATCAACTCTATGGCCAGGTAGATCATGAGCAAATGCGTGCTCATCGTCAGCAGCATAGCCCCCAGAACCACACCAAAAAGCACACTATAATACTCTCCGATCTTTCTCAACGACTCAATATGAAAATTTGCGAAAGTGCTTGTCTTTGTACTGGCTGCGGTGGTATAATTGATGGAGACCAGCACAGTGAAAAGTGCCGATGAACAGATCAGAAGCTTAAAGTAGATACCTAATCTGTCTAGTTGCAGCATATTTAGCAGCAATGAGGTATGCGGTTGGTCGTGCGTAAGCTGCCATTGCTGCACCAAGGTTAGCAGCGTAGCTACCAGCCCCAGGATAGCCAGCACCGATAACAACCAGCCTCGCTGTTTCTTGAATATCAGATCAGCCAGCACAAGCAGGATCAAAAAGGCAAATACGCAGATCTCAGGTCTGACCCAGGCGATATCCCTGACAATAGCAGACAGTTGCCTGGTAAGCAGTTGTGCAATATCGGTGATGGGCAGTTCCGCTAACATTTACTTTGTTAAAATCAGCTTGAGATTATCTTCTCCAACAGTGCTCACAAAATGAACAAATCCACTGACAGACGTATTCACCATATCAAGATACAAAGAAGGAAAGATGCCAAAGGCCAGAGTAGCCACTGCTAGCGGCACCAGCATGGTATATTCCATAAAGGTGAGGTCTTTCAAGGCAACATTCCATGCTGCTTTCTTCACATAATAGGGTCCGAAAAACATGCGTTGTAGTGTCCATAAGTAATAAGCCGCTCCGAGCACTAGCCCTCCGGTAGCCAGTATCGCCATCCAGCGTGGTAGTAGATGGTTGATGGTCGCCGAATTAAAGCTTCCCAAAAAGACCAGAATTTCTGCAATAAATCCCGAAAATCCAGGCAGCCCCAGCGAAGCAAAAAAGGCGATAGTCACCATTGCGGTAAAATAAGGCATTTTACTGGCCAGTCCGCCGTAATTCTCGATCATACGATCGTGTGTGCGGTCATAAACAACCCCTGCGAGCAGGAAAAGCATGGAAGAAATAATACCATGACTAAACATCTGAAACAAACTACCGCTCACACCTTCTGAAGTGAGAGAAGCCAGTCCGAGCAGCACAAATCCCATATGTGATATAGAAGAATACGCAATCAGCTTTTTGAGGTCTCGCATAGCCAGTGCATTCATGGCACCATACAGGATGGCGATCACGCCCAGCAGACCGATCCACCAGGCATAGTAAATAGCACCTTCCGGAAAAATACTGTACGCTGTGCGGATCATACCATACCCACCTACTTTGAGTAGTATGCCTGCCAGCACCACCGACACAGGCGTGGGAGCTTCTACGTGCGCATCGGGCAGCCAGGTATGCAGCGGCACTGCCGGAAGCTTGATAGCAAAACCAATGAACAGTGCCAGAAACGCCAGCAACCTTACCGGATAGCCAAAGATTGTTGACTGCGAAGTTACTGCCAGCAAAGAATCAGGAATGTAGTTGGCTGGTTCCAGCATGGAGATGATGCTGAACGTCCTGACTATTTGATGCCCCGGTATAGCGTTGGCAGCAATGGCTTGTTGCACCTGCACGATCTGTTCTACCGTCACATCTGCTCCGTTGCTGATGATCCCTGCATGGATGCCGGTTTCTACCGGATCAATTACACTGGCGTATAATCCTATCATCACAATCAGAATGAAGATAGAACCCACCAGTGTGTACAGAAAGAACTTGATGGCGGCATACTCTTTTCTAGGCCCGCCCCACATGCCTATCAGAAAATACATGGGAAGCAGCATAAACTCAAAGAAGAGATAAAATAAGAAGAAATCCAGCGCCACAAAGCACCCAACCACCGAGGTACATAGCAATAGGTACAAAACAACATACCCCTTCACATGAATAAGTATCTGCCAGGAAGAAATAGCCCCAATCAGCAAAACCAGAGCCGAAAGAATCACCATCGTGATGCTCAATCCGTCTACGCCTACATGATAATCTATGGAAAGATGTCCGAAAGTGCTGAGGTTCAGGTCAATCCAGTCAGTCTTTTCCTCTAACTGAAAGAAAAAATCTGCCTGTTCTGTACGGGCAGCTGCCTCTTCCATATCGCTGAATCGCTGGTAAATAAAGATGGCCAGCAGCACCTGAAATGCCGTGGCAGTGATGGCAGCCATCTTGAATAACCTTTGGTAATGCCCCGGCACGAACAAGAGCAACAACGCTGTGATTAACGGAACAAAGACAATATACGAAAGCAGGTGGTTGTACATAAGGCATTAAAAGCCCAAATTTTGCTGACTAATTGAAGAAGAACAAGCATATATCACGAAAACTTTGAAAAAAGTTATGATTAACTTCCGTATGCTACTTCTTCCTTTTGTAATCTCCCCGTTTGATAGACTTGATAAACTCGCCCCAGGCAAAGGGATTGAGCAAAGGATTGGGCCGCGGACCGGCATACTGGAGGCGGTCGAACTGTTGGTTCATAAAATAGCGATGGTTCATGCTGCCATCCATAGGCATGGCGGCAAACATTTTTGCCAGCAGATCATCAGCCAGATTTCCGCGCATATTTGCATACTGGTCTTCATCGGGAAGGTTCAACGCCAGAATAGCCTCTTTGAATACCTTTTCCGTAGGATATGGAAACACGGTGATAGCTGGAAGGAATGTAGTATCCATGCTAAGTTCTACTACTACGGTCAGAGATTCTCCGCGGTCTTTAGGCACCAGATAGTACTGCCTTTTGTGGCCAATAGAACTAAATATGACGCTATCGCCGGGTAATACAGGCAAAGAAAAATAGCCGTATTGATTGGTAGAAGTTCCTCTGCCGACACTTGGTACATATATATTGGCTCCTGCCAGTGCTGCCGTACTATCTTCGCCCAATACCAGTCCGGAAAGCTGTATGACATTAGATCGGCCTTGTGCAAATACTTGACTTACCAAACCTAATGATAAGAAAACGAATAGCAGTAATATGTTAACGAATGTCTTCAACAATGATGATCTACTTAATACTTGGATGATACTACGTATAATTTACTAAGATAAACAAGAAATATGCTATATAATAGTAAAATGAACGAATAAAGTAGTGATTCATTCGCTCTGGCCGCGCTTTCTGATCAGTAACAAGCCCAGGAAAGTCAGTGCCCCGTTAACGATCAGAATAAAGAACCTAAACTTGAAACCGTTGAACCATGCTGCTGAGTTCACATCCAGGATAAAACTGATAACCGGAGCCATCACACACACCACCGGCACCCACTTGTCTTTCAGATTTATTTTAGTATAAAGTCCACATGCATACAAGCCCAGCAGCGGACCATAAGTATAACCAGCTATTCTAAAAACGGCCACAATCACACTATCGCTGTTGAGTGCCTGAAAAGCCAGGATCACCACAAACAGCAAAGCCGAAAACATGATATGAACGCGCATCCGCATGTTTTTCTCGATGGCTGCGGCCTTTTCAGCTTGCGTTTGCTCCAACTTGCTCTCTCCCAGGCCCAGTATATCCACACAAAAGGAAGTGGTGAGGGCTGTTAGCGCAGAATCTGCACTGGAGTAAGCGGCTGCAATGATTCCCAGTAAGAATATGATACCTGTAAAAGGACTAAAGTGGTTGAAGGCCAGCATAGGAAACAACTCATCCGTGCGGGCTGGCACGTCAATGTTTTTTGCTTTTACATAAAAGTAGAGAAGGGCACCCAATATCAGGAAAAACAGGTTGACAATTACCACGGCTACAGTAAACCACTTCATGTTTTTCTGCGCTTCTCCCAGGTTTTTGCAGGTCAGGTTTTTCTGCATCATATCCTGGTCAAGGCCCGTCATCACAATGGCGATGAAGCCACCTGAAATAAACTGCTTAAAGAAGTTGACAGGACTGTTCCATTCCCAAAAGAATATCTGAGACAATTCGCTATCTCTCACGGTACTAAACATTTCTCCTACCGACAGATTCAGTTCGGTGCCAACCATGTATATACTGGCCACAACGGCAGCTAGCATAAAAAATGTCTGTAAGGTATCTGTCCACACGATCGTTTTGATGCCTCCCCGAAAAGTATATATCCAGATCAGCAATATGGTGATAAGCACCGTGAGCCAGAAGGGCAGGTCAAACCTATCAAAAAAGGCAAGCTGAAGTACACTTGCCGCCAGAAACAGGCGGGCCGCAGAACCCAGGAGTCTGGAGAGCAGAAAAAAAGATGCTCCTGTTTTATAGGAGAAAAAACCAAACCGTTGCTGGAGATAACCGTAGATAGAGACCAGGTTGAGCTTGTAATACAGCGGCATCAGCACCAGGGCGATGAAAGCATAGCCCGGCACATAGCCCAACACCACCTGAAAGTAAGAGAACTCCGAGTTGCCTACCTCACCCGGCACAGAAATGAAGGTAACCCCGGACAGAGAGGCCCCAACCATACCAAATGCTACCAGGTACCAGGGCGACTGGCGGTTTCCGGTAAAAAAAGTCTGGTTATCGGCATTGCGTGAGGTAAAATAAGAGATAGTAATCAACAGCAGAAAGTAGCCTGCTATCACTGCGAAAACTAATAATGGAGACATAAGTTAATGTTGGTGGAGGCAACGAATTTGATGCTTTTTTTTTAAATTTGCTAAAAGAACGTTCAAAACTATGAATTACGCATCGCTGGGCGGCATTCCGCAGGAAGAAATATTAGAAGAAGTTATCATCGATGAGGCACTGAATGAATTAAAAGACCTTGTAGTATTGAATGATGATTATAATACTTTTGATCACGTCACTAAAACGCTGATCCGAGTCTGTAAGCATACTCAGGAACAGGCCGAGCAGTGCACGCTTATTATACACTACAAAGGCAAATGCGCTGTTAAAAACGGCAGTTTCGAAGAACTCAAACCCATGTGTGATGCCATTCACGATGCCGGTATCGGCGCAGAGATCTATTAGCACTTTTTCTCATTTGACTTGGTTATTCAATCAGCCATAACTTCACAACTACTATATGGAATACCCCTCCAAGCTAATAGAAGATGCTGTCAATGAGATAGCCAAGCTTCCCGGTATTGGAAAAAAAACAGCCTTACGGCTGGCACTACATTTATTGAAAGTGGAAGAAGAAAGGACGCAATCATTGTCAGACGCTTTGGTCAACTTACGCACCAAAACGCAGTATTGCCAACGTTGTCACAACATCTCTGACGCTGCTTTGTGCGCTATCTGCACCGGCAACCGGCGTGATCATGGTGTGATATGTGTAGTAGAAAGCACCACCGACCTGATTGCCATCGAGAATACCTCGCAATATAATGGATTGTATCACGTGCTGGGTGGAGTCATCTCTCCGATTGAAGGCGTTTCTCCTGGCGACCTGAACATAGATTCGCTTATAGAGAGGGTTCACAACGCTGACGGTGATGTCAAGGAGATTGTGCTGGCTTTGAGTTCTACAATGGAAGGCGATACCACGTCGTTTTTCCTTACCAAAAAGCTACGCAGTTATCCTGTCAGCATCACCTCTATTGCCCGGGGTGTGCCCATTGGCAGTGAGTTGGAATATACGGATGAGATCACGCTGGGAAGAAGTATTGTAGGTAGAAAAGCTTACGAACAGTAACGTCTTCTGCTAACCGCCGTCTGCCATTTTGGAAGGGAGTTTTTGCTATCTTTGTTACTTCCTTTAGATATTGGATGATTGTACCCCCCACTTCCATACATCAAACGAGGTTCTTTTTATATCTCGCTTGACTCTTTTTGTATCTTGCGAGGGTATTTGAAGTACCCCCCCCACTTCAGAATGTCATGCTTGATTCTTTTTGTATCTCGCTTGATTCTTTTTATATCTTGCTTGACTCTTTTTGTATCTCGCTAGATTCTTTTTGTATCTCGCTTGACTCTTTTTGTATCTCGCTAGATTCTTTTTGTATCTCGCTTGCATGTTCTTGTATCAGGATAGAGATTATAATGATCAAACGAGCTTGTTTTTGTGTCAGCCTAGACAAAAAAATATCCGCCGATGGGTTATCGGCGGACAGTATTAGTATAATGATTGTTTGTTTGCGAAGTTGCGTAGTGTATTTAAACGTTTGGTAGTTATTTAAAAGGTGTTGATGCATTTTTGATTATAATCAACGATAAAGAGTTTAGTGACTAAATGATGATACCGCGCCACGGTGGCTTTAACTTACGAGAGAAAGATAAACTTCTACGCACATATCCCGGCGGGGAACCGCTGGTTATTCTTGCTCTAAGCGTAGCCCAATAACGCTCAATATGATTGGCCGCCGTGGCACGGTTTGTCTTTCTTATTTCCCTACTTGTTGATGATTTCCTTTACTACAAAGTATCTTGTAAGACTTCCATAGGTCGCTGTAAGATTGACATCGTAGGTACTCAAGAGGAATTTTGCGTACCAATCTTCGGAAAGTCTTCTTACCCGGTCTGGGCGACTGCGGTCACCAATGATATAAGCTACAATCTGTCGTGTATGACGGCTAAGGGCCGCCCATAGCCACTGTTTATTAGCTTTCCGTCCGCAAAATCCACACAATTCATCCAATTCTATAATGTCATCAGCCTGACAGCTAGCCACCTGTGTCTTGAAATCAGCTAAAAGTAAGCAGGTCATGTTGAGTTGATGGTACACTTGGTAATAGCTAATAGCAAAAACACGTGCCACACCACATAGACTCAAACGCTCTAAAAAAGAACGGATCAAACAGTTGACATCCACATCAAGTGATTTTTTGCGATCTAATACAGGGCAACTGCCACAAGCTTTGCATTTGATACGTTGATTGCAGTGACGGCTAAAGCCATTTTTAACAATGTCTGCACTATTACATTTGGAACATTTCTCTATCGCGCGGCGAACCGTCTTTACTTCTGTAAGCATAGCGGTTTTGGTGTTTTGTTTATTTGATCACTCAAAACTAATCAAAACCCTCTATGCTTACCTTTCCATCAACACCTTTTTAGAACTACCAAACGTTTGTTTCTTTGCTTTTTGAAGTGGTTTATGAAGCACATCAGGTTTGATAAATTCTAGTAGTGCATCAGAACCGCAATCCATTGCAACTTGACTCAATCCAGCCCTTTGTAACAGGCAAAAAACAGCAACACCCAACCTGCTATAAAGAACAAACCGCCTACGGGCGTAATCATACCCAGCCAGCGGTATCCGCTTCCGCTCAGCAGATACAGGGAGCCACAAAATACAGCGATGCCGATCATCATCGAAATGGCCGCATAATCTAATAACCTGTCATTGATCTTAAACATAAGCACACCAATAGCCAACAGTGCCAATGCGTGATAGAACTGGTATTGCACGGCTGTTTCAAAAGTGGCTGTCCTGCCTTTTGCTTCCAGTATTTCCTGTAGAGCATGTGCCCCAAAGGCACCAATCATCACCGAGAAAGCTCCCAAAGCAGAAGCTGTGATCAATACGAATTTTTGCATATATAGTTTATTGTTACCGGCTTCCAAAAATTGTAGTACCAATCCTGATCATGGTACTACTTTCTTCCAGTGCTATCTGAAAGTCGCTGCTCATACCCATAGACAACACCTGCATTTGGATGTTGTCAGGAAGGTCAGCCTTGCTTTTTATACGCTCAAAGAGTTGTTTCAAATAAGCAAATTCTCTACGCACCTGTACCTGATTGTCTGTAAAAGTAGCCATACCCATCAACCCAAGTACACGCACCTGTTTAAACTTTGCGATGTCCTGATTGTTCAGCATATCCAGTAGTTCTTCTTCTGAGAATCCAAACTTCTCTTCCTCTCTGGCAATATGAACTTGTAACAGACAATCAACTACTTTGTCTATTTTTTGGGCCTGCTTGTCAATTTCCTGTAGCAATCTATAACTGTCTACTGCATGGATCAAATGCACAAAAGGCACGATATACTTCACTTTATTTCGTTGCAAATGCCCTATCATATGCCATCTGATATCTTTGGGCATAGCATCGTATTTGTCAGTAAGCTCCTGCACTTTATTCTCTCCAAAATCTCTGACACCTGCTTCATAAGCTTCCATGAGCATAGATACCGGCTTGGTTTTACTCACAGCTATTAGCTGACATGAATATGCTGTAATCTGTTCCTGAATTGATTTTATATTATTAGCAATACTCATAGAGCTTGGGTAGTTTGATCTGGTTTGCATTAAAAACTCTAACAATCAAGCCTTGTGTAAGTTCTGTTATTGCCATCAAAATTATACAAAATCAACTAACTACCAGCATGTACAAGAAAATTATAGCCAGCATAGTACTTGCCGCCCTTGGCACAGCAGGATATGCGCAGCAGCAACAACTCAATACGCTTAACAGGCAAAGAAATAAAAGCATCAAAGCGGGTATGGTCACGTTAGGAAGCTGGTCTGTATTAAATATAGCCATAAGTACAATACTGATGCCCCAAACCTCTGGAGAACGCTATTACTTTTTGCAAATGAATGCCTTATGGAATGCCGTCAACTTAGGCATAGCCGGCTTAGGATACTACAACGCGCTTCACACTCCATTGCCTGAGAATGTCTCTTCTTCTGTTAAACAGCAGTATAAGTTGCAGAAAATATTACTCTTTAATGCTGGCCTAGATGTGGCGTATATGGCTACCGGCGTATATCTGAATGAAAAGGCAAAAACCAGCCCCGACAAAGCAGCACGCTTTCGGGGTTACGGAAAATCTGTCATACTACAGGGAGCGTTTCTGCTCACTTTCGATGTAATATTATATTTTGTGCTCAACAAGCAGAATCAACACCTGCTTTCTATGCTCAAAAATGTGAGAATAAGCACGAATAGTATTGGTTACAGAAAGATTTTCTAGCTGGCTTTTTTGTTATGTAAACATATGGAAGTACCAAGTTACACAAGAGAAGAATACAACAAACTGCCCGATGAGCCTGGCGTATACAGGTTTTATAATGCAGCAGATACGCTAATCTATGTAGGCAAAGCCAAAAGTCTTAAAAAACGTGTTAGCAGTTATTTTAACAAATCAGCCAATGCCAATCGTAAGACCATCAAGATGGTTAGCGAGATCAAATACATAGAGTTTACGATTGTCAATTCGGAGTTTGATGCTTTGCTGCTGGAGAATAGCCTCATTAAAAAGAACCAGCCCAAATACAATATTCTACTTAAAGATGACAAAAGTTATCCATACATACTGCTGACCGGCGAGCGTTTTCCACGTATCATTCCTACCCGACGCATGGTGCCCGGTGCAGGTCGCTATTTTGGTCCTTTTGCAAGCATCAAAGCCATGAACAACATCCTGGATCTGCTGCGCAATCTTTATACGATCCGCACCTGCCGTTATGACCTTTCCGAAGAAAATATCCGCCAAGGTAAATTTAAAATATGCCTGGAATATCATCTGGGCAACTGCAAAGGTCCCTGCGAGGCGTTACAATCGGAGGAAAACTATATGAAGGACATAGAACAGGCGACCAACATTCTGAAGGGTAACCTGGCTGTTGCCCGCACGTATTTCAAACAAAAGATGCAAGAAGCCGCAGAAACATTGAACTTTGAGATGGCGCAATACTTCAAAGATAAACAGGAACTTCTATCAAAATACCAGGCCAAATCTACAGTTGTCAATCCAGAAATAGGCGATACGGATATTTTTACCATTGTATCCAATGATAAAACAGCTTTTCTCAATTATATGAAATCAAACAATGGTGCAATTGTATTAACTAAAACTATCGAGGTGAAGAAAAAGCTGGATGAGAGCGAAGGAGAAATCCTGGCTTTGATGATCGTTGAACTCAGAGACAGGTATCTAAGCACCACAAAAGACATACTAACCAATGTGGAAGTGCCCTTTGAGCTGCCCGATGTTAACATTGTGGTTCCAAAAATTGGTGATAAACGCAAGCTGGTTGATCTGTCTATCAAAAACGCTCTGTACTACAAAAAGGAAAGGCAGGAGCAGACTGTTTCTACCAAACACAAGGAGAATAGGGTGCTCATCAAGCTTAAAGAAGATTTGAGGCTTACCCAGCTGCCTATGCGTATTGAGTGCTTTGATAACTCTAACTTTCAGGGTACCAATCCGGTAGCTTCTATGGTATGTTTTGTCAATGGCAGACCTTCTAAAAAAGACTACCGGAAATTCAATATCAAAACCGTAGTCGGGCCTGATGATTTTGCCTCTATGCACGAAATTGTTTTCAGAAGATACAACCGCCTCATCACAGAAGACATTCCGCTGCCTGACCTTATTGTGATAGATGGGGGCAAGGGCCAGCTAGGTGCTGCCTGTGATGCACTCAAAGAGCTTGGCATTTACGGGCAAGTGCCGATCATTGGCATCGCCAAAAGGCTGGAAGAGATTTATACTCCTGATGATCCGTATCCGCTGCACATAGACAAAAAATCAGAGTCTCTGATGCTAATCCAGCGTGTCCGGGATGAGGCACACAGATTTGCCATCACATTTCACAGAAAAAAGCGGTCTATCAGCACCTTCAGAAGCGAACTGGAAGATATCAAAGGCATTGGCAAACAAACGGCTATGTTGTTATTGAAAAATTTTAAATCTTTGAAAAATATCAAAGACTCATCTTTAGAAGACATTGCTAGTGTGGTTGGTACCCAAAAGGCTAAGATCGTAAAAGATGCACTCAATCAAACAAAAAAGGAAGCCTCCTAAGAAGCTCCCTTTCGATGTTTGTGTTATGAAAACTATTAATATTCCCAAAGTTGGTGCTCTCGCTCAAGCATATCATACTCATAGTCCAAAGATTTGAGCAATGCCTGACGGCGGTTACCATCCTCCATGTCTATGATATATTCATCATCCGGGTTGGAATACTTCACAACTCTGCCACTAAACAACCTCAAGTCAAAAGCATACTCCAGATTAAGGTGCTTGGCATTGTTATAAGGGTTTACCCAAACCGCTGTTTCAGGGTTTTCATGGAAAACACGAATCAAATCTTTGTATTTGAAAGAAGCTACCGGGCGCAGTAAGCCTGTTTCCGGAAAATTCTCAGGAGGAAGAATCATAGTAACTGCCTGAATGTCATAATACTGACGACCACGCTCTTTATCAAAAATTACATCCTCCATCAATTCCAGTACGGTAACATCACGCGGCCCAAAAAGCAATGGCTCGTTGGCATTGGCCGCAGGCGTACTTTCGCCTTTTACTTTTGTGCCTTCTGCACCCTGTCCGGAGGAACTACTGTCTCCCCAGGCATCGCCCCAACCATCATCCTGCTTTTGCTCTTGCCCAAAACCCATCGCAATCTCATCTTCCGTAGGACCTACCTCATCCGTGGGGATGGAAAGTTTCTCGATGAACTGCTCTTTAGACATACGCGTAGTGAGCGAATCACTGGTGTATGGATACAGCGTACCATTCATAACTGCATCGATGATCGTTTTGGTAATTTGCCGGTTTTCAGAAAAGAAGGGTTTATTCTGCTTTTCTCTCAGATCTATCCTGCGCCACACACGGGTGGCATATAGCTGATCTGATTCTGCAATAGGCCGGACGGAATTAGGATTGTATTCGCTGGTGGCTTCCTGTGCATTTGCTGCCAGAGAAACGCAGCAGGAAATTGCAACAGCTCCTATTCCATGTTTTAGTAAAGAATTAAAAGTTTTCATAACACCTGTTTTTACACAAATTAATTCAAGAATATCGTACTGATTTTATCAGATTCAGTGAGTTTCACATCTTCCAACTGACCTTTAAAATTCATTCTTTGTACTTTTTTCACTTCTATCACCAAGCGATCGCCAGGTTTTGCTTTAGACATCATGCTACTGATGTTGGCAGATTCATTAGTCAGCTTCATAATTCCTCCAGGAACAGGGCGGCTACCACGAGCCAGCACGATGTCCGCTTCTATCACTTTGTAACGAGCGTCTTTTGGTAAGAAACTAGCAAAGTCTTCATCAGGAATAGCCTTCACTGTTAGGGAGCGGAAACGGTTGATTTCCTCACCTTTTTTCAGATCAACAGGCTTATTTCCCGGACCAAAAACTTCAATGCTAGGCTTTGGCACTCGTTTTACAGAGAAAGACTCGCTGCCAATGCTGTAGCCATTGCTGCTCACACTTAGATTCACCTTTGCATTACTAGGTACAACGGTGACCGCACCGGTTTTTTTACCGGGGAAAGTAGAAGCTCCGTTTGCTGTGAACGAAGGGTTATACGTGGTTCCTAACGCAGGAACGTTGATCTGTAGTTCATTACCACAGTTGAGGTATAACGCCTGCACAGAAGCAGACTGCACCTGGATCACAGGTTTTGTCACATAGTAGGAGAAAGTCTGCTCGTATACTTCTTTGTTAGCTCCCTGCTCTACTGCAATAGCTGCTTTGAAACTACGCTCTGCACGGTTGTCAGCATCGTATTTGTCTGCATCGGCCGTAAACTCAATCTTACCCATGCCATTTTCTACCGGAACGCTTTTGCCGTTAACCGTCATCACAGGATTCACTGCACTTGAAGACGCTGCGATAAACAGGTCAGCCTTATATTTGGTACCCGCAGCCACTACGTTAGATTCAGGGCGAACCATGGCTACGATATTGTCAAATTTAAGGTCTTTAGCACCCACCTGGCGAGCCAGATGGTCGAGTGCTGCTGTTTCGCGTGCCAGTACTTCTGTTTTCAACTGGCTCAGTGAAGCTAACCCTGCTACCATCGGCGTGTTCAGAAAGGTAATCTCTGAAAAACTCTTCATGTTTTGCTCAGGATTATCTTTGAACGTAGGATTGTCCTTCGCATCCAGCGCAATCGGGCTGATATCCATACCGGTGGTACTAGCAATATAGCTTGCATACGAGTTCAAATCTGCCTTCAACTGATCTCCATGCTTCTGGCGTACCATAAGATCGGCAATCTCTTCTTCGTTCTTCATGCCTTTGTAAGTACCATCTTCCTCAAGATCGCCAGTCATTACAACAAACTTTCTTTTTAGAGAATCAAGAATGTTGATCACCTGACTGGTCTTCTCACGTACATCGCGGGCCTTTTGCAGTACAGCCACGTCTTCTTTTCTGTCACCTGCTTCTTTAACAGCACCACTAATTCTATCAACTGTATTGTTGTTTTTGATTTTAGAATTGTCTACTGCTTGCTCTAAGCTGTTATCTATAAAGATAAACTTCTCTAATACGGTATTACTTACCTGCAACGCCAGAAGCGCTGTTAACACCAGGTACATCATACCGATCATCTTTTGTCTTGGGGTTTCTTTTCCGCCAGCCATATTTTCTGTTTATAAGTTTGTGATAAGAAAATAATTAAGCTTTCATAGCACTTAACATGTTGCCATAAACCTTGTTGAGCGAAGCAATATTGCCGTTCAGAGAAGAGAAATTATTCTTGAACTGTTCAGCATCTTTGCTTGCCTGTGCCACGTTGTCCATAGCACCACTCAGGTTAGCATAGAACTTATTCATAGCTTTCAAATGGCTATTGGCATCCTGTAGCTCCATTTCATATACAGCATTCAAAGAAGCCAGGTTTTTGGTGACCACCTGCACCTGCTCATGGTATTGCTTGGCATCTTTGGAAGCGTCGGCAAAAGTAGCCATTGCTGTCATAGATGTAGCATACGACTTATTCATGTTGGATAGCGACTGAGAAGCAGCACTTACGTTTTTAGCATATTCGTCAGTAGCTACGGCAGCATTTGTCATAGTGCCCATTTTGTTGACAGATTCAGAAAGGTTTTTCATACCTCTTCCCAGGCTGTCGATCAATTCTGGACCTACTTTAGAGCTTTCCAGCATAGCGTCCAGCTTTTTGGTTACTGAATCGCCGTTGCCTACCTGCTTTCTCATAGGAGCAGCAATTTCACCTGCGAGTTCAGGATACACCAGCGACCAGTCATATTCATTATGTTTTGGCTCAAAGGCACTGAAGAGGAAAATCACAGCCTCAGTAGTCAGACCTACGCCAAGCATAATACCTGCGCCTGGTAAATGGAGAATTTTAAACATTGCTCCTACGATTACGACAGCAGCACCAATTCCGTAAATTTTGGGCATAATTGAGCCGTACAGTAATTCCGAGAATCCACCTTTTTTCTTACTCATTTTTTGAAATTTTGATTGTTTGATGATTTAGACTGATTGTCAAAAAGATATTTGATTGATTGTTAAAATTCGTTACCTGATGACCTGCCAATGTATGTCATAGCACATCTGAAGCCTGTGTAGGCAGTGGTAGAATCTTTGTTCATAAAACCACGTGTACCAGTTTGCAGGAAATAAGAGATGTCTTTCCATGAGCCACCTCTCACTACTTTGCGAGGCTCATTGGGGTCGTTATAGGTAGGGTTCAAATCCCAGACGATGGCAGTAGCTGCCGGATTGTAGGCATCTTCGCACCACTCTGCTATGTTACCGGCCATATCATACAGGCCAAAGTCGTTGGCAAAGTAGGAAGCTACCGGTGCTGTATATGCAAAACCATCGTCAAAATAGTTTCCACGGCCTGGCTTAAAATTGGCCAGCATACAGCCTTTGGAGTTTCTGATGTAAGGACCACCCCAGGGATATTTAGCCATATCTCTACCACCGCGGGCTGCATATTCCCATTCAGCTTCTGAAGGAAGCCTGAAATTTGGCATAGGAACCTCGCCATTGTTTTCGCGGTAATTGTTGAGATAATCTGTTCTCCACAGGCAGAACACTTTAGCCGCCTCCCAATCCACGCCTACAACTGGGTAGTTGTCAAAGGCAGGATGAGACCAGTAATATTGGACAAGAGGATCTCCCATGTGATGCGTATAGTTTCTAGACCATACGGCAGTGTCGGGATACAACTCATCCATCAGGAAGTTGGCACCTTTGCCAACCATAAATTCATATTCACCTCCTCCTTCCTGGAGTTCATTGATGAACTGACGATACTCATTGTTGGTAATTTCGGTATCATCCATATAAAACGCGCCAATTGTCACCTGCTTGTTAAAGCTGATCTGGGTGGCAATGGGATCTTCGTCTGCTTGCCCTGTATGAAATGTTCCGGCAGGAATCTGCACCATACCATAAGGGGTGGGCATACCATCGTATTCCCTTCCTTGTACTCCTACGAGTTGGCCATGGTCATCATCTCCCCCTCCGAACAATCCACACCCTTGTAGAGCAAGCAATACTATCGCAGAAAGTATAGCGCTTCCGCTTCTAGAAGTTTTGCACATAACACAAATAAATTTTATACATACACAAATACAAGAACACAAATATTGCAAATGCTGTTCTAATTCAACTACCTAAAACTCAATAAATTGTGACACTGTAATATTTTAGGTAAAAAGGATAAATAAATTGAATTATACTAAGCAAGCATGGTAATATAAGCAAAAAACTATTGTCTAAATCTAGGAGTTCGTATAATTTTCTTCTCATTCGCAGAAGAAATAGGCAAACTATACGTAACCATTACTTCATGTGAGGCAGCAGCCTTGGCAATCTGTGCAACGACCACGTAGTCAAATGCATAGCCTAGCTTCAGAGATTTTTCTTTAAAGAAGCTATAGCCTATCATACCCACCACAGCTTCCTGCTGCCTGAAGGACAAACCGCCCCAGAAAGTATCATCATAAGTAGCCAGTACACCTATATCAAAAGAATATACATTCAGGTCTGTCTGGATTAGCACTGTAGGCGTGAGCCTCAGTTTATAAGCCAGGTCATAATCATATCCCCCTGTAAATGTGAGATGATTGACCAAAGGGTTAGATACACTATCAATGCCGAAGACATCAAATTTAGCATCTATCAAATGCTGAAACCCTACACCTAAATAATATTGCCTGGCACGATAAAATATACCAGCAGAAAAATCAGGCCTTATTTGTGATATTTTGCCAGAACCTAGCAACAAAGCATCATTAGAATCTACTGGGCGATATTTATCATAATCGGTAGTTTGAGAATACATTCCTCCTCGAATACCTAAACTTAATTTAGAGTTTCCAATGCCAAGATGATAAGCAAAAGAGGCTTGTATATCCAAGTTATTAAGCGCTCCAAGCTGGTCATTTACTACATGCAGACCAAATCCACTCCGTAACCTTAACAAAGGGGTATTGAGACTAATTACCTGAGTATTGATTCCCCCACCCGGATCACCCGAAGTGGGTTGGTATCCTGCCCATTGTGATCGGTAAAAGGCAGTAATAGTAGTTACACCTTCCACGCCTGCATAAGCAGGGTTATAATACAGCGTATTAAACATGTATTGGCTAAATTGGGCGTTTTGCTGTCCAAAAGCCTGACTAAAGGCTGTTATAACCAGAATAATTATTAGGAGTGGTTTGTTGTTCATATAGCAATATTCTCAAACTCAGCCTAAAAGTAAATCTTTAACCAGTAACTTTTTTTCTGTTTTATACTTTTTTCATACAACGTGTTTTAATCGCTCTAATTGTATCCTCAGTAATAATAAAAAAATGGTTTGATTACGTTTTGTTAGCTGTTTTGATATATACTTCCAGTGCCCCTGTCATAGAGGGAGCATTAGGCATCGGGGCTTCTATATCCAGAATCAGCCCGGCATCTTTTACAGCCTGACCGGTAGTAGGCCCAAAAGCCGCTATGCGTGTTTTGTTTTGCTTAAAATCTGGGAAATTAACAAAAAGAGAATTAATACCCGAAGGGCTGAAGAAAGCGATAATATCATAATTGACATCTGCCAGGTCTGATAAATCTGCGGCTACTGTTTCATACATGACAGCTTCTGTGTGTTTATACCCATTATCTTTGAGAAAATCGGGAATATCGTTTTTCCGTATGCTCGAGCAAGGAAACAGATACTTTTCGTTCTTATGTTTTTTAAGAATTTCTATCAGATCCTGTGCGGTTCTGAAGCCAGTAAATATCTTTCGTTTTCTAATGACAATATACTTCTGAAGGTAATTGGCTGTCTGTTCGGAAACACAGAAATACTTCATGTCTGAGGGTACCTCTATTTTCAGTTCGCTACAAATGCTAAAGAAATGGTCTACTGCATTCCGGCTCGTTAAGATAATAGCAGTGTGATCGAGAATCTCTACTTTTTGCTTTCTGAAATCTTTGCCGCTTACTGGCTTTACTTCAATGAAGGGTCTGAAATCTATCTTTAAATTGTACTTTTCCGCTAAATCAAAATAAGGGGACTTATCTTCTTTTGGCTCAGGCTGCGACACCAGAATACTCTTTATTTCGTGTAACCTGTCTTTAGATGTTTCCATTAAACTTTCACTCATACCAATACCTATTTAATCATTAAATATATTATTTTAAGACAGGCTGGTAGGGCCTGTATTCTCTCATTTGCTATCTGCTAGGCTTATATATCTCCTCTGAAGTTGCGAAACTTTAGAAGGTTATTAGTTGACAAAAAGTTCAATCCCAATAAGTAAAGGGACAACTTCAGACGTACAAATGTATGAAAATAAATACAGATTTCTAAATGAAGTTCCTGTAAACAAACGGGAGTACAGGATGAAGACACGGATGATGGCAAAGGCAATAAACACATATACCAAAATGGTAGTATACATAGAACTGCTTAATGTGAAACCGGAAAAGATGAGTGCGAAAATGGCAAAAAGTATGCTCCAAAAGATCAATGACATACGCATAAAATCAAAGATGTGAAGATACTTTAGATTGCGCAGCCCAAACAATGTTCCAAACATCATGACAATGAAATACTTCAAGCAAATCAACAAAAGAACGAATACTGTTAGCTTGAGCCAGGTGAAGACAAATTCGGAGAACGTATGCGGCTGATCTATGAATGAGGAAGTGTTAAGCGCGTCGCTGATAGAAAGCAGCAACACCAGCAGATAAGATACCAAGAAACAATGGTGGATTAGAAATACAAGGTTTGCTTCGTTGATCAACCTGATCTTGCCTGTTTCTTCTCTGATTTTAAAAGAAAATACTTTTTTGAGATCGTATAACTTTCTGAATGTTTTTGGATATTGATTAAGCTGAAATGCATAGGAGGCCAGCAACACCAGCAGGCCAACAATAAAAAAATTTTCCAAAGCTGAATCTGTTCTTTCCAACGGTACATGCTGAGCCTGCGCATTTGCAGCTCCCTCTTTTACGACAAGCAACTGCATTTTGTCATAATTTTCGTCAGGAGAGTATAGTGAGACCAATATCTGATCGCGTTTATAGACCTGTTGCAAACTGTCCAGATCCAGGATAATCGTAGAGGCTTTGTCATAATGTCCTACAATCTGCTGTTCGATAAGCAGGGAGCTTCCGGAGGTAGCATAGCAAAGCAGGCTATTGCCGCTATATTGTTGTAAATCGAACAAAACGGCTACAATAGGCGATTCGCTGGCATGATCATCTTCAATGAATGGCACGTATTTGTTGTTTTCATCAACTTTAAGCCATTCTTCTTTCAGGTCTTTTACCACCTGATAATCTTGCTGAATATATGCAGGAATTGTGTTTGCACTGGCACAAGTGCTGACAGACAAAAACAGTAGAAGTAAACAAATTTGTGTTTTCATTTTGTAGTATTGCTACTAGCTTTAAGCAGGAGTCGTACCACAAAATTAGCAGAGAATCAGATAGTTGCAGATATTAGGTAATGTTTTTTTGTGAATTGCCGCAAATCTTTTGCTGGTAGACAGCTAAAACCGGCTGATATAACCAAAATGCACTTTGGAATATTGCATGTTGAAAGGCTGTGCAACTGATCTGCCCAGGCCATATACCAAACTGAAAGTTCCTGCCGGAGTACTCAGATTGATACCTGCTCCCAAACCCAGGGGGTGATCTCGCGTATCTATTATAGTTGTTTTCTTTCGCAGATAAGCCTGATCATAAAAAGCAAAGAGGTAAGAATAGGTCTCTTTTGTCTGTTCAAACAACAGTCGTAGCTCCAGGTTTGAAAGCCCGTACTGAGAGGCAAAGAAAAAGTTGTCGTAAAATCCGCGCAGCGAGTGGATACCTCCTATTCTATACATATCGTTAACAAATATGCTTTTTCCAAACAACCCTGCTCCACTGAGTTTGTAAAAAAACAGCCAGTTGTTTCCTATTCTGCGGTACAATTCACCTGAAATATGCACCGCCTGCTGTCCAACTGATGTCTTTTTTGGTAGTTCTCCCACGCTATCAGAGGCTGCATATACATTGGGTTGTATGGTTTTTCGTCCTGTTTCTCCTCCCAGTGAGAATGTATACCCGCCAGTAGGATAGTAGACCTGGTTAGTCTTTTGCCGGGTGAAGTTTGCTGAAATACTCATCAAATCGAACCCCCTCATATCTGCTGGCCTGTTTTCTACAGAAGTAATTCCTTCCAGCAGGCGGCTGGTTTGCCATCCTGCCGTAGTAGTAAGTTGATTGTTGCTAAAGGGAAAATCTAGCGTGAAGGCCATTTTGCGGTTATAAAATAGGGTATCTTCTTTAAGCATGTTAAACCATATAGCTGCATCCACTGGCAACCGGAAGGGCCGTGTATGCCTGTAGCTCATCTCGATGCGCTGGGAGGCTATCTGCAAGCGTTGCCAGCGAAGCAAAAACTCTTTGCCACTTTGCCAGAGGTTGTTAAGGTGAATATTGAGTTCGCCGGTCAGCAACAGGCTACCTTCTTTGCCTTCGGCAGGCAAAAAATTGATCACACCATCGGCACTGTTGCTTTTCGTTTCTGACAGGTTGAGGATCACATCGGCTGTTTCATTCTGAAAAGTAACTTCCACAGGCGCGCTGAGCGACAAGAAGGGCAAATTCATGAGCATCTCAGGAATCTGCATTATCTTTCGTTCGTCGTAAGTACGTTTTGGTAAAATACCCAGATAAGCTTCTAGAAAGCTGCTTTTTACCTTGGCATTACCGGCAACCTGAAGCCTGCCAAAAGTGATCTTTGGGCCTGGTTGATAGTTGACGGCCGCATGTATTTTATGGTGATTAATGGCAGTATTGGCAAAACTTACCGTGGCAAACGGATGTCCGTTATTTTCTGCATGTTTTAGCAATTTGCCAAATAATTTATCTACTTCGTCGTAATGAAATGGCTTGTTGATGAAAAATTTTTCACGAAAACCGGATCTTTCCTGTGCTAAGGCATCCAGATTACCAGGTTGCAGATAGGCCCACTCAAAATGTTCACCTAAGTTTAGGGCGGCAAAAAGCGTATCCTGTATTAATGTGTCTGAGAGGACACGGGCCGTGAAATAGCCTTCTTTCTGCACACTACTGATAAGTTTGGCCAATACCAGAGAAGCTCCGCGATCAGCCTGTTCTATGTGCTTCAGATGCGCCTGGAATATTTTCATATCCGGCTCACTGCCTGATAATTTCAGCCTCTGGGCCACCACTGTGACTGACACTGATATACCATAAATGGTGAAAAAAAAACAAATAATCCAGCGGAATGGTAGATGCATAAGCTGACAATAGCGGTGGCTATGTAAAGCTTTCACATAATTTGCTTAAAAGCAAAAATGTGTGACCTATTCTGCTGATCATGAAAGAAATAAGGTGAAATTACATTTTAAAGAAATCGTTGGTATAAAGCATAGATGAGTCGATTTGTCCCTGGTTCATTGGTATACCTTTGTGGTCTTTCAGCACTTGGTGTGCTACCATCCATTCTACAAAATCTACCCAGTGATAACCTTCCATAAATCCCCATTGGCTGTCACTATTGAACAAAACAGGTTTCAGCATTTCCAAAGATTGCGTCAACATATCTTCGTCTTCGAAGTCAGCCTGGTTTATGTATTTTTTTAACTGTACTGCTGCTTTCTTTGGGTTATCATATACATGTCGCCAGCCTTCTTCTACTGCTTTCAAAAAAGCTCTTAGCACGTCATTTTGCTCTCGGATAAAGTCTTGATGGGTGATGAGCAAAGGAGAATAGCCATAAGGGATACCATAATCTTTTAGCTGAAAAGCATTGAATGCAATACCTTCCTGTCTGGCTCTGATGCCTTCCCAGGGCAAAAATATCCACGCAGCATCAATAGATCTGTTGGTTAAATTCTGCCACATATCCAGTTTGTCAGGATTTTTTGCGTGGAACGTTCCTGTACCTCCGTCTTTTATGATCAATTGCCTTACAATATCATCTTCAAACCGTGCTCCGTAGGAGCCTATATTTTTCCCCTCTAACTGTGCGGGGCGCTCGATACCGCTTTCTTGCAAAGTAACGATGGCACTGGTATCTGCCTGGAACATGGTGGCAATTGCTACCAAAGACACAGACTTATCGCCCAGCGTATTATAACTGATTACGCTTTCTGCTGGGGCAATAGCGATATGTACCTCTTTTTTCGCCAATTTCTGAGCTGGTGTCGCCGAATAATTATCTTCCGCAGGACTTACAAACTCAACCTCCAGTTCATCTCCGAAATAATGATTGGCTTCGGCCAGCAGTAAACCAGCGTGTAGTGTATTGGGTGTCCAGTCGAGTGCTACTTTGATTTTCATAATTAAATATATTAAATGTAAGTTATGAATTTGTTTGTTGTACGTTGTTCAAACGAGCAGTAAGCTAAAAGGTATAGAAAAAACAGGTGTTGCGCCATGCTTTCATTGGTTTTGGTAGCGGCTATAGCCTGTATTTTTTAAAATTTTATATCAAGCATCATGTAGAAGTTTGCAGGCGGTTGTACAAAATAGCCAGGTACCCGTTGCTTGTTGTACTCAACAGGTTCTCCGCCTGTGAAATATTCTTGGTTGAAAATATTATTCACATGCAGGCTCAGCGTATGCCGTTGCCACAGACTCACATTGGCATGAGCATCCAATACAAAAAAATCTGGCATCGTGAGGTTTGGCTGATTGGTCAGTTCCAGGTACGACTTGCTCACATAGCGTGGACTGACGCTCAGTTGCCAGCCACTGCCGTAGTAGGTGGCACTGGCATTAATAAGCCAGTTGGGGCTGATCACCGGATGTACATCTGTATAAGTCTGGTCGCTTCCGGCAGGAGTGTATGCACGGACGCGGCTTTGCATATAAGTAAGATCGCCGCTAAAGCCAAAATAGCGGACTGGCTGGTAGTTCCAGTTGGTTTCTACACCTCTTCTGTAGCTGGATGATACGTTTTCTGTGAGTGTGATAAACCCTTGCACAGATTGCCCGATAGCTGTGATCTCATTTTCGAACTGCATATAGAAAAGGTTGGCTTGTACTGATAATTTTTCCTGATGGATTCGCACGCCGGCTTCCAGGTCATTGACATATTCCGGCTTAATGGAATTTGTATTCCTCACCATTGGCAGGTTGTCGGCATTGATGGTAGAGGATCCTAGAATATCAGATCGGGTAGGTTCTCTGCCACTTCGTCCGTAAGAAGCATAGGCATCTATATCTTCGCTAAACTGATAGGTAACTCCTACTTTTGGGTTGATAAAAGTCCACTGCCGCACTGGTACGGCTGCTTGTTGGCCCAGAAAAGCCAGATCGGGTGTCAGCCCCAGCCATACCGAGCGCACCTGCACATCGCCAAACAACAGCAGGTTATCCAGTTCATAACTTACCTTACCAAAAGCACTGACTTCATCTTTTTGCGCTCTATCTTCATAGTAAGGAGTGATGCGGTTGGGAATAATGTATTCTATGTCTTTTCGCCTGAAAGTGTAGAGATGAACCCCTCCATCGATGGTTAACCTGTTTTCCAGTGTACTATAGCTCAGATACGACATAAATCCGTAATGATCGTTGTACAGAGGATAGTTTATTTGTGAAAATGTGCTTTCTGCTATATAGCCATATGGAAAATCTCCTCCGGCGCTACCATAATAAAGTGTAGAAGTAAGCGATGTATAATCAGTAAAAAGGTGGGTATGTTGCAGTTGCACCAGGCTTTGCCCAAAGTTGTCTATGTCATTTTCTGAAACATAGTTGGTGCGCGGGTTCTGTTTGATATCTGGCAGCGCAACGGGCAGGTAAGCCAGACCGTTCTTTGTTCTACCAGTAAAACCTGTAAGCTTTACCAGGTCTTTCTCTCCAAAATAGCCTCCTGAAAAGAAAAAAGAATAAGAATCAGTACCGGAATGTTCGCGGTAACCTTCAGAATAAGTTTTGCTGAAACGAGAATAAAAAGAGAATTTATCGTTGATTAGTCCGGTTTTTACTTCTCCGCTGCCTCTGAAGGTATTAAAAGAACCGCCTGTTAGCTGTAGCTCCGCACTGGGTTTGGCATCCTGTAGGTTGACGGACTCGAAGTTGATAGATCCGGCATAGGAAGCTGTACCATTGGTGCTGGTACCTACGCCTCTCTGTACCTGCACAGACTCCACACTATTGCCAAAATCGGTGAAGTTGGAGAAGTACACGCCCTGGTCTATCATGTCGTTGAGTGGCACACCGTTGAGCGTAATGTTGATACGCTTCTGGTCGATGCCACGCAGGCGCATCTTTCCGTAGTTGGTTAATTTTGTACCCGATTCGGAATAAGTAAGAATAGATGGTGTCGTTTTTTCCAGTACATACAGTGCATCCTGACCTACATACAGCTTTTCAATTTCTTCTCTTTCTACGGTTACCTGGGTCACTGGTGCCCTTTCATCAGCACGAATGGATTTGATAACGACTTCTTCTAAGGCAGTGGAAGGCTTCAGTAGAAAATCCAGGGTGCTGTTTTCTCCTGCCGGAGCTACTTTTGTCTGGGTTTGGTATCCGACATAGCTGGCTTTTATCTTGGTATTTTCAGCAGAAACAGGGCTGGTGATTTGCAAGGAATAATGGCCATGCTGATCGGTGACAGTGCCTTGTGTAGTATTTGCAACTACAATGCTGGCACCTGGCAGTGGCTCGCCGGTTTGTGCATCCATTACCTGTCCGCTCATGGTGATTGATTGTGCGCATACCAAAGCAGGCAACAGCCACAAGGGCAATGATAAAAAAGTAAAAATTCTCATGGTCAACAAAAATTAAAAAGGTCAGTAAATCAGAAGCCAGGGGATAGCTTCTATTCATATAGTATTTACTATACCAGTTCCCTTCGCCCGCATTACCGGTATCAGGTTCAATGGGTATAATCTCAGCCCGTGATATTTGGGCACCCCTTTTATGTGCAGCCGGAAAAACGCAGTCTTTCCAGCTAACAAAGTCACAAAGCTATACAGGAAAGTTTACTTTAACAAAGAATCGACTGCTTGTATTGCAATGCTTAGCCGTTGGTCTTCATCTCCGCGAATTTCCATGTGGCTTTTTTCCAGTTCATGCTGGTAGATCGTGAACAGCCGGTGGCGGTCTTCCGGGTTCTCACGTTGCGGGTCGGGTTGCCACGGGATGTCAGGAGCACAGAGCAAATACAAGTCTATTTGCTGCTTTTGCAGTTGGTCAAGAATCCAGGGATGGCAGGTCTGGTATTTTTCCTGACTCCATATTTTGATCACTTCCAGACTGGTATCGCAGATGAGTAGTTTTTGGTCTTTCATTCTAGCCACTTCTTCACTGGCAAGCTGCCCTTTGGCAATGCTCAGCAGGTCGGCCAGTTCATAAGGGTGGTGCAGATTATTAAGGTAAATGCGTGCATATTCAGCCACCCATGCTGTTTGGTAGTGAGCCGCCAATTGCTGCGCGAGGGTCGTTTTTCCGGTAGACTCCGGCCCGGTAACTACAATTTTTACCATTCAAGCATATTGATTTTCCCGGAGCGACTTTCTCCAGTTGATAAAACCGTATGTAGCTAATCCAAGGTATAAAAAATACAACAGCGAAAGCATATAGAGTTCTTTGTAAAAGTAAATACCTGCTGCCGCGGTATCTACCACCAGCCAGAGTATCCAATTTTCTATTTTTTTTTTGGCCAGCATATACTGCCCTACTAGGCTGAAAGAAGTAGTGAATGCATCCCAATAGGCCAGATCAGCATCTGTGTAGTTGTCGAATAAGTAACCAATCAGCACTACCCCAACAGCCCCTGCCAAGATCAGACCGGCCAAAACCTGCGGACTCAGCGTACTTACTTTTTTCTCAGACTTGCCTTTTCCTCCATACAGCCATTCGTACCACCCATAAAAACCCAGCACAAAATACACCACATGCAGAATCAGGTCAGAATATAGGCGAGCATCATAAAAAAGAATACCACTCAGCACTACACCTACGATACCGAGCGGCCAGCCCCATATCTTTTCTCTGCTGTTGAAATACACAGCTACAACTCCAAAGACCAATGCAAAAAACTCTACCGTTTTCATGGAAGGCGAAGGTAAGCCACCGCGCATTTTTTACCAAAATATCTATGATTTTGAAAATATAAAAGTTCTTGCTTTATGCAGGCCAGTAAAATGGAATTTTTCTTTACACTTGTGGCTTCTTATACCAGCATAACCTCAAAACATAGTGGCTGGCATTTATTTTCATATTCCTTTCTGCAAGCAGGCTTGTCATTACTGCGACTTTCACTTTAGCACCAACACCAGCCGCAAAGCAGATATGGTACAGGCCATTTGTAAGGAGTTGGTGCTACAAAAAGAATATCTTGGCAAAGAAAAGGTACAGACGCTCTACTTCGGGGGCGGCACACCTTCATTGCTGACCGAAGCTGAATTACATTACATCCTAAACACTGTATATCAGCACTTTAACATCGCCGACGATGCGGAAATCACCCTGGAGGCTAATCCTGATGATTTGAGCAAAAATAAACTTCAACAGCTCCGGCAGGCGGGCATCAACCGTTTGAGTATAGGCATACAATCTTTTCACGAGGCTCATTTGCAATATTTAAACCGTGCGCACAACGCGCAGGAAGCACAGGCGTGTATAGCATATGCGCAGGATGCAGGTTTTGGTAACCTTTCTATTGATCTTATTTATGCTATTCCGGAGAAAAACCACGGTTTATGGGCGCAGGATATGCAAATGGCCATTGCCTTACAGCCGCAGCACATTTCTTCTTATTGCCTCACCATTGAGGAAAAAACGGTGTTTGGCAACTGGCTGAAGAAAAATAAGATCAAGGAAGCTGATGAAGATTTTGCCGCAGAGCAGTTTGAAATGCTGATGGATGTGCTGAACAGAAATGGCTATGAGCAATACGAAATATCAAATTTTTGTCTGCCAGGCTTTCATTCCTACCACAACAGCAACTACTGGAAGAAAGATAAATACTTGGGTATTGGTCCCAGTGCGCATTCTTATGATGGCGTAAGCAGGCAGTTCAATATTGCCAGCAATGGCCTTTACCTTGAAGCACTGGCAGAAGATGTACTACATTTTGAGAAAGAACTGCTACAGCCCCATGACCAGATCAACGAATACATTCTGACCGGGTTAAGGACAAAGTGGGGTTGCAATCTGCAAAAAATTACGCAGTCTTTTGCCTATGACCTGTATGCTATCAATAAAAAGTATATGGATGAACTAATTAACAGCAAGAGGGCTATCATACAAGACCAGCATTTTATACTGACCAACCAGGGAAAACTGCTGGCCGATCGCATTGCCTCTGATCTGTTTGTTGTGTAAAAGCCTTATATTGATCTTGGCAGATAAATCTGGCGGCAGTCTTTATAATAAAGATTAGCACAGAAATTGCCTATGTAAGATTGTGTACATTTTTTGATAAAATATAATTTTAGAAAATATGAAAAAACTATTATTTACCATATGCCTCCTAACCGGATTACATGCTGCCAACGCGCAGCTTTTTGTATCACCGCATATTTCTCCTGCTATTCCAACAGGTAATTTTAATAGTATATCAAGCACTGGCTTTGGCTTTGGGTTAGAGGCCACCTATGCTATTAACGACCATGTAAGAATTGGAGCTAACATTGACCGTTATAGTTTCAATCTGGATGTAAGACCATTCAATATAGATTTGGGAAGCCTGGGGAGCATTTTTAAAGGAATTGGTGACATTAATTTTAATCTTACGCCTATCACAGCTACTGCGCAATATATTTTTCCTGGCAATGTAGTGCTTCCTTATGTAGGCGTAGAAGCAGGGGCTTACATTGTGTCAGCTAGTATCGGTGTAGCGGGTATTGCAGGCATTGATGTTAACAAAACCTATTTTGGACTAGCACCAACGTTAGGTTTGATTTATCCTGTTAGTGATCGGTTAGACATTTATGCTAATGCCAAATACCAAACGCTGTTTATCAACGAAGGGTTAAATGTTGACATACCTTTTACCAATGAGCGTATTGGTTTGCCAGATCATGTTAGCTTTATTCCTATCACTATTGGCGTATCTTTTAAATTTAGCAACTAATTTGCTTGTTTTGAGACGCATAAGAAAGGCTGCTTCAATAGAGCAGCCTTTTTTGTTTTTCGTATCATTCAACCTGTTTATTCTTGACTCGTATACTCGTTTTCCTTTTCTAGTTCTGTTTTCTTTCTACTAACCGCTCTTCTGTAGTTAAACGGTCGGATAATCAACCGGGTACCACGGTCGTAAGTAAAATAATTCCAAATCCAGTTACCTAGTGTAACGATCTTCTGCCGAAATCCTATCAGATAAACCAGATGGATAAACATCCAGGCTAACCAGGCAGGAAAGCCACTAAATTGTATATGGTAGGGTAAGTCTGCTACTGCATTGTTGCGGCCAATAGTGGCCATGTACCCTTTGTTAAAGTATACAAAATGCCACATTGCTCTTCCTCTCATCAAACGTGTTAAGTTTTTTCCCAAACGAGCACCCTGTTGAATAGCTACCGGAGATACTTGGGGATGACCTTTAGGGAAATCTTTTGTAGACATTTTTGCTATGTCTCCAATAGCAAATACATTTTCATAACCTTCAACACGATTGAATACATCGACGACATACCGACCTTTCTCAACAGTGGCTTTTTCAAGACCAGGAAGTATAATACCTTGCACACCTGCAGCCCAGATTAATGTTTCTGTAGGAATCGTTTCACCTGATTTCAGTTTTACTTCGTATCCATCGTAATCCTCTACCATTGTCTTGAGTCTTACAATGGTTTCAAATTTTTCAGTAAGCTGTTTGTGTGCTTTTCCACCAGCATGTTCAGACATGGTAGGTAATAATCTATCCAATCCTTCTACCAGATAGACTTTCATCATTTTAAAATCCAACTCGGGATAGTCTTTAGGAAGCACATATTTTTTGAGTTCTCCCAGCGCACCTGACAGCTCTACACCCGTAGGTCCACCTCCCACAACCACAAAGTTAGTCAACCGGTCAATTTCTTCCTGGCTATCAGACGTAACGGCCTTTTCAAAGTTTTGAAGAACATGACTCCTCAAATTAAGTGCTTGAGGTATCTGTTTTAGAGGAAAAGCTAGTTCTTCTATATTTTTATTGCCAAAATAGTTGGTTTTGGTACCAGTGGCAATGACCAGATAGTCATATCTGATATCTCCAATATCGGTTACCACTTCATTAGCATCCGGGTTGATAGATTCCACCGTTGCCATACGAAAAAAGAAGTTTTTTTCATTATCAAATATTTTGCGTAGTGGGCTGGCAATAGAATCCGGTTCCAGACCGGCCGTAGCTACCTGATATAGTAATGGTTGAAAAGTGTGATAGTTATGTCTATCAAGCATCACTATCTGGAAGGCGTTCATGTCCAGGTTTTTTACCAGTTGAATACCACCAAACCCTCCGCCAATGATGACAATCCGAGGCTTGCCAATATCCGGCAACTGTGCGGTTAAATGGCGTTCTTCCGTAACATATTGATCAGAAGTATTGATAATTGACATAGTTCACTTTAGTTAGAATTCAAAAAAATGTGTGACACTTTATTACTATAAACGCAAAGAAACCTGCCATGTTTATTATGGAATGAAAATAGATGCGAAAAGCTAATATGTTTTGTCTGGCACAAAATCAGAGGTTTACTTTCAGTTCTTCCTGAAGAAATTTTGCAGTATAACCTCCTTCAAATTCAGCAACCTTTTCAGGTGTCCCCTCACAAATGATTTCTCCACCTTCATCGCCTCCTTCCGGCCCCAGGTCGATCACATAGTCGGCTACTTTGATCACATCCATATTATGCTCAATCACCAGCACGGTATTTCCCTTGTCTACCAGTTTGTTGAGCACATCCAGCAGGTGCTGTATATCCTGAAAATGCAGTCCGGTAGTAGGCTCATCCAGAATGTATAAAGTTTTGCCTGTATCCTTTTTAGAAAGCTCCGTAGCCAGCTTCACCCGCTGTGCCTCCCCTCCCGATAGGGTAGTAGCATGTTGGCCAAGAGTGATATAGCCTAGCCCTACATCTCCCAGTGTTTGAATCTTTCTGAGTATTTTGGGTTGGTTCTCAAAAAAATCGACAGCTTGTTCTACAGTCATATCCAATACATCGGAGATAGATTTGCCCTTGAACCGGATTTCTAGCGTTTCACGGTTGTAGCGTTTTCCTTTGCAGGTAGGGCAAGGCACATGCACATCAGGCAGAAAATCCATCTCTATCACCTGCATACCACCGCCCTCACAGGTCTCGCAGCGTCCACCTTTCACATTGAAAGAGAACCGCCCTGGTTTATAGCCCCTGATCTTTGCCTCCGGCAGTTGTGCAAATAGCGATCGTATATCCGTGAAAACACCCGTATACGTAGCTGGGTTGGATCGGGGTGTTCTGCCAATAGCCGATTGGTCTACCTCTATTACCTTATCAATATTCTCCAGCCCTTTGATAGATTTGTATGGATGTGGCTCGATAGAGGACCGGTAGAAATGCTTGCTTAGCAGTGGAAAGAGCGTACTATGGATCAGTGTGGACTTGCCACTGCCGGAAACACCGGTGACGCATACCATTTTGCCAAGCGGCAGGGTAAGGGTGACATCCTTGAGATTATTGCCAGTAGCTCCTTTCAGCACAATTTTTTTCTTATTGCCGCTTCTTCTTCGCTCAGGAATGGCTATCTGCCGTTTACCGGTAAGATATTCTGCTGTAATGCCGCCCTGCCTGAGAAAATCTTCCGGTGTACCTGCGGCTATCACTTTGCCTCCGTGTCTGCCGGCACCAGGGCCTATATCGGCTACATAATCTGCCTGGAGCATCATGTCTTTGTCGTGCTCCACCACAATGACGGTATTGCCCAGGTCTCTCAAATCCTGAAGCGTACGGATCAGCTTCACATTGTCGCGCTGGTGCAGTCCGATGCTGGGTTCATCCAGAATATACAACACGCCTACCAGTTGGGTACCTACCTGCGTGGCTAGTCTGATGCGCTGTGCTTCGCCTCCTGAGAGGGTGCGCAAGGGACGGTTGAGTGTAAGATAAGTGAGGCCGACACCTAACAAAAAACCAATGCGCTTGCGAATTTCCTTCAGTATTTCTGTAGCAATTATCTTTTGCCTTCCATCAAGGCGATCTTCCAGATGATCAAACCACTGGTTGAGTGCCACAATATCCATGTGTGCCAGCTCTGCAATGTTTTTGTTGTCTATCTTGAAATGCAGAGACTCTTTCTTCAGCCGGGCACCCTGGCAGACCGGGCAAAGTGTGCTGGTGACAAACTGCTTGGTAAACTTCTGCATCTTGTCGCTGCCGGTTTCGTTTTGCTTTTCCAGGTAGCCCACAATGCCCTCAAATTTCACCTGATAGTTAGAACCCGGATACTTAACAGACTTGACCGATACTGTATCGCTATCTCCATGAATGATGATTTTCAGCACGTCTTCAGGAATATCTTTGATGGGCGTGCTTACTTTGATTTTGTGCTTTTTGAGCACAGCTTCCAGTTTTTTGAATATCCAGGTGTCGCGGTAGTCACCAATGGCAGCAATACCGCCCTGCGAGATGCTTAGGTTTTTATCCGGAATAATAGCATCCATCGCATACTCCTCTATCTTTCCCAGCCCATTGCATTCCGGGCAGGCACCATACGGCGAGTTGAAAGAAAAGGTATTGGGAGCTGGTTCGTCATAGGCCAACCCAGTTTGAGGGTCCATCAGGTATTTAGAGAAGTGCTGCACATCGCCCTGCGTATTGTTTTCCTGGGGAGCCACCGTCATCATCACGCCTTTGCCATGCTGCAAAGCTGTCTTGACAGACTGTGTGAGCCGGTAGCTATCTTCTTGCTGGACCACCAGCCGGTCGATCACAATTTCTATATCGTGCGTCTTGTAGCGGTCTACCTGCATTTTGGGTACCAGATCCATGAGTTCGCCATCGACCCTTACTTTGGTAAAGCCCATTTTGCGCACTTGCTGAAACAGTTCGCGGTAGTGCCCTTTGCGTCCCTTCACTACTGGTGCCAAAATGATCAGCTTTTGGTCTTGATGATTTTGCAGAATATGATCGATGATCTGCTCCTCAGACTGCTGCACCATCTTTTTTCCGGTAAGGTAGGAGTAAGCCTCTGAAGCGCGGGCAAACAGCAGTCGCATAAAATCATAAATCTCCGTGACGGTGCCTACCGTAGAGCGCGGATTTTTGGAAGTAGTCTTTTGCTCAATAGATATGACCGGGCTTAAGCCATTGATCTTGTCTACTTCGGGTCGTTGCAGGTTGCCGATAAAAGATCTGGCATACGCCGAAAAGCTTTCCATGTACCGGCGCTGCCCTTCTGCGTAGATCGTATCGAAAGCCAGCGATGATTTGCCACTTCCACTGATGCCAGTGATTACAATCAACTGATTGCGCGGCAGAGTCAGGTCAATATCTTTCAAATTGTGTTCTCTGGCACCCAATATCTCTATCACTTCCTGCTCGTAAGCATCTGCTGTTGAAGCAATAGTTTTTGTTGTATCTTTAAGGGTTTTTTCGTCCTTGATGTCTTGCATGTAAGAAATTAGTATTTTTGGCTTCCTGATTTAACTATATTTAAAGGCGAAAAGTGCTGTAAGAGGTAAACATCCTGAAATATTTGTCTGAAAAATAGCAGCGGCAAAGTTTGGAATAAAATTATTATGTAACTTTTTAGTAATATTTTAGTATTTTTTTATTATTTTGCGCATAAATAATTAGCAAAGTGGACATTAGTACTTATTATAGTTTAATCCGATATCCTGTAAATTTCCAGTTCATGCAAACAGTATACAGATACCAAGGCATTAAATGCTTTATTTTGTTTTTTCTTTTAATAAGCTCTCAAGCAGCATTCAGTCAGGGCGTACAAAAGCCAATACCCAAAGAGGTCACTTACGGACCTGGTAATGTTGTTCAACAAGTTCGATACGGCTATCAGGAATATCTACCTGTAGGTTACAACACAGAACCTGGCAAAAAGTGGCCGCTCATCATCACTATGGTGGGTATTGGCGAATGTGGAGACGGTTCTATCCAAGACCTTGATACCATTGCAGGTATTGGCATTCCCAAACTTATTGACCGGGGAAGAGATTACCCTTTTTTGATTATGTCACCGCAACCTACAGGGAACAGGTTTCTTGATCAGAATGATACTAACAAAAAGGAATATGTACCTGATACATTGGCTAATTTTGTAGAATACATTGTAAACAATTACAATGTAGATCCTGACAGAATATATGTCACTGCCTTTAGTGCAGCCGTTCAGGTTGCAGCAAAGTATATTATTAAGTATCCGGGGCGAGTTACTGCCTTCGTGCCTATTTCAGGTAATATGGAAGATTATAATTTAACAGGATTCTGTACGTTGGGTAACACCCCTATCTGGGCATTCCACAACAATATAGATGAGTATATTAAGCCCAAAGGTTCTATTAACTTTTACAACAAATTGAACGATTGCGAACCCCCTCCGGCATTTCCGCCAAAGCTTACAGTGTATAAGGTGTCAAAAAATACCCATGATGCCTGGACAAAAACGTATAGCAACAGAGCCTTAGACCCTACAGGCAGTAATGTGGAATCCGCTTACGACCCGTTTGATGTGCCTATCTACGACTGGTTTTTGCAACATTCAAAAAACAATATGCTGATTGCAGACGCTGGTGGAGATCAAACACTTTTTCTGCCTAAAAATACTGCTGTACTGGAAGGTAGTAGCGTACCAACCAGCGGAGTAGCTTTTCAATGGGCACAAATAGGCAGTGTGCCTGCTGTAGCCACTGTATCAGGACAAACTACGTCCACGTTCACTGCCAGCAACTTGGTAAATGGCAATTATCAGTTTGTACTAACTGTTACAGATGCCAGCAACAGAACAGATAAAGATACAGTCAACGTTTTCGTAAGGTCTTTCTCGGCAGATGCTGGTGATGATACCACAGTTACTGTAGCTAACTCACCTATCGCCGTATCGCTGACAGGGCAGGCAGCCGGAGCGACCGAGCAGGAAAAACAGACGTTCACCTACGAATGGGCACAGGTGACAGGCACAGAAACGGATGATTCAACCATCAGCAACAATCCAGTAACAATCAGCAATGCCAATGCTGCTACAGCCAGCGTGCCACTCTCCTTGCCAGGTGATTACCGTTTTACATTCACTATCATAGATCCGGTAGGAGCTATATCACGAGATACAGTAGATATCATTGCCCGCTTTACCAACGATTCACTGGTAGCGAATGCGGGTCCTGACATAGTACTTTCGTTTCCTGTGGAAGCACCTGTTGTGCTAGTAGGAGAAGCTACTGATGCTTACAACAAAATTATCAGTTATCAGTGGACCAAGGTAATTGGACCAGCAGTGACGTTGACTGACACAACCACAACAAGCCTGAAGCTTACCAACCCACAAAGCGGCCAGTATGTATTTGCCCTCACCGTCCGCAATGATAACGAAGGCACAGCCAGTGATACGGTCAGGGTATCTGTCGGAAACTTTACTGCTAATGCAGGCAATGATACAACTGTGACCTTGCCCGTAGATACTTTGAAACTAGCAGGCTCCGCCAGCGATCCTGTAAACAACATCACTGCCTATGCCTGGACAAAACTGGCGGGCCCGGATATAGTGCTGTCCAATCCCGATACGCCTACGCTAGTTTTAACAACGTTGCGCAAAGGGGCTTATAGTTTCGAGCTTGTTGTAACCAATGACATTGATGAGCAGGCAAGAGATACCGTGCAGTTGCAGGTAAATTCTACCAATGATTCATTGGTAGCCAATGCTGGTAAAGATATTACAAAGGCATTACCTGTCAAACAGGTGGTCATCAAAGGTGCTGCTTCTGATCCGTACAATCAGATCACAGGATATACCTGGAAGCAGATAGCCGGTGAGCAAGTCGCTCTGTCTGAACTGAATGCCGATTCGCTGGTAGTAAGCAATCCACAGGAAGGAAAATACATTTTTGAGTTCACTGTAATCAATGATAACGGTGGCGTGGCCATAGATACTACCATACTGGCCCTGACGCCTGTAGCCGATGTTGATGCAGAACTGGTGGCTATTGTTTCTCCTGTGCAGGCTGAGTTTCCGTATTTTGCCTCTCATCCCGTAAGCATACAGATCAAAAACAACGGGAATGTAGATATCAATGGCTTTACAGCAGAGTTCAGTCTAAATGGGCAAACCGTGACCGAACAAACCGGTACCATCATAGCCGTAGGTGAAACGATTACCTATACTTTTGCTGCGCCAGCAGACCTGACAGCTTATGGTAACTATTCACTACAGGCAAACATCACGCTGGCAGATGATAAAGACCCAAGCAATAACGCTGCTTCGGCTATGCTACAATGGCTGGACGTTATCAAAGAACCGGGTTATAGCCAGGATTTTGAAGGTGGTGATGGCAGTTGGAAATCTGTTAGCAACCAGACTGGCTGGCAGGTAGGAACTTCCGGCAATGCTATTCCTAGTGCTGAACCAGGCGATCAGGCATGGTTTACCAACCTTGAAGGTAATTATACCAGCAACGATACGTCTTATCTGATCAGCCCTATCTTCGATTTCAGCACTGCTACCAGTGATCCTGTTATTTCTTATGATCTTTGGAAAGATATCGATCCGTCTGATACGCTGTATGTAAGTGTATCCTTGGATGGTGGTGCTACCTGGACTACCCTTGAGAAAATGAACGGCAGTAACCAGACCTGGATCAATACCAGCCACATGTTGGAAGGTGCAGCTGGCAATAGCAATGTGATTGTCCGGTTTGCATTTATCTCCAATGAAGCAGGCTCTGCCAAAGGAGCAGGTATCGATAATGTAAATATCTGCCAGTCTGCTCCTGCTATTGCAGCCATTACCAAAAAAGAAACGCTCTTGCAATCTCCACTGGAAGTTCCATTGACGATCACCGATGCAGACCCAGCAAAGGTTGAAATAATAGCTTTTTCAGACAACCAGGACATCATCTCGGATGATATGATCAAGGTAATCAACCAGGATGGAGCTGCAAAGCTTCAAATCACTGCCAATACATTAGGCGATGCCAATATTACGGTGGTGGTGCAACAGACATGCTCAGGCAGCACAACGTTTGCTGTGGCAGTAGTGGACAAAATTACTGGTCTGGAGGACGAGCTGGAGGATGTAGCGGTTGTGTTTCCCAATCCAAGTAATGGTATTTTTTCTCTGAATTGGAAGAATAATGCGCTACAACGTGCAACTGTCAATATCTACAACGCGCAGGGAAGTTTAGTGAAAAGCTTACAGCCGGGGATAGTGCGCAACCAGATCATTGATCTGAGCACGCAAGCTGCCGGTACGTATATGCTGGTGATTCGTGCAGAAGGTAAAACCAGGACCTACAGGCTGATTAAAAACTAGAAAACGATCAGTCTGGCAATCCAACAATGAAGATCAGGAAGGTTAGGCATTTATGTGTGATGAGCGTACTTGGTTTTTTGACAATCAATATCGCTGGTAGATTTCCCACAATACTTTTTCCATTTCATACTTAAACACAGAAGAAGAGGAAATATAGTTGTTGTGCATAAAACTGAAGATCAGCTTTTTGCCGCTTTTGGTGAACAGAAAACCACTCAATGCAGAGGCACCGTTCAAGGTTCCGGTTTTGGCAAAGATATATGGTTCGCCGCCTTCCTGGTTTTTGTACCAGCTTGTTACTGTTCCGGAAACGCCGCCTGCCGGAAAGATGTTGCGTATTTCTTCATCGCTTAGCTCTTCATTTACCTTGTGCAGCAAAGCTACCATGCTGCGGGGTGTTTCCAGGTTGTACCTCGACAGCCCGGAGCCATCTCTCCATATCGGTTCATCTGGCAGGTCCTGCAAATACGTGCGCTTCATGTAGGCAATGGCCGAGTCGGTGCTGAGCGTATCCTGAAGCTGCCCGGAGCAGACCAGCAACAGTTGTTCGGCAAAGAAGTTATCGCTGACGTGCATCATGCGCTTGTAGACACTATCAGCCGGAAGGCTATAGACTGTTTGGTCAAATTCAGGCACCTCACCCCGATATAGAGATACCTGCCGCTTGAGCGTATCTTCCAGCAACTTCGTGACCAGGGTAGCCGATGTTTTGAAAGGTACATCTTCTGTAAAAGCCAGCGTATCATCTTTAGGCGCATACCTGAAGTAATTACTAGACTGATCGCGCTCTATATAATCGGGCAGCACAGCTTCATCGGCAAAGCCAGTGATGTATTTTGTGAAATAATCAGGATATGCCAGTGGCTTGGGCAAGTTTGCTTTGAACTGAAAGCGCACCAGGTTGGCATAGACAGGGAAGACCGATTTCTCGGGAGAATAGTAATAGTTATAGTCGCTCCATGCCCAGCCCGGACCAAAGTAACGATCTTTGGTAGGCCGTTCTGCATAAAACAAAGGCTGAGGAGCCTCTTGGAGGAAGTGGTAGACATGCTGATCGTACATTGTATCTATTTTGGGCATATCTTCATGCAGGAAGGTAGGGTCGCTCGTACCGGTAAAGATCAGCGAGTCGCCACGGATGGTATAGATCAGGGCAGGAATAGAATCGCCCAGTATTTTCAGGCAGGCATACAAAGTGAATATCTTGGTATTGGAAGCCGGTGTGTAGTATTTATCCGCTTCGTGGGTGTACACCATTTCATCCAGTGCCGGATCATACAGTGCAAACCCTGTAAAATCCTGATTGAATACAGGCGACTGGTCAACATATTCTTTGAACTGACGGCTGCCAATGCCTGCGCGGTTGGCACAGGATGCTGCAAACAATAAGCAGAAGAAAAGGTAAACGTAACGCATCATTATGAAAGAATTGCCTGAATAAAGTTTTTGAATACTATTGAAGGTTAAAACTGGTGAATGATCTCACCATTTGTTGTCAAATACTGCCTCATTAGGTTAGCGGTCAGGCAGGAATGTACCGGTAGGATGCCCACCATATCACCTACAGCAATATGCGCCAACCACGAAGCCGGTGCCGCCAATACGCCATGTTCCTGAGAGATCGCCTTTAGGTATGCACCGTCTATAGGTTCATGCCACATCAGTCCATCCAGCGTCACCACCTGACCAAAGCTTTTATCACCATTGACCATCATATGTTCTTTAGAAAAATGTACGGCCCCCCCGTGAATGATGACCTCACCCCGCTCCGGATGCTTTTCCACCACCGGACAAGCCATGCACACGGCTACCTGGTCCAAAGAGCAAGTCCCAAGCTGGTATTGCATGTAATCGTAGAACACAAAGTTACCGGCACTTATCTCATCTATGCCCTCCCAATGTTCTTCTGCCAGGCTACAGGCCGGTGTATCTCCTTTACAGATTTTGATAGGGCCAAACACTGGCTCAAGCTTATGTTTGAGCGCCACCATCTTGTCTACGCTCACCTGATGAATCCTCTTCACTTCTTCTACCCGCTTTGTTTGGTAGGTATGTCCGTCATGGGTATAAAAGCCCTTGAAGTTCAGCAGGTCATATGGCTGAAAAGTCTTTAATAGTGCGGTAATCTCCTGTACCGCTTCACTGGAAATACCGGTGCGATAGCTGCCAGTATCTATCTCTGTATATACCTGCACCGGTGCCCGGAGATGCTTACCCACCAGATGGGCAGATTCGGGGTTGTTGATAAACAGACTTAGCGTAACCTGCCCAGCCAGTTGGTTGATCTCTTCTATCGCCCGCACATTGACCGGGAAACCCAGTGTAATATCTTGCCAGCCTGCTGCTGCAAAATGGTGCGCCATCGACAGAGAGGATACTTCAATTGCCTTGATACCCGCTTCTCTAAACCATGTTCCGATCACAGCCGACTGGTGGGTTTTGAAATGAGGTTTGAGCAGAAGATGGTGCTGATTTGCCTTATCGGCCATTTGGCGGATATTGGCGCGGCATTTTTGCTCGTCAAGCAGTAAAGTAGGGTGAATTAATTGCATAGGAACCAAAAAGTTTAAGTTTAGTTTATTCAACTGACAAGGCAAAGTGTTTCGCGTAAATTTGTAATTATAAATACCTGCAAGCTATGTTAACAGACAATGACCCTACCCTAAACGGGAAGTATTTGGGCACTATCTCTAAAGATTTTGTGGTGATCTCGGATACTTTAAAGGAAGCTTCTTATCAGATCAGGAAGAGAGGGTTTTCAGACTATCCTATATTTTCCATTGCAAAAGTAGAGATTCCTATAGGCACTTCGCTGATTAGCCGTGGTGAGTTGGCCACCAATTGGCACTACAATGCAAGCTATCTGGATGAGTTTATACAGCGCAAACTAGTAGACGACGCAGAAGCATTCAAAAAAGCATACAAAGACCCGGATGAGTTTTGCTGCCTTTTTGTAGTAGACGAGGAGTTTACCAACTTTCTGTTTATTCCTTATCCGGAAGATTAAAGAAAGAGCAGGCTTTTACCTGCTCTTGTAATCACGATCGAATATTGGTAGCATCGCTATCTGGGCTTTTGTGCTTATTTCTATGCGTAAATTTTCTGTAAAGCCAGAAGCCACCAACCATTATCAGCACCACAATAATGATAGCTGCCCAGAAACCGGCTTTGAAAATTCCTTCAATTAAATCTCCTACTTGAAGAAAGATGTAACTGTATAAGTTTAGCAATAATGCAGTCATAGTATAAAAAGTAATGTGTTGGTTGAAAAGAGTTGATTGACAATTATATCTATCTGTTAAACCTGATCGGCTGTTATAAAGTTTCTAAGGCTATCTGGCAAACCTACAGGCTGACATGACATAACTATCCATTGTTGTTGCTGCCATTGGTATTATGAAAGTGGTTCCAGCCCTGCGCCTGTAAAGGAACAGCTTGCTGCTGACTGGTTACCAAGTGTATTCCCTTAGCCTCCTGTTGTGCATAGCCTATAAAATGAATATCTGGGTGATTCTTGATCTTCTCAAAATCCTGCTGGCCAATGGTAAACAACAGCTCATAGTCCTCTCCGCCGTTTAGTGCAGCTGTGATAGGGTCAAGCTTAAACTCAATGGCTGTGCGGTAAGTCAGGTCATCGATGGGTATATCTTTTTCAAAGATGTTGAATCCTACCTTTGACTGTTTTGCCAGATGGAAAAGCTCTGAGGCAAGTCCGTCAGAAACATCAATCATCGCGGTAGGTACTACACCCAGGTCATGCAACTCAAAAATAATGTCGGCACGGGCTTCCGGTTTGAGCTGTCTGCCCACAATATAATCATAGGCATTCAATTGTGGCTGCATGTCCGGATTAGATAGGTAAGCTGCTTTTTCACGTTCCAGCACCTGCAAACCCATATAGGCACCGCCCAGGTCCCCCGTGACACATACAATGTCGTGGGCCTGCGCGCCAGATCTCCTCACCACACTATCTTTGGGCACTTCGCCCAGTGCAGCAACCGAAATAACCAGCCCAGAAGCTGAGGATGTAGTGTCTCCCCCTATCAAGTCTACCTTATAATTTTCGCAAGCTTGCGCAATCCCTTCATACAAAGCATCTACAGCCTCCACAGAAAAGCGGTTGCTAAGCCCAAGGCTTACGGTCACTTGCCGGGCTACTCCGTTCATTGCGGCAATATCAGATACATTCACAGCAATAGCTTTGTAGCCTAGGTGACCCAAAGGTACATACGACAAGTCAAAGTGTACGCCCTCCAGCAGCATATCCGTGCTCACCAGCTGATAGTGACCACCAACATCAATGATGGCAGCATCGTCGCCAATGCCTAGTACCGTACTTTCGTTTTTTGCAGAAAACCACTGCTGAATTCGATCTATCAGTCCAAACTCACCAATTTGATTTATGTCTGTTCTTTTCATAGTCTTTTTAAGACGAAGCGTATACAAGATAGGTTTTCAAAAAAGCGATGCGCTTTCTTATTAAACAGGCTGACACAACTCTACCAGCACACCATTGGTAGACTTTGGATGCAGAAAACAGATGAGCTTCTGGTCGGCTCCTGGCTTGGGAGTTTCATTTACAAACTCAAATCCCAGTGCTTTCAGCCTTTTGATTTCAGCGTGTATATCTTCTGTTGACAGGGCGATATGATGAATACCCTCACCTCTGCGACTGATGAATTTGTTGATAGTGCTTTCAGGCAATGTTGCATGTAGCAACTCCAACTTGATATTATCCAGCCCAAAAAAAATGGTATTCACCCCTTCCGAAGGCACTTCCTCTGTTTTGTAAGGCGTTTGCCCCAGCAACTTGCTAAATAAAGCTACTGACGCATCCTCCTGCTTAACGGCAATGCCAATGTGCTCGATTCTCATAAACAGTATGGTTGATAAGCAATGAAACTTTTTGAGAAAACTTCCGGTTTTAGAAAATGGTGTATCTGGTTTATGTTAACAACATAAGTGCTTGTATTATATGTATTTGCCAGATTTTTATTGTTTATCCTTTAAATGAGAAAAAGGAAAACTATTGTACACAAGTAAGATTCGCCATAAAGTTTAATAATATAATTGACATATTAAAACTTACTTTACAATGATCAATGTAACAGACAGAGCCAAAGATAAAATAAGTGCTTTGAGAGCAGCAGAAAGTTACTCCGATGTTTACAACATCCGAGTATCGGTTAAAGGTGGTGGGTGTTCCGGTCTGATGTACGACCTGGATTTTGATAGTGCCATCAAAGAAGAAGACAAAATTTTCGAAGATAAAGGCATCAAAATACTGGTTGACAAAAAGAGCTTGCTCTATTTACTTGGAACCACCCTGGATTTTTCAGATGGCCTGAATGGTAAAGGCTTTCAGTTTATTAATCCTAATGCAAACCGCACCTGTGGTTGTGGAGAAAGCTTCGCCGTATGACCTGACAAAAACCAACGCATCTCTTAAAGCCAGAATCAGTAACGATTTTGGCTTTTTTTTGGCCTCTGCTGTAATTATTAAGCGTAAAAACTTTCATATATGCATACAGAACATTCTGTTAAGATATTTGCAGTAGAGGATGACCCGACATACTCAAAATTTTTGAGCTATGTGCTAAGCCTGAACCCTGATTTTGAATATCAGGTATTCAAAACTGGAAAGGAATGTATTGACAATCTACATCATAGGCCCACCATTATCACGTTGGACTACTCGCTGCCAGATATGTCGGGAGAAGAGGTCATGAGAAAGATCAAAGAGTTTGATCCACAGATCATGGTCATCATCATCTCCGCACAGGAAGATATCAGCACGGCAGTGCAACTGCTAAAGCTCGGAGCTTACGACTATATCACAAAAGACGAAGAAACCAAAAACAGACTGCTCAATACCATCAACAATGCCAGAAAAAACATATCCTTAATCAACGAAATTAATTCTTTAAAACAGGAAATCAACCAGAAATACCAGTTTGAAAGCATTATCGGCAATAGCCCTGCTATGAACAGTATCTTTGGTATGCTGGAAAAGGCTATCAAAACCAACATTACAGTTTCCATCACTGGAGAAACAGGCACAGGAAAAGAGGTGATCGCTAAAGCTATTCACTACAATTCTGACAAAAAAGGCAAACCTTTTGTAGCAGTAAACATCGCTGCTATACCCAGGGACCTGATCGAGAGCGAGCTTTTTGGCTATGAAAAGGGAGCTTTTACCGGTGCTGCCACCCGCAGGATAGGCAAGTTTGAAGAAGCACAGGAAGGTACTATCTTCCTTGATGAAATAGGCGAAATGGAGCTAAGTCTGCAAGCAAAACTGCTACGTACTATCCAGGAGCGTGAAGTGATCAGGATAGGTGGAAACCAGATAATCAAGCTGAATGTCAGAATCGTTGTGGCCACTCACCGCAACCTGGCGGAAGAAGTTAAAAGAGGGGCCTTCCGCGAAGACCTTTATTACCGCTTGCTGGGGTTACCTATTCAGCTTCCACCACTGAGAGATCGTGGCAACGATGTTATCTTGCTGGCTAAATTTTTGCTGAACCAGTTTTGTGCCGAAAACAATATGCAGGGAACGCTGCTGAGCAAATTAGCCCAGGAAAAACTGCTTAGATACCATTATCCGGGTAATGTGCGTGAGCTAAAATCTGTTGTTGAACTTGCTGCCGTTATGGCAGACAATGAACAAATAGAAGCGGATGATATTAGCTTCAACAGCATTAGGCGTGAGGAAAATTTCACGATGGAAGAGCTTTCTCTAAGAGAATATACCTTCCGTATTATATTACATTTCCTGGGCAAATATGATAACAATGTGCTACTGGTAGCCAAAAAACTCAAAATAGGAAAGTCAACTATATATCGTTATTTGAAAGAAATAGAAGAAGAAAACTATGTCTCTTAATATACTTATTCACTGAATCTGTAGAAAATGCTAAATAAACATTCCTTGCCAATAGAAATGCCGGAAAATACTGACACCGTAGACTTGACATATCTAAGCAGTATATGCGACAATGATAAGCAGTTTATGCGTGAGATGATTGAAAACTTTGTGCAGGAAATGCCAGACAATATAGCGTGTATTGCACAGCATATTGAAGAAGAAAACTGGCCTGAGGTAAAAAAACTGACGCACAAAATGAAGCCGGCTTTGCAGTTTATGGGTTTACCCGAAACGTTAAAACACGTTCGTACTATTGAGCAGCAAAGCAAAGAAGGAGAAAATCATGATGAAATTCCGTTGTTATTTGAAAAAGTAGCAGAGAATATTCGTTACGCTGTCGAAGTGCTCAAAACTATCGCCATACAGCAATTTAAGGATGCATGATCAAAGCCTGGAAACAAAAAGCTGCGTTACCGAAAAAATCATGGTTATCAATGAACAAAATACAGGTAAATAGGTATTGTTTTCTTGCTTTCCATCTCTTAAATTTACCTTTATCATTTAGCAGAGATATTTTATAAGATTTTAGTTTTTATATATAATGTTGTCAGGAGTACAATAACTACCCTGATTCAAGTTATAATACTACAGATAAATTAGTGGGTTCTGTTATCAGTTTATTCTAATTTGCTAACTACATGCTTCACAACCTAAGTTTTGTCAAAAAGGGAGATTATTACTCGCGGGTTTTAATTATTTTTTTGCTTTGTATAGATATATTTTCTTTTGCTATTGCAGCCAAGGTAGTTACATCACAGTCGCTTAGCTTGGTAGCTGAAGAATTTTATCCTTTTGTGTTTATTTCAGCTTTATCATGGATCATTACTACCTGTTATTATAAGCTATACGGACGAAGCAAATTAAAATCGATCAAAGCCATTTTTCATAAGCACCTGGAAGCTCTACCTCTTTTGGTCTGTTTACAGCTTATTGCTTACATCTATATCAATCCTGCTACCGAGACATTAATTCCTATCATGGCTTTGAATTTCTATACCATTGCCTTAGCAGTACTGGTTAAGTCTATACTATTATTTATATACAAAGAATCGCACCAACAGTTTAGATCCCGGTATATCATTATTGGCTACTCTGAGATGGGTCAGCGGTTGTTTGATTATTTGCAACAGCAGAAAAGGCACAGTCATCAGTTTATGGGCTTTTTTGATGATAATTATGTCGATCACTCCCTACATGCCGGTAAAATTGAAGAAGTATATCATTATTGCAAAAAGCACAAAATAAGCCAAATTTATCTTGCTACCAATGCCAACGCTTCGCTGGTAAAAAAACTGGCAGACTTTGCAGACAGTCAATATATCTACTTTGGATATGTTGTCAACCAAACTCAATTGCAGAAAAGCCTGTTGCCATATCCAGAAACAGTGCCTTTTTCTTCTGCAAAGCAAACTGGCTTTCAAACCATTTACGTGTAAAATGAAAAAACCGGGTCTTGCCCAGTTTTAGTTATAAAGAATCATATGATCTCTCTTTTATCGTGCATCTAACTTCAGCAGATGTGCATCAATGTTGTGCTCTTTCACCAGTTCATTGGTGTATTTTTTCTTACCGTACGGAACCAATAAATAGAATTTTCCATTTTTAATACGTGCAAGATTGGCAAACAACTTCCATTTGCTCACTACATCCTGCATATTTTCTTTGTCTCCCTCTACGATCTTGAAGTAATCTTTACCGATCAAAGTTTCGCCAGTTAGATCGGGTGCAAACGTCTTATCAGAATTTTTCTCCGTGAAGCGTGTGGGCTGTTCGAAATCAGGCAAATCTGCCTTTATTTCTTTATAGCCCTTGCTTTGCAAAAGCTCTACCGCTTTTTGTGTAAACTGGGCCAGTTTAGATTCTGTTATACTGCTCATACTATATTATATTTAGTTTTTTCTAAGGCAAAAAAGAACAGGCAGCTAAACGTTGCAACTTGGAATAAAGGTAAGTGCGGGGAAGTAAACATGCCCTGATTTGCCTGTCTCTTAGAATACAAACAGCGAAATAAAAGACAAAGTTCAACTTGAAGCGTAACTAACTAATTTAGCAAAATTGTTTCAACCAGGCAAATACTTTTTTCATAGCTCTGGGTGTTTCTGCTATGGCAGCTTCGTTTGCTATTTGGTTTAGTTTTTCGTTGATCAGGCATTAAGCTGGTTGGGAAAATATAAGCGTTAAGTTTGTCAACAAAACAATAAGCAAAGTTGCATGGCCAATAGCGCGTTGTGCAAATTATCATCTAAAAGTAGCCTCCGCTTTGCTCAAGCTGACGATAATACTGCGTTACACCTTTCTCCAGCGATGTGAAATCTTCCTGAGCCCCTGCTTGTTGCAGTTGGCTAAGATCGGCCTGTGTGTAGGTTTGGTATTTTCCCTTCAAATGATCAGGAAACGGGATACTCTCAATAGTTGCCCGAGGTTCCATTTGCTGGATAATGCTGGCAATGTCCATGAAGCTTCGCGCCTTTCCCGTACCACAATTGAAGATACCAGATGCCTTGCTTTGGTAGAAGTGCAGGTTGACTTTCACCACATCTTCTACAAAAATAAAGTCACGGAGAAAGTTTTCGCTTCCCTCAAACAACTTCATCTTTCCTCCTGCTTTCAGTTGGTTACAAAAATGAAAGACCACGGAAGCCATATTACCTTTGTGGTTTTCATGACAACCATATACATTGAAATACCTAAGCCCTAATATTTGAGAAACCGGTTTTTCCTTTGCAAACACGCTTCGCACGTAGTTGTCGAACATAAATTTGGAAAAAGCATAGACGTTCAACGGGTATTCACAGACACGTTCTTCGCGGAAGCCATGTGCTCCGTTACCATACACAGACGCACTGGAGGCATACAGGAAGTCTACGCGCTGGTTCAGACAGTGATGCAGGAGCTTTTTAGAAAATTCGTAGTTATTATTCATCATATACACACCATCGGTTTCGGTGGTAGAAGAACAGGCACCCTGGTGAAAAATGGTTTTTACCTCTTTCAAACTGGGTAGTTTTTGCAAAAAAGTATGCTTATCGACGAAATCTGTAATAAAAAGCCGGTTGAGGTTCAGATGCTTTTGTGCGTTGGCCAGGTTGTCTACCACCAGAATATCTTCTATGCCTATCTGATTCAGCCCTCTTATCAAATTACTGCCAATAAACCCAGCACCTCCGGTAACAATAATCATAGTACGAATAATTTCAGTTAAACTTCTTAACTTTGTACAAGTTTATGAAATTATAAACGATTTTTTAAACTATATATCTTATGTCTAATATTTATAGTCAGCGCCAGCAGTGGACCCTGCTGATCGTGAGTATCATTATCGTAGGGCTTTTTATCTTGTATGGCATTCACCAATATACATCTGCCTTTCTGGGCAGTGCTATACTGTATATGGTATTTCGTCCGCTGTTTAACTACCTGGTACACAAAAAGCATATGAACAAAATGCTGACTACCATTTTGATTCTCGTTATTTCTCTGATGGTCATTGTGCTGCCTTTTTTATTTCTGAGTGTAATGCTGGCTAATAAAATTGCCTTCTACTCTAACAACCTGGATGAAATCGCACATTTCGTTAATAAGGTTGAACAAATTACTGGCATTCAATTACAGGACAAAAGCACAGTGCAAACTCTGATGACACAAGGCGGCAGTCTGGCAGCAGAGCTATTCCCCTCCCTGCTTAGTGGTACGCTAGACATGATTGTGATTATTGCCCTTATGTACTTTACCCTGTTCTATATGTTTTTGAACCAAAAGGGCTTTGTCAATGGGCTACACAAATATATTCCTTTTGATACACAGACACTGGACGAACTGGGTACTGAACTTCAGAATATTGTCAATGCCAATGTAGTTGGGCAGGGAGTTATTTCTTTAATTCAGGGTAGCTTAACAGGGCTAGGGTTATACATCTTTGGCTTTGGCGATGTGATTTTCTGGAGTACGATTTCTTTCTTCCTGTCATTTATCCCGGTATTAGGTACCCCGCTGGTCTGGGGACCGGCAGCCATTATTGCGATTGCCAATGGGGATACAGGACAAGGTGTAGGGCTTCTGCTCTATGGTTCTATCCTGGTCATCAACATAGACAATCTTCTGCGCATATTTTTGACAAAAAGGATGGGCGATATACATCCCGTTGTGACGCTGACTGGTGTTATTCTAGGTGTACCTATCTTTGGTATTTTGGGCTTGGTAATAGGGCCATTGCTAATAGAATATTTTATTGTGCTGATCAGGGTATTTGAGCGTAGAAACCACTTCAGAATGGTAGAAGATAGAGAAGAAATCATATCCCCAGCGGATGAGTTGCATAATGAAGAAAAACATATGGAAGTGCCTCCCCTGATCCTTCCACCAGATGCCTGGCACAAATAATTGCTTCATCAACCATGATTGCTGATGACCTCAAAATGGTGCTCCAGTTCTTTTCCGTTATTGTCTACTATGTGCAGCGTGTGCTTTCCAAAAGAAGGATTCATTCCAAACTGGTGTTCTCCCGTGGTTTTCCCCAAATAGTTATTATCCAGATGCCAGTAAAGTGTGGCATTTCTATCCTGGTGGGCTATCTCAAAGATGGCCGCTCCAGGCTTACCATCCAGATCACGCGGAATGTATAGCCGTGTTTGGTGGCGAGGATAGATAATTTCCATTTCCTGCAAACCAGGCTGCTCACAGTGTGGGTCAAATGGAGGCGGCGGCTGGTAGTCCATATGATGCTGGCTGTAGTACCATGCCTGCACCGGCGGAAGCACAAACCACGAACGGGCCACCATTTCTCCTACTGCATAGCAAGAGCTGTTCACTTGGTATCGACCATCTTTCCGCAGATGCAACTGCTTATGATACGGACACTTACCAACGCGGGCTTTAGGCGAGATATACACAGTTTCTTGTTCCGGGCAAAATTCGCCTGCCAGACAACCACTCTTTTTACAAACCTTCAACTCTGTGGTAGCCACCACCGGCTGCGGAAAGTGCATACCACCTTCCAGCTCGTCAAATATATCAAACAGCAAAGGAGCTGCCGCTTTCACGCCGATCAGATCCGGGCGGCCTTCGCCGTCGGCATTGCCTAGCCATACGCCTACCACGTAGCGGTCGTTGAGACCAATGGCCCAGGCATCTCTGAAACCAAAGCTGGTGCCGGTTTTCCAGGCAATCTTTTTCGCTGAAGGGAAGCGTTCCCAACCTGCTAGTTCTTCCGGCCTGCGTACCTGCTGCATGGCCTGAAAAGTATGCCATATGGCCGAAGCCTTGATAAGTTCCTGTTGATTTCCCTTGGCATATGTTGTAGTATCTCCCTGCACATAATGGTTGGCAAAATACAAGGGCTTGGTATCTTTCTTTTGATGGGGCGTGCGTTGTGCGCGCTCTAAAGTTCTGACCATGCCGGCGTACATACTGGTTATTTCCCACAGCGAGCTTTCCGCACCACCCAGAATCAGCGACAGGCCATAATGCCCTGCAGGTTTGTTTAGCGAAGTAAGTCCCATCGACCGTAGCTTCTGGTGAAACTTTTCATAACCATATTCTTTCAGCAGATAGACGAAGGGAACATTCAGGGAACGAATCAGTGACACATCTGCCGGAACGGCTCCGTAAAACTTCTTATCAAAATTCTTCGGAGCAAAGCCCTGGTAGAATACAGGTACGTCAGGCAGCATCTGATAAGGCAGCAACATGCCTTCATCTATAGCAGCACCATATAAGACAGGCTTGAGCAGACTACCAGTACTTCTGGAGGCCGTCACTACATCCACATATTGCCCGTGGTTTCCCGGCCCGTCTGCATTGCCTACATAGGCCAGTGCCTCCCCTGTTTTAACATCAACAACCAGGGCAGCAGCATTGTAGACATGGTTTGCCCGCATGTCCTGATGTTGCCGGGCGACTTTGCTGTTGACCAAAGCCTGCAAACGCACGTCGATCGTACTATGGACATTTTGCCCTTCGTAGCCTTCTTTCACAGAGCGTCCCAGCAAGTGCCGCGCAAGGTTGGGCAGATCGTGGGGTGCTCCGGGCAGGGTTTCCAGTAGGGCAAGCTGGTATGTCAGCGTATCAAGATAGTTGTTTTTCAATAATTTACTTAGCAAAAAATCTCTTTTATAGCGAAGCTCATCATCATTTTTGCCGGGATAGATCATAGAAGGACTATTGGGCAACACGGCCAGCGTAGCGCATTCGGCCCAGGATAAATTGCCGGGGCTTTTCTGGTAATAGCGCCAGGAAGCTGCCGAAAGCCCTACCACATTGCTGCCGAAAGGCGCATGGGCTACATACAAGCGCATAATCTCTTCTTTGCTGTAAAGCATTTCCAACTTGAGTGCCAGTAACAGTTCCCTGCACTTCTGCCAGTGTGTGCGCCTGGTGTTTCCCAGTGCCATCCGTACCACCTGCATACTAAGCGTGCTTCCGCCCCTGACTACCTTACCGGCTTCAATATTCTGCACCAACGCTTTGCCCAATGCCACAGGGTTGATGCCCGGATGCTGGTAGAAGTACTCGTCTTCATACAGGAGAAGGCATTGCTGGAATTTCTTCGGGATACTATCAGGTATGGGAAAACGCCATTGCTCATCTTTGGCTATGCGTGCTCCCAGCAAAGTGCCATCCCGTGCTTCAAGCACTGTTGAGTAGCTGACCTTAAACAATGGCTTAGGCAAAGGGTAGATCAGAAACACAGCAAGAGGTAGCAGGCCCAGGAGCCACCACCTCTTGCTGTATACCTTTGTCTTGAAGCCTTTCCAGTGCATATCTTTCAACATAAACGATGGGTTCAATCCTGCCGCTGCCCGTCTTATTTCTGAACGGTTACCCACGCACCTTTCGTATTGGCGTGGATGCTATGATCGTACATGGCCTCTATGGCAGCAGCAGGCAAGTAAAATTCTCCCTGATAGCTGGCATTCAATATGATTCTGAACACCTTTTTCTCGTTGGCTTTCAGGTCAAAATAGGTATACACCCTGTCATCTCTGATGTCCTGGTACTCTGGTATGCTCTGCGACTGGTACTGCGCACTGCCATCCAGCCGGGTGTTGATGATCTCCCAGCCCGAAGGAAATATCTGCGTCAGTGCCAGGTTGGTGTAATTCCCCTGGATACCAGGGTTGTGCACAGTCACTTCTGCCATAAAATCTTTGCCCTGCGCCATCTGCTCTACGCTAATGGGCGAGCCGTCTTTGCTTTTATACACCACACTCAGGTCAATCTTATTGGCATCCGCTTTTTCGTCGCCTGCCAGTGGCGTTCCCCGCCTGATGAGCTGCACGTACAATGCCTGCTTGCCTTTGTTGGTGATTTTCACTGGCTGCTTTTGGTCAGCTTCTGCTACGAGCACCTGCGTCACAAATTTATCCGATGTGTAGTTATTGTTCAGTCCGCCCACGGCAATATTTACGTTCATGTTGCCGTCTACCGTAAAACCTTTGGCATATTCGGAGATGGCAATCAGAGCGTATGCGGTGGTCTGTGTGCTCATCCAATGATCGTTGTCGCTCAGGCTGGCCGAGAGTTGTTTGACCAGTGAGAAGGCTTCTTCCTGCCGGTTGAGGCTGATGAGGGTTTCCAGAATCATCGCCTGGTCGCGCTCCTGCGAGCCGTAGGTATAGCTCTGAGAAGATGGGGTGTCCACTTCTTTGCTAAGCCCGGCGACCAGCTGCTTGGCAGGTTCCAGTTGTCCGATCTTTGCGTAGGTAGCGGCCAGCCGCCACTTGGCCAGTGAACTTACTCGGTCACTTTCTCGCATACGGTTCATGGCATCCACCACGGGCCTGTCCATGAGTGCCAGCGTATACAAACGATATGCCTGTATCAGTGCATCATCTTCCTGAGTCTGTGCATCCGGATTCCACTGCCGTGCCTTGGTGGTCTGAAACTCAGCCCATTCGTCCAGCATATTATTTGGTACGAAGTAGCCTTGCTTGTTAGCTTCTATCAGAAAATGCCCTGCGTAGTTGGTGCCCCACAAGTTGGCTGTACTCTGCCCTGGCCAGTAGGCAAACCCGCCACCGGAAACCTGAAACGATTTGAGCCGGTCGATGGCAGCTTCTATATTTTGCTGAATGCGTTGTTTCTGGTCATCACTCAGCTTGATGAGTGAGTTCAGGTAAAGCTGCGCAAACACCCCGGAAGTGGTTTGCTCTACACAACCGTGTGGATACTGGATCAGGTACTGTAGCCGCTGCTCCAGGTTGAGCGGTGGCAGTGAGGACACTTCCAGGGAACCTTCATTGGTACCTGCCATGCCCAGCGGCTCATAACTCAGGTCAAGGGTTTCTCCGGCTTTCAGTAGCTTGCTCAGGGTGCGGTTGATCTTCGGATTGGCCGCCCTCACCTCCAGCGGCACTTCATAGCTGCTTTTATGACTGCCCGATGTCACTTCTACGGCCACTTTGGCACGGCCCACCGCCTGATCAGCGGTCAGGTTGAAGAACACCATCTTTTCTCCGGCTTTATCAAAGGTAATGGTTTGCTCTTTGCTGCCCTGCGTTTTTAGCAGTCCTATTGTTTTCACGTGTACTTTTACCTGTCCTATCACATCATCCGAGGCAAAGACTGTCACAGGCAGGGCTATCTTTTCTCCGGGACCTACCACCCTGGGCAACGTAGGCAACACCATCAGCGATTGTTTGACGGGCGTGGCTTTTTCTGTAGCACCATAGGCTCCGTCATTAGAGGCTATTAGCATGGTGCGCACACTGCCTACGTAAGGCGGCAGGGTAATACTATGACTGGCTTCGGCACCGGCTTTCAGAAAGAACGGGCCAATGTGTATGACCACCGGCCTGAACCGGCTTTCCTGCTTTTCTTCCACCGGCTTGATCTCTCCATCACCACCAATGGACAGCAGCTTCTCCATACGGGCACCGTAGGCTCCGATCACCTGGTCGTAAAGGTCCCAGGTCTTCACACCCAACGCTTCGCGGGCATAGAACTTCTTCCACGGTGCAGGGGTCTCAAAATTGGTCAGGTCCAGCAGTCCTTCGTCTACTACGGCAATGGTATAGGCCATCGGCTGGCCGGTTTCCTCTTTTACTTTTACAGTAAAAGGCCGTTCAGGAGCGAGTGTCTCCGGCATGGCAATCACCGGGTGCAACTTTGTCTGGGGGTCTTCTACCGATATTGGATTGACTCCGTACATGCGGATAGGCAGATCATTCTTGGTCTGTGCATGGGGCTGCAGCAGGCTCACATGCACATACACATTGGGGGTCATTTCTTCAGTGATATCGAACGAAGCACTGGTCTTTTCTTTGGTGGTTTCTACCCAGAAGGCGTTCAGCACTTTGGTACCGGATTCTATACTGACCAGCGCCCTGCCACCCTCTGCGGAAGGAATGAACAGGCTTGCCTTTTCGCCTACCTGGTACTTCTCCTTGTCGGTAGTGAAGCTGAGTATGGTAGCACCGCCCATATCACCTCTGCCTTTGCCTGCCCAGCCGGGCCAGTCCATGTAGATAACCTTGCCTGCACTGTGGCCGGATACCGGGTCAGTTACCCTGACATAATATCTGCCCCACTCAGGACTGTTCACCCGCAGCGTCCAGTCGGCTCTGCCATTGGTGACGTCAACTGTTCTTTGCTGTAGCGGTGTTTTCTGAGAGCGGCCCACATAGTTGCTCAGGTCTTCGTGTGCGTTGTCCCACCACCATTTCCAGTCGAGCTTAAAGAGGGCCACTTTTACTTTGTCGCGGCTGATGGGATGGCCATCGGCATCTACGGCGGCAATCTGCAACGTATGATCTTTGTCGGTGAGCAGCATATTGCGCTTGTCGCCTTCGGGTACTTTGATGCCTACAAAGCTTGTGTAGGGGTAATAGGGAATAGACACCGTATTGATGCTGAAATCGCCTCCGTCTTCAAAAACTTTGGTGCGAAACAATGCCTTCAGCACACCAGGCGCATTTTCTCCGATGTCGGTATTCATGCTGACCTTTGCGTTGCCTTCACTGTCGAGTCTGCCGGAAAATATTTCTTCTGTGGTAGCACTAAATTCTTTAGATGGATCATCAAAAGAGAAGTTGGGATACCCTTTGAACTGCGTGGTAGCAGGCATGGCACTCATATCAATGGTAGCCTTCAGGTTGCCAGCAGTAGCACCGTGCAACCAGCGGGCCGACAGCTTAGCCGTCACATTGGCTTTGGCCGCGGTGAGTTGATCTTCTCCAAAATCCAGCTTGACCTTGAGCCGGTTGGGCTTGACAGCCTCTATCTTGAGCTGCTTGCTGAATGAAGCACTTCCTACCTTTACCTGGGCCGACCAGTTGCCCGTAGGAGCATCAGCAGGCGTGCTGAGCAGAAAGGAGTACAGCCCTCCGACTGCCTGCTGGCTGACATTCCTGGATTGCAGCTGCCCCTGCGGATTATACAGCTCCATAATGACGGGATGCTCTTCGGGCAATATATGTTGCCTGTCTTCCAGCATAAAGTCGAGGTACAGCGAGTCGCCGGGCCGCCATACGCCGCGTTCGCCGTAGATGTATCCTTTGATGCCTTTCTGTATCTTCTCGCCGCTCACGTCGAAGTTACTCAGCGAAAGAGAAGAACCATCGTCCAGTTTCAGGTAGCCCGACGCTTTGTCTGTCTTGGCTACGATGGCAAACGGTTTGGTAGTCAAGGGAATACTGACCATCCCGTTGCTTCCTGATTTTGCGCTGCCAATGGGCTGTTGCTGGAAGTCGTAGACAGTGACCTGTACGTTTTCCATGGGTTTGGTAGACTGGATATTGGATACAAAGACGGTGAGGTCGCCCTGTTCGCCTCTCTTGGCAATCAAGCCGATGTCTGAGGCAAAGACGAGCTTGGAAGCCTCCCGCCGCTTACCATAATAGGAGCTGTGGCAGGGATTATCTCTCTGTCGCCAGTCGTAGTCTTCATCGTAGTAGGAGTTGTCCCAATAGCTGCTTTCCTCCTCTGCTTCGCTCCAGTCTTCATCTACTGTTTGCAGGTCATCCGAAGAGGCCAGTCCCGGACAGAAGTATAAGGAGTACTCCTTACTGAAATTAATGCCTACCTGGTAGACGGCACCTTGTTGAATATCTACCAGTTCTGATAGGTCAAGGGTAAACCGGTTCCACGTATTCAGGTTGGTGACGCCTGCTGTTTCCAGGTCAATTTTTTTCTGTTTGATCAGGCGACCTACCCTTCTTAGCTCCTCATTGCCGCCCATCGGGTTGACTTGCAGGTATTGCAGTACGTTATCTTCAAATATCTGCACCACGCTTACATCCACCGCTTTCAATCCTACGGCTTTGAAGGGCAGGATCATCTGGTCTTTGCCTACCATGATCACTCCTTTGTTGGCATCTATGGCTACTTCGGGTTCTTTTTTGGGCAGCGGGATCAATTGCTCAAAGGCACTGGTCAGTTTTTGCCCATCCCAGCTTTTTACGTTTTTAGATACTTTGATCAACAGCTCATCCAGGTTTGCCAGGCTATTTTGCGAGGGATAAATCTTCAGCTCGTTCTTGTTGATCACCCAGCGGGGCGCATTATCCTGCTGCGACTCACTGCCGACGTAGAGCAGCCCGGAAAAGTTTTGCTCTGTGGAGATAGGATTGGAAAATATGACTGACAAATACTGTTCGCCATTTTGCACAAGGCTGGCTGACAGGACACTGTAGTCTCCCAGGGAAGGAATGGTGACGGTCTGCTGTCCTTGCATGTCCACATCAATCGGGGCACCTGCCCATTGCACTTCCATCTTACCGGCTGCTTCTTTACGGATGATGTTCTTCACCTCAAAGCTATGCCGGGTGTCTTCTTCGTGCTTCCAGACCACCGGCAGCTTGCTTCCGTTCTGGCTGGCTGCGATCATCTTCTCCACCGCCTCATTGCTGGCCACGTCGGCGGTCTGTACGTAGCCCAGCAGCCTGTATTTCTCTTTGTCTTCGAGGCTCTCGGTTTCCAGTCCCATGAGTTTCACCTCGTATGCCTGTTGTATTGTCTGAAAACTGAAGAGGAAGTTCTCCAGGTCACCCGTAGCATCGGTCACCTTGCTCAGTGCAAAGCGCGCCTCATATTTTGTGTTGGAAGGCAGCCTGTTGTCAGGTGTAAACACAATAGTGCGCTGGTCTTCCCACGAGGCAGTTCCTTTGATGGATGGCGTAAAGTCAAACAACGTCTGATCGATCTGCGCTCCGGGTTTGGCATCTGTTGCATCCTGTGCCAGCCGCACCTTGATGGTGCTATTGCTTTTGACCACCCCGGCGGTGAAGCCTCCAATATACTGGGTATAAAGAGCCGCTTTGCTTTCTTCCGGCTTTTTATCATGATCCGTACAAGCAAACGTGCCAATCAGCAAGCATATGATGATCAGTCGGGAGAGAAGGGAGCGTGGTTTCATGGATACAAGGTATGGTGATTTTTTTTAAATAACAGGCTGTTGCAGAAAATCCTCTATGCAAGTTCAACGCCTTATAAACAACACAAACTTTTCAAGTCCTGAAGATTTGAAAAGTCTGTTGGTATGCTGTATGTATTGCATAATTTACTATTTCATTATACTAGCGCAAGTATCCGCTTGTGTTGAATGAATATACAAGCGGACGCTCAATGCTGTCAATTTAAGAACTCATTGTCAGTCGCCCGCGTCCTCGCGGGTGACGATTATGTGAAGGCATCTTGCCTTCTGAGGCTGGAAGCCTCAAAGATATTAATCACTCGCCAGGAGGCGAGCGATTGTTTTCCTAAGTTGACGGCATTGAGCGGATGCTTGCGCTAGTTTTCTGTAAAATGAAATATTATTTATAACTTAAGTGAAGCAACTTATTTCCCTTTGCGCTTTACCTGGATGCCGAGCATTTCCAGCCATTGCGGATGGTCTTTGAGGGCCACACGAGCAGCTGCTTTGAAGTCTCTCATCCATTCGTCGATGACCTGGATGGCTTTGTCCCGTTTTTCTGTGGCATCTTGGGCCTCCCCTTTTCTTTGCATCTGCTGCTGACGTGCATGGATGATGGCATCTGTCATGGCTTTGGTTTGCGAAAGTTCATCTACGCCCACGCCATACTTGCCCATGTCTTCGGCAATCAGGTCAATCTTATCATAGAAGGTGATTGCCTGCGAAAGCCATGCCTCGCGGGGCCGCTTTCTTTCTCCGGCAATATCCAGGCGAGCTTGCATCCCCCGGTTGTTTTCATAAGCCATACGGGCCAGGGAAACATGCTTTTTGTAGATCTTCTGCGTTTCTTTCTCATGTTTTTGCAGGAAATCTGTAGATTCTACCTGCAAAGCATAGTTTTCGTTCTTGCGTATCTGAAACTGCTTTGCACTCTCGTTGAATAGCCTACCTTCTGTTAGTTTCTTATGGTTGTAAGTAACGGTAGCCAGTTTTTCCCGCATCTCCTGGTGGTTCAGTGCGTTTTCAATAGAGTATTGGGTTTCTAGAATCTTGCGATCAATTGCATTAGCCATCTTTTTCTTTTTTTGAGGTTTTATACTACGAATACCCAAAAGTAAAACCCGAAGTAGCATAAAAATAACCCAAAAGCTGTCAGGCATCACCTGTGTAAGATTGTAAAGAAAGTGCTAATGTTGCGGCTGGTCTTTCGAAGATTATAAAAAATTTTGCAAAGTTGCTCCCGGCCATTTTTTCCTGAACAAAAACCGTAGGGAGTACCTACATATTACACAGAAAGCACATGACATCGAAGAGCAAGGCTGCAAAACGGGTTTTGGTGCAAGAAAAAGGTAAGGCACAGACTGCTATATTATTTTTCTTCGTGCGCATGTAATATGGAGCAGCTCCCGATAGTTTTTCACTTAGTTACCATGGCAGGGAGCACGCTCCGGTCGTTTTTTCCCGCTGACAAGCCGTCGGCAGGTGCCACACCTCATGTAAGGCAGGGTACGGATTGATCAGCAACCCCTCCCAACAATTTCCTAACGCATACAAAGTGACTGTTGTGCTGGGGTGTGAGGTGGGGTAAGTTACTGCATGGTATATGAGTTTGTGGAAAGGAAAAGCCAACATATCAGTTATAATATATCATTGAAAATGGTTATGTTAAGGGCGTTTGTGTTGTGTAATAAGAATAAGGACGAGAAAACCGATAATGATATTAAGGCTTCTGTTAATGAAAATATTTGCTCTTTGAGTAATTTATGCGGTAACGAAAAGAGAAATATCGAGTCAATAGTTCTGCTCAAAATCATGTATCTGTGTCCTTTTGATAGTGGCATGTGAGGACACAAGCCACGGCTTCAGAGGTTGATTGAAAGATACCACTTCATTCCACTGTTTGACCTCTACCTCACGCCAAACAAAACCATCAACTCATCGTTTCTCGAAGAAGAATGAATATACAATATGCAGCGTACTTGATTGTGGCTATATTCTTTGTCATGGACTTTCTCATACGTAAGGATAGCAAGGCGACCAGTATGCGCAAGACGAAGGATGATAACAATACCACCAAGTTTATCGTGCTGACTTTCCTTGCTATTCTGCTTTCCGCAGAAGTGTTCAACTATTTCCATCTGGGGCAATTTGATAATACAGTGCTGGCCATTGTTGCCTTGATGCTTATGCTTTCCGGGCTTGTCATACGCATTTATGCTATGTCAAAACTCAGGGCTTTCTATACAAGAACTTTACTGACAACAGACCAACAAGTGCTTATTACCACAGGACTATACAAAACCATAAGGCATCCGGGATACCTGGGGACTATGTTGATTTGGGTATTCTTTGGCTTTGCAGTTGAGAACTATTTCGTTGTTGTGATAGGAATACTGCTAACCTTTATTGCCTATTCATACAGAATAAGGAATGAAGAAACAATGTTGCTCAGCCAGTTCGGACAAGCATATGAAGACTATCAAAAAAGCACCTGGAGAATCATGCCATACGTTTGGTAAAAAATGTGTATATGAATGGATAAAAAAGATCAAACAACTACGCGAATAGATAAAAATGAAGCTATAGAGATTGCACCTAAGTATATTGATCTTGTAAGTGATAAGTATTCTATTAAAAACGTTATATTATTTGGTTCCTATGCCAAAGGCAATCACCATGCTGATAGTGATATAGATTTAGCTATTGTCATGGAATTAACAGATGATGTTATTGACATGCAAATTGAGCTAATGAATATGCGTACAGACAATGACTTATTGATAGAGCCACATCCTTTCAACAAAGCTGATTTTCTTGCCACTAATCCTGTAGTGGCAGAAATATTAAAAGATGGCGTGGAGATAAATCACAGGAAATCTAAGCAGATACCGCTACCAGTGTTGACCTCACATTAAATGTCATTTCAGTTTTGCATTTAAAAACGCTGACATTCAGGCGGCGGGCAAACTAAATGTACTAATGTGGCTGTTTTGCTTTGAGATTAATAAATGAAAGGCTGTTGCTCTTAACCTGCCAAAACGATGCGATCTTACAATGTCTGAAATGCGATAGGTTTTATGATTTATCAGCAGCACTGCTAAAAAGTGTCCCGCAAAACATCCGCAGAACGTTCTTCGTTCTACAGCCGGACATCAGCCAGCAGTTTTGATCAACAACGCCTGGCTATAAACCTCATTTATCAATCATTATCATACATATTCAAGATTATGAGTCAAAACATTCTGATCACAGGTGGTACGGGTTTGGTGGGAACAAGGCTTACCGAAATGCTGTTAGCCAAAGGCTATCATGTGAGCCATTTGAGCCGCAGCAAACAGGACAAGCAAGATGTTAGGGTATATACCTGGGATATTGCCAGGCAGGAAATAGCTCCCGAAGCCCTGGCTGATGCAGATTATGTAGTGCATCTGGCGGGGGCAGGTGTAGCCGAGAAGCGATGGACAGATAGCCGCAAGGAAGCTATCCTAAAGAGCCGGACGGAATCTACCAGGCTGTTGCATGATACCATCAGCCAGCTAGGAAGCCACCATATCAAGGGTTTTATGGCTGCTTCGGCTGTAGGTATTTATGGCATAGATACAGGTAGCAAAATGATGATGGAAGAAAGTTCAAAAGGAACTGACTTCCTGGCAGAAGTGACAAAGCAGTGGGAAGCAGCGGTTGACGAAATCAGCAGGTTGAACATGCGGGTAGTGAAGTTGCGTACAGGTGTTGCGCTAAGCGACAAAGGTGGTGCGTTGCCGAAAATTGTGCAACCCATCAAGTTGGGTGCAGGTGCGCCGCTGGGTAGTGGCCAGCAGTATGTAAGCTGGATACACCTGGACGATCTTTGCCGGATGTACCTGTATGCTATTGAAAACGAATCATTGACAGGTACTTACAATGCCGTAGGCCCGCATCCTGTCACCAACGAAGCACTGACAAGATCGGCGGCCGACGTGCTGAACCGGCCTCTGTTCATTCCTAAAGTGCCTGCTTTTGCCATCAAACTTTTGCTTGGCGAAATGGCCTCGGTGGTGCTGGGAGGCTGCAATGTTTCCAGCCAGAAGATAGAAGAAACAGGATTTAATTTTACATTTAGCCAAATAGATAAGGCATTATCAGATTTATTAAAATAACATTGATTGTATATTATGGAACAAAGTGAAAGAGAGAATGGAGTTGTGAAAAAACTCCCTGAGCATATAGAAACTACAGACACTCTGGAGGAAGACAGGATAAGAAAAGCATTAGTAGATAAAGACTGGAATCAGATCAAAAGCAATGACTCCTGGGCAGTCTTTAAGATCATGTCTGAATTTGTAGACGGGTTTGAGAAGATGGCTAAGATTGGCCCTTGTGTCTCGATCTTTGGTTCGGCCCGTACGCTTAACGATCATCCTTACTACCGGATGGCCGAAGATATAGCAGCCCGAATCGTAGAACATGGCTACGGTGTGATCACCGGTGGCGGACCAGGCATTATGGAGGCAGGTAACAAGGGGGCGCATCAGGCCGGGGGCAAATCTGTAGGCGTCAACATCATCCTGCCTTTTGAGCAATCCAGCAACATCTATATTGACCCGGACAAAATGATTAACTTTGACTACTTTTTTGTCCGCAAAGTGATATTTGTTAAATACTCACAGGGATTCATTGTCATGCCCGGTGGTTTTGGTACCCTGGATGAGCTTTTCGAGGCATTAACGTTGATACAAACCAAAAAGATTGATAGATTTCCTATCGTTTTGGTAGGAACGGATTATTGGAAAGGACTGTTAGGCTGGATAGAAGATGTTGTGCTAAAACAGGAAAAAAACATCAATCAGGTTGATATGAAGCTGTTCAAACTGGTAGATACCGCAGAAGAAGCCGTAGAAGTGATTGATAACTTCTATGCTAAATATAACTTATCCCCCAATTTCTAACAATGAAGAAACTACAAACGCAAGTCAGTATACAGCTAGTCATGATTATTGGGCTGATCGTCTACATTGTATGGCAGGAATATGATCAGCCAGAAGGTATCCCTACACGTCAGGCAATGATGCCAGGCAATGCTGATGCGTTTGTCACCACCAGTAACACCGCTAACCCTGTAAGCAGCGATCTGATTCCTGCTTACAAGGCTTTTGTGATCCGAACGCCGGAGCAGCTTACTTTTGCCGGAGAAACCTTTTCGCTGGCTGAACCTGATTTGCGGGAGCGCATGGACCGTGAACTGCATGTAAATGCCAACTGGCACTCCAATACTATTCTGTTGATCAAAAAAGCCAACCGATGGTTGCCCCAGATCACCGAGATATTAAAGAAAAACGGGGTGCCGGAAGATTTTAAATATATTGTAGCCATTGAAAGCGGTTTTGATGAATATGCCCGATCTCCTGCTGATGCCATTGGCTTCTGGCAACTGCTGAAAGGTACGGCCAAAGATTTTGATCTGGAAGTAGATGACGAGGTAGACGAACGCTATGACCCTATCAAATCTACCGAAGCAGCCTGCAAATATTTGAAAAAGGCGTATGAGAAGTTTGGCAGCTGGGTAAATGTGGCGGCTTCCTATAACGTTGGTATGCGTGGTTTTGAGCGGCGGCTGGAAGCACAAAAAGTAGATTCTTATTTTGATGTGCTTATCAATGAAGAAACAGGCCGCTACTTGTTCAGGGTATTGTCGGTGAAGATGATTCTGGAAAATCCGGAAGCTTTTGGCTTTTATATTCCCGAAGACCAGTTGTATACCCAGCCTGACTTAAAAGCCGTGGAAGTAACAGAATCTATCAAAGACCTGGTAGCTTTTGCGCATGAACATCATATCACCTACAAGATTTTAAAAAGATACAATCCCTGGTTACGGGATGATGAGCTTACCGTGAAACGGAAAACCTACGAAATCATGATCTCTCAGAACCCTACTGAGCAGATGGCTACCGCCAGAAAGTAAACAGCATGTGAAGTATGTTTAGTCATTTTCGCTTTGCTGCTGCATAAAAACTGCAAATGCTGATAACTTGTCGGTATTAATCAAATCCACGCCTGCTTTAAGCAACTGCCGCCACACATCAGGCCGGTCGGGTATGGCCCAGAGCCTGAGCATCTTGCCCTCTGCATGAGCTTTTTCGGCCAGTGCCTGAATGGTCTGATAAGCCTGCACAGGCATCTTACCTGTGCCATCCCATGAAACTACGCTATTAAAATGCTGACTAATAATGGGCATGAGTGATGGCGTATATTCTTTACCCAAATCTTCCGGCCTGCCATCTATAGCAGCCAACGGCTTACGATCCTTTTGTAGCAGGCTTACCGGCCTGTTGCCGGAGATAACCACCGTCACCGGTCCGTTATGGCCGGGAGTATACAGCATATGCTGGTAAGCCTCAAGCTGTTTTCTAAGCACCTTCCAGGTAGCAAGGCTGTCGGTCTTGACATCAATCATCAGCAAAAAGGGCCCGTTGTAGTTTGGATACACTTGGCCATTGTTTTTTTGGACAACTCTGGCCAGCGGGCCCAGATACAACTGCTGTAGTGTCTGGGTGCGGGCAGTATCAGGTGCATCATGTGATACGTAGAGCCGGTCGCCTACCAGATGAATATCCGCTTCCACACTCATAAAATGATAGTGCAATGCATCCGCCAGGGGTTTGTTGACGGCATAGTCGTTATGTGCATGTCCTGGAATGACTACAGGTTGCGCTAATGTGATTGTAGTGACAAACAGACACAGGCTTATGATATAGGGTGACATAGTATTTGGGTTTATTTCAAGAACCAGTAAGTAACTCCTGCCAGTGAGCCGCCCAGCATAGGGCCTACTACCGGAATCCAGGCATATGCCCAGTCGCTGCTGCCCTTACCGGATATGGGCAACAGGGCGTGCATAAGCCTTGGGCCGAGGTCGCGGGCAGGGTTGATGGCATAGCCTGTGGTGCCACCCAGCGAGAGACCGATAGAAAACACCAGAAACCCTACTGGCAAAGCACCCAGCGCGCCCAACCCAAAAGTGGCTTCGCTAAGCTCATGCGCTTTGATTTCGGGCTGGGCAATAAAGAGTACGGCAAGTATGAAGATGAAGGTGCCGAATGCTTCAGAAAAGAAGTTATGCCTGTAGCTGCGAATAGCAGGGATGGTCGCAAAAGTTGCCAGCTTGATGGTAGCGTCTGCTGTGGCTTGATAGTGTTGCCTGTAGAAAAACCACACCATAGAGGCACCCAAAGCACCGCCCAGCAACTGGGCCAGGATATACCCCGGCACTTTGGCCCATTCAAACACACCTGCTATGGCCAATGCCAGGGTGACAGCAGGGTTGAGATGCGCTCCGCTATAGGTGCCCACCATAAAAACAGCCACAAATACGGCCATGCCCCAACCAAAAGTGATGACGATCCAGCCACCGGAGTTCCCCTTGGTTTGGTTCAGGATGACGTTGGCTACTACGCCGTTGCCCAGCACCAGCAATACGGCAGTACCAATAAATTCAGCAGTAAAGCTATTCATAAGTTGTTATAGGTTGATACATAGTTTACAGGGTTCAATGTAACGCTTTATCTACTGCTATTCCAAATTTAGCTGTCAGAGTGTGTGACAATTTGCAGGTAGCAGAGGTTTTAAACCCTCCGCTGCTAATCAACGAATAGCAAGAACCTATAAATTGTCATACGCTCGTTATCACAACAAGCCAACTTCCCCTGAATGATATACCTTTTGTTATCCGTTTCTGCTGGAAATATCATTGAAAAACCGTTTTTGTAGACCATTCCTGGCAGAAATGCGCTGGTAAAGTCGTTTTTGCAGACCATTTCCGGGGGAAACCATGCTGCAAAACCATTTTTGCAGGTCATTCCTGGCAGTAACCGTGTTGTAAAACCGTTTTTGCAGACCATTTCCGGGTGGAATGGTGTAGTACACGTAAGTTTCCAGACCATTCCTACCGGTATCTGTAATGAACGTGTAAGGTTTGCAGGTACTCCTGCGCATTGATAGAGCACAACGTAACTGCTTAACAGCCTGTATCTTTCTTAAAGCAACATGGTATACAGTTTTGCTTTAAAACCTACCTGTGTGAGGATATGCTGTTGTTGCGCATGTTTTATTATTTTCTATGCTTTTAATTTGCCTGTAAACCAAACACAAAAAGAACTATGAACAGATCTACAGCAAGTTTGCTTGAACTCACTCAAATTGCTATCTACAGTGTAGACCGAGATGCAGACATCCAGAAGAGGATGGCACACTATGGATTTACTCCTAAACGAATGCAGGAAGGTACGGTGCTGCGTCAAGAGGTGATTACGTTGCTAAACGTCAAAGAAAATCACTATGATGAAAGCTGGGTGCTGTCGCAGCAGATTGAGGCCGATCTGAAAAAAACAAACACTTTATTCAAAGAACATGTCAGAATAGCGCGTTCGGCTTTTCGCAAAGATGTGCCGCTGATGCGTGCGCTCAGGATCAAGCGTATTGCTACCAAGCGATGGGAGTGGCCTCAGCAGGCACTTAATTTCTACACAAAGCTGGAAGAACGAAATGCTGATATGACGGCGTTTGACATCAGCCAGGAAGATTTGCAGCAGATAAAAGCTTCTGTAGAGACTATTTTGGAAATGAGAACAGAGCGTATTAGCAGAAAAGGAGAAGCACAAAACAGTACACACCATAAGGATCAGGTACTCGCCCTGCTTCGGGCCTGGCTGACAGAGTTTCATGCCGTAGCCCGTATTGCCTTCAAAGAAAGCCCTCAAAGACTAGAAGCCTTCGGCATTATAGTGCCTTCCGGGAAGAAGTAGGATGAGGTTCAGGTCTGGTTTAAGAAATATCGTTGGATAATAGGCAAATAACCAGTACGAATTAAAACACGTATATTTGTTGAAAAGCAATACTTATGAACAAAGCAATTCAGTACGTGACTAATGCTAAAGGAGAACAAAATGCAGTAATTGTTCCGATAGAAGAATGGAAAAAACTGGAGGACAAATATCGCAAACTAAAGAATAAACTAAACATATTAAACGGCTTACAAGAGTCTGTAAAGGAAGTTAACGCTATAAAAAGAGGAGAAAAGCAAGGGCAAACTTTAGAAGAATTACTCAATGAGTGTTAAAATCATTGCTACTTAGGACTTTTCTAAGAGACTCAAAAAGCTAATCAAGAAATACAAATCGTTAAAAGAAGAGATAACAGTATTACAACAGATACTTCGAAATAATCCTGCTCAGGGAACAGCATTAGGTGACAATGCTTACAAAATCAGGGTAGCAGTTATAAAGTAAAGGAAAAGGGAAAAGTGGCGGGTTGAGAGTGATCAGTTATTTAGAAATGGCAGTTATCTTGGATAAAGAAGATAGATTGTTTCTGCTAACAATCTATGATAAGTCTGATACAGAAACAATTGGTAAAGAAAAAATCAGGCAAATGATCAACAAGATCGAAAAATAACCAGCAAGATACCAGCCATGCACTTGTATTTTCAGGTACACAGCATGGTACATTCGCCTCATACATATAAACCAGCCTAATTAATTGACAGGGCTTTGACCAATCTCCTTTCCGTTGCTCCAGACCTGGACAATATCGCGGGTGTTTTTGATATCATCTGCCGGATTGCTGTTCAGGATGATGAAGCTTGCTTTCTTGCCGACTGCCAGTGTGCCAAAGTTTTTGTCAATACCCAAAGTTTGTGCGGCATTGGTAGTGGCTATGGCAATCACGTCCATCACAGGAATACCTGCTTCGTACATTAGTTGTAGCTCAAGGTGCTCGGAGAAGCCCTGTGCCCGTTCGGGCTGCGCACCTGAGTCTGTTCCCATTGCTATGTGGATGCCTGCTTCATACACTTTTTTCAGGTTTCGGACGGCCATCTCATAGGCTGCCTGGTGCTCTGGCAGGGCAGGATCTTTTGCCATTTTCTGTAGATACGCTTCGCTGGTCAGCATATCCAGTACGCCCAGCTCCAGCGATGCCCGGAAGAAAGGGTCATTCAGCCACTCAGGATTCTGTACAAAGATAAAGGTGTACAAGTCGCGGGTGAGTGTAGGAATGTAGGCAACGTTGTTTTCTTTCATCATTTGCAGCAGCGCATCATCCACTGGCTTGTCGCGGATGCTATGAGCCAATACATTGATACCGGCAGCTACGAGTTTCTTCGCATCATCCAGATAGTAAACATGCGCAGCCACCGGCAGTTGGTGGCGGTGGGCTTCGGTGATGATTGCCTGATAGATTTCAGGCTTGATCTTTGGTGCGCTTCCTCCAAAATCATCTACCCATATCTTTACAAAATCAGGCTTGAGGGCTGCCAGCTGGCGCATATCCTCAACAGCTTGCTCCGGCGTAGTGGGTCTGTACACTTTGTCGAAACCACCATCGGCAGGTGGGCCGCTGTTTGGAGCACTAAAGCCATAACCGGCTGTAAGGATCATGGCACCCGGTAGCTGCTGCTGCTGCGAAGAATCGCGCAGAGCGAAGATAGTTTCACGATCTGAACCCAGCGAAAGCACGGCCCCCACACCAAAGTGCTGGTAGTGCTCCAACTGGCGGATGATATTCTGCCGGGTATAGTTTGCCGTATCAATTGCTGTACCTTTGAGCAAGCCCAGGTGTGCATGTGCATCAATGAGCAGGGGCATGATGGTTTTGCCCTGCATATCCACAACGCGGGCATTTTCAAAAATGTCAGTCAGACTGTCAGTTACTATTTGTGCTATGGAATCGCCTCGGATCAGGAGGCTGACGTTCTTCTGTGGTGCGGTACCACTGCCATCAATAAGGGTAACGCCTTTGAGCAGCACTGCTTCGGGGGGTGTATTGCCGGAAGTATCCGGGCCACAGGCACTGAAAAGCAGCAAGATGGGTAGTAGACAGACCAAACAAAATGGCGGCGTAGGTTTATGCATGACTGTAGTTTTTGATATTTTAAAACAAAAGTAGCGAATCATGTAACCTAATGAACATTCAGTAGGTTAGAGATAACTTGACCCACATGTCCGCAACTTACTATTTGATCAACATGATCATCGTTGTTTACTATCAACACTACAAATTGTTTATTTCATGAATTTCAACCGATGGCTTATGCTACTCATCGTGGGGAGCTGGCTACACCTGCAACCTCACCGGCTGGCAGCACAGGATATTTCTACTAACACTAATGATGATGATGGATTGACATTGGAAGAGTGTGTGGCCTATGCTTTAAAAAACAGACCTGCCATACAGCAGGCAGGCATTGACCAGGAAATTAACACCAGAGAGATTAAAAGTAACCTTTCCGGATGGTATCCCCAAATAACGGCTACCTACAATGCTTCCAAGTATTTTAAACGACAGACAACCGCCTTTCGGGATGAGATCGTCACGTTGGGTACGATCTACAATTCAGATATATTGCTGGAAGCACAGCAGACCTTCTTTAGCGGCGACTTGTTGCTGGCATCAAAAGCTTCGCATGTTTCCCGTATTCAGTATGAACAGAATATCGAAGACGCAAGGATCAATACAACGATAGATGTAAGCAAAGGATTTTATGATGTGTTACTCACCACAGAGCAGTTGCGCATCTTGAAAGAAACCATACAGCGGCAGGAGCTACAGTACAAAGATGCTTACAGCCAGTACCAGAACGGACTGGTGGATAAAACGGATTATCAACGGGCACTGATTGCGTTAGGAAACAGCCGGAGTGCTTACAAGACTACCCAGGAAGGTATTAAATACAAACTGGCTTATCTGAAAGAATTGATGGGCTATCCGGTAGAAGAAGCGTTGATGCTGTATTTTGACCGGCAACAGATGGAAGAGAACATATTGGTGGATACTTTGCAGGAACTGGACTACAGCCACAGGGTAGAATACCGCCAATTGCAAACGCAGAAAGCCTTGCAGGACCTGAATGAAGCCTCTTATCGATGGGACTTTCTGCCTATTGTCTCCGGGTATATCAACTATGACTGGATTTACCTCAACAACAGTTCTTCGAACTTGTATGATAAGTCTTTTCCAAGTTCCCGTTTAGGATTGCGGGTAGCCATCCCTATTTTTCAGGGAACCCGCAGGTTTCAGAACCTGAGCAGGGCCAAGTTGCAGACCGAACGCCTTGCCCTGGATATTGACAATACCAAGCGGGTACTCAACAGCGATTATCAGCAGGCACTGGCAGGTTATAAAAGCAACCTGAACGAATGGAATATCTTGAAAGGAAACCTGGATCTTGCGCAGGAGGTTTACAACGTCATTAAGTTACAATATGAAGAAGGAATCAAATCTTATCTGGAGCTGATCACCGCGGAGACTGATCTGAGAACAGCACAGCTCAACTACTTCAACGCATTGTACAACCTGCTATCCAGCAAACTGGATCTTCAGCAAGCTTTAGGCAACGTCAATATTAATTAATCATAGCCATGTCTTATTATTACATCAATCAATACTTACGTTTCTCACACCCCGGCTGGCATCTCTATCAATCGAAAATAGCTGTTCATCTTTCCCGATGCCTTACCATGTTGATCTGCATCATGATACTATCTTCGTGCGGGGGGTCAGACAAGGAGCAGGGACCACAAAATAAGCCGGTAGACGTTAATGCAAAAGAAGTGGCAACACAGCATGTAACTGCCGTTGACCAGTATCCGGGTACAGTGGTGCCACTCAATGAGGTGGAATTGCGGCCCCAGGTGGCTGGTTACATCACCAAAATCTATGTAGAAGACGGAACAGTGGTAAAGCAAGGGCAGAAGTTGTATGAGGTTAACAGAACAAAATACCTGGCAGCCTACCAACAGGCGCAGGCCAACGTGCAAAGTGCCAAAGCCAGTCTGGCTAAATCAAACAAAGACTTGGAACGCTACCAGAACCTGAGCCAGCAGGATGCCATTGCTCAGCAGCGGCTGGATTACGCACAGACGGACGTAGAAACTTCTGCCTCTCAGGTGGCGGTGGCAAAAGCCCAACTGGAAAGTGCTGGCACTGACCTGGGATATTCTATTATCAAAGCTCCTTTTGGTGGCAAGATCGGCATATCGAAGGTAAGGCTCGGATCGCCGGTATCGGTAGGGCAGACCTTGCTGAACACCATATCTACTACAGATTCTATGGCGGTTGATTTTGTCATCAACGAAGAATCTATTCCCAGATTCAACCGGCTTTTGCAAACCCAGAGCGAACAACCTGATACCTTGTTTACAATCAGGCTGGGAGATGACATCAACTATGCCTCTCCGGGCAAGGTCACTACCATAGACCGCGCTATAGGCCGACAGACCGGCACCATCACCATCAGGCTCACCTTTCCTAATCCTGACCAGCAGCTAATAGCCGGCATGACCGTAGATGTGCATGTGCTCAACCAAGATATTGGAAAGCAACTGGTGATTCCCTACAAAGCAGTGACCGAGCAGATGAGCGAGTATTTTGTGTACGTTATTGAAGGAGATTCTGTGCGGCAGCAAAGGTTGAAACTGGGTACTGAATTTCAGGGGCAGGTAGTGGTACGCGAAGGACTCAAGGAAGGACAACAAATTGTGATAGATGGTATACAGAAGCTGCGACCGGGAGCAAAAGTGAATGTAGGAAAAAGTACGGCATCAGGATCAGGCACCCCTGCTGCCAGTAAATGATTTTTCCAGTATCAGAACATTAAATATTTAGCATTATACGATGATATCAGATGTATTTATAAAAAGGCCCATTACTGCAATGGTCATTTCTATTGTAATTCTCATTGTAGGCGGGTTGTCTATCTTAAACCTGCCGATTGCGCAGTATCCAGATATTACACCACCTGTAGTTTCTGTATCGGGCAATTACCGGGGTGCTGATGCACAAACTGTAGAACAGACCGTGGCTACACCCATTGAGACGCAAGTTAATGGCACGCCTGGCATGGCCTACCTGAGTTCTAATAACACCAGCACCGGACAGATGCAGATGAACGTGACCTTTGAAGTAGGTACTGACATCGACATTGCTACACTGGATGTGCAAAACAGGGTGAGCATTGCAGAACCTACTTTGCCTGAGGCGGTGAGAAGGCTGGGCGTGGTTATCCGCAAGCGTAACCCCAGCACACTGATGGTGCTTGCCATCTATGCTCCCAAAGGTACACACGACGTGAAGTTTCTGGCTAACTATACCAACATTTTTATCAGAGATGCTCTGCTTCGTGTGCCGGGTGTGGGAGACATCAATGCCATTGGCGAAGACTTCAGTATGCGCGTATGGCTTCAGCCCGACAAGATGTCGCAGTACGGTATCAGTGCCAACGAGGTGAATGGTGCCATACAGGAGCAAAACCTACAGGTGGCTGCTGGCACAGTAGGAGCCATGCCTCAGTTTGGCACTCAGGCTTTTGAGTATCCTATCACCGTAAATGGCCGGTTGGAAGACCAAAGCGAGTTCGAGAATATTATTGTGCGGTCTAACCCTGACGACGGAGCTATTGTGTATCTTAAAGATATTGCGCGGGTAGATTTTGGTGAGTTCAGCTATAACCGCTTTGCCATTGTCAATGGTAAGCCTTGTGCCATATTATTGATTTATCAGGCACCCGGCAGTAACTCGCTGGAAACCGCTGATGGTATTTATAAGGCACTTGATGAGTTGAAGCCTACTTTTCCGGCGGATGTAGACTACCTCGTTCCCAACGAATCTGTTTCTGTGGTACAGGTATCCATTGAAGAAGTATTACATACATTAGGCGAGGCGTTATTGCTGGTCATCATCGTCGTATTTTTGTTTCTGCAAAGCTGGCGTGCTACGCTGATTCCTATCCTTGCTATTCCCGTTTCTATTGTAGGAACGTTTATCTTTTTCCCCCTGCTGGGCTTTACCATCAACACGCTGACCATGTTTGGCTTTGTACTGGCCATCGGTATTGTAGTAGATGATGCCATTGTGGTAGTAGAAGCCGTTCAACATTACATTGACACGGAAAAGATTTCTGCCCGTGAGGCTACGCACAAAGCCATGAAAGATATTACTGCGCCCGTTATTGCCATTGCCCTCATCTTGGCCGCTGTATTCATTCCGGTAGGCTTTATTCCTGGCATTGTAGGCCGGATGTATCAGCAATTTGCCATCACTATTGCCATTTCGGTGCTGCTTTCAGCTTTTGTTGCCCTTACACTGACACCTGCCCTGTGTGCACTATTGCTCAAGCCGATGAATGTCAACAAAGATGCAAAAGGAGTAAATAAGTTATTCTATAAGTTCAATACCTGGTTTAACAACACCACTGAGTCCTATTCTACAGGAGTACGCAAAAGTATCAAGGCAGCTCCGTTGGTGCTGGTGCTGCTGGTCTGCATTTATGCAGGAACGTTTGGGCTGTTCCAGACCAAGCCTACCGGATTTCTTCCTACAGAAGACGAAGGACGTATCTTTGTTGCCGTAGAACTTCCGGAAGGTGCTTCAACTTCCAGAACGAGAGCCATCATGGAACAGATGTCCGATTCTATCCAGTCTATCCCTGCTATCAAAAATGTGGCGGGCATTGGCGGATTGAATTTTATCAGCTTTTCCTTTAAATCCAATAGCGGGACTTTTTTCATACAGATGAAGCCCTGGAGTGAGAGAAAAGAAGCATCGCAGCAACTCAATGGGGTGATAGCTCGCCTACAGGAGAAATTTTCTCCTATCAAAGGAGCCAATATTGTTGTGGTATCACCTCCGGCCATTCCGGGATTGGGGGCTACCGGTGGATTCAGCTTCATACTGGAACAAAAAACCGGTGGCGGTAATATCAAAGAATTTGAGGGCGTGATACAAAACTTTGTAGCAGAAGCCAACAAACGTCCTGAGATTGGCCGGGCTTTTAGCTTTTTTACTGCTCAGACGCCAGGTTATCAGGTGGATGTAGATAGGGAAAAGGCTAAGAAACTGGGTGTCTCTCTGTCGGATGTATTCTCCACGATGTCTTCGTACATGGGCAGCCAGTATGTTAATGACTTCACCCGCTATGGCCGCAATTTTCGGGTAGTAACCCAGGCCGATACGGCCTTCAGAAACAGTATTTCTGACCTCGATCAATATTACGTACTCAATCGTGAAGGTACTTCTGTACCATTAAGTGCTCTGACATCTCACCGTGTGGTAGAAAACGCGCCTGTGATTTCTCATTATAACTTGTTTCGCTCTAGTGAAGTGAACGGTAGTGCGGCACCCGGTTATAGTAGCGGGCAGGCTTTGGAGGCTTTGCAGGAAGTAGCTGCGAAGGTATTACCTGCCGGTTACGGATACGATTTTTCGGGGCTGAGCCGCGAGGAACTGTCTTCTGGCAGTAGTACGCTGCTTATCTTTGTGCTGGCAATTGTATTAGTCTCGCTGTTGCTGGCTGCGCTGTACGAAAGCTGGTCAATACCTTTTTCTGTATTGCTGGCGTTGCCACTAGGAGCTTTTGGAGCCATCATAGCCCTTACGTTTCTGCCGAAGTTGGACAATAACGTCTACGCACAAATTGGCCTGATTACCCTAATCGGACTGGCTGCCAAGAATGCCATTCTGATTGTGGAGTTTGCTAAAGAGCGAGTAGATAAAGGCATGGAACTGATTCAGGCTACACTCGAGGCTGTGAAGCTACGGTTGCGTCCTATTATTATGACCTCAATGGCATTCATTCTGGGTGTGTTACCACTGGCACTAGCCAATGGCGCAGGCGCAGTAGCCCGGCAGACTATCGGATGGACAGTGATTGGCGGTATGCTGGCAGCTACTTTCCTGGCTATTTTTGCTGTACCCGTGCTCTATGTAGTGATCACACGTATAGCGTATGGCAAAAAAGGACTACAAGCACTTCAGGCCAATGATCACGCGGATGAAGGATGATGATTGTCTGCATATATACTGCCAGATCTTGTTATGAGCGGGCCTGCAACTCTATGATTTCCAGCCTACAGCTATCAAACAGTCTGTCCGTTGTGTCTGTTAACTGCGCAATAAGCATTTCAGCATTTTCTTCTGTAAGATTTGTCTCTACTTTTCTAATGAGTTGCCGTGCATCCTGAGGGGCTATGCTGTCGATAGAAGGCTTTATTTTGTGAGCAAGTCTTTTGATGCCTGTTAGGCTATGGGCTGCTTTCAGCGTATGCATTTCCTGTAAGGCTGTGCCCACTTCTGTGATAAACAGTTCCAGCATCTGGACAGTGAATGCAACGTTTCCGGCTGCCATCTGGTATAGCAATCCTTCTTTGCAGAGCAATATAGGAGCAGCGTTTACTTGCTGTACAACCTGCTTTAGTTTGTGGGAGGTGAGTTGTGCTATTTTTTTATACAAGGCAAGCGACTCAAAAGGTTTGGACAGATAGTCGTTCATGCCTGCGGTCAGGCATTTTCTTGTGTCGCTTGCAAAAGAGTTGGCAGTCAGGGCAATGATAGGTATTCTTTGTATGGCTTTATCTGTATGATTTCGGATGGCTTTGGTTGCTTCTATACCATCCATCACAGGCATTTGCATATCCATCAGGACGAGGTCGTAGGGTTGTTCATAGAGCTTTTGCAAAGCAAGACTACCATTCTCTACGGCATCTATATGACATCCCCACTCTTCGGCGAGCGATACTACCAGCATCTGGTTAAATTTGTTGTCTTCTGCCAATAGTATCCGAAGTTGGCTTAGATCGTAGGTATCGTAACTATCTTCTGGATTGAAAGGCAGATCGCTTTCCGTCCCTTTCTCAAAATCCAGTACAAATGTAAAACTTGTACCCTGATGCAGTACACTTTTCACTTCAATAGTGCCACCCTGGGCTTCTACCAGCTTTTTGCAGATAGCCAGACCCAGACCGGTGCCGCCATATTGCCGTGTGGTACCGGCATCTGCCTGGCTGAAACTGTCAAAGATGGTTTCAAACTTGTCGGGTGCGATGCCAATACCTGTATCTTGCACCGTAAATCCAAACCTGATGTGCGAGGCTTGCTGTTGCTGTATATGGCACAGTATCGTTACGTTGCCCTTTGGCGTAAATTTGATGGCATTGTTAACAAGGTTGAGCAATACTTGGTTCAGCCGTGTTGGGTCTCCCTTCACAATATTGTCTGTATGTTTTCCCGGTTGCATCAGTATCTGAATACCTTTTTCCTGTGCTTTGTAAGACAATGAGGCTTTTACACGCTCAACAACTTCAGAGACCCTGAACCCTATCTTTTCAAATACCACTTTTCCGGATTCCACCTTCGACAGGTCAAGGATATCGTTGATAATGACCAGCAGATTGTCGGCAGAAGAAGTGATGGCACTGAGGTATTTTTGCTGTTTGGGGTTCAGCGTAGTCTTTCGCAGTAAGCTGCCCATGCCTACGATAGCATTCATAGGTGTACGTATCTCATGGCTCATATTAGCAAGGAACTGCTCTTTTGCTTTGGCTGAATCTTCTGCCTTCTGCATGGCTTCTATCAGCCTCTTCTCTACCTTTTTTTGCCTGGTAATATTAAGACAAATACCCAAAGAGCCATTGACCCGATGATTATCATTGTAGAGCGGAATGGACCCAATCAGTATCCACATGGGTTTACCATTTTTCTTATGGATCTGCATTTCATACGGCCCGGACTTTCCTTTCTTTTTGGGTTGAAACTGTTTGACAAAATTTATCCTGAATTTTTCTGTAATGATCTTTTCGATAGCCAGCTTACCAATCAACTCTTCTTTGGAATATCCTGTCATCTTACAGAAATAATCGTGTACATAGCTGATTTTTCCTTCCAAGTCTATTTCTATTAGTCCAAGCTCCATGTTTTCCAGTACGCTTTTGTACTTCTCCTCGCTTCTGGCTAAAAACTCATTTGTTCCCTTATCCTGATCAGTCGTCGTATTTTCATACGTGCTGCAATATTGGGTTATATCCGATATGAAAGGACGAAGGGCTTCCGGAATATCTGTACCAAAGTGTTTCTCTATGATTTTTGTAATACTCATGCTCAAACGATATAGCTATTGATGGCTAATATTAACCCTATTTCGTTGCTGAATTGTATCTTTAGTGGTGCAGTTGTGAGACAGGTAAGTTATTCTTAATGTTTGTTGTTTTGCAGTGATAACATAGAAGAAAGACACGCAGGAGAAACCTGCAAAACATACAGCATGTCTGCTTTTCAGGCAGGCACAAAAAAAGCAGCTGAAATATTTTCCAACTGCTTGTACTATGTAGCGAAAACGGGAGTCGAACCCGTGACCTCAGGGTTATGAATCCTGCGCTCTAACCATCTGAGCTACCTCGCCATGCTTGAAGTGAAGTGGATGCCGTGAAACGGTTTGCAAAATTACAAAGATACCTGGGAACTACAAGTGCTCAACTCACAAATTTTGGATACTACATTTAAATTCGTGATCTTTGAAAAAGATAATATTTTGTATACCTTTTACAAAAGGTGTGTATTTAAAACATATGAGCATGAAAAACTCTCATTTTGTAGCCGAGTATGAGTTTAAAGCCTCCCGTAAAGTGCTCTATCCTTATCTTAATACCGCTAGTGGCTTGTCATTATGGTTTGCCGATGATGCTAACGTAGACGATGATAAGCTGTTTGTATTTAACTGGGATGATGAAAAACACAAGGCTCGTCTGGCTGTTCAACGCCAGAACCATCTGGTTAAATTTGAATTTCTTGACAATGCTAACGATACTGAAACGACATCTGAAGGAACAGACGATAAGCCTTTCATCGAGCTATGCCTTGATGAAAACGATATGACGGGCATTGTCTATCTGAAAGTGATAGATACGGCAACTACCGACAACGAGGAAGAGTTTCAGGAAATATGGAAGCAACTTACAGATACACTGCGGGAAATTGTGGGAGGGTAAACTACTATTGGTATGCTATGCAGTAACGTCAGAAGATAATACATTCAGATCAAAGCCCTATTTGCAGCCATTACATCACATATTTTTACACAATACAGTTTCTTTCCCCATATTCAGTGTCACCTTTTTCACTTTTGCACTAAACTTGCAGTTTTTTCTGAAGCCACCGAATAATTGTAGCCGGTAGTGTGTTATAAGAAGACATGAAAAAACTGGACAAATTTATCATCAAATCATTTTTAGGGCCTTTCGTGCTTACCTTTGTCGTGGTAGTGTTCATTCTGCTTACGCAGTACATGCTCAAGTATTTTGATGATTTTGTAGGCAAAGACCTGGGTTTTGAGGTTTTTGCTGAACTGATCTTCTATTTCAGCATCAGCATGACACCCAATGCTCTTCCCCTGGCAGTATTGCTGTCTTCGTTGATGACATTTGGCAACATGGGAGAGCATTTCGAACTTACTGCCATCAAAGGGGCGGGTATTTCACTGTTGCGCACCCTACAGCCACTGTTTCTGCTGGCTGCTGTTATTTCTTATCTTGGGTTTTTGTCCAATAACTACATCGTGCCTAAAGTAAACCTGAAAGCCTATAGCCTGCTGTATGATATAAAGCAAACAAAACCCGCACTCGACATACAGGAGGGCGTATTTTATGGTGGCATCCCTGGCTTTGAAATAAAAGTCAATGAAAAGCTGCCAGACGGGGAGACGTTGAGAGACATCATGATCTACGATCATAGAAATGGGTTGGGCAATCAGGAAGTGACGCTGGCCGATTCAGGCAAGATGTATACAGCCGACAACAGCCGCTACCTGGTGTTCGAACTATTCAACGGCAATCGCTATTCAGAATCAAAACTGACCGGCAACCGCTCTTCATCAGGGGACAATGAGCAGTTTTTGCGAAACAGTTTTTCCGAAACTAAAATCAGGTTCAGCCTGGCTTCTTTTGATATGCAACGTACCAAAGAGGAGTTCTTTTCTTCTCACCGGCGGATGAAAACCATTGAGCAACTCAGCACAGACATAGATTCTTTAGAAAACGAGGCTTTAGCTGTGCAATATGATGCTTTTACGAGTTCAACAAACTTTTATACACATCACTTAAAATACGATTCTCTGATGCCCAGAATGCTTAAAGATCGTATGCAGGCTTTGTCTGAACAGAAAACCCTGCAAAAAGACAGCCTGCAAGATAGTATGGCACTAGAAGTTTCAACAAGAAAAGAAGCCTATAATGGTCTTTCTGCACAGGAGCGAGCAGCAGACAGATTCAGGGCAGCGCAAACCCGCAATAGAGAAAGGTTGTACCCTGTAGCTGTCGTACAACAGAATCAGATGAAGATAGAGAAAGTGGATACGGCACTTATAGCCAAAGTAGATAGTGCGGTCAGTCAAAAATACAGCAATGTGATCTCAAAGGCACTTACCCAGAGCCGTACGATTAAAAACACCCTACAGGTAAATGCTCAAAAGCTGAAACGTCTGAGGGTTGAAGTCAACCAGGATGAATACGAGGGCAAGAGAAAAATTACGCAGGCGGTATCATGCCTGCTGATGTTTCTGATCGGCGCACCTTTGGGAGCTATCATCAAGCGAGGTGGTTTGGGTATGCCTGTGCTTATATCTGTCTGCTTTTTCATTGCCTTCTATGTACTCACTGAAATCAGCCGCAAGTGGTCTGATGAGCTAATACTGGATGCCAATATTGGGGTTTGGTTTCCCAATATGGTACTATTACCTTTTGGTATCATATTTTTGCTGCAAGCCCGTATGGATACACGTATTCTGGAAGTAGACTTTTATCTGGTGGCTATAGACAAAATTAAAAGCAAACTTAAGTTCTTTAACAGAAAGATTCCTGTTTAAGGAGTAATATCTGCAATCGTTCGTCTAATGCTATACAGGAAGCAAGCGGCTGATGATTTTATGAAAATAAATGCGAATAATCAAGATGCATTTTTGAATAGAAGCGTTATTGTGGCTACATTTGTGCAAATTTTTCATCAACTTATTTTGACTAAGCATGTATTTAACAGGAGCAAAAAAACAAGAACTGTTCGGAAATCATGGCCGGTTAAAATCGAAGGACGATACAGGTTCGCCTGAGTCTCAGATTGCGCTGTTCACTTTTAGAATCTCGCACTTAACCGAACATTTGAAGATCAACAAAAAAGACCACTCTTCCAGGTTAGGGCTACTAAAATTGGTAGGAAAGCGCAGGAGATTGCTGGAATATCTACACAAACGTGATATAGAAAGATATCGTGCTATCCTTGCGGAACTGAATTTAAGAAAATAGACTTGTACATAGGGAATCAAAAGGTGATTCCCTTTATTTTATCCTTTCTCTCTTCAGGAATCATCCATAATTTCATGCTGATAGCAAAGATGTTCCTACCTTAAGACAACCATGCTCACAACACATTGTCTGGGTGGATGATATACCTGAAGACTCACTAGAAACTTAGCTGTTTATGATGCAACCCAAAGTAATTACCAAAGAAATCGCTTTACCAGATGGTAGAAAAATTACCATAGAAACTGGAAAATTAGCTCGGCAGGCCAATGGTGCTGTGGTCGTCCGTATGGGAGATACCATGCTGCTGGCTACCGTCGTATCCAAAGACACCGCCATAGAAGGTGTTGACTTCCTGCCGATGTCTGTAGATTACCAGGAAAAATTTGCTGCTGCCGGCAAAATCCCCGGTGGATTCCTCAAGCGAGAAGGCCGCCTCTCCGATTATGAAATTCTCATCAGCCGTCTGGTCGACCGCGCCCTCAGGCCGGTGTTTCCGAGCGATTACCATGCCGATACACAGATCAACATCATGCTGATCTCTGCTGATGCACAGGTTATGCCTGATGCATTGGCTGCACTGGCGGCTTCTGCGGCTATTGCCGTGTCTGATGTGCCTTTTGGAGAACCTATCTCAGAGGTAAGAGTCATCAAAGCCTACGATCGTTTTATCATCAATCCTACTACCAAGGAAATGGCGGATGCTGAACTGGACATGATTGTGGCCGGTTCTGCCAGCAACATCCTGATGGTAGAAGGAGAAATGAAAGAAGTAGGCGAGGATATGATGCTGGAGGCTATCAAAGCTGCGCACGAAGTTATCAAGATACAATGTGCTGTACAGCGCGAGATGGCAGAAGAATTGGGCGTAGAAAAACGTACGTATTCTCATGAAACACATGACGAAGATCTTAAGAAAAAATTGTTCGACACTTATTACGGCCAGATTTATGCGGTCTACAAAGATGGTGTCGATAGCAAACAGGCAAGAAAAACCAGGTTTGATAGTTTTATAGAGGAGTTTGTTTCTCAGCTTCCGGAAGAACATGAGTATAACGAAACCCTGATCAAAAAATACATAGGCGAAATCAAAAAGAAGGCCGCCCGCAACTTAGTGCTCGATGAGCAACAACGCCTGGATGGCCGCAAGCTAAACGAAGTACGCCCGATCTCCTCAGAAATTAACTACCTGCCTACGGCTCACGGTTCTGCTGTTTTCACTCGGGGCGAAACACAATCGCTAACCACCGTCACGCTGGGTACCAGGCTGGATGAGCAGATGATAGACGGTGCTATGATAGAAGGAAGTTCCAAGTTTATTTTGCACTATAATTTCCCTGCCTTCTCTACCGGCGAAGTGCGCCCTAACCGTGGCCCTGGCAGAAGAGAAGTAGGACACGGTAACCTTGCCATGAGAGCCTTGAAAAGAGTGCTGCCAAGTGATGACGAAAACCCATATACCATCCGTGTGGTATCAGATATTTTGGAATCCAACGGTTCGTCTTCTATGGCTACTGTGTGTGCAGGTTCACTGGCACTGATGGATGCCGGGGTGCCTATCAGCGGGCCTGTCTCAGGTATTGCCATGGGGCTGATTACCGATAGCAGCTCCGGAAAGTATGCTGTGTTGTCGGATATTCTTGGGGATGAAGATCATCTGGGAGATATGGACTTCAAAGTAACAGGCACTTCCAAGGGGATTACCGCTTGCCAGATGGACATTAAAATTGATGGTTTATCTTACGATGTATTAAAGCAAGCACTTGAGCAGGCAAATGAAGGTCGGCTGCATATTCTGAATGAGATGAACAAGACCATCAGTAAGCCTCAGGAGTCGTTGAAACCCAATGCTCCACGCTCAGTAACCCTAAAAATCGATAGAGAAATGATTGGCGCACTCATCGGACCTGGTGGTAAAGTGGTGCAGGAAATACAGAAAGAAACCAATTCTACGATCATTATTGAAGAGATTGATAACAGAGGAGTTGTCAACGTTTTTGCCACCGATCAGGAGTCTATGGATAAGGCTTTGAAACGTGTAAGGGCCATTGTGGCAACACCTGATATAGGCGAGACCTATGATGGTATAGTAAAATCTATTATGCCTTTTGGTGCTTTTATAGAGTTTATGCCCAGCAAAGACGGCTTGCTGCATATTTCTGAAATCAAATGGGAAAGAGTAGAAAGTATGGAAGGCGTGCTTGAAGTAGGAGAAGAAATAAAAGTTAAACTAATTGATATAGATAAGAAAACCGGTAAATATAGGTTGTCCAGAAAGGTACTTCTGCCCAAACCGGAGAAAAAGGGTTAGCATAGTTATTGTAATAGCTTTGTGAGTTAGTTTTGCAAAGGAAAGGATGTTTGATTGTTAGTTCAGCCTTTGTTTTTCGGAACTAATAAATTATTTATTCTTGTTGCGATGATAATTATAACTCTATTAAAGCCCTAAGTGAATGAGACAACTTAAGATTAGTAAACAAATTACCAATAGGGAAAGCCAGTCTCTGGATAAGTATCTTCAAGAGATTGGTAAGGTAGACCTTCTTACCCCTGATGAAGAGGTGGACTTGGCGAAAAGAATTCGGGAAGGGGACCAATTGGCTTTGGAAAAACTTACAAAAGCTAATTTGAGATTTGTTGTTTCGGTAGCCAAACAATATCAGAATCAGGGGCTTACTCTGGGCGATCTGATCAATGAAGGAAACCTGGGACTGATCAAAGCTGCACAGCGTTTTGATGAAACCCGTGGGTTTAAGTTTATCTCTTACGCTGTGTGGTGGATCAGGCAATCCATTTTACAGGCACTGGCCGAGCAGTCCAGAATCGTAAGGTTGCCGCTCAACAGGGTAGGTTCGCTTAATAAAATCTCCAAGACTTTTTCTGAACTTGAACAGAAATACGAAAGAGAACCTTCTCCTGATGAACTGGCAGAAGTTGCTGGAAGTATCTACCAGCGAAGTGGTGGGACACTATGAAAATATCAGGGCGTCATGTATCTATGGATGCTCCTTTTATACAAGGTGAGGAAAACAGTCTGCTGGACGTATTGGAAAAACGACTCCGAAAATACACCTGATTCCAGCCTGATGAGTGATTCCCTGCGAAAAGAAGTGCAAAGATCGCTTTCCACCCTCACACAACGCGAAGGTGATGTGATTGCACTGTATTTTGGGCTGAATGGAGAACACTCTATGACGCTTGAGGAAATAGGAGAAAAGTTTAACCTGACACGTGAACGTGTAAGGCAAATTAAAGAAAAGGCAATCAGAAGGTTAAGACATACTTCAAGGAGCAAAGCACTGAAGCCCTATCTGGGGTAAATTGAGTTTTTACAACCGTATTATGATAAAAAGGTCTCAATAAGAGACCTTTTTTGTTTTACCGCCATAGCATAACTTTGCGATATGCTGTTTCGTATCTATTATTAACAATCAAAGAAAACATTAATTACATAATGACACAAGAAACTGTAAACGTATTAATCATAGGATCGGGTCCCGCAGGCTATACAGCCGCTATTTATGCTGCAAGAGCTAATCTTAATCCTGTACTCTATCAGGGAGGCCAGCCGGGGGGGCAACTCACGATCACCACTGACGTAGAAAATTTTCCGGGTTATCCTGAAGGTGTGATGGGTCCGCAGATGATGATGGATTTGCAGGAGCAGGCAGCACGTTTTGGCACCGATATCAGAAACGGTATGGCTACTTCGGTAAATTTTTCTTCTTATCCTCACAGAGTTATCATTGATGAAGCGCATGAAATTGAAGCCAAGTCGGTCATCATCTCTACAGGTGCCGCTGCTAAGTGGCTGGGATTACCCTCCGAAGAAAGACTGAATGGTAAAGGAGTTTCTGCCTGTGCAGTATGCGATGGCTTTTTCTTCAGGGGAGCCGATGTAGCCATTGTTGGTGGTGGCGATACGGCAGCAGAAGAAGCTAGTTACCTTTCTAAGCTTTGTAACAAAGTATACATGCTGGTGCGCCGTGATGAGCTGCGAGCTTCTGCTATTATGCAGCACCGGGTTCATAATGCAAAGAACATTGAAGTGCTCTGGAATACTCAGACTGACGAGATTCTCGGGCAAGAAGAGGTAGAAGGAATTAGAGTAATAGATAATACAACCGGTGAAAAACGAGAAATCTCCGTGCAGGGCTTTTTTGTAGCTATCGGGCATAAGCCTAATACGGAGATATTCGAAGATTATCTGGATATGGATGAGAATGGCTATATCAAAACAGTGCCTGGTACTTCCAGAACTAATATAGAGGGTGTGTTTGCTTCCGGTGACGCGCAGGACCATGTGTATCGACAGGCTGTCACAGCTGCGGGTACGGGCTGTATGGCTGCATTGGATGCAGAGCGCTTTTTGGCTGCCAAAGAGGTAGGCATTGTAGAAGGCATACCCACTATTGCTATGAAAGAATAGTATTAGGAGCAATAAACAAAAACAGCTTCTTTTCAATAAGAAGCTGTTTTTATGTTGTTAAGCAGGCAAAAAATATCAATGCGTCATCTCAAAATGTGGGATATTGCATTCCATAAATTCATCACCTACTACTTCAAACCCAAATTTTTTATAAAACGCCACAGCTGAAGCCTGAGCATGCATAAAAATCTTTTGCTCACTCACATTTGGGTCTTCTTCAATATCATACAGTACGCTATGGATCAGCATAGCACCCACTCCAGTGCCTCTGTAGGGTTGGAGTACAGCAAACCTTTCGAGTTTGATACCTCGGGGTGTCTCACGCCAGCGGGCCGTGCCACATGGTATGTCATCTGCATCGTATGCTACAAAATGTGTAGATGATTTATCAAAGTCATCGTATTCGTCTTCTACGGCTACTCCTTGTTCTTCTACAAAAACCTGCTTTCGTATAGCATAGGCATCCTTCATTTCTGTTGGATTTACCGCTTTTCTGATTTGGATTGTTGTGGGTGTCATATTAGATTTATTTAGTCCATCGTGTTTTTACTTTCAGACAAATCGTAAGCTCTGATAATATCCCTGACTAGCCGGTGGCGCATCACATCCTCTCCTGAAAGCTGCACAAAACCAATCCCTTCTACATCCTTCAATACTTCTACAGCCTCTACCAAACCCGACTTATGGTTTCTAGGCAGGTCTATCTGCGAGCGGTCACCTGTTACGATCACTTTGGAGCTTGGCCCCATCCTGGTGAGAAACATTTTGATCTGCATGGCCGTGGTATTCTGTGCTTCATCTAGCAGTATGAATGCATTTTGCAACGTTCTGCCGCGCATATAAGCCAAAGGCGCAATTTCTATGATCTTATTTTCTTCATAGAATTTAAGCTTTTCGGTTGGTACCATATCATACAATGCATCATAGATAGGGCGCAGGTAAGGATCTATTTTTTCTTTAAGATCACCTGGCAGAAAACCCAGATTTTCTCCTGCTTCTACGGCTGGCCGTGTAATGATAATTTTCTTGACCTGCTTATTTTTCAGCGCCCGTACTGCCAGCGCCACAGATATATAGGTTTTTCCCGTTCCTGCAGGTCCGATCGCAAAAACCAAATCGTTTTTGGCGGCACTTTCTACCAGTTTTTTCTGGTTTGGCGTTTTAGGCTTAACCACAGCACCTCGGGTGCCATACAACAGAATATCCTCATCGTACTCGGCATGAGCAGGTTGATCTTCGTCGTTGATGTATTTTTGCACATTATCTTCGGTAAGTTTACCAAACTTATGATAATGATCCAGCAATGCTTCTAGAATATCGCTGATCTTGATAATCTCAGGAGTACTTCCCTGAATGCGTATTTCATTGCCACGAGAGACAATCTTGCTTTCAGGAAATGCGCTGGCTACCTTACGGATGTTCTTGTTTTCTACGCCTAAAAAATCTGTAAGAGAAACATTCTCTAGTGTTATTGTTTTTTCTACCAAATGCTAAAAGTTCTGTGTTAATTTTTAAGTATAACCGTTGTGTCTACAGATTAATCTTTAATTTTGCTTTCTAAATTTACGTAAATATAGCAATAGTTTCTATGTCATTGATCACATTTACGTCAGATTTTGGTCTTCAAGATCACTATGCTGCTGCCGTAAAAGCCAAAATATATAAGATTAGTTCCGATATTGCTATCGTTGATATCAGCCACCTTATCGATAGCTTCAATATTGCGCAGGCATCGTTTGTGCTGAAATCTGTCTATAAGGATTTTCCTGAATATACCGTACACCTGATTGCCGTAGATTCTTTTGCTGAGAACAAAAAATACATCGCTGTAGAACTGAACAATCATTACTTTCTGAGTGCCGACAATGGTATGATCAGCCTGCTTGATACACAGGCACCCATGCATGCCGTGCAGCTATCTACCAACTATCAGAGTACTTTTTCTGCCAAAGAAGTACTGGCTCCAGCTGCGGCTGCCCTGGCGATGGGCGAACCTTTGGCAAACCTAGGAGAGGCGATGAACGAGATCAACCGTAAACTACCCCGCATGTTGAAAGCTACCCGCAAACAGATGTCGGGCAACGTGATCCGTGTAGATCGTTACGGAAACCTGATTACCAACATTGATCAGGCAACTTTTGAGATACTGAGCAAAGACAAAAGCTACACTATCCTCTTTGGTAGAGAAAAAGCCTATCATATCCATACATCCTACTGCGACATCGACAGTGGCGAATGTTTTTTAATTTTCAACGATCTGGGACTGCTGGAAATAGGCATTCGGCAGGGAAATGCCCGCGAACTTCTGGGTATTGCTTATGACAGTGCGGTGCAGATACTGTTTGGGTAAAATTTATAAGATCAACTGCTTTAAAAATTGCAGATTCTTCCCTACGTTTGCAACACTTTTACGCCTAGATGGCGGAATTGGTAGACGCGTTGGTCTCAAACACCAATGGGGTCACACCCGTGCCGGTTCGACTCCGGCTCTAGGTACGGTTAAACCTGTAGGATCATTTCCTACAGGTTTTTTTATTTCATGAAGTGAAATATAAAAATTTACTTGTGTGCAACTTTTTGTGGGTCTTTCAAAGTATCAATGGCAATGGAACGTATATAATCACTGATACAGCCATCAAATAATACTATAGGAAACATACTGATAATGGAAGTGCTTTAAGATCATTCGCAACAAACGTTAAGCAAGCGAAATGGAGAAATTTAGCTAACATAAAGAAAGCTTTCAATTCGGTAGATTATTTGGGTAATGATCGTTATTACTTTAATATTAAAGGCAATCATTACCGACTTATTGCGCTTGTCCTTTTTCCTATTGGAACACATGCTGAATATGATAAGCTAAAGGATGCTTCTGATGTATAAATTTGTTCATTCCAAAACGCTACAAGACTATGCTGACTACACAAGAACTTACTGTGATTTGGCCAATCAGATCGGATGCAGATTTGATTTATGCTTATAAACAGCAGAACGATACTATTCTTAGACTCAGACATTGACCCGGTAAAATTCATCAATTTTTATACATAATACATGCTTACAAATACACCAGAAAAAATTGCGGTTTTTGATATTAATGGCACATTGTACAACAAAAAATCCAAGGACGAATTCTTTCGCTTTGTATGCTATAAGAATAGCTATAAGTTGTTAGATATATACCATATATTTTTATATAAGCTACTCATAAAGATGGGAGCTATCGGCCAAACCGAATTCAAAGAAAATTTTTTCAATTATCTGGACAACCTGCCACCTGAAGTGGTAAATCAGTATGCCAGGGAATTCTGGTCTATAGAATATTCCCGGTATTTCAACCATGAGCTTCTGGAACGTGTAGATTATCTTAGGAAGCAAGGCATCAAAATATGCTGTGTATCTGGCGGTCTGGATGTTTATATGGAACCGCTTTATGAAATGTTTCCAGCAGAAGTACACCTCAATACCCGTGTCAAATACATCAAAAATACCTATAAAGTAATGGGTGAAGCCTGTAAGGGTAAAGAAAAGATCCGGCGGCTGGATGAGTATTTTGAGGGCAGGTCCTATCATATTGTAGAAGCCTATTCTGATGATATTGAACCCCTGTTCGATCTGGCTGACAAAGCATTTAAGGTAGAAAAAGGTAGGCTGACGCAAGTATAAAGCTAAAGCGTGTAAATCAACTTATCAATACATATGATTCAAATTGAGCAGTATAAGAAATCCTATGGAGGTGCCATTGTGCTGGATGTACCTAAGCTGGAAATACCCTTCGGTGTTCATTGGATTAAGGGAAAAAATGGCTCGGGAAAGACAACTTTCTTCAAATCAGTAGCAGGTTTGCTGCCTTTTGAGGGCGAGATTATACTCAACGACATAAGCTTAAAAAGGCATTCCGTTGCCTATAGAAGGCAGGTAAATTATGGTGAAGCAGAACCATATTACCCCGCTTTCCTCACGGCAAAAGACTTGATTCAATTTGTTGCCCGAGCCAAAAGAGCCTCTGCAACGCAGATTGATTTTATGCTGGAACAACTGGATATGCACAGCTTTTATGAAAAATCCTGTGGCACTTATTCCAGTGGTTATGCTCAAAAAATTGTCTTTAGCGTTGGCTTTTCTAGGTCATCCAAGCGTAATTATGCTTGATGAGCCGCTCATCACTATCGATACCAAAGCCACAGAAGCTATGTATGAGCTGATCAAACACTATCAGCAGCAAACTACTTTTTTGCTGTTTTCTCATCAAGACTTTGATGTGAATGCACTCAACATCAAACATACTTACCTGGTAGATCATCAAACGATTACTCAAGAAAACTGATAAGAATGTTCCCATACTTGGTCCTTATCAGGACGCTGGTTACTACATTTTATCAGGAAAATGCCGGATTTTTCTTTATAACACTGGGGTTAGCCTTTGGTGTGCTACATTATACCGAGCATTATTATATCATCCGGGCTGCGTTTCAGTCTTATCTTTTGCTAAGCCTGATGCTGATGCTGTGGACTTTGTATCTGTTCAAAACGATTGGGTTCACTTTGCAAAGTTTTATGAAAAGTGAAAATCAGTTTTTATACCAGCTTTATTTGTACCCTGTTAGGACACAATTTATTGGGCTGCTTGCGGTACATATGCTGCAATTTTTGCCAATACTCTTCTATGCATTTGTTTTGATAACCATTGGCACAATACATGGCTTCTGGATCACACCTGCCATTTGCTGCACGTTTCTGCTGGTAGCTGTAGCATTTGCAGTATACCTGTATAAATGTGCATTGTTTGCTCCAGGCAAAAATAATCGTTGGGTAAAACTAACTGCTGGTATAGATCAACTCAAAAAGCCTGGCTTCTCATTTTTTCTTTTTGATGTAATATACCGTTACAAGCTGACATTTTTATATACCAAAGTTGTTTCGCTCACCTTACTGATCATTGTAGCCAACCTCTATGCTTCAGATCAATACGACGAAAGGCTGGCAGCTTTTACCTTGATCATTGCTGCATTGGCCAACAACAAGCTTTTGTATCGCTTTCATGATTTTAACCAAAATATACTAGCATGGCAGAGAAACACCGTGGTCTGTTCTTGAAAGGTTTTCAAGGTACCATCTCACGCTGATAATTTTACTTTTGCCCGAGATCATAACCGCAACCAGATATTATGCAGATATTCTCTCTGCTTCCTCTTTGGTGGCAGGCGTAGTGCTGATGGTTAGCACAGCAAGTCTGGCGCATAGCTACTTGTACAGGAAGTTTCTCTCAGACGAGGTTTTGATCAAACATATGGCCTTTGCCGGGCTGGTCTATTTTCTGGTGACTGTTTTTGGGGCACCCATGTTGATGCTGGCTATCGTAAATATGATTATCTCTTATGCCTGTTTTAACAAATACTATTATACCTATCAGTAGGAAACCAATAAACTATTATGCCCGGGCAAGCATCGCATTAGAAAATTTATTACTTTGGTTACAAAATACACGCACAAAGATACTAACCAATAACCACCAAGATGAAAGGGAAAGGCTTTACTGATGCTGAAATCGTAGAAGCACTACAGGATGCAAGTCGTCTGGATACGACAGTCCGCTACCTGTATCAGACGCATTTTGAGAGCCTGGCAAACTTCATCAGAACGAACAGTGGCAATGATCAGGATGCAGAAGATCTTTTTCATGAAACGCTGGTTGTATTTATAGAATTGGTGAAGCAACAGAAATTCAGAGGAGATAGCAGTATCAAAACTTTTCTGTATGCTATTCAGCGTAATCTGTGGCTCAACGAGCTGAAAAAAAGAAGCCGGACATCATATCGTGAAACTACCTACTATGATAAGAGCGAAAAATATGAGCGAGATATTCAATACGGAGTAGCGCAGGAAGAAGCTAGGAAACAAGTGCTTGGCCTGATAGACAAACTGGGCGAAAACTGTAAAAAGATACTGGTGTTATTTTATTACGAAGAAATGTCTATGAAAGATATCTTTCGGCAAATGGGATACGAAAACGAGCAGGTAGCACGCAATATGAAGTACAAATGCATGAAAAAGCTGAATGATATGTTAGACAGTGATGTGGCTGTAAAACAATTATTCAAAAATTTGTTAGTAGATGAATGATAAAGATATAGTAAGAGCCAGTATGATCGATAGCTACCTGGCAGGTAGCCTGACTGACGAAGAGATGATATATTTCAACAAACAACTCCAGGAAGATGCTTCTTTAAGAGCAGCACTCGAGAACTATGAAATCTCACGGGATGCTGTCAGAAACTATGCCCTCAGAAACGATCTCAGGCATATACGGCATCAGATGAAGCAGGAAGAAGCAGCGAAGCCTAGTGGCAAACAGGTATCTTTGTGGCAATATGCTGCAAAAGTGGCCGCCGCAGTTGTGTTGCTGATCATTGCGTTCTTTGCCATACAAATGGCTACGCTTTCGGGCGAACGTTTGTACAATGGCAAAGTGTTTCCGGTGGAAGTCTGGACCACCCGTGGGGCTGCTGGCTTACAGGAAGACCAGGCAATCAAGGTTTTGCTGGCATCGGGCAACTATCAGCAGGTAATTGATGATTATCAGGCACAGTTCGACCCATCTGTTACAGCTACTTTTATTGCAGGCAATGCCTACCTTCAACAAGATATGACAGATAAGGCTATTGCTGCCTTCAAGAAGGTGGAAGACATGAATACCAATACCCAGGATAAAAGATTTGTAGAAGAAGCGCACTACTATCTGGCTCTGAGCTATCTGCGTGGTGGAGATTATGACCAGGCATTGCGCAGATTTGAAGCTATCAAAGCTTCTGATGGTAACTATAGTCAGTATGTAGGAAGCTATTTTCTGTTGAAACTAAGGGCGTTGGATTGGTTAAATTAGTTTTTTATAGTAAAGCGGTAGTCGGATAAACAGGATAACCTTCCTATTTTTTTATTCGTGATCCGTATGCGACAGTTTGACAGGACGACGCTCAATAGCAGGAGAAAAAAATTTAGGCGTTAAAATTTTTCACTTATTTAAGAAGCAAGATAGGTATTCTGCTTTTTTTGTTTGTTTGTCTCTTAAAAAGCGATAAAGTGTATTCGTTTTTAACATTTTAGTGCGCAGTATTAGCGCATTTTATAACAACAGCTACTAAATTTTTTGTATTCTCTTTTAGTTTATTAAAAAAACTACATGCTATGTTCATATAATAATTTTGTAAAATTTTTTGCTTTTTCTTTCTTAAAATTGTATTGAAATCAGTATCCCCATACCAACAATACAACAAATTATGATTAACAATGTTGAAACCAATGAAGAGGTGCTAACCAGGATTGGCCACGATCTCAATGGAATGATTGCCCGTATCCGTTCCTGTAATTACGTATTGTACAAAAAGTTCGAGGATGAGATGGATAGCGATTCCTGCAAATTTTATGAATCCATTGAACGCGATTGTGCAGGTATCAAAAGCATTATACACAATCTCATAGATGTTGATCAATCTTACGAAGAAAATCCTGACCTGAAATTAAAGATCACACATATCAATGCTTTTGTCGCAGATGTTGTTAAAAAATTTCACATGCCTTCTATGGATGACAAAAATATTAGCATTCATTTTGAAGATACCGAAGAGCCTATTCACATTTATATGGATGAAAATGCCATACAGCGTGTGGTAGATAGTATACTTTCCAATGCCGTCAAATTTTCTACTGAAGGAGGCGAAATTATCGTCAAGTTGATCCGCTATGCCAACGTAGCTCACATCTCTATATCAGACCAGGGTATTGGTATTCCCAAAAAGCTGCGTCCTTATATGTTCAGCAAGTTTAGCAAAGCTACCAGAAGAGGTACCGCAGGTGAAGATTCGAGTGGACTGGGCATGTTTCTGGCCAGAAAAGTGGTAGAAAACCATCAGGGAAGCATCTGGTATGAAAGCGAAGAAGAAGTGGGTACCAACTTTTTTCTCAATCTGCCTATCAAAGAGCGTATCCATTCCTGATCTATACGCTGCTGGACTTTTATCGCAGGCAATTTTGCCTTCTTTGTTTGATAACCTAGAGGTTATGCTCTAACTTGGTCCCCTGTTAGCGAGACACTGGAGATGGCATATCAATATATCAAAGCACTGCATATTATTTTTGTGGTTACCTGGTTTTCAGGGCTGTTTTATGTAGTTCGCCTGTTTATCTATACAGTAGAAGCGCACGAAGCCGCCGAACCTGCCCGAAGCATATTACTTCAAAACCTTAAAAAATGGACCAAACTACTCTGGTTTGGTATCACCTGGCCTTCAGCCCTATTTACGCTGATGTTTGGCAGCTATTTTCTGTATTTTTATGCGGGTAATATGCCTTCATGGCTATGGTTCAAGCTGTGCTTTGTAGCTGGACTGTACGCCTACCACATGAGTTGTCATATCCTCTACAGGCAATTACAACACGATCAGTTCAGATATAGCTCGCAGCAGCTTAGAGTCTGGAATGAGGTAGCCACCATTTTTCTTTTCAGCATCGTATTCATTGTTGTCCTCAAAAGTGCGTTGAGTATGCTTTGGGGACTCATCGGTTTGGCAGCATTCGTTGTTGTACTCATGTCGGCTATCAGAATATACAAAAATATTAGAAACAAAAACAAAGGTCAGTCTGTAAATACCTGATACCAAAAGGAATTAGCAGGGCAAATGCTTTGTTTATTTTGTAGTGCCAAAAATAACACATGCCTAAGTATGAATAGCTTACTAAAAATAACTGCTGGTAGCCTGTTGCTCCTGGCTGCCTGTCAACCTAATGATACTGAGCAGGGAAAATTGCCGGTGCTGGGGCAGCACGAATATGTACAGAAAACAGTGAATAAACAGACTGTCACAGACACGGTATATCACAAAGTGGCTGATTTCTCTTTTGTAGATCAAGATAGTGCCGTGGTGACAAATGATACGTTCAAAGGCAAGGTCTACGTCACAGACTTCTTCTTTACCAGTTGCCCTACTATTTGCCCGGTCATGAAGAAGGAAATGCTTAGAGTATATGATACCTTCAAGGATAATGACGAGGTGGTGTTTCTTTCTCATACCATTGATCCCACTTACGATACCGTGGCCCTGCTGCACGACTATGCCGAAAGGCTTGGTGTTTCCAGCAGTAAATGGCATTTTGTGACAGGCGATAAAGAAGCAATTTATGATATGGCATTGAAAAGCTATATGGTGACGGCCATGGAAGACAAGAATGCCGAAGGAGGCTTTATCCACAGTGGTGCTTTTATGCTGGTTGATGAAGATCGCAGGGTCAGAGGTGTATATGATGGCACAGTGAAAGAACAGGTAGATGTGCTCATCAATGATATAGGCCGCTTACTCAAAGAATATCCTCATGTACAGGCTGCTTCTTAAAAGTTGTCTGGTATTCCTGGTAGTGTGCATCAGCGAAGCCTGTAGCTCAGAACAGCACGAAAATGCAGCTACACAAAACCTCAGCGGGGAAGACAAGGTAAGATACGAACAATACCTGGTGCAGGGCGAAGACCTTTATCAGGCCCGTTGTGCCAACTGCCATCAGGTCGATGGAAGCGGACTTCGCCGATTGATCCCACCCCTGGCTCATGCCGACTATATGCTGGAAGATATTAATCGTACCCTTTGCCTGATCAGACATGGAAGACAGGGGAAGATAATCGTCAATAATATAGATTACCAGCAAAAGATGCCTGCCAATACACGTCTTACAAATATAGAGGTAACCCAAATAGCCAATTTTATCTACAACTCGTGGGGCAATGAACATGGCTTTATCCGGCTACAGGATGCTTCTTCGGCACTGGATAGCTGCCAGCCATAGCCTCCTTTTGGTTTTGCTCAAAAGAGTCAATAAAATTACGCTGTGATAATTGTGAGCAGATTGCTTTTGCATTGATCCCTGCCTTAGCGTAATTATACTGGCAAAAAATAAGTAGTCGTGATGGTATGGCAAAATTCTCTAGCATATGAGACAACAGTCATCAAACATCATTATATTACATAGGGGTTACCATCTGGCGGTTTAAAGTATTAACAAAAGCAGGCTGCAGACATGAAAGATCATGACATTCTCGAAAGAATAAGTCGGGGAGACGAAAGCGCACTGGACTATCTATACCAAAAATATTACAGGATGATGACAAACCTCATCAGGAAAAACAATGGTACGGAGCAGGATGCTAAGGATATTTATCAGGATGCGCTGATCGTGTTTTGGCAGAAAGTGGTGAGTAACGAGCTAGTGCTCACCTCGAAGATAAGTACTTATATATACAGTATATGTCTGAACCTTTGGAGAAAAGAACTGGACAGAAAAAGTAAGCTCACTTATGAAACCCAGCAGGAGTCCGGCTATTTTGACGATGACAACAAAGAACGAAATCTGATCATCAGAGATTGTATAAGCCAGCTGGGAGACACCTGCAAGAAGATACTGATGTACTATTATTTTGACGATATGTCTATGCAGGACATTGCCAGCAAGCTGAATCTGGCCAATGTAGATACTGCTAAAACCAAAAAATACAAGTGCAAAAAGAGACTGGATAGTCTGGTCAAATCGAAGTACTCAGCAAGCGACTTTTTAGATTAAACGATGGACAGCAACATGACTAACTTTGAGTTTTTCGATCAGTATTTGAAAGGTAAACTTTCTGAAAGCAAGCGAAGTGCTCTGGAAGACCAGGCCAGCCACGACCCCTTGCTGCAAAGTGAACTTAAGCTTCAGAAAGGAATCTATGCCGTATTGGCGGAAGAAAGAAAAGCCATGTTAAAGCACAGGCTCAACCAGGTACCTGTTGGTAGCAGTGGCTGGCTGTCTTCTATGAATATCCGCTGGGCCGCTGCCCTTGGTTCATTATTACTGGCAACCGGTGGCACGTATTTTTACATGCAATACGATCAAAAGCCTGCTGCTGCACCTGCTACACAGCCAATAGATATTACTCCAAACACAGAGGCCAAGCCTGCGGTACCGAATCAAAGCTCTGAATTCGTCGCTATTCCAAAGCCAACAGTTGCTAAAAATAGCACTGCCAGTTCTGATAACATCTCAAATACCAAAATAGCGCAGGCCCCCGACAGAGGCACCAAGGCGGTTGTGAAAAAGAAGGAAGTAGGTCGTGTGAAGGTGCCAAAGATGAAACAACCAAACCTGCCAGCCTCTTTTGCTGAAGATAGTAAAGCTATCAGTTATGATGATTTTGTAGCACCAGACAAGCTGATCGATGAACATACATCATCAGAACACGCGCTTGTGGATGTTGAGACAAACAATAGTAAGCGTTACAGTTTCCACTATCGTTTTGAAGATAGCAAACTCTACCTCTATGGTGGTTTTGATGAAGCATTGTATAAGGTGATTGCTTTGAACCGCAGAGATAGAAGAAGCTTGTTTCTGGAGTATGAGTATCATTTTTATGCCATTGATGACCACGCTACCAAAATTACTCCACTGGAAATGATTGGCGATTCAACCCTCATCAGGCAATTGAAAAAGATCAGCGAGAAGTAATCCTGCTAGTCCTGCTTCAACAACTACTATTATTCCCTCTGAATTTTTCCTCTTTTAATAGCCCTTCCGGCTTCACGTGCTCAGTCTGTAGCAGGCAAGATAGGGTAGCTGCCATAATTTTTAGATCGAGCACCAGTGATATATGATCTACGTACCAAATATCCAGGGCAAATTTTTCTTGCCATGTCAGGCTGTTTCTGCCATTGACCTGTGCCATGCCTGTAATACCTGGCCGCACCTGATGCCTTTTTCTTTCTTGCTCATTATAATAAGGTAAGTATTCAGGCAGTAAAGGGCGCGGCCCTGTCAGCGACATATCGCCAAGCAATACATTGATAAACTGTGGTAGTTCATCGATAGAATATTTCCTTAGAAGCAAACCAAACTGTGTTAGCAGTTGATCTTCTTGACTGTATAAGGTTTTGATCTTAATAATTTTGAAAGGCTTTTCTCCCATCCCAATACGTTTTTGTACAAAGAAAGGATTTTGTCGGTGCAAAGCAGCAATTAAGGCGGTACATACGCCTATCAAAGGCAACAAAAATAGTATTGCTACAAATGATAGTAATATATCTATAAGTCTTTTGATGCAATAGTGTTGTTCTGACATTCCAATGTTCATTCTCATAATTAGAAAACATATTCTCATTTTAGCAAGGAACTCTGTTTAGCTATTTGCAAGCTAAAAAAAAATTTGAGGAAGCAGACGGAAAGTTACTTACCAAGTATGTTTTTAAATGAATTTGAAATTATTTTACAATTAAAATAGCACTTATTTTAATAAAATATGATTATTTGAATAACTTATAAAAATCATATATGATACCTGTTTGAGTATTAAAAGAAAAGTGGATAAAATCAACAACGTATATTACGGCATAATACTCGCTGATCTTTTATTTTTGCCTGATAAACTGTGGAAATATGGGTAAAAATCGTAAACAATACGCTACAGTGTGGTAAAATTTACTCGCATACACGCCTTTCGACCAGTATTTGCCAATTATAAAAAATCCATGACAACGGCAAAAGGTCCTGTCGGGTTTGCTTAGAAAAGTGCAAAATATTGGAAAATAGTTAATGTGTTAATTAAGTTAAAATTGTTCATGATGAGATTTTTACCTAGTAATGTATCCCGTTTCGTTTATCCGCTGCTTTTATTAATTATTGTGTTTGCTGTTAGTATTGAGTCAGCATACGCGCAAAGACAATCAGTCAAAAGAACAAGTTCAGGTCTTTATTATCTGGAATATCTACCTAGTAATTACAAATCGAGCGGTGAAAAATCTCCGGTTATTATTTTTCTGCATGGACGTGGAGAGAGAGGCAATGGCCCGGGGGGTGTCAAGTTGTTAAAGAGAAATGGCCCTCCCAAGCACATCGAGAAAGGCAATAATATGACCTTCAAGGCCAATGGATCTGGCAGAAGCTATAGCTTTGTTGTAATTTCCCCTCAGCTACCTACCAGCAAAAGCATCTGGGATCCAGCCACAGTTGACGGAGTAGTGAATCATGTATTGAGTAAATACAATATTGACAAAGATCGCGTGTACCTCACTGGTTTGAGTTTGGGCGGCGGCGGTGTCTGGAGTTATGTGACCAGCAGTTATAATAAATCCAATAAAATTGCTGCCATAGCTCCGGTTGCCGGTTTTTTAGGTTCCAGCAAAAGTAAAAAAGATACCAAATTCTTAGCAGATAAGAAAGTCCCTGTTTGGGCTTTTCACAATAGTGGAGACAAAGTTGTTCCTCTACGTACAGGAAAAGCCCCTATTGATGGCCTGAAAAGTTATAAACCAAGCGTAGCGCCCAGGTTTACTGTGTACAAATCAAACAGCCATAATTCATGGTCAAGTGCTTATTCTACAGATCATTCCAAACATTCACCTAATGTATATGAGTGGCTATTGGCACAAAGAAGAGGCGGCACGTCTAATTCACCTTCACCTTCTAAAAACCAAGCTCCCGTAGCTTATGCGGGTAGAGATAAGTCCATCAGGCTACCCATCAATGCTACTACGCTTGACGGCAGGCAGAGCAAAGATGAAGATGGTAGCATCAAAAAGTATTACTGGAAAAAAGTAAGCGGACCTTCTGCTTCTATCGTTAGTTCAGGAAGTGCTTCCACAAAAATCAAAAACCTCAGAGAGGGCAAATATGTGTTTGAACTTCAGGTGACAGACAACAAAGGTGCCTCCGACAAAGACCAGGTGCAGATCAAGATACTCAGGAAAAAAGATGACAAGAAAAGTGACCCTTCACCTGATAATGATGACGATAAAGGAGATTCGGATAAAGTTTCGTCAGCTGCTGTCAGAATTAATTTCAACCAATTGTCTGAAAATAATGCTTCCGGATGGAATAACATGAGCACCTCTCCCAATACAAATGCTTCAAGGTCTGGCCTGAAAGATGTTAAGAACAAGAATTCAGGAATATCTATCAAGCTGCTCACCAGTTGGAACGACAGCAACGACAGAGGCTATAGTACAAAAAACAATTCGGCTGTATATCCTGATAAGGTGATCAGAAGCTACTATTATACTACTGGCACCGAGAAGATTCAGATCAGTGGCCTGAATAAAAATACTACATACAAATTTTCATTCTATGCCAGTTCCTGGTTTGGTGGAAACAGAACGGCAGAATACAGCATCGGTAGTAAAAAAACTTCTCTGAATGCATCTTTCAACAAAAGCAAAGTAGCTACCCTAAACGGCATCAAATCAAACAGCAAAGGGCAGGTAACGCTGGTTGTTGAAAAAGCATCAGGCGCAAAATATGGCTTTCTAGGTGCCATGACCATCGAGCCTCAGGGTGGCAGCAATGCAAGAGCTGCTGCTAACCAAACTAAAAATTCTACAATGGCTTCAGCAACCAGTGATTTGGACATGCCATCTATAGCAGTAAACGCTTATCCGAATCCGGTGATGGATATACTGTCTGTAGAAATGGCGGGTGAAAAGGGCGAAATAGCCTCTGTTGCGCTGGTAGATGCTTTGGGCAGAGTTGTATACAATGAAAACAAAACGATGAGTGGTTCTGCAGACACCTTTGAAATAGATGTAAATGCTCTCGGACTTAAGACTGGTCTGGTATTCTTGCAGGTAAATTCACCTACCTACGGTAAGAAGGTGATCAAGCTGATCAAGCAATAAAGCACTAAACCATAGCCAAAACCAAGCTGTGCTTCGAAGCCGGACGATTACTCGTCCGGCTTTTTTTGTGCTTCAAAGAAGGAGTGGGCCATGCCAAATTACAATCATCAGGTAAACAGTTGTGTATAAATAGGAGAGGTACTTACATCAAAAGTCTTTTGCCGATTTACAGCAATACTATATAGCGATATAAGCACGTGTTCGCTGGTTTACTAACATGATCAGCGTAGTCTCCTGCTGCTCACATTAATGATTTTATATGTGACACCGTCACGATTAATCAATGGTTTTTAAAGGTTAGTGATGTTTTATTCATTTTTTAGACATTAACGTTATACAAATAATATACGAATGGTATAAAAATAGAAGTGATTTGGGATGTTATAACAAATTAAAATTTTATTCAATCAATTTATTAACAATTCTAATTTGCTTGTTTTATGAAAAGACTATTATTATCAGTCGCATTTTTATCAGTAATGTCTTTGTCCTATGGGCAATCAACTATCTTTAAGCCGTTCAAAGTAGATCTTGGAGTTGGTTATGGTTTTGGTAATGCCAAAGGCGTAACTTTCCACTTAGAACCTAAGTATAGCATCAAAGACCAGATTGCTATTGGTTTGCGTATGGAAGGTGCCTTGCTGGGCAACGTAGAAATGGAAGATGGCGGAAATGGAGCAACAAGTGTAGATATATCTGCTATAGCTTCTTATCTGGTTACAGGAGATTACTATTTTTCTAATAATACGTTCAGACCATTGGTTGGTTTAGGAGCAGGTGTCTATAACATGGGTAGTGTGGGTATTACTACCACAGATAACCAAGCAAATATAGATGAACCGGTAGTGGAAGTAGGAACCAAGTTTGGTATTGCTCCTCGTATTGGTTTTGAAGCAGGTCACTTCCGTATGGGACTGGAATACAACATTATCACCGGACAGCCGAAAGATTTCAATAGAAATTATTTTGCAGCCAAAATAGGCGTTGTATTTGGTGGCGGCAGAAGATAATATTTTGCTATTACTTGATAAGAAAGCCGTCTGTTACAGGACGGCTTTTTTTGTATTCTCATGCACCTCATCACCTTCGGATGAGTCATACATGCGCTCGATACGCTTGTCAGGAACAAGCCAGATAAGTGCCACCAGCACATATACCCCTCCTGAAATCCACGAGTTGAAGAAAGCACTCACGATACCAATAATATAGAACACGGGAGAAATCTTTCCTTTTAGATTGTTCCCTACGGCTTTGACTATTGTAGAATTTTTTCCATTTTTTGCTATAATAGTGCGTTGCAAAATCCAGTAGGCAATAGCCGCCATAAGCAATACAACGCCATACATGACCATAGTATCGGAAGCAAAATGATTCTCTCCCATCCAACCGGTAACAAAAGGCACCAGCGACAGCCAGAACAACAAATACAGGTTGGCCCACAATACACTACCACTGATTTTATCGGTAGCATTCAACATATGGTGATGATTATTCCAGTAAATACCCAAATAGACAAAGCTCAATACATAACTCAGAAGTATCGGGATCAGTGGTTTCAGCGATGCAATATCTTTGCCATGTGGCACCTTGATCTCCAACACCATAATGGTAATGATAATCGCTAACACCCCATCACTAAATGCTTCCAACCTTCCTGTTTTCATAAGTTGAATATCTAATAAGAAAAATCAGGGTGTTCATCATATTGCATATATCAAACCTTTTTGGGTTGATCTACTTAAAGTGTTAGCACTATCATTTTCCCAAATATAGAGGATTATTTTCATAGTCTCTGTATTTGGTAATTGTATACTATTCCAATTAAAGTAAAGCAATTCCAATCCAAATTTCACCATATTATGATACTTTACTAAACCTGAACGTGCGGTAGCTATAGTAGCTCAATACGGTTTCTATCGCCCGGCTGATGGCCTGGTTGATCGGGTAAAACTCATTGGCCAGGGTAAAGTCTATGGCTGTCATCTGCATGTAGTAGTCGCGGCCTATCGAGATGCGCGTGCCTTGAACCACTGCCTGCTTTGCCTGCTCATAGGCTGCGGGCTGGTCTTCTTTGATGGGTCTACAGGTAGCCAGCATCGGATTGTTGTGCTTATCGCGCACAGCAGAAAAGCCAAACAGGCGACAGATCAGTCCCCGATGGGCATACATGGTGCAGTGCCCTGTCTGCTGGTTGCTGAAAGTCTTTAAATTAATACATACGGAACCGTTTTGCATAGTCTTGATGCGTTCCAGGCACTGTAATGCCTCGCCATTTCTAAAAACGTGATAGGCAAACGGCAGAAATTCCAGCACCGTAGCTTCAATATCCGGTTTATAGCAGCACTTGCCGCAACCTGCCAGGCAGTGGAGCTTACTTTCCTGCTGAAACGTACTTACATCTTTGGAAAGCTGCCTGAACACTCGTTCTACAGCCTGCACTTTCTGATAAATTGATGACATATAAGCCTTAGAAATTTTGCGAATATAGAGGTCTAACAAACCTTTTCAACATTTAGTGGCAAAATAATCTTTACTTATTAGTTTGTCGCTAATTATGCTAATTTTGCCCTTCCAGCACGATGCTGCGCAAAGTATAAAACAGAAAGGACCAACATTGGATAAGAAAATTCGCGTATTTGCTCCGGCCACTGTGGCCAATGTGGCCTGTGGGTTTGATATTATGGGTTTTGCGATTGAACATCCCGGCGATGAGGTAGAGATGACGCTGACAGAGCGCAAAGGTGTGGTGATCAGCAAGATTATTGGCGATGAAGGCAAGCTGCCTTTGGATGCAGATAAGAATACGGTCGGTATTGTGGTGAAATACCTACTGGAAAAGGTGAGGTCCAAATATGGCGTAAAGATTACACTCTACAAACAAATGCCATTGGGCAGCGGACTGGGTTCCAGTGCGGCCAGTGCTGTAGCCAGCCTTTGCGCTGCCAATGAGCTGCTGGCCCGCTATGAGCCGGAGAAAGCACTCAGACGGGAAGAATTGCTGCCTTTTGCCATGGAAGGAGAACGCCTGGCCTGTGGTTCTGCCCATGCTGATAATGTAGCCCCCGCGCTGATGGGAGGGTTTGTGCTGATCAGAAGTTATGACCCGCTGGATGTGGTGAGAATACCTACGCCCGAAGCGTTGAGGGCTACGGTCATTCACCCACACGTGGAGGTGCAGACGCGTGATGCCCGCAGTATCCTCAGAAAACAAATTTCGCTCAAAGATGCCATTGTGCAGTGGGGCAATACGGCCGGGCTGGTAGCCGGGCTGTGGCAATGTGATTTTGACCTGATCGGAAGGTCTATGCAGGATGTCATCATTGAGCCTATCCGCTCTATCCTGATTCCGGGGTTTGATGCCGTCAAGGCTAATGCCATGTATGCCGGTGCGCTGGGGTGTGGCATTTCGGGTTCCGGTCCGTCTGTCTTTGCCCTTAGCCGCAACCAGGAGATCGCCGAAGAAGTAGGCCGGAAGATGCAGAATGCCTTTGGCGCACTGAACATAGACAGCGAAGTATATGTTTCTCCTATTAACCGGCAGGGGCCCCGAATCATTGAATGAACAAACCCTTTTGACATTTTTAACTTCTCGCTATGCAACTTTTTAGCACAAATGCTACATCGGCCAATCATCAGTTAGTAAGTTTTCAACAAGCTGTATTCAAAAGCCTGCCAGAAGACAACGGGCTGTATATGCCGGTATTTATCCCGCGTCTTCCGGACAGCTTTCTCCAGCATATTGAGAAATATACCTTTCAGGAGATCGCCTTTGAAGTGGCTCAGACGATTATCGGCGACGAGATTCCTGCCCTTGCTTTGCGAAATATTGTGGAAGAAGCCATCAACTTTGAGGCACCCATCATCACGTTGGATCAACAGGTGCGGGTGCTTGAACTTTTTCATGGGCCTACGCTGGCTTTCAAAGATTTTGGTGCCCGCTTCATGGCGCGGGTGATGTCGTGGTTTTTGCAGAAAGACCCGGCAGCGCAGCAGATTAATATCCTGGTGGCTACTTCCGGAGATACGGGCGGAGCCGTGGCGCAGGGCTTTCTGAATGTGCCGGGCATTGAAGTGACGCTGCTCTACCCCAAAGGTAAGGTGAGCGACGTGCAGGAAAAACAACTGACCACCGTAGGCAACAACGTATCGGCACTGGAAGTAGACGGTACCTTTGACGATTGCCAGCACATGGTGAAGCAGGCTTTCCTGGACCAGGAACTAAATCAGCGACTGAACCTTTCTTCGGCCAACTCTATCAACATCAGCCGCCTGATACCTCAATCCTTTTATTACTTTAATGCGTATGCACAGCTAAAGCGGGAGACATCCTACAGTCCGGAGCAGAAGCTTGTTTTTTCGGTACCCAGCGGCAATTTCGGCAACCTTTGTGCCGGACTGATCGCTCGGGCGATGGGGCTGCCCGTACACCAGATGATTGCTGCTACCAACGCCAATGATATTGTACCCAACTATCTGCTCACCGGCAATTTTCAACCAAGACCATCGGTCAGGACACTGTCTAATGCGATGGATGTAGGCAACCCCAGCAACTTTGCCCGGCTCCGTGCCTTTTATCAGTCAGAGGAAGACATGCCGGAAGAAGCCGTGCTGACAGCCATCAAAAGGGATATCATTGGCAAACCGTATACCAATGAAGAAACGCAGCAAGGCATCACAGAGGTTTTTCAAAAGTATTTTGGCTATGTGATGTGTCCGCATACTGCCGTTGGCTACCTGGGTCTGAAAGATTATCTGAAAGAAAAAGATGCCTCTACCTGTGGGGTGATCCTGGCTACGGCACATCCGGCTAAGTTTATAGATACCGTAGAACAGGCAACCGGTGAACAGATTGTGCTGCCCGACAGTCTGCAAAGGTTAATGTACGAACAGAAAAATGCTACTTCTATCTCAAACCAGTACGAAAACCTGAAGGCATTTCTTCTACAAAAAGCTTAAGCATATCCTTAGTTGCTGATGTGGGGTGTGCGATAAGTTACAGGCAGCGCAGCGTTTGAAGCCTTGCGCTGATGATGATAAGTATGAATACTCTGCATTTTGTTGTATATCTCCAATTTGTTGATTCAATGCTTATTGCCAAAATTTAATTATCTTCATAGTAGGTTTTACTTTTAAACAGATAGTATGGAAAAGTACGCGATCAAATTTCCCAGGAATAAGCAATTTACGGACGATGAGTTTTTTACTTTTTGCCAGGAAAACAGTAATTTAAAGTTTGAGCGTACTGCCCAGGGAGAAATTATTATTATGTCACCAACCGGAGGTCTTACAGGTTTTAGAAACAGTGAAATTGTTGCAGAACTAAGAAATTGGAACAAAAAATATCGGCTTGGGAAAGTCTTCGATTCCTCCACAGGCTTTCGTTTGCCCAATGGTGCTATGCGTTCACCGGATGCCTCCTGGGTAGAAAACAGTCGCTGGCAGGCTTTGAGTCAGGAAGAGCAAAAAAAGTTTCCGCCGTTATGCCCCGATTTTGTCGTAGAGTTGATGTCTGCCTCTGATGAACTGGCTGAAACACAAACCAAAATGGAAGAATGGTTAGCCAATGGTTGCCGTTTAGGCTGGCTTATCAACCCCGAAGAAGAACAGGTATTTATTTACCGGCCTAGAAAAGGCATGCAGGAGGTTAGAGGATTTGATCAGCAACTACAAGGTGGCGAGGTGTTGTCAGGTTTTGTTTTAGATATGGATTTACTAAAATAAAGTGCATAACAAATGGAAAAGTACGCGATCAAATTTCCCAGGAATAAGCAATTTACGGACGATGAGTTTTTTACTTTTTGCCAGGAAAACAGTAATTTAAAGTTTGAGCGTACTGCCCAGGGAGAAATTATTATTATGTCACCAACCGGAGGTCTTACAGGGAGAAGAAATACAAAAATATTGTCAGCCTTAGATGGCTGGAATGAAGTTCATCAACTGGGAGAGGTCTTCGATTCCTCCACAGGCTTTCGCTTACCCAATGGTGCTATGCGTTCACCGGATGCCTCCTGGGTAGAAAACAGTCGCTGGCAGGCTTTGAGTCAGGAAGAGCAAAAAAAGTTTCCGCCGTTATGCCCCGATTTTGTCGTAGAGTTGATGTCTGCCTCTGATGAACTGGCTGAAACACAAACCAAAATGGAAGAATGGTTAGCCAATGGTTGCCGTTTAGGCTGGCTTATCAACCCCGAAGAAGAACAGGTATTTATTTATCGGCCCGGAAACACGGTAGAAATAAAAAGCTTTGATCAGCCACTGGAAGCCGGTGATGAACTGCCAGGGTTTATATTAGATTTATCTTTGCTTGCATAGTTAACTCCGCTGATTTTGCATCCTGCCTATTACCCGTCATTAGTATTGTATGAAGATAACCACTTGTTGGTGGTTAATAAGCCATCGGGCAGCCTGGTGCAGGGCGACCGCACCGGTGACAAGCCGTTGGTGGACATCTACAAAGACTATATCAAAGAAAAATACCATAAGCCAGGGGCTGTTTTCCTGGGCGTAGTACACCGGCTGGACAGGCCCGTCTCGGGTGTGCTTGCTTTTGCCAAAACTTCCAAAGCACTGGAGCGTATGAACAAACTCTTCCGGACTAGAGAAGTGCGCAAGACTTACTGGGCCATTGTCACACACAAGCCTCCTGAGGCGGAAGGCAAACTGGTACATTGGCTGAAAAAAGACAATGTAAAGAACGTCACCACGGCTTACGCCAAAGAAGTAGGCAACAGCAAAAAAGCCGAACTCAACTACCGGCTTATCGGTATACAGGAACAGCAGTATCTGCTGGAAGTTGAGCCGCTAACGGGAAGGCCGCATCAGATACGGGTACAGCTTGCTAAAATGGGTTGTGTGATCAAAGGAGACGTAAAATACGGTGCCGACCAGCCCAACAAAGAGGCTGATATTTGTCTGTTTGCCCGCCGTCTATCTTTCACGCACCCTGTTGGGCAGGAACCTGTGGTGATAGAAGCTCCTGTTCCTGCTTATGAAAGCTGGAAGTTATTTGCTAACTTCACTGCATAAGTACTTGACAAAAAGAGCGATAAGCAGTTAGCTATAAGCCAAAACAGACAGATTATGCCAGGATTTGTTCAAAAGCTAAAGCAGCGATGGAGTCTCAACAGTGGGTTGCAGGTAGTGCTGGTATTATTGGTCTTTGCCTGTACAGGGTTCACCGTGATGTTTCTGAAAGAACCTTTATACCGATTGGTGGGTATCACTGAACAGACTTCCGGGTGGATCAGCATTTCTTTTTATATTATAGCCATTTTGCCAGTCTACCAGGTAGTACTGTTGTTTTATGGCTTCCTGTTTGGGCAGTTCGGTTTCTTCTGGAACTTCGAAAAGCGCATGTTCTCTCGTATCTTTTCAGCAAGGAGTAAGCGCAAAAAAAGCAAAGTACAGACTTCGCCTGTTAAGCAAGCAGATTAATGTAGTGTAAAACAACAGATCAATCGATGATTTTCTCTGCCAGTACGCTGATGTTGTTTTTCAGTACTTCCACTACACCACCCTCTACGATAATGCTGTTTTCTCCACCACTGCCACGGTATGTAATCGCTCCTTTTCCCAGCGAACTCACCAATGGCGCGTGGTTGTTGAGCACCTGAAAAGATCCGTCGCTGCCAGGGAAGGTAGCAGATTCCACTTCTCCATTGAAAACCTTCTTGTCGGGTGTAATAATTGTCAAATGCATAAAGTTGATGGGTTGATGATATGATAAGCTGATGTGATGATTAAGTTGATGTGCTGGTTTGAGAGGAGGTATATAATAGATGTTAAATCTGATTTAAGGTTGTTTAAATATCTCGCTTCGATCTGTGGCTAAAGCGTAAAAATGCATTAAAGTCAGAGACTTAGCTTTATCTAAAGGCTTCAGTCACAGACTGAAGCCAGTGTTTGCAGTATTTGCTATATGAAGTGAGTATCTTTTATATCCCCTCATCTACCTATTAACACATCCTCTCATCTACCTATTAACACATCCCTTTATCCTCACATCTCCTCATCAATAATTACCTTGATTCTGCCAGCATTTTTTCTCCGGCTTCGATGACCTGCTCGATGGTGCCTTTCAGGTTGAAGGCAGGTTCTGGAATATGATCCAGATCGCCATTAAGAATCATATTGAACCCTTTGATCGTATCTTTGATATCTACCAATTGGCCGGGAAGACCTGTGAAACGTTCTGCCACAAAAAAAGGTTGCGACAGGAAGCGTTGTACCCTACGGGCACGGAGTACTATCTGCTTATCTTCGTCAGAAAGCTCATCCATACCAAGAATGGCAATAATGTCCTGTAGTTCCTGATAACGTTGCAGTATACCCTTCACGTTTTGCGCGGTGTTGTAGTGTTCTTCACCCACAATGTTTGCTGAAAGGATTCTGGAAGTAGAGTCCAGCGGATCAACGGCAGGGTAGATACCCAGCTCAGAAATCTTACGGGAAAGCGAAGTAGTAGCATCCAGGTGCGCAAACGTAGTGGCCGGAGCAGGGTCAGTTAAGTCATCTGCCGGTACGTATACTGCCTGAATAGAAGTAATAGAACCCTTTTTGGTAGAAGTAATACGCTCCTGCATGGCACCCATTTCTGTAGCCAGCGTGGGCTGATAGCCTACAGCGGAAGGCATACGGCCCAGCAAGGCAGATACCTCAGAACCAGCCTGTGTAAACCGGAAGATATTATCAATAAAGAAGAGAATATTTGCTCCCTGGCCTCCCTCACCACCATCACGGAAGTACTCAGCTACGCTAAGTCCGGAGAGGGCCACACGGGCACGTGCTCCCGGAGGCTCGTTCATCTGACCGAAGATCAGCGTAGCCTGCGACTCCTTCAGCTCTTCCATATTCACTTTGCTCAGGTCCCAGCCACCCGCTTCCATAGACTCCTGAAATTCTTTGCCATATTTTATCAGATCCGCCTCAATAAACTCACGCAGCAGGTCATTTCCCTCACGAGTACGCTCACCCACGCCGGCAAATACCGAAGTTCCGGCATAAGCTTTTGCAATGTTGTTAATCAGTTCCTGAATCAATACGGTTTTGCCTACACCGGCACCTCCAAACAAGCCAACTTTACCACCTTTGGCGTAAGGCTCCAGCAGGTCGATGACTTTGATGCCTGTAAACAGGATTTCGTCGGAGGTAGACAGGTCTTCAAATTTGGGAGGAAGATTGTGTATTGATCGGCCAGCCCCTTGTGCAGGCTGTGGCAAACCATCTATCGCCTCACCTACCACATTGAATAACCGCCCTCTGATCTCTTCACTGGTAGGCATTTTGATAGGCTCACCACTGGCAACCACATCCGTACCTCTTGTCAGGCCATCGGTGCTTTCCATGGCGATAGCACGCACCCGGTCTTCGCCCAGATGTTGCTGGCATTCCAATACCAGTTTGGTGTTATCAGGACGGTTGATGATCAGCGCATCCAGAATATTAGGCAATGTAGCACCTTCCCCTTGAAAACTAATATCAACGACCGGTCCGATTACCTGTACTATTTTTCCAATATTTGCCATGTATGATAAGTTTTTGGCTTTAACAATTTGAGGGGCAAAAGTACGGTATTCGGTCTTTCATTCCAAATATATGTCTGCTAACTCGGTTGAAAATATTTCCAAAACCTTTGGACATGGTTCATTGGATAGGTATAGTGTGGGGTTTATTGGACAAAGGCTAAATATGGGCAGTTGGCGCAGGCCGCAGAGAGAAAATAGTTTCAACATTACATTACAATAGCGTAAGCATAATAGCAAATAGGGCAGAGACTAAAGAGGCAGATGATAAATGAGATTAAAATTGTTGTAATTATATTCAGCTATTTTGTTGTATTATTGCCGTTTGTATATAATTTTGTTTTCTTTTTATGAAACAGTCAGTCTATGGCAAACATAGTTGTCTGATGTTTAGTTTGCAATGAACTAACATAACATACACTCACACTTAACCTATACTTATGAGAATTTTTACGAACGTAAAGCTTATGCTACTGGCAACGTTTGCAGTCCTGCTCTCAGCGGGTATGCTATACGCCCAGGAAAGAACGGTGACAGGTACGGTCACCGCGCCTGAAGAGGGAGCACTTCCAGGTGTCAACGTGCTATTGAAAGGAAGCACTACTGGTACAGTTACAGACATAGAGGGTAAATATACCTTGGCAGTGCCGCAAGGCGATGATATCCTTGTTTTTTCATCCATTGGATACGTAACACAGGAAGTTTCTATCGATGGACGCACCAGCATTGATGTTTCTTTGTCTACCGATGTCAAATCACTACAGGAGGTAGTTGTTATTGGTTATGGTACGCAGGAGAAAAGAGATGCTACCGGTGCGGTATCCTCTATCAAATCAGAAGATTTTAATGGCGGCGTGATCGCATCTCCTGAACAACTGATTCAGGGAAGGTCGGCTGGTGTGCAGATTACCAACTCCAGTGGTGAACCGGGTGCGGGCGTCAACATTCGTATACGGGGTACTTCGTCGGTACGAAGTGGCAACAATCCGCTATTTGTAGTAGATGGTGTGCCCTTGGCAGGAGATAATGTCAGCGCAGGAGGCGTTGATGTAGGTGCTGGGTCTTCGGCTTCCAGAAATCCGCTAAACTTCCTCAACCCCAATGACATTGCCAGTATTGATATTCTCAAAGATGCTTCTGCAACAGCTATCTATGGCTCTCGGGGTGCTAACGGCGTGGTATTGATTACAACTAAAAGTGGTAGTGGTGCCAGTGTGCTAAACTATTCTTACAATATAGGTGTCAGCAACATCACCAAGAAGTATAATTTGTTAGACAGAAACGAGTTTTTGTCGGCATATGCTCAAATTAACAGCTTACCTGCCGGTGACCCTGCACTTACATCATTGGATTTGGGTGCAAATACGGACTGGCAGGATGAGATTTTGCGTACTGCCATTTCGCAGAACCATAACCTTTCTTTTGGTGGAGGAGATGATGCGGGAAACTATCGCTTTTCTCTGGGTTACACCGACCAGCAGGGTATTATCAAAGAAAGTGGCTTGCAGCGATTAACTGCCCGGTTCAACGGTTCGCGTGACTTTATCAAAGACAGGCTTAATATTGGTACTCAGCTTACAGTATCTAATGTACGCGATGAAAACGTGCCGATCTCTGACAATGCAGGAGCTACTGGAGATTTGCTGGGTGCTGCTCTAAAGTTAAATCCAACTTATCCGGTATACCAAGAGGGAGAATTGTATCAAAGAGGTGTTACAGAACTAAACCCAGTAGCTTTTTTAGCTTTAAGCGAAGACAATACCAGTACGCTGAGAACACTGGGGAATATGACCTTTGATTTGACCATTACCGATGATCTTTCTTTCCGAACCTCTTTAGGTGTAGACCGTTCTACCTCATCACGAAAGGCTGCCTATTCAGGCGATTTGAAAGTACAAGGAATTACAGAGCAGGGTAGGGCAACTTTTTTAGACCTTGCAAATACGAATACGCTGATGGAAAACTATTTTTCCTATAAAAGTGATCTGTCTGACAATCTAAAGATTGATGCAGTGTTAGGTTATTCGTACCAACGGTTTCAGTCTGAAAGCAAAACAATACAAGCTGCTGGCTTTAGAGTGACCGATCTAAATATTATTCTTAATAATCTAGCTGCGGTAGACCAAACAGCAGGAAATGGTGCCATTATAGGCAATACTTCTTATCGGATAGATGAGTTGCAATCTGTTTTTGGGCGTGTAAATCTTAATATCAGCGACAAGTATTTGCTAACAGGTACTTTGAGAGCAGATGGATCAACCCGTTTTGGGGATAACAATAAATATGGTTATTTCCCTTCTTTTGCTTTTGCATGGCGACTGTCGGATGAGGAATTTATTCCTGAAGCTTTTACAGACCTGAAATTCAGAGCAGGATACGGAGTTACCGGGAACCAGGAGATTCCCAGCAACTTATATACAGACCGCCAACGTTATAGCGGGGAAGGTTTGAGTGTATCGCCGACCGGTGTAACCATCAATAACAGTAGCCGACTGGCTGTAGCATTCCCTAACCCTGATTTGAAATGGGAATCCACCAGCCAAATTAACTTAGGATTAGATTTTGGATTACTGAACAATCGGCTGAGGGGTAGTATTGACTATTATAAGAAGAATACTAATGACCTCTTATTCCAAGTGTTTAGTGCGCAACCCGCCCCTCAGCAATTTAGCTGGAGAAATCTTGATGCCGATATTATCAATGAAGGAATAGAATTTACCTTAGATGCAGACATTGTAAGCGAAGACAACTTTTCCTGGTCACTGGCAGGTAACGTGGGCTTTAACAACAACCGTGTAGAAAACTTCGCAAGTTTGGTTAACACAGGAGCAATTAGCGGACAAGGATTAACAGGAGCCTTTGCCCAGCGGATTGCACAGGGCCAGCCTTTGTTTGCCTATTATCTGCGGCCTTTTGGAGGCTTTGATGATGCAGGGCAGTCTATTTATCCCCAAGGAGATGTACAGCAATTTGTAGGCAGAGGTCCTCTCCCTACTGCTAGTACAGGTTTGACTAATAATTTCACCTATGGGTCATTCGACCTGAGTTTCTTCTTCAACGGGCAGTTTGGCCAGTATTTATACAACAATACTGCGAATGCTTTCTTCACGGCCGGAGCATTAGGAGGGGGAAGTAACGTAACACAAAATGTGGTAGGCAATGGTGAGTCAAGAGGAAATGCGCCGGATGTCTCTACGCGTTTTCTGGAAAAAGGGTCTTTTGTGAGACTTCAGAATGCTACTTTGGGTTATAATTTCAATACCTCTGGTATTAGTTTCCTCTCTGCTCTCAGATTGTATGTAACGGGTCAGAACCTGTTTGTAATTACAAATTATAGTGGTCAGGACCCTGAAGTAAACGTAAATAAAGCGATTGACGGGGTGCCTTCATTAGGTATTGATTATACAGCTTATCCTAAAGCCAGGACTATTTTGTTTGGAGTGAATGTGTCGTTTTAAATGATTTAAAAAACTATAGATATGAAATATTGCAAAAATTTATCACTATTTCTCGCGCTGGGTGTTGCTTACAGCAGCTGTACAGACTTGCAAGTAGATGAAGTAGAATCAATCGTTACCGAAAATGCATCAGGGCAGTTTACAGGAGATGCCTCGGCATTACTTGAGTCGGCTTACAATCAATTAGAAACATTTAGAAACCAAGATGGTGTATACTCTTTGTACGATCACACATCGGATGAAATGATACCCCCTACTCGTGGTACGGACTGGGGAGACAATGGGGTGTGGCGTTTGTTGCATACACAAAACTGGGATGCTACACATCAGTATGTATTGTCTTCCTGGAACATACTAAACAGTCGGGTATACACAACCAATCAGGTACTTGCCTCTAATGATCCGGCACCTAATCCACAGCAGCTTGCTGAAGCTAGGTTTTTGCGAGCATTTTATATGTGGCACGTAATGGATTTGTATGGTCAAGTGCCTTTCCGAGATGTGACAGACGGTGTCAATGTAGACCCCAAAGTATACAACAGAGCTGAGGCATTTGATTTTATCATCGCAGATTTGGAAGCAGCTCTGCCTGACTTGGCTGTAACAGGCCCTTCCGCAGAAAACGTAACTGCTACAAAAGCAGCTGCCAATGCAATGCTGGCAAGAATGTACCTAAATAAAGGAGTGTATTTAAGTACAGTTGATGAAGCAGGCGTTTCAAACATCGTATTTGATCCAGCTGATATGGCGAAGGTAATCGCTTATGCTGATGCAGTAACTGCCGATGGTTATTCACTCGAGCCTGACTATTATAATAACTTTACCTCTAGTGCTCAGGCCGAAGTTATTTTTGCAAGTCCACAAGGATCGCCGGAAAACAGGTACTTTATGACGTTGCATTATGACAATAATCCTAGTGGTTGGAATGGGTTTACTACATTGGCTGATTTCTATGCAAAGTTTGAAGATAGTGATATTCGTAAAGGAATTCCTGCCAAAAAAGATGGTTCGGAATTCTCAGGTATTGCTCATGGATTTTTGCTTGGACAGCAATATAGCGATAGTGGTACTGTTATTATCAACAGCAGAAACAACCAGCCATTAGCCTTTACAGAGGATGTCCCTCTCATTGGTGCTACTACGGAACAAGGTATTAGAGCTATTAAATATCATCCGGCTGACAAAGATCATTATGTTCTACTTCGTTATGCCGATGTATATCTTATGAAGGCTGAAGCTATGATGAGAAGCAACGATATAGCTGGAGCACTAGCCACAGTCAATGAGTTGAGAGCAGTTCGTGGAGCTACGCCACTAGGTGCCCTAGATGAAGCTGCTATGCTAGATGAAAGAGGCAGAGAGTTGTATTGGGAAGGTATCAGAAGAGTAGACCAGGTGAGGTTTGGTACTTTTGCTACAGGTACCTGGGCCTATAAAGATAATACTGAACCTTTCCGCGTACTGTTCCCTATTCCGCAGCAGGCCCTGGATTCAAACCCTAACCTCGTGCAGAACCCCGGATACTAATAATGATCTCTACTATGAAGCAAGCAGTCTGTGGATTGCTTGCTTTTTTATGTTTGTAGCGGTTGCCTGAAAATATGTGAGGTTATGCTAGGCCCGGGCGATTCTCAAGCTTGTCCAGCCGCTCTTTGATCTTTTGTATCTCTCTATTATCCACAAACAGCTATCACGCCACGTTGGCTCTTACAATATCTGTGAGGTCATGCATGGATCTTGCCAGAGAGTCCAGGGAGTGTTCCTGCTTGTCCATGCGTTCGAGCATCTTAATAAGAATGTGCTCATGCTTGTCAAGCCTGTCATTCATGCCAGTAACTTGCTTGTTCATGCCGGTAACTTGTTTGTTCACACCAGTAATTTGTTTATTCATGTCTGACATGTGCTCTACCATTTGATCTTGTCTTTGTAAGCTTTCGGCTAACAATTCTACAATACGTGACTCGTTTTTCATAAGGACAACCCGGTTTTAAATTTGTTATACACTATATACAAAGATACACACTTAAGCCTGATAATTACGTTATTTTTGTATCACTACAAAACTACTACGTTTTGCCACGCATAAGGAACGTTAGATAAGTACTTGTCAGTATCTGCTTAATGATTACCTCAATATACGATCTATCCTTAAAAAAGCTGCTATGGCTTTTGCCCCTGTTCTGCTGGAGTTGCCAGGGAGATAACCACGATGATGACACGCTGTTTACTTCCCTGCCAGCCAGCAAGACGGGAATTGAGTTTACCAATGAGCTAACGTTTGACAAAGACTTTGACGTGTTTCGGTACCGCAACTACTACAATGGCGGTGGCGTAGCCATAGGCGATATCAACAACGATGGCTTCTCTGATGTATACCTCACCTCCAACATGCACAGCAACAAGCTCTTCCTGAACAAAGGCACCAACGAAAACCCTTCCTTTAAGTTTGAAGACATCACCGAAACAGCAGGCGTAGGTGGACAAAGAGTATGGTCAACCGGTGTGAGTATGGCCGACGTTAATGGTGATGGCTGGCTGGATATCTACGTCTGCAACTCAGGAGACGTGAAGGGCGGCAAGCGGGAGAATGAGTTGTTTATCAACAATGGTGACCTCACCTTTACAGAACAAGCAGCCGCCTATGGACTGGACGACAAGGGCTTCAGCACCCATGCCGTATTCTTCGACTATGACCAGGATGGTGACCTGGACGCATATGTACTCAACAACTCCTTCCGTCCGGTGTCCAGCCTGGGCTATGAGAATATCAGAAACCAGCGCGACAGCACCGGCGGCGATAAGCTGTATCGCAATGATGATAACCACTTTACAGATGTGAGCAGCCAGGCTGGTATCTATGGCAGCGTCATTGGCTTTGGCCTGGGTGTGACCATTACCGATGTGAACCAGGATGGCTGGCTGGATATTTATGTATCCAACGATTTCTTTGAGCGGGATTATCTGTATATCAACCAAAAAGATGGTACATTCAGCGATGAGCTTCCGCAGCGTATGGGTCATACCAGTCACTTTTCTATGGGAGCCGATGCTGCCGACCTGAACAACGATGGCTATCCGGAAATATTTGTCACCGATATGCTGCCGGAGTCTGACTACCGGCTCAAAACCATGACGCATTTTGATTCTTATGACCTGTACCGCACCAAGCTGGCCAATGATTATTATGAGCAATACATGCGCAATACACTACAACTCAACAATGCCAATGGCAATTTTAAAGAAATAGGCCAACTGGCAGGCGTGCAGGCCAGCGACTGGAGTTGGGGTGCCGTGATCGCCGACTTCGACAACGACCTCAACAAGGAGATATTTATCAGCAATGGCATCTACAAAGATGTGACTGACCAGGATTTTATTGCCTACATTGGTAGCGACGCAGCCAAGATGGAAGCCATGCGCAAAGAAACGGTAGACTTCCAGAAACTGGTTGATGAAATGCCTTCCAACAAGCTAAGCAATTTCCTGTTCAAAAAAGATAGTAGCCTTACTTTTAAGAACGTAGCAGCTTCCTGGGGGCTGGCCGAACCGTCTTTCTCCAACGGTGCCGCCTATGGCGACCTGGACAACGACGGCGACCTGGACCTGATCGTAAACAACGTAAACCAGAAGGCATTCGTCTATCGCAACAATAATGATCAACTGAACAAAAACCGATACCTTAAACTGTCGTTTGTTGGTCCTGGCAAAAACCGCTTTGGCATAGGTGCCCGTGTGTTGGCTTACACTGGCGGGCAGACGGTGATGCAGGAAAACATTCCTACCAAAGGCTTTCAGTCATCAATGGACTATACGATGGTGATGGGCCTGGACAGTCTGCAAACCATAGACAGCCTGACGGTGCGCTGGGGCTATGACCACAAAGAGCAGACTTTATACAATGTTGAAACCAACCAGCACCTGACACTGAATATACAGGATGCAAAGCCTGTAACGCGTGATACCACAAAGGTAATCCCTATTTTCAAGAAACAGCCGAACCTGCTTTCCCCTGCGTTTGTGCATCAAGAAGATCAATTTGTAGACTTTGATTATGAGCGCATGACTTACCATATGTTGTCCAGGGAAGGACCGGCACTGGCGGCAGGAGACGTGAACCAGGATGGGCTAGACGATTTTTATATCGGAGGAGCCAGCGGCCAATCAGGCAGTCTGTACCTGCAAACTGCCAGTGGGCAGTTCAAAGCAGTAGCGCAGGAAGTATTTGCCCAAGACAGCATCCATGAAGATGTAGATGCGCTGTTCTTTGATGCTGACGGCGACGGCGATCAGGACTTATATGTCGTAAGCGGCGGCAATGCCTTCCGTGAAAATGCCAGAGAATACCAGGACAGGCTCTACCTGCTGAAGTCGTTCAGCAATGGCAAGCCGGTGTATGAAAGGCGTGAGACAGCCCTGCCCGGTATATATGCTATGGGTTCGTGCGTCAAAAGTGCAGACTATGACAATGACGGTGATCTGGACCTGTTTGTAGGCAGCCGGGCGGTGCCTCTTCAGTATGGCCTGCCAGCAGCCAGTTTTATATTGGAAAACGATGGCAAAGGAAAGTTTACAGACGTTACTTCCCGCATATCGCCCAGGCTTAGCAACATAGGTATGGTGACCGATGCCCAATGGGTAGATGTTGACAACGACGATGACCTGGACCTGGTAGTGGTAGGCGACTGGATGCCTGTGACGTTGTTTAAAAACAATGGAGCTAACTTAGAAAGGCTTAGCAATGTGCCCGGCCTTACCCAATCCAACGGCTGGTGGAAAAGTATTGAAGTGCGAGACATCAATGGAGATGGCGAAAAGGATTTTATTCTGGGCAACTGGGGGCTTAACTCCTTGTTCAAAGCCTCAAAAGATAAACCGGTGGAGCTATATATCAGTGATTTTGATGATAACCAAACCATTGATCAGGTATTTGCTTCTTACAAAGGCGATAGCCTGTACCCAATGGCACTGCGGCATGAACTGGTGATGCAGCTCAATTATCTCAAAAAGGATTTTTTGCACTATCAAGATTATGCTGGTAAAACCCTGACCCAGGTGTTTGGTGCCGACAAGCTGTCAGATGCCGTTGTCAACCATGTATATCAATTAGCATCTTCCGTGGTGCTCAACAATGGCGATGGCTCTTATACTTTGCAGCCTTTGCCGGAGGAAGCTCAGCTTTCTCCTATATTTGCCATTGCTGCTGATCACTTTAACCAGAAAAGTACCGACCCGCAGGAATTTGTGATGGCGGGCAATTTTTCAGGTGTAAAGCCCGAAGAAGGACGGTACGATGCCAATACAGGTTTGTTGTTGACATACGATAAAAACGGGTGGCGTGAGGTAGATAGCCAGCACGGCTTGCAGATGACAGGCGAAGTACGCAAAATGGCTATTCTTAGGTCTGTCGGACAAAAAAACATGCTGATTGTAGCCAAAAATAACGATGCTCCGGAAATTTATGTATATGAAAAAAATCCAGAAGCAGATAGCACCACTGCTCTTACTGATCATTAGTGTCGCGTGTGGAGGAAATACCGATGAACTGTTTGAGTTACTACCTGCTACACAAACCGGAGTTGACTTTCAGAATAAGCTGACAGAAACGCCGCAAATGAACATCTTTACCTATTTGTATTTCTACAATGGAGGAGGTGTAGCCGCAGGTGATCTGAATGGAGACAGCCTGCCAGACCTGTATTTTACGGCTAACCTGGAAGATAATAAGCTCTACCTCAACAAAGGGAACTTTCAGTTTGAAGATATTACTGTAAAAGCTCAGGTAGCTGGCAGAAAGGGCTGGACCACCGGCGTGACGATGGCCGATGTGAATGGCGATGCCAAACTGGACGTCTACGTAAGTCAGCTGGGCGATTATCAGAACATACGTGGCAAAAACCAACTCTATATCAACCTGGGTAATAATGCAGAGGGCGTACCCATGTTTGAAGATCAGGCAGCCGCCTATGGGCTTGATCTGGTGGGGTTCAGTACACAGGCAGCCTTTTTCGATTATGACTTAGATGGTGACCTGGACATGTATATGCTCAACCATTCGGTGCATGCTGCCGGCACTTTTGGCAGATCAAGCCTGCGAAAAGAAAAGCATCCGCTGGCAGGCGACAAACTGATGCGAAACGACAATGGCAAGTTTACCAACGTTACCGATAGCAGCGGTATCTACAGCAGTGTTCTTGGCTACGGACTGGGTATTACGGTGGGCGATGTGAACTGGGATGGTTACCCCGACATCTACGTGGGCAACGATTTTCATGAAAACGACTACCTGTATATCAACAATGGAGATGGAACATTTACCGAAAAGCTGGAACAGGCGATCAACCACACCAGCCGGTTTTCTATGGGCAACGATATTGCCGATATCAACAATGATGCGCTGCCCGACATCTTTTCCCTGGATATGCTGCCGTCCGACCCTGTTATGCTAAAGACCTCGGGCGGGGAAGACTCTTACGACGTATACAACTACAAACTGAAGTTTGGCTACAGTCACCAGTTTGCCCGAAACAGCCTGCAACTGAATATGGGCCGGGAGCACTTCAGCGAAATAGGGCTGCTCACCGGCACCTTTGCCACCGATTGGAGCTGGTCGGGTCTGATTGCCGACCTAGACCTGGACGGAAACAAAGATATTTACATTGCCAACGGCATCAAAAGAAGGTCCAACGACTTGGACTATATCAAGTACGTATCCAACGAGGCCATTCAGCACCGGCTGGAAGGTGACCTGACCGATGAGGATATGGCTTTGGTAGAAAAGCTCCCTATTGTGAAGATTCCTAATGTCGTCTTCCAAAACAAAGGACATCTTGCCTTTGAGAATGTATCCAAAGCCTGGGGATTAGGCCAAGAATCCTTTTCCAACGGAGCGGCTTACGTAGACCTGGACAATGACGGCGACCTGGATCTGGTGACTAACAATATAGACCAGGATGCATTTATTTACAGAAACCGGACGATAGACGGCGAGAAGATAACCAACAACTATCTGAAGATCAGGTTTAAAGGCAAAGCACCCAATACCTTTGGCGTGGGAGCGCGCATTGTTGTGCCCTTGGACTCTCAGACGATCATTCAGGAAATGTATCCTACCCGTGGCTACCAGTCTTCTGTGCCCTTTGAACTGATCGTGGGTTTGGGGCAAAGAAAAACAATAGACTCACTGGTCGTCGTATGGCCCGATCTTCAGTTTGAAGTGTTAAAAGGATTACCTGTCAACAATACGATAGCGGTAGATCAGGCAAATGCTTCCGGGCGCTACCAGTTTGCCAAAGCACCACAGTCTATGTTTGAGGATGTCAGTGATACGCTAGGCGTAGCCTATAAACATGAAGAAAATAAGTTCATCGAGTTCAACCGCGAAGTGCTGATTCCGCACATGTCATCTACGGAAGGGCCGGGAACAGCAGTGGGGGATGTCAATGGCGACGGCAAAGATGACTTCTTCATTGGCGGAGCCAAAAGGCAACCTGCCGAAATGTATGTGCAGACAGCCAACGGGTTTCAGCAACTGCCTCAACCGGTATTCAAAACAGATAGCGTAGCGGAAGACATAGCCGCCAGGTTGCTTGATGTGGATAAAGATGGCGATCTGGACCTGATCGTAGTCAGTGGCGGCAACGAGTTTCAGGGCAAAGAAGAACCTCTGCTGGTAAGGCTGTATAAGAACGATGGCCGTGGCCATTTCAGCCGTGACAGGGAAGCGTTGCCAGATATGTTTGTCAATGGCTCATGCATCAGCACAGAAGATTTTGATGGCGATGGAGACACAGATATTTTCATAGGTGGCAGGGTAGTGACCAAAAACTATGGAAAAGCACCTCGAAGTTATCTGCTGCAAAACGACGGCAACGGAAAGTTTACGGATGTAACTGCAACGCTTGCGCCAGGTTTGGAACACGTAGGAATGGTCAAAGACGCTCAGTGGGCAGATGTAGATGGCGATGGTACTGCCGACCTGGTTGTTGTAGGGGAATGGATGCCCATTATGGTCTTCAACAACAAAGGTGGAAAACTGGAACCTGCCGAAATAGATTCCTTTGATAAAACCAATGGATGGTGGAATACCGTAGAGGCAACAGATATCGACAACGACGGAGATATAGACCTGATCGCCGGAAACCTGGGCCTCAACTCAAAGCTAAAAAGTTCTCCCGAAGAACCTGTAAGCCTGATCGTCAAAGACATTGACCATAACGGAAAGCCCGACCCGCTGCTGTTTCACTATATGCAGGGCAAAAAGTACCTGTTTGCTACCAAAGACGAACTGGGAGCGCAGTTGGTAGACATCAAGAACCGGTATGTGAAGTACGAAGACTTTGCCAAAGCCGATGCAGACAGGATATTCTCGGAAGAACAGCTACAGGGTGCCGACCGGCTGTATGCCTACGAACTCAGGTCAGGCATTTTTGTCAATGAGGGCAACATGCAGTTTACCTTTCGTCCTTTTCCTATAGAAGCGCAGTTTTCACCCATTCAGGCATTTTATCTCTTTGATGTGGATGGTGACCGGCAGCAGGACATCCTGGCGGCAGGCAATTTCTATGAAGTAAACATTGAGCGGGGCAGGTATGATGCCAGTTATGGAGCACTGCTGAAAAACACCGGCAATGCCCGGTTTGCATGGCTGCCCAACCACCAGACCGGACTGTACCTGCAAGGGCAAGTCCGTGGGTTGGATAAAATTATATATGAAGGACAGGATTTAATAGTCGTGATTAAAAACAATGAGAAGTTACAATTCATCAAAAAAAGCTCGCCCGATACCCGTGAAATCGTTATTGATACCCGAGATGAGGCGCAATAGTCTGATATATATTGGCCTGGTGGTGCTTGGCCTATGCATCAGCTGTACTTCAAAGCCCAACGTATCCATCACTTTCTGTGAATCGCTGGATCAGCAAGACCAATGCCTGGATAGCAGCAACCGGTTTGCACCGGCCAGACAGATATTTGTAAGGCTATCTTCCAATAAACCATTTGCCACCAAAAAGATACGCGGAAAAATTTTCCGGTTGCAAAGCAATAACGGGGAGATGATTTCGCTGGGAACCAAAGATTTTGATATTAAACCGGGGGAGACTTATATCACCCAAAGTATTCCTTTTCAGGAGTTTGGCCCTGAATCTATCGGAGACTTCAAGGTAATATTCTACGATGAAAATGAACAGGTGATAGCAGAACGGGAGTTGGTCATTGCGCAGGAATAAAGGCATAATAAATGTCTAATGTAGCTGGAAAAAGAATTAAAATGTTGTAAAAATTATACTTATTGAACGTATTTGCCGATCTTTATTGTTCTTTAACAACTACATGCGTGTATTCAGTGGATACTTTTGCCAAAAACATAACTCCTTATATAAAATTCTTACCATAGCATGAAAACGCAGCTTTTCTATTTTATTCTTTTCAGCACCTTGATGATCAATGCTTGTCAGCCAGCAAAAGACACAAGCTTTGATGTAGCCGATCCTACCATCATGCACCAGTCGTTGCAAAAGCTTACCGACATTATGGTGTACGACATTTTTTCACCTCCCGTATCAAGTCGTATTTATGCCTATTCCAATATTGCTGCGTATGAGGCACTGGTGCCGGGCTATCCGGAGTATCAATCGCTGGCAGGGCAACTCAAAGAGTTGAAAGCAGGGCCACAGCCTGAAGCAGGTAAAGAATACTGTTTTCCGCTGGCGGGAGTACACGCTTTCCTGAAAACAGGTAAAAACTTTATCTTCTCCGAAGAAGTCATGAATGCATACGAGCAGGAGTTGTATACCAAATATCAGCAGGCACTGCCAGAAGATGTATACGAACGCTCTATGGCCTATGGCGATACTATCTCACAGCATATCCTTGCATGGGCGAGCCACGATAATTACAAACAGACCCGTACTTTCCCCAAGTTTTCCGTAAGCGACGCACCGGGCCGCTGGCAGCCCACTCCGCCCGACTACATGGACGGCATTGAACCACACTGGGCCAAAATCCGCACCCTGGTACTGGATTCCTGCTCTCAGTTTAAACCTGCCAAGCCCAGTGAATATAGCATGGAGAAAGGTAGTGCCTTCTACAATGAAGCCAAAGAAGTCTATGAAACGGGTGTAAACCTCACCGAAGAGCAAACAGCCATCGCCAGTTTCTGGGATTGCAACCCTTACGTATCTCACCATCAGGGACACGTGATGTTTGCTACCAAGAAAATTACCCCTGGTGGGCACTGGATGGGCATCACCTCTATTGCCACGCAGCTTGACAGTGCCTCTATGATGGAATCTGTAGAGAAGTATACAATGGTTTCTATTTCATTGTTTGATGGATTTATCAGTTGCTGGGACGAAAAGTACAGAAGTAACCTGATCCGTCCCGAGACGGTCATCAACGCCAATATCGACGAAGACTGGATGCCACTGCTGCAAACACCGCCCTTTCCGGAATATCCTAGTGGACACAGTGTCATTTCTACTTCAGCAGCTGTAGCCCTCACCAGTATGTACGGAGAGAAGTTTCATTTTGTAGATTCCACAGAAACACCCTACGGACTACCGGTGCGCGAATTTAATTCTTTCCTGGATGCTTCGCAGGAAGCCGCTATGAGCCGCATCTATGGAGGCATTCACTACATGCCTGCCATCAGTAACGGTGTAGAAATGGGCAGAAAAGTAGGCCAACTGGTCGTAAGCAGAGTACATACCAGAAAGACAAACACCAACCTGGCAAATAATACTGCCAAGAAATAAGAAAAAACACTCTGTTCTAATATTTATGTCCAAAGCCCGACTGGTACTATCAGCTGGGCCTTTTTGTTCACCTCACTAACAATCCTGGTTCAAGTTTGCAGCCTGGACCTTCTTCGTATGTACGATGCACAAAGCAGCTTGCCGGAAGAAGGCACTACCGAACTGCACAAGAACGGCATTGACTGGGTGTATACTACCCAAAAGCAGAACGCCAGCATCAGCAGTCGTCGTGACGCGGCAGCAAGCTACGCACCGGTGCCAACGACCGGCTGCCCTACAACAAAGTAGAACGGAAAGAAGTGATTGCATGAGCCTCCTTATCTTTCAAACATAAGAATCCGACCCGGCACAGGTTGGATTTTTTTGTGCTTGATGATTACCTTATGTTTTTTGCTATGATATATGCTATCTCCAATAAAATACCATGAATGGCAGGCTCTACAGTGCCCTCTACCTCTTCGGCAGTATGTTTATGATGGGGGAAAATTGGCAAGTGCCAGATAATGTCTGGCATTGTCATATCTAAAAATCATATGCTGATCTCTGTCCATATAGTGATACCGATATTTAACCCTATTCTGCCGGTCTGTATCCTTCACTTCAGCAAATTCTAGCTTGCTATCACCATAAAAAATGGCAGAACCCCTCAATAAATCCTTTCTTATCACTGTAAGTCTTCTCCGTAATATACTGACTGGAGATAATGTATGCACATATTTTTCAAAAGCACTTTTTGTCTATAGGAAATAGTCTAATATCACGACAGTTCCTTCAGTTTCTTCCTGCTTTCCAACTGCATTTTATGGATACCAGACCATAGGATAAAGTCTTTGGAATCTTCCAGTACACCTCGCTCAAATTGATCATAAAACATTTCCGAAGTCATACCATACTTAGGATTCGTTAGGAAATAACTTGCACAAAAAATTATTTTAAATTATTGATATTCAAAACTTTGACATCATAAAAAGTAATACTTATTATCTGGTCATTACTTAGATTCTCTTTCTAGCTTTTCTTGCTTCCTTAAAAAGTGCCAGTTTTTGTATATAGACCTTCCTATACCCAAAGATAAAACAGCTACCAAACTGAGTATTAAATAATAAGTTTCCATAATGTAGTCAATTAAAGCTTTTCAGTTTCTGTGTCTATAAAGGTACGATACTTTTCTATTATAAACATTAATGCTGGAATGTACAATAGGTTCAGCGTAACCAACAGGTATCCTATATTCGTGATTTTATCCTGAGATAAGATTGTTATCATTGAACCAACAGATAATACCAAAAAAGTTTGCAATTGTCTTATGACTTCATGGGCATTTGTTATTTTTTGCTTTATTTTATCCACACTTTCCTTCACATATGGAAGTTTGGTTTGGATGGGCCAGAATGTCCCGGCTTTACAAAACTTCTTACACCTGTTGAGATTATCTTCTTACCCCTTCAACACCTGTCTTTTCCTACTTCCTAAACACATGCGTACTTTGTCCATACAGAGCTTCTGCGGCTTCCATCAGTGTTTCTGATAGCGTAGGGTGCGGATGGATGGTTAGCGTGAAGTCTTTGGCAACGGCAGCCATTTCTACAGCCAGTACACCTTCGGGAATGAGGTCTCCAGCACTTTTTCCGGCAATGCCTACGCCCAGTATCCGCTCCGTTTCAGGCTCTATGATCAGCTTAGTAATACCATCGTTGACACCCAGCGTAGTGGCTCTGCCAGAGGCCGACCAGGGGAATTTAGCTACTTTGATATCTATGTCCTGCGCTTTGGCTTCTGTCTCGGTGAGGCCGCACCAGGCAATCTCCGGTTCGGTAAATACCACAGCGGGAATGGCTTTGGGTTCGAAGGCGGTCTTGTGCCCTGCAATGGCTTCGGCAGCTACTTTGCCTTCATGCGTAGCTTTGTGAGCCAGCAATGGCTCTCCGGTGATGTCACCAATGGCGTAGATAGAAGGTTCGGCAGTTTGCCGCTGCGCATTGACCTTGATAAATCCTTTGTCGGTGACTTCTACCTTGGTGTTTTCCAGTCCCAGGTTTTTGGTGCGGGGCTTGCGGCCTACGGCTACCAGTACTTTATCGTAGGTATCTTTAGCCTTGTCGGCATGTTCGCCTTCCAGTTTCACTTTCACCTTCTTTTTGCTGGCCTTGGCTTCCGTCACTTTGGTGTTGAACATGACAGACTCAAACAAGTCTTTATTCTTTTTGCTGAATACGGCTACCAAATCGCGGTCTGCACCAGGCATAAAGTCGTCTGTCATCTCTACCAGCGATACCTTGCTGCCCAGCCCGGCATAGATGCTGCCGATTTCCAGACCAATGTAGCCTGCACCTACCACCAGCAGGCTTTTGGGCACGTTTTCCAGGTTCAGCGCATCAGATGAATCCATGATGTGTTTGTGGTCAAACTCCAGTCCGGGAATCTCTACCGGGGCAGAGCCTGTCGCCAGGATGGCATGTTCAAACTTAACTTGTGTGCCTTTATCATCGCCGTCGGTGAGTTCCAGGGTGTTGGCATCTTTAAACTTCGCCATACCGCGTATGTACTGCACCTTCCTTTTCTTGACCAGCAGCCCCAGGCCACCGGTGAGTTTCTTCACCACCTTTTCTTTCCACTGGCGTATCTTGTCAATGTCCAGCTTGGGTTCGCCAAAGGTCATGCCCCAGTCAGAAGCTTCTAATGCCTCCGCTTTAAGCTTAACAATATGCAATAAGGCTTTGGAAGGAATACACCCCCGATAGAGGCAGACGCCCCCCGGATTGGCCTCCGGGTCTATCAATGCTACATCCAGCCCCAGGTCGGCTGCCATAAACGCTGCCGCATATCCTCCCGGACCTCCACCTATTACTACCAACTTATGTTCTTGTGTCTTTGCCATGTTTTTTACTGTTGAATGTTTTTAAAATAAGACCGAATTTTGAAGACGGAGGGCTTTCTTCTTTTATCGGTGTGGAACGCGTTGCAAACACGCTCCAGGGTTAGTTGTTTTTTCCGGTCTCCAGTCTCCCGTTTCCGGTCTTTCTTTCACCCTTCCATCAACATCACAAAAGGGTCTTCCAGCGATTGACAGATGAAGCGCAGGAAGCGGGCGGCTTCGGCACCATCAATCAGGCGGTGATCGTAAGAGAGGGAGAGCGGAAGGATAGAACGGGGTTGAAACGCCCCGTCGATGTACACAGGTTCGGTTTGGGTACGACTGATGCCCATAATAGCCACCTGCGGTTTGTATACGATTGGGGTAAATTGGGTGCCGCCAATGCCTCCCAAATTAGAGATAGTAAAAGTGCCGCCTTTCATTTCATCGCCGGAAAGCTTGCCTTCCCGTGCCTTTTGAGCAATGTCGGGTAGCTCTTTAGAAAGCTTGATAACCGATTTTTTGTCTACATCGCGGATTACAGGCACCAGCAAGCCTTTCTCCGTGTCGGCAGCAACGCCGATGTGGTAGTAGTCTTTGAGCACAACCTCTTCGTTGGCTACGTCCAGGCTGGCATTGAACTTGGGGAAAGCACGCAATGCTGCTACCGCCACTTTCATCATAATAGCGGTGATGGTCAGTTTGCCGCCTGCTTTCTCTACTTTGGCTTTATATTTCTCCGTATACTCTTCCAACTGGGTGATGTCTGCTTTGTCAAACTGCGTAACGTGCGGGATGGTCTGCCACGCATCCGACATGCTGCTGACGGTAGCCTTACGGATACCCGACATCTTTTCGCGCCTGACAGTGCCCCACTTGCTGAAATCGGGTAAGGCTTTTTCCACATTTTTGGGTGCAGTAGCTTGTCCCTCTTTAGCTGCATCTTTTTGCTGACCGTTGCCTGCATACGCTTTCACATCATCGGCAGTAATGCGTTCGCCGGGACCGGAGCCTTGCACACTGCGGATGTTGATGCCCAGTTCACGGGCCATACGCCTGATAGAAGGTGCGGCAGGTACGTCTGAGGTAGATTCGGTATTCTGCTCGTCGGTAGTTCCTTTTTCAGACTCGCCTTTGGCTTTAGGTTTGTCTTCCTCTTTTTGTTTGGCCTTACCGGCTACTTCCTCGTCTGATTTTTCTTCATCACTACCAGCAGTTTCTTCGTCGTCTGTATCGCTTTCGCCTTCGTCTTCCTTAGTTTCGGCTTCTTCCTCCTCTGTGGCTTTCTGCCGTTTCTTGTCTTGCTCTTCTTCTCCTTCGGCGGCTTCTTCGTCAGTTTTTTCTTCGTTGCCACCGCCTTTGCCGTTTGTTTCCAGCGTCATGATGACTGCTCCTACTTTTACCTCATCGCCCTCGGCAATCTTGATTTCCTTGACCGTACCGCCAGCCGTAGCGGGTACTTCTACAGAAGCTTTATCGCTTTCTACGGCGATGATAGATTGCTCTTCTTCTATGGTGTCACCTTCTTGCACCAGTATTTCTACCACGGTGCCACCATCGGCATCCTCTGATATTTCAGGCATTTTTATTTCCTTGATCATAATCGTTGTGTTTTTTAAGCTGTTTTCAGTAAGAGCTTACGCTACTGTTTTTGTATTTTTCTTATTTTTTGGCTTATGCTATCACCGTCCTTTATATACCCTTCTGTCGTCCTGTTGCCGTCGAAACGGTAGTAGCAGCAAATAGGACTTTTTTAATATCTTATTTCTGGCTTCAGTTGTAAACTGAAGCCAGTAGCTGGCTGCGCTTCTAGCTTCAGTCTCAGACTGAAGCTAGTAATGATCCCCAACACCTAATCTTCAATACCCCGCCGGATTTGCCTTATCCGTATCTATCTCCAGTTTTTTGATGGCGTCATTGAGCGTTTTTGCTTTTATCTTGCCCTGATCTTTCAACGTGCTCAAAGCCGTCATCACGATGTGGCGATGGTCTACTTCAAAAAAGTCGCGTAGCATGGTGCGGCTTTCACTGCGGCCAAAGCCGTCGGTACCTAGTGCATACAAGTCGTCGGGGAACCATTTGGCCAACGATAGTGGCAGCGTCTTCACATAGTCGCTGGCAGCAATGAACGGGCCTTCTGCTTTTTCAAAGCATGTTTGCAGGTAATTTTGCTGCTGCTTTTTGCCTGTTTGCATACGGTTTTGCCGTTCGGTGGCGATGGCATCGTCATACAAGGCTTTGTAGCTGGTCACGCTCCACACATCGGCAGCTACGTTGTATTCCTTCTCCAACAGTTCGGCTGCTTTGAGCACTTCCATCATAATAGCACCACTGCCCAACAGCTGCACCTTGTTTTTCGATTTCTTTTTGGATGATTGATACTGATATAATCCTTTGACTACGCCTTCTTCTACACCGTCGGGCATGGCAGGCATCTGGTAGGTATCGTTGGTGACGGTGAGATAATAATAAATATCTTCTTGCTCCACGTACATTCTGCGGATACCGTCTTTGACGATCAGGGCTACCTCGTAGGCAAAAGCCGGATCGTAGGCCATTACGCTGGGGAATGCTAGGGCAAACAGGTGGCTGTGGCCGTCCTGGTGCTGCAAGCCTTCTCCTTCCAGCGTGGTGCGCCCGGCAGTGCCACCCATCAAGAAGCCGCGGGCACGGGCATCAGCGGCAGCCCAAAGGAAGTCGCCAGTGCGCTGAAAGCCAAACATGGAATAAAAGAAATAAAAAGGAATGGTGTTGATGCCGTGGTTGGCATACGCCGTACCTGCCGCCACAAAAGAGCTGACAGAACCGGCTTCGGTGATGCCTTCTTCCAGCACCACACCGTCTTTGGCTTCTTTGTAAAACAGCAAGCTGCCTTTGTCGACAGGCTCATAGTTTTGCCCTACCGGAGAGTAAATGCCTACTTTACCAAACAGCGCATCCATCCCAAAGGTGCGGGATTCATCGGGCACAATGGGCACAATCAGCTTGCCAATATTTTTATCGTTGAGCAGGCTGGTAAGTAGCTGAACGGCTACCATCGTAGTAGCGACTGACCGATCGCCCGAGCCGCTGAAGTAGCTTGTGAAAGCTTTGTCATCTGGCATCTTGATAGGATTGTCTTTTACTGTCCTTTTTGGCATCAGGCCGCCCAGTGCTTTGCGGCGTTCCATCAGGTATTTGTATTCCTTGCTTTTTTCATCAGGGCGATAATAAGTAGCTTTGCCTGCATCATCGTCCTTGATAGGAAGATCAAAACGGTCGCGGTAGGCTTTTAGCTCGTTTTCTTTGAGCTTTTTGCGTTGGTGGGCTACGTTGCTGGCCTCACCAGACTTGCCCAGGCCATAACCTTTGACGGTCTGTGCCAAGATGACGGTAGGGCCGTCTTTGTATTCCACCGCTCTTTTATAAGCATTGTATACCTTGACCGGATCATGCCCGCCACGGCGGAAGTTGGAAATCTCTTCATCAGAATAGTCTTCTACCAGTTTCTTTAGTTTTTCATCTTTGCCGAAGAAATCTTCACGAACAAACTTGCCACCTTTCACGCTGTAGAGCTGGTACTGACCATCTACTACCTCGCCCATTCTTTCAACCAGCGCACCGTCTTCATCTTTTTCCAGCAGTTCGTCCCATTCGCTGCCCCACACCACTTTGATCACGTTCCAGCCTGCACCTTTGTAGATGCCTTCCAGTTCCTGAATAATCTTATAATTACCGCGTACCGGGCCATCCAGGCGTTGCAGGTTGCAACTAATCACAAAGATCAGGTTGTCCAGCTTTTCGCGGGAAGCTACCGAGAGCGCACCCAGCGACTCGGGTTCGTCCATCTCACCATCGCCACAAAAGGCCCATACCATTTGATCAGAAGGTTCTTTAAGGCCACGGTGTTCCAGATACTTATTAAAACGCGCCTGGTAAATGGCCATCACAGGGCCGATACCCATCGATACGGTAGGGAACTTCCAGTAGTCGGGCATCAGGCGTGCGTGCGGGTAGGAAGACAAGCCGCCACCTTCGGCAAGCTCGCGGCGAAAGTTGTCCAGCATATGTTCATCAAAGCGGCCTTCCATATAAGAGCGGGCATAAATGCCGGGCGTGGCATGGCCCTGGAAAAAGACCAGGTCGGGTTCTTTGCCATCTTCGTTGCCCCGGAAGAAATGCTGAAAGCCTACTTCAAACAGGTTGGAAGAAGACGCATAAGTAGAAATATGTCCGCCAATACCGCTTTCTTTTTTGTTGGCCCGCACCACCATCGCCAATGCGTTCCAGCGGATGAGGTTGGTGAGCCTCTCTTCCATGTCCAGGTCGCCGGGATATTCCTCTTCTTCGCTGGCGGGAATGGTATTGATGTAAGGCGTATGGATGCTGTCTGCGGCAACGCCATGCTGCCGGGCTTTATCTTGTAATAGCTGTATGATCTCCCTAGCTCTTTCAGGGCTTTCATGCTGTAGAATATACTCCAGCGATGCCAGCCATTCTTTATTTTCAAATTCGTAAACCTGCGATAATTCCTGATCCATCATGAAAATCTAAATTTTGGTTAATATATCGGAATGCGTTTTTTCGCTTTAGTCACAGTCGGATCGCCTGGTTGGCCCCGGCACGCCGAAGCGACTGAAGTGAGATGTGCGCAGTCCGAAGCGTGCAAGGATTGTACTCCGGCCTTTCACTTTACAAAGCTATTAGGCAGGTGTTTTGTTATTAAAATACGGCAATATTTATCTAAGTCGGAAGACCGAAGTCAGAAGTTAGAAGCACTCTGGTTTTCAGACTTCGGAGTTTTGTCTCAAACATATTTTTTGAGAAAAAGTGTGGCAGTAATACCCTGTTGCGAATTACTGTCCAGGGTAATCTTTCCGCCGTTCTTTTCTACAGCTATCTTAACCAAATGCAGGCCAAGCCCCTGGCCTACGCTTTGCTGACTGAACCGCTGAAATGGCTCGAAAATCTTATGCCCGTAGCGTGACAGGTCCACCCCTTCTCCATTATCCTGAATGGTAAAAATAGTGTACTCTTTAGTTTCTTTGGTACGTATTTTTATTATCAGGGCTTTATCTGCTACCCGGTACCTGATGGCATTATCAAACAGGGCAACCACCATGCTGGTAAGATAATCGTGCCGGTAGGTAATAGCCGGACACTGCGTAAAATTCGTTTCTATATTTACAGAAAGGTGATCGGGCATGGGGTAATGCTGCCTGATATAATCAACCAGGGGGGCAAAGTAGATGGTTTCTACAACTGGCTCAGCAGGTTTTTCTATATCAATCAGTTGATTCAGGGCCTCATAAAAAGCTTCTATCTGTGGTAAATAGTGAGTTTTTAGCTCATCCAGATAGTGCTGCGCCTGGGAGATCATATTTTCTTTGAACAATAACTGCATATTGTTGAGCAGGTTTTTCATATCATGCGTTCCTTTGTGAAAAAACAGCCTAATACTATCAAGAAAGCGTTGATCCTTCAGACTGGCATCCAACTTCTCGGTGAGTTGCACTACGACCAGTATTTGCAGCCGGTCGGAGTCAGGTGCTTCTTCAGGAATAAAATGTACCTGATAGAACTGGTGATTAGTTGAAAGGCACTTTTTTACCGGACTTGTATGTTGTGGTAGCTCAGAGATAAAGATGTCTATAAATAACAGTAAAGATTGGTTTTGGTATAGATTGTCCGAAGTATTGTAAACAATACTGCGTTGTCCGTTAGAGTATCGAAAGATAGCGTATAAGTTATTCAAGATCGTGCTATTAAAGTATTCTCAAACCTATTGTGAGATGGTAAATAAGAAGAAATTCGTGAAAAAAAGTACTGGCATAGGGTCTTTTACAAAAGAAATAGCTTATTTTAGATATTGTACAAAAATGTTTACGTACAGACCAGAAAATGATTTGAGTACAACATTATGTAAAAATCTGACAAAGGCCGTATAAAATCTTTTGTTATTAACACCTTGAAATGGATACTATAAAAGTTCTTATTGCTGATGATCATAAACTTTACAGAGAAGGTATTAAGTCGTTGCTGAATGAAGAAAGAGGTATAGACATTAGTGTAGAGGTAAGTAGTGGGCGGGAAGTATTGGAGAAACTCGAGCAACAGCCGATAGACATTATTCTGATGGACATTGATATGCCCGATATGAACGGTATAGAAGCTACTAAGGCTGTAAAAAAGCGTTACCCGGAAATGCGGATCCTGATATTATCCATGCACGATGATCTGGAGTTTATCCTGGATGTGTTAAAGTCGGGTGCTTCCGGTTATTTGCTTAAAAGCTCTGAAACGCTCGACTTGATCAATGCCATCAAGGCTCTGGCACTAGGTAGTAGCTATTACAGCGAAAAAGTATCAGACAAATTATGTGATTATCTCAACCAGATCAATCAATCTGCTACCGTAGCGGCTCCGGATGGAGCGGAAGTCTACGCCAAACCTGCCCCATCGGAAGATGTCACACACCTTACCAAACGGGAACAAGAAATACTCGAACTCATTGGTAAAGAGCATACAAACCAGGAAATTGCCGATGTGCTTTTCATCAGTACCAACACCGTATTTACCCACCGCAAAAACCTCATGAAAAAGCTTAATGTACGCAATACCGCAGGGCTTATTCATTTTGCCTCCAAAAAGGGGATGATCTGACGTGTCTGACAAGCATAGGAGTTACGCAAACTACACTTCCATAAGCCATCCAAGGGGTTGGCCGCAGTACTACGTGTAACTCCTGAAGCATTCTTTTTATGATGTACAGCAGCTATAACTATAAACAGGTAGCATACCATAATATTCATATTTTATATTGATTTTTTCTTCGCTCAAAATAGTGAGAATATTAGATGGGTGTCATTGAAAACAGGCATATTTATGCAAATAACACGCAAACACTTTTATTAATGGCAAATTCTGGTGACCTTTGAAGTGTTGAAGTACTAAAGTTTAGGGACAAATTTTTTAAGCTAAGACTATCCTTCTTGATAAGGATATTTTTTAAACTTTTTTTATTCAAAAAATGGGTGTTCTCCAGAAAAAATCTTCACGGAGGATGCCCTTTTTTTAAACTTATTATTCATGTGAAGATCAAACGGTTGTTCTGATATTCTTTTAGCAATTTTTTAGCCCACTACCATGTTGAAGTTTATTAATAGTCTGGCTACAATAGAAATCAATCAAAAAGTGGAGGCTATACAGCTTACCTTTAACAATTCCGGTTCGCTGGATCAGTATCCAGAAACAATGAATATAGCTGTTGGCTTTGCTAAAATGCACCGTGTTTCGTCGTATTTGCTAGTCAAAGAACAGTTTAACGATATCAGCAGTACACATTTCCATGCACTAGTGCAGCAGTGGCTGCTTGTTTTGGGTGAACGCTCGGTAAAGAGGCCCAGTGTGCACATAAAAGTAGCACTACTCACCAATGCACATATCTGCCAGCAACTAGCCGATGCTACCTTGGTTTTCTCACGTATCTTACCTTATGCACACCTGTCTTTTACCTGCCATTCAGACCATACAAATGCTTATCGCTTTTTAAATCCGTCAGCTACACCCGAAGAAAAGCGTAGTGTCGAATAATGTATCTTTGTATTTTTAACTTTTATTAGTTAAAATTTTATAGTTTTCACATCATAAAGTGACACGACACAACAATTCATAGCAGCATGAGGCTGTTAAGTAAGCGATATGAGTATGATCAAAATATTAGTGGTAGAAGATATCATCGTCAACAGATTGGTGATCAAGCAGTATTTTCAGAAAGACCACCATGTAGAGGTGCAAGAAGCCAGCGATGGGCTGGAAGCCATTAGCAAAATCAAAACCGAACGCTATGATGTGGTGCTGATGGATATTCGTATGCCTATAATGGACGGCCTTGAGTCAACAAGAACCATCCGAACACTTCCCATACCCTCCCTGAGTAATATACCCGTAATTGCGCTCACTGCCAATATGACTGATGATCTTCTAAATCAACAACACCAGCAGGATTTTACAGACGTGGTGAGCAAACCGTTCAATGCCCGCGAACTGCGCGATAAAGTGATGCAGTGTGTGGGACTGGATCATAACACCTATGTCAGACAAAAGAAAAATTACTCTGACCAGCTACTGGTCACTTTTGATTTTGGAAAAGTAGAAAGTTCTCTTCGCCATCATACCGGCAACATTGTGTACTTCTATCAAGAATCGGAGCAGTTGCTTGAAAAGCATGAATCAGCCCTGATTGATGCCATCAAGCGTCATGACCCGGAGGCGGTGGATGAAATTGTGCGGAATGCAGTGATAGCCCTGCAAATGTTGTATCTTGAGGAACTTCAGGTTGTTTTGCAGATCATGCCGATCATTATGGCAGAGCAATGGACAGGCGACAGGCTACAAGAGCTGATTAGGCAAACGCATCATCAGTTTGGTGAGGCCATCCTGATGATCAGCGAACGCAGAAAATATATTATAAAGAACGGGTTGTAAACAGACACATACATGTCTTACTTTGATAAGCTGATCAGCAAAATATTTACCGGTAAGACTTATCCAGGCTCGGCAGCCGTGCACGAGGTGCTGAACCGTACATCCAGAGAAGCTCAGCAGTATGATGCCTGGAAAGATACCACGGCTCCCCACAAGCTGCTACAGGAAGTGGCTCAGGCTTATTATTATAAAAGGACCAATATCCGGGGTTCGCTGGATGTGCATCTCTTCAATACAGACTACGCCAACGGCTTTGCCATCACCTACTCGCCTGCCATTTCTTCGCAGGTTTTCAAACACCTGTTTGATTACCTCAAAGACAAAGTACTACAGATGCAGTACCGGCTGGTGAATGCCGACCGGCGTATCATCGATAGAGAAAACTATGTGGAAACCATAGAAAAGTACTACCTCAAACCGGCAGCAGAGATGCAGCAGACCGCGCCGATAGACCAGCAATATGGCAATATTGTGATAGAATATATCCTGATAGACAACCAGCCCAGTTATATCAAGCTACTTGCCAGCATCTATTCAGATAGCCTGTATAAAGATGCCCTTAGCTACAATGAGTTTATGCAAAAACTCTTTGAAGATCGTGCTGCTCAGGGTTAACTGCCGGGCAGCAGCAACACTTTCCGCAAAGCAGTGAAATCTTTGCTTTGCAACTCAACAATATATACGCCACCGGATAGCTGCGTAAAATCCATTAGCCACCGGCTGTTTGCTGTATCAGCCCTCAGAGGAACATTCATGCGCTTTCCCTGCATATCGTAAAGCAGCACCTGCTGGCTGGCAGCTAGGTCTGGCGCATGGACGTACAAAGTATTTGTTGAATAGTCTGCGTATACATTAAACGTCACCGGGTCGCATGTATGGGTGATTCTTTCAGCCACCGTCATGCGTATCTCTCCAAGCTTTGCATATAAGTTTTTGCCGGGGCACTCAGTATCACAGCCGTCGCGGTGTCCTGCAATGGTGGCCAGCATAGCATCAACGTGGTAGCTCTCGCCCAGTGGGTTCAGGTTATCTTTGTCTGCCTTCCAGGCAATCAGCGATTCCAGGGAGGCCAGCGATGCTGTAGTAGGTGTGGCCGTCTCGTAGTTGCCAAGCACACAGATGCCCATCGTACCAGAGTTTTTGCTGCATAGGTGTGCGCCCTGTATGTTGTCTGTCAGCACGTCCTGTCCGCCAGGGCTTCTTCCTTCAAAGATGGTTCCGTCCTGGGCAATCAGGTAGTTGTATCCAATATCCGACCAGCCCCTGTCTTTCGTATGGAACAGATAAATGTTTCTGACCACGTTGGCATAATCGGTCAGGTTGTTATACGTAGCCGAATGATGAACAATCATGTGCTGCACATTGGTGCGGATACGCTGGTAGGAGGGAGCAGGCAGGCCATCGCGCCAGGTACTTTGAGGTACCACCGCAGGCTGGCTACAGGAATCCTGACTTGCCTGACGTTTTTGCTGCCTGGCAAAGCCCTGTCGGCTTCTGTCTGTTCCCGATCCGGCATTGATGAATGAGAAATCTACCGCACCCTGTATCTGGCCGGGGACAAACAAAACCTGTTTCCGGGGGTGAGGAAAGATAACCAGATTCGATGGCAGGAGCGTATCTTCTTTGGGCTGATGCTCATCGTGCTGTAAATAAAAAGTATCAGCATCGGCTATCACGTATGCACCAGCAAAGCTTTCTGTAGGGCTGATACGCAGGGCAAGGCTGGTAAAAATAAAACCAGGTGCTACATTGTAAGTCTTTTGTGTGTCAACCGTTGCAGATTGACGGCTGTAATATTTACCTTTGCGGCTGATCTCCTGTGTGCGGAGTTGCGTTGCTTTGGATGCAGGCTGATTTTGTGCATGTACGAACGCAGGCAGCAAGAGCAGTACAAAAATGCTGATACACTGGTGTATGGCCGACTTCTTCGATAAGAAATAGATTGTCATGCGCTAAAAAAGAATAAAACTACACGTAATTTATATGGAAAACACCGCAAAATTGCCCTTATTGTCAAACTTTATACAAACCTTATATCAAATGAAGAGAAAATTCTATACCCTGCTCGTATTGCTCATCGTGGGTTGCCAGGCTCTGCCCTCTGCCAGCGTTCCTGATGCGGATGGTTCCCCTATTCAGATCCTGAAAACCGCACTGCAAGTAACCGTGCGCGACAATCTGGGCAACCTGGTAGAAGATGCCCAGATAAAATTGTTCAACAACAAAGAGGATTACCAGAAAGAACAAAATGTAGTAGACCAAATGAAGGTGACCGATAGCAAAGGCCGGGTAAAATTTATCGGGCTGGACGCTAAAGAGTATTACATCAACGTTGTGAAGGGAGACATGAACAACTATGGTGCTGGCATCAAAACCGATGAGCTGACACCAAAGCGTGTCAATAAAGTAACCATTATCATTGAATAGATGATCTCATTGGAAGACCTGGAAAAATACCGGTTTAGCTTCGACATACAAGTACGGTATTCGGATATGGATATGCTTGGCCATGCCAACAATGCCGTATACCTGACCTACTTGGAAGTAGCTAGAATGGACTATTTCAAAGCAGTGAACCCTGGGCAATGGAACAGCATCGCGATGGTGCTGGCCCACGCAAGCATCGACTACAAGATACCCATTACCCCGGATTTGCAGCCGGTAGCACGGTTGCGCACCAGCCGGTTGGGCAACAGCAGCCTCACGATGGAAAACATCATGACCAACGCTGCTGGTAACCAGCTGTATTTTACGGCTACCCTGGTGCTGGTAGCCATCGATACCAAAACCGGTAAATCCATACCCATACCCGCAGAAGCAAAACAAAAAGTGATCGACTATGAACCAGCATTGGCATAAAATATTAGTGAAACCGATTGGGATGCTGGTGCTGCTTTGCCTGGCCATCACCAGCTGTCAGCCACCGGTAGCCCCGGACTTTGAAGGAGTAAAAAACCTCAAGATTGATGTGGAGGGCATGTCGGGGGCGCGTATCAATGGGGATGCCGTGTTCTTTAACCCAAATAACAAAAAGATAAAAATCAAGGGCATCGATGTGGAGGTGTCGGTAGACAACAAAAAGGTGAAGGACATCAGCCGTGAGTATGACATCACAGCAAACCCCAACAGCCAGTTTACTGTGCCTATTGATGTAACGCTGGCACTAAAAGACATGGACATGAACCTGCTGAGCACAGCCATGAGTATGCTCAACGGTGCAGAGAAAAGGGTGCGCTACAAAGGCAAAGCTCGCGTACAAATATACGGTGTCAGCTTCAACGTCCCCTTTGATTATGAAGATGACGTACAGCTCAATCTGTAGTTTACAGCCTCAGGCAGCCCCAAACTGGGTAGTATCATGGTTGATCTGGTAGACAACCAAAGCTGTAAGGTACAGCTCGCCATCCTGCTGATAATGCTGGTACGCTATCTGTATGATCGTAACATTGGTCAGCTCATCCAGAAAGGTATTCATTTCCTTTTCCAGCCCTTCTGCTGTCTTTGCTGTAATAATTCTTGTCTTGAACATAGTATCTTCTGTCATATGGTATAACAGGGGAACCAGAAAATATCTACTATGTTTAATGCTACCCACACCAACCAATCAATCCCACAGCTTTATATGTCACAGGCCACTCATTACCAGTTTCAAACTATGCCCACCATTTACTAGCTTCATCTGCCACTCACCCCCACCACTAGCTTCAGTCTGTGACTGAAGCTTCTCACCATTACTAGCTTCAGTCTGTGACTGAAGCCTCTCACCATTACTAGCTTCAGTCTGTGACTAAAGCTTCTCACCATTACTAACTTCAGTCTGTGACTGAAGCTTCTCACCATTACTAGCTTCAGTCTGTGACTGAAGCCTCTCACCATTACTAGCTTCAGTCTGTGACTGAAGCCTTCGATAAATCAAACCATTCACACAACTTCTGCATAGCACCAAATCCCATGTGCTTTTCTATGTGCAAATGCATAAAAGCCCCTAACAGGCAGTTATTTTTAGGAAACCAACAGCCAAGTCGTTACTCTGCAACGATCACACTATCAAGTAATTGCGTCTGATTTGTGATTCACTTATAAGACTATACTTTTCATCTTCCATATCTGCATAAAAAAAGTGCATCCTTTTTGCAATGTACCATCCTATAGTTATTGATGAACTAAACTTAAGAGACGATGAGAACCTATAGATTTTCGTGGCTCTGGGCAATAGTTGCCCTCACCACCTGGGGATGTTATGCAGAAGACGGATTGCCCGGCCCGGTAGGTCCGCAAGGCTTTGATGGACCACAAGGCCCTCCAGGTCCGGCATCGGGTAAGGTATATGAACTCTTCATCAGCTTGAATGCAGAAAATGACTGGCAGCAGGTATACCCACATCCTGGAGATATTGAGGTGATTTCCACGTATATTGTACTAGCCTACACGCTGGAAGCATCGCCAGATGACGGATCAGCAGATAACGATATATGGCGGCTGATGCCTATCACAGAATTTTACGACAGCGGCGGGGTAATGACCATCAACTTTGATTACTCTCTAAAAGATGTCAGCTTCTTCCTGGATGCCAACTTTCCACTGGCATCGTTGACAAAACCTGTAGAGTTTACCAGCAGAGTCGTCATCATTCCAGCAGATGCTAATGACAATGCCAGGACAAAGGCTGTGGACTATGAAAACTACCACGAAGTAATCAAAGCATTTGGCCTGACCGAGCCACAGCACACCATGCAAGAAGTACACAAAGCCTCATAAGGATAATAGCCGCCATTATTTGACAAGCCGGAAGATGCAATTAGGTATAAGTATAATTGCGGCTATAAAGATGTTATCATTTAAGCAACAAACAGAGATTACTTGTATATAAGGAATGACGAGTACATAATACACTCGACTTAACTCTGTGGTTTGTGCGGGGCACCCCGGTACCTCATGTTGCCGAGGCCCGTAGTACTCCATGCCGGATGGCGACTACTGGTCTTCACACTCCCCATCAGGCGGCTTGTGAAGACCGTGCCACAGCGGCACAAGCTTATGTTGTTGGTTACTTTATTTTATCAGCCTGTTCGGGTTATGCGGTTCGGTCAACACAGACGAAGGCAATTTGTCTCTTAGCATCTTGTTCACCGACGAAAACATATCCTGAGTTTCTGTTCAAAGAATTGCCAACAAGAGCCTTGGTAGACACTTTAACCCTTCTGATCGATTTGAATAAAAAACAGTAGGCAATATTCCAACATTTCCTTTGAAAACAGGTGCCCGATGCTACGGTATGGGTGCAAAAAGCACCACTATTACAGCTTTTTACTGCATAGATGGTGCTCGGAGGAATATCAACGTAGCTTTTTGCTCCATCATTGCAGCATTTTGCTCCATCGTTGCAGCAATTTGCTCCATCATTGCAGCATTTTGCTCCATCATTGCAGCATTTTGCTCCATTGTTGCAGCATTTTGCTCCATCGTTGCAGCATTTTGCTCCATCGTTGCAGCATTTTGCTCCATCGTTGCAGCTCTGAGCACCACCGCTGTAGCAATTTACGCTATTGTGGTGTATGTTTGCAGTAAGGGGCTGTATGACATATAGCAAAATAGTAGTTCATCAAGAAGCGCGCAAAATGACTTGTAAAAGAATAAATTCAAGAAGATAGCCTTTCACAATATTTTTCTTGTCAAGACTAGGCAAACCAATAAAATAAACAATGAGTCGACGGCAAAAATCACAGTAGGCAACATCAGTTTGGCAATATTGGGGCGGAAGTACTAAATTTAAGCAGACGTTTTTCAGATGCACCATCATCAAGTACTGTTCGTTGCCTGCAAGCTGAAAAAGCAATAGCGAAACTCAAAACAAAAGAATATTAGATACTATGCCATATTTACAAGTAACTTGTCCGGAGAAGTTTAAGTCAGAATTTAAATCTTTTGCCGAAGTATTGACTTTGGAAATCAATGAACTTTTCTATAATCCCAAAGCACGAATTACGAAAGAAGAGTTGCGTGAAAGAACCACCGTTCATTTTAACCCATATGCAGAAAATCAACTTTTTATTGGAGCAAGGACACCAGATGAACGAGGTTATCTTGACATCACAGTAGAGCTTTCGGATTGGCTAATGTCCGTTAAAAAACAACGAAAAGTTGCAAAGAAACTGACACCTGTATTGATGAAACTTTTTGACATTGATGATAATCATATCGATAACGTAAATATTTATTTCAATTCTTACTCACCAACAAACTTTTCCGTAGGCGGCAAATTACTTTCGGATCTGGTTCCGTTCGCAGGTCGGATTGCAAAAAAGATATTTGGATGACAAAGATTTAATGAAGACCATATAGCTCGGAAAAAATAAAACCAGCAGGTAGCAACGTATATAAAACATAGTGCGAGTCGTTGCTAACACAACATTTCGTGCATTTTTAGAAAGTTGCTAAATTTTTTATTATACTACGGTACATTTGCCTTAAGGTGGGCTGTGAAGACACAGCCCACGGCTCTCACGCGTTGGTTTGTGCGGGGCACCCCGTGCCCCCGTGAAGTTTTAAGGTTAAACAAATTTTTTCGCTATAACTTTTCAAAGATTCTCATTCGCCATGTTTAGCTGCTAATAATCCACTTTATGCTCACTACCGCCCTGCGGTTGCTGGTTCATTATCCAGACAAAAGCAAAGCTTTTGCCTGGATAATGAACGTTATCAACCAAACCGGATTTAACTTTATGATACATTATTAAGCTGCATTACTATACTGCTTCAATACTACATATTCAGTGCCTCTGTTGATAGTAGCAAAAATACGGTTGATCAGCTTAGCTCTGACCGGGCCACGGCGGCAGCATTAATCACCACCATTTTAGGTTTTCCTTCTTCAACTTTGCGTTGATAATAGTTTCTCATTTCTTCATCAAACTGTATAGCAGTAGCAGCACCATTACTTAACAAAGCCTTCATACGTTTATTAGCCAAAGGACTTGTCTTAGTTCTACCCCGAATACTACTACCAGACTGGTGTTCAAAAGGAGCTACCCCGCAGTAAGAAGCGAATTTGCGACTGTCATTGAAAGCGGTGAAGTTATTGGTACACAAGATCAAGGCTACAGCAGTTATTAGTCCTATACCAGGAATGGAACACAGAAGTTTTAAGCTTTTTTGAACTTGTTCGTCTTCTTCAAGAACAGCTTGAATTTGCTCTTCGGTTTGTTTGACTTGTTGTTCAATGAGTTTTAATTGCTTTTCAGACTGCTTAATAATAAACTTGCTGTCTATTATACGTGAGGTGTCTTTTAAGTCTTTAATAGTCTGCTTCAGGCTTGCCTGGGTTTTGATCAACCGCTCTCTGAAAGCAAACAGATTTTTAAGCTTGAGTAAACAATTTGAAGGCAATTGCATAGGTTTTAGTTCATGACGATGTAGAAAAGCATAGTAAGCAATCCGCTGAGCATCCACTTTATCATTTTTACCCCTTACTAAACCTAACGATCGCTTTAAATGTAAAGGCGATAAAAGAACGAATGGAAGCTCTTTATCTTGCAAAAAGCTGCATAATTCAAGGGTATACCATCCAGTATGTTCCATGACAAAAAAGCTCTCAATTAAGGTGATTTTTTGCTTTTTAAGCCAAGTAAGCAATTGCTTATAACCGGCAAGTGAATTGTTGAATTTTTGGTGGATAAACACCTTTGGAGTCTCTAATTGTCCTACGGCTACATCAAAAGTAGCTTTAGAGATGTCAATGCCAATGAAATAGGAAATTTTCATAATTTTATAGTTGAAAAGATAAAACAAAATGAAGCCACTAATCCCTTTCGTAAGCCTAAAAGCTTAATGTTCTAATTGGTGCTGCTTCAACAAGTAGAGAGCTAGGGACTAATTCACGGGTTGAGCCTTGATAACTCTGGCGCGGTGGTAGTTCACCCTAGTTCTCTTTTAATATAGTACTTTTCCAGTACTATGTCTATATTACAAATCTAAAGGGCGCGGTCCTCATATGTAGTATAGTTTTTTATTTAAAAACCATGCACAATTTAGCTACTGGACTTCTGAGCAAACAATATTGCTATAAATGCAATAGCGGATTAGGTGCTATAATGAAAGCAAACGAACATAGCATACACTCAATAAGCCAACCTTACGGATAGAATTATATAGATTATTCTACTTGGCTAATTTTTGATATTCCTAATTCCTCACCGGCTTGCCTCCTTGCAACAGCGACTGGATTCTTTCCAGTGTTTTCTTTTCTCCGGTAAGCTGTAAAAAGGCTTCTCTTTCCAGGTCCAGCAGATATTGCTCGGATACTTCCTGTGGGTACGACAGGTCGCCGCCACACATCACCCAGGCGATCTTTTCGGCAATCTTCTTGTCGTGATCAGAGATGAAATGCCCTTCACGCATACCGTAGATACCGGCATAGAACATCGCCAGTCCGGATTTGCCCTGCACTTTGATATTCTTGCGCGGCACAGGCTGTGAGTAACCAGCTTCAGCCAGCGCAATCACTGCCTCTTTGGCATCGGCAATCAACCGTTTGCTGTTCATCGTAATCTGGTCTTTGTCTGTCATGATGCGCAGATCGTATGCTTCCTGTGCAGAAGTGGATACTTTAGCGGTGGCAATATTCATAAACGTGTTCTGCAAAGCGTTCAGCTCCACATCGCCGGCTTCCAGGCTATCGGCCACACGCATAGTTAGCTCTTTGGTGCCGCCACCTGCCGGTATCAGTCCTACGCCTACTTCTACCAGCCCGATATAAGTTTCGGCAGCAGCCTGTATCATGTCGGCGTGCATACTTAGTTCACAACCTCCTCCAAGGGCAAGTCCGTGCGGCGCGGCTACGACCGGAATGGCCGAATAGCGGGCACGCATCATGGTGTTTTGAAACTGCCGGATCATCATCTCTACTTCATCAAACTCCTGCTCAATAGCATACATAAACAACATGGCCAGGTTGGCTCCGGCAGAGAAATTTTGCCCTTCGTTGCCAATTACTACGCCCCGGTAATCCTTCTCAGCCATATCGATGGCCCGGTTGATGGCTTCTATCGGATCGCTGCCCAGCGTATTCATTTTGGTGCGAAACTCCACGTTCAGCACACCATCGCCCAGGTCTATGATGGTAGCCCCTTCATTTTGCCACAGCGTTTTGTTTGCACGCAGCGTACTCAGCAATATAAATTCATCCGTACCGGGCACTGTCTGATAAGACTTACTTTGAATATCGTAGTACTTGCGCTTGCCATCCTCTGCTTTATAGAAGCTTTCAGTACCGCTTTCCAGCATATCGTATACCCATTGGTTGGGTTTATACCCTTCGGCTTCCATCTTGCTGATGGTCTTCTTCACACCCAGCATGTCCCAGGTTTCAAAAGGCCCGTACTCCCAGCCAAACCCGGCAGCTACGGCCTGATCTATCCGGTACAATTCGTTGGCGATTTCCGGGATGCGGTTAGAACAGTATTGAAACAGGTCGTAGAAAGTAGTCCGGTAAAACTCACCCGCTTTGTCTTCGCTGCTGACCAGAATTTTGAGTTTTTCCTGAAGATTATCTTTGCCTTTGGCAGCTTCCAGTGCAGGAAATTTTACCTTTCCCTGCTCTTTGTACTCATAGGTGTTCAGGTCAAGCTCCAAAATCACAGATTTGCCTTTGTCATCCTTTATCTTCTTGTAGTATCCCTGGCCGGTCTTGTCGCCCAGCCACTTGCGCTCATACAGTTCTTTCACGATAGTAGGTAGCTCAAAGGTAGCTTTAGATTCGTCTTTTTGAAGTGCCTGTGTTAAGTTGTTGGCTACGTTGACGGTGGTATCCAGCCCTACCACATCCATAGTGCGGAAGGTAGCCGATTTGGGCCTCCCGATAGCCGGACCGGTGAGCTTGTCCACTTCGCTCACGCTCAATCCCATTTTCTCTACCGTATGCATGATAGACATGATGCCATACACACCAATACGGTTGGCAATAAAAGCGGGCGTATCTTTACAAAGTACCGTCTCTTTGCCCAGGTACAGATCGCCGTAGTGCATCAGAAATTCTACTACCTCAGGATCGGTCTTTTGTGAGGGAATGATCTCCAGCAGGCGCAGATAGCGTGGTGGATTGAAGAAGTGTGTGCCGCAGAAATGTGTTTGAAAGTCCTCGCTACGCCCATCCAGCATCAGGTTGATCGGGATACCGGACGTATTGGTGGTGATCAGCGTACCTGGTTTGCGGTGTTGCTCTACCTGCTCAAATACTTTCTTTTTAATGTCCAGTTTCTCTACCACTACTTCTATCAACCAATCGCAGGAGGCAATATCCTGCATGTTGTCTTCAAAATTACCCAGTGATATGCGGCTGGCAAACGAAGCCTGGTAGAGCGGTGCGGGATTGGATTGCAAAGTTTTTTGAAAAGATTCTGTAACGATCCTGTTGCGCACTGCCGGCGATTCCAGGCTGAGTCTTTTCTTCTGCTCCGCTTCTGTGAGTTCTTTGGGAGCGATATCCAGCAGCAGTGCTTCCACACCAATGTTTGCAAAATGGCAGGCAATGCGTGACCCCATGATGCCGGAACCCAGGATCGCTACTCTTTTGATATTAAATTTCTTCATGATCTAATATGGGTTTGTTGATTTCGTCTTCTACAACTTGGTTGATACCGTTAATTACTTCAAAGAAAGTTTCAAGTTTATTATCAGGAATTGCTTCTCTAACCGTATTGTTAAAATCCAGCACTGTTTTTCTAGAGATCGCTTTTTTCTCTTTGCCCAGGTCGGTCAGAAATATCCGTACCGAACGCCCGTCATTCGGATCAGGTCTTTTAATGACAAGTCCTTTCTCCTCCATGTTTTTCAGCATTCGGGTGAGGCTTCGTGACTCCAGGCCAATCAGCGGGGCAATCTTAGTGGCTGGCGTTCCCTCGTGAGAATCTATGTTCAATAATACAAAGCCAATAGAGGTTGTAAAATTGCTTTTTAGTGCTGTCTGATTATACATGCGATAAATGGCATGCCAGGCACTTTTAATATGATGATCAACCGTTTCTTCTCTTCTCATGTCATGTCAAATATAAACAATTATGTTAGGCATGCATAACAAGCTGGTGAAATTGTTGACCTGCTGGTTGCTCTGAATTTACATTCAAAAGGTTTATTCATTAGTTTTGTGATATGCTACACCCTGATCAGCCTGTTTTGCACTATACAGAAGCCCATTGCATACCTGAAAGTGGGTGGCTGCAGGCTCTCCGGCAGGAAACCAACCTGAAAGTACTCAAACCTCATATGCTTTCCGGTCCGCTACAGGGCAGCATTCTGGCGATGCTTGTGCATCTGCGACAGCCCGTCAACATTCTGGAGATAGGCACTTTTACGGGATATGCCACGCTCTGGATGGCACAGGCCCTTGCAGAAAACGGCAAAATATATACGCTGGATATCAATGAGGAGCTGGAAGAAATAGCAAGAAGGTATTTTGCTAAATCTGGCCTGCAAGCCAGGATTGACTACCGTATTGGTAATGCTGTGGAACTCATACCCACTCTTGATGTTAGCTTTGATATGGTATTTATTGATGCAGACAAGGCAAGCTACCGGCAATATTATGACCTGGTATTTGACAAAGTGGCTGCCAATGGTCTCATTGTTGCCGACAATGTGCTCTGGAAAGGTAAAGTGGCTGATACCACCCAAAACGATAAGCAGACGGAGAACATCCGGGAATTTAACAGGTATGTGCATAATGATACACGGGTAGAGAACGTTCTACTTCCAATAAGGGATGGCCTGATGATTGCCAGAAAATTGTAGCCTTTGGCACATCAAACTAGCCACACATACTCCGGGTAGATACAGCGTGAACAGATTAAGAAACAATATGAAGTTATCGGAACGACAGGATATACGTTTTTTTTATATGATACTGGGATTTTTGCTAAGCACAGCAAACGTGCAGGCGCAAAAGATGAAGGTGCCGTCCACTATGTATTATGCAGATATGCGCCTGGACCTATCATCGGCGGCACAAAAGAAAATCCAGACAGATGTAGATGCGCTGTTGCGGAGCGAAAAATATTTTCAACTCAAGCTTGATAAGATAGATGCCTATTTTCCGCTGATTGAACAGGTATTGAAAGAAGAAGGCGTATCCGACGATATCAAGTATCTGGTAATTCAGGAAAGTGCCCTGGTGGGCGATGCGGTTTCTACAGCAAATGCCATCGGCTACTGGCAATTCAAAGAGGAAGCGGCCAGGGAAGTGGGGCTTACGATCAACCAGGCTGTAGACGAACGCATGAACATCATCAACGCTACCAGGGGAGCTGCACGCTACTTCAAGAGCAACAATAACTACTTTAACAACTGGCTGTATGCGCTGATGGCCTACATGACCGGCCCGGGCGGTGCCCTCAAAATAGCAGATAAGTCGCAGCACCACCAAACGCAGATGCGGCTTGATGGAGACACACATTGGTACGTACTCAAATTTCTGGCACACAAAGTAGCTTTTGAAAAATTCATCGGCCAGAATCCTCATCCGAAGGTGCAGTTGTTTACCTATACCAAAGGAAGTGGTAAAACTCTGGCAGCGATTGCAGAAGAGTTTGCCCTCAAGGAAGCAGACCTCGAGCCTTACAATCGCTGGCTCAAAGCCAAACGCGTACCCGATGATAAGCAGTACAATGTGATCATTCCTGATTTTAGTGGCGAGCCGAATGAAGAACTGCTGGCCCAAGCTACCAAAACGGAAACCGTAAAAGAACGAAAAGAAAGTGCCAAAGCCGTCACCAGGGAAGCCCAAAAACATACGGAAGTGAGCGATACCCGCAGGTTCCCGGTGATTGAGCCATTTAAGCGCAAAGGTGCTGAATTGAAGATCAATGGCATACCTGGCGTTGCAGCGCAGAAAGGGGATGATATACGTGCCCTTTCCCAAAGAGCCAGCGTATCTACCAGCAAATTTGTTACTTACAACGATCTCACCAGCAAACAGTCGGAAATCATTCCGGGTAAGGCTTACTATATTCATAATAAGCGCAACCGGGGAGCTGCGCATTATCATATTGTAGAACCGGGAGAAACGCTCTGGAGTATCTCTCAGCGTTTTGGCCTTAAACTCAGCAAGCTCACCCGGGACAATCGGATGCAGCAGGAAGAACCGGTCAAACCTGGTCGTGTGTTGTGGATGCGCTTCATACGCCCTGCCAGCTTTCCTATAGAATACCGGGACGTGCCGGGCACAACAATCGCGCCTGCTACCATCGCTTCCTCTCAGCCAGAAACGCAACAAGCTGCTCCTACTCCCACAAAAACTGAAGCACCGCCGGAGCCTGTCCAAGTGCCAGAGAAAACGGCAAAAGTAGCCCAACCTGAACCTAAGACCAAAGTATCTTCTATCAACAAGGAATCGTACGATAGCTGGGAACCAGGTGATAGAACAGAAGTTCCTACCTCAACCACGTCTGATGCAGCAGAAACCATAGCCCGAAAACCAGCCAACAACACAGATGATGATGCCTTTGAAGCACGCGACATTGTCTTTGCAGATGCCGAAAGCTCGTCCGAAGAGCAGCCAGCATACTATGAAGTGCAAAAGGGAGATACCTATTATAGCATTGCCAAGAAGTATGGCCTGGCGGTGGCCGACATAAAAAAGTACAATAACTTGTCTGAAAGCGTATCTTTGAGCGTAGGGCAGAAGCTGCGGCTCAAGGCTCCGGCACTTTCTGACCAGCAGCAAAAAGCTCCACAGAAAAAGGATGACTATATATTTCACCAGGTAAAATCGGGAGAAACACTCTACGGCATTGCCTGTGCCTATGATGTGACCATCAAGGAGATCATGAACTGGAACGATAAGGATACGTTTGACGTAGCCCTGGGTGAACAACTGAAGATTGCCAGAAAATAAGGCGTTCAGCAGCCAGTGCTAATGTATGCTGAACAGTTTCTTTTGATAATCATACCCGTTTGTCAATGATTTGCTGATAAATATTACGCCTCTTCTAAAAGTATAGATTCCTGTTTTTTTTTGCGCCTCCATACCACGAATTTTATCATTAGATTTTTTTAAATGTATAAAGCAAGACGCGCAATCAAATATGCGATCAATCGTATCGGACATGTTAAATCTAGTAATGCTTATTGACGACAATGACACTGACAACTTTATCAGTAAGAGGATCATTGAACTGAGTCATTTTTCTAAAGATGTAGAGGTCAAATACTCTGGCAGAAGTGCGCTGGATTATCTGGAACAGCACAAGGAACAGCCTGATTTGCTTCCTGAACTCATTTTCCTTGATATCAACATGCCTATCATGGATGGGTTTATGTTTTTGTATGAACTGGAAAACCTGCCCGAACTGGTGCAAAAGAAGTGCAAAGTGGTCATCCTCTCCAGTTCTGATAATAAAAAGGATATTGACAAAATTGTCAGCAACGACCATGTCATCAAGTTTATCACCAAGCCCCTGACAGAACAAACCCTTGTGGAGGTTAGAGAGCTGGTATACATTCAGTAATCTTCAGTTTTTGCAGCTTTTCAATCCTTACATTTCATGCAAAAGTTCCTTTTTTTGCTGTATGCATTTATTTTCTTTTGTCATATATGTACAGCGCAGGAATCAGATACATCCGAAGTTATTGTAGAACGAGAAAGTTTATGGAGCCTTGAGGGAAGCACGAACCTAAAGCTGGCCCAATCAGCCATGCGCAACTGGATTTCCGGCGGCGATGACTTTATGGCTATCAATGGTATCCTCGACCTTACCGGCGGGTACGATGACACCATCCGGCACCGCTGGATGAACCAGTTCAGGCTGGAATATGGCATTACCCGGTTGGGGGGAGACAAGAATTACGTTATGAAGAATATCGACCTGCTACGGATCAGTTCTATCTATAGCCGAACCTTGACGAAGCGATTGAGCTTATCGGCTTCCGTACTTTTCAGCAGCCAAATCGCACAAGGGTTCAAATATGTAGAAAATAAGACCGATAGTACATTCGACATAAATTTGGTATTTTTAACCAGGTTTATGTCGCCCGGCTTTCTCGAACCATCCCTGGGTTTTACGTATTTGCCGGTGGGGCAGTCTGCCAAAGACAAAAATGCCTGGGCCATCATGCTGTTCCCAATTTCAGGCAAGTTTACTTATGCCCTGGACGAACGGTCTGCTAAATGGCGCAGTATCACAGAAAACGGACAGGGAAAAGATTATGTGCGGGCTGAAGTAGGCTCCAGAATCTCTACCAATTTCAACAAGGAAATTATGGATAATCTCACCCTCAACACCAACCTGATGGCTTTTGCCAACTTTCAGAAATTCACCAATGTAGACATTACCTTCAACATGCTGATCAATATGCGTGTCAACAAATATATTGGTTCCAGCCTGTCTGTAGACCTGCTGTACGATGATGATACGATAGGTAAAATACAGTTTAGAAACTTGCTGAATGTAGGATTGTCTATGAAGATTTAGGATGTTCTACACATGTTGAGACTTATATATTGAAGCTGCTTAAAGTTGTTTTTCTCAAACATCTTTCCATCTCAATAGCATAAAAGAAATAGCTTCAGTTGCAAACTGAAGCTATTGTTTACTTGCATGAATATTCAATATTTATAAGATGCTGAAAATTATTTATTTATAATCTGAAGACTCTACAGATTTAGCCAGAATTGATTCTAAAGAAGTTAGCTGCTTGTTTAAGTTGATCTTCGGTAATTTGGTCTTGGTGTAATTGCTGCTCTATTTGCTGATAGGTAGCTACCTTTTGCAAGCCTCTTAAGATGTAGTAGGGGTAGGGGGTTACTTTTCCCTTTCCGTTACCCATCTTGGCTAATAGCACGGCCTGAGTATGAGTAGCCAATTCAGGTTCCACTTCCTAGAAGTACCCTGCCACAAAGTAGACTAAAGATAGCAAGTTCTTGAAGCACTCAAAATCACGAACTCTTGGACTTTCCCAACATAAAACAACGTCTTTGCAAAACTTAAAGGCTGCCTCTATCTTGCTACGCTTCATGTAAAGTTCAAATACTAACTGGCAGAGCAAATCTCTATCTACCTGCAGGTTGGTGATCAAGAGCATCGGGTCTTTGAAGATTCGGCCTCCTTTGCGGTCGTAGAAGCAGATTCTTACCACCGAGTAGGTTTCTTCCCCCAAGCTTAGGGTACCATATTCAAAGACACCCTTGGCATTTTGAAAGACTCTTTTCTTGAAAGCCACCTTCTCATAGTGCCGCTCAAAGCCTTCAAAGAGCACCTGCTCTTTGAGTTTAACCGCCTGCTGCTGGACTTTCCATTGGTTGGCATTGCGGCTGAGTTTGGCTCGTATGACAAACAGATCATCCTGCTGCTGAAGAAACTTAAAGACCGCCTGGTCGTCAAACTCCCGGTCCAGCACATGCACTCGCACAGCCAGGGGATTGGCTTGCGTAATAGTCTTATCAATGCTTTGGATGTGCTCACAGAGAATATCTTTGAGATTGAAAGCTGTGCCTGCTTGCTGGTGAGCAGCAAGCAGCACCCTACGATCAGCATCCCTGATCTGCCCGTGCTCATAGTCTTTGGCTTCTCCTACCCCTACAAAAGCTTCTTGTCCCGTACTGTAGGGACTACTAGATAACAGGCGCAGAGAAGCCCCCCTTAAATCTACAGCAATGCTGTTGAAGGTTGGGTAACCGTTCACCAGTCTGCCTTCCAAGGACTTAACTTTGCCCAAATCTTCAACAGCATTGCTGTACGGCTTACGGATGTCGCTAGGGTCGTGCAGGATCACCGCGTAGTCTTTGTCTTGAAAGTACTCGCTGCTGTTGGCAAGCAAACTCACATTAAGCTTTTCTACATCTACCACGTTCTTAAGACTCTTATCCAACATACGGTGATACCGATTATATTCGTTCTCATCTTCGGAGAGCGTCCATAAATTGCAAGTACGCTCGGAACTAAGTTTATCAATCAACTGATTAGCGTTTTTTTTACCTGACTTTGGCTCAACTGTTCGCTAAGTACCTGGCTGTATTCTGTTAATGTTTTCATTTCGTTGCCGCTTTTGCTCTATACTAAATCCTATTTTGCTTAACTTACCAAAATCTGCTGAGTTTTCAGTTGATAAGGAAAGAAAGTTTCTTACTGTAAACTTTGCTAAGAGTAGCCAAGAGGTTACATTAAGTTCAGTATGTTAAATGCTGGCAAAACATCCTGAAAGTTGCCAGTTAGTAAACCTGCGCATTTCAGGCCAAACAGTCAGTTACAACTAAAATCGCTTGCTTTGTGTCTTTCAACAAACTAGTAGCATTTATGAGAAATATGGTTTTTTGCTTGCTTCTTGCTTTGTCGAGTTGCCAGGAAGATGCAGACTTGGCCAACGCTGCTTCTACTTACTTTCCGCAACAAATAGGCAACTGGTGGGAATACGAAGGAACACGTAGAGAGATAGTGGATACGCTGCAATGGCAGGGCTTATCATACTATGTATGGGCTACTACCTACAGCAGCAACAACGATGCTTATGTTGATACGGCCTATTATCGCGTTGACCAGGATCAAAGAGTATATGTAAAATATGATATAACCCAGGCAGAAAGCCTCCTTTTTGACTTCTCATTGGACGCAGGAGAAACCCTTGAGGCTGACGGAAAGAAGATTACGCTCACCAGTACAAAAGCGAATATAAAACCAAGCAATACGCAAATTTCGGACTGCTTTTCTTTTTATTATGATATTCCCGGATTGGCAGACGATGAGCATACCATTTATCTGGCACCTGGCATTGGCATTGTAAGCACGGTTCCTGATTATGGTATTCCGCAGAAGCTCAGCAGCGCATTTGTAGGAGGAAAGATGGATACTTTTTGAAATAAAAAAAGCGGCACAGCTGTATTGTGCCGCTTGATGTCAAGTTTATTTTACTTTAGAACCTATAAGTATACTTTTAAATAAGTTTTGCTGTAAGTTAAATGTAATAAGGCTAACTATCGCAACCAACATATGCTTTAATATATGGCCCACTACTACCTATCCAGTGAGCACTAGCTGATGGTTTTACATCTGATTCGCTACAGCTATTCACTTTAATAGCAGTAGTAGAAATATCTAGAAGTTTACCATCAAAATAAATAGAAGCAGATGCACCTGTTCTATATGGTGATCTGAATCTAGCTACTTTCCCAACTGTAATAATCTCATCAGAATTTCCTCGGTCGGAATTAAAAATCCATTTGTCAAGTTTTCCATCAAATATACCCGCAGCACAAACAACACTATAAGTTGGCGTTGTTCGCCCTGCTTGATTACTTTTTGATTTACCTTCATACATAGAGGCTGCAATATGGTCTGATATGAAGCGCATTGTTTCTTCTTGTGTAAGATTGACAGTTCCCAATTACTCGAGTATCATCTTATTTACCTCGTTTCCCGAGAAAATGAATTCTTGTGAACCAGTATCCTGTGAAGCATCTTCCATAAGCTCTTCACTTATTTGTTCATGTTCACATGATGTGATGAAGAAAATTGCTAAAAAGCAACCGAAAATAATCTTTTTCATGGCTATTAAGTTTGGTTTTATGTATATCATTTAAAAAATTTGCTATCTAAATATACATCTTTATCTATAACTTATTTTTAATAAACATTATATAATCATTGATAATGTATATTATATTTGACAAAAACGTACTACAAAATAAAATTGTATTTCTTTGACTTACTGATTGTTTGTTATATGAAAAAAAGCACAAACGAATTATCATTTGTGCTTTTTTTGTAAAGCTTATTTTCCTAGGCTACATACTAAATCATTAAATACTAAATCCCATACGCCACCTCTAAAGTGAAGCTTCTTCCAATAGTATACTGCTGATAGGATGGCTTGTCTCCGTAGTCGTATGCCTCATTGTATTTAGGATTTAACAAGTTCTCTGCTTTGAAGGTAATAGAGTAATGATCGCCGAACCTTTTGCGGGAAGTGAAGTTGAGCAAAGGTCGTGGCTGCTCGTAGATATCCGGATCTAGCGCACGAGTGGCAAAGGCTAACCGTTCACCGAAGATATTAAAAGATAAAGAGTTTTCCCAAGCCATTGCTTCATTAGTATGGAATAGGGCTGCATTAATAATAAAAGGAGACTGTCCTTGAAATGGTCTATAGTCTTTCAGTCCAGGACGATTGGCATTGGCAATGGCTTTCGTTCTGCTGCTGTTCTATCAGCACGAGAGCTGATCAAACTACCATTGATAGAGAATCTTAAGTAGGCCGCTTCATCCTGTGCTTATGTTACCTTTAGAATCTATAAGTATACTTTAAAGAATACGTTCTGCCGGGTCTGAATACGGAAAAGTATTGTTCGTCTGCATTGTATGACTTAAATACGTTTTCTGTAATGTCATTCAGAATGTTGGTAACGCCAGCGGTTATTCTGGAATGTTGATCTTGTCCGAAGTCTTTGAACACGTTAAGGTTAAGGCTATTGAAAGGCTTAGTATAAATATCTGAAACCCTTCCAGAACCTACAGTATTGAGGGTTTCTCCTTGTACATTGTATGCTAAGTTTGCGTTAAAATCTCCCTTTTTGTTTACATAGTTCAAATAAGCATTGATCAGAAAAGGAGCTTGCCCGGCCATCGGTCTGGTCTCTTTCAATTCTTCTCCTTCTCTGAGAAACTGCTTACGAAGTTCGTAATCTGTGGTACCGCTATTATTTACAACCACAGACTTTAGGTCAACCGCAGAGCGAACAAATGATGCATTAGTACCAAAAGACAGACTAGCAAACACTGGCGCAATGAAGTCCAGGTTTTTTCTCATTTCTATTTCAAGGCCTACTACATTACTTTCGCCTGCATTTCTGGGTTTCAATTCATCCGGTCTTACATCAAAAGAGGTTAACTCAATATGCCCGTTGAAGTGTTTGTAAAATCCTGATAAAGAGAACATCTCTCCTGGTGTAAAGAAATATTCCCAGCGCAGGTCTGCATTGTTGATGTGTGTTTCTTCCAAATCAATATTTCCAACAAAGGTTCTACCTGAAATCGGATCAAATATTTGTGAGATAGATTTTTCTTTGAAAGAGGGTCGGGCTACTGTTCTGCTGAAAGACGCACGTAAATTCATGTTTTCTATCAGGCTATATACTAGGTTGACAGAAGGAAGAAAATCCAATTCATTTAAAGTACGTTCATCGTTGTATGTTACAGTTCCTTGATTGTTCTGACCTGTATAATACATATTAGCCTTTTCTATTCTCAATCCGTAAATAGCTTTCAATGGAGATGCTATTTGCATTTCAGTCATAGCATAACCGCCAAACACGTTCTGGCGAGCTTGAAATGAGTTCGCTGGCTGGCGATTACCAATAGCATAAGTACCTGCTCTCTCATCAGCCGTCCAAATATTTTCCTCTTTGAAAAAGGCATCAGGATCTGTAGGTACATTGAAAGGGTCTGTCACTCTAAAATTATAGGATAAAACCTCAAAATATCTACTTTTGAAAGTTCCTATTCCTCCAAACTTTAGCTTTGAACTTTCACCGTATGGAATGGTCACATCTGCTTTGAAGCTTTCATTCCATTCATTAAGATACCTCCAAAAACGGTTAATGCCAGCTCCATCTCCTACCCTTAGAGTAGTATCTCCTTGGGAAACTGAAATGGAAGTTGTTCTGAAATCAGGATCATCTATTTTAGAAGAAGTCAATGCATTGCGCCATTCCAAATCAAACCCTTCAAAGTGATGTTTACCAACCAAGATACCAGTTGTGAGCGAACGTTGTGTATAGGTTAAAATGTCTTGTAGTAAAGTAGCTCCCGTCTGCTCGAAATCAGAGAAAACCCTGTCTGATGCCTGACTCATACCGTTTTGACTTCTAAGCAGGCTTAAGGAAAAGCTATGATTATCAAATTTAAGTGCTCCTCCTAGTAAAGCACTCCACAAAATATTTCGTTGCCCTAAATTACCTACTCGTTGAGAAAATCTTTCTAACTGATACTCTCCCGGATTGTTGCTTTTTAGAAAATCACCAAAAAACACGTTGTTATAATAGGTGAATTCATTTTTATAGTTTAAAACGGCATTGTAACCAATAGTAGCGTTACCTAAATTTGACTGGTTGCCGTGTGTTAAAGAAAAGTTAGTATTCAAAAAAGTCTGACTTGGTCTGGCAGCCATTACCGATGTAAAACTTCTGGTGATCTGTTCTAAGCGTGGGTCGTTCAGTACTTCGCTTGGTATATTAGTATCTTTGTCAAATGGCAGAGCACGTGTGCCGTCATCAAAGCCTAAATTATCAAGCTTACCGCCTTTATATAAAATAAAATTGTCGCTAAAATTCATGCCAGGCGTATAAGATGCTCCTACTGAAACATTGGTTAATTTTTCTTCGGGAAACTCTTTTGTTTCGATGTTGACAATACCTCCAGAGAAATCTCCAAGCAGATCAGGTGTGAAAGTCTTGTAGACCATCACGTTTTCAATCGTATTGGTAGGGAACAAGTCAATCTGTACAGAGTTATTGTCCGGATCAAGACCAGGAATACTCATACCGTTTAGAGTGGTTTTGGTATAACGATCGCCTAAACCTCTAACATATACATACTTACCTCCCTGTACAGATACTCCTGTTACACGTTTCATGGCTGATCCTAGATCGCTATCACCTACTTTTCTGAATGTCTGTGAAGAAATACCATCCATTAGATTAGCTGATTTTTTTTGAAGAGTGAGTAGTGCCGACTCAGTATCTCTTGCCTGTTCTGCCGTAACGGTAACTCCTTCAAGCTCAGTAACGTCACTGGAAAGGTTAATATCCATTGTAGTAGTTTCTCCAGCTTTTATTTCTACATCATTGACTGTTTTGGGCTGGTAGGAAACAAATTGAAAAACTACTGTGTGTTTTCCGGGTGATAAATTCAGTGAATAATTACCGTTAAAATCTGCTACTGCTCCACTGCCGGTTCCGGCTTCAGATACAGTAGCACCAATCAGTGCTTCGCCGGTTTCAGCATCCACTATCTTACCTCTTAGAAATCCTTCCTGGGCATAAGAATTAAAACCCAAAAGCATCAAAGACATGCAGAATAACGCTTTTTTCATTTTGTTTCTAATTTAAGACAGTAGATGATTTTTATTATAATAGCGGGAATCATGAGTGTTACTGTTGATAGACATTTAAAAGATAGCATAAAAGATAAAGCAAGCTCCTTATGAAGCTTGCTTTATTACACTTAAAAATTTTTACAATAACTCTTTCATAGAAGCAATAGTCCAACCAGTGAACATGGACATATCTGCCCCGACAGTAGGGGTAGCTATTTCTTTCTTGATTCCATTAGCAGGATTTGTGAAAACTGATTCGGCAGCTGTTTGTTGTTCTGCTGGTACGACACATAGAGGAGCACCCTCAGCAGCAGATTGCACAGAAGCAGTATATACGTTAAGCAGCGTATCAGTTGCTGCTGTATTCCCAAATTCGCTATTCTTAATAACCAAGGTTGGAGTAGCGTTTGTATAATACGTATAAGCATCTGACTTTACCGCTCCGCAAAAATCTTCAAAGCTTGTTCTAAGTTTGATAAAGTTATCATTAGTATATCCTTTGAAATATACATTCTCTATCGTACCCTGAGCTTTTGATTTCAGATCTGCAGATGAGCCTTCTATTCCATCACTTACAAGCGTTCCATTTGTCATTGTAAATAGTCCATCAACATAGGTCTGTCCCTCAGGACCATCTATTTCCAGACCTTCGTCTGTTCCTACACCTTCTCCATGATAGACTGCAAAATTACTAATGGTACCGCTATAGTTCTGGTCAACATCCAGTCCATCATCACCTTGCCAGTAGACCAATGCATTAGTGACATTCACAGTTCCACCAAAAAACTCAATACCATCATCCAGAGTAGCAAATATCTCTACATGATCTATAGTTGTGCCTGAACCTACACCGCCTAATGTCATACCGTTAAGCTCGTTTCCATCACCAATACTGATACCGCCATGACGAATAGATACATATTTGATAACACCAGAGTTGTCATCTGCTACAGTACCACCATACAGGCCATATCCCGCTCCTGCAGGTATACCTTCAATATTAGCTTCTGTATCTCCCTTTTCTGCTGAGATAGGAGCATTTCCTAAAATAACTACACCGCCCCACTGCTCATTGTCAGTTCTACTAAGATTAGTGCCCATTTTTTCACCCACCTTTATGTTATCATTGATTGTAGTAAATATGATAGGGTTATCAGCGGTTCCTTCCGCCATTAGTTTTCCTCCGCGAGCCACTACCAAAGCGGAAGCATTTGTTTCTGCGCCTTCTTGTCCTTTGATGATAGTTCCTGGCTGAATAGTAAGGGTAGCACCGCTGTTTACCACTACCTTGCCTTTTAGTTCATAAATTGAGTCGCTTGACCAGGTTTCGTTGGCTGTGATGTCTCCAGACTTAACAACGTTGGTAGAAGTTGTATCAGGCCCGGGATTTGGCTTGGGATCTGTTTTATTGTCACCACAAGACGAAAACATTAACGACCCTCCAAACAGGGCCAGCACAAAATACAATGATAGATTCTTCATAGTTGATTTTTGTAGTATTTCTTACATTAAAATTACTGCTGCAAAAATCACTAATCATTGTTAATTCATATGGTATCTCTTGTTAACAAATAATGAAGGATGGATAGGCTATGTTAATTCTTTGTTAACATATGTCCTTTCTGGCAGGTTTATTTCCTGTCCATAGGTGACTATCTCCTGCACAATAGGATTAGTCGTATTGAAATCCTGCATTCTAAAGGGATGTGGTTCAATTCTGCTGTCAACTTTACGCCCTAGTCTCATCAAGGCTAGTTGCATTTCCATACTACCCTGATAATCATCAAAGACTACTGCAATATCAATATCACTGTCATTATGATAGTTTCCTTTCGCATAGGAGCCAAAAAGAAAAATCTGTTTCGGACTAAATGTAACTGTAATCAAATCAGCATATATTCTTGCTTTATCTAAAGCTTCTGGCTTATCCATGATCTTATTTGTTTTACTTTTTCATTCAAATAAGTTCTACCTATTGATCGGCACCTTGTGTAGGATAGTTTTGATGATGTTATATGATTTTACGCTATCTGTTTTGGTTTTATTGTTTATGCGGCAAGGTCACTAAGTTTTATATTCAGTGCTTCTAGTATTTCCTTTAGGGCTTTCAGTGTTTTTTCTCTACGGTATTGATATTGGATCAGCATCAAATCTGCTTCATCTTTCTTTTGCTGATGAAGGTTGATCATCTCATCTATAGATTTTATTTGTTCCAGTAAATCAACCACTTCAATAATTCTTTCATCAACTATTTCTATATCTTTCATTGCTTTACTAATTTATATTTTGAAGTTTATCTCAATATATCCTTTAGGATATCTTTTTCTCTTTCTGTCAATTTTACTCTTTGTAAACCAATCGCTCCAATACAATAAATCGGATTTGGTACAGAAATGCAATGGATGATTTTCTGGATAAGTAACTATTAAGTAAGCATCAATTCCGTAATTCCTGAGTACAGCCTGTTTTATAAATTCGTTTCGTATGAGGTCGTCTTTTTCTTCCGCTATTTGATAGTCAATGAGTGTAACCAAGTCAATATCTTTTGGATTCACTTTATTAGAAACAAAGCTCCCATTGATCCATTGCCTGAAATTACCAGTTATCTTTTGCGCAAAACGCTGCGTATATTCTTCGTAACGCTTGAATATACCATGCCTTGTTGAATTCCTATCAAATGAGTCTACAAAAAATTCTTTAAAGTTTTTAGAACTGATTTCTATCTTTTTGTAAGGATTCAAGTTGCCCCGTTCGTCAAAACTTAACTTCATTTTTACCTGTTAATTGGTACTTTGTGCAGGATGGTTTTGATGATGTCAAATGATTTTACGCCGTCTGCTTCTGCTTCGTAATTGAGCAGCAGCCGGTGGTTGAGCACATCGGAGGCTATTTCTTTGATGTCTTCGGGCAATACATAGTCGCGCTGGTCGAAGAATGCAATGGCCTTGGCTGCTATGTTGAGGTTGATACTGGCCCGTGGTGAAGCACCAAACTGGATATACGGGGCAATGTCTTTCATATTATATTCGGCTGCCCGGCGTGTGGCAAAAACCAGTTCAATGATGTACTTCTCCAGCGACTCGGAAATAGTGACGGCATTGATCTCATTGCGGATGGCAAATACGTCTTCTTTTGATAAAAGAGATTTTACTTCTCCGCTATAAGCCAGGTTCGACATGCGGCGCATTACCTCCAATTCGTCTTCTTTAGAAGGATAGTCTACGTGTACTTTCATCATAAAACGGTCTACCTGCGCTTCGGGCAATGGGTAGGTTCCTTCCTGGTCTACCGGGTTTTGTGTGGCTAATACCAGAAACGGACGGTCCAGCAGAAAAGTGGTTTCGCCAATGGTCACCTGCTTTTCCTGCATGGCTTCCAGCAGTGCAGATTGCACCTTGGCAGGCGAGCGGTTGACCTCATCGGCCAGGATCAGGTTGGCGAAGATCGGGCCTTTTTTCACTTCAAAACTCGACTTCTGCTGGTTATAGATCATCGTACCGATCAGGTCGGCAGGCAGCAGATCGGGCGTAAACTGTATCCGCTTAAAATCCAGGTGCAGCACTTTGGCCAGGGTATTGACGGTGAGCGTTTTGGCAAGGCCCGGCACACCTTCCAGCAGGATGTGCCCCTGGGTAAACAAGCCTATCAGCAAGCGGTTGACCATGTATTGCTGGCCTACCACTACTTTGCCTACTTCTTCAAAAACCTGTTTGATCTTTCCCTGAAGATCTTGTCTTACTTCTTGATCAGTATTGTTATCCATGATGAATTTGTAGTAAATAATAAGTTATGTACATGACTGGCCAACAGCTATTAAACTGTTTTAGCCACTTTCTTATCGTTACGCGCAGCTACCTGCTCTAATACGACGACAATGGCAATGCCCAGCAGGGCAAATAGCAGTGCCTGCCACAAAAGGGCAGGCTCTCCCATGACTCTTTCATAGGTGGCAGGCAATGCGTTTTTTGTCAGAAACGGCACTTCTTCGCCGCTGCTGTCCACCCGTGTGGAAATAACCTGCTTCCAGGGCCATATCTTATTGAGCGAACCGATCATAAACCCGGAAAGCAATGCAATGGCAATATTGTGATAATGTTCCAGCAGCCAGGAAATCACCCGGGCAAAGCTCAGGATGCCTACCACGCAGCCAAGGGCAAACATGCCAATGACGGCAATGTTTCGCTCATTGACAGCTTCCAGGATAAAGGCATATTTACCCATGATCAGTAAGATGAAACTTCCGGAGATACCAGGCAGGATCATCGCACAAATGGCAATGGCTCCGCTCAGAAAGATAAACCAAAGGGCTTCGGGTGTTTCTCCGGGCGTAGCTTCCGTCACCCAATAGGCAATGGCAATACCTGCCAGCCCTGCTACCACCACAGCTACAGACCACTGGTGAACTTCACGGGATATAGACACTGCCGATATGATGACCAGCCCGAAAAAGAAAGACCATAACTGGATGGGATAGTGCTCAAGCAAAAAATGAATCACTTTTGCCAGCGTAACAATACTGAGCAAGATACCTGCAAACAGCGTAATCAGGAAGCTTCCGTTGATATGCTTCCAGAATGCTTTGATTTTGAAGCCCAGCAGCAACCGGAAAGCTGCTGCATCCACTGACTTGATCGAGTTGAGCAAAGTTGCGTAAATACCTGTAATAAAGGCAATGGTGCCGCCGGATACTCCGGGCACCACATCGGCCCCGCCCATGGCTACTCCTTTGAGGAATAGTTTTACGTAATCTTGGATTGTCTGCATATGTTAAAATAACGAGGATGAGCGTGGCTTATGCCTTTTCTAAATCAATAAAGTGGCTGAAGGTATCTCCGCGCAGGCCCAGGCGGATGGTTTCAAGAGGGACTACTTCGTTGGGGGCAATATTGCCCAGATTGACATTGGCACCCAGTAGTTTGATAAACCATACCTGCTGTTCTTTCTGAGGAGCTTCCCAGATGATGCTTTCAAATGGGATTTTGGTTAGTATCTCTTCTACCAGCCCGGAACGCACCTCACCGCTTGCTCTGAACAGCCCGACATTGCCGCTTTCTCTGGCTTCGCCAATCACTTTCCAGGCACCTGCCTGTAGCTCAGCCTGCATCAGTTCAATCCATCTGTAGGGAGGCAATATCTTGGCAGCATCTTTAGACCCAACTTCCGATAGTACTGTTACATATTCGGAAAGCCTACGGATATAATCGCACTTTTTTTCATGTAGCAGGTCTATGGAGCCGTCTGACACTTCGGCAAAAGTGAGGTTGAATTTTTCCAGCGTACGCAAATAATCTTCAAACTGGTTTCGTATCACAAACGCTTCAAACAGTGTGCCACCAAGATAAACAGGAATGCCGGCATCATGGTAGGTATCGATCTTCTCTTTCAGGTTTGGCGTTACAAAAGAAGTGGCCCAGCCCAACTTGACAATATCGGTACAATGTCCGGCTACGCTGATAAAATCTTCCGCTTCGCGCAGGCTCAGCCCTTTGTCCATAGCCATAGTATATCCTGAAATCCTGGGCTTTGCAGTCCTTTCAGGAATTTGGTTCAGTGTGTAGTTCATTCAAAAGTCTGTTACTTTCTGTACTGGTCAATAATTTTAAACAATGCCTTCTGAGTTTCTAGCCTTGGAAAGAACTCATACAGGATTTCATGTTTTTTGAAGTCCAAAGTTAATGCATTTTCTAAATAATTGAAGGCTTCTTTGTATTGACCATCTGCAATCAGGTATGCAGTAGCATAATAATAAAGCTCAGCACTCTCTGGCATTTCATCCAACCCATTCAGAATGAGCGACATAGCCTTATCGTAATCGCCTTGCTCATAAAAAACATAAGACCAGTCAAGCCATATCTGCGGGTTTTCAGGGTCCAGCATACTAGCTTCGTAGTAGGCTTCCAGACACGATACTACATTGCCGGTATTATATTCGGCCTCTGCCAGCGACAACCAGTAAGTTTCATTCGCTTTGTTGATCTTGATGGCTTTGTTAAGAAAAAAAGCAGCTTCGTACCATCGGTGCTGTTTATTCAGGCAATAGCCTACGCCATACCAGGCTTCATCATTGAGATAATCCAGCTTGGTAGACTTCTGATAGAATTTGATGGCTTTGTCAAACTTCCGGAGCTTTTCGTAAGCACCGGCAATACAACAATACGTTTCTGCATCTGCTCCTTCTATCTCATAAGTCTCCTTGTAAGCCTGCAATGCCTTTTTATATTTCTCCAGGCTCATGTAGGTATTGCCCAGGTTGAAATAAGCCGAAGCAAAATTATCATCAATGGCAATGGCATATTCATACGCCTGCACCGCTTTTTCGTATTGTTCAAGCTTGTTGAAGACAATGCCCAGGTTGTACCAGGCATTGGCCGAATACGGGTCTTGGTCTATAAACCGCTGGTAGAAGTCGATGCTGCTTTCCAACTCACCGGTAATATCCAGGCAGTAGGCCAGTTCATACATCGCATCTTCGTGGTGTATGTTGTGCTGGACGGCAAGCTTATAATTTTCAATAGCTTTATGATATTCCGCAGCATTCTGATAGGCCAGTCCTATATGGTAGAACACCTCGTCTTTCTCGTCGCAAAAGCCCAGCATCCCTTCAAAAGCCGTCACCGCAGATTCAAGATCACCCGACAACGACAGTATATTTCCTTTTAAAAGGAGCGTATCCGTATCATTGGGATGTAAGTTGACAGCCCTTTCTACCAGTTGCAGGGCCTCTTCGTACTCTTCCAGATTGCTCAGCACCTGTGCTTTGCTTGCCAGAATTTCAGACGAATACGGGTATTGCCCTTCTGCAATATTGCATACCTCCAGGGCTTTCTCGTTATCATCGTCTTGTAGATAATGCTCTATAATGTCTGCATATACATTTAAATCAAGAAATTGTAATTCATTATTCTTTAGCTGATTCTCAAACCAGTCGGCAAGTTCTTTCCCACCTCTTCTTTTTTCAAAATGATCACTCATACAATATGGATGTTTGAGTTAAAAGTTTTCAATTCAATCTAATAGCAAATTCATATAACCCAACACGTATTATTTAAATATAGACAATACGCTGTCTTCTGCCAACAAATTATATACGCTAATGTCACATTATTATCAAAGTTTTTAATCTTGATGTAAGTTTTGTCTGTTTCGTATGATTTCTTTACAGCACCAGGATATGGTTTCTTCTGTCGAGCGAAACGTCATATCCAGTTGCTTCTTCACTTTTGTGCTGTCAAACACGTATCGGTTGCTGGCTACCTGCTCAAGCTCATCGGTGATTGTCCGGGGCTTGCCTGTGAACTTCGCCTTGAGCTTATCCATATAAATGGCCAAATGAATAAGTACTCCTTTGGCTTCAATGTCAGGGGCCTTTTGTTCAAAAGATGCGGCTATCCGGTCAAAAAGATCCTTGTAGCTGATGCTGCCTGCACTCACAATAAACCGCTCGCCAAATAGTTTTGCTTCCATTAGTTTAATGATAGTTTCTGCCAGGTCTCTTACATCGATCAGGTTGGCCAGCCCCTTGGTATAGAAACGACTGTGGTCCCATACATATTTAAAAATCTTCGTACTACTCTTTGTCCAGTCACCCGGGCCCAATACCAGCGACGGGTTTACAACAATAGCATTCAGCCCTTCTGCCATTCCGCGCCACACTTCAAGCTCAGCCAGGTATTTGCTCTTGGCATAGCCCGTCGCCTGCTCCATATCTATGGTATAAACAGTTTCATCCACCAAATAGTGCTTACTATCTTTGCCAACTGCCGCTACCGAACTGACGTGGAGTAAGTTTGTCTGACGTGCATTCAGACAGGCATTTACCACGTTGGCAGTGCCTTCAACATTAATTTTGTGCATCAGGTCGTATTCTTTGCTTTGATACGAAATAAAAGCGGCACAATGGATCACCCAGTCGGTTCCTTCTATGGCTTTTTCCAGCACATACGGGTCGAGCACGTCTCCTTCCACCCATGTTATGCTGTTGGCAATATCCTGCACTAGGCTCATGTTGCTGTCGGGCCTTTTCAGTGCCTCTATTTGATGGCCATGCTGTAGCAGCTCCCGACACATATAACTACCAATAAGCCCGTTGGCTCCTGTGATAAATATCATAAATTAAAACAATATGCTGTTAACTTCTGGGCGGCGTGTATGATTAGTGGTTACATATCTGCCTGTAGCTTAGTAGGCAACAAACAGTATAGCCCAAACAGTTTCCTGACTTGCTTTTGGATTGGGGCGGGTTTAGAGAAAACATAGCGGATGTGCTCTAGCTTATTGCCTGCTGTATTACTTCTTTTCCGCTACTAATTCCTTTTCATCTGGTTGATATTGATGCAGGAAGTCGGGACAAAAATCGTAGTCATTAGGCCAGTAGATTCCTCGTCCGTTTTCATACAACGCAACCTTTTGAAAGTAAGCTGGGTCTGACGAAGGTTTACTTAGTTTGTCTTCTCCGATAAATGGTGTAAAATCAATGATTTTTTCCGTACCATCGCTGAAGTTGAAATGCGTCTTCTTATTATCCAGCACTTCAAGTCTTATAATACTGATCATAGCATTTTTAATCCAAAGGATCAATTCTGTCCAGGACTTTATGTTCCCTAGCTTTTTGCCAGCGACCGTCACACGGTTATTAACAATTCATTCCGATGTTCTATTGCCATTCAATTGCCAAAGCCTTAGCCCTCTTTGGCAAACGCCCTTCAAGTATCTCTAACGTTCTAATATCAATCAGGTCTTCATTATCTTGATAAATTACGTAAAAATGAGGAGGATTATGACGGTTCGCCGCGCGATCTTTATAAAACATGCGGATAATGATCCCGTAAAATCGGCTAATCTCAGGCATTGCTTAGTTTTTTGATCGTGAACAAATTTAGTGATTTTTCCTGCGGCAGGAAGGGGCCAAAGAATGCATGGCAAATGCGCTCTGATTAAGATTGGGAGACAAAGTGCCCCACACAAGCCGTGGATACGCTCTAGCTATTCATACGACTTTGTTGCACTATAAACATAAACTATGCTGGAGTTATCGTTTGAAATTTCCCCTCCATACCCTTTTGACAAGCTCTTTATCAATACTCCGTTTTTATCTGTTAGTTTCAGATCTGTGGCCTCATAGCCAAAACAAAATGAATCTTTGATCAACAGGTAGTTATCATTTATAGACATGGGTGCCACTCCTGATGCTATTAATATACTTTGCTTTGTTTCAAAGCTATAAGAAAACACATTTGCCTGGGCACATACATTATCTCTCACTCTAGCGTAATAATATAGGTGCTTCTGGTAGGTGTTGAGCATAGGATACTCTGATGTAGCACTTCCATCAAACAAATTTAGACCATCAAGTAATGTTGTTGTCTCCTTAGTCGAGATGTTATACATTCGGATTGTACTCGAACTTTCTATAAATACAATATTCTGGTCATCTTCAGAGAATACAGCAAACTTAAGAAGGTCGTATTCATTGGTAGCAATCCTTTGAATATTTGATCCAGAAATATCACACATAAATATAGTAGATGGGGTTCCTTGATATGTTTGCGATTTGTAAACTATATGATTTCCTGAATGTGATATAGTTGGATAATGAAGAGCGTTTATAGAATCAATCACAAGAAGTTGTACTTGGTGTGTCTCCAGATCGTATTTGTAGATTCCTCTATCTTTGTAAGTTGTTCCGACTTGAGGATTTTCTTCTATGACAGTACCTGCAAAAAGCATCGATTTGTCATTCGGAGAGATTGAAAAAAAATCATCGTCTATATATATAGAACCTAAATCTATAATCTCCTCGCTGCCATTTTCCTTAATTATTGTAAAGCTATGATAACGTCCGTAGATAATATCATTTGAGTTATTAAAATACCGAACAGTGGGATATGACTCATCTTCACCGATCTTTTTGATCAACTGCTGAGTGTCATTTTTGATATCATATTCATAGATACCTATTTCTTCATAATCGGTAGGCCCTACTCCACTTCCACATGAATATATCGTCAAAGTAACTATTAACAAAGTAATATACTTCATATTTCTACATAATGGTGGCTCATGAAAACACATCCGCTACATAGCGGATGTCCCCACAAAATAAGCAAATATCCCCCACCATACAAGCCTTCAACAATGAATGTATGTGCCTATGACAGCTGAGCAAGCACAATGCCAGATTTATAGTCTGTCCATCCATGTGGATTGATAAGTAGACCACGTGGTCTGGAGGCTAATCCATGTGGATTGACGAGTAGACCACGTGGTCCGGAGGCTAATCCATGTGGATTGACGAGTAGACCACGTGGTCCGGGGGCTAATCCATATGGATTGATGGGTAGACCACGTGGTCCGGGGGCCAATCCATACGGAAGCACGCTATGCGTGGGTGGTAGGTGGTTTGTAAAGCATATTATGCTGATAAGGTACATAGGTAAGGATGTGGTATGATGTGGCTGGCAGATACGACACTTTATATTGTACTTGCCGGTGTTAATAAATAAATATATTTACATAAATACAATAATATGAAAAAGGATTCTAAATCTGTTGCGCAATTGTACAAGTCGGTGTCTTTGGTGATTTATCACCTCATAGATGAAGAACTGCAAAAGAGGATGTCTGCTTATGGCTTTACGCCCAAACGAGTGAAGGAAGGCAAAGATTTGTTTGAAATTGCTACCTTGATGGACGATACCCAGGATCAGCATTATAACCAGGCTCGCAGGATTTCTTACCAGATTGAGCAAGACAATGAGACTGCCCAGGAAGTCTTCAGAGACCATGTAGCTATTGCCAAATCGGCCTTCCGCAAAGAGCCGCTTGTAATTCAGGAACTGAAGATCACAAGGGTGTCTAGCAAAACATGGATATGGACTATGCAGGCGATGGTTTTTTATGCCAAGGCATCTATGTATATGGAGCGGTTGCAGCAGTTTGGTGCTACGCAGGAAGCCTTTGATCAGAATAGGGCTGCTGTAGAAGCTTTGCTGGAACTGGATATGCAGCGCATCAAGAAAAAAGGAGAAGCAGAAAACAGTACGCAGGAGAAAGACCAGGCCATCAAAGACCTAAGAGCCTGGTATGGTGAGTTTCGTAAGCTGGCGCGTATGGCTTTCCGCGACAAACCGCAGATGCTGGAAATCTTTGGTATCGCTGTGCCTTCTTCAAACAGCAATAGGGCAGGAAAAAAGCGTAAAGATGCATCTGCCACAGCACCTTCTCAGGCAGAGGCAACGCAAGAGAAACAGTAAGACTTCAAACATGAAACCTCATTTAGAGATTAGCTTCACTAAAACCTATCATATTCTACACCGAAGGCATTACTTGTTAAATATTACCTAAAAAAGAAACATATGAGCCAAAATCTGGACATTTTTCGTTCCTGTAAAGGACTTAAAATTTGACTTAAATGTAGAAGTGAACAGAGCAGACATAGCAGAAAATATTTTTCGGATAGTTAAGAATTTAAGTGCAGACGTAAAACTTGAATTAATCAGCAAGATTTCCCACTCCTTAAAAGGAACAAGAAAAGAAGTAAAGGATGATGCTTGGAAAAAGTTATTTGGTGCCTGGAAATCTGAAGAAAGTGCAGAAGAGTTGATTGAAGAAATAAGAGAAAGTAGACATATCAACAGGCATATCGAGGATTTGTGATGAACTACTTATTAGATACCAACATCTGTATTTATTTTCTTAAAGGCAGGTATGGACTTGTTAAGAAAATAGAAAGAATAGGATTTGAGAATCTTTTTATTTCTGAGATAACCGTTGCAGAATTAAAATAATGAAAAACACTTTGATCGCCTGCATAATATCAAGGTCGGGAATTGAACAAAATAAAAGCAAAAGAAACTATTAGTAATAGTTTCTAACGCATTTCTAGTGCAAGCGTCCAACGAGCTTTATTGTGGTTTGTGTTTCATTCCTTTACTGGCTTCAGCCGCGGCAGCGGCCACCGTGGAGCGGCCACCGTGGAGCGGCCACCGTGGAGCGGCCACCGTGGAGCGGCCACCGTGGAGCGGCCACCGTGGAGCGGCCACCGTGGAGCGGCCACCGTGGAGCGGCCACCGTGGAGCGGCCCGATTGCATCTGAAGCCCTTGAATACTGCCAAGTCTGAGAGACTTGACAGTATTGTTAAGCTTCGGTCATAGACTACGTGTCCCGGACTACGTGTCCCGGACTACGTGTCCCGGACTACGTGTCCCGGACTACGTGTCCCGGACTACGCGTCCCGGACTACGCGTCCCGAACCGAAGCGAGAGGGGGGCCAACTTAGGTTAAGTAGTACAATACGGTACATTTGCTTGAAAGTGGACTGTGGGACCGGGCCACGGCTTCCATCCCACAAACCGGAAATGTATCGTAGTATGGTTAAGCAGATAACTTTGAATCATCAACCAATCCACACCGTCTTCTGATTGACGAACTCGTGGATGCCGAGGTGGGAGAGTTCGCGGCCATAGCCGGAAAGCTTGATGCCGCCAAATGGAACTGCCGGATGGGAAGCGACTATTTTGTTGATATACACGGCACCGGATTCTACGCGGCGCACAAAGGCTTGGCCTCTTGCTATATCGGTAGTCCAGACGGCACCGCCCAGGCCATAGCGGGAAGCGTTGGCAATGCGGATGGCTTCCTCCTCGTTGTCGGCAATAAAGATAGACGCTACCGGGCCAAACAACTCATCATCATATGCCGGTGAGCCTGGCTGTACGTTGGCAAGCACCGTAGCATTGAAGAAAGCCCCTGCTTTATCGGGGCGATCGCCGCCCAACAATACTTTGGCACCTTTGTCTACAGATGCCTTCACTTGCTCCAGCAAATCATCCGCCAGGTCTTCGCGGGCCATCGGTCCGTAGTCTACGCCTTCCTCGTTGGGGTCGCCTTGGCGTAGAGCAGACATCTTTTGCACAAACTTGTCGGTGAATGCATCAGCCACTTCTTTGAGGATAATAAAGCGTTTGGCAGCAATACAGCTCTGTCCGCAGTTGATCATGCGCGACTTCACAGCGGCTTCACTGGCTTTATCTATGTCGGCATCTTCCAGCACGATAAACGGATCGCTGCCACCCAGTTCCAGCACGGTCTTTTTGATTTGTTCCCCCGCTTTCTGCGCCACCTTACTGCCTGCTGCTTCGCTACCGGTGAGCGTAGCGGCTTTTACTCTTGGATCTTCCAGCATTTTATCAATATGTTTGCTGGAGATCAGCAGCGACTGAAAAGCACCTTCCGGGAAGCCTGCCTTTATGAAAACTTCTTCCAGTGCCAATGCACAGCCCGATACATTAGAAGCATGCTTCAGGATACCTACATTGCCCGCCATCAGGTTGGGCGCAGCAAAGCGGATCACCTGCCAGTAGGGGAAGTTCCACGGCATAATGGCCAGCACCGTACCGATAGGATCATAGGCGATGTAAGCTTTGCCTTCGGGCACCTCAAGCGGTTTATCAGCCAGAAACTCAGCCGCATGGTCGGCATAGTAGTCGAAGCACATCGCGCACTTCTCCACCTCAGACACCGATTCTTTCTTCACCTTGCCCATTTCATCCGTCATGATCTGCGCATAGCGGTCTTTGTTGTTTCTCATCACGTCGGCGGCTTTGTGCATCAAGCGAGACCTTTCGTCAAAAGAAGTTTTCCGCCATGCGTGGTAAGTAGCGTCGGCTTTTGCCAAAGCTTCTTCTATCTGTTGCGCGGTATGCTCATCATACGTTTTAAAGGGTTTGTTGGTCAGTGGATTAATGCTTTTCATAACGATTGCTGGTTGTTTTAAATAAAAGTATACGGTCTGTCCTGAGTAGTCAACTATTCTTGGCTAATATTGTGTTGTATTTTTGGGATTGGGTTTTGGGATTAGATTAAAAACATAGATACAGAGCTATTGAGATCAACAATATCATAGCCCGTACAGACGCAACATATTGCGTTTCATACGTCTCATACATTTCATGTATCTCAACAGTAATTAACAACATATGCCATTGAAGAACGATTTACTACTAAGGACTATCAGAGGAGAGCAGACTGAGCGGACGCCGGTATGGCTGATGCGACAGGCTGGCAGAATTTTGCCGGAATACCGCGCCGTACGTGACGAGCTTAGCAGCTTCATTGAGCTGGTGCAGACACCCGAGCGTGCAGCCGAAGTAACCATCCAGCCGGTAGACCTGCTGGGCGTAGATGCTGCCATTATTTTCTCTGATATTTTAGTGATTCCCGAAGCTATGGGGCTGCCCTATGAAATGGTGGAAAACAAAGGGCCCTATTTTCCTCAGACAATCCGTACAGAAAACGATCTGAAGAAGCTAAGGGTCGCAGATATTTCTGAAAACCTGGCCTACACACCGGAAGCGATCAGGCTGGTGAAGCAGGAACTGGACGGACGTGTGCCCGTGATTGGCTTTGCCGGTGCGCCCTGGACGATCTTTGCCTATATGGTAGAAGGCACCGGCAGCAAAACCTTCTCCAAGGCTCGGGCGATGCTCTACAACCGTGCGGATATGGCCCACCAGTTGTTGCAGATGATCACCGACAGTACTATTGCTTACCTGAAGGCCCAGATACAGGCAGGTGCCGACTTGGTGCAGATTTTTGATTCCTGGGCGGGTATTCTACCGGCAGCGCACTATCATCATTTCTCACTGCCCTATATCGCGCAGATATGTAAGGCCATCACCAGTGTGCCCGTCACGGTTTTTGCCAAAGGAGCGTATGCCAGTCTGCCCGACATGCGCAGCCTTGCCTGCCAGACCATCGGCCTGGATTGGAACATGGACATTGCCGAGGCACGCAAGGTGATCGGCCCGGACAAAACCCTGCAAGGCAACCTCGACCCGGCAGCTCTGTATGCCGACTTCGCTACTATCAAAAAGCTAACGACCGACATGCTGAATGCCTTTGGTCCGCGTAGGTATATTGCCAACCTCGGCCACGGTGTATACCCCGACATAGATCCCGACAAAGTGCGCTGCTTTATAGATACCGTAAAGGAACATCGCCACCATTGAGATGTATGGGCTATTGCTATCGTACAGACGCAATATATTGCGTCTCCACAATGCAATACATAGCGTCTCCACAATACAATACGTAGCATTTATTTTCTGATGTATATAATGGCAATTATAAGCTTGATACTCCTCCTGGCCACTTCTTGCCAGCCGGAGAAGGTGATGACCAAAGCATCCTCTATCAATGGCGTATGCCTGGTGGCACCCCGCAATTCTATGCAACCGAGCGACCTGGACGATATTCAGGCAATCAATGCCAATTGGGTAGCCGTAGTGCCTTATGCTTTCAATGATGGCAGTAGCCCGCAAACATACTATAGCACAGACGGATACTGGTGGGGCGAAGGGCGCACCGGCGTGATAGAAACCATCAGGCAAGCCAAAGCAGTAGGCTATAAAATCATGCTGAAGCCTCACGTATGGGTCAAAGGGCAGGGCTGGCCCGGAGATTTTACGCTGAACAGTGAAGCCGAATGGCAGCAATGGGAAGCCTCGTATGCCGCCTTTACCAATATCATGACGCAGATAGCCGATTCTATGGATGTAGAACTCTTCTGCATTGGCACCGAACACCGGCAGGCCGTTGTGCAGCGTCCTGATTTCTGGAAACACCTCATTGACACCATCCGCACACAATACAAAGGCAAACTGACCTATGCTGCCAACTGGGACAACTTTGAGAACGTCGTATTCTGGGATCAACTGGATCTTATTGGCATCGATGCTTATTTTCCACTGTCGGATGGTAAAACACCTGCGGTAGCTGCCCTGGTGGAAGCCTGGGAAGACCCGGTAGATGACATACTGGATGTGCAGCAGGCGTATGGAAAGCCGGTATTGTTTACAGAGTACGGCTACCGAAGTACCGACTTTACGGCGCACGGGCACTGGCAGTATGGGCGCAAAGATGTGGTGCCCAACATGGAAGGCCAGCAACGAGCGTATGAGGCCCTATATAAAGTGTTCTGGGACAAACCCTGGTTTGCCGGTGGCTTTCTATGGAAATGGTATACACAGCACGACGGGCACGAAGAAGAAGCCACCGACTACACGCCACAAGGAAAACCAGCCATCAAAGTGATCAGGCAGGCATATGGGCAGTGATAAAGATTTTGTGCAGCAGATGAACGAACTGGGAAGGCAGCGCACCCCTTTTCTGTTCATCATTGATTATGCCATGCAGCATCCGGTTGTTTTGCCACTGACAGAGATCAACTCCCGGGAGCTTTTATACAATATTAAAGGCAAAACCAATGCGGAGGTTAAACTCATCGCTTTGCCAGATAATATCACATTCCAGAAAAAACCTGTAACACTTGCACAATACACCGAAGCTTTCAATCAGGTGATGCAGCATTTGCAGGCAGGCAACTCCTTTTTGATTAACCTCACTTTGCCTACCCTGGTGGAAACCAGTCTTTCGCTGCAACAAATATTCTACCACAGCACCGCAGCCTACAAATTATGGTGGAGCAACCCAAGGAATGGAAACCCATTTGTGGTATTCTCTCCCGAAACATTTATCACCATCCACCACGGGCGCATCAGTGCACATCCTATGAAAGGAACTATTGATAGTGCCGTGCCGGATGCAGAGCAACAACTGCTCAACGATCCGAAAGAGCTGGCAGAGCATGTGACTATTGTAGACCTCATCCGCAACGACATGAGTATCATCGCTACTGAAGTGAGTGTAGAGCGGTTTCGCTACATCGACTACATCACCACGCACGAAGGAAAAACCCTGCTGCAAGCCAGTACAAAGATCACTGGAAAGCTACCTGGCAATTACCTGGAACAGCTAGGAACCATCATAGCAGCCATGTTGCCCGCTGGTTCTATCTGCGGAGCGCCTAAGCACAAGACGTTACAGATCATCCGCGAAGCAGAAAAGTACGATCGTGGCTATTACACCGGTATTGTCGGTATCTTTGATGGAGCAAGCCTTGACTCGGGTGTCATGATCCGGTTTATAGAACAACAGGGTGGTCAGTATTATTTTAAGAGTGGTGGGGGCATCACAGCCCGCAGCCATCTGCCAAGTGAATACCAGGAACTAACAGACAAAGTATATGTGCCTCTTACTGGAAAGCATCAAAGTACTAAACGGTAGGTTATACAACCTTCATTACCACCATCAGCGTATGCAGCAGGCCCGTCAGGCCCTGTTTGGCTTAGATACACCCTGCAAGCTGGAAGAAGTGGAAGTACCGGTAGCATACCGTCAGGGACTGGTAAAATGCCGCGTGCTCTACCGGCAGGCAATACAGGAGGTTACTTTTACGCCATATCAGAAAATATCTATACACACTTTGCGGTTGGTCTTTGACGACCATATTGATTATACCTATAAATATGCAGACCGTAAGCATCTGGAACAGCTATATACCCGCAAGGGAGCAACTGACGATATCCTAGTAGTGCGCAACGGCCTCATCACCGATACCATGTATGGGAACATTGCTTTCTTTGATGGAAACCAGTGGCATACGCCAGCCAATCCGCTGCTCTGCGGCACACAAAGGCAAAAGCTATTAGAGGCAAAGATGATATGGCCTGCTATCATCACAGTCGATGATATACAGCGATACCGCGCTTTTAAGGTATTCAATGCCCTGAACGAGTTTGAAGATCAGCCCCAAATAGATATAACACAGATCGTGCAGCCCTGAATATCTACTCCAAGGTTTGTGTCTAGCGTATATACACAAATGCTATGCCTCTGAGGGTCTTGTGACCCGTATATGCTTAGCGTAAAAGTTATGCTTTATGTCTGTCATTCAGTCGGACGCGGCGCGTCTGATTGAATGACATAATAGGACGCTTATCACATACGTATCTGAAGCCTTCTCCACCTCTACTCCATGCTGGCTTCCCCATTCTGGCTTCAGATTGTATCTGAAGCCTTCTCCACTTCTACAGGTTTTATGACTCGCAGATGAATGTCAGATGTTTTCTAGCACAATCACAATTTGTAGCAGACCACAAAACCCACCATCGTTGGTAAGTTTTAACTTCAGGCGTTAACCTTACATTCTGGTAAAAGTACAAAAAAACTGGCTTTACTATTACCTTTACAAGAAACCCTGATATTATTGATGTGAAAAGATAAGGAAACCTTACCGTGACCATACATATGAGTGCTAAAGATGTGTTCCCATTACTGCGACCTCATTTTTTTTGCTAAAAAATAGGGAAACGCGCCCTGTAGCAGTCGTTTTATGCTAAAAACCACGCTTTCGCTCACAACATGGCAGTATTTTGTACTAAAAAATGACTTTCGCGTACTGCAACCTCATAAAAAGCTGAAAAAAATGTATATGCAGTGGGTGCAGTGCCATATTTTTGTGTTGAAAATGAGGCTGCACCTGCTGCACCCTTATCTTTTTGCTATAAACCCCTGTATGGCATAGGCTACTAACCCGTTTTTGATGGGTAAGTGTTATTTTTGAACAGTTCACTTATTGTATAGGAGAAACTATCGGTAGTAGTCCTTTCTTTATCTAATCTGTTTAACCTGATGGCCATGCTGTGGCACAGTGCATGAGTTTTACGCATGTATATGTATATACGCTAGGTGCCGCCGTGCGGTTCCCACAGACCTTATGGATACATGATGCATCCAAAGCAGCCAGACCGTCATGTAATATTTTGAGTTTTTTGAAATAAATTGAGCATGTATTGTTTATTTTGATTAACATAGGGGCCAAAAAACAGCAAATTAGCATACAATATAAGTTGCTACAGAAAATAATATATTGCCTTTGATGATATATCAGTATAATGTTTTTTTGTAAGTGTCTTTTTTAGATGTTTTTACCGCAAGGCACTTACTTTAAAAAATAGAAATTTTTTGGTTTTTTTTAAATTACGCTATATTTTTGATGCTGTAAGAATTAAGCGAGATAATTAAAATAAATAAAGAGAAAGGCAAAGTGCGTTTGGCAGGAACCATTACTCAACTCAGCAAGCTGCTACCTTCAGTCTTATTAGATTTTACCCCTTTATCTGCGTGTATTTTTTAGCTCAGACACGCTCCGGACATTGAAGTGTCTCCAAAAATTAAATGATTGTATTTAATAACCTAACAAATATATTTATGAAGATCAAATTTACTGTTTGTACATACTGCTGGCGGTATTTTACCATCGCCCTGGGCAGTTTGTTGTGGATGATGACCTCCGGAGCGTATGCGCAAAGCACTGTTTCCGGCACAGTCACCTCATCCGAGAGCGGAGAGGCGTTGCCCGGTGTCAACGTCATTGTGAAAGGCACCACGCAGGGTACTGTGACGGATATAGAAGGCAACTATAACCTGAGTGTGCCTGACAATGCCGAAACACTCTCTTTCACCTTCATTGGTTTTACTTCTCAGGATGTAGCCATCAACGGCCGCAGCACCTTAGATGTGCAAATGGGCACCGACACCAAGCAACTATCTGAGGTAGTCGTCACCGCTTTGGGTATTGAGCGAGATGAAAGATCGCTGGGATACGCGGTGCAGGAAGTGAAAGGAGAAGACCTTAATAAAGTAAATGAAACCAACGTAGTAAACTCTCTGCAAGGACGGGTAGCCGGTGTGCAGATCAGTGGTAACCAGGGTAGCCTGGGTGGTTCTTCACGCATCCTGATTCGGGGAGCCAACTCTGTGGCTGGCCAGAACCAACCGCTATTTGTAGTAGATGGTGTGCCTTTGGATAACTCAAACTTCAACTCTACTGGTCAGCAGCGGGGAGGTAGTGGATATGATTATGGTAATGCTGCGCAGGACATTGATCCTAACAATATTGCTTCTGTATCTGTGCTGAAAGGTGCCAGTGCAGCGGCGCTTTATGGCAACCGTGCTGCCAATGGTGTCATCATTATTACTACCAAAAAAGGTAGCCAGCGCAAAGGACTTGGCGTTAATGTAAGCTCGCAGGTGATGATGCAGGATATATTGGTGCTGCCCAACTATCAGAATTTGTATGGTGGAGGCGCAGGACCATTCCGCCGCAATGCAGAGGGTCAGGATGTAACACTGTTTAACGTAGATGAAAGCTGGGGGCCTCGCCTGGATGGCCGTCCTGTTCGCCAGTGGTACAGTTATTATCCGGAGATAAAAGAATACCATGGAAAAACAACACCCTGGGCAGCGCATCCTGATAACGTGCGGGACTTTTATGGAAACGGATTACAAAATACCAACTCTGTTGCACTAGAAGGCGGAAACGAAACCGGTACTTTCCGGCTCGGTTATACCAACCTGAACTCCAAAGGCATCATGCCGGAGAGTAATCTGAGCAGAAACACTCTTAATTTTAACGGTTCTTTGAAACTCTCTGAAAAGTTCACCGCAACAGTGGGTATCAACTACGTGAGAACAGACGCAAAAGGCCGTCCTGACCAAGGATACGGTAATGTGATTGTACAGTTCAACCAGTTTGGTCAGCGTCAGGTAGATATGGACTTGCTGGATCGTTACTGGATTACCCCTACCGGTGAGCAGCGTACCTGGAATAGAAGAAGTGCCGATAATGCTACCCCGCAATATGCCGATAATCCTTACTGGATTCGCCGTAAGAATTATCAGAATGACGACAGGCAGCGGATTTATGGAAACGTAGCACTCTCTTATCAAATAGCAGACTGGCTGACCCTCACCGGTCGAATATTGAACGACTACTATACAGATCGTAGAGAGGAACGTACAGCCAATGGTTCTACAGGCCAGTCTTTCTACTCAGAAGATGTGCGCGAAGTGCGTGAAACCAATGCCGACTTGATTCTGACAGCAGATAAGAACCTTACCGAAGAGATTTCTCTCAACGCATTGGTAGGGGTAAATACACGTTCCAATAGCTATTACAGAAACTATGGAGAAACCAATGGAGGACTAAGTGTGCCTGATTTCTTCAACCTGGAAAACTCTTCTGACCGGCCTACCCTGGATGATATCACAGAAAAAAGAAAGATTAACAGTGCCTTTGGTAGCGTCACTTTAGGTTGGAGAGACCTTGTTTATATAGATGCGACGCTGCGTAACGATTGGTCGTCTACCCTACCCGATGGCAACAATTCCTTTTTGTATCCTTCCGTAAGCGGTAGCTTCGTATTTAGTGAACTGCCCAGCCTCAACGCTTCTCCTATATTGTCATATGCTAAAGTAAGAGCAAGCTATGCACAGGTTGGTAACGACACGGAACCTTATCGTACTTCACTTACTTATGAGCCTCGGGACAATTTTGGTTCTAATCCTTCATTCCGAGTGCCATTGACCAGAAACAATGTCGATCTACGACCTGAACAAACTAATTCCTATGAATTTGGTGTTGAGGCACGTTTTGCTCAGGATAGAGTAGGGTTTGATGTTACTTATTATAACTCAGTCTCGACCGATCAGATTTTTGAAGTTCCTGTAACAGGAGCAGCAGGCTATACTGCTCGTATAGTGAATGCAGGTCAGGTAAGTAATAAAGGTATTGAAGTGCTGCTAACTGGTACTCCGGTAGCTATGGAAAACTTCCGATGGGATATCACTATAAACTGGGCACGTAACCGTAACCGGCTGGATAAGCTCACCGACGATCAGACCAACTATCAGATCAATTCTGGGTTGTTTGGTGTAAGTGTAAATGCTATAGAAGGACAGTCGCTGGGTACACTTTATGGAAAGGATTTTCAGTATGACGGCCAAGGCAATAAGATCATAGATACTGAAAATAACCCTGGAACATACCTTCAATCAGATGATTTGAAACCGATTGGCACAACCCTGGCTGACTGGACAGGCGGTATTACCAACACGTTCTCTTATAAAGGTCTCAACCTGAATGTGCTTATAGATGCTCGCAAAGGCAGCAACATCTTCTCACTTACCAATGCATTTGGTAAAAACAGTGGTATGATGGAAGAAACAGCCGCTAATAATATCAGAGAACAGTGGCTGATTGCCGATGGTGTGATCAATACGGCTGCTGAAGGGGCAGCTCCTACGTATGAGAAAAACAACATTGCCGTAGATCCTCAGACTTTCTTCTCTTCTTTGTTTGGCAATGGCCGCGCGTTTACGTACGATGCTAGTTTTGTTAAACTAAGAGAAGTATCCCTAAGCTACACATTACCTAATGGATTGTTCAACAACAGCATTAAGAATGTGTCTTTTTCTCTGATAGGAAGAAACTTAGCGGTACTGTACAAGAAAATCCCTCATATTGATCCCGAATCTGTTTCAAGCTCAACCAATGCCCAGGGAATTGAAGGAGGAGCACTGCCTAGTCTTCGTTCTTATGGGGTAAGTGTGAACTTTGGCTTATAAAAAACGACAAGCATCATGAAAAATAAAATATATAAAATAGTAAGCATGTGCGGCATGGTAGCTATGCTGGCTACCTCCTGTACCGATGGGTTTGAAGAATTGAACGAAAACCCGAATGAACCTGCTGTAGTACCGACCAATTACTTATTGACTTACGCAGAAGAACGTATCATAGACCGCGTGTACGATGGCTTTGACAATGCACGTATCGGCATGACGCTGGCTCAATACTGGTCGCAAAACCAGTATTCAGAAGAGAGTCGTTTTCAGTATCGCCCGGGTACCAACAATACTACCTGGGATGATCTGTATGCAACCACCAATGACTTGCAGCAAATCATTCGTATCAACGAAGCAGACTCTGCTAAGGGTCCGGCAATTACCAACAACCAGATAGCCGTAGCCAGAATTCTAAAGGTGTGGACGTTTCAGCTTCTTACTGATATTTATGGAGATATTCCTTATACCGAGGCCCTGAACATCACAGAAACTCCTACGCCTGCCTATACTTTGCAGTCTGAAATCTATCCTGACCTAATCAAGGAACTGACGGAGGCAAGCGCACAAATTACACCTGAGGCATCAAGCTTTGAGTCAGGTGACCTGATCTATGGCAGTGATATGGGAGAATGGAAGAAATTTGCTAATTCTCTCAAGCTAAGAGTGGCCATGCGCATGGTAGATGTGATGCCCAATGAGGCTTCACAGGCTATTACCGAAGCAGTAGATGCAGGTGTATTTGCCAGCAATGATGACAATGCGTATTTGCAGTACCTTACTTCTCAGCCTAGTACCTACCCACTATATGTAGACTATGTAGTGAACGGCAGACAAGATTTTTGCTCCAGTAATGTAATGATTGGCCAGCTGCAACGGCGAAACGACCCAAGGATAGCTTCTTATTTCAGACCTGCATCAAGTACAAACACTTATATTGGTCGTCCTTTTGGTCAATCACCAACCAATGCCAATGCCATGCCTCCGGCAACAGTCTCTCAATTAAATGAAAGAATATATGCTCCTGATTTTCAGGGGATGCTGATGGACTATGCAGAAGTATCCTTTATTCTGGCAGAAGCTGCTGCCCGTGGTATTACTGTTCCCAAAAGTGCAGAGGCTTATTATGCACAAGGCATTACAGCTTCTATGAACTACTGGGGAGTCACCGACGGAGGTGCTATTGGTGCCTATATTGCTGCAAATCCTTATGATGGCACCAACTACAAACAATCTATTGGCGTACAAAAATGGATTGCACTGTATATGCAGGGCATCCAGGGATGGAGTGAGTGGAGAAGGCTGGACTTTAAAGGCGTATTCCAGATGCCCGTGGATGGCCCATTGATTAACATCAATCAGGTACCTGTCAGACGCATCTACCCCAACAACGAGCAGAATCTCAACAATGCGAACTACCTGAAGGCTGTAGGCGAACAGGGGGAAGACAATTATGTAACTAAAGTGTGGTGGGACGTTAACTAATTTCTAAATTCAACATTTATGCTTAACAATAAATTTTTAAATATAGCACTTGCGCTTTTGTGTACTACCCTGTTGCTCTCGTGCGAAGGGGAGGAAGAAGTCTTCGATTGGACACCCGTCAATAGCCTGCACATCATTGGCGATAGTGAAGTGCCTTTTGGAAGTGCCCAGCAATTCCGTGTAGATGGGTTCACCACAGAAAAGAACTACACATGGACGTTGAATGGCAACCCGGCAGATACCATCCGCAAAGGGGAATTTGCAAATATCATCTTTCCTCAGCCAGGCGATTATTCCCTGGTGATCAACGATGGTGACCTACAGGACACACTAAAGGTGAAAGCCCTGCCCGTGACCGCAGGATTTGGCAGAAATGCTGTAGCAGTAACAGAAAGCAGCGATACTCTAGACATTCCGGTCAACCTGACTTTTGGTGAAGGTGCAACCGCCACTAGCCTGAATGTAGATGCCTCTTTGGCCTATACGCTGGGTGGCACAGCAGTAGCAGGTGAAGATTATGAGCTGGTATCTGCCAATCCGCTTGTTATACCAAAGGAGGCAGAAACAGCCAATATGCGTATTGTATTGCTCAACGACAGCCTACGGGAAGAAGCCAAGACGATCACCGCCACGCTCAATTCAGTTGCAGGAGCCACAGGCTTGTCGCTGGTAGATTCTGTACCTTTGCGCACTTATACCATCACCATCAACGATGATTTGAAATACGTAGCGTTTACTGCGCCAAAAACAGATACACTGGCTAGTGTGGATTCCTCAGGAGTACGTACTTTTGAAGTATCTCTGTCAGCGCCTGTCACCACTGATGTAACGGTGCCTTATACAGTAAGCGGTACCAACGTACTTGATCTTACGCAAGGAGAAGTCACGCTACTGGCAGGTCAGACTACCGCATTGATAGCTATTGAAGTACAGCCCGAAGCCTTTGCTGCCAGCCAGACCATATCCGTCACACTGGGTGCTCCGCTTGTTTCCGAAGACCAGGAAGTAATGTACGAAATGGATGATAAGAACATGCCGGTTGGCAACACGCAAACGCTCGTCATCGCCGTGCCTGCACCATAAAGGTTGTAAAACCATCATTTAAACAAAAGCGAAAAGCCATTCTATCTTAGAATGGCTTTTTTTATGTTTCAATGTCGGGAAGCGAAGCGTATGTAGCCGCTTTGGCTTACTATAATAATGTAAAACAAGCCGCCAAGATGAATATTCATCCTGCCAACAACATCTATGAAGACCTCAAACAAAGGTTTGAGAAGAAGTAACCGCCACAAATCAACGCCATATCAATACTGCCCGCCGGTCACTCACCAGCGGGTATTTTTTTAGGGAGTTACAAAAGCAAATATCAATATCTTCAAAAAGTTAATAAAAAATCATTAAAATCAAGTTGCAGTACATCAGAGTATGAATTATCTGTCTCCATCTGGCCTTGCCCTTTCGTGTATTTTCGCCATTGCTTTGCAGCATAATCATAGAGAAAGCCTTCTTCTATGCCATAATCAAAATCCTCTATAAGCCGGATGATCTTTTTCATGTCATTGTTTACACCGCTGGTATGACAAACTTCAATAATAATCGGCGTTTTATGTTCCTGATTGTCATATAGCAAAATATCAGGTACAGGGCTGGTCTGTCCCTCATCGATCATGGTTTCCGGCAAAGGTTCCAGGGGAATGCTATGTTGCTGATAAAATAATAAACCCAAACCGGTAGTAAGCTTACTAATCGCTCGTTGGTGTTCCTTTGGCGCATTAATCCCCATGTCTATAAGTTGTTCCGGTAAGATCATAATCGTAATGTTTGTTTACGTTAGACTATAAATATAAAGAAAAAGCAGCTTCATATCAACCCTGCCCGCCGGTAACCCATCGGCGGGTTATTTTTTGTCTTCTTCCTCGTCTCTTTTTAGCTATTTTAGTATATTTAAAGAAAAAAGATATGGTTAGTGTACGTGCTATTTACGACGGTAAGACATTGAAGTTATTAGACAATGTTAAAGTAGATACTCCAAAAAAAGTTATCGTTACATTTTTGGAGTCAGAAGATGATGCGTTAGAGGGTTTTGCCATGAACCGCATAGCTCAGGAAGGCGGAGCTTTTGATTTTCTAGAAGCTGAAGAAGAGGACATCTATACAGATGATCATTTAAAAGTAAAATATAACTAATGGAACGAGGAACTATTGTTTTAACCGCGTTTCCCTTTACAGATCTGAGTACTTCTAAGAGAAGACCGGCACTGATTATATCACAAGTTAAAAGTAGTGAACCAGATGTTATTGTAGCCTTCATTTCTTCCGTTGTACCTGATCAAGCAGCTGATACAGAATATATAATAGATAAAAATCATCCCGCTTTTGTTGATTCAGGGCTTATAAAAACATCAATTTTTAAAATGCACAAGGTTGCTACATTGAACAAAGCGATATTTTCCGGTGAAATGGGTAAAATCTCGGATGGTCTCATGAGAGAATTAGAAGTAAAGCTAAAAATAGCACTCAATCTACTATAAGAACAGGAAACATACCTTACGCTGCATCAACCCTGCCCGCCGGTAACCCATCGGCGGGTTATTTTTTGTCTTCTTCCTCATCTCTTTTTAGCTATTTTAGTATCTTTATAGAGGTTTAGTAAATTTATAAAAATGAAAGACATCCTCAAACATGAAATAGTTATTTATTGGAGTAAAGAATATGGTCATTTTATTGCTGAAGTCCCTGAACTTTCCGGTTGCATGGCTGATGGAAAAACGTATGAAGAAACATTGCAAAATGTGAGGATAGTGATGGAAGAGTGGATAGAAACAGCAAGAGAAAAAGGATGGGAGATTCCAGAATCCAAAGGCAAGTTAATGTACGCCTAACAATATCAATCCCACCCGCCGGTACTTCATCGGCGGGTATTTTTTTGTGTAAGCTAATACAGAAATATGCCTGTTTGATTGTTAAAGCATCTGCCAGGACACAAAAACATACAAACGAGCTATAAAAATACGCTCCCGAGATACCAAAAGAACCACCCGAGATACTAAAAGAATCAAGCGAGACACAAAAAGAATCAAGCGTGACATTTTGAAGTGGGGGAGGGTACTTCAGATATTCACGTGAGATATAAAAATACTTGGACGAGATACAAAAAGAATCAAGCGAACTATAAAAATATCCGTGTGAGATATGCAAAGAATCAAGCGAGATGTATGGAAGTGGGCAGGGGTACTTCTTGTCATCAGACGCAATACCTATAGGTACACCGGAGGGCTGCCGGTGTGGGTACGGACACCTTAGAAGTCAGGGGTACGACTGCTCGGTAGGATGGGAGAAGCGGCAAAGGCAGAAGATGCTCTTTTCAAATTGATAGATAGCAGCAGAAGATCATGTAATATTGGTGGACTTTTTGAAATTTCTATTTTTTTTTCTTAAAATTAGAAAAATATCAGAGTAAGGCATGTTTATATACTTTAGTTGTTAATAAAGTGTTATAAAATTTAACTTTTCTTATAGAATGCTACTTTGCCCTGCACACATCCAAAAAGTTTGGGATGTAAAGTTTAAGAAATATCAATAAAATCTGCCAGTATCACACAGCAGGCAGCACCAACCACAAAACGAATGACACAAATTATCCCACTACTGATGTAAGATAGTTTGTGTATGTATACCAATGACTTGCTAAGTTTAATTTATATACCTAACGTTTAATGTTTTATGAAAAACAAGTTTACTAGATTCAGGCACAGTGCAAAACTTTGCGCTTTTGTATTGTGCTTCATAGGCACGTTGCTCCTGGGAGTAACGGTACATGCGCAAACCAGTGTTTCCGGCACCGTTACTTCTTCAGACAACGGCGCAGCCATGCCGGGTGTCAACGTGGTGGTGAAAGGAACTACTATTGGTACGGTGACGGATATTGAAGGCAACTACAAACTTAATGTGTCGGGCAACGATGCAGCACTCCAGTTCTCTTTCATTGGCTATACTTCACAGGATATACCCGTCAACGGGCGGTCAAATATCAGTGTAGCACTGGAACCTAACTTACAGCAACTGGGCGAGGTAGTGGTAACGGCCATTGGCATTGAGCAAAGCAAACGCCAGCTGGGGTATACCGTACAGGAAGTGGACGGTGAACAGTTGGCCAAAGCCAACGAAACCAACCTTGTCAATGCCCTGAACAGCAAAGTAGCCGGGGTAAACGTCTACGGCTCTTCCGGGTCTCCGGGAGCTTCGGCCAACATCCGTATCCGGGGCAACACGTCTATCACCGGTAGCAACTCGCCGCTGTTTGTTGTGGATGGTATCCCGATCAGCAATGACACTTATTCCAGCAGTGCCGTAGGCGGGGTAGACCAGTCTAACCGGGCGATAGATATTAATCCGGCAGATATTCAGAGCCTTACCGTGCTCAAAGGCCCTGCGGCTACGGTACTGTATGGTATCAGGGCAGCCAGTGGTGCTATCATTATTACCACCAAAAAGGGTAAGAAAGATACCAAACCTGTGGTAACGCTTTCTACCAGCTGGGAGGTCAACGAAGTAAACCGCCTGATGCCCCTGCAAAAAGAATACAGCCAAGGCTTTGATGGCGTGTACATAGGACCCATTAATCAGCAAGCGGCTTCCTGGGGCGCACCCATTAGTGATCTGGTGTTTGATGGTGATGAAAATTATCCATTTGACAGAAATGGTAACCTGGTACCCAAAAGTACGCTGCCCAATGGCAAGCCTGCTATAGGCTATGATAACCAGGAAAACTTCTTCAAAAGAGGGCTGGTTGCCGATAACAACATTTCTATTAGAGGTGGTACCGCTGCCACTACTTATTATTTGTCGGCTGGTTTTCTCAACAACAATGGGATCATTCCCAATTCGCAATTTGACAGAACAAGCTTTAAAACTACTCTGTCTACAGACATCACCGAAAAACTCAATGCTTCCATCTCTGCCAGCTACGTCAATTCAGGCGGTGTACGGCCAGAAAGAGGCTCCAACGTGCGTGGTGTAATGCTTGGACTGGTGAGAAACCCACCTACATTTGATGTTGGCAACGGAAAAGTGGGGCAGGCAGCTGCCGATGATCCGTCATCATATATCTTGCCGGATGGCACAGAAAGAAGTTACCGGCATGGCACGTATGATAATCCTTACTGGGCTGTGAACAAGAACTATTCAACAGACGAAGTCAACCGTATCATTGGCTATGCCAACCTTCAATACGAGCTGTTTCCTTTTATGAATATATCTTATAAACTTGGTATAGATCAGTATAGCGATACACGCAAGTCAAGGGTGGGTATAGTGCCTGCTCCAGGGCCAGACAAGCCGATCATCAATCCAGGCAATGTAGATTATGATAATATATTCAGTAAAAACCTCAATTCCGATCTGTTAATTACTTTTAATAAGGAGTTGAACTCAAACTTCTATATTGATGGGGTCATAGGGCATAACTATTTCTGGGAAAACTACCGCAGGGTATCCTTTGATGGAAACGAACTGAGCGTGCCTAATTTCTATCATATCTCCAATGCTACACCAGGCAATGCAGAAGAAATTGTCAGCCGTAGAAGGGTAGCAGGCTTATACGGGCAGGTCAACTTGGGCTTCAAAGATTACCTGTTTTTAAACCTGTCTGCCAGAAATGACTGGTCCTCTACGCTGCCCAAAGATAACAACTCGTTCTTTTATCCTGCTGCCAGCTTAGGGTTTGAGTTTACAGAAGCTCTGGGTTTAAGCAACAATCCGATCATCCCTTATGGAAAGTTGCGCGTAAGCTACGGACAGGTAGGAAAAGATGCACCATTGTATGCCACCGCCAACTATTATGAGAAGACAGATGTCACAGGCGATGGCTTTACCGATGGTCTGGTGTTCCCTCTGTTAGGTGTCAATGCCTTTGAGCAGGATGGAGTACTGGGAAACAACACGCTGAAACCAGAGCTTACTACTACCTTTGAGATAGGTGCTGATCTACGGCTTTTGAACAACCGTGTAAGCATGGAAGTGACATACTACAGTTCAAAGACAACTGACCAGATCATCCCCGTGGATATTTCAGCAGCATCAGGCTTCCTATCCAGTATACAAAATGCAGGTTTGATAACCAATAAAGGGATAGAAGCACTAGTGACAGTGACACCGGTACAAACCAATAGCTTTAAGTGGGATCTTACCGGTAACTTTACCAAATACAAAAATATTGTAGAAAGTATCTTGCCCGACGTAACTAATATATCATTGAGTGGCTTTGTTAGTGTGTCTTCCCGTGCCATCACAGGGCAACCTTACGGAGTACTCTTTGGCGATGGCTTGCTACATGTTGACGACCCTAACAGTCCGTTGAACGGGCAGCTGATCATAGGTCCGGAAGGGTTTCCTTTGCCAGCGGTTGAATCTAAAATCATCGGAGATCCTAACCCTGACTGGCTACTGGGCTTGCGAAATACATTTACCTACAAAGGTATTTCTCTGACAGCATTGCTGGATATTCGTAAAGGAGGTGACGTTTGGAATGGTACCTATGGCCTGGCACAGTTTTTTGGCACATCCGCCAACTCTGCTGCATATCGTGGGGAGGCTGGTGATGGTGTTATCATTGCAGGAGCCATGGAAAGTGGTGACGGATACGCTCCCAATACCCAGCAAGTAGACTTGAATAATAATGCTATTGGTTCAGAAGCCAACCGATGGAGACGCTATGGCTTTGGTACACTGGGAGAAGAAAACGTAGAAGATGCTTCCTGGGTACGCCTCAGAGAAGTTAGGCTATCGTACTCATTGCCTCAGTCAGTGATGGAAGGCATCCGTGGTATCAGCAACATTGACATATCACTGACCGGCAGAAACCTGCTGCTGTTTACCGGCTTCAAGGGTATTGACCCGGAAACTAACCTGATTGGTACGACACAGGGTGAGAATGGCTTTGGTCTGGAGTATTTCAACAATCCAAATACCAGGGGATACGGTGCTAGTTTGAATATTACGTTCTAAATAAGATTATACACATGAAAAAATTCATTCAATATATAAGTGCGGTTTGCACAGCTTTGGTGTTGATGATAACCCCCTCCTGCGATTTTGGCGACACCAACATAGACCCTACCAAAGTAACAGAAGAACAGGTAACACTGAATCTGTCCTTGCCCTCTGCTATTGAGCAATTGGGCTTTACGGAAGGCGCAGAAGGTGGACGTACACCTGGCATATTTATGCAATACTTTCTAGGCACGGATGCTCAGCAAATTGCCCTATCGCAATATAATATGCAGGACAACGTGATGAATAACCTGTGGAGAACAGGGATGTATGGCGGGGGTATGAAAGATCTAAAGCTTATCATCAAAAAGACGACAGCTACAGAAGGCGGAGAAGGAACGGCTATCGATGCCCCTTACTATAGAGGGATTGCCAAGGTACTGATGGCCGAGCATCTGGACTTACTCACCACTTTCTTCGGAGATATTCCTTATTCTCAGGCATTTGATGGTGCCGAAGGTAATATTACGCCTGCTTATGACACCCAGGAAGAAATCTATGCAGCCATAGAAATACTGATCAACGAGGGAATAGCAGACCTGACGGGAGAAGCGGGTGATATTGTGCCCGCCAACGACGATCTGATCTATGGTGGCGATGCAGCTGCTTGGGCAAAAGCAGCGTATGGTCTGAAAGCCCGTTATATGATGCAGCAAGGAAAATATGAGGAAGCAAGCCAGGCGCTGCCCAATGCATTAGCAAGCAATGCCGACAATGCACTTTTTCCATTTGAGGAAAGCCTGACAGGAGGTAATCCATATAAGTTGTTTGAAAACCAACGTCCATCCACCCTGGCAATGCATCCTCACTACATAGAGGTATTGGCAGGAGACCCACGCTATCCGCTTTTGATTGGTCCCTCTAATGGCTTTTCCGATGAGTTCTGGACCAGCTTGGGTTCGTCATTAAAGATGATTACCTATTCGGAAGTAGCCTTTATGCGGGCAGAAATTGCAGCGCGTGGCGGTGATGCCGCCGCCGCAGAAGCAGCCATGAAGGATGGAGTACGTGCTGAAATGGCACTGTTGGGAGTAGATGCTGGCGAAGCTGAGCTATACATACTGGGCCTGTCGGGCGGAGACCTGACCACCGTGATGAACGAGAAATACAAGTCTATGTATCCTTTGACACATGTGGCCTGGGCAGACCAGCGAAGAACGGGCTTACCAGCTTTAGTGCCTAATAAAACTATCAAAACAACCACAACTACCATTCCTCAGCGTTTTCCTTATCCAAGTAGTGAAGACCAGTTTAACAAAGCCAGCAAAGATGCTGCTTTGGCACGATTAGGTATTACTACGGAAGATGGAAAAATCTTTAAAACACTGCCTGTTTTTGAATAAAAACTAAAAATTATTTGATTTATGAAAAATAAATATATCCATTTTATATTGATAGCAGTAGGTATGATGGTGATGGCCTGTGAGGAGAATCCGGATTATTTCGATCTTCAAAAGGCACCTTCGATGATTACTTTTGAAGGTTACCCAGATTACTCCGCTACCTTTGCTACAACAGATGATATCACTATCCCTGTGACAGCTACCAATGCCGGAGAAATTACAGTAGATCGCAGAATTACTTATCCTACTACTATAAATGATAAAGATACGACATTGACAGTTCGGAGTCAGATTGCAACCCTTACTGGACCAGAAGCAGTGTTAAATACTACCTGGGAAACAATATTAGCTAATCCTCAAAATGTTGGCCCTGATGCAATCACAGCTATAGATATTATCTTTGTAACGACTGTCAATGGTCAGCAGACTTCCAGAAGTTTTTCTTTGGATTTTACCAGCCCAATCTCAGATGTAGAAGCACCGGAAACTGCTTTCTATGGATCGGACATTAGTATCAATTACAAAATCAGTTCTTTGCAATCGCCTATCCAGAAAGTTGATTTCTTTACCAAGATTGGTGACGGAGCGTATGGCACTACACCGGTAAAAACGGTGCAAGTCAATGCACCAGACTTTGAGGATTCTGTCTCTATGCTTACTTTCCCCAGCGAGGCACAGATCAAGGCAGGTACCAAGTTTACAGTGCAACTGGTGGCCACAGCAGCCAATGGCATGACGGCCACAGAAACAGTAGATATCACTGCGGCTAACATGGCACTTGAAATAACCGGAGAGGCCACGTTGAGAACAGCTGGCTATCAGGTGGAAGTTGGTGTACTTGACTCGCTGAGCCAGGCTTTTGACTTCTCTCAAAACAAAGTGCTCAAAAAATCCACCATCAATGCCTACCCTGATTCTGCGGATGTGAGACTGGTCGTGGAAGAAGATCTCTTCGGTATCAAAAGCTTATCGCTGGTAGCCGGAGGACAAACTACTTTCGTGGCGGCCGGAGATACCTTTAGCTTCGAGAGTGCTTCTTATGAAACTGTGCGTGATGCTTTTGCAGCAGGCATAGCCGTCGACCAGTTTGAAAATATCGCTACCCTACCTAGCCAGCAGGTAATTCTGGTAAAGCTAGGTGATGTAGCCGATGGCAATTCCAAGCAATATGCAGTGATGCAGATTGCTGATGTTGTCAAAGGATTTGATATCAATCAAAGCGAAGTAACCATTATGTATATGGCGAGATAAAGTATTATCCTCACTTTTATAAAATACAAAAGCGGCCTGATGCTATCGGGCCGCTTTTTTAATATGCTACATCCTCCCATTCTATAGTTTACCAATCCCCCCCTCGCCCCCCGTTCTGTGTCTCACAGAACGGATAAAGTACTGTACCCAATCCCCCCGTTCTGTGTCTCACAGAACGGATAAAAATACTCTTGATCAGATGTCATATGGTTCGGGTATATACAAACACCCCGCCTCTGCGTGTCACAAGACCCATCACATCAGTCATAATATAGGGTGGTTTCAAATCTTTGTTGTCTGGTTCACTGGTCACCTGGCCTTTTCTTCGCCAGGTTTTCCAGCATATCGCGGGTGGTGGCTTTCAGATCATACTGATGTTGCCAGTGCCAGTCGTCTTTGGCTTGCTGGTCATTGATGGTATTGGGCCAGGAGTCGGCAATCTGCTGGCGGAAATCGGGAGCATACGTAGTAGTAAAATCCGGTATCACCTGCCGGATGGCCGTGGTGATCTCTGCCGGAGAAGCACTGAACCCTGCCAGGTTGTAGCCAGACCGCACTTTGATCTGTTGAGCCGGTGCCTGCATCAGGTCTAGGGTAGCTTTCACGGCATCAGGCATGTACATGAGTGGCAATGTGGTATCCTGTTGCAAAAAGCATTCGTAGTCTTTACCTGCTGCAGCATGGTAATAGATATCTACGGCAAAGTCGGTGGTGCCGCCACCAGGTGGGGCTTTATAGCTTACCAACCCCGGATAGCGCAGGCTGCGCACGTCCACGTCAAACTTACGGGCATAGTATGCGCACAACCGCTCACCGGCCAGCTTGGTGAGTCCATACATGGTATCAGGCGAGGTGATGGTTTCCTGTGGCGTATTGTTTTTGGGCGTAGTGCTGCCAAACACAGCAATAGAACTGGGCCAGAATATCTTTTTAAGCACACCCGCCTTGCCCAGTTCCAGCACATGCAAGAGTCCGTTCATATTGATCTGCCAGGCCAGCATGGGGTTGAGTTCTCCTTTGGCAGACAGCAAAGCAGCCAGCAGATACACCTCTTCTACCTGATGTTCCCGGATGATCTGATGCAGACGATCTTTGTCCAGTACATCCAACTTTTCAAAATGCGCTACCGGCTGTGCAGGCTCACTGACATCCGAGGCAATGATACGGTCTGCTCCGTATAGGTCAGATAGAGCAGTAGTTAATTCTGTACCCAACTGCCCGTTGGCACCGATAACCAGCATACGAGGGTCTGTCATGATTCTAATAACAATATGTAGGTAGGATGATGAAGGTTAAGTGATAAAGTATTATTCAACATTCAACATTCAACATTCAACATTCAACATTCAACATTCAACATTCTTCATAAAAAACTCTGCGAAATTATGATATTTACATCTATTCGAATGCCAAAGCTAAAGAAATTATTTGCGAATGCTCAACGTTGCGTTAGTAGCATTCAAACACTCAAAAGCAAAAACCAACATGTACGAAACGCTCAAACCCACCCTTCAGGAAGAACTAGCCAATATCAAAGAAGCCGGTCTGTATAAAAAGGAACGCATCATTACCACCCCGCAGGAAGCGGTGATCCGGACTACAACCGGAAAGGAAGTGATTAATTTCTGCGCAAACAATTACCTGGGCCTGTCTTCGCACCCCAAAGTAGTGGAAGCAGCCAAAGAAACCATCGATACGCATGGTTACGGCATGTCTTCGGTGCGCTTTATCTGTGGTACGCAGGATATTCACAAGACGTTGGAAAAGAAACTCTCCGAGTTCCTGGGTATGGAAGATACTATTTTGTATGCTGCTGCCTTTGATGCCAATGGCGGCGTATTTGAACCGCTCTTCGGAGCAGAAGATGCCATCATCTCCGATGCGCTTAACCATGCGTCTATCATCGATGGCGTACGTTTGTGCAAAGCACAGCGTTTCCGCTACAAGCATAATGATATGGCCGACCTGGAAGAAAAGCTCAAAGAAGCTTCCGGTGCCCGCCACCGTATCATTGTGACCGACGGCGCATTCTCTATGGATGGTACCATTGCCCAATTGGATAAAATCTGCGATCTGGCAGACAAATACAAAGCCCTGGTGATGACCGATGAATGTCATGCCACTGGCTTTATTGGCAAGACCGGTCGTGGCGTGCATGAATACAGAAATGTGATGGGTAGGGTAGACATCATCACCAGCACATTGGGCAAAGCTCTGGGTGGGGCTTCCGGTGGATTCACCAGTGCCCGCAAAGAGATTGTAGAACTACTGCGCCAGCGTTCTCGTCCGTATTTATTCTCCAACACCCTGGCACCTTCTATCGTGGGAGCTTCCATTGCCGTGCTGGATATGCTCTCTGAAACCACCGAGCTGCGCGATAAGCTGGAAGAAAGCACCCTGTACTTCCGTCAGCAAATGACCGATGCCGGTTTTGATATCAAACCTGGGGAACACCCAATCGTGCCGATCATGCTGTATGATGCTCCACTGGCGCAGAAGTTTGCTGAGAAGTTGCTGGAGAAAGGTATTTATGTGATAGGCTTCTACTACCCTGTGGTGCCGCAAGGCCAAGCCCGCATCCGGGTGCAAATATCTGCCGTACACGAGCGCAAACATCTGGATCAAGCCATCCAGGCATTTACTGAGATTGGCAAGGAGTTGGAGGTGATTTAGGTGTTGGGGTTTTAATGAGATACTGTTAACAATATTCCGTATCTAATGTCCAACACCAAATACCCGGAACCCAATCCCCAGTATCAACGCAATAGCTGCTTATCATTCATCGTTTGCTCAACATAAAAGATCACTGTTGTTTCATGATTAGATATTATCTGACGTTTTTGTTTTTAGTATATAGCCTGTGGGGTGTGGCCCAGACAGTAGTCAAAGATACGGTGGCTGCTGATACGGCTGATGCGCGAAATGGCTTTATCATTGACCCTGCTACTAAAATTCCGCTGACGATCAACCTGAATGAGGAGGAGGAAGAAGAGGAAGATACTCTGAAGATAGAAGAGAAAAAGCCTAAGCGTAATGTCTTTTTTGATCTTAAAACTAAAAAGGGCTTCACCAAATCAGGCTACGCCGGTCAGACGATCATCGAGCAGTTTCGCTATCTGAAAAGCTATGAGGATCCAGACCCCTATGTGCGGGATGTATATTGGTACGATACCAAACGCAAGCAAATCCGTACCACGCATAACATCGATAAGAAGAAAGCCCTGATCCTGCATGGCCCGTACAAAAAGATTACGGCAGATGGTGAAGTGCTGGAAAAAGGGATGTTCTATAAAGGTACCAAACAGGGTCGCTGGACCAAGTACAATAAAAACTTTATCCTGATGGACAAGGAAAAATATACCAAAGGATGGCCCAGGGAATCGGAGGTGGCTTACTATAATCCGGACAAACGGGACAAACTCAAAGAAGTGATTCCGATAGAGTATGGAGAGAAAGAAGGATATTACTTTTACTTTCATCAAAGTGGACGGGTAGCCGTAGAAGGAGAATATCAGTTGGGCAAAAAAGTAGGTCTGTGGACAGAATACTATGACTACGACCGCCGCCCCAAAAAACAGATCAAATATCCCGATGATCCCTTTGACAAAAAGGCCAGGCCGTACGTAACCAAAGAATGGAGTCCTGAAGGGCAGGTGGTGTATGACTATAAAAAATAGATGGAAGGCCGGGTTGAAGATCGGAGACCGAAGCAATACTGCATAAGGGTAAAAGTGTGAAGTTGATGTCAGAATGCAATGCCGATGGAGAAATTGAAGTCCAGGTAGAGAGGTCTCCAATCTCTAAGGCGGTTATAGCTCGGCCCGATATTTATATCAATGTAGCCAAACCTACCCAATCGCCGTTGATAGCCATAAAGTAATGAAGGAATATTGGCGTAAACAGGATCAACCTGCTGGTATTCTATACCTTGGCTTGTAAAAACTGTTTGATACTTGCTAAACCATATACTTGCGTTTTGCAAAGCAAAATAGTTAGCAGACAGATTGTTTGCACTTTTTCCTTTTCTAATCCTGCTCTTCTGAGCATAATAATATCGGACGTTAAAATTCAGCCCTAACGAATTACTACTCCAACCATTCATTGTTTGTTGGAATTCTCCCTGCAAAGAAAAGGGAACACTAACCTTCTGCTCGTAGGCAACTTTGAAACCTATTATTGGTCCACGAGATGAAGCATACCCAAACTGCGATAATCCTACCTTAAACATAGATTTCTCTTCTATATTGGCTCTGGTAAGGTATTTATACTTTTCTTTGAAGGAAAAATCCGAAGAGTCAGCAGGTTCTTCGCTGTATTCTATGACGGCTTCATCCTGTGCAAATATATGTATGTTTACCAGTAAGCATATCGCAATGATGATGAAAGATCGGACTGATGTCATGGTTGGTAAGATTTGATGGTGATTGGGCTGTATGTTGTAGAAATCTTGATCAGCGGTTTTTGTGTATTATCTATTGTGGTAAAAGACTTTTTGCACGATAACGGATTGTCGTCTTCTTCCCGTGTGCCAGGCAGAATAGTGACGATGGCATCGCAGGAAGTGGTTAGCTGATAGCGATATGCAGGCGCATCAGCTGTAGCAAACTCAATCTCCGTCCGGGAAGCATCAACTGTAAACTGGTTGATAGATGCCGCTGCCTGCACGGTTATTTTGCCATAATTGCTTTTGATATGGTAGCGGCCGCCGATCTGCTTTAGCTGAATATTGGATTTTTGCGCATCGCATGAAAAGTCTCCTTCCAGTGTATCTGCTATCACATCACCATAGGCAATATGTAGCTGTGTACTCCCCTGTACCTGCTGTAGGCGAACCTCACCAAATTCATGCGTGATGGAAAGATTACCCTGCCATTGGCTTACACGGAGATTGCCGTAGTTATCGCTAACTTTTAAATTGCGCTGTTGAGGCACCCAAAGTTCATACACTGCCTGAAGATTACTTTCCAGTCCGGGGCGGCCTTCTTCCTGGAAAAAATAGTTGCTGATCTTTTTTATAGAAGTTTCTGTCTGTATATCACAACGGGCCACGAGCAGATCGCGCTCGGCAGTAGCACGTTCGGGATGCTTGGCTACCAGTTTGAGTACCAGTTTTACCTCATCTTTAGCCCAGCCCTGTATGCTCACAGAGGCTTTTTCTGCCTGTATGGATAAAATATCCTTTTTGCCAAGCGCAAACGTTCGGATAATAGTTTTGGTTACTACCTGTATTTTTTTCTGGGCAAACAAAGGCATGGCGGCAATTAAGCTAAAGGTTAATAGCAGTAAGCACCTTCGGATTAACTGTCTGCCAGCTGGTGTTCTCACCAACCCATAGCTCTTCTGCTGCGCCCCGGTTGGTATTTTCACCAACCGGAAGTACATCGGCTGCTTGTTATACTGTCGTATGATCATCATCATAAGGTCATTTGTACCAAGACTTTGGCAGTTTCAGCTTTTAGGTTTTCTATGCGTATCTGGTACTTCACCATATCTGGCGTAGCACCATACTGCTCCATTGTGGCTGTCAGCTCCCTTTCTGCTTTATTAAGTTCTTCGAGGTCTGCTTTGAGTGCTATAAATTCCTGGCTGTAGCAGACCGGCTGCTGCGATAGGCAAGTCTTTTCTATATAACCCATCAACTCATTGTCCAGCAACCGATCATCCGGCACTTTCTCCTGCACAGGCATACTGCCGAATTCTTCGGCATAGCTTATATTTTCTTCCGGTGGCAACTTTGTATAAGACTTCCAAACGATCCATACACACGCCAGGCAAGCAGCCGCAGAAAGGTAGGGCTTCCACAATGTCCACCACGTTTGAGGGCAGAGATGTATCCGTACGTCCATCTGTGTCTCTATATGTTGCCACAGATTATCTGTGGGCACCTGCTCGGGCAATTCGGGAATAACTTCTTGCAAGCTATCTTCGATATCCAGAAAATCTGCTATTTGCTGCCAGGTTTCTTCTTTGGGTTTGTATGTTGGCAACTGTTGCATGGCTTTTTTCAAGTGATTTATATGATCTTCTTTCATAAAAGCTCTTTTAGTTTTTGCTGCAATAATTTTTTTGCGTGGTATAGCTGCGATTTTGAGGTGCCCTCCGAGATATGCAGCATTTGCGCTGTTTCCCGATGCGTATAACCTTCTACTGCTATCAGGTTGAAAACAGCCCGGTAGCCCGCAGGCAGGGAGCGAATAGCCTGATCGAGAAATTCCCCGGTAAGGTTGTCCTGCCATTCGGTGACCTCTTCATACTGCATGGTATCGAGCGATTCAAAACGACGTTCCTGCTTTAGCTTGCGCAGCGATTTGTGGATGACGATGGTTTTCATCCAGTGCAGCAGCGAAGATTCTTGTCTGAACTTCCGAATATCTCTAAACACCTCGATCATACCTTCCTGCAACGCATCGTGCGCATGTGCCTCGTCGTTTAGAATACGGTAGGCAGTAGTATACAAAGGGCTTTTGTATAATTCATAAAGCTGCCACTGACATATCCTTTGCTGACGGATACATCCGGCGATCAGTTGCTGTTCCGTACAGGTTGAGTTTTCAGACAAGGGTATCAAGTAAAGTAACTCTTGTATATAAGGGACTACACACTACCGAATGGTTGTATGGAAGGAGTAATTTTTTTAAGATAGCAGATGCTGGTCTTACCGGGCTTTTTCCAGATGCACTGGTGGAGGTGTTTCCTGGAATATGATAACTTTGCCGGTGATGTCTTCCAGCATTGGCTTGAGCAGTAGACGGGCATTATCGCTGGTTTGCTCCATGATGCCGGAGCTAAGGGCAGCTTCTTTGATGTGCTGCTCTGCCTTGCGGTAGGCCCGCTCTATAAACTTGTCGCGGTCAGTAAACACACCGGTTTGTACGGAGTAGATGCGTGTTTTATCCAGATTCAGTTTATAGTAACAGAGTTCTGGCTCAGGCAACTTGATATAGATGGTATCCTGCATCACCGACAGGTCCTGCACTTTCATTTTGGTCAGATCCAGGCAGCCTACGGCTTCGCCCTGGGAGATGAGTACCGCTTTGGCATCAGGTTCTACTTTGAATATCTTAAAATACTCTTTGCCCAGTTCATTCAGCTCGGTCACTTCCTGAAAATGGTACTTCACCAGTTCCAGTTTACCCATAGCTTCTATTTTGCCCAAGATCATGGTATTGCTCTGTGCCAACGGACGTTCTGCCGCTATTTTCTGCTTGAGCCAAAGCTCACGGTGATCCCAAATGTACCAGATCAGCACCAGAATGAGCAGCCAGGGAAAATACTTTTTGATTCTTCGGATCATAGGTTAACTCTTTAACCGGCCTATAGCAGTAAATCGTTCAAAAACTTTGTGCGTATGAGGGGCATCGGCCAGTTCCAGTGTCAGGTCCTGCCCCGCCCAGTGTTCATAGTGTTTGCCAGTGCGCCACAGCCGCGAATGGCCTACATCGTAGATTACTCCCTGGTAAGCAATCCATACCTCTTTCCGGTCCTGTCCGTTGCGCAAGGCCAATTGCATGGTGGTGTATACTGGCAGTAATCCGGTATTCATTTGATATTCAAGTATAAAATAACACTAGCTTATCATGCAAAATTGATGCGATAAAACTATACACATTCAACAGACAAACGCCGGAAATGATGGTTTAGCTTTTATGGAGAAAAGAAAAGCCAATATTCCGGAAGTTGATCAGGTGGCGTGGATGGACGCAGAAACTACCTTACGCAAAATCAACGAAGCACAGCAGGTGTTTACCGCCAGGGTATGCGAAATACTGACTGGAAATTAATAGTTCGTCAAAGGCTTATTTCTACATAGATTGGTAAATGGTCTGAACCGATGTGATGGCCTACTGCACGCTTTACGACCTTAATTTGCTTACTCACCAAACAGTGGTCTATGGTCACCATCATTGGGAAGAAATAGGCAGGCCATGTTGGTAAGACACCAAAACCCTGTCGCGAATCTTCTAATTGCGTATCAGCAAGTAGTTTTTTGAAGTTGGGTGCATAGGAAGAAGTGTTCAGGTCGCCGATAACCATAAAACGATCTCCTGATGCTCGCTGCACAGATGCAATGGCGGCAAGTTGCCTGTTTCTATCAGTAAAGTATTGCAGCCCAACTGGAGGCAAAGGATGCGTAGCCAGTACATGGAGTAATTGATCCTGGAAGATGATGGTAGCAAGCAAAGAGGGGATTTCTGCTTGGCTCAAGTTGAGTTTAGTGGTGCTTTGCAATGCAACTTTACTATATATAGCGATACCAAAGTTATCTGTACGAACCACAGCCTTTTGATAAGGGTATGCTTCAAGCACAGTGTGCAGATCATCGTACCATCGCTCGTTGAATTCTTGCAAAATGAGCATATCCGGATCAACTCTGTGTATGTAATCTATTACTTTTTGTGTCTCCGTATTGCTCGACCAAAGATTGATGCTGCTGATCTTTAGAACAGGGCCTGAGATAGCTGAGCCTCTGGAAAAATATAAAGCACCTACTTCGTAAAGATTAACAGCGAGAAACAGAAAAAGGGAAATGGCTATATAAAAACGACGGTAAGCAAGAAAAAACATTAAAAAGACTAGCAGTATTACAGCATATTGAAGCTTAAAGTGTGCGCACAGATCAAAAAGCCAAAACCTATCGCCCAGATAGCCGAGCAGAGTAAACAAACATACCAGAGCAGATAATATAAATATGAAAGTTGAAAGCTTGCTCATAAAAATACTACGTATTTACAAAAACTTCGCGTGGTGCTGAATCCATCGGTCAGGTAACTCTCCCTGGCTGGCGGTATGATAGTCGGAGGGGTCGCAGGGCACGATGCTTTTCATGTCTTTCATACCATCTATTTGTGGATTAGGCACTTCCATCCACCATTTTTCACTTTTCTTTGCTTTATAAAAGGTCAACTCAGCCGGGCGGGAAGCCATTGGCACGATGTACTTGATAAAGTCGTTGCTGGCAAAGTCATCTTCATAAGTGCGGTGGTAGTAGCCTTCTATCAGATACCACACCATAATTGCGATCACAGAGGCTGTACGAAACTTGTCATCATCAACAGAAGGATCATATTCATAAAAACCGGCAGCGGTGAGCTTTTCACTATGCCCGGCATACCAGCAAAACTGGCAGGCTTCCTGCCCGGTCAGTCCAAAAGGCTGATTTAGTGTGCTGCCGGGTGCTTCAGATGAACTAATAGCTCCTATATCGAAGCTGAGCATATCAGCATGTCGGATAACTGGCTCCATTGCACTGATATTCTGGTTGACCAGTCCCAGGCGGTAGGTATCAAAATAAAACTTTTCCAGTAACACCGGTGCTGTAGGGTCTACCAAGTAGCTCTGGTAGGCTAGGTGGCTGTAGTTGAGCAGAAAGTTAGGCTCATGCATCAGTATTTTGTGCAGATGATGAAGGTTGAGCTTATCGGTAGATTGTTCGTCGAAGTTAGGTTCTATATCAATTCTGGCATCTATACACAATACATTGACCAACTTATCCAGACTTTCGTACGCCTGATATTGCCCATAATCCAGATCATGGGAGCCACCGATCAGTACCGGAAGGGTATTGAAGCTGAGCAACGTCTCACATACTTCTTTGATTCTCAGGTAAGTTTCTTCCAGGCTATGTCCGTTGCTCAGGTTGCCCAGGTCTACCACATTATAATCTCCGCTGCCCCGCTTGAGTTTGTACAAGGCTTTGCGAATCACATCGGCTGCTTCGGCCACACCCGGATTTGATTGGGTACCACGGTTTTCTGTGAGTCCAACAATGGCAATATCTGCTTCTTCGTAATTGGGAAACTCCTGCGCGTGTGTTTGTATAGAATGGAAAAAGCTGTTTGGGTCTGCAATATGCTGGTAAATATCCGGAGCAAGTGCTCTAAAGAAGATGCTTAGGTTCATTTAAATGAAAGGTTTAGCCATAAAAAAAGGAGCAACAGACGCTCCCTTAAAGTAGTATAGATATTTGTAGTAACTGATAGAAACTTGTTGAAATTTAAAGAAACGATGAATTAATGTAAAAAACCAATTTCTATAAATCTCTTTATTCCAATCAATTTCATATTTACCCTCCAAAATCATCAAACCGGACATTCTCTGGTGGAACACCTAAGTCATCCAGCATTTTCAATACGGCCGCGTTCATCATTGGCGGGCCACACAGGTAGTATTCTACTTCTTCCGGATCAGGATGGTCTTTCAGATAATTGTCATACAATGCTTGGTGAATAAAGCCGCTATACCCGTCCCAGTTATCTTCCGGAAGCGGCTCAGAAAGTGCAATATTGTATTTAAAGTTCGGAAAATCTTCTTCTATCTTTCTAAAATGGTTGGTATAAAACAACTCGCGCTTAGATCGTCCGCCATACCAGTAAGTCACCTTACGGTCGGTTTTCTCTGTATGAAAGAGATGGAAAATGTGTGAGCGCAGCGGAGCCATACCCGCACCACCACCAATGTAGATCATCTCGCGGTTGGTTGGGTTGATAAAGAACTCGCCATACGGGCCGGAAATGGTTACTTTGTCGCCTTCTTTTCTGGAGAATACATAAGAAGAGCAAATACCTGGGTTCACATCCATCCATTTGCCTGCGGCTCTGTCCCAGGGTGGCGTAGCAATACGGATGGTCAGCATCACGATGTTTCCTTCGGCAGGGTGGTTGGCCATAGAATAGGCACGGAAAAGCGGTTCTGGATTTTTCATCTTCAGATCCCACATTTTAAACTTGTCCCAATCTGACTGGTATATATCTTCGGGATGGTTCAACTCAGGCTTGGGCGTGATGTCCATATTTTTAAAGACTACTTCAATAGCGGGTACATCTATCTGTATGTAGCCACCTGACTGAAAATCCAGAGTTTCTCCCTCTGGCAGTCTTACGACAAACTCTTTGATAAAAGTAGAAACGTTGTAGTTGGAAACAACTTCACACTCCCATTTTTTGATACCGAAGATTTCTTCAGGAATACGAATGTGCATGTCCTGTTTTACCTTTACCTGGCACGACAGGCGCACATGCTCCTGCTGTTCTTTGCGGCTCAGATGGCCCACTTCGGTAGGCAGTACGTCTCCGCCGCCTTCATCTACGGCACATTTGCACATAGCACAGGTTCCACCGCCGCCACAGGCAGAGGGTAGAAAGATTTTCTCGCCTGACAGGGTAGACAATAGCGTGCTACCCGCCTTTGTAATCAGGGGGTTCTTCTCATCACCATTGATAATGATTTTCACATCTCCCTGCTGTACCAGCTTAGACTGGGCAAAGAGCAGAAGTGCTACCAACAATAAAATGATGAGCGTAAAGGCGACAATGGATGTAATGATAACCTCAATCATTGAACTAGCATGTTTTGTTCTTAAAAGTAAAGACGCACAAATATATTTAATAAATCACAACAAGCGCGAATTAAAGCCAGCAATTTGATGACATGACTATAAATTCTACGATTTGCCAGAATAACGCATCGCCTGGTTAAAAAGTTGACAATCAGACCAAAGTTTTTACAAAGTACAAAGTGTTCCACTATCAATTAAGATTTGCTTGCTCTCATACTTTGGTTAGCTTTATACAGTAACTTGGATTTACTACTTGCTTTCACCAACCCAACCAGCCTGTTTATGTATAAGTGTATCGTATTTGCTTTATTTCTTTGCTTTTCTCAGTTTGCCAGTGCCCAGCACATCGATGACATGCCCCTTGTTTTGTCATTGAGAGAACGCAGTGTGGTCATAGACAATATCTTTTCCGAGCGTTTCCATACTTTGCTTCCCACCATCATGCAGGAAGAAGGCATAGATATGTGGCTGATCATTGCCAGAGAATATAATGAAGACCCGGTGATCAAAACAATGCTTCCGGCTACCTGGCTTGCTGCCCGCCGGAGAACAATCCTCGTGATAGAACATAAAAGTGGTGCTGTAGAGGGCACGGCAGTGGCTAGATATGACGTAGGAGATATTTTTAAAAGTGGCTGGAATCCGGAAGAAGAGCCTGATCAATGGAAGCGTCTGGCAGAAATCATCAGTCAGAAAGACCCTAAAAAGATAGGCATTAACATTTCTGATAAATACGGACATGCAGATGGGCTGGCATCTACCGATTATCAGTTGTTGAAAGAACAATTATCTGAAAAGTACCGGAAACGCCTCGTGAGTGCAGCATCTTTGGCAGTACGCTGGCTTGAAACCCGTACTGACAAAGAACTGGCAACTTATGAGCAGATTTGTCGCATTGCCCATCAGATCATTGCCGAAGGATTGTCTGAGCAGGCGATCCAGCCTGGTGTTACCACCACTACTGATGTGCAGTGGTGGTACAGAGAACGCATTGCGGGCCTTAAACTTGATACCTGGTTTCATCCTACCGTAGACATCACCCGTCCAGATACTGAGTTCGATGCAGTATCTCGTTCTTTTAGTGAACAAACGAAAGTTTTGGATGAAACTATCATGCCCGGAGATTTGGTGCACGTAGACTTTGGAATCACTTACCTTAGACTAAACACCGATATGCAGCAAAATGCTTATGTGCTGAAACCTGGCGAAAGCTCTGCTCCTTTGGGATTAATCAATGCTCTGAAACAGGGAAATCGCCTGCAAGATATTCTTACCAGCCAGTTTGAAGCAGGAAAAAGCGGTAATGAAATACTGGCAGCTACCCGCAAGCAAGCCGTCGCAGAAGAATTAGAACCTAGCATCTATAGTCACCCTATAGGCTATCATGGTCATGCAGCAGGTCCTTCCATAGGCATGTGGGATAATCAGGTTTCGGTACCGGCAGGGGAATTTCCTTTACACGAGAATACCTGTTATGCCATAGAGCTTAACACTAAAGTGGAAATTCCGGAATGGAACCATAAAGTGATCAGAATGATGCTGGAAGAAACGACTGTGTTTCAAAATAGCAAAGTTCATTACATTGATGGAAGACAAGAGGAATTGTACTTAATACCAAGAAATTCAACAAAATAACGGAAGTTTCGCCTGGTATGAAAAAGGCAATTCAGGTGTCTCTGGTTAAGTGTTCTTGCCTAAAACCTGCCATAATACCGGGTTTAGCTATTATTTCCGGTTTTCTGAGAGATTGAAAAAATAATTTAAATAAATATTACTATATTAATAATAAGTTGTATATTTGTGTAATATATAAATCAAAAATGAATTTTTTTATGAACTCAATGTACAAAAGCAAAAATTATAGTACTCCAATTGGGTCTACAAGTAGTATCAAGCCTAGAGGAGTACACCACACCGTATCGTACGCTGTATCTTTTAATGATACATGGTCACACATCAAAAACGAACTGAAAAAAACCTACTCACAAGAGCAAATGCAATTGCAATAGTCTCTACTGATCTTTGAAATATTCTGGAGCTGTTGCATGTCAATAGCTCCATATTTTTATGTGGTTTTCTTAATTCTTTTGCCACATTATTTATGCTCTGCCGCAGCCCTGATCAGTCTGTCGTTGATGGCATTTCCCAGGCCATAATCAGGGACAAGTTCTGCCAGAATGTAGTCTATCGGCAATTTGTCCATTTCCCGAAGGGCATAAAAAAGCTTCTGAGCAGCTTCTGTCAGATCGCCGGTAGAAGACAAGATAAACTGCCTCTGTTCTGGCAGTTGCGGATAAAAATCCTTAAAGGTAAGTAGGGCTATTTTACTTGCATCGTATTTTGATATCAGTTCATCCAGGTTACCAATAATTACCTTTTTGCCGGGAGCATAATGGCTGGTAAGCATGCCCGGCGCATTCGGGTTTTGTTCTTTTGCATTATTTTTTACCATAAGATGTGCTTTGGGTATCACTTCCTGCAATTCCTCAAGGCTCTTGCCGCCCAGCCGATATACAATAACCTGCGTTCCCTCAAAGCCTACAATCGTAGACTCAATACCTACCTCACACCGGCCCCCGTCCAGAATATAGGGAATTTTATCGCCCAACTGTTCTTCCACATGGGCTGGCGTGGTAGGGCTGATATAGCCAAAAGGATTGGCACTTGGAGCTGCCAGTGGAAAGTCTAGCATCGCCAGTAGCTCCAGGGTGAGCGGGTGGCGTGGTATCCGAATGGCCACACTACCCGAACCAGCCGTTACAATGTCGGGTACGGCTTTGGTTTTGGGCAGTAGCAACGTCAAAGGACCAGGCCAAAACGCTTCGGCCAGTAGGCGGGCATTGCGCGGAATTTCCTGTACATAGTGCTGTAGCTTATCAATGCTGTCGGTATGCGTGATCAGCGGATTAAAAGACGGGCGGTTTTTAATGGCAAATATTCTGGACACCACCTCTGCATCAAATGCATTGCCCGCCAGGCCATAGACCGTTTCTGTGGGTATGGCTATAACTTCTCCGTTTTGTAGTAACTGACAGGCTCTGCTGACATCTTTCGCTATTTCAGCCATGTATTTTATTTTAAAGTTCAAACTTTTTAACAGTTCTCTTCCAGAGCGGCTTTTGCCTGCTCAAAGCCTGTATCCAGGGCCTTTCGGAACAGCAGGCAGGCTTCTTCGGAATGTTGCTGTTGCGAGGCGATCATACCCAGCCAGTAGTAAGCTTCTGCATAGTCAGGTTGCATAGTCAATACTTTGGTAAGTGCTTTTCGGGCTTCTTCTTCTTTTTCTAACAGCAGGGCAGTTTTAGCCATGTTAAATTGTGCCAGCACATCACTACTGTCCAGCTTAACGGCAAATTCAAAGTCGTGCAGTGCCAGATCGTAGTTTGCCAAACGATAAAACAAGACTCCCCTGTTGACATAGATATCTTTGACATTAGGCTTCAGGCTGATGGCTTTCGTATAATCCTGCACAGCTTCTTCGTAATTTTTAATCTCCTGACGAGCATTGCCCCGGTTGTAGTAGGGTTTGTATGAGGTGCTGTCGATCGCGATAGACTTTGTGAGGTCTCCGATAGCCAGACCATATTTTTGCTGTTCAAAATAACCCACAGCACGGCCATTGTAGGCTTCAGCAGCCATTGAGTCCTTGTCTGCTGCACGCGAAAAAAGCGATATGGCACGTTCGTAATCGCTGCTTTCCAGAGCGTGGCGACCTTCCTGCATCAGGGCTTCTGTATCCGGAGAACAAGACAGCAGACTGGTACAAGCCAGCACCAGGGGCATTGTAAAAAAGCGTGATGCGCGTGTTGTTATAAATTGAATTAACGTATCTTTCAAATGCATGTCATATTTTGCTTGAGTCAGAAACAATTGAGCTGCAAAACTAGCCTTAAAAAGCCTAAAAAAGTTGATATTTATATAAAAATATGTACGTTATATAGGCTGTTGAGCGATCTCCAAGCGTAATTTTCAGGGCCGTATCAACCGAATACATTCAAAATTAGGGGGAGACCATTTGACATTACATAAGCTATTATAGCCCTGATTGTTGATCTGAAAATACTGTGTTACATTCGGCTATCGTTTACATATTTGAAGCCGCCAACAGATAGCATGAAAATTAAAATCGAGCATTATAAGAATCTGGTCGCCATTGCCGCAGCCGATGGATACCTCAACAACAGAGAGAGAGAGTTTCTTTCAGAAAGAGCGCAGGAACTTGGTTTGAAAGAAGACGAAGTCAAAGCGATCATGGCGGAAGCAGACATACTACAGTACAGTGTGCCTTTGAATTCGGAAGATGCAGAAGACCAGCTCAATGAAGCGGTATTTATGTCTATCATAGATGGCGACATTGCCGAGCAGGAATATCAGCTTTGCCTGACACTGGCCGACAGGCTGGGAATAGATAAAGAATATGTGGATGAAATGGTGGATACCGTCAAAATGATGTGGTCTAAGTGAAATATATGATCTTGTTAATGTTTTGTTGTGAATAGAAAAAGCGGTAGATCGAACCGCTTTTTCTGTTGCTGACAAGATATATTACCGCACTTTGCCAGTTTTATTACATATGTTCGATCACGCTATCACCAAACGCTGAGCATTTGAGCAGCGTGGCACCGTCCATCAGGCGTTCAAAATCGTAGGTCACTTTCTTGTCGCCAATAGAGCCTTCAATGCCTTTGCTTATCAGGTCAGCGGCTTCGTGCCAGCCCAGGTAGTCGAGCATCATGGCACCGGAAAGCATCACCGAACCGGGGTTTACCTTATCCTGACCGGCATATTTGGGTGCCGTGCCATGGGTGGCTTCAAAAATAGCATGACCGGTAATGTAGTTGATGTTGGCACCAGGAGCGATCCCGATACCACCTACAATCGCTGCCAGCGCATCAGAGATATAATCGCCATTCAGGTTGAGCGTTGCCACCACATCATATTCAGCCGGGCGAAGTAGAATTTGCTGTAGAAAAGCATCGGCAATCACATCTTTGATGATAATCTGATGACCGTCCTTTTCAATCACCTGCCACGGACCACCTTCGTAGTCTTTAGCACCAAACTCATTTTTTGCCAGTGCATAACCCCAGTCGCGGAAAGCACCCTCAGTAAACTTCATGATATTGCCTTTATGCACCAGCGTGACAGACTCGCGCTTCAGGCTAAATGCATATTCGATGGCCGACCTCACAAGCCGCTCGGTACCTTCTTTAGAGACAGGCTTGATGCCATAACCAGTCGTGTCGGGGAAGCGTACTTTTTTGAATTTGTCGGGAAAATTAGTCTTCAGCAGTTCGGAGAATTTCTTATTCTCCTCAGTGCCTTCCTGAAATTCTATGCCTGCATAAATATCTTCGGTATTTTCACGGAAGATGATCATATCTGTAGCTCCCGGATCCTTCACAGGCGATGGCGTACCTTTGAACCAGCGGACAGGGCGTACGCAAGCATACAGATCAAGTTCCTGACGAAGTGCCACGTTCAATGAGCGGATGCCGCCGCCCACAGGCGTAGTCAACGGGCCTTTGATGCCCACCAGGTACTCACGAAAGTCGGCCAGGGTAGACTGCGGTAGCCATTCGCCATTCATGTTGTATGATTTCTCACCGGCATATACTTCTTTCCAACTGATTTTCTTTTTGCCGCTGTAAGCTTTTTCTACGGCAGCATCCAGTACTTTTTTGGAAGCAGGCCAGATATCCACGCCTGTGCCGTCGCCTTCGATAAAAGGAATGATAGGTTGGTCAGGCACTTGCAGCTTTCCGTCCTGGATAGTGATTTTTTGTTCGCTCATCGGTTTTTCAATTTAATGTAGATAGAAAAAAATGAACCGGCAACTTAGTGCATTTTGCGCAGTTTAGCGAAGTATTTGTGCCTTTTCCAGACTTACCACATAAAGTTGACTTGTATGTGACGCTGCTTTTTGTGAAAGTATGCATTTTGTGCTTACCAGAAACGCTTAATATGCAACTATTGCAGCCCTCGAACCTTAGTATCGGGAAAAGCGTTTATTTATCAAAATACAAAATGATTATGAGATAGCTTACAATTAGAATTGCTGATAACAAGTTTGATACTTTTCTGAAGTTTAGCAAAACGCCAGACTATATTAAGGTAGAGGATATGGAAGATCAGGCTCTGGAAGAGTTGCAAAATAGCGTCAAACAAGTGAAGCTGATGTAGGAAGGTAAGTTATAAACAATCTGCCAAAGGCTTCTTTAATAAGCTATAATATTATCTCTCTGGACGTGATCTTGCATCAGAGAATGGGAAAAAAGGCGCAAGTTTAATGATAGCATAACTTGCACCAATGCGAAATCAATGAAGAAAAACCGCGTCTCATCGCTTTTTCAATGGAAACATAAATCCTGCTGTAGTACTGATTACCTGCGTTTTTGACGTTTCTGAAAACACATCTTCTATTCCTTTGATGTATCTTATCTCTGCTACAAAATCAGACTCTTTGGCTGGGATAGAGATACCCGCTCCTATTTGAAAGCTCTTATTTGTCTGGTTGTTAATTTCCCGGTTTATGTTTCTTCTGAATCCATTAGGACTATTTACTGGCTTTTTGGTGTCGATACGAATTTTGCCTAAGGCAAAATCAAAACCAACGCCACTATTCACAAATACATCAGTACCTTCATTATTCGTTTGAAGTCTTAACAAAAGCGGTATTTCAACAAAATCCATTTTTACATGTGTATCCGTTCGTTTCCGGTTAAAACCTGTATAATAATTATAGGTATCGCCCTTTTGGGTATAGTATAATTCTGTTTGAAAGGAAAAGTGGGGAGCAAACTCGTTGTTGTATGCTGACCCAATAGTAGGAAGAGGAGAAAGAAAACCTCTGTCATTATAACCCGCTTTGTGGTCTTTGATGTTGAATATATTAATGCCAGCTCTAAAACCAAGTTTTTGGTTATTTGCTAGTTTCTCAAGCGTGTGCCACGTATTAGTTTTGCCAGCAGATTTTAAATCATAAGACAACGTGAAGCCAAATGATCGGTGTCTTTCTTTAAAATTACTGCGACGTTCCGGATAAGCTCTATCATAGGGTCGTGTGTGGACAAAGCCAGCCGAATAGTAAGTTGAAAGCATAAAAGGTGCAAACAGATAAGCAGCACCAAAATTTATTCCTATATGTGTTGTATAGAAGAAAGATTTTTCTCCAAAACCATTGCCACTGTTGATGCTGTTGGCAAATCCTACTTTTGTTTTGTATTCAGATTTACCCTTTGTTATCACAGGATCTCTATCATCAAGAATAGCAAACTTACTCCAATCATAAACATAAGAGCATGTTTTGAATTGTAAAAAAGCGGGAGTCAAGCTAAACTTGTAGTTGACCAAAACTAAAGTTTATGCAAGAAAAGTTTCATGAACTCCTTGACTCCCAATGGGAAATTATAGAGAAAGTACTAGACGACCAAAGGGAAAGACAGCATAGTTTGCGCACCATTATAAATGCTATACTATGGATCAATTACACAGGATGCCAATGGAGGAATCTGGATAGTAAATATCCACCTTGGCAAAGTGTGTATTATTATTTCCGCAAGTGGAAGTTTAATGGCATGTGGGAAGAAATTGTAGATGTCTTAATTGTGAAAGAACGTCGTAGACAGGAGCGTGAGGATAGCCCTAGTTTGTTGGCTTTTGATAGCCAAAGCAGTAAAAAGGTGGCTTTTATAGACTTAGATACAGGTATTGATGGGGGAAAGAAGGTGAATGGACGCAAGCGACACTTAGCTGTAGATACACTGGGATTACCTTGGGCTATCTATGTATCAGCGGCCAATGTTTCAGATAACCAAGGTGGCTGTCAGTTGATAGATCAACTCAAAGGAAAAGTGCCACGTATGCAAAAGATTGCTGCTGACCATGGCTATAAAGACACGTTCATTGATTATATCAATGAGCAGACCAACTGGGAAGTAGAAATTGTACAAAGACCAGAATCAACCAAAGGGTTTGTTCCTGAAAAGAACAGATGGATGGTAGAAAGAACCTACGGTTGGTTCAACTTTAGAAGGCGTTTGTGTCGTGATTATGAGAAAACCGCAGAATCTTCTGAAGCGATGATTAGAATAGCTACTATTTCTTTTTTAATCAACAGATTAGCTTCATAATATTTTAAAACATGCTCTAAAGAGAATTACCTGATAGTCCGTATGCTAGATAAGGTTCGGCAAAAACTTGATATTTTTCATTGAGGCTATAAGCTAGGTGTATAGGAAGTTCTACATAGTATAGCCTTTTTTTGCAGTCGACACATCGCCATAATTTACCTTCCCTCCTTTTCCTGCCAACATCAATTGTGGAGTGATCGTCCAGCGATCAGATAAGGATAACTGGTAAAACCAACCAACCTTTGGCATTAATACGTGACCTGTCTCAACACCAAAATTATCAGGATTATCAACAAAGCTAATAGTATCCTCATGCAACCCTATCACAGGACCGTAACTGACTTGTCCGTATCTATGAATTTTTAACAAAAGATAGGTAACAAAAAACCATAACTTTTTCATGCTTTTTTTGCAGGAAAATTGGGCTTATAGCGCATGAAAAAAACCTGAACACTCATAAAAACTTACTATGAAAGCATATCTTCCCTTTCACAAGAAACTCACATCCTCACTAAAAGATATCTTCATCAGGCTATCCAGGGCCTTCTCTACGGGTAGGTCTTCAAACAGCACTCTGTACAACATGCGGGTGATGGGCGCGGCTACGTCGTAGTAATCGGCCAGTTGCTTTACAATGCGGGTCGTATTGACACCTTCGGCCACTTCTTCCATGTGCTGTATGATCTCACTAAGGGTTTCTCCTGTAGCCAGCCGGTAGCCTACGGTATAATTACGGCTAAACTTGCTGGAGCAGGTAGCCACCAGATCGCCTACGCCCGCCAGTCCGATGAAAGCCTCGGTGTTGCCGCCCAGTGCTTTGCCCAGGTAGATCATCTCTACCATGCCTCGGCTGATGAGCAGGGCACGGGCATTCTCTCCCAGACCCAGGCCGCTTAAAGCTCCAGAGGCGATAGCGATGATGTTCTTGAGCACTCCGCACAGTTCGATGCCTATCAGGTGTGTGTTGCCATATACCTGGAAGCGGTTGGTGCGAAGCAGCTTTTGCCCTACCCTGATCACCTCGTCAAAGTGACTGGCTACTACGGTGGCTGCCGGTTGCCCTTCTGCCATCTCATGCGATAAGTTAGGGCCTGCCAGGCAGCCTACCCGCACTACCACACTTTCTTCACAGATCACCTCGCTCATGGTACGCACCTGCTCCCGGGAGAGGGGAGCTTCATCTTGAGTTTTGATGTCCAGTCCTTTGGTGCCGTGGATGAGTATATGGTAGGGATGCAGATAGGGAGAAAGGTCCATGATGGTATTACGGAAGCCGGAAGAGGACACCACGGGAAATATAACGGCGCATCGGTCGGCCAGGTACTCCAGATCATTGGTAGGTATGATGTTTTGGTGTAGTCTGTATCCGTTTCTGCTCCGTGTCTCCTGCATTTCTGCTACCACTTCCGGTCGGCGCGCATATAGCAATACCGATGTGTTTTCAGCCAGAATATTGGCAACTACCGAACCAAAGCTACCTGCGCCTACTACGCCAACTTGTTTGTGCATGAATTTATCTTTCCAAATGTTGTTTGATGGCCCGGTCAAGGTGATAGCCTTCCAGGCGGTTATGGTAATAAAACAGCAGTTTCATGTCCAGAGTGATGATGTTGCCTGCTTTGTTTCTGAGCAGGGGCCGTTTGGCATGGTACATCCCCACATTGTCCAGCCCATGCTGAATCACCTCGTCCAGATCGCCTTTCAGGTGTTGGGCTGTATGGATTTTGCCCTGGCTTTCCAGTACAAATATAGCTTCCCGAGTTGCCCGGCACACCTGCCTGAAGTCCTCATAGGCAATCTGCTGATCTTCCTCCGGCAACCGCAGAAAGTTGTAAATATCCAGGGCCGGGTGCCTGCCTTTAAATATCTCAAAGGCTACAAAGGCTACCAGGTGGCTGGAAAACACACGGTTAATCCTATAGAAAGCCTGTGAAATCCTTTCGCCCAGCATACGGGTATACTCTTCTTCCCGTTGCTTGTCGTGGGTAATCTTTGTGCCGCTGCAAAAATACTCACGCACGCTGATGTGCTGCCCGTGCCTGTCCAGGCTTTGCCCTTCCTCATCTACGTAGTTGCCCAGCAAATCCATACCGCGGCCAAAGCTAACAGAAATATCAGAGCCTTTGGTAAAAAACTTGACCAGAAACGTAAGGATGCGGTAGGAAGTGGTGGAACGGTCGCTATCGATGTAGTAGCGTTCCTGTCCTTCGCTGCTGAGGTAGTCGTTGATCAGGCTGGGAGCTTCCAGCACAAAGTGGTAGTTGAGTGCTACAGGCACCACAAATATCTTCTGCGCCGGTTTACCAGTCTGTTCACTACGTTGGTAGCTGATGCGCTGTGCTTCCAGGGCTGTGCCCAGCAACCCCAGCTTAAGCTTGTCTTCCATGCTGCCGGAGCGTGAGCGGGTGCCGCCGGGAAAGAACAGGCTGTGCGTGCCCCATTGCAGTGCCTGGCTGGAATAGGCTTTGAGTGTTTCGATATAAATCTTGTTTTTCTTGCGCCGGTCTACTTTGTAAGCTCCCAGACTATTCATAAAATAGGCAATCACATCAATGTTGAAAAGGTTCAGTCCTGCTCCATAGATAAATGGCGGCAGCCCTAGCTCATGGATCACCCAGCCGATCAGGATGGAGTCCAGGTTGCTGAAATGTGTAGGTACCATCACCACGGTGCCTATGCGAGCCAGTTTGCGCAGGTGCTCGGTTTCGCCCACAATATTGATCTTATCTCTGAGCTTATACTTGGTACTGAACAGCGACCGGAAGCCTTTGACGCGGGCAGCGTTCAGCAACCGGGAAAAGCCAAAAGTGACCGCCCGGCGTGCAAACTGATAGTGCGAAGGCCGGAACCTGCTGGCAATCTCATGGGCATAGCGGCTCACAATATCAAGCAGTAATTGCTCTGCCTCTTGCTGCTGGCTGTATTGGCTGGCCGACATATCCACGAGCCTGTCTTTGATATCCTTCCAGAACTTTTCTTCATCCGGCGGGTCTACAGCCCAGGGCATCTGCCGGATGCGTAACCCCTCTTTATACAGCGTTGTTTCCAACTCATCAATTAGTGCTTCCATCGACACGGCACTTTCCCTGATGCGGCGGACACTGGCCTGTACGACCTGCCTGATAAACTGCTCCTGCTTTTTGCTCAGCAACACGATCGGCCATTCCCTGCGCCTGGGAAGGATAGGCACATAGCCTGTCTTCGTCTTTTTGATTCTCCTGATCGTCTTCATATGCTCACCGTGGTATTCTTTGTCTGTATGGCTATTATAAACAATATGCGATTGCACTTGGTTAAAATATCTCACGTAAACCACCAAACCGCTATGGCATCAGTTACACTCAAAGGAAACCTCGTACACATTAAAGGCGACGTACCCACCAAAGGCAAGGCCGCCGATTTTACATTCGTTAAAGATGACCTGAGCGAGGGCAAGCTTTCGGATTACAGTAATAAAGTGAAAGTGCTTATTGCCGTTCCCAGCCTGGACACCAACGTGTGTGCCACAGAAACCCGTAAGTTTAACGAAAAACTGGCGCAGAAAAAAGAAGTGCAAGGGCTGATCATCTCCAAAGACTTGCCTTTTGCCATGAAACGCTTCTGTGCCAGCGAAGGTATAGAGAATGTCACCAACGCATCTGACTTCCGCTACGGAGAGTTTTGCACCCAATACAATACCGAGATTACTGACGGCCCTATGAAAGGACTGTCTGCCCGTGCTGTGTTTGTCGTAGACCAGGACAACAATATCACTTATACAGAACTGGTTCCGGAAATTGGACAAGAACCTGATTACGACAAAGCTATGGAGGCGGTGGATGCGTTGGTATAAAAAACGCTGTGATACCTGAATTCGTTTGTAGCTTCCTGTCTTCGCCACTACCTCAAATACAGAAAGCTGCTTAGGCTGAGCTTTGAAATATAGGATTGCAGTGTTCTGTGCTATATTTTCTATCCTAAGTATAATAATAGTTAAACAAACATATGAAACGCAGAAAGTTCTTACAGTTTGGTGCATTGGGCAGCACAGCCCTGACGCTTCCTCTCATAAGTTATCCAAAAACAGCTTCCGATGATCGTACACTAATAAATATTGGTCTGGAAGAGATCACAATCGCTACTCTTCAGGAGGGTATGCAGGCAGGTACTTATACGGCTCATTCTATCACATCAGCCTATCTTGCCCGTATCAAGGCAATAGATCAGCAAGGTACTTCTCTCAAGGCCGTTATTGAAATAAATCCGGATGCGTTAACTATAGCAGACCAGATGGATGAAGAAAGAAAAGCAGGCAACACACGAGGTCCGCTACATGGCATCCCTGTGATGATCAAAGACAATATTGATACCGCCGACAAGATGCAGACTACAGCAGGCTCTTTGGCACTGGTAGGTTCGCGGGTGCAGCAGGATGCCTTTATCGTGACACAGCTCCGGGCAGCCGGGGCAGTGTTGCTGGGAAAAACCAACCTGAGCGAATGGGCCAACTTCCGTTCCGAACGGTCTTCCAGCGGATGGAGTGGCAGGGGCGGACAAACCCGTAACCCTTATGTGCTGGACCGAAACCCCTGTGGTTCCAGTGCAGGGTCTGGAGTGGCAGTAGCTGCCAGTCTGTGTACGGTAGCCATCGGCACGGAGACCAATGGCTCTATTGTATGCCCATCATCTGTCAACGGCATTGTAGGAATTAAGCCTACCGTGGGCCTTATGAGCCGTTCGGGCATCATTCCTATTTCCCATAGCCAGGATACTGCCGGACCTATGGCCCGCACCGTAACCGACGCTGCCTTGCTGCTGGGTGTCATGGCGGGCGCAGACCCTCGTGATACCGTTACACAGGAAAGTGAGGGGAAGCGATACAGCGATTATACACAGTTTCTGGACAAGAATGGCCTGAAAGGAAAAAGAATAGGCATTGGCCGTAATTTCTTTGGCTTTCATGAAAAGGTTGACCAACTGATGGAAGAAGCTATCAGTACAATGAAAACAGAGGGAGCTGTATTGATCGAGCTTGATTCAGTGATGCCAGGAGAGGAACTGGATGATGCCAGTTACCAGGTGTTGCTCTATGAGTTTAAGGATGACCTGAACAAGTACCTGGCGGGCTTAGGTCCTGATGCGCCGGGGCATACCCTGCAAGACCTGATTGCCTTTAACAAAGCACATGCAAAAGAGGAAATGCCCTATTTTGAACAGGAAATATTTATCAAGGCAGTAGCAAAAGGAGACCTGAATACGCCAGAATACCAGCAGGCACTACAGAAAGTACATGAAGTGTCAAGGACAAAGGGTATCGACAAGGTAATTGCAGCGCATCAACTGGATGCCATCATGGCCCCCACCAGTGGACCAGCCTGGCCAACCGACCTGATCAACGGTGATCATTTTGGCGGGGGTAGTTCATCTCCGGCAGCGATGGCAGGCTATCCGAACATCACAGTACCTGCTGGCGATGTATATGGCCTTCCGGTAGGTATCTCCTTCTTTGCCGGTGCCTATGCAGAACCCATTTTGATCAGCATAGCCTATGCTTATGAACAGGCCACGCAGCACAGAAGAGCACCGGAATATCTGGAAAAAGTAAAGCTGTGAAATAAAAAATGAGAAACGTAGCCGTACATTGCATGGCATATCAGTTTTTTAGTTTACCCCTCTTGTATAGCTCTTTCTTCTGTACATCACCACTTTCATCAAAGTAAGTCCACTCGCCGTGCTTTTTACCTTTGCGCCAGTTGCCTTCAAACTGCATCTTTCCGCTTTTGTAATAGCCCGACCAGCGTAGAAATGTATTCCCTTTTTCCAGACCAGGCATTTCCTGTACCACCAGTTTATCATCTCCGGCAGAAAGCGTCATGATCTTGTCGGTTAGCTGTCCGTTGAGTGTAAGCTGCCGGTTGTTTTCTGCAAAAGTACCTCTGGATAATTCTGTGCTGGTGACCATGCCTGTTTTCTTATTCTTTTCAGCTATAAACAGGGTGTAGTTGGCGGGTGGAGTAAGTTCCAGGATCATCCCTTTCTTCTCTATCCGGTAACTACCGTAGAGGTTGTCTGTATTTTCTGAAACAGGAAACAGAAGTAGTAACAAAAGAAGGATACGCATAGGCTTTGTAGGGTTTGTAGGTGAAGGTGAGCCGGTAACGTACTGCTTGCCATTGAAACAGAATCGCTACCGGTTTTTGAATGAATATCTACGAGTTGCCTTTCACAATTTTATATGCTACCACCCGGTTGTCCATGAATGTGGGCACCAGCAGCAGGTCGTTGTCGGCATCGTAGCCGATGTCAGCAGCGTTGATCTTTTCTGCTTTGGTATCTAGCAGCTTCTGCTCGCTGCCGGTAGCAGGCTCCACATAATGCACTTCGCCCGACCAGGTAGATACAATATAATTGCCGTCGGCAAGCTGGATAATACCATCGGCAGAAGGAATATTCTCTATTAAATGTGCTTCTACTGCTTTGTCTGTCGTGTCGATGGGGGCAAAAAAGCCACCGCCTGCCGAAGCCAGCATCAGTGTTCCGTCTCGGTCAACGAGCAGGCCATTGGGGCGTTGCAGCGAAGAGTCGCTCATAAAAGTACTGACCTTTCCATCTGCCAGCACATGAATTTTATCAGTATCTGAGTCGGAAACGTACACCTTTCCGTCGCTATCTACCGTAATATCGTTCAGGAAAGCAGCACCGTCTATTGGATACTTGTTTTCAATCTCGCCATTATCCAGGTTAATTTCCACTACCTCGTCGAGGTCGGCTACGTAGAGCTTTCCGTCATATATACCCATTCCTTTGGGGTCGTTCAGGCCAGTAACCCACTGTAGCTCCTCTACGCTTCCATCAGGAGACAACTTTGAAATAAAACCATCTCCATCCTTATTTTCCTTGTCAACGTTGTTGATGTTGCTAACATACAGCACATCATTGTCAGGATCGGACAACACGGATTCGGACGTTCTCATCACCGTGTCGGTGCTCCAGGCTTCTTCCAGGGTAAGAGTAGCCTGCGGTTCCTGCATGGCGGCTGTGGTATCAGCAGCCGTTTCGTTAGAGGCATGGTTACCTCCGCAGCTATAGCACAGGACCCCTGAAACTGCTAGTAGTGTCATACATTTTGTCATTTTCATAGATTTTTAAGATTAGTGATGATTTGGTGTTTCTAATGTAACAAATAAATATTAAATTTATAGAAGGTTACAACCATTCCGAAATACTTACTGTCTATCAATCAAAATGGTTACATTATTAAAAGCTCACATATGCCAAAACGCTACAAGATATTCTGCGTTGTTTTATTATATACAGTGATGGTTGGCTCAAAAGAAGTTGAAGCCTACGCTGTCTGTCAGCAACCCCATCTTGGGATAGCTTTCAGCAAAGGTACGCCCTTTCCTGAAATGACAGCGCAGGTGCTGGATAAAAAGCCTGACCCCTTACTGAATGTATATCCTAACCCCAGCTTTGGTACTGTAACGCTTTTTATCAAAGAAGACCTCTGGCAGGGTGGCACAGCTTCTATCTACAATATCATAGGCCAGCTTATTATAGAAAAGCCTATTGATAGTACTGAGATAGCTTTTGATCTGTCTAACCAAAAGCAGGGCATCTACCTGGTAACCGTTCGCAATGGCACAGCCCACAAAACCCTGCGCCTGGAACGTAGAGTATAATTTTCAAAAAGTAAATCCGGCACTTTGCCAGTACGGATATTTTATAAGTGATTGCACTTTTGCATTTTTCCGGTTACGTTTGCTGAAACCGTATTTTTATGCAGCGTATCTTTTGCTTATTTGCTTTTGCTTTTTGTTTCCATATGGTGTCTGCCCAAAAAGGTAAGCCTGTAAGCCAACAGCTATATGAGGCTTACGACCAATACAAAGAGCCCTCCATCACCCATCGCCGTTTCAAACATCATGCTATTGAGCCTCTGATACTGCGGCTTAAAGAAGTTTCCGGTTTCACCATAACGCAGCTGGGTGCTTCTATAGAAGGACGAGCCATTTACGATGTGGCCTGGGGAGAAGGCAAAACACAGGTGCTGCTATGGTCGCAGATGCATGGCGACGAAACTACGGCGACAATGGCAGGGCTGGATGTTTTTAACTTCCTGTGCCAGTCTGATGAGCTGAACGACATACGAGAAACGCTGCGGAAAAACATAACCATACATTTTATTCCCATGCTAAACCCGGATGGCGCCCAGTTGTTTCAGCGCAGAAATATACTGGACGTAGACCTCAACCGGGATGCGCTGCGCCTTACTTCGCCACCTTCTGTGCTACTCAAAAAGATGCGCGACAGCCTGGATGCCGACTTTGGTTTCAACCTGCACGACCAGAGCACCTACTATACTGCGGGTATTTCGGCCAAGCCAGCTACCATCTCGTTTCTGGCACCGGCTTTCAACTACAAAAAGGATATGAACCGCGTCCGGAAGAACGCCACCAAACTGATTGTGTTGCTCAACGAAGCCCTTCAGCAGTATATTCCAGGCCAGGTAGCCCGGTACGATGATGATTTTGAGCCACGTGCCTTTGGCGACAACATGCAAAATTGGGGCACAAGCACCGTGCTGATAGAGTCGGGTGGCTATATGGATGATCTGGAAAAGCAGCAGCTTCGTAAGCTTAACTTTATGGCTATTCTCACCGGCCTGCACGGCATTGCTGAGAAAGATTACCGAAGAGAAAAGGTTAAAAACTACGAGAAGATTCCCAAAAATGAGCGGTATCTCTATGACCTGGTGGTGCGTGGACTTCAACGGGAAGTACAAGGAAAATATTACTTGCTGGATGTAGCCATCAACCATATTGAGATAGACTTCGATGAGCACAACCACTTTTATACGGTCGGAAGCATACAGGACGTAGGCGATATGTCTACCTACCACGGCTACCGTGAATTTGATGCTACCGGGATGACGGCTGTGGCCGGGAAGGTATATCCAGAACCTCAGCCCGACATAGCGGCAGTGCGAAAACTAGGTGCCCGCGCACTGATGCGCGATGGTTATACCACAGTAGCAGTACGTAATCTGACAGGCTACGAAGCTGCCATTCCTACCCTGGAACTTGATATTACCAGCAACCGTACCGAGGAGGACAATGCCATCAAGATTGGCAACCGGGCAAACTTTATCCTGCAACAAGATGGTAAACCTGTCTATGCTATTGTTAACGGGCTTTTATATACGCTGTGATCAGGTACTTTTTAGCACATGGCTTTAAGCCCTGTGCTGATATAATCCCTGGGCTGGCAAAAAGCTATTAATAATCTACTCTACCAGCTGTTTCATCACGCCTTTTGGCTTCAGGGAGCTGTCGGTATTCAGCAACGGGTCAGGGTTATACAGAGCCTGAAACAAGCTGATGCTACTGGCAAACCATGTCCAGAGCGTAAGGGGAAGATAGGACAGTGCCAGCTTTTTGTTTCCTTCTTTGGCCAGCAACATACTTCTTAAAGCAATCAATGCATCGCCCTGCGTCCAGATAGCCGTCAGTATCGGGCTGCGCTTTCTGAAATATACATAGCTGAAAGTAACAAATATCAACCAGTGTATGCCCTGTAGCTGCAACAGTTCCTGCCGGTGAGGAAAGTTCCTCCTGGAATTCAACAACCGGGTGGCTCCCCATACCTGACAGATATTATTGATCGTCCAGGCAGGGCCAAAAAGCCAGCCCGGCGGAGACCATACGGGCTTTACCTCTTTGCCATATTGTTTGCGTTGACTGTCAGTGGTAAAACTACCAGCGGTCAGTCGTCCGGCAACTGTTATTACGACAAAGAAAAGACAGGCTTCCCACCGGCGCACTTTACGTTGTGGTTTGACCGGTAACTTCCGCAGAAGTTTCTCTGATAAGCTTTTGGTCTTCATAGGCTATGTCTTTAATGATAAATGGTCTGTCGAGAGAACAGTCTTCAAGCCTTTTGGTTTTGCCTGTTGTGCTATTTTGTATAGATCATCCCTAACCTAAGTTGCATATCATAATCCTTATCAACTTCTGCTGCGAGCAACCGCTCAATGCTGGTCCGGGACGCGTAGTCCCGAACCCAAGGTCTGTGAGGACACAGACCTGAGAGGAGAAAAGGTCTTAGTCTATGATCAGGTTTGTGAAGACACAAACCTGGGGTGGGGGGTGCGTAGTCCGAGACGCAAGCCCAAGGTCTGTGAGGACACAGACCTGATCATCAAGTCTGTGCCCCACACAAACCTAGGGCGTGGGATGCGAGCGGACGCTGTAGCCTTTACAGGTTAGGTGTATTAAAGGTGTCTCCCTGATTGATATCGCCGGTCTCAAAACCTTTCCGAAACCACTTCATGCGTTGTGCCGAAGTGCCATGCGTAAAGGAATCGGGCGTCACCTGCCCCTGTGCTTGGCGCTGCAACCGATCGTCGCCAATGGCATTGGCAGCCTGCAAAGCCTCGTCGATGTCTCCGTCTTCCAGGATGTTGTTGAGTTGCTGGTCGTGGTAAGCCCACACACCAGCCAGAAAATCAGCCTGTAGCTCGAGCTTCACAGAGAGTTTGTTGTATTCCTTCTCGCTGAGCTGCGACCTTTGCTGTTGCACCTGCTCTGAAATGCCTAGCAGGTTCTGCACATGGTGACCCACCTCATGAGCCACCACGTAGGCCATTGCAAAATCGCCAGGCGCGTTGAATCGGTCTTTAAGTTCTTGATAGAAGCTAAGATCGATATAGAGTTTCTGGTCGGCAGGGCAGTAAAAGGGGCCGGTAGCTGCACTGGCACCGCCACAACCTGAATTAACGCTGCCTCTGAAAAGCACAAGGGTAGGGTTTTGATAAGTTTTACCCATTTCGCTGAACAGTTTGCCCCATACCTCTTCGGTATCTGCCAGCACCACAGAAACAAACTGAGCCAGCTCGTCATTTTCTCCATCAGTGCCAGCAGGCGCAGAAGTCTGCTGCGGCTCATTGAACTGAATTTGTTGGAGCAGGTCTGCCGGATTACCACCAAACAGTAGGGTGAGCACCACAATAACAACGGTGCCTAGTCCGCCACCCACGGCTATATTTCTGCCACTGCTCGAGCGGCGGTCTTCTACGTTAGAACTTTGTCTTCTTCCTTGCCATCGCATAGTTAGATTAGAGTTAGTTTAAGATGTAATATACGATATTTCTAATAAGATAAATGATACTTGTATGCTCTTAAGACAGAACACTCCCTATTAAATCTGTTTTTTGTGCAACTTGTTTGACAAACTGAAAAATATAATGACAAACGTGACGAGTATCATCAACATACGCAGCAAAAAATATTGAATTCTCCGATCTTATCCAGTAACTTGAGCCAAATAACCATTATATACTATGAAAACTATACATTGCCTATTCATTTTTTTAGCTGCCTGTAGCATTGCCAGAGCGCAAAGCCAGGTTCCTTCTGCCACATCCCAGATCAAGACTGCTGTGCTGGCAGCTCCCGAAGACAAGCGGGACGATGCCACGGTATATGGCTACGACCCGAACGGAAAATTCACCAAACTACGCAAAGGCAGCAACGAGATGATCTGCCTGGCTGATGATCCTACCCAGGAAGGGTTCAGTGCCTCGTGCTATCAGCGTGATCTGGAGCCTTTCATGGTACGCGGACGGGAGCTGAAGAAAGAAGGTAAGTCTTTTCAGGAAATATTTGACATCCGGGAAAAAGAAGTAAAGGCCGGCAAGCTGAAAATGCCCAAGGAGCCTACCACATTGTTTGTCTATTCAGCACCTAATGGAGACTATGATGCTGCAAAAGGCACTGTTGAAAACGGCAGTTTCCGGTATGTCGTCTACATCCCTTATGCCACTGCCGAAAGCACCGGCCTTCCTCTCAAACCAGAAGCTCCCGGCATGCCCTGGATCATGGACCCCGGCACACACCGCGCCCACATCATGATCACGCCACCTGTGGAGGAATAGGTAGTAACGTTTGTGTTGGTTAGCAGATATTAAGAAAGACTAGATAATAGCCGACCTATCGCCCCTGCCTCTGCGTGTCTTGTAACCCGCAGATAAGTTGGGAGCACCCTCTCTGCATCATCAAAGTATGTGGCGGGCCACAAGACCTGCCATGGCTATTAATTCTTTAGAAATACTATACATAGCTTGAAACAAGGAGATTATGCAACAGATACTTATGAACCGAAAGGAAGCGTTGAAAAAGATTTGTCAAGCTATGAAAGTTCAACGACTTTACACTTTTGGTTCTGTTGTCATTGAAAGTTCTTGCACAGAAATCCTGCATTAATAAGTAAAAGGCAATGTTACCAGCGTCTGATCCCAGGCTAATTTCATTACGCCTTCTTTCTTGTCTTTGTCCTTGCTTTCAAACTGTATGGTGAAATGCTCTACAGGTTGGCTAAGTTGACTGACAGGTGCGCTAACCCTGAGCACATCGTCTGCTTCCTTATAACTATAAGCTCCCCACTGGTCTGTATCACTGTTCAAAATGATCGTCCAGGCATCTTTTTCAGGAATACTAAACAACGCATAGGTTCCGGCTTTTACTTTTTTGCCGTTAAGTTTTACATCTTGGTAAAACTTGATCTCCGGTGCTTCGTTGGCTCCGTTGCGCCATACTTCGCCATAAGGCACCAGTTTGCCAGGCACTTCTCTTCCATTTTTGGCAGGTCTGCTGTAGACTACCCGGATCACGGCATGGTCCAGGCTCAACTTTTCGGGGGCAAAACGGCGGTCATGTACAAAATTGTCCGGGAAATAGGCCATGTCCATCGGGCTTTTATCAACATCTGGCATGTCTTGCGCCTGTGCCAGACTTGTGCATAGCACAAACAAAACAGAAAGAAAGGTTTTCATTGTATGTTCTTGTTATTTTTCTCGGAAGTTAAGGATTTTATTAACTTCCGAGAAAAGTAATGGCAATTATCGCATGACGACTGCTTCTTATACAAGCCAGTTTTAAAGCGAACCGAACATAGACCAGGCACGCTATTATATTTTGTAGTGTATAAACTCGTGAGTCCTATAACTAGGTGTGACTGACCAGGTAAAGGAAGTGAACTTACCATCCTATAGCCATTGCTCTACGCTATATTATGGGTCTTGTGACCCGCCACAAACTTTGATGATGAGAGAGCATACTCCCCAACTTATCTGCCGGTCTTTTAACCGGCAGAGGCAGAAGATATTTGTGTGTATATGCTAGACATTAGCGTAGACTAAGAGTAAAAAACTAATCTATCTCAAGCCACTCTCAGGCTATACTTGAGCAGAAGTTCTTCTTCTAAAAGACGTTTGAGAGAAAGGTTAGCCTGTGACACTTCTTCCCATAATATACCATCACAGCGCAACTGAGCAGGTGAGACCAGGCGTTTGATCTAAAGCTGCATAAAAATATAAAGGGCATATGAGCGATGTGCCCTCACAAGGGATCAGTAACGTATCGTCTCATTGATATATACCTTTCTATCAAAGTTTTCTATCAAATTTTTGGTAAACCCAAGGGTTTGGTCGGTCGGATGCGCTTCCAGCATACGATCAATTTCAGTAAGTACCTGCTCTTTTTGCGTGCTGTCTAGCAACATTCTTAATACAAACTGATTTGCCTGATAGACTGTATTCACTGTATTGGCCTCGTCTTGCTCATATAATGTCAACGCTTGCTGATATTGCCTATCTGCCAGGCTATCCTGGTTGAGTTTGTCATAGATCATGCCTAGCAAAGTATGGGTTTCTGTAAAGTCAGGTTTTTTATCAATAATGATATGAGCAATCCGTAGGGCCTCATCGTATCGGTGTAAAGCCAGCAGGAAATTAACTTTATTGGTGTAAGCCATGAGGTAGTTGCTATCCTGGGCAATGGCTTGATCTAAGTAACCCAACGCTTTTTCTACAGAATCTATCGTATCTGTATTTTTAGCAAACAAGTTTACCGCTTTATTATTGTAAGCAATGGCAGGTGGTTCCTTGTCCTGGGGAGCGGTTTTTCTTCCTGTAGGCTGACAATGATAGAGCACTACACTTACTACCAAGCAGATAAAGTAAGGATATATTCTTCTCATAGGAATGCTATTTTATTATGGGAAATTCTATTGTAGTATTAGATGGATAAGGACTAGCTCTGCCTTCAGGCCCAATGTATACATACCCGCCTTTTACTCTTACCGTCCCAAAAGTTTCCGAAGTAGATAGCAAAAAACTAGTCGTGCCAATACGCTGATAACCCGTTTGGTAATATCCTGAACCACGATTTACTAAACGGTTTGTTTTGATAGCCTGTCCATTTTTAATAATATAAGCTTCTCCCCAAAACTCTACTCTACCAATATTAGAAATTGTTTTGCCAATAGCCCCTATATCAACGATATATTCTCCAGGAGATACTTGACGAACATGAATGGATGCTTTGATTTGATAACTGCCAAAAGCTCCAACACCCTCAACGGGTAAATATGCTGTTGTTGTTGCGTCTCTAGTGTCTGTACGGTCATAACCTCCTTTACCATTGCCGCCAGGATTGGGGTTAGGACTAGGACTGCCTCCACCACATGATGAGCAAGGGTTTGAAGGCGGGCCAGGAGGTGTACCAGGAGGGCTAATTGGAGGAAGTCCTCCATCCCCTCCTCCACACTCATTATGGCAAGTTGTTCCATACGGAGTGGTAACACATACTACCCAGCAATCTGCGTTCGTAACAGGGCCCATATCTTTTTCAGGCTTATCGCTATCATTAACATCCATATATGTTCTTTTGGTCAGCTTAAAAGCCTCAAACCATGTGGGCTGTTTGCTATGATTGCCAAGCTCTATGCTTACAAATCCGTCTTCCTGCACTTCTTCATGCAGGTAGAGCTTCTGCCAAGCATCTTTGGCCTGTTTGTCTATCATCTGATACGCACTCTTTACCAAAATGCCTTGACTGTCATACAGATTATATTTTAAATAAGCATTTGGCACAAATAAGCCATTTCTATCTGTAGGCATTGTCACATGAGGGCTTATAGGTCTACCTTCACGATCTTTTAATACAAAAGGCAGCGAAGCTACACCTGCTCCCGCCAACGGTGCTGCCACTTTCAACAAATCACGATTAACCTTTCCAATTTCCTGTCTTTGATCTTTCTTATCTAATAGATACGGTAAGCTCCCAATCGCTAAGCCGGCAACAGTAGCCCCTATTTTTCGCCAGGTTCTTTTTTTGGTTTTGCTGTAGTGTACATAGGTTTCCAGGTCTATCACATCACCTTTCTGCACAGGTATTAGTTTGGATTGAACAATGGGTTATCCGCTTTTTGTTGAGCAAGATCACCTGTTCGTCATCATAAGCGTGTGCCTGGTCTCGATATAGTACCCGGTCTAGGTTTTCAAATAAGTAGTCTTCCTTTGAAGCTTCCGGTAAGGTCTGTGCCTGAGACACAAATGAAAATAGCAAGGTTATCAAAAGCGTTGCTAACAGGGTAGAGCATTGTTTTATGGTTTGGTAGTTTAAAAGTGAACAACTTCCGAATATTAATTTTTTTTTCGATAAAAAAACAATAGTCAGTATCTAAATTCTCAGGATTTCTGTTCAAAGAATTGCTAACAAGGACCTTGGTGGACACTTTGACCTTTCTAATTGATTTGAATAAAAAACAGTAGCCAATATTTCCTCTAAAAATGGTGTTCAGCACTATGGTAGAGGTGCAAAGTGCACCAGCATTGCAGCTCTTTACTGCATGGATGGTGCTCGGTGCTGCGTTGTTGCAGTAATTTGCTCCATCGTTGCAGCTTTTTGCTCCATTGCCGGAGCATTTTGCTGCATGTAAGGTGCTCAGAACACCAACGTTGCAGTAATTTGCTCTATCATCGCAGCAATTTGCTCCGTCATCGCAGCAATTTGCTCCATTGTTGCAGCTTTTTGGTGCCGATAAGGAGCAAAATGCCTTGGTGTATAGCCAATATGGTGGGTAAGTAGGGTATTGGGAAGAAAAGACAAAAAAAACAGCCCGGTAGGTATGCGTTCCTACCGGGCTGTGTTTGTATAGGTGTACGATCAGGTAAAACTATACCTCATCGTCAGTATTATCTGACGGTCGGCTTCTTCGTTTTTCGAAACGTTTGCTCAGGTCTTCATATACCGGCTTGGCACCCGGAATATTCATCTTGGTATGTAGCTTCACCGTATTATAGTAGGCCAGAGCCGCTAACCAGGCTTCGCTACCTGCCAGCTTGATGGTGTCGTCCAGTTCGGAGCAGATACGGTTCGCCACCTGCAATAGCTCGGATAAGTCGCGCACCGCCTTGAAGTCTATATCCATCTCGCTTACTTTCAGAAAAGATGGTCCCAGGTCTGGCTGAGACTTAGCATAGCGCAGTGCCTTTTCTACAAAGGGCGCATTGCCGTCACTCATCTTGGGTATCTCGCGACGTTCGTCGGCTGTGAGCGCAATCAGGTAGGGCGTCAGTGCGGTGTATACCTCTTCCAGTTTCTTGATGTTAGCCTCCAGTTCTTTGGCAGGAATCTGAATAGAAATCTCGTTTTGTAATCCTTGCATCAGCAAATAATGTTTGAGTAAGTAATAGGACTTGGAAAGCGGACAATCTATCACAGCAGAAGCTTTGCATCAAGGCAAAAAAGCAGAGAACCTTACAGGCGTAAGGTTTACGGAGAAAAGGTAGAAAGTGATAGGTTGGAGGATAGGAGGCAGGTGGTTATATTTGGGAGGAAATAGGAAGTTGATAGCAGTTAAATAGTAGTTAAAAGGAATTAATTACAACAAATGAAACTAGGATTTGAGTATATTGATAGTTCCGTAATTGATAAAGAAGGCGAGGTAAAGGAATTAATAACAAACTTTCTTGATATATTTGATATTCAAGAAAAAGAGCACTTAACAATTCATACTGATAATAAAACGCTTGCTTTTTATATAGAGTGTCATATAAAAGCAAGAGACATATGTACAAAAGGTACAATTGATGTGCCCTTAGATCCAGAAAACCAATCTGATTATAGAGCTAACCGAGAAGTTGTTGAAAATAATACAGCATATTCAAAAATGGTTGAGGATGCAGAGAATAAGAGAGTTTTTAGTAACATTGTTGCTGAGTATAATCCTGAATATGAAAAAGAGTACCCATTAAAAATTATTGGAGGGCAACACAGATTTCTGGCAATAGATAAGGCCTTAAAAAAAGGAATAAATGAATATCATGGCTTTAAACTTTACTTTGATTTGAGTAAAGAACAACGGCTAGATGTTCAGTTAATATCCAATACTAATATCGCTGTTTCAAGTGACTTACTAGATCGAATGTTTGAAACTGTTAAAGGACCTGAACTAAGAGATTGGTGTCAAAAGTGTGGAATATTGGAACAGAATCAAGACTTTGCTGACAAAAAGCAAAGAGGAAGTCAGATTTCAGTAAGGGGCGCAAGGACCCTAATCGTAAATTACATAAAAGGTAAGGAAATAAAAGATGATCAATTCAACTCTGTTAAAACAACTCCTGTTATGGTAAGTACTGGTGGAGTTGATGAAGAATGGGAAGAAATCAGACAGACTTCTAATTTATGGAATGACAAAAAGACGGTTGAAATGGGCACCGCCTACGGTGGATTAGTTAAATCTCAAAAACAATATTTCAAGGATAAAGACAACTTTGAATTCTCTGAAAAAGCCTTAAGCTATCCAATTATAGCATCATGGGCGTTTGCTGCAGGAATATTATATAAAAACAAAGAACGATTGTTAAGACATTATGAGCTTCAAAATCGCACTTCTTCAGATCCGCTAAATTCTGCTGTATTGGCGAAAGGTAGGCATAAAACTGATCCTGAAAATTACCGAGGCTTAGGTACTAGAACAGATGTTAAGGATAGAGGTCGCCTTACTGAATTGTTTTTCCTTCAAGCTGAAAAAGGAAGTGGAATCACAAAAAAAATTGTTGATTTAGCTGTAGAAAAATATCATGCAAAAGAAGCTAATCTTCGAGTTCAAGAAATGGAAGAAAAATTATAATGGCTACCTTTGATAATTTCTCAGCCAAACTGCTTGAAGAAGCAAAACGCTTCTTAGAGAAGTCTAAGTCTGCAGAAAATGAAGATGCAAGAACCGCTTTCATCCATTCAACAGTTCTGATTGGAATGTCCGCATTAGAGGCTTATATTAATGGAATTTCGAGCGAATTATTAAACTATCAGAATACACCCATCCATGAAAAGTCTTTGTTAGGCGAAAAGAAAATTGAATTAAAAAACGGTGAGTTTATTTTAACTAATAAATTGAAAATCCAAAGATTAACAGATAGGATTCAATATTTATACTTTAAGTATAAAAAGGAGCATTTGACTGGTGTAAATGAGGTTTGGTGGGGACCTCTAAATAGCTCAATTAAAATTCGAAATGGGCTGGTTCATCCGAAAGAAGAAATCTCTATTTCATACGATGAGGCAAAGAACCTAATTGAAAATGTAATTGCGTGCCTTTTATGTCTTTCAAAAATTATATATAAGAAAGAATTTCCTTTTAAAAATCTTGGTTTACAGTCTAAGTTAACGTTCTAAATTCCTACTAATAATGCATGAAAGCCATAAGTACTCAGAATCAGCGTTTAGCCTTTAACCCCCTATCTAAATTGGCATCAAACATTTGCTTTGCATTGTAGGGATGTTTGACAAAAACAAAGAGAAGAAACCTATTGCTACATAAAATAGATATAAAGAAGAATCGTATTGATAGATCATCGCTAAAGTTGCTAGATGTAGCGGCCCTATTAAAAGATGTACCTGGCGAAAAATTAGTAAAGGGGCAAGTGGAGACGATTGTGGAAGAATTAGATAAGGGAGTTTACGAAGTTGAATTTGATGATAAACAAGGAAGAACGATAGCTAGTTTAGTGCTGAGTAACGAAGACCTAATGCTTTTAGATTTTGAAGCAGAAAAGGTCATGTGAGGGAAATGTCCATTAGGGAAAGAATTTTCACTTACTTTTGTTGCTGTCACTGAGCAATATACCTTTAAGCAATGGAACAAGATAAAACCAACAGCGGCAATTCTTTAAGCAGCCTTCAACTGGAACTATTGAAGATATATTCTTTTGAGCCTACCGAGGAAGAAATAAAAGATATTCAGCAGATGCTAGGCCGTTATTTCGGCGATAAACTTACCACCAAAGTAGAACAGGCAGCCAAGCAAAAAAACATCACAGAACAGGACCTGGACCAGTGGCTCGATGAAGAAGCTTAATATTGTGCTAGATACAAATGTCTTCATTGTTTTGCTCATTCCTCATATGAAATATTATTGGGTATATGAGAAACTGATGCAAGGTGCTTACCATCTGTACGTTAGCAATGAAATCCTTACTGAGTACCAGGAACAGATCGTCAAACGCTATGATTTATCCTTTGCCAATGCCAATCTGGACTTTCTGCTATTATTGCCCAACGTTACGCTAATTCATCCTTATTATCGCTGGGGGCTTATTCAGACAGATGCTGACGATAACAAGTTTGTCGATTGTGCAGTAACTGCCAATGCTGATTATGTTGTAACACACGATAAGCACTTCCAGGTGTTGAAAGACATAGATTTTCCCAAAGTAATGACTATAAAATTAGATGAGTTCGAAAGACTACTAAGCAAATAAATTCCTTTTCATCACAAACTATCCGCATCATTGCTACCTTGTGAGGCCATTTGCTGTAGTAGCTGTTGCAGCCTTTGCAGTTCAGTGGCGGCTTGCGTAAAGCGTTTCTGGTTGTTGAGTTCCAGATAGCGGTTGAAAGCACCGTTTGCCTGCTGCGCCAGGGTTTGAGTTTGGTCTACAGCCTGGGGCTGTTGCGGTTTGGCATTAGGGCGCAAAATAGCGTTCACCGGCGATGGCCCCAGGGCTTTATTGGCGTTCTTACTGTCAAACAAGCCTTCCAGGGCATCTTCAAAGTTGCTGGCATAGCTTAGGTTGTCGTTGTGCATGACAGCCACCAGGCGCAGTTCGGGGTAAGCCGCTGTCTCCGATTGCAGATAAATAGGCTCTACGTAGATAATACTTTGCTCTACCGGAATAGCCAGCACATTGCCCCGAATGACGTTAGAACCCCGCTGATCCCACAGCGATAGTTGGCTGGATAGAAAGCTGTCCTGATCGATCTTGGTTTCTACCTGCTGTGGGCCTAATACCCTGCTTTCTTTCGGAAACTGATAGGCTATAAACTCTCCGTAGTTTTCCGGGTCACACATACCGGCAATCCAGCCAATGAGTACCTGTCGGTTTTTAGGAGTAAACGGCAGAATCAACACGTATTCCTGTTCGTCAGAACCAGGACGTTGCCACATGATGTAGTAAGGCTCTACGGGCTGCACGTTTTCATAATATTTCTCTGTGGCCCGTACCCATAAGTCTTCCTGGTTGTAAAACACCTCGGGGTCTGTCATATGGTAGCGGGCAAACACCAGCCCTTGCGCCAGAAGCATTTCTTCAGGGTAGCGCACGTGCTTTCTGATCGCTTCCGGCATGGCTTCCTTCGGTTTGAAAAGCTCTGGGAAGATTTTTTGCCACACCTGAATCAGCGGATCTTTGGTATCGTATACATAGAAGTCTACCGCTCCGCTATAAGCGTCTACTACGGCTTTCACCGAGTTGCGGATATAATTGGCACCTCTTAGTTGCTGGCTCAGCTGGGTAACCAGCATTCGCTTGTTGTTGCCTTCTTCGTATTCTATGCCTTCCTGTGCCGTAAATGGCTGGCTGTAAGGATAATCGTTGGATGTGGTGTAGGCATCTATAATCCATTTGAGCTGCCCATCTATCAGCGTGATATACGCATCTTTCTCAAACTCCAGGAAGGGGGCCAACATGCGCACCCTTTCATGCACGTTGCGGTGAAACATCACACGGCTGCTATCGGTTGGGTAAGAAGAAAACAGCAGACGGGATTCACCAAAATGATGACCATAGATAAACCTACGCCAGAAGTTGTTGATAGGCACACCACCCGGACCCTGATAGCGCACATACACGTTTTCTTCTCCCTTTGGATAATCAAACTCACTCTCTGCGGAATTTACTACCACATATCCATCAGTGAGTTCGCCATAATAGATCTCCGGGCGTTTTACTTCCAGATCAGCAAAAGCAGAGACCGGTGGGATGTTCTTGATCAGCAGATTGGGCAGGCCCTGTTTGGTAAACTCATTGACAGGCGTTAGTGTGATGCCATAACCGTGGGTATATTTGAAACGCTCGTTGACAAACGTCTGGCTTTGTGCCGGAAGGTTGCTGGTTTCCATCTCTCGGGCAGAGACCATTACCTGGCGGTATTTTCCGGCAATCATATAGCGGTCCACGTCCACGTTTTCAAACTCATAGTACAGCCTGATCTCCTGAAACTGCCGGTATACTTCATCCAGCGCACGCCAGTCCCATAGGCGGATGTTGTCGAAAATTTCTCTATTACGACCGACGATAGACTTAGATATGGTATCTGCGGCAGGAAACTGCTTTTCTGCTACCTTGTCCAGGTTGAAGCCCTGCCGGGTAAACTCAATATTGTGTAAAATGTAAGGCTTCTCCAAAGTGATCTCGTTAGGCACTACCCTGAGCGACTGAAAGAGTTGCGGAATGGCATTAAGCCCTACAAACCACAGCACAAACACGGCCAGCAGCATCAGGCCCGGTATAAAGGGGTACGCTTCGGGCACCATAAAACGCTGGCGCATCACAAACTGCTGAAAGGCGCGTCGCGTAGCAGGAATCATCAAAGATATACCGGCCAGCACCGTCACCACCATCAGAATGTTGTACGCAGGCAGCCGGATGTTTACGTCCGTCCATCCTGCCCCCTGCACCACACCCCAGTTGGAGTACATCAGGTCGAAGCGATCCAAGTACTTGCCGATGCCCAGCAGGACTAGCAGGATACCCGCGTTGATACAAACAGCATTGACCAACCGAAAATCCAGCTCTCCCGGATCGCCAGGTGCTGCAAACTCTACCTGGAGTCCATTTCTGCGACTGATGAAGATAGCCATGAAGGTGACTGCCAGACTAAAGATGAGGATGGTCACCAGCAGGCCGTACATAGCCGAAAGGAAGGGCAAGGTAAACAGGTAAAAGCCTGTATCTTTTTCCAGAATAGGATCAACGATGCCGGTATTGACACCATACCAGAATTTCAGAAACGGTTCCCAGTTGGCATAACCCCAGGTGCCGCCTATAAAGACAATGATCGCCATGCCTAGCCACCGGAGAAACAGGTTGGGCTTGCGGATACTGGTGGTTAGTAAAAAGAAAACGCTTGCTGCGGCAAGGGCACTGCCCGCCGTCATCATCCATTGGGTGAGTGTAGCTACCCAAAAGCGTTGCCCGTATCCTATTACCTGAAACCATAGCATCTCGCTCCAGAAATTCATAAACCACGACAAGGAAATAGCCAGAAGGCCCACCAGCAAACCAGCGATGATGCGGCCCCGTTTCTGCGTGTTTCCGCCGGAGTATAAAAGACCAATAGCAATGGCACCAAGTACCAGGAAAAAGATTGTGTACATAATTTTGTTTTAAAAGCGAAAACGTGAAATAGGAAACCGGAGAGAGGAAACCGCAGGCCGGAAACCTGAACATCCCTTCCGGTTTTCGATCTCCTTAGTATAGCATAACTATTTCAAAGGGCGGGTGTTTTTAATAAATACATCTATACATTCTCCCGTGTTTCTTTGCAATGTCTGATTTGCATAGAAAGTCTGGTTATTGAGCAGGGTTTTCTTTAGTGTACAAATATATATTTACGATAGCTGGATATAGAGAAAAATAATACTCATTTTAGTGAAAAAACATCACCGCCATGACAGATAACAACCAACAAAATCCCTTGGAAAGCATAGAAGACTGGGAAGATGATCTTTTAGAACGCTATCCCGAGCCTGCCACTACAGCTGACAAAAGCAAGGAGGCGTACAGAAACTATGAGGCTCCGGCCAGAGATACGGTGAAAGAATTTTACCGGCTCAACCATACCCATCAGACTTATGATTTTGTGCTGGAAAAGCGGGACAATTTCCTGAAGTTTGATAAGAAGGAAATGCCGGTATGGGATGCCTTTACATTTCTCAACCAACTCGTAGACGATTCCGACCCAGATACTGATCTGGATCAGATGCAGCATTTGCTACAGACTTCGGAAGCCATACGGGCCGACGGACATCCTGACTGGATGGTGCTCACAGGTTTGCTGCATGATATGGGAAAAGTGCTTTGCCTGTTTGGTGAACCTCAATGGGCTGTAGTAGGAGATACTTTTCCGGTCGGGTGTGCACATTCGGATAAGATCGTATTTCCCGAATTCTTTGAGGAGAATCCGGACACCCACAATGAGCAATACAATACAAAATACGGTGTGTATGCACCGCATTGTGGGCTGCGCAATGTACATATGTCATGGGGCCACGACGAGTATGTGTACCATATGATGAAAGACTATCTGCCGGAATCTGCTTTGTATATGCTCAGGTATCACTCTTTCTATCCGCAGCATCGTGAACATGCATATGAGCACCTGATGGACAAGCACGATCAGGAGATGTTCAAATGGGTAGATCTGTTCAATCCGTATGACCTGTATTCCAAAGTATCCACACCACCCAACTGGACAGCACTAAAACCTTATTATGAAGACCTGGTAGCAAAGTATTTGCCTGCCACGCTTAAGTTTTGATACTACTATTAATTGACTAGCTTCAATCGCGGCGATGTCCACCGTGGAGCGGACCACTCTCTAGCTTCAGTTTCAAACTGAAGCTAGTTATCGCTATTTGGAGAACTCATCCGTAAATATCATTCAGAATACCTGCCAGCCGAACGCCTGCCATCAGCAGACGCTGCTCTACAACGGGGTAGTTCTTGAAGGCATAATGGTAGCTGAGGTAATGGTCTTCAGGAATATCATAAACAGTTTCACGAAGGGCCATATCTTCTGATAACCATTGAGAAAAAGGAACTGATTGCCATTGCTTTGCCTTGTCTTTGGTGATGAAGCGGTTGAGATACGTAGCCAGTTCTGTGTAGCTTAGCTGCTTGCTGTCAATCATATCACTGTCCCATACGCGGTGCAGGTTGCTTTCTCCGCCCATCCAGCGTACTTTCACATCATTGCCGCCTTTGTCTTCACCAGTGCCTACGTGCAGTGGCTGGTGCAGGTCGCCCACCAAGTGAACAAGTATTCTGAGGTAAACTACTTCATCTTCGGCAGACAATGTGTCGCTCTTGAGGCCAGCTACAATAGTTTGCAGGGTGGCGTAGGCATTGCCACCGGCATCCTGCTTGCTTACGTCGTATTGCTCACCGCCAGGGATGGTCAGGTAATGCCAGGTAACCATATAATTGTAGGTAGAATCCGAACGCACTTCGTCCATCCACGTGCCTGACATCGCTAGGGTTTCCGGTCCTAATAGTTTATTAATGTTCTTTTGGGCACGTTTATTTAGGTGCCAGGTGGCTATTTGTCCTATCACGCGGTGCCCGGTCTGGCCCCAGGCAAAAGTTTGCTGGCAGGTGGTGGTAACCAACACAAAAAGAAGGAATAGGTTTCTCATACAGATCATATCAGGTGCTTTTTGCGCAAACATACAGAAAGATGCCCAAAATACCGGACGATTTTTACAGCCTCATCCTGGTTACTCTTGCTCAATCATCCTGCTGACTAACTACTTCCCCTTGATCGGATTGAGCAATGGCTTCATCCATTTTGACTATTTTCTAATGCATCCTGATTCTTTATGGCTACTGCTCTGCTGGCATAAAAAATAGCCCGCTGATCTTCTCTTCCGAGTTGTAAGCGATCTGGATATTAAACGTGCCCTTCTCAAATGCTGACATGTTGTTGACCGTCTGGTAAGTACCTACTTGCTGCGTCTTCACGTCGGTGATCTTCTGAAAGCTTCCGGCCTGTGCTGTTAGTTTCTCCCAGGCTTCCTTCAACTGCTCTTTGCTGAGCGCGTCCTGCATCCTTTCATCAAAGCGGTCGTGGATCTTGTCAAACTTGTTTTCTGTGAATTCCTGAATAACTTCTTTGGATATTGAGACAAGCTTGTTGTCTGTTTGCCCAAACGTAGTCATAGACAGACAGAGGAAAAAGAACAAGAGTAAGTTGGTTTTCATAGTGATGAGTGGTATAGGATGTGAAATTGTATAATAATCAAGACCACGCAGAATGCTGGCATTCTGCATGGTTTTGATAAGTTTATGCTTTTGTATTTAGTTGCCATCTACCTTCAGTCTGTGACTGAAGCTAGTGGTAGTTATAGAAAAGCTTCAGATACAAGCGGTCCGCTCTACGGTGGCCGCCGCCGCGGCTGAAGCTAGTAATGTGCCCGGCCTGTGTGGAATTCAGTCATAGACTGAATCTAGTAGGGCAGGCTGGGTATATAGATTTAGTCACAGACTTGAATCTAGTAGTTTAGTGTCCGTGTGGCCCAGCCTATGTGGCCCAACCTATGTGGCCCAGGCTTTGCCAACTTCTGCCAGGGGTATGCAGCCTTCATAGCTGCCGGGTACTTCCACATAGTGCAGAAACTGGGTGGCCCCTACTTCTGAGGTGAAGAAGCCAACCATTGCCAGTTCTTTAGCTTCCAGAAAGAATGGTTTAAACTCACTCTCTTTGCCCTGTTGCTCTTTGGCTTTATCGGCCATACCTTGCAGTACTTTATCCTGTTGTTCGGGCTTCAACTGGGCAAAAGCATCGCCAAACTTATCTTCGCTGGCTTTGTTCAGTTCTTCCAAACCTTCCATGAAGTGCTTTCTTTCGTCATCAGTGTATATATCTTTGAGCATCAGGTCGATGTAGGCAGGCACACCGGCATCTTTGGCACCGGGTGAGTCTGTTCGGGGAAGGATACGCTCGGCTAGTTCGGCCACTGTGGCAGCTTGCTCTTCAGTGAGAAACTGCGGCTTCCAGTTGAGTTCCGGCTTGGATGAGCATCCTTGGAGTATCCCTGTGATGACCGGAGCAGACAAAGCTCCGCCCATAATGAAAGATACTCTTCTGAGGGCTTCTCTACGATTGATCATAATATAGAAGAATTTTGATACAACATTAGTTTACAGGTTCTGGCGGTTGAGTTCATTCACCGCATGGTCTACCGCGCGGGCCGTCAGGGCCATATAGGTCAGCGATGGGTTGACACAAGCCGCGGAGGCCATACAGGCGCCATCTGTTACAAATACATTTTGTACTTCGTGTACCTGGTTCCATTTGTTGAGCACCGAGGTTTTCGGGTCGCGGCCCATTCTGGCAGTGCCCATTTCGTGGATGCCCAGCCCAGGATAGCTACCTGCGTCATACGTATTGATATTCTGATAACCGGAAGCTTCCAGCATTTCAGCAGCAGCCTCGGCCATATCTTTACGCATCTTCATCTCGTTTTCCTTAAACTCAGCGTCAAAGGTCACCGTAGGTTGTCCCCACGCATCTTTTTTATCATAGTCAAGTACCATCTTGTTTTCATGGTATGGCAACGTCTCGCCAAAGGCAGTCATACCGATGCTCCACAAACCTGGCTCTGTGAGGCTGTCTTTGAACTTACTCCCAAAGTTCAGTTCGTTTACAGTACTTGACCAGCTCTCACGGTTGCCGCTGCCCTGGTAGCCAAAGCCGCGAATATAATCTTTGCGCGCTGAGGCTTTATCAATATTGCGGAAGCGAGGAATATAAAAGCCAGTAGGCCGCCTGCCTGCGTTGTAGTATTGATCCTTGAAACCATCATAAGTAGCAGAGGCCCCTACGCGGAAGTGGTGGTCCATCAGGTTGTGCCCCAGTTCGCCGCTGGCGTTGCCCATGCCGTTGGGGAAAGCATCCGACTTGGAGTTGAGCAGGATGGAGGTAGAGGCAACAGCAGACGCGCACAAAAATACTACTTTGGCATAGAACTCCATTTCTTCTTTGGTCTCCATATCTATCACTTTCACGCCTTTGGCCTTCTTGGTTTCAGGGTCGTAAATGACAGAGCTAACAATGGAAAACGGGCGGATAGTCAGGTTGCCGGTAGCTTCGGCCACAGGCAGAGTGGCAGCGTTGCTGCTGAAGTAAGCACCATAAGGGCACCCTCTGATGCAACGATTACGAAACTGGCATTTGGTGCGGCCATTGTGGTTTTCCGTTAGGTTGGCCGTGCGCCCGATGGTGATGGTATGTCCGAGCTTTTTCTTTACCTTGTCTTTAAAATCAGTCTCCACGCAGCTCATAGGAATAGGAGGCATAAAATCTCCGTCAGGAAGTTGCGACAGTCCCTCTTTCTGTCCCTGGATGCCGGCAAATTTCTCTGCATACGAATACCAGGGAGCAATGTCTTTGTAACGGATAGGCCAGTCTGCACCGATGCCATCTTTAAGGTTGGCTTCAAAATCCAGATCACTGAAACGGTAGCTATGGCGGCCCCACATGAGCGAGCGGCCCCCTACATGGTAGCCCCGCATCCAGTCGAAGCGCTTCACCTCATTGTAAGGATGCTCATCGTCTTTGACAAACCAGTGTATACTAGACTCCCGTGTAGTGTAGCCCGTACGGCTCTGCTTGATGTAGTGTTCTTTGATGATTTCCGGCGGCACCTGGTCTCTGTATTTAAAGTCCCAGGTATCCATAGTGGCTGTAGGGTAGTCGCCATGCTTTACCATGCGTCCTCTTTCCAGCACCAGGGTTTTCAGACCTTTCTCACAAAGTTCTTTGGCGGCCCACCCGCCGCTGATACCAGACCCTACTACAATGGCATCGTAGGTATTGGCAGCTTTTGCTTTAGCGTTAATGTACATTTATGAAGGGAATTAAGTTGGTTAATAGAACAGGCTAATATAGTCTTTTCACATTTATTTTTGAAGAAAAGTTCTTTTATTGCGTCTCCATAAGGGTAATTTATAATATAAACTAATAAATGTGCACTATATTATAAAATTTATAACAATGTGCTAAGGTGTTTAAAACTCTATTTTACAGGTAACAGAAGGTATGATAGGAAAAAGGCTTACTTGTTTTATTTTGCCCTTTGATTCATACAAAAAGTAAGCATTCAACCTATTGTACACATTGTAAATAGAAAATGTCCAGGTTCTTTTGACCTTGTTTTTTTGCTTTTCATTGGAAAAGCTTAAATCCATACGATGGTAAGATGGCATCCTGAAATTGTTTCTTTTAGCAATATACTCCCGTTGGTCAAAAGCATTATTATCAAACCAATCAGGCAGGTTTTCTCCTTTATATATTGCCTCCGGAAAGCTCACGGCATTTCCTGTGTTGAAAGTAAATACCAGCGAGAAGAAATTTTGCACAGCGGTTACCCGTTGGGTTGATTTTTTGCCTGTCAGATGATAATTGGCAAGCAAAGAAACATCGTGCCTGCGGTCATACTTAAAGGGAAATTTGTTCCCGTTGTCAATTTTATCGAACCAGCGATCAGTTTTGGAGAGTGTATAACCTAACCAGCCATTCAATCTGCCTGTACTCTTCTTCAGGAAAAATTCTGCTCCATAAGCTTCGCCATTACCAGCTACAATTTTATCTTCCCAATGATTGCTTGTGCCAAATAAGTAGTTTGCACCTTCTGCATATTCAATCAGATTTTCCATGTACTTATAGTACCCTTCAACAGTAAATTCAATATTGTTATCTAACGATAAAGCCATACCTGATACCACCTGCCATGAAGTTTCCGGTTTTGTCTTCTCTGTAGAAGATACCCACAGGTCGGTAGGTAAACCTAGCGAAGAATTGGTCAGTAAATGGAGATACTGCACCATATAGCTATAGGAAGCTTTTATAGAAAGCGACCGGCGTCCCGGCGAATTGCTGACCAAATATCTGGTTGATAGCCTGGGTTGCAAGTTCCAGTAGTTTTGAGCATTTACAGAATAAAGCGAACCTCTCAGCCCTAGGTTTGTGGTAAACCTGTCTCCCACGGCAAATTCATCTTCCAGGTAGAGACTGGATTGTATAGCATGAGTATCCTCCTTGTTGTAGGTAGTGTCCGTGTCAGCTCCTTGTGTCCTTACTACCTCGGGACTAAATTGCAGGGAAGCTGCTTTGAACCCAAATTTAATTGCCTGGGATACATTGGGTTGGTAATCAAAATCTCCGTTTAGCGACCACTCGTTAATTTCCGAACTTGTTCGCAGCAGGTTTGGAACACCATTTTGATCAAATTTATGCTTTTGGGCGTAAGCATATTTACTATAATAGGCAGACAAATTTCCAAAAAGCTTAGCATTGAATATCCTGTTCCAGCGGGTTACAGCCGTAAAATTACCCCAGTTGAAGCCAAAAGAGTCACCATCGGAATTTCTGATGTATTTGTCTCTGCCGGAATATACACTCAGGTATAAACGATTGGTGTTGTTGACGATGGTGTTTACCTTCACATTCAGATCATATAAACCATAGCGTTCTTTTTCGGGGAACAACAATTCCCCCAGCCACGATTTTCTTCCGGAAACGATGAAAGCAGCTTTGTTCTTGATGATAGGGGCTTCATAGGTAAGCTTGCCCACAATAGGGCTGAGGGAAAACACCCCTTTTCCTTCTTTAAGATTGCCTTCTTTCATAGAAATGTCCAGCACAGAAGACAGCCTCCCTCCATAGCGGGCAGGTATACCTCCTTTGATCAGGTTGACGTTGTGCAGAGCATCGGTGTTGAAGACTGATAAAAAACCAAACAAGTGACTAACATTGTATACGGGTACCCCATCCAGCAAAATAAGGTTTTGATCGGGACTTCCGCCTCTCACATAAAGCCCTGAAGAACCTTCGCTGCCAATTTTAACACCCGGCAAAAGCTGAAGAACCTTCATCACATCTGTCTCTCCGCCCAAAGCAGGGGAAGTTTTCACCGTTTGCATGTCTATGCGGTGCACGCTCATTTCGGTTGCGTGCAGGTCATTATTTTCTGCTACTATTTCTACTTCATTCAGTATGTTGTTGGTTTCCAGTGCTATATCCAGTCTTATATTTTGATCAAGATACTGTGTTTTATGTACAGCCTCATAACCTGTAAAAGAGAAGATGAGTTGGATGCTATCTTTTGGCAAGGTGATGCTATAGAAGCCGTAGCTATTAGAGACTGTGCCGATTTTTAAACCGGGTACATAGACAGTGGCGTTTATCAATTTTTCACCACTGGCCTGATCTGTGACGAATCCGTTGACCGTAAATTTATCCTGAGCAACCGCAAAACGGGTATTTGCAAATACCAAAATGGCAAGAAATAGCCAGGAATATTTGTACATATGGTATATCATTGCTTTTCCAGCCTGATCGTCACAGCATTATATGCGGCAAATATGCCCAAACCATTTTCCACATTCGAATAGATCTTAACCGGGGATGAGAAAGGATTGGGTTCATCTCCCAAATCGGCATTCAAATAATGGATTACACTGGACTTTAAGTATTTGTCATAATGCTCGCTAGCATGGGTGACAGTGGCATAGATGCCGTTCTTTTCGTCATCTTCATCCAGGATTTCACTTAAATGAAACCCGGCAGAAAAATCAAACGAAGGGGCATTGAGCAATAAATCATCCATCCTGAGATAATGATAAAATTCGTAGGTGTTGTCATAATTATGAAAAGTCCTGTTAAAATCATCTATAAAAAACGGTGGTTTTTGTATTGCAAAGTGCCCGAATGCCCTGGTAAGGGTAAAAGTTGAATCAATCAGCCCTTGACGGTTGTCTATGTCCCATTCACGCTCATAAAAAATATAATATCCACTTAGCCAATAAATCTCCTTCTCGTCTTCGGCATTGTTAATAGAAAAATGAAGTTGCGTAAGCGAAGTGTTGCTTAATTTCAGGTAGCTGCTGTATATGATTTGAGGCTGTGCAGGTACTTTATCTTCTGCCAGTATCGTGGGGAGGCCAGGTACAGAAGCCTCAAGCCTGTAGGTATTGCCGGGAACAGGATGATAGTCCCAGCCATAATAGCCATCGCCCAGATAAGTTGCCATACCCAATGGCTGCGTATTTTCATACAACTGTACTGCTGCATGATCTATCGCAGTAAATTCAGTGCCACGACCAACGGCGATACTTTTGGTAAGGCTTATGGTAATGGTGCTGTCGGGGTGTAGCAATCCGTTTAAGACCGGTTGAGTTTGATGCGTAGGGTAGGGCAAATCCACCTCCTGGGTACAGGAAAAGGCTACGACTAAGTATAATAGCATCAAATTTTTCACCGCATGTCCTCTTTTATTTGAACTGCACACCTATTTGAATGCTAAAATACCGGTTAATCAGTTCATTGTAGTGAGATTGGCCATAACCATCTATAGTGCTATTGGGTGTTATGTTCAATAAGCCATAGTAATAACCTATTTCTATAAAAGGCCATAAGTTGTCCATCTGGTAATGAGAACCAACAGAAAAAGCAAGCCCATAATCAAACGTATCACGAAATGGAAGAAAAAAAAGATCGTTTAAGTTGTCCTGTAAGAGATGGCTGCCTCGCATGGCTACAATGGCAAAGGGGGTCACCTTTTTCAGTGCCTTTTCTCCACGAATCCCGGCATCTAAGAACCCATAGCTCATGGTAGCACTTTCACCAATAGAAGAAAGCCTTGATGCTTCCCCTGCATCAAAGTTAAGCTTCATGTATCCTCCGGACAATTGCACAGCTATGTGATGGGTGATCGGTAAAACTTTTCCCAAACCAAATTGCCATCCTAACAAGGGCGAAGGAGCATATGCATCATTATCGCGGATGATAGATGGATTGGCAACATTGAGTCCAATCTTAACTTGCCAGTCATTGAGCAACGATTGAGCATGACTTGAGGTAAGTACGGAAAATAAAACTATTCCCGCTAAAACGCTTCTCTTGATAATATCTGTCATTTAATAAAAATTATAAAAAATAGCACTTCCCAATTCCAGGAAGCACTATTTAAACGAATAATGATTTCAATAACCTTCTTCATAATTACAGGTACAATTATCCCGCCCCAATGCTACTCCTTTGCTCCAATAGATTTCATTTGCATTCCAAGCACTTTGCTCTCCTTCGTAAAGTACTGCTCCTATAGTATGTAGCGGCACACCTGCTTCTTCAGTTCTTCCTCCAGACCCATAACTAGCCTGGTAATCGACTCTTCCAGTCAAATAGCCTGTTTTAAACCTTCTTATATAACCATAAACGGTGCGACGGTAAGAGAGGGCATTGAAAGAATGGGTAATAAGAAATCTACCGCCTCCTAAACCCTGATGGGTAATATTTTCAGATAAATGTACACTATATCTACCTGCTTCTCCAGTACAATTGTTGACCTGAAAACTTTTATCAATTAATTTTGCATTTGTTGAACCGGTTTCCTTCCTATACCACATAACCTTGTTAACTTGAATGTGATTTTTAGAATTTGTTTGGTCTGTTGTACTAAGTAATTCTATTTTACTTTCATCACCGTCATGAATTATTTTAACTGCATTGAATGAATACTTTTTTATTTTGTCACCAATACGGACAATTCCTTCTTTATTTAAAACTTTGAATAAATTTTGATAAGGAATATCTATTTCAAACCAGCCTTCGTCATGAAATCTGAACAAGTTAGCGTTCTTAAGTACATATGCCGAATGAGGCGATACTCCATTAGGGAATTTAGCTTCTAGTTCTTTTTCTGTGAAGGCTTCCAATTTTTCAAAATATGCTTCATCCTCATCAACAGCTTTTTCAAACAGAAACCGAATTGATGTAAAGCCAAGTTGCTTTTCCCAGGCATCCAATTCCTCACGGGAGAAGGTTTGAAGTTCATTCAACGTTTTTTCAAATGTAGCTGAATCATTAAACCACAAATAGTTGTTGCGCAGCTTTACTTTGAAATCTTTGTTGCCAGAGGTCAATTTAAGGTTGTTCCCGGTAACGGTATCACTTTGAATAAGTTCTTCTTCCGAACAGGCATAAAATAAACAACTTACCATTAACAAAACAACAGTATAGAGCGAAAACTTTAAATAATGTCTCATGTGTAGAAAGGGTTTAGTTATAAATAATAATTAGAATGCGAATGAAGATTTATGAACCATCCTTTATACACTCATGCGCCTCGTGCCATCTACATCAGCGACCTATGCCGGATTCATACTGCCAAATGTAAATGGGGGGGGGGGGGTACTTTTCCAAGTTGTTTTTGTGTTAAAATTACTTAACCTGGCAATAAAACTTACATGCACCCGACAAGCTTGCTTTGATCAAAGAGAACTGTAAAGTTAGTGCTGGTGAGCTAAAAAAACATGCTTATCAAACGGATTGGGAAAATATAGCGTAATGATAATTTCCAAGAAGGCTCATGCAAATCACTAAAAATTAATATAACCGGCTTTTCTTACATCCATAGAATAGGTATTTTTACAACAGATTCTTCAACTCACTCAGGCAGCCAATCTCATAAGTCGTCTGTTTCTCATGGCTGATGCCCCCAGGGTTGAAAAATACACAGTCAATACCCGCATTCAAGGCTCCCTGAATGTCGGCTTCCAGGTTGTCGCCAATCATCAGGCAATCGGCAGGGTCGGCTCCGATCTTATGCACGATATACTCAAAGATTTCTTTGCTGGGCTTCTTAAAACCTATTGTATCTGAGCTGACTACTTCCAGAAAGTAACCCGTCAGCCCGGCGCTTTTGAGCTTGATGGCCTGCACATCAGAAAAGCCGTTGGTCAGGATGTGCAAAGCGTAGCGTTGCTGTAGGTAAGCCAGTATTTCCACTGTATAAGGAAACACGTGGGGTTTGGTAGGGCACAGCCGGAGGTACTCATCGGCCAGTGTGGCAGGTACATGCGCTTCTGCTACACCTAATTCGCCCAGAATAAGCTTAAACCGTTCTGTACGAAGCTTTTGCTGGTCATATTTGCCCAGGTTATATTGCGCCCATAGCTGCCGGTTGATGATACTAAAGGTAGTGCAGAAGTCGGTACAGGTAAAGCTACCTAGGTTTGCCAGCTCAAAGGTCAGAAAAAGTTCTTCCAGGGTTTCCCGCGAGTTTCTGTCAAAATCCCAAAGGGTATGGTCCAGGTCAAATAAGATATGCTGGTATTGCTTCATGGGTTTGATGTGATGATGTGTTGATTTTTTGATGGGTTGATGTGCTAATGAGATTGTTTAGTAAGGTTGTAGGAATAACACGAGTTGCTACATTTTAATGCCTTGAAATAGCAGATTATCGAAGTCCTGCGTCCTCATATCAACTTATTTCCACATGATTTTATCACAAGCAGCCTGCTTTTTGCCAGAATTACTGAGAATTTATAGCAAAATACCGCTGTTTGACCTTAAAATACAGTGGATTGGTGAAAAAACTACGTGGTCTGAAGGCAAATCCATATGGATTGATGAGCAGACCACGTGGTCCGGAGGCAAATCCATGCGGATTGATGAAAAGACCACGTGGTCTAAAGACAAATCCATATGGATTGATGAGCAGACCACGTGGTCCGGAGGCAAATCCGTGCGGATTGATGGTCAAACGTGGTGGTTTTGTACTTATAATCCATCAAGGTTTTTAAAACCTTGATGGATTACAGTACTTTTGCGCTTCAACCAATAAATAACCTATACAAACATATGGCAGATCAAAGTTATGACCTTATCATCATAGGAAGCGGACCGGGCGGCTACGTTGCGGCTATCCGGGCAGCGCAGCTGGGCATGAAAGTAGGCGTGGTAGAAAGATCGGAACTGGGAGGTATTTGCCTCAACTGGGGATGTATTCCTACCAAAGCCCTGCTGAAAAGTGCACAGGTATTTGAGTATATCAAACATGCCAAAGACTACGGCATTGAAGTGGCCGAGGCCAGGCCCGACTTTGGCGGCATCATCAAACGCAGCCGCAACACAGCCGCCAAGATGAGCAAAGGTATCCAGTTTTTGTTCAGAAAAAACAAGATTGACACGCTGGTAGGCCACGGCAAGATCGTAGCCAAAGGCAAAGTGGAAGTGGCAGGCGAGGATGGGAAGAAGACCACCTATCAGGCCAAGAATATCATTCTGGCTACCGGCGGACGGGCACGTGAGCTGCCCAATATCAAGATAGACAACAAAAAAATCATCGGCTACCGTCAGGCAATGGTGTTGGAGCAGATGCCCAAAAGGATGGTCGTGATCGGCTCCGGTGCCATCGGTATGGAGTTTGCCTACTTCTATAAGACACTGGGCACGGAAGTGACCATCGTGGAGTACCTGCCTAATGTATTACCGGTAGAAGACGAGGAAGTATCCAAGCAGATGGAGAAGATCTATAAGAAGGATGGTGTCAAAATCCTAACCGAATCCGAAGTGACTGCCGTAGATACCAGTGGTGAAGGCTGCAAGGTGAAGGTAAAGTCCAAAAGCGGAGAAGAGTCTGTTATCGAGTGCGATATTGTGCTCTCTGCCGTAGGCATTGCCACCAACCTGGAGAATGTGGGCATCGAGGAGATGAAGATCAAGCTCAACGACCGCAAAAACCTGGTAGAAGTAGACGAATACTACCGCACCAACGTGGAAGGCATCTGTGCCATTGGCGACATTGTGAAAGGCCCTGCCCTGGCCCACGTAGCCTCAGCCGAAGGCATCGTCTGCGTAGAAAAAATCGCTGGCCTGCATCCCGAACCTATCGACTACCACAACGTTCCGGGCTGTACCTACTGCTGGCCTGAAGTGGCTTCGGTAGGCTACACCGAAAAGGCCGCCAAAGAAGCGGGCTACGACATCCGCGTAGGCAAGTTTCCGTTCTCGGCATCTGGCAAAGCCTCGGCAGCCGGGGTCACCGATGGCTTTGTGAAGGTGATCTTTGATAAAAAATACGGTGAATGGCTGGGCGCACACATGGTAGGTGCCAACGTGACCGAGATGATTGCCGAAGTAGTGACTGCCCGCAAGCTGGAGACTACCGGGCATGAGATCATCAAAGCCATCCACCCGCACCCCACCATGTCGGAGGCCGTGATGGAAGCCACCGCCGCTGCCTATGAGGAAGTGATTCATTTGTAAAGCTATTATCACAGGTACAGACAAAGCGGCAGGACTTATCATTCTGTCGCTTTTTTTGTAGCACCTAAAGCTGCATGTAAATTGATGGAAAATATAAGAAAAGAGCTTGACCAGTTTGCGATACAAAGTGACGAGGACTGGCAATTCTTCAAGTCAAAACTTGAAAAGAAAGCGTTTGGCAAAAAAGCCGTCGTTCTTAAAGAAGGTGCTGTAGAAAAGTATCTTTCTTTTGCAGAAACCGGTATTTTAAGGTATTACATTCCAAAGATTGAAAACGATCTGACATTCGGATTTATATTTCCAGGTGGTTTTAGCTCGGCCTACGACTCTTTCCTGACACAGCAACCCAGTAAGTATCAAGTGGAGACACTGACGCAGGCAACTTTGTGGCAAATTCACTTCGACGATTTACAGGAAGTTTATGCAAACACACAATCGGGCAATGAGATAGGCAGAAAAAATACTGAAAACCTGTTTCTGATCAAATCCAGACGAGAACTTGCGCTTCTTGATAAAACGGCTGAAGAAAGATACCGGGATTTGTTCTCAGAAAGACCCGAGTTGATTCGGAAAATCCCTTTGAAATATATTGCCTCCTACATTGGCGTGACACCACAGGCATTGAGCCGTATCCGCAGCAGGATTTCTTAACTCAGGTTCATTTTATAAACCATATTTTTGGAGGAGTTTTGTAAAAAACATGTATGAAACCTCTCATCGTTTTGCTATCAGTCTTTTTGCTTTCAATGATCGTCCTATATTTATTGAAAGGTTATCTAAACTATTTGCTTGCCGGGCGTATTGCTATGGCTGTGATGCTGTTTTTTACAGCCATAGCGCATGTCAAGTTCTCTGAAGGAATGACAGCTATGATTCCGGATGTTTTTCGTTTCAAAACAGCCATTGTTTATTTCACCGGTGTGTTGGAAATACTGTTTGCGGTTGGTATACTATTGCCAAGATACCAGGCATTGGCCGGATGGCTATGTATCGCTTTTTTGATTCTGATACTGCCCGCCAATATCAATGCAGCTTACCATCATCTGGATTACCAAACCGGAGAAGCCAACGGGAACGGATTGAAATATCTATGGTTTAGAATTCCCCTACAGTTCCTGTTCATTAGCTGGATTTATTACTTTGTCATTGCAAAGGCAGGTCTATAGTAAGTAGTCAAATATCTTATGATGTTGAATCCCTCAAACCTTCAAAGTTTCGGGTACTGTAGTGCAGAAAACGATATTGTTACAAAAACTTTGAAGGTTTTGTGCTCTTTGGTTTTAATTGGCTACTTGACGTTTACCCACGGCCACCCTCTCCGTGTTCCGCTGACTCACAGCAAGGCTGAATTGGTCATGCTGCTCCTGCTCCACAGTGGCCGCTCCGCCATGACTTGTGAGACGCAAGGCTACGAAGAATATAAATAGATGTGTATATAGGAGTGCTCACAAACCAAAAATTTAGTGCCGACTACGGCTCGTGACGGTTGGTCAGTTGTTCTGATTGGCTTACATACTTCCCTAAGATTTTCTTTCCATAGTAAAACAAACCTATCAGCGATACGGCCAGTAGCCCCACAAACACAAACTGGTCTATCGCACTACCGCTCTTTCCTTCTTCCATCAGCGTGCGCAACTCCTGCGCCTGGCTGCCTACCCAGATAAAAAACAGCGTACGGGGCAACATGCCGAGCGTACCGGCAATCAGAAAGTTTTTCAGGTTAACACCTGCTATGGGCAACGCCACATTCATGATGGCAAAGGGCAGCACAGGAGAAATGCGCGCCATGATAATGATGCCAAACTGGTTGCCCTGTAACCCTTGCAGAAAAGCATCCAGTTGTGCTCCCTTTTTGCCGGGAAGCTGACGCACCGTCTGCAAAAAAGTGCCATTGTCTATCAGGTGCGTAAGCTGGTAGCCAATCAGCGAAGCGATGGTATACGCTAATACGATGAAAGGGCTGACCTTCATGCCCAGAAAGAAACCGCTGAGCAATGCCACAAAGGTGGTAGGCGTGAGGGCAAAGCCCATGGTAAAAAAACTGACCAGCAGCACCAGTGCCCAGGTAGCCGTATCAAAACTTCGGATCAACGTTTCGTGCGTAAGTGCGTAGTAGGATATAAGCGAACTTGCTGCCAGGGGCATGACAGCCATCCATAGAAACAAAAACAGTGTTTTTCGATTGGTACGGGCAAGTTGGGTGATCCACATGAAAGCTCAGCGTTTTACAACAGATAAGAAGTAATCACGTATTATTGTTTTTATAATAAACTATTAGCCTTTAGCTGCAAGCTTACAACTAATTAAGGAACGTCATATAATTATTCAACCATGAAATTCGGAACCAAAGCCATCCATGCTGGTGTAGCACCAGACCCTTCTACAGGTGCCATCATGACACCTATTTATCAGACCTCTACTTATGTGCAATCTTCGCCGGGCAAGCACAAAGGATTTGAATATGCCCGCACACAAAACCCTACGCGGCTGGCCCTGGAAAACAACCTGGCGGCACTGGAAAACGGCAAACACGGGCGCTGCTTTGGCTCTGGTATGGCGGCTATAGACGCTATCCTTAAACTGCTGAAACCTGGCGACGAGGTGATCAGCACCAACGACCTGTATGGCGGTACCTACCGTATCTTCACCAAGGTATTTCAGAACTACGGCATCAAATTCCACTTTGTGCCGATGAATGATGCCAGTAAGATCAAGGAAAAGATCAACGCACAGACCAAATTGTTCTGGGTAGAAACGCCTACCAATCCTATGATGAGTATCGTAGACATCCAGCAGGTGGTGGATCTGGCAAAAAATACCGAGGCAATGGTTGTGGTAGATAATACATTTGCTACGCCTTACCTGCAAAATCCTTTAGACTTAGGGGCTGACATTGTGGTACATTCTATCACTAAATACTTGGGCGGCCACTCCGATACGGTGATGGGCAGCACGGTGGTGAAGGATGATGCGTTGGACGAAAAACTGGCTTTCATACAAAACAGTTGCGGAGCCGTGCCTGGCCCACAAGACTGCTTTCTGGTGCTGCGAGGTATCAAAACCTTGCATGTACGTATGCAACGGCACTGCGAGAATGGCCGCAAAGTAGCTGAATACCTCAAAGGCCATAGCAAAGTAGCGCAGGTATACTGGCCGGGCCTGAAAGACCTGCCTGGCTATGAGATAGCCAGCCAGCAGATGCGCGACTTTGGCGGGATGCTCTCGTTTGTGCTGAAAGGCGATAGCATAGAAGAAGCCTTCAAAGTGCTGGAAAACTTTAAACTGTTTGCTTTGGCAGAATCTCTGGGCGGCGTAGAGTCTCTGGCAGGTCACCCGGCCAGCATGACCCACGCCAGCATTCCCAAAGAAGAGCGTATGAAAGCAGGCCTGACAGATTCACTCATACGGCTAAGTGTGGGTATAGAAGAAGCCGAAGACCTGATCGCCGACCTGGAGCAGGCCATCGGATAAGAAGATGCTATAAAGACATGATAGGTATCTGTTGAGTCGCTTACAAAATCCTATCCTATGCTGATGCCTTACCAGTCTGCAAGTAACCGTCCGATTGATGGTGTTGATTTGGATGGGTTAGAGTATTTTCCTACGTATCAGTTGTGGCTTAATAAATTAACCGTTTCGGTCATTAATAAAGTGGATGCAGCGGAGAAACGGGCTGAAACTTGGGAGCGTATTCATTTAATTACCCAAAAGAAAGCTCCTACTCTTTTAGATAGAGTCAAATATAGAACTGAGGCTTATACTTATCAAATAGGTGAATATAGTGATATAGAAGACATATCAGTGCTAATATTTGGAAAAACTACCAAAGGAGAGGATACTACGGCAACAGATTACACTTTTGCAGGCTTTGGAATATTACTTCCAGTAAGTGTCTAAGCTATCAAAAAAGGTTTAAAAGGATTGGGAAAGCGGGGCTTTTTATTTACACTGGAATATTTTTGAGTAGTTCAATAAGTTCTTTATCGGAGAGGTTTTCCTTTTCGGATTTATCATAGATAGTGAGCAGGTACACGGCATCCTCAGCCACTATAAAGTTAGTGATGACCCTGGCCCCACCGGACTTGCCTTTTCCTTTGGAGGCAATAGAGATGCGGATTTTGTAGCAGTTCTGGCTAATCAAGGCTCCTTGCTGCGGGTCTTCTTTCAAGCGTTAAATCAGAGCTATGTATTCTGTTTTCAGCGAGGCATACTTTTTAGCCAGTTTTTTCAAGTTCTTTTCAAACTTGGGAATGGTTTTAACACTATAACTCATTGATCAGATCCTCAGCATTACGGGCTTGTAGTTTGCCTTCCCTGACCAACTTTAGCTCTTCCACCGCTTCCCTAACATCCTGCATAAGTTCAGCTTTGGTATCAGAAAGTGGCGTTGCTTTTTTAACAAAAGAGAAGTTTTTCAGCAGTTCCATGAAGAAAGTTGCTTTGCTGTCTTTAATGTCGAGTAATATTTTCATAACCTATAGATTTATCAGGCAAACGCCTTTTTGGTTTTAAAGTTCTGAATCACATTGTCAATGAGAAAGAACAAATGCTTTTTAGTATCGGCATCCAGTCGTTCAATATCATCTATGCGTCTAAGTACTTCCTTGTCATAGCTGGAAAGTTCCCCTTCGCCAATCAAGAAATCCACACTGACATTAAAAACTTTGGCCAGCTTTAATAACACCTCAATGGAGGTGTCCGCTTCCCCTAAGCCGCAACCGGTTTAAAATAGAGAGTAGAATTCTTTTCTAGATCATCTGGCGTTTTAAATTCAATAGAGCTATGAGGCCGAATGTAGTTGTAAACATTCCACCACTCCTGAATACGCTGATTCAGATGGTCCAAATTTTCAAACCATTCTAAGTTCAAACATTCCGTTCTTAGTGTGCCATTTAATCTTTCAATCAATCCATTCTGAGTTGGCTTTCCCGGCTGAATGAACTTTAGCTCTACCTTTTTATCAGCAGCCCATAGCGCTAATTTATCAGAAATAAATTCTGGTCCATTATCACAGCGAATATAAGCTGGACAGCCTCTCCACTCTATCAATTTGTCTAGGATATTCGTCAAATCTTCAGCAGGGATACTCTTTTTTGCTTCTGTCCATAGTGCCTTACGGGAATGCTCATCCATAATGTTAATAATCCTAACACGTTGCTGTTGTTCACCAATTACCCACTCACTGACAAAATCCATAGCCCAGCCCTCATTCACTTTTTCTGGGGCTAATAAATCCTGAAAAAGCCGTTTTAACTTTGCTCTTTTTGGAGGCTTACGAAGATGCAATGCTTCATTCTTCCATATCCGATAGACGCGCTTATGATTCCAGAGATAACCCTGATTTCGTAAATAATGAAACGTCATCCAAAAGCCCCAGGCCACAAACTGTTTTGTTACTTTATGCAATTGCTCAATAATCCGCTCATCTTCCTGCTCGGGTCTATGGCCCTGTTTGCGGACATAATATGTTTGCCGACGTATGCCCAGCACTCTGCTTTTGCGTCGTACACTATCACTTGAAGCTATGCTATCCATCATTTCTTCTCCTTGTGCTGGGCTGAGAACTTTTTTGCAATTGCATAACCTTCTTTGAGGATGTCATGATCTATCTGCAATTCAGCATACATACGCTTAAGCCGTACATTCTCCTGTTCTAATTGTCTGAGCCGCCTACGATCATCATTTTGTTGATCTGATAAATCTTTCCGCCCGGCGGCCCGGTTCCATTTGAAGAAGGTGGCGGGGCTGATTTGGTGGCGACGGCAAATATCTTCCACATTTTTGCCTTCATCTTGTTCAGCTAAAATAGCTAGACGCTGTGATTCATTAAATTTACCCTTATACATGACTCTTTTTTTAAAAGTTAAACATTATTTGCTTAACTCTCCATTTTCATGTGGTTGCGCTTATTGGGAAGAGGACAGAGGGGGTATTGGCATTGCGTTCATAGTTGCCAAGGATGGATGGTACGGGAAGCCCCGATCTTATCGGCCAGTTCCTGTTGGGATAAGCCTTGTTGCTTTCTGAGCTGGATGATACGTTCTCCGATGTTCACACGAATGAGCTAAGGTCAATGCATTTTCTTTATACAAGGCAAATTTAGGCAAAAGAGTTTGACAAAAGAAATGCTTGTTTGTTATGTAAAAGAAAAGAGATATATACATTTGCCCAACAAGTTTGACATGAAAAATAATTTATGGAAATACCGGAGATCAAAGCCCACCTTACCCTGGCCCAGGTGCTGCATTATTATCATCTGAAGCCCGATAAGCAACTACGGCTATGCTATCCGTTTTACGAAGACAAGACACCCAGTATGCAAATCTACTACAAGACGCATACGGCCTACTGTTTTTCTAGCAACTGCCCCGCGCATGGCAAAAGCCTGGACGTGATAGACTTTGTGATGTATAAAGAAGGATGCAGTAAACACGAAGCAATTTTAAAGGCAGGACAGATGAGCACGGGTACGGTCAAGAACCAGAAGCCCATCACTGAACTGCCAAGAATAACAGTGCTGACCAAAATCTTTACCTACTTCAAAAATGGTGTCCATAACTCTAAGCCGACACAGGAGTATTTACAGCAAAGAGGTTTGGCCTACAACAAAACCGAGGTAAGCTACAACTCTGGTCAGTTCCACCACGGAGCACGTAAAGACACTTATCCGATTGAAAGCTGTGTACAATACGGTTTGCTACTGGATTTGGAAGCCAAAAGCAGGACGGCAACCCGGCCTATAAACCTTTTGGCAAGTGGTGTATCGTCTTTGCTTTGCGCAACAGGCAAAACCAAATTGTAAGCCTGTACTTCCGCAGCACCTTAGACGATAAAAATCAACGGCACTTTTATTTAAAGGACAGGCAGGGACTTTACCCAAAATACCCAGGCAAAGACAACAAACGCCTGATAATTATGGAATCCGTTGTTGATGCTGCAACCCTGTTGGAACAGGAATAAATCAAAGGCCATTATCAAATCCTAAGCCTGTACGAGACCAACGGACTGATAGAGGAACACACCCAAGCCATAACAGAGTTAAAGGGACTTGAAGAAATCATTTTCTTTTTGAACGGGGATCAGCTACTTCCCACTGCGGGTCGGTGAGTTGCTCGTATTGAGCCGCCGTGGCCGGTTAGGAATGTATCGGCCCAAAGCCAGCAAAGCAGACGGCAGCCTGTCGCTGGGTCAGCGGCACCACGAATTATCCAACCACCTAGGCAATGTGCTTGCTGTCATCACAGATGAAGTAAAGATCAACACGGATAACCTGCATGAGCCAGTGATATTGCAACAGCAAGATTACTATAGCTTCGGTATGGTTCAAAAGGAAAGAATCTGGTAATCAGAGGGTTACCGCTATAAGTACGGCTTTAATGGCAAAGAAAAAGATACAGACTTCCAGAATAATTATGACTATGGCTTTAGAATATACAATCCGAGCATTGGGAAGTTTTTGAGTGTGGATTCGCGATGAATCGCGGCTCTGCCACAAGAACCTTAACAAAAGGCTACGGCCGGTTGATGTTAGCGTGAAGTTTACGGGTTTTTGGGCAAGCCAAGATATAGCTTTCCTTCGTAACCACTCAGCGTAACATTACCGCCAGCGTGCGAAATTTCCGCATACTGGAAATTGATCTTTAGCTTGTAACCATGCTGCTGCAATTCAAAAATGGTATAAGGGGATGCCACCGAGTCTGTCATCACTTCGGGAATGCTGGCATAGTTGTCACGTTGGTTTTTCTCCCAGTTTAGAAAAAAGTTTCGCATGGGCGTTTGTATAACTATTTGCTGGTTTTTGCTCAGTGTCAGTGTTTGCGTTTTGGTATCAACTGCAAGGGAGTAAAGGTCGCCTTTCAGCCTAAATTTCATGGTATCCTGTGGGTTTTCATAATTTCCTCTATGAAGATGAGGTACCAGGTAGTCATAACCAGCCACGCGCTCAATATAGGTATCGCTTTGTGCAGCATACAAATAGGACGAAGCTGTTGCTATCTGGTTGAGGTCCATTACCTCAAGTACGGCCTGTGCTTCGTCAAAATAGTTGATATTGAAAGACACATCAGCCGAATCTGCTTCACCCTGATACACCAGCGAATCCATCGATTGTGTAAACCACGGCTGGATGTCATCAAACCTGTAATAATCGTCCAGATAGCGAATGATAGAAGAAATTTCCTGGGATATGGAATCTGGCAAAGTGATGCCTTCCGGCGCATGGCGCAGGTAGCGGTCTGATAAATACGCCTTTTCGGTGACCAGTTTGTTGTTTTGAAGTAAATGAGCGTCTGTTAGCAATTGCTCCAACCTGTTTACCTGGCTGCGTCTGCTTACGGCATGTGCTCCCCAGAAGCCAAAAGAAGAAAGCAGTACCACCACCGCTAGCGAAACAGGAATAACCTTGATACGGTCGGGCCGCAATAGCTTATACATCGACAGCAGAGCCAGCCAGATGCCCAGCACCAGAATAAAGTATCGGTTGATGGTGAAGCCGTAATCATGCAGTCGCATACCTATGGCGATGAACAGCACGGCTGACAGTGGAAGCATCAGCATATAAAATACGCGGCTGAATTTTCTGATCCAGCCATACTCAGCCAGCTGCGCATAAGGATACAATAGCAGGGTAGTGAGATAGCCCAGCGCAGCCACGCCCAGCGTTAGATAAGCCATAATTCCTTTGGGCCAGTCCCATATCACAACCGTTTTGATCACATATACATACAAAATAGCAAGATACAGTACCAGCAGGCTCAGCAGGATATACTGTGCAAAAATACGCAGCCCCTTAGGAAAATCACTGTTCTCAGTCTGTAAGATATGGTGATCCACACCGCCCATAAATATCCAAATGTTGACTACACTCAGGTGAAATACAAATATTTCTGAATAGAGATTGCTATCAATTTTTACATCAAAAAGCAGGTGCACTGCCACCACAGCCAGGATGATGCCCAGGCACAAAACGCCTGCATACAGCAGAGACACCCAAAGCCGGATGAAAAGCATTTTATTGAATTGCCAGAAGCTGGCATTGTTGCCCGACTGTACGAAAGGCGCAAAAGCAATGGCCAGGTGTATGACGATACTGAACAAAATATACCGCACATAAGGCCAGTAAGTAGCCAGTGTAGTATTAGTCGCTGCCAAACTGAAATATATCATCACCAAAAGGCATACACCTGCTACATTGCTTGTCCATTTTATAGGCTTCCAGGCATGAGTTTCTGCATACACTGCCAGGGCAAAGAACAAAGGCACACCCACAGCACCGGTAAGCACCAGGTTGATCAGTACCTGATAAGATTGATCTACCTGATAGTCTCGCTCTATTAGTATGACTGCTGAGGAAAATACCAGCATGGCGGAAGCAACCACCAAAGGAAATCTGCGCACAGCCAGCCAGGCACTATCAGCCAGGTATTGAACAGAAGGGAAATGAATTTTCAAATGAATGTGGGTTTTTGAAGGTAATTTATACAATTCTATACAATATGCTGCTGTTGCCTGCCTGTTTTGAAGACGAAAGGATATGAAATTTACGTTAGTCTGCTATAGATTTTTGTAAGGTATTGATTTTGTGTGTTTTACATGCTTCTCTTACCTGGTCGATATATGTCATTAAATAGTGCTTCTGTCTTTTGCAGGAGTGCGTAAGTTTGGCCTATAAACTAAAGATACATAAGCATATGATCAATTTTTGCTGGAAAAGATGTCTGCTGTCTGTAGCCATCCCCGTTCTTTCTTTGCTGGAAAACCCTGCTGTTGCGCAGTCAGACATCGCCGCCTTTGTCAACGGAGGTATAGCAGATGCCAACACTTTGCTAAAAGCGTATACCGCTCCTTTTGGAGAATCTTTTGGGGTAAATATGAACTCCGGATGGACCAATACCGCCAATACGCTCAATCCTGGCCGTTTTGAGGTAAAGCTGGTAGGCACTGCGGCTTTTGTGCCGGTAAACAGCAGAACCTACAACCTGGATGCACTGGGCTTTGGAGAACCTGTCACCCGGCCCCTTTATGGAAAACCGGCTACCGAGCAATGGGTGTATGCCAATCCGATAGCACCTACCATCTTTGGAAGCAGCAGCGAAGAATCCACGACTATCCGGAAAATGCTGACGTACACCGACCCCAATACAGGTCAGGAAACTACCGAAACGATTGTTACCCTTGATTTGCCTCAGGGCCTGGGGATGCATATCAATCCGCTGCCTGTCATTCCACAGGTAAGTGTGGGGCTGCCCTTGGGCACGGAAATTATGTTGCGGTTTCTGCCACCGCTTAGTATAGATGCAGAAGATAACTCCCTTGCGTTTAAGGGCCTTTGGGGTGCAGGCATTAAGCACGATATCAAACAGTGGATTCCCGGTATCAGCAAGCTTCCATTCAGTATTTCTGTTTTGGCAGGCTACACAGGCACTCGCATGGGAGCCAATTTTGATACCATGCTACCGGAAGCCCCGGCGGGCGGCTCCTTTGCCGATCCCAACGCACCCGATACCGGCTATACAGGCCCGGCATTGGACGAAAATAATTACAACGTTCAGGGTATAGCACTTAACACCCATGCATGGAATGTGAGCGTGCTGGCCTCTAAGAAAGTATCTGTTATTACTGGTTTTGCCGGACTGCGGTATGCCAGATCTGTTACCAATATTGCCCTGAAAGGTGTATATGGGTTTGCTGGCGATGTATATGTCAATGAAAATGACAACAACGATCCGAACAACAATAAATACACGCTGATTAACACAGAAAGAGACCCTATCAAAATTAGTACGCCCATCGGTCAACTGGGCCTGACAGGCGGTTTTAGGCTCAAACTGGGCTTTATAAGCCTGTTTGCTGAAGGTACCTGGTCGCGTTACTCTACCGTATCGGCTGGTATAGGCTTTGGCTGGATGAACTAAAGCAGACGATTATCATGCAGACATTTTGAGGCGTTATCAGGAAGACTGGTAACGCTTTTTATTTTTCAGAAACTTCTGTAAAAACTCTTGTAATGTAGTTACGTTTGTAACTATTATTAGGAATGGATTTTGAATGGGATGAAAATAAGAACATCACTAATATTGCCAAACACGGTTATGATTTCCGTGATGTTATCGAAGTTTTTACCGACAAAGATTTATTCGTTTATCCATCTTCTTATAATTTGGAAGAAAGATATATTGCTGTAAGTCGCTATGAAGGTAAATATATTACTTTGATTTATACTGTGAGAGACCAAACAATCCGTTTGATCTCCTCGCGTCGAGCCCGTAAAAAGGAGATAAAAGATTATGAGCAAGCAAAAAGAAAAGATCGTTAAATATACCCTTGAAGAAATCAAAAACTTGAAGGGCAACACCGATTGGGATAGAGTTAATAGCATCACGGACGAAGAATTAGAAAAGATGGTAAAAAACGATCCTGAGGATGTGTATTTGAGTGATGAAGAGCTAAAAAATGGAACATGGTATCAGAAGGGCGAATGGCTAAAACAGTTTAGCGAACCTAAGAAAAAAACACAAATTACGCTTCGTCTGGATGAAGATCTGATAGACTTTTTCCGCCAAACAGGAAGCGGCTACCAAACACGTATCAACAACGCACTCCGGGCGTTTGTGGAAGCATATCAAAACCATCATTCATCATAATGGAATTTCTAATTGTAGCCTACGATGGAAAAGATGCAGAGGCGTTAAGTCGTCGGCTGAAAGCAAGAGAAAAACACCTGGCATATGCAAAGCTTATGAAAGAAAAGGGGCATCTGGTTGAGGGCGGAGCCATTTTGAATGCTGATGGCCAGATGATAGGTTCTACACTGCTGGTTCGCTTTGATTCCCGTCAAGAGCTTGACCAATGGCTAAGCAATGATCCATATAAACTGGGAAATGTTTGGGTAGATATTCAAGTGAGCGTAATTAAGCTCGCACCCCTATAAAATAAATATATATATGACCGCAGTAATAGGAATTTTAAATAAACAGGCGGTAGCCGTTGCAGCAGACAGTGCTGTTACTGTGAGTGCTCCAAATGGGAGAAAGATATTCAATACTGCAAATAAGATATTTACCTTTTCGAAACACTATCCCGTCGGAGTGATGATTTATAATTCTGCTTCTTTTATGTCTACTCCATGGGAAACTATTATTAAGCTATACAGGGAAAACCTTGATACGAGATCGTTTAACACTTTAGACGAGTACATCGAGAATTTCATCTCTTTTCTAAAATCAAAGAGTTACTTTACCAATACTGAATATCAATATCTTGAATTGAGAAACTTAGGTGTTGGGATTTTTGATCGTATCAATAGAGCCGCTCTACAAAATATTTCTCCCATTGATAGTAAAGAAGCTGCTAATAATATCAAATTGCGTATAGATGCTTTAATTGATGAAATTTTAGGTACAAACAACTACTGCAACGAGTTTACTCAGTATGGTTATGAGGAATTTGTTGCATACTCTGATTCTACATTTGAAGAAGCATATCAGTTTATATATGATGACAACATAGACCTTTCATAGGACTACAAAGATAAATTGAGGAAGATCTTGTTTGAGCATCTACGTTCAAAAGATTTCTTAAACTATTTTACTGGCTTGATCTTCTTCGGTTTTGGTCAGAGTGATATTTATCCTTCTTTAATACCCCTGAATATATCTGGCGTTATAGATAATAGATTAAGATATTTCAAAGATGAAAGTGGAATAGCACGAATATCTAATGAAACATACAGCAGTGCAATTCGTCCATTTGCGCAAACAGATGTAATAAATATTATATTAAGTGGGGTTGATCCAGACTTGAACAATATATTTATAAATCAGTTTTATGACTTTTTTACAAAATATAACAAGGTTATAAGCGGCATATTAGGAAGCTCCAATGCTGGAATTGTAGCCAAAATTGACAATATAGATTTAAAAGCATTAATAAATGAGTATGCAGAACAAATGCAGCACGTTCAACGAATGAACTATATAGAACCATTAATGAATGCCGTTGATAGCTTATCAAAGGAAGACTTATCAGAAATGGCAGAAAGTTTGATATATTTGACTTATCTTAAAAGGAGAATTACATTTGCTGAGGAGAGTGTTGGAGGACCTGTAGATGTAGCTTTGGTTTCCAAAGGAGATGGCTTTATATGGATAAAACGCAAACATTATTTTAAACCAGACTTAAATCATCATTTTTTTTCAAATTATTTAAAAAGATAGGATTATGAAAACGCTTTTGATAGATCCAAGTAATACCACTTATCAACGCAATATTCTTTCGCAATTTAGGAAAGAAACGAAAAAGAGTATAGACATTGAACCTAATATGGATACATCAACTATATCAGATATAATTTCAGATAAGCTAATTGCTATCGTCAAACAAGGATTAAATAAGAAGTAACTCAAAAGAAAAGATTATCAAAGGCTACATTGAAAAATGTAGCCTTTGTCATTTTGTAGCCACCAAAATATTCCATATTTCCGTAATTTTGCCCTCCTAAATTTTGTTATCGATACAAAAAGGAAAATATCGCTTCGGCGACTTGATTAATATGACCAATATACAAGAAGAAATAGCCAGGAGAAGAACTTTTGGCATCATCAGTCACCCCGATGCTGGGAAAACAACGCTGACAGAAAAACTCCTGCTCTTTGGCGGGGCCATCCAGAGTGCCGGTGCCGTCAAGTCTAACAAAATAAAGAAACACGCTACCTCCGATTTTATGGAAATAGAAAAACAACGAGGTATCTCGGTGGCTACCTCCGTGATGGGCTTCAACTATCAGAATGGCGGTGATCCGGTGAAGATCAATCTGCTGGATACACCGGGCCACCAGGATTTTGCCGAAGACACCTATCGCACCCTCACCGCTGTGGATAGCGTAGTGATGGTGATCGATTGCGTGAAAGGCGTAGAGATACAAACCGAAAAGCTGATGGAAGTATGTCGTATGCGCAATACGCCTGTTATCGCTTTTATCAACAAACTCGACCGCGAAGGCCGCGACCCTTACGACCTGCTCGACGAGATTGAAGCCAAACTCAACATCAAGGTAAGGCCGCTAAGCTGGCCAATCGGTATGGGCAAAAACTTTAAAGGCGTATACAGCCTGTTTAGTAAAAGCTTGTTTCTGTTTCAGCCCAGCCGACAAAAACTACAAGACGAAGGTGTAAGTCTCAAGGATATCAACAGCCCTGAACTGGAAAAATACGTAGGAGAAAATTTTGCCAAACAGCTACGGGAAGATGAGGAACTCATCAATGGTGTTTATCCTGCATTCAATATGGAATCTTACCTGAAGGGAGAAGTAGCACCCGTATTTTTTGGCAGTGCTGTCAACAATTTTGGGGTAAAGGAATTGCTGGATACTTTTGTCAAAATTGCCCCGGAGCCGCGCAGCCGCGAAACCGAAGAGCGGCTGGTGAAGCCCGACGAAGAAGCCTTTAGTGGTTTTGTCTTTAAAATACATGCCAACATGGACCCGCGTCACCGCAACCGCATTGCCTTTGTGCGGGTATGCTCCGGAAGGTTTGAACGTAATAAAAATTACCACCATGTGCGGCTGAACAAAAACTTCAAATTTTCCAGTGCTACGGCCTTTATGGCACAAGATAAGGAGATTATCGATGAGGCTTTTCCGGGCGATATCGTAGGGTTGTATGATACCGGAAATCTTAAAATAGGCGATACGCTGACAGAAGGCGAAACCGGCTTATACAAAGGCATTCCGAGTTTCTCGCCGGAGATTTTCCGCGAAGTGGTCAACAAAGATGCTATGAAGACCAAGCAGTTGGATAAAGGCTTACGGGAGTTGATGGACGAAGGCGTAGCGCAATTGTTTACCTATGAAATGGGTTCCCGCAAAATCGTCGGAACGGTAGGGCCACTACAGTTTGAAGTGATCCAGCATCGTCTGCTGAACGAGTATGGTGCCAGTTGCGCTTTTTTGCCCGTTAATATCTACAAAGCCTGCTGGATCAGTAGTAACGACCCTAAAAAGCTGCGGGAGTTTATAGCTTCCAAAGAGCGGCACATTGCCAAAGACAAAGACGGTAAATATGTGTTCATGGCAGAAACCAAAGCCTGGCTGCAAATGATCCAGGACAACTTTCCCGATATTCAAGTGCATTTCACGTCGGAGTTTTGAAAATAACTTTAATTAGCTTTATTTTAAACAATGCTTGAGGAATTAAGAAAAATAGCACTAAGGTTTCAGATCGATCCAAAATCAACAATTGGTCATGCTGCAAAATTAGAGACTGTAGTTAAGGTCTTAAGTGAAATAAATAAATCTTATAAAAACTTTTTGGAAATAGAGTTTTTAAAAAATAGCGATTTCAGAAAAGCTTTTGATAAGAATAAGAAAACTTTAGAAACAATTATTGGTGAATTGGAATTGCTTATTGTTGATGTTAATTTTAGTAGTTTTACTTCTGCCGTAGCTCCTAATGTTGCTGAGGACAATACGACAATCTTCATTGATGAAGTTCTTTTGTGGAAGAAAGAGAAGTTTGATGAATATAAAGAAGAAATAATAAAAGCTGATTATTCCAGTAGTTCCTATATTCAAAGAATCTCAAAAAGATATAGTGATCATGAAATAAACAAAATATTCCAGCCATTATTTTCTTTTATAGGAACGGGTGAAGATTATAAAATCAATATTCAATCAGAGGACTCAAAAATATTAAAGACGCTTCATCAGCCAAATAAAAGTAAAGTCCAGTACTTTGTTTCAAAAACTAAAAGGGCTACAGTTGAGCCTGAATACAAAACTGTTCAGGCATTTATGAAAATAAAGCCAGATGAATCTGGTGCTTTCAATATTAAAAAAAGTAATATCAAAGAAACGTACTATCAAAGAAACGTACTATATTGAAGAACTGCCTTATGATACTTACCCTTTTAAACCAGAGCTAATTAAATTTAGTAGCACTGTCTATATACTTAATGAAAAAATTAGACTGTGAAGTATCTTATGATAAAGGTTCATATGTTATTAGAAATGAAAAACTAGATATCACTGTCTGGGGAAATTCAAGAGATGAAGCCGAAGCAGCTTTTGCATTTTCTTTTGATGCGTTATATCAAAACTTTGCTTTAGAAGATGATACCAAACTAACTTCTGACGCTATAGCACTAAAATCTGATCTTCACAAAATCGTTAAAAACATTTTTGTCCCGAATGAAGCCTAGAAAAATGAAGGACGTCAAAAAAGTTCTTAGTAAAAAGGGCTTTATTATTGATCCTAAAAAAGACCATCACGAATTTTATTTTCTTGAGATTGAAGGAAAAAAACATAATGTGTATACATATTTTAGCCATGGGAAAAAGGAGTATGGTGCCAATCTTACGAGTAATATTAAAAAGCAACTCAAGTTTAAAGAAATAAGTAAAGCTGAAGATTTTTTTGACTGCCCCATGTCTGGCGATGACTATATTAATATGCTTAAAGCTAACGGGAATCTAAAATAAAGCAACTTTTTCTGTGATGTCGATCATCTTTGTATTATTCCCACCGCCCACTTGCCAGAGACGGTATTTCTCCTATTTTTGTGAAAAAACTAACGGATACAACATGAGCGTATTAGTCAATAAAGATTCCAAAGTCATTGTACAGGGCTTCACCGGCTCAGAAGGTACTTTTCATGCACAACAAATGATTGAGTATGGCACCAACGTCGTTGGAGGTGTCACGCCCGGTAAAGGTGGCCAGACGCACCTCGACAAGCCCGTATTTAATACCGTAGCGGAAGCCGTAACCCAGCAGGGAGCCAATGTTTCTATCATCTTTGTGCCACCGGCTTTTGCCGCAGATGCGATCATGGAAGCGGCCGATGCCGGTATCAAGGTGATCATCGCCATCACCGAAGGCATTCCAGTGCAGGATATGATGGTGGCCAAAGATTATCTCAAAGACAAAGACGTGACGCTGATCGGACCTAACTGCCCAGGGGTGATCACACCCGACGAGGCCAAAGTGGGCATTATGCCGGGCTTTGTCTTTAAAAAAGGGAAAGTAGGTATTGTGTCAAAATCCGGTACGCTTACCTACGAGGCTGCCGACCAGGTAGTGAAAGCTGGTCTGGGCATTTCTACAGCCATCGGCATTGGTGGCGACCCGATTATTGGTACTTCTACCAAACAAGCGGTGGAATTACTCATGAACGACCCTGAAACCGAAGCCATCGTCATGATCGGGGAGATTGGCGGTAACTACGAAGCAGAAGCGGCCCGATGGATACAGGCGCAAGGCAACCCGAAACCTGTAGTAGGCTTTATTGCCGGACAAACAGCACCTCCGGGCCGTCGTATGGGCCATGCCGGTGCCATTGTAGGCGGGGCCGATGATACTGCTGCTGCCAAGATGAAGATTATGAAAGAATGCGGCCTGCATGTGGTAGACACGCCTGCCAGCATCGGTGACACCATTGCTGAAGTGCTTAAATAGCGGGAGTCAAAAGACTGGAAACCGAAGTTCTTTTACTCCGAACTTCGGTCTCCGGACTTCTAGCTTTTTTCAATCTTTTCTACCAATTCCTCATACCACTCTTCTCCATATTTGCGGATGAGAGCATCTTTGAGAAAGCGATACAGGGGCACTTGTAATTCGTTGCCCAGGGTGCAAGCCGGGCTACAGATATGCCACCGGTGATAGTTGATCGCATCGTAATGATCGTAAGGAGTAAGCCGGAGTGGATATAAATGACAGGAGATAGGCTTTTTGAAATGCGTCTTGCCAGCATTGTAGGCCGCTTCAATCCCGCATTTCAGGATGCCCTTTTTGTTTCTTGTTGCATAAGCGCACTCTCTGCCGTTGAGGGTGGGGGTGCAGTCATCATCGTCCTGGTCTTTCACATATTTGCCCTGCTGTTCTATTGCTTTGATGCCTTCCGGGGTTAAAAAAGGCTTGATGTCTTCGTAAATATCGTCCAGTAAAGGCAACTCGTCTTTTTCCAAAGGTGCACCGGCATCACCTTCTATGCAGCAGGCACCTTTGCACCTTTCCAGATTACAAACAAACAAATTTTCTTTGACATCATCACTGATAACAGCATTTCCAACAACAATCATTTTGCTATATTAAAAATATAAAGATGTGGTTTTTATACCCTGAAAACCCAACCGGATAAAGGAAAGTTTCCAAGGAGTAGTAAGCTGTGTTTATGATATTTAAGTTTTGCCAAACAACGAAAACAACAATATTTTGTAGCCGCTACGTTTAAAATGTGGCTACGCGCTGAAGGCAGCGAATGAATTATTTCTGCTAAGGTGAAAGAAAAGTTGAACACCTTTATATGTTTGTAAACAGATACAACTTATTATGAAAAAAACAGGGCTTTTGATAAGCTTTACTATCATTTCTATTACCATCGGGCTGGCACAACCTGAAAAAATACCCATTGCCATACAAAAGAATGATATCGAAACACACGTGCGGTTTCTGGCCTCAGATGAGCTGAGAGGTAGAGACACCGGTTCGCCGGAACTAGAAATAGCCGCCCGCTACATTGCCGAAGTATTTCGAAGTAGCGGATTGAAGCCGGCGGCTGGTGCAGCAGGGTTTTTTCAGCCGGTATCTTTAGTTTCTGAAAAACCACCTGCCAGCGCATCTTTCTTTGTGATGGATGAAAAGCTTGAGATAGGCAAAGACCTGCTGGTTCTTTCCGGTGATAGTGTGCTCATAGAGGCTCCTATTGTGTATGCCAACTATGCCCAGCCGGAAGACCTGGAAGCTCTGGATGTCAAAGGAAAGATTGTAGTAGCCAAAGCCGGTACGCCCGGCATCACCAATCCTCAGAGTTATTTCTTTTCCAGCAAAGACAAAGTCGCTCATGTGGCAGCAAAAGGCGGGCTGGCACTGGTAGAGCTTTACCATTCCAGTCAGATGCCCTGGTCGCTGCTGGTCAGGTACCTGAACACGGAGCAACTGGTGCTGAGCGAAGCAGCAGAGGGTAAAGCAAAACTGCCTCTGATATGGGTCAACAATGACAAGGGCAAATGGTTGGCTATTCTGAAAGACCAGGATGGAGAAAATGCCACCTTGCAGATTGCTGAAAAAGAAAGAAAAACGATACCTGCCAAAAATGTGGTAGCGATGGTGGAAGGCACCAGCCGAAAGCTGAAAAATGAGTTTGTCATTCTTTCTGCACATTACGATCATGTGGGCGTAGGCAGTAGCAGCGATTCTCAGGATACCATCTATAATGGTGCCAGAGACAATGCCGTAGGCACAGCGGCTTTGCTGGAAGCTGCCAGGTATTTTGGCAAAAACCCTCCCAAACGCTCTGTGCTCTTTCTGGCTGTTACCGCCGAAGAAAAAGGAATGCTGGGTAGTAGATGGTATGCCGACCATCCGCTGATTCCCCTAGACCAGATGGTGTTTAACCTCAATACTGATGGCGCAGGCTACAATGATACCACCAAGGTGACTGTCATTGGCCTGGAGCGCACTACGGCAGAGCCAAGTCTATTAGCTGCCAGTCAGGAGGCAGGGCTGGCTATTATTCCCGACCCGGAGCCGGAACAGAATCTGTATGACCGGTCTGATAATGCCAGTTTTGCCGCTAAAGGCATCCCTGCCGTAGATTTTGCACCGGGTTTTACGGCCTTCGACCAGGATATTATGAAATACTATCATCAGGCTGCCGACGAAGCAGAAACGCTGAATTTTGATTATATAGAACGCTTTGTAGAAGCCTACATCATGGCGGCACAGAAAGTAGCCAATATGCCCAACCGGCCATTCTGGAAGCCCGGAGACAAATACGAACGGGAAGGAAAGGAGCTATATGGACAATAAGCACAAGAACTTAGCTAATAGCTAAAGCTAATGCATATTAAGTGATACTTCAAATACACTGGCAGAGCAATTGTTAGCACAGCCCCAAGCACCTTTGATCTTACAGCAAGTACAGGAAAGACTGGAGCAGGAGCGTAAGCGCAGGCAACAGTTCTACCTGGAAGTCACCGAACAACAAAAGTCCGAATATATCAATGGTGAAGTCATGGTACATTCTCCCGTAAGAAAACGGGCACAACAAGGCTACAAGTATGCTGTTCAAGCTGGTTGATACTTATATGGACAAACATGACTTAGGCTTTGCAGGGATTGAGAAAATCATGATTTTGCTCACTCGGAACGACTATGATCGCAGCGGCGAACCGCCCGGATATTTGCTATTTCATGGCTGAAAAAGCAAGCCAATTTTCTGAAGATCAAGTGTTGTTTCCTGCCCCCGATCTGGTGGTAGAAGTGCTTTCGGAAAGCACCAAAAGCAACGATCGGGGCATCAAATTTAAGGATTACGAAGCACATGGTATTGTAGAATACTGGCTGGTTGACCCCCGAAAAGGAAATTATAGAGCAGTATTGGTTGCAGGATGGGCAATATGAACTCATGCTAAAGGCCGGGCAAGGCACCCTGAAAAGTTTTTCAATGATAGGATTTGAGATTCCTATACGGGCTATCTTTGATAAGCAGGAGAATGTAACTACTTTGCAGCAGATCATTGGCTAGGCATAGCCAACTTAATCTCTCATCACATAGTCGTAGATCATCTTAGAGACAGTAGCCAGCGTCTTGATGCCTGCTTTTTCGTCTTTCAGGTTTTTAGAAAGCAACACCAGTACATACTTGCGGCCATCGGGCAGAAACACAATGGCAGCATCATGATGCACACCGGTGATCCACCCGGTCTTGTGGGCTACTTTCACATCGCCTGGCAACTGAGCAGGAATGATATCATTGAATTGCTGGTCTAGCAAAATAGCCGTCATGGCCTGGCTGGCTTCTTTACTGACTGCCTGGCCGTTGGCAATAGCCTCCATAAGCAGCGTCTGGTCATAGGCTGTGGTGGTATTGTTCAGCCCCTGCCGGTAGGCTTTGATGTCTTCCACGCCCCGCAGCACCTGCATATCGTTGGCACCCAATGCCCGCATACTTTGGGTAACCTGATCGGCTCCCACCAGTTCAATCATTATGTTAGTAGCCAGGTTGCTGCTGGCAATAATCATGTCGTAGGTTAAGTCGTAGATGCTTTGTTTATGCCCTACACTGTCATACAGCTCGCGGAAAGAATCATCTTCCGGATTGAGGGCATACCGGCTGCTGTCTACAATACTTTTGAACTCATTTTTCACTGTTAATGAATCTGTGAGGTTAAATTTTCCGGCAGCGGCCTGTTGGTACACCTCTATCAGCACCGGTGTTTTCATGGTGCTGGCTGCATGGAAGTCTTCGCGGGCATTGATCAGCAATTCTTCTTGTGGCTGATCCAGTTCTTTGAAAGCCACGGCAAAATCACCGGCTGTTTTACCTAGTTCCTGTTCTATATCCTGCTGAAGCTCGGGTATATTTGTAGGCTTTTGTTGCGTACAGGCAAAAGCGAAGCACACAAGGCATAGCAGTGGTAGTATGCTGTTCATATGGATACAGTTTTTGCACGCAATATGCCGGATTTTTACAAATAATGCAATCTATAAACCATTGCCAGGGGCAATACCTTTTCTGCGAACAGCATGGCACTGATATGTCTTTTTGGATCAAAAACAATCAAATTTTTATACCAAATAACCAAACCAAATGATGTTACAACAGTTATATAGGTAAATCATTTTTAGTCAAACTTAAACATTTTTTATCATGGGACTATTTTCATCAAACGAAAAGCTTCCTACTTTGGAAGACTTATTGCATCATGAATTAAAAGATTTATATAGTGCAGAGACGCAATTGATAGAAGCACTACCTAAAATGGCGAAAGCTGCTTCTGATGAATCTTTGAGAACAGCCTTCACCTCACACCTGGAAGAAACCCACGGACAAAAAGAGCGGCTCAGCGAAATTGCCCGGGTGCTGGATATTGATATTACCGGCCACACATGCGAAGCCATGAAAGGACTGGTAAAAGAAGGAGAAGAAATTATCAACTCTGAGGCCAATCCGGCAGTAAGGGATGCTGGTCTGATTGGTGCCGGCCAACGGGTAGAGCACTATGAGATGGCAGGCTATGGTACGGCTCATGCACTCGCCAACGAGCTAGGTTACCAGGAAGTAAGTAGGCTGCTGGAAGAGACCTTGCAGCAAGAGAAAGCTGCTGATACCAAACTCAATGATATCGCCATTAATCGCGTAAATCACAGAGCACATCAGGCTTAAGCCAGTGCGCTCTAAGCAAAAAAAGCCTGATTTTAGTAGACATAAAGAAGCCTTATCTCAAAAAATGAGATGAGGCTTTTTATTTTCGTTGATATAAGCTACCAACCTTTTGCTGGTTCTCATATAGTCCTTAACATTACCATCAATATCTAAAAAGACATTAGGTTATGCTACAAGATGTCAATGCATATTACATACAACAGCTAAAACAGGGAGATCGTGAGGTGTTCGGTAAAGTTTATGAGCAATACCACAAACCTTTGTACTACCTGGCAATGCGTTATCTAAAAAAAGAAAGTCTGGCAGAAGATGCATTGCAGGATGTGTTTTTGCAGTTGTGGCACTATAGAGCACAACTTCGGGATGACTTGCCGCTTAAAGGTTTTTTGTTTACCAGTATGAAACACCATTTGCTGAATGCTGTCAGAAAGCACAAAAATGAAATACTCAAACATACTATTTATATGCAGCATCAAGAGATAGGGGTGAATGATACAGAAAACGCTGTTAACTATCAACTAAGCCAGCAACTCATACAACAAGGCTTCAATACTTTGCCTGCCAAAAAGAAAGAAATATTGGCCCTTAGCTTCTACGAAGGTTTGTCAAACCAAGAGATTGCCCATAAACTTCATTTGTCTGAACATACCGTAAGATCGCAATTGTCGCAGTCAAACAAGCTCCTTCGTGCTTTTCTTGAGAAAGTTATTTACCTGATGGTGGTCTTCTTTTTTTAAAAAAGCCAAGTTTTTTTCTCTTCTCTATAATCGATCGCTCCCTTTGCGGTGTATTTACTTACAATAGCAGATACATCAATGAGTGACTACCTAAAAGATCTTATCCACAAATACATAGAAAACGCCTGTTCTACGGAAGAAACAAGCATTTTACTGGAATATCTGGCAACGCCGGAAGGCCAGGCGTGTCTGGCAGCTATGATCGACCAAGATGTTGCACATGCTCACCGTTTGTCGCAAGATATGGATTTACTTAATGTAAATCAGCAAGTGTGGCGGGATGTTCAGCAGCAGACGTGGCGCAATAATAAAAGTACGATGATAAAACTGCGGCAATGGTATTGGGTAGCTGCTTCTGTTGCAGGTTTACTGCTAATGGGTGCTTACTGGTTTTTTTATGTGGCTGCGCCCACTGTTTATCAAACAGCTTACGGAGAAACCAAAGCGATCATGCTAAGCGACAGCACTGAAATCACCCTTAATGCCAACTCTACGCTTACCTGTCAGTCTGACTATGACACACACAGGGAGGTATGGTTGAAAGGAGAAGCTTTTTTTGAAGTCAGACATATTGAAAAGAATGTGAAAGGCTCACCAGAAAAGGAAGCCATCAAGTTTGTGGTACACGCCAATGATCTGGCCGTGGAAGTGATGGGCACTTCTTTCAATGTAAACAATAGGAATAAGAAAACACAGGTAGTGCTTAATACTGGAAAAGTCCGGTTGAAAGCTGCCAGCCCTGATCATCAGCAACAAAAGCTGCTGAGCATGCAGCCTGGAGATATGGTAGAGGTCTTTGAAGATAATATAGAAATCAAAAAGAAAGTAGTAGACCCGATGGTGTACTCTTCCTGGAAAGATAATAAGATGGTATGCAACGAAACCCCACTGGCAAAAGTAGCCCATGTGATTCGTGATACTTATGGCAAGCAATTAATGTTTGCTAATCCTGCACTGTCTGAAAAAGAGATTACCGGGACATTGCCCACCAACAATCTGAACCTGTTGCTGGATGTACTGGCCGAATCGTTGCAACTGGATATCCAACAGCAAGCAGATACTATTTTGATCAAAGAGATAAAAGACTAACAGTAATATATTTTTTTCAACTAACAGCAAAATTATGTACCACAATCTACACAAACTTAGCAGATGTCTGCTATGGATAGCCCTGAGCAGTATGGGCTACACCCTGCAAGCGCAGCAACTGGCTTCCAGCTATCCACTGCCAGATCATACGGGAATAGCTGCTACCCGGAAAAATGCGGAAACGAAAACATTAAAGTCCGTATTAGTTGAACTGGAAACACAGTACGAGGTAAGTATTGTTTTTGACAGCCAAGAAATTGGCGACCAGCTAGTGAAAGCCATTGCAAAGGATAAAGAAGGTATCGATCATTCGCTCAAGGCACTATTGAAGCCCCTTGGGTTGTCTTACAAAAAGATGGCTCCAGACGTATATGTGATCCAGCGAACGGAAAATAGGCTGGATAAAATCAGGCCGTCGGCTACACAAACCGGGCAGTCAAGTAGCGCGCATCGGTTCGGTATACTTAGCAAAATCGCCTCTGCGCCTGTTTCCGTACTCAAAGCATATGAGAAAGATATCAGCGGCACTGTGGTAGATGGTGATGCCAATACACCGCTGCCAGGTGTAAACATATTGGTGAAGGGCACCAGTACAGGAACCGTCACCGATATTGATGGGAAATATCGCCTGTCTGTTCCTGATACTGCTTCAACGCTTGTGTTTTCTTCTATCGGTTACGTTACGCAGGAAATAAATATAGGAGAAAGCAGTACCATCGATGTAACCCTATCAACAGACATTCAGTCACTCAGCGAAGTAGTAGTAGTAGGATACGGCACACAGAAAAAGTCAGACCTGACGGGTTCAGTGGGTACGGTAAGCTCTGAAGAACTACTCAAAGCACCGGTCAGTAATCCGCTACAAGGCTTAAAGGGAAAGGTAGCCGGTGTCAATGTATTCTTAAACTCCGGTGCTCCTACCAGCAGCCCGCGGGTGATCATCAGGGGAGTTGGTACCGTAAACTCTTCTTCGGGTCCTTTGTATGTGGTAGATGGCGTAGTGATGGAAGATATTGAGTTTCTGAATCCTAACGATATCCAGAGCATGGAAGTACTCAAAGATGCTTCGGCCACTGCTATCTACGGAGCACGAGGTGCCAATGGCGTTATCTTGATTACGACCAGAAGAGGAGCCGATACAGAAGGTGTCACTATAGGCTATGAAGGCTATGTGAGCGTAGGCGTTTTGCCCAGAGAGATGGACGTGCTCAATGCCAAAGAATGGTTACAGGTGGTACAAACCGGATTTGCCAACGTGCCTAAGTACGATCCTAACAAAGAAGCTCCTGCTTTTACTGCGAATGATCCTCGTCTGTTTGATGCCAATGGCAACCCATTGTATGATACCGACTGGCAAAAAGAGTCTACCCGTACTGCTCTGTCGCATAACCACCAGCTATCTATACAGCAAAAGGGAAAAAACTCGTCGCTGGGTACCTTCCTGAATTACTCCAACATAGAAGGTATTATGCTCAATAGTTGGCTGGAAAGATTCAGCGGCAAGATAGCGTATGATGCTAACCCTACAAAATGGCTGTCGCTCGGCGTAAACCTGTTGACCAACTATACCAAAGAAAACGAGGTGGAAGAAGGTGGCGGCGGACAGGTTCCACGGCGTACCATGATTGAGATGCCTCCTATATTCCCGGTAAAATTTCCGGATGGCACTTGGGTCAACAGCAGCATGATTTCAGACCCTTACAACCTGGAGGCCATGGCCAACCCGGTGCATGTGCTGGAAACCCAGGATAGACTTAGGAAGCGGACCCAACTATTTGGTAATACGTATCTCACTTTCCATATTCTCGAAGGGCTGGATTTGAGAACGCAGTTTGGTTTTGATAAACGCGATAACCTTTACCAGGATTATAGTCCTAATGACCTGACCAATATCTCTGCTCCACTAGGTAATGCCTTTCAGCGAAACCAGAGTATCAACTACTGGCAGGAAGAAACTTACCTGAATTATAATAAGGAAATTGGCGATCATAGCATCAGTGGTGTGCTGGGGCTAAGCTGGCAGGAACGTACAGAAGAAAATCTCCAGGTATCAGCTCAGGGTTTTGCCGACAATATTTTCAGGTTCAACAGCCTTCAGGCTGGTAGCCAGCCAGGCGCACCAGAATCATTCTACGATCAGTGGACGTTGAACTCTTATTTCTTGAGAGGCAGCTATACTTATCAGAACAAATACCTGCTAACGCTGACCGGAAGGCTGGATGGCTCTTCACGCTTTGGTGCCAACAACAAGTTTGGGTTTTTCCCTTCTGTAGGAGCGGGATGGGTAGTCAGCAACGAGTCTTTCTGGGATAATATAAACCTGGTTGATGAATTTAAGATACGGTCCAGCTATGGCGTAACCGGAAATACAGAAATTCCTACCTATCAGTCATTGGCTACGGTGTCTTCCGAAACCACTCTGCTCAATGGCGGAAGAACCACACAATCGTATGTCAACCGGTTGCCAAACCCTAACTTAAAGTGGGAAAAAACGCAGCAGTTTGATGTAGGATTCAATTTGGGTATGCTGCAATCAAGGGTGAGGCTCGAGTTTGATTACTATTATAAGCTAACCACTGATCTGCTGCTGGATAGGCCAGTGCCAAACACCACTGGTTTTGGTGCAGTAAGGGACAACATTGGGTCAGTGGCTAACCGTGGTATAGAGGTATTACTCAACACGGTAAACGTAGAAACCAGGGATTTTAGCTGGCAGTCTTCTCTGAACTTCAACTACAACAAAAATAAGATTGTAGCTTTAGGAGAAAACAACGAAGACATCTTTCCCGGCCCCAATTGGGTTTCTGGTAGCCAGACCATTTTGCGGGTAGGAGAGCCACTTAGCTCTTTCTGGGGCTACGAACGCCTGGGTACCTGGGGAACTGATGAAGCTGCCGCAGCGGCTGAAGTAGGAGCCGTACCGGGTGAGGCCAAACGTTCTGATGAGCGGACTATTATTGGTAATGGATTGCCCAATTGGACGGGAGCGTTTATCAATAATGTACGATACAAAAACTTTGACTTTACCCTTGACCTGCAATTTGTGGCTGGCGTAAACATACTACAGCAGTTCTTCCACTCTACGCAAGATAGAACAGGTATTGCCAATGGCCTTGCCTCACAGTTGTATGATGCCTGGACTCCGGATAACCAAAATACGATGATACAGCAAATACGTAATGCGGCTTATTCAGGACAAAACAGCCAGGTAGATAGCCACTGGGCAACCAATGGCTCTTATCTGCGGGGCAATCTGATCTCTTTGGGGTATACATTCAACAATGAACTTTTAGAGAGATGGAGCCTGAAGAATCTGCGGGTTTATGCCAATGTGCAAAATGCATTCTTAGTAAAAGCCAAAGATTTTAAAGGATACGATCCGGAAGGCACTTCCTGGTCTGGCGATCAATGGGGACAGAATATCTTCTTCTTCCAGTATCCAAGACCGAGAACATTTACATTGGGCGTAAACGTGAGCTTCTAACTCATTTAACTAAGAAAAAATCATGAAAAAAATAAATATCATTGTCATTCTAACAGGATTCATTACTTTTTCCTGTTCGGACTTCCTCCAGGAAGTACCCAGAGATGAACTGAGTACTGATCAATTTTTTACCGTACCGCTCCAGGCGCAAAATGCCGTCAATTCTCTGTATAGAAATGGTGCTCCCCAGATGTACACCTCGGCCGGTGTCTACTCCGGTTCCAGAGCTATGCTGGGCGAATATATGTCAGGCTTCTTTGATAATGAGTACAAAGGACAGGAGTTTCAAATACAGTATGCCCAACAGCTAACTATGGACGGTGATAATACCGCCACCTATCTGGGAGGTATCTGGAATGATCTGTACAGGGGTATATCCAGAGCCAACAATGCCATCTTGAACATTCCTGATACGCCGGGCTTATCTGAGGAAGACATCAAACGACTTTCTGCTGAGGCCAAGTTCTTTCGGGCATTTGCCTATTATCATTTAGTAAGAATGTTTGGTGCAGTACCGATCATTACCGAACCTTATGAGACGCTGGATGATTTGTACGTAGCCAATAGCCCCGTACAGGATGTGTATAATCTGATTGTAGAAGACCTCCAGTATGCAGCAGACGAAAACAACGGTCTGGCCAATGTATCTATGGCTGATAACGGATACAGAGTAACCCGAACAGTAGCCAACACTTTGCTATCGGAGGCATATCTGACCATGAGTGGCTATCCTCTGCAACAGGATAATTACGGCAATGCAGCTACAGCAGCAAGGGCTGTCATCAACAGTAATGTCTATAGCCTGACGCAACATGGTAAAGATGCCGCTGGCAATGTGGTGCCAGAAAATAGTGCTTATAATCAGATTCGCCAGGCTGATGTGTTAGCCAATGAGTATATTTACTCTATAGAATATACGGTAGGAATTGAGAACAGTCCCTATCCACCGTTTTGTTACCCGGTAGCATTGGCTGGTGATGTAGCCTATGCGCTTACTAACGGGGCCTACCAGCCCGTTAACAGCTTTTTGCAAGGTTACGATGCCGTTAATGACCTGAGAAGGCAGGAAAAACAGTACTTCCATTCATCTCTTACGGTAGATGATAGTATACGTAATTTTGCTACTTCTCCCTACATGTGGCATGACGATCAGGCACTGTTTGAAACAGCTACCTCCGGAAAAGACTTGCTAGTGTATAGTTACGCTGATGCATTGCTCATTGCTGCTGAAGCCATTGCCAACAGCGAAGGCGTTACTGCCGAGGCGGTAGGTTACCTTACCCAGGTAAGGAGCAGAGCTTACTGGCAGCAAACCCCCGAGGCCATCAGTGCACAACTTTCTGCCCTTTCTCCCGAAGCCTTTGTGCAGGAAGTGTGGAAAGAGCGGTACAGAGAACTGGTTTTTGAATTTCAACTTTGGCCTGATATTCAAAGAACAAGGATGTTTCCTCAAACCTCAGCAAACGGAGATATCACCTATGTCAATGTTGTGGGGCAGACCAACAACTGGGGTAAAACATTTGCAGAGAAAAACCTGTTGTTCCCTATTCCTGAAACGGAAAGGCAGAGAAACCCCAACCTTACCCAGAATGAGGGCTACTAGGATTTAATAAATATTGCAAAGTCAATTATTAGAACAACACAAGATTAGACCTTCCAGGATTTCAAAACCTGAAAGGTCTTTTTTATACATGCAATAGGAGTGAGATGAAGATTGAAAAGGCGTTGGTAAAGAAAAAGAAAGCAACAGATAATAGCTTGTTACATCAGTGAACAGTATATACCTCAAAATGAGTTTCCTCTCTTTGTTGAAGGGCATGAATTACACCAAATAGATTGCTGATGGTAGGATTGCCTTTTGTACCAAACATTCGCATCAGGCTTTTTGGAGATTTCTGCATCATGGCTCCCAACTCCTCAAAGCCGATAGTAGCATTGATATAATCACGCATCAGTATTTTTCCGGTTTCCATATCGCCCGAAAGCATACCTTTAATAGATTTTCTCGAAATTTAGTATCCCACACAGCGCGAACCTGTATGGTATCTCTAAAATTACGTGTGATAGTCATACCTTTTTCCTTTGCAGAATGCTTTATTACCCAAAATTCAGAGGGATGATCTTCTTTTGTAGTGTATCAAAAAAGCGATATGGTTAGACTGATGTTTGCTAAGTTGACCTGAACCTACCTATATACAAAAAATAGCGGTCAAGCCCAATAGACTCAACCGCCGGCGATGTGTTCATTTACTACTTTGCATAGCTCACCGCACGCATTTCGCGGATCACTGTCACTTTTACCTGTCCGGGATACTGCATATCCTTTTCTATCTTACGAGAAATATCAAAAGAAAGGGCGCCAGCCTCATCATCGGTAACGTGCTCCGCATCTACGATCACGCGCAGTTCGCGGCCTGCCTGAATGGCGTAACATTTGTTGACACCTTTAAAGTCCATGCCGAGTGCTTCCAGGTCTTTCAGTCGTTTGATGTAGGAGTCTACCACCTCGCGGCGGGCACCGGGCCGTGAGCCGGAAACAGCATCACATGCCTGAATGATCGGAGAAATGAGGGTAGTCATTTCTATCTCATCGTGGTGTGCACCAATGGCATTGCAGATGTCTGCCTGCTCGCCGTATTTTTCGGCTAGCTTCATACCCAGCAGTGCGTGTGGTAGTTCAGGTTCTTCGGGCCAAACTTTACCAATGTCGTGCAACAAACCGGCTCTTTTGGCTTGCTTAGTATTGAGTCCCAGCTCAGCGGCCATCGTAGCGCACAGGTTGGCTACTTCTCTGGAGTGCTGGAGCAGGTTCTGCCCGTAGGAAGATCGGAAACGCATACGACCCACCATGCGGATAAGCTCCGGGTGCAGCCCATGAATGCCCAGGTCTATCGCTGTGCGCTCACCAATCTCAATGATCTCCTCTTCCATATTCTTAGTGGTTTTGTCTACCACTTCTTCAATACGGGCCGGGTGGATGCGTCCGTCCACCACCAGCCGGTGCAGCGACAGGCGAGCGATCTCACGCCTTACTGGGTCAAAACCGGAGATGATAATGGCTTCGGGTGTATCGTCTACGATGATCTCTACGCCGGTGGCAGCTTCCAGGGCGCGGATATTGCGGCCTTCTCTGCCAATGATCTTGCCTTTGATGTCGTCGCTCTCGATGTTGAAAACAGACACACAGTTTTCTATGGCATGTTCGGTAGCCGTTCGCTGGATGGTTTCCAGTACCACTTTTTTGGCTTCTTTGGTGGCTGTCAGCTTCGCTTCTTCAATGATATGCTTGATACTGGCAGATGCCTGCATACTGGCCTCAGATTCAAGATTAGCCATCATCTGTTTTTTAGCATCTTCGGCACTCAGGTTAGCAATTTGCTCCAGCATACTGATCTGTTGCTGCGTCACCTTGTCCAGTTCCAACTGCTTTTTCTTGACCAGTTCCTGCTGTGTATCGAGCATTTCTTCTTTGTCTTTCAGCTCTGCTTCTTGCTTTCTAACCTTGTCTGCCTGCTCGTTGATGCGTTGCTCTTTCTGGCGGAGCTTGTTTTCGTTGGTAATCAGGATGTTTTTCTTGCGGCTGGAATCTTCCTCAAAATCTGACTTTAGTTTAAGGTATTTTTCTTTTGCCTCATAGATTTTTTCCTTCTTAATATTTTCTGCATTTGTTTTAGCCTCTTTTACAATAAAGGCGGCTTTTTCTTTTGCCTTTTCCTCGCGTTCGAGAAGGTCTTCTTCTTTCTTTTTCAGGTTGTCTTCCAGTTCCTGCTTGACTTTGTTGCCCAGGCCTTTGCCTACCATAAGCCCTATACCGAAAGCTGCTACAGCACCTGCTAGTAGAAGAAGCAGCATTAATGATTCACCCATTTTCTTATATTTAGTTAAACATACCAGTAAGGCAGTTGCTGTCTAACTACTGAGCAAATATTAACGAAGTAAATACAGTGATGAGCTACCGTACATTCGGTCACCCATTTACATTAGGTATTTTATAAGGTTGTTGTGTTCTCAGGTGAAATTATCATCAAAATAGTCAGCTACCCGTACGGCTGATGAGTTTGTTAAGACTGACCACTTTTTCCGTAATCACACGTTCCATATCCCAGCGAGCCGTCTCGTGCTCCAGCTTTTGCATACAGGTATCAAAGGCTACCATCGCCAGCAGATCATGCTTGTCGGTGGTACCAAAGCGTTCTTTGTATGCACGTAGTTGTTCGTTAACCATTCGACTGGCTTTCCTTACGCGTTCTTCGTCTGACGCTTCTACGCGCATGGGGTATTCCCGGTCTCCTATTTTTATTCTGATAGATAGTTCTCCCATTGAGAATATGACAATTTATTGGCTCAGTTGAGCAATGCACTTATCAATTTTTCTAATGTACTCGTTAATAGTACGTTTCAGTTCAGTAGTATTGTCTTTATCGGCTACTGCGTTATTTACAATTTTACTTATTTTAATTGTCTTTTGAAAGTGATTAATTTCACCGTCCTTCTCGCCAATCACTAATTTCAGCTGCTGGTTCTCTTCCTGTAACCTTCTGATCTCCTCTTTCATGGCAAAATGCTGACTGACCAGTAGTTCAACTTTACGCTCAAGCAGTGATATTTCTGTTGTTAATAATTTGTGTTGGTCCATCATGGGACTTTCAATGAATGTTAATATACTTTCGTTTAATTAGTTTTTTCTTGTGCCAAAGTGTATTTGCAATGCGTTTCGTACCAATTACAAACGCGTTCCAGAAACTGTAACTTAACCTTTGAACAACTGTCTATTTTCTGATGACCGCACCTAGTTTCTGCTCAAACACCATCATTAGTCGGTTCATAATTTTATCAATGACATCATCGGTGAGCGTTTTCTGCTCATCCTGTAGGGTAAAACTCAGTGCATACGCTTTCTTACCTACACCAATATTTTCTCCTTCGTACACATCAAACACGCTGATGCCTGTCACCAGATGGTGGCTGGTTTCTTTGGCTACCTTTTCCACATCGTCAAACAATACACTGCTGTCCAGCACCAGCGATAAGTCGCGTTTTACTTCCGGAAACCTGGATATTTCCTGGTATACCAGCCTGTCTTTGGTGTCCGTACCACGAAGTTTTTCTAACAGATAAGGCCAGCGTATTAAGGCAAAAAATACCGGTTCTTTAACGCCAGCCATCGCTGCCAGCTTTTTATCTACTTTTCCTGCTTTGGCCAAAAGCGCTGCTCCGTCTTTCAGCATCAAACCATAGCCGAAAGGGGATTCGTTCAGTGGCTTTTGCTCAAGGTCATCCATACCAAACCTATTAAATATTTTTCTAATAATCGAGGACAAATGATGAAAAGATATTGGCTTGGCAGGCTCCTTCCAGTTGTCTTCATGGGTCTGCCCAGTCATATAAATAGCTAACGCCCTTTCTTCCAGATACTTACTGCCATCTTTGTGGTAGGTTGTACCAAATTCAAAGAGCTTCAGGTTCTTCTGCCGGTGGTTGATATTGTGGGCCAGCACTTCCAGCCCGGTAAACAGCAGGTTCTGCCGCATCTCTCCAAGGTCTTCGCTGAGTTTGTTGAGAATTACGACCGGTTCCGATGCATCGTATGCCTGATTGTAGGCAGGTTTTGTCAGAGAATTCGTAATAATCTCATAAAAACCGTTACCTACCAGCATTTCACTTACTTTGCTGCGCAGCACATCACCGTCAATCTCCGGAAAACCGGCCAGAAAATCCGCGTTGAGATAAGGAGAAACCTCGATGTTGTCATAGCCATAAATTCTTAGGATCTCTTCTATCACGTCGGCTTCCCGCTGCACGTCTACTTTGTAGGGCGGCACCGACAGCGAAAGACCGGTTTCGGTTGCTTCCAGCACCTGAATGTCCAGCAACTTGAGAATGCTTTTGATCTCTTCCCGCTCCAGCTTTTTGCCGATCAGGCGATCTACATTTTTATAGCGCACTTCCACCTTGAAGGGCTGCACCGGTTCGGGATACAGGTCGATAATGTCTGAAGAAACCATGCCGCCTGCCAGTTCCTGTATCATCAATACCGCTCTTTTTAGCGCATATACGGTGATATTGGGGTCGGTGCCTCTTTCGTATCGGAAGGACGCATCTGTTTTAAGTCTGTGATGCTGTGCCGTACGCCGGATGTATTCCGGTGAGAAGTAGGCACTTTCCAGAAAAATACGCTGCGTGTTGTCTCTGATGCCTGATTTTTCACCGCCAAACACGCCGGCAATGCACATGCCCTTTTCTGCATTACAGATCATCAGGTCTTCGGCCTGTAGTTTCCGCTCTTTTCCGTCCAGCGTCACAAAGGAAGTACCCGCAGGCAAAGTCCTGACCACCACTTTGTGGCCTGCAATAGCATCGGCATCAAAGGCATGCAATGGTTGCCCCAGCTCGTGCAGCACGTAGTTGGTGGCATCTACCACATTGTTGATAGGTGCCACGCCAATAGCCCGTAACTGCCCCTGTAGCCACTCAGGCGAAGGTTTTACCCTTACACCCGAAATGGTGACACCAGAATAACGCGGACAAGCGGCTGTGTTTTCTACCCGGATTTTAATAGGCAGATCGCGGTTGTCTACCTTGAAGTTTTCTACAGAAGGACAGTGAATATCTCTTTGATAGATTGCTTTCAGGTCGCGGGCTACGCCCAGGTGAGAGGCGGCATCGGCCCGGTTGGGAGTAAGTCCTATTTCCAGTATGGTATCCGAACTCAGGCTAAAATATTCGGCAGCCGGTGTGCCATTGGGCAGTTGGGTATTCAACACCATGATGCCGTCGTGCGATGTGCCTAATCCGATCTCATCTTCGGCACAGATCATACCTTCTGATACTTCGCCCCGGATTTTGGCTTTCTTAATTGTGAAAGATTCACCTGTTATAGGGTACAAAGTGCTGCCTACTGTGGCTACCACCACTTTTTGGCCCGCTCCTACATTAGCTGCTCCGCAGACAATAGGCACGGGTGCTTGCTGCCCGATATCTACCGAAGTAATTTTAAGGCGATCAGCGTTAGGATGTAGAGTAGTGGAGAGCACCTCACCGATAACAATGCCCGCCAGGTTGCCCTGCACCTGGTCGAGCTTTTCTATACCTTCCACTTCCAGCCCCACTGCGGTGAGTTTGTCTGCAATAGTCTCTGCGTTTTCCTGGAGATCAATAAATTTCTTCAGCCAGTGAACGGATATTTTCATGGAGTATACGGTTTATCATAAAAACACACAAAGCAAAGATAGTTTTACCCTTGCTTTGTCTATTTACTCGAACAGAACCGTAAAATTAATGAAAACGTTGGGTTAAAAAAAAATACAGACCGATGGGGCCTGCATTTTTTATATTAAACGCGATTCTAAAATTATTTTACCTCAATGCTTTTTGAGTACACGTAGTTATCACCCAAAATTGACAGAGAATACTGTCCGGCACTAAGCCTAGATACATTCAGCCCTTTAGCATATTTTTCCTGAGAAGCTACGCGCTCCTGATAAAGAAGCTGTCCGTTGTTGTCATAAAACTTCAGCGACACAGGTGCTTCAATACTGTTCTTAAAAGCTATTTTCACCAGCCCTGGCTCCACCTGAATAGCAGGTTTGAAGTAAGCAACTTCGGCTTTGCCTGCATTCAGTGAGAGGCTTTCTTGAGTAACACCTTCCTGGGTGGTTAGCTCTACGGTATATTCACCGTTTGGCAGGTTGGAAAGATCGTATCTCTTGGCGTACACATCATTTTGCCTGATCACTTCTTTGTGAAGTACGTATCCTTTCACATCTTTTATTCTAAGGATAGCTGATCCCTCGCTGGAAAGGTTGGTTATTCTGATCAATGCTTTTTTGTTCTGAGCATCAATCTTCTTCACACTTACCTTGGCTTCCGGCTCATCGGCTTTGTCACCTTTCGCAGGACTGGCCAATACTACACTTGCGCTTGTCATTACTACTGCAAGTACTAACAACATGTTTTTCTTTAGATTTTTCATAATGTTCTTTTCTTTCTTTTTGTGGATGTTAAACTTTGATTAAGTCTACATTACAAATTTACGAATAAAACGAATACATTGTTGCTTGTAGTAATAATTTTAAGATAATTTTTTATAAAATTGATAAAAAATATCCCCTTTTATTAAAAAAAAGAAGTCTCACGGTTAGAGTGTGTTAAAATGAGCTTAACTTTGGGCATGTGTTCAACAGATTTACAAAAAAGGCAGGGTGATTTTGCCAAAATGGAAAAACAGGGCTTTGTACTGTTTTATCTAAAAAATAGCTAATTTTTTTATGATTTCGTGAGCTTTTTTTGGCTTTAAGGACAAATATCCGGACTTCACTCTGGTTTGCGCCTTGCATTTTCACTGAAAAACCTACCGTTTCTTATGGACAGACGGGCCGGAAGCGGGAATTTAACGGCTGATTTTTGCGTTTATAATTACTGATATCCATATTTAAAACAGAAAAGATATATGGCAAAAGTAGATATAGCAGGATTCAAAGATAAACTAGACAGTATCCACACGTGGCCGTCTTTGTATATGTTTAAGTTTATTGTGCCCAGCGGAAAAGAGCATGAGGTATACGCGCTCTTTCCCAAACACGAGCTGCAAACCAAAACTTCCAGCAAAGGCAATTACGTAAGCATAACAGCCCAGGTGATGATGCGCTCCAGCGACGAGGTGATGGACAAATACCGCGAAGCACACAAAATTGAAGGTGTGATGGCACTATAATTTTAATTTTTATGTCACTTATTTTTAAAACTTGAATCCTGCAAACAAAAGAAAGACACCCTTTTTTTGAGCGTGTCTTTCTTTTGTTTCAATACTTACCAAATATTCTTATAAAAACAATTCATTGATTTATAAGTAGATTCCTACATTCCCGCCTTTTGTAAGTTTTATTGCATGTTAAATTACTTCGCTTAGCAAATATTTCTACCCTTCTAATTTCAAACCAATTGGTAAAGAAATGCTACATGCCCAACGATCAAATAATATATAATACCCTTTCTATATGACTATAATGAATGCTTTTCTAATAGAAGAACACTCTATGGCTTCACAATGAATAGCAGATAGACAGTTCAAATTCTACTATATGTGTGGTTTGGCTATGAATATAGAAGCTGCAAGTAAAGCAACTTGTCTACGTATTCTGTTTTAGCTAAGTTCTTACCTATAAGCATTATGAATTTTAAAAATGCATACTTTTAAAAAATAATATCAAATAAAACATCCGAAGCATATAATTATCAATCGCATATCCTATTAATAAACCAATTGATTTAATACGAAACAAAGTTTAAAAATCCATAAAAAACATTTTAATTTTAATCTTAACAATTATTTCATTAAACTGCTATGGGCAAAAACACAAGATAAAAAAGGATATCCTTCTAAAAGATAAAGTGCCTGTTGCGAATATAGAAGGAAAGGTAGGACTTCTTAAAATAGATCTGACTATTAGAGATATGAATGGTTCTCCAATTTTAATCGTAACTGGTAGCAGCTTTACTTCAGTTTTACCGGAGATGGAGCCAATCTTCTGGTATACCTTTCACTTTCCTCAGCTCGAAAAAGAAGTCCTCTTGAAAAAAACTTATACTTATTTTAATACCAGTCAATTTCTAAAACATGAGTTTGAAGCAAAGGGTATTCATTTTTATCCTAATGGATTTCATAAGGATGAAATGTCTCTGTTACAAGACTATAGTCATCAATTGCATGTTGATACTACACAAATAATAGATTCGCTACAGTTTTATAAGAAAAACCTTTCCACTAAATTATGTTGAAAGACCAACTTCAACACCTGTAATATTCGGGAACTTTAAAAGTTCATCTGATTTGGCCATTATTCAAGGACATGATGAAAACAATAATCCTATTATTATTGGTAAAATAGTGTGCCTTTATTCCCAAGGCATGGGACCTACCGATCCTTATAAGCAGCACAAGGCTTGGATTTATAAAAAACTTGAAACCAAAATCATAATTGATGGAAAGCACGTTGATTATTTGCTTGCCGGATATATTGATTTGGGTGAGAGTATACACAGCTATTTTTGTATCAAGAAGGAAAGCTACTTAGAAATACAGAATATGGAATCAAAGAAAAGGGAATTCAATCTGCTAAAGATGCTAGCGTATATATGGTAAGCAAGAAGTATTTGTAAAATAGCTTAAATTGTTGAATACTTTTGATTGTAAATTCGTTGTTATTAGAGGACGCAATGAGAGCTACAAGTTTATAGTTTCATTGGTATATACTATGTGGAAAGAAGAAAACGACCAACTCACAAAAACATTCACCTTTAAGAATTTTGTAGAGGCTTTCGGCTTTATGTCGCGTGTGGCGTTGGTAGCCGAAAAGATGAACCACCACCCGCACATGGCCAATATATATAATCAGGTGAGTTTTGTGCTCAACACACACGATGCAGGTGGCAAGGTGACCGAAAAAGATCATAAGCTTGCCAAGGCAATAGACGCGCTGGTTGGATAAAAACTTATCCTTTCATTGATCGTCAAACACCGGATTTACACGGATAAACCTGTAACTTGCGCCTATTAACGTAAAAACGCCTCATTGTGCAAGAAAAAGCTTCTTTGTTTCTGGTGCCTACGCCCATTGGCAATCTGGAAGATATTACGCTGCGGGCCATTCGTATCCTAAAATCAGTGGATGTGATCCTGGCAGAAGATACCCGTACCTCCGGCAAGTTGCTGAAACATCTGGAGATAGCTACCAAACAGCAAAGTTACCATATTTTTAATGAACATCAGAACCTGCAAAAGCTGGTAGAGCGGCTTAAAGCAGGCGAAAAAATGGCCCTGATCAGCGATGCCGGTACCCCCGCTATTTCTGATCCGGGCTTTTTGCTGGTGCGTGCCTGTCTGGCCGAAGAGATTGCGGTGGAATGTTTGCCTGGACCTACCGCCCTCATCCCGGCACTGGTGCAATCCGGCCTGCCTGCCGACCGGTTTGTGTTCGAGGGTTTTTTACCGCACAAGAAAGGTCGGCTAACCCGACTACAGCAACTGGCAGAAGAAAAACGTACCATTGTATTATACGAATCTCCGCACCGGTTGGTGAAAGCCTTGCAGCAGTTTGCCGAGCATTGCGGTGAATCGCGCAGGGCATCTGTCTCCCGCGAACTGACCAAACTTTATGAAGAAACAGTGAACGGCACACTGAATGAACTAATTGAATACTTCTCTAAATCTAAAGTAAAAGGTGAAATCGTCATTGTTATCGAAGGAAAAGCTTAAAACGCCTGTACAGCATCGCTACTATTTGCTGATACTGGCACTGAGCAGCAGTGTACTCATGTGGCTGGGCTGGCCTACCAAGCCGCTGGCCTTTCTGCTGTTTATTGGGTTTGCGCCGCTGTTTGCGATTGAAGACCATATCAGCCGACACGACTACCGGCATCCGGGACGTACTTTTTTCGGATACATCTATGTGTCGCTGCTGCTGTGGAACCTGCTGACTACCTGGTGGGTGTACAATTCTACTGCCATAGGAGCTATCTTTATGCTGCTGGCTAATGCCTTGCTGATGAGCTTGCCGTTTGTGCTGTTTCGCATCACCAAAAAAGCGGCAGGCACCAACTGGGGCTTTTTTGGCTTTGTACTCTACTGGATGACCTTTGAGTACATTCACCTCAACTGGGATATTTCTTGGCCCTGGCTAACACTGGGCAATGGTTTTGCTTCTTTTCCGGAATGGGTACAATGGTATGAATACACCGGCGTGTTTGGTGGTACCTTGTGGATTTTGTTGGCCAATGTTGCGTTTTTCTTCGCGTTGTTCAAAGATGAAGCTATTCTACGGGGTATTTTTCGCTGGCGCAGTCTGACATATATTGCTTTGTGGGTCATGTTACCAATTATCTACTCTTACATTAGATATTACAATTATAAAGATGCAGGCAAACCGGTAGAGGTGGTAGCACTACAGCCTAATATTGATCCTTATACGGAGAAATTTGCCGGCAGCGAGGATTTTATTCCTTATGAAGAGCAAGCGGCCCGCTTTATGGCACTTTCCAAAGCCAAACTGACCGACAGTACACAGTTTCTGCTATGGCCCGAAACGGCCTTTGATGGCATGTATTACGAACCGGGCTTCCGGGAAACGCCCATATTTGATGAGGTGCTTCAATTCAAGCGGCAATATCCTAGGCTATCATTGGTGACGGGCATGACTTCCTACCTGATCTATGATAACCCGGCAGAGGTAACGCCTACGGCAAGATATAAAGAGGGTGTGGGAAACTTCGATGTGTTCAACACCGCTATGTTTGTGAGCAATGATAATGAGGTTGTGTATTACCATAAGTCGAAGCTGGTGCCGGGTGTGGAGATCATGCCTTATCCACAGCTACTGGGCTTTCTCACAGAAGCCATCTTCAACCTGGGAGGTACTTCTGGCGGATATGGCAGGCAGGAGGAGCGTACCGTATTTTTTGATCAAGACTCTGTGGGTGGCGCACCGGCCATCTGTTACGAGTCTATCTATGGTGAGTTCATGGCTAAATATGTGAGAAATGGGGCCAACTTGGTATTTATCATCACCAACGACGGATGGTGGGGCAACACGCCAGGCCACAAGCAGCATCTGGCCTATGGCTCACTGCGGGCCATAGAGTTGCGGCGAAGTATTGCACGTTCGGCCAACACTGGCATTTCTGCTTTTATCAACCAGCGCGGCGATATTAGCCAGGCTACAGAATACTGGAAACAGGACGTGATACGCGGCACTGTGCGTGCCAGCAATTATCTGACATTTTATGCACAACACGGCGACTATCTGGCCCGCACGGCTGCCTGGTTATCAGTTTTTGTATTGCTGGCAGCACTGGTCAAAAAGAAGATTGTGTAGGAAGGGAACGAAATCAGGAAGATAGTATCATTTGAGGACATTGTAGTGAATTATACAGTAAGCTGTTATAACATTTTTGCAGTTCACATATTGTATTAGTGTAACATCATCAATTAACATGGATTTAAAACCTATTCTCAAACAGACAATCAACATTGTAAAAGATACCGGCGACTTCATCCGTAGGGAAGCAAGAAAATTCAAAGCATCGTCCATTGAATACAAAGGTAAAAACGACCTGGTATCATATGTAGACAAGGAGGCTGAGAAAAAGCTGGTAAGCCGTCTGCATGAGGTGCTGCCCGAAGCAGGTTTCATCACTGAGGAAGGCACTGCCGAAGCCGGACGTGCCGAAGAATATAACTGGGTGGTTGATCCGGTGGATGGCACTACCAATTTTGTGCATGGCGTGCCTTTTTACTCCATCAGCGTCGGGCTGATGCACAGAAACGAAGTAGTGCTGGGTGTGATCTATGAACCTAACCGCGATGAATACTTTTATGCCTGCAAAGGCACCAAAGCTTATCTCAATGGCGAAGAAATACACGTATCAGGTGCCAAAAACCTTTCGGAAAGCCTGCTGGCTACGGGTTTCCCTTATTCTAAATTTGTAGACAACGAAATGAACGCATATTTGGGCATTGTAGATGAGCTAATGAAAACCACTCATGGTTTGCGCCGCATGGGCAGTGCCGCCATTGATCTGGCCTATGTCGCCTGTGGTCGGTTTGAAGGATTTTTTGAATACAACCTCAAACCTTGGGACGTAGCTGCCGGCGTTTTTATCGTACAGCAGGCTGGCGGTTCTATCACCACTTTCACTGGTACCGATGATTATATCTTTGGTAAAGAACTGGTGGCAGGCTGTGCCGTGCAGCCCGCTTTGCAGCAAGTGATCAACAAACATTGGTACAAAGGTAAAGGTAAGGCTGTGCAGGCTTAATTTTCAGCGTAGGGTTTGCTTACATGCCCGTTTTTTTTGAAGGCTATACACTTTGCTCTAACTCTTCAAACCGGAAAATGCTGATCTGACCCCGGCTGTAACTCAGGTAACCTTGCTGTTGCAGACCACTGAGCACGGTGGTGACAGTTTGGCGGCTGGTATGCGTCAGGCAACTGATATCTGCATGGGTAAAATGATGGCTGATATGCGTAACGCCTTTGTGGCGGTAGCCGTATTCTTCTGCCAGGTAAAGAACCATATGCACGATGCGCTGGTGTGCGTTGTAGTGGGAGAATATTCTAAACTGCTCGGTGATTCTCTGCATTTGCGCGCCCATCAGGTCGAATAACCGCAAAACTGTATCAGCTCCCTGTTCAAGTAATAACTTGATATGCCATTCGGAAAATACCAGGACTTCCACTGGTGTATAAGCCTGGGCAAATTCTGCATGGTGCTGCTGGCGGAAGTTGCCAAACATTGAGCCTTCGTTGAGAATACAGAAAGTAGTTTCCTGCCCGTCTGCCATGTGGCTACCCAATCTGACTAATCCCTGGCGCAGGTAGTACAGCCGTGGCGATAGCACATGATCCAGGTAAATAAATTCATATTTGTCCCACTGTTTTATCTGCCCCTGCACCTGCTCAAAGATGGCTGGTTCAGAATATTCCTGGAGCATAGTGTTCTGCGTGTTCATAGTGGTTTGTTTGATTGATAAAGATACAATCTGTTGCTATTTCTTTTGAAAAAACACGCTGAATCCCAATGTAGGCGACTCATACACATTAGCTCTGGAAATCAGCCAGTCAGCATTATTATAATATTGCAGGCCAAGGCCCCATTGCTGAGTTACCTCATAGTTTAAACCAATGCTGTACTGCGTAAAATTTGTACCATCGCCTCTAACAAAGGATACCCCGCCCGTTGGCTTACCAATAGATTGTAGTACACCCAGCTGAAGCTGTAGCCATAGTTTGTGAAAAAACTGGTATCCTACTTCTGCCTTAGCATTCCACTGATCTTTGAACTGCTGCCCTCCAAAGGAAGTGCGTTTGTTATAGGCCGTTGATACATTGACGTAGGCTGGCAACGGATGTAATGATCCGGATACTGCCAATGTAGCCCAATAATTCCATTCGCCATCTCCTGTAGGCAAATTGATGTTGTTAATGCCGTCTTCGTTGGCCGCCAGCCGGTTGGGCTTTGCCAGCGGTGCTTCTACGCCTACACTCACCGATATTGGTAGTGTTTTCTGCAAGAAGCCATATCTAAGGTCTGCCCGCAAATCACCAATGCCCCAGATGTTCTCGGAAGTTTCAAAGCCTTGCGTTCTTAATAGAGGAATATTTGCTAAAATAGTCAAGTGGTCTGTCAGGCCATATTCTCCATACCCATACAGGTTATACTGATGGAATTTGTTGGTGGTGCTTTCTTCTTCATTCAGGTTGAAATACTGCCCAGACTGATAACCTGCTATACTTATCTGGGCAAAATAGTCACCCTGCTGCTTGACCCATCCGCTTTGCCCAAAACCAGAAAACGCTAGGCTGCACAAAAGGCAAAGTATCCAGGCTCTTCTGCCACAAAAGGTTATAGCCCGAATGTTTGTCTTTGTTGTGTTATTGCAGCGGAGCATAACCAAAAGGAATACTGGCAGTAGCACACCAGAGAATTACATGGGTGAATTTTGCAGGCACGTCGGCATCCAGTTTGTAGTAACCTTCTCCATTTTTAGGGATGATTCCTACCAACTTTGAACTATTAGCATCGGCTTTGTACATATCACTGGTAGATAAATAAATAGTAACAGTACCGGTGTGCAAGTCAGTTTTGAAGTTGGGACCAAAATACAGAAACGGAGCACCCTCTGCATCCGTACCAAGTTCGGCGATACCGGTAGTACCTGTGCTGTTTTGCTCCATAAAGCTGCCCATCCGTTGGCTGGTGAAGCTGCCACTGGGCTGGTCTGTGTCTACAGCAACGGTTTCAGCGTCTTCTTTGCAAGAGGCAACAATAAATAGGAGTGGAAGAAATGCAAATACAATGATCTTTTTCATAGTGTTAGAAGTTTAATTGATACGCAAAAGTAATGGCTAAATCTCACGAAAAAGTCACAGATGTTTCAAGTTTGTGTAAAATAGAAGCTAGAAGACGGAAGTCTGGCGACAGAAGACAGAAAATTGCAAAACTCCAGTTTTCGGTTTCCTGTCTTCGGACCTCCATTATATGGCTAACTGTTTTTTGTAAAGCGGCAGGCTGAAAAAGAAGGTGGTGCCTTCCTGTGGGCTGCTTTTCAGCTGTATCTCGCTGTGGTGTATCTCCAGAATATTCTTGACAATAGCCAAACCGAGGCCGCTGCCACTATGCTTAGGGTTTTTGCCCATAAAATAGCGGTCAAAGATCAGTTGCTGCTCTTCCTTTTCTATAGCAGAACCTGTGTTGGAGACGGCTATCTTTACCCGGTCGTGATCTTGCATGGCGTTGATATGGATGATGCCTTCGGGAGGTGTAAATTTTAGGGCATTGTCCAGCAAGTTTTGCATCACACGCTCTATCATTGCCAGGTCGGCCTTCACCAGCACGGTTGACTGATCCAGTTTGGTTTCCAGGCTCAAGGATTTTTCCTGTGCCATCATCTGGTATTTCACGGCAATGTCCTGTAGCAGGTCCTGCAAGGCAAACACTTCATAATGTGGTTGTATCTGCCGTGCTTCCAGTTTGGTAAGCTCAAACAGGTCGTTGACCAGATATTTCAGCTTATTGGCACTGTTGAGCACAATGCTAATATACTTTTGCCGCTGCTCTTCAGTAAGTGTATCTTTTTTGATGTTCAGCGTCTCCACATAGCCATGAATGATAGAAAGCGGTGTGCGTAAGTCATGAGATACATTGGCGATCAGTTCTTTTCTCAAGCTATTCACCTGCCGGAGTTCGTCAAGGTTACGGACAATCGTATCGGCCATTCGGTTGATAGACTGGCTCAGGGCACCCAGTTCGTCCTGCTGTTTTACCTCAACCCGTGCAGAAAGGTTGCCGGATTCAAAGCTTTTAACCATATGTTGTATCCTTCTTAGGCTTCGGGTAAACCACCAGATGACAAACAGGCTAATGATGAGCGCAGCCACCAGTACCAGGGCAAAAGACCACGTACCGATGCGTAGGATATGGCTTTGCCAAAGAGAAGCCATCACATTATCATATTCTTCGCTAACCAGTACCATATACACATATCCTAAAAGCTCACCTTCTTCCAGCACTTTGGTGGCAGAAAAAATGGTGCTCACACCAGGGTTTCGCGGATCATCGCCCAATACATAACGCTTTCCCTGTGTGTCCAGAAACCGCCTGACAGGCTCCAGGCTCACTGATTTTAATTTCACTTTCTTATCCAGCACCACATAAGAAAGTATATCACCCTGAGGGTCTAGCAGATACACCTCGATGCTGGGGTTTACGGCCATCATAGAGTGCATGATGATACCCAATGCTTCTTCGTTTACCTTGCCGTCTACAAAAGGATTTACCTCAGTCAGCATTTGTTCGGCTACATGGGCATTGAGCTTTTGCGCAGTTTCTTCGTAATACCGTTTGGAGGCCAGCGAGGTGATCATAATAAAGGCCAGGCCAAGACAAAGAAACAGTACAAACAGGGTGATAGCTATTCTCCAGAAAAGGCTCTGACGCAGCGAGTGCGTCTCTGAGGTGGATGGTGTATTATTCATCTTTAAATCGGTAACCTACTCCCCAGGTGGTGAGGATATATTGTGGTGAAGAAACGTTTTGCTCTATTTTAGACCGAAGGCGGTTGATGTGCGAATTGACCGTGTGTTCGTAGCCACTAAACTCATAGCCCCACACCAGGTTGAGCAGTTCTTCGCGGCTAAAACTCCGGCCTGGGTGTGAGGCCAGCAGCCAGAGCAAGTCATATTCTTTGGGCGTGAGCGACAGTCGCTCGCCATTGAGGCTGACCTTCCTTTTTTCTGTATCCAGATGAAGATCATCTACCCGCAATACTTTTTTTGGATCGTCTTCCTGCTTATGGCCGCTGATCATATCTACCCTTCGGAAGATAGCCTTTACCCGTGAAGTAAACTCCCGGATACTGAAAGGCTTGGTCAGGTAATCATCAGCTCCGGTTTCCAGGCCTATTATTTTGTCTATCTCCTCGGAGCGGGCTGTTAGCATCAGGATAGGCGTGTAGCTTTCCTGTGCCCTAAGCTTTCTGCAAATTTCTATACCATCCATATCGGGCAGCATCAGGTCGAGGATGATCAGGTCATATGGCATATCAAGTGCCATGTTGAGTCCTTCCAGGCCATTGTATGTCTTGGCAACGGCACAGTGTAAATCAGCCAGATGGATTTCCAGCAAGTCTACAATTTCCGGATCATCTTCTACGATAAGTACCTGTTTCATAGGTGCTTTTTTGGCGAAGATAAGCGAAAGATATCACAAAAGTATCACATTTGTATTTACAGTTCTCTACTGCATAAAGAGTGACTGCTTTGTTGATAGTTAATAGTTACTCCGAAATAAACCGTGCGTAAGGAAAACAACTGCTGCTTGGCTTTGGTATACGTGGCATCATAGCTAAACTTTCTTACATTTTTCCAGTTCATCACGTTGCTGATATTAAAAAAAGCCACTGCATAAAATTTATCTGATATCCGGAATAAACGCGAAAATGTCATATCTATTTTCTTGTAATTTGGTAAGCGGCAAGCCTCTGAGATAGCCACGTAATCAGGGCGATAGCCTGCCAATGTGCAATAGGCTGATAGACTGTTCCCTGCCTAAAGAGACTGGTAGCATTCAGCATCCAGGAAGGAGCAAGCTTATAGGAAAGGCCAGCCCTCAAAAAGTAGTTCAGATTGTAAGGGGTATCATAGGCTTGGTTTCTTATATCTGCTCGAGCGTACAGGTACGTGTAAGTAAGTTGTGTTTGCACTTTGGTATTCCAGGATATATCCGAAGCTATCTTAAAACCATAGATATGATCGTCACTGCCCTGCTGGTTGTTAGTTTTGCCAAATACAGAAGCCGTAAGTTGCATCTGCTGCGACTGATACATATAATCGAGGGAAACCTGCTGGCTTTCAAGTGCCTGCTATGCATCTTCGGAGAAGATAGACTGATGGTATTTTCCTGAAGAAAGCCGCAGCGACTGACAATGGTTAATATTGAACCGTGTGTTGAACTGACAGCTCAGATAGCTTTTTTGTTCAGAAAAGGGTAGATTTTCCTAAAGCCTATACCAGCCTGCCAGCGGTCGCTTAGATCGTATTTACCATACATATAGATTTCTGATACCTGTATTCTGGTACTGTTTTCGTAGGAAACCGTTAGGTTGTCTGGCCGCATTGCATAAAAAAATTCAGGCAGTGTGCCCTCAAAATTGTTGTTCCTCCTATCCAATGTCACACCTGATGTAAGCGTAAGCTTGGAAAAAAACTGTGTATAGTTAGCCGAAAAATAAATATCTAGGCTGGCAACAGCTACATCCATATTGCCGGTAGCATATTGTGCACGGCTGATGCTTAGTCCCTGGTTCAAATAAAGCGCGCTTTTGCTAAACTTCCTGGTTCATACAGCGGCACGTTATCCAGAAAAATACCAGTGGCTGCCGGGCTGCTGCCCCGTAAGCTGATATTGGCCGATTCCGTCCAGCGTAATCGGTGGTGCTTACTACAGCCTATCCGCAGTATGCGTTGGAAGGCTTTCAACTGGACGTGCTGGACTATCTGCTCAAACCCATCACGTTCGAACGGTTTTATCAGGCAGCCAATCGGGCAAAAGATTATTACACCATTCAACAGAAAGCACAGGGAGTCGTTAGGCAGCACGCCATTGCTGACATAGTAGAAACCCCAGACCATTTCTTTGTAAAAGTTGACAACAAGTATGAGCGTATTGATGTGCAAAATATCCTGTATGTAGAGGGGATGCAGAATTATGTAAAAATTCATACCAAAGGCCAGGAATATATGACGCTGCTCACGCTCAAAAGTGTGAAAGAGAAACTATCGTCAGATCAATTTATGCGTATTCATAAATCGTACCTGGTCGCCAAAGACAAGGTTATGGCAATGGAAGGCAATCAGTTGGTTGTTGGAAAAGATAAACTGACTATCAGCAGAAATTATCGGGATGAGGTAAAAAGAAGACTGTTGCAAGAAAATTTGTTAAATGGAAAGAAATAAAACCATAGGTATACTCTATTGAGGGGGTAAAGAAATACCTTCCGCCTTTAACAATTCACCAATTGAAAAAGTATACTGTTCAAATAGGAGGGTTACGGATTTGTGCCAATCTGTTGTGATCCAGTCATGTTGATGGCGGGCTATCATGGCCTTCTTTGCACCTGTGGCTATCCAAATGACTTCCTGTACACCAAAATCCAGTAGCTTTTGCGTTTTCTGAAAATAGTAGTTCATGGGCTGCGCTAGGTTCTTCAATTCGGCATTGGTATCTACTTCTATAACAGCTAAGGGCGGCATGTCGAAATACCTGTTTTTTAAAGGTGTTTGCTGCAATGTAGCTTTGTTGTAAATAGCAATATCAGCAGATAGATTGTTGCCTTTGCTGATGTGTAAACCTGCTTCGTTGGTAACTATCTTGTATTTCTTCTTATCTAAGTTGGTATATAAGTATTCTAAAATAGTAGATACGATAACAGCTTGCAAATCACTGCACCCCATAACATCATCTATGGTTTTATTTTGAGAAAGCACTTCCTGATATCCTTTGTAATAAATAGGCTTTCCATCTATTTCTTCATATACCAAGTAATCCGGAACCTGCTGTTGTTCCGCTATAGTTGCTATTTTCTCCATGATTAGTGGTTTTGAAAAATTTTAGTTGGCTAACTTACTCTTTCACTTCTTCAAAATCCACATATTCACCACCCCGGAATGTTTTAGATTGGTGTTCTTTTTTTTCCTCTTCGGGAATGTATTCTATGTTGACATTACCATCAGCAGGTTGCCGGTATTTGGGTTGTTTTTGCTGCTGCTGGAAAGGGCCGAAATTACCTTGCTGCGTATTTGGCCGCTGCTTGGTTCTGCCCAGCAATGTATCAAACACACGCAGGATGAACCCGCTCACCTTATAAGCTACATAGATAAATATGATCGTAAATAAAATAAATTTTAGCATCGCTCTTAACTTTTATCTATATATAAGAACTTACTTACTCAAGTATAAGTTTCGCTCTCCGTAAATCTTTAAGAAGTAATCATCCAGCAAATCATCTATAAAGTAAATAGCCTCTCCGGTCGATTTCATCTCTGGCCCAAGTTCTTTGTTCACATTTGGGAATTTTTCAAAAGAAAACACCGGCACTTTGATGGCATAACCTTTCTTGTAAGGCTTAAAGTCAAAGTCCTTTACTTTTTTCTTGCCCAACATCACTTTGGTAGCATAATTTACATAAGGTTCTTTGTATGCCTTGCAAATGAACGGCACCGTGCGTGAAGCTCTCGGATTGGCCTCAATGATGTATACCTTGTCGTTTTTGATGGCAAACTGGATATTGATCAGCCCTACGGTTCTTAAAGCCAGCGCGATCTTTTTGGTATGGGCTTCCATCTGCTGAATCACAAAATCGCCCAGATTGTAGGGTGGCAGCACAGCATAAGAATCACCGGAGTGGATACCGGCAGGCTCTATGTGCTGCATCACACCAATGATGTACACATCTTCGCCATCGCAGATTGCATCAGCTTCTGCTTCAATGGCACCATCCAGAAAATGGTCCAGCAGAATCTGGTTGCCGGGCATCTCTTTGGAGATATTCACTACATGAGATTCCAGTTCTTTTTCGTTGATGACGATCTTCATGCCTTGTCCGCCCAATACATAAGAAGGACGCACCAGCAGTGGAAAACCGATTTCTTTGGAAAGCTCCAGGGCAGATTCTGCGTCTTCAATCACCCCAAATTCCGGGTAAGGAATGTCATTTTCTTTGAGCAAGGTAGAGAAACGTCCGCGATCTTCGGCCAAATCCAGTGCCTCAAAGCTGGTACCTAGAATTTTGATACCGTAGCGATGCAGTTTTTCTGCCAGCTTCAGGGCCGTTTGTCCGCCAAGTTGCACAATCACGCCTTCCGGCTTTTCGTGCAGGATGATATCGTAGATATGCTCCCAGAATACCGGCTCAAAGTAAAGCTTGTCGGCCACGTCGAAGTCGGTAGATACGGTTTCCGGGTTGCAGTTGATCATGATGGTCTCGTAGCCACATTCTTTGGCTGCCAGAATGCCATGCACGCAGGAATAGTCAAATTCAATGCCCTGCCCGATGCGGTTGGGCCCGGAACCCAGCACAATCACCTTTTTGCGATCGGTTGTGGTCGACTCATTCTCCTGCTGAAAGGTAGAATAATAGTAAGGGGTGTTTGCCTCAAACTCTGCTGCGCAGGTATCTACCATTTTGTACACCCGCTTGATATTCATCTCTTTACGCTTCTCATACACTTCGCTTTCCAGGCAGCGCAGCAGGTGCGCAACCTGCCGGTCAGCGTACCCTTTGCGCTTGGCAGTGCGCATAAGGTCGGCAGGTATGGTATTCAGATTATACTGCCCAATTTCTTTTTCCAGCTCCACCAGCTCTTCAATCTGTTGCAAAAACCATTTGTCTATTTTGCTAAGTTTCTGAATAGTTGTAAAGGAAATACCTAGTTTGAAAGCATCATAAATGCGAAACAATCGGTCGCCACTGGGGTGCTCCAGGTTGTAGAGAATCGTATCCTGGTCGGTCTCTTCTTTGCCATCAGCACCCAAGCCGTTGCGTTTGATCTCCAGCGACTGACAGGCTTTCTGCAAAGCTTCCTGGAAGTTGCTGCCAATACCCATCACTTCACCCACCGACTTCATTTGCAGGCCCAGGTGCGCGTCGGCTCCCTGGAATTTGTCGAAGTTCCAGCGGGGAATCTTCACAATCACATAGTCCAGTGCCGGTTCAAAGCAGGCAGAGGTATTGCCGGTGATCTGGTTGCTTAGCTCATCCAGGTTGTAGCCAATGGCAAGCTTGGCAGCAATCTTAGCGATAGGATAACCGGTCGCTTTGGAAGAAAGGGCAGAAGAGCGCGACACCCGCGGGTTGATCTCTATACCAATGATGGAATCATCTTCCGGATTGACGGCAAACTGCACGTTGCAGCCACCGGCAAACTCACCAATGCCGTCCATCATCTTCTTGGCCAGATCGCGCATTTCCTGGTATACCGTGTCGGGCAGCGTCATGGCAGGTGCTACGGTGACAGAATCACCGGTGTGAACGCCCATCGGATCGAAGTTCTCAATGGAACAGATGATGATGATATTGCCGATAGTGTCGCGGAGCAGTTCCAGTTCGTATTCTTTCCAGCCCAGGATGCTTTGCTCTATCAGTACTTCGTGGGTAGGAGAGGCGTGCAGGCCGGCATTCAGGGCTTTTTCAAATTTGTCGGGCGATTGCACGAAGCCGCCACCGGTGCCGCCCAGCGTGTATGACGGACGAATGACCAGCGGGAAGCCGATTTCCTGGGCAATCTCTTTTCCTTGCAAAAAAGACGTGGCAATACGCCCCTCGCAAACGCCTACGTTCAGTTCTTTCATCTTCAGCCTGAACTTCTCCCGGTTTTCGGTCGTCTCAATGGCCTCTGTATTGACCCCGATCATGCGTACGTTGAAGGTTTTCCAGATGCCAGCCTTTTCGCAGTCTATGGCCAGGTTGAGGGCTGTCTGCCCACCCATGGTAGGCAATACAGCATCTATCTGCGGATGTTCTTTGAGAATCTCGACGATGTATTTCTTTTCCAGCGGCTTGAGATAAATATGATCGGCAGTCACCGGATCGGTCATGATGGTAGCCGGGTTGGAGTTGATGAGTGTCACCTCAATACCTTCATCTCGCAGAGAGCGGGCGGCCTGTGAGCCGGAGTAGTCAAATTCGCAGGCTTGTCCGATGACGATAGGGCCACTTCCGATAATGAGTACTGATTTGATGCTGTGATCTCTTGGCATGAGCAGGTTAGATGTAGTTTAAGGTGAACCCAAAGGACAAATTGACTGCAAATTTAGAAGAATTAATGGGAAATTGGAAAATTACAAATTGAAAATTTAGAAAATTACAGATCAGGCGATTGTCTGACAGGATTGCTACTTGTATCGTCTAGATTATTTTTTGCTGCTGATCATAAAAAATGATACCTACTCTTTTGATGTAATCCAGCAAACCAATTTGGGAAATATGGTTGAAAATAGACAAATCAAACGTGTAAGGCAAAAGCAGATCATCCAGTTGCCAACTGATTTTGTTGACAATTCGGGAGGTAAGTTCTTTCCCTTTCAAAGTGAGGTCAATATCAGAGCAGTTCCTATAATTTCCTTTAGCACGGGAACCGTATAATACCGCCTGTTGCACTTCCGGAAAAGCAGCCAGTACTCTTTGTATTTGCTCAATAACGCTTTCTTTTAGTCCGTATCTCATATTTTTTTAGAAAAGATATTCTGCTGAGAACTACCTCAGAGAGTTTCCATCTTTTGCTGAAAAACTACCAACAACGCATGATAGTCAGCAACAACTTTCTGAAAAATATCCTCTACCGTTTCTTCATTATAGGTATGTGCCGATTGGTTGCGACTTTTGATCATGTCCATCCACATTTCACCATCTTCCATCAGATCTATTTTAAAAGCCTCTCGTGTAGCGTCCCTTGATCCACCGATCAGGGTATTTCCTTGGTAGGACAAATAGTCTTTCATCACACTCCAGGCAAGTTCGTGGGTATATTCAAAACGTTGAATCAGCCCTTCCTTTTCTAGCTCAGATAAGCTTTCCGGCTCCTGACCTTTTACAGCAGCTTCCAGCTTGGCCAATGCTCTGTTGAAGTTAGCAAACCGTTGCTGCCATCGGATGTCTGGGTTATTCATGACGTAAATCCTGTAGGGTTGAAAGTTTCCAGCTTTCTTCAAATATACAAACATTCGGTTGAGATAATAAGGCATTCATGGTGGAAATAGGCCTTATTCTAAGGCTGGTGGCGACACAAACCTTGTATAGCAATGAACAGTTATGCTTCTGTACATTTCCAAAAAGCTGTATTTTCCTTATGTTTAGGGTATTGAATCATCATTTAAGATTTTTTCAGCCATGACAGATCATTTTTATTCCTCTGAAACAGCCACGCCGAAGCAGCGGGAAAATATTGCAGAAAAGCACCTGTGGGACCTGACCGACCTTTTTCCTTCTGATGAAGCCTGGAAGGCACAGAAAGAGGCCAGCGAAAAAGATATTCCTGCGCTGGCAGATTATAAGGGGAAATTAGGTGCAGAGGCAAAGACGTTGCTGACGTTTCTGGAAAAAAGTAGCCATATCGAAAAAGACCTCACCCGGGTGTATTCCTACGCTGCCATGAAGTCGGACCAGGATACGCGGGTATCCAAATACCAGGGCATGAAGCAGGAAATGCAGCAGGTATACGCCAATTTCTCTGCGACGGTGTCGTTTTTCAGTCCGGAAATTCTGGCCATAGGCCAGGAAACGATTCACAGCTTTATGGCACAGGAGAAAGGACTGCAAATCTATGCGTTTATGCTGGATGATATTCTGCGAACAGCCGCACATACCGGTACGCCCGGTGAGGAGAAAATCATGGCACAGGCCGGACTGATGTCGTCTAATGCGCAGAACATTTTTTCTATTTTTGCCAATGCCGAGTTTCCGTACCCAGAAGTGACGATCAGCAGCGGCGAGGTAGTCAGGCTCAACCAATCGGCTTTTGCTTTGCAGCGAAGCAGCCATCACCGGGCCGACCGGGAGCAGGTGTTCAAGGCTTTCTTTACAGCCATCGGGCAGTTTAAAAGTACCTTTGGCGCGCAGCTTTCGGGCAATGTCAAGTCGCATCTGTTTTACAAAAATGCCAGAGGCTATCAATCCTGTCTGGAAATGGCACTGAATGCCAATAATATCCCGGTGGAGGTGTACCATAGCTTGATAGAGAACGTCGACAAGAATATAGGTACGTTTCACCGTTACCTGAGCCTGCGGAAGAAACTGCTAGGCATAGCGCAGTTGCATTATTACGACCTGTATGCACCACTGCTGGGCGATATTAAACTGGAATATTCGGTAGACGAAGCACAGCAGCATATCCTGGCCTCGCTGACTCCTCTGGGCACACCATATACGGATATCATTGATGAGGCTTTCCGCAATCGTTGGATAGACATGTACCCTACCGAAGGCAAGCGATCGGGCGCGTATTCCAACGGCTCGGCCTACGATGTGCATCCTTATATGCTGATGAACTACAACGGGCAGTTCAACGATGTAAGTACGCTGACGCACGAACTGGGGCACACCATGCAGAGCTATCTTTCTAACCAGAAGCAGCCGTATCCTACAGCCAACTACCCGATCTTTGTGGCAGAAGTGGCCTCTACCTTCAGCGAGGCACTGCTATCAGACTACATGCTCAAGCAGTTGGATGACGACAAGATACGCTTCAATATCCTGGGCAACTACCTGGAAGGAGTGAAAGGCACTGTCTTTCGCCAGGCACAGTTTGCAGCCTTTGAGTTGCTGATCCATGAGCTGACTGAAAAAGGCGAGGCTCTGACCGGCGAGCGGCTGAGCGAACTATACATGGAACTTACCAAAAAGTATTACGGACACGATCAGGGTACTTGTATAGTAGACGACTATATTCAATACGAATGGTGCTACATTCCACATTTCTACTACAACTTCTACGTGTATCAGTACGCTACTTCCTTCACAGCATCGGAGGCATTATCTGAAAAGGTGATCGCAGGCGACAAAGAGGCTACGCAGAAATATCTGGATTTTCTGTCTGCCGGAGGTTCCGACTATCCGATTGAATTACTCAAAAAAGCAGGCGTAGACATGACCACTTCTGAGCCTTTTGATCTCACCATGCGCAAAATGAACAAGGTAATGGACGAGATGGAAGCTATTTTGGAGAGAATGGAATGATGGAATAATGGAATAATGTGGGGATGAGATGATGTGTTGATGAGTGATGAGATGATGTGCCTATTGAAGCTTCTAAAGCGAAGTATATTTAAAAGGAGAAGCCTGATATTCTTTCAGGTGATTATAGGCGATGGTGACGTATTCTGATTTGAATATTTTGTTCTTGCGGGCAGACCATTCTTCTATTTTAGGCATAATATCCTCTACTGTAGCTTGTGCGTTATCTTTTAACAGATAATCTACAGAGGCAAGCAACTCCAGAGAGAAAGCTGATTCAAAACCTTCAATCAGTTGTAATAGTCTCTTGAGCCGGTGAAATTGTTCGGTATTTAATTGTGCGCTCACATACTTTTCTACCTCATCAAACAATTCATAATTAAGCAGTAGAGGCTCAAAGGGTTTGGTGCTTTTTTGCTCCATACCTTTCAGGTACTTACCATTTAGGTGATAGAGGACATGTCCTACGCCGGGAGAATACGGTCCATAATAGTAAGGAATAAACTCGAGCTTATATAATTGCTGTTCTCCCATACGCTGTAGAAAATAGACGAGTTTATTGGCTACAAAAGGGCTGGCTTCTTCTCCCAGACGCTCGTACTGGAACATGGCATACAGAAGCATAGCCCTTACCGGGGTTAATTTTACTTCTTTAGCAGGAGTCTCTTTCTGAAGCTGTTCTTTAATATGAGCGTTGGGTTCATATACCCAAGCTTCGGTGTCTAAAGGAGCCAGATATTTTTCTATTAGGGCTTTTACCTTATCCCATTGCAGACCTCCATTGCCGCAGCCTAATGGTGGGATAGCGATACTTTTGATGGCTTTGCTTTGCAAATCACCCACCAATGTTTTTAACCCTCCCTCCACATATTGGTAACTGGATTTACGGTAGTAAACCGTCTTGGTAGGAAAGTTAACGATCCACTTGTCTCCTTGCGGGGTGAGTTCTTTTACCCAAAGCAGCTTTCCTGTTTCCAGTTCTTTTTGTTCGCAGGCTTTTTTATAGACTCGGAAATTCTCAGGAAAAGCTTCTTTGAACTGCAAGGCAATACCTTTTCCCATCACTCCCATCGTATTGACAGTGTTGACGAATGCTTCAGTAGGAGCATCTAATAGGTTTCCTTGGGTGTAACGAATCATGGGTTAATAATAAAACTTTCTTTTGGGGTTTAAAAGATTTCTATGGAGATCATGCCTATATAAATAGAGTTATTATACAAGATATCATCGTATTTTGTCACTTTACAAGCTAACATATGTTAACCAAACACTAGAAATACAAACCAACAAACAATATGAATACATCAAAAGTGGTAGAATGGGGTAAGGGGAACAAAATATTGGTCTTTTTACATTATTTTGGAGGGGCTGCCGATAGCTGGCAGTGGGTGGCGCAGGCACTTTCTCCTAAGTACTGCTGTATTGCGCTGAACCTTCCTGGCTTTGGAGGCACGGCACCGTTGCAGAACAAATCAATTCTGGAATATACCCGGTATATCCGGGATACACTTCAAGCATTGGGCATCAATAAGTTTACCCTCATCGGGCATTCCATGAGCGGGAAATTTGCTTTGCAGATGGCAGCCGAAGACACCCAACAACAGATTGAGCAAATTCTTTTGGTAGCTCCTTCTCCGCCTACTGTTGAGCCGATGCCTGCTGAAGAAAAGCAACGTATGCTCAAACATCCTGACAGAGAAATAGCCGAAACGACTGTGAAAAATGCTGCCATCAAGCCGCTCACCAAAGAGCAGCACGCCTTGGCAGTAGACACGCAAATGATTATCGATAATGCTACCTGGCAGTGGTGGCTGCTGGAAGGTATGAACCATGCTATAGCCGATCAGATGGATCGGGTTAAAGCTCCGGTCACAGTGCTGGCTTCTGAAGATGATCCGGCCATTCCGTATGATACTATATTGTCTGAGGTGATCGGGAAAGTGCCGGGCGCAGCATTGGTCAGCCTCAAAGGCGTAGGCCATCTTCTGCCATTGGAGGTTCCGAAAATAGTGGCTGCGCAGATTGAACGCTTAATGGTTTGCCAAGCGTAATTCGGGTGCTTTAGCGGCAAGCTTCAAGTTGTTTTTGCTTGTGGCTTACAGCTTACAGCTATGTTTTTTACTTCACCACCCCCAACACAATAGGCAGCATCGCCAATATGCCATTCCCCAGGTAATGCACAATAAAGCCTGCCCAGGTAGACTGGAACCTTTGTGCTGCATAGCTGACAGTGAGCGTAGTGGGCAACAAATAAATGATCGTCCAGGGATAAAATGGCGTATGAAACAGGCACCAAAACAGGCCATGTACGATCCATGTTCGCTTACCCCAGACCAACTCCTGCCGGGGCAAGATATACCCTCTGAACCAAAGCTCTTCTCCCAGAATGTTGAAAAAGGTTAGGAAGATAAAATACACCACAACGACCCAGTAAGCACCTGATAAAGGCACACCCAAAAAAGTAGTGAGCGCAAATGCAGGTGCTCTGTTGAATATCAGGAAGAAAAGAGGGGAAAGCAAACCAGTTTGTGGAAGCAAGATATTGTGCTGTGGGCAGCAGCAGGCCGGTAAGTAAAAAGCCTACGACGAAAATACCGAAGCTAACAGCAGCCTGTTTGATGGTAAGCTTTTTTAGTCTAAGCCTGCTTTTCCAGTTGCTCAACGTGCTTTCTTTACGAAGCAACAGGAACGTAGCAAGTATAAAAGCTGATAGGGGAAGCGTATAGCTGATGATAAATGCCCAGAACTGCGGCATGTATTGCATGAGCAAAGGTAGCAGCTGATACACACAAAGCCTGAAAAGCAGGGCTGAAGCACCAAAATACACTACTGATCGGAGTAAGCCCAGAGGTTTCATCGCTTGGTTTGTTCAATTTACCCTAAAGTACTAAAACCATGTTGGATATAGGTGATTTGCTGTAAGAAAACTTCTTTTTCAAATTGCCATCAAAAACATCAAACCTCCTCTTTCATGTCTCTATCATTGACTTTATAGAACATGCCTTTGTCTATGAGCAGTGCCCGGGCGTTGCCGGTAAATTTTTTGTTGGGTTGCTTCACATCTATGCGGTACACTTTACCTTTATAATCTGAAGAGATGTCTTTGACCATAGAGTGGCCGATCACCATCTTTTTAGCACCAAAATGATCCAGTGCTGCATCTACAAAACCTTGCGGAGGCTTTTGCATAAAACGTTCCATCACCAGTCCACGGTACCACAGCGGCCCACTGTTGCCTGCAATGATGCTGAGCCTTGACGTGACTGGCGCAGGCTTGCGGGGATCTTCCCAAAGGGCTTCCCGGCTGAGCTGGTTTATTTCATCCATGCCAAAGCCCAGTTCTAGTATTTCAGGGCTGATGCCACCATGTACGAGCAGAATATCGCCTACCCTTTCTATGGCATTTTTGGAAGCCAGCCACTTCACCAGTTCCGAGTTAGGTTTCATCAGATAGGCAAAAGCCTGAGGGTCATCGCTCAATCCGCTGAGCTGCCGTGCCAGGGACAAATATTTGCTATGCACGTAGGCTGTATTGTGCTGAAAATTCATGGCTTCATGGTTTCCCAGCAGTGCATGTACATGGCCGCCCTGTGCCGCGGCTTGCTCTTCTAGCTTATAGATCAGCCACAACAGTTGCGTCACATTTTTGCCTCTGTCTACCAGGTCGCCAACAATGGCCAGGTGCCCTTCATCAAAGGCCCAGTTCATATTTTGATCAATCACGCCATGCACCAGCAGCAGCTGTAAAAAGCCTGAAAATTCCCCTCAATGTCAGATACGAGCAGCATTTTTTCGGGCATATCATATATGGTGGCAGGGGGAATATATGCAGACCGCAACCGGAACATAAACCGATCTTTTTCTTCATTGTCTACCCTACAACTGAATTTTGTACTCGGCAGTTACCTCAATGTCATTTTCATTGATAACAAAATCTTTTTCGGATTTTTCTACCCTTATGACTCTCTTTGAATTTCCATTACCAAAAATATAAGGGCCATCCCAACCGCTTAATGTATTCTTATTCTTTCGGTTCAATAGCCATCTCATTGGTTCTGTAGGTTTGGTTTCGTGAAGTTCAAGTATGGTTTTCAGAACATTTTAAGGTGCTTTCCCTTACCACACATGCGCACTTAATGTCACTGGATTAAGGTTTTAATGTCTTGCTTAGTCGCTTCAGGGCCAACCAGATGACCCGGTCAATTCTTTGCCGGATTACTTGGCCTTAGGCTTCAACCGGAAGGCCGTCTACTGTGGAGCAGAACCATAGAAATTCAATTCTTTAGACCTACTAGCAAGGTATTGCCTACCTCAAATCGGAGGCGGATAAGCTCATGGACTCTACAAGTAAGACTCTTAAACGCAAAGCTATGAATTTTTAAGTACTTTACTGGCATCGATGTATTTAAATGTATCATCCTTCCTAGTTTTCAAATATGTATAATATGTGATGTGTTCTTCATAAGTTTGCTAAAAGCATGTCTGTAAATTACTATGTTTTTTTACAAGTGAAATGAGTGTTTTACAAAAGTCAACCAAATATCTGATGAATAAGCGAGTCTACTACCTTTACCTTTACCTATGCCTAATAAGTTGTATGCTGTTCAGCGTTTCTGTAGCCTATGCACAGAATAGCCAGTCAGAGCAGAAAGATGCTGCAATGCTTAAAAAGTATTTTATGATGAAATGCTCACCCACGGCAAAGCCTACGAAGATCTGCGTTACCTGTGCAAAAACATTGGTAGTCGCGTTTCCGGATCGCCGCAGGCTGCGGCGGCAGTAGCGTGGGGCCAGCAGTTGATGGAATCGTATGATTTTGATACCGTTTTTTTTGCAGGAAGTGATGGTGCCTTCACTGGGTACGCGGAGCAAAAGAGCAGGCACACGTCATAGACCCCACTATGGGAAAAGTAGCCATGAACATAACGGCACTGGGTAATGCCGTAGGCACGGGGGATGAAGGCGTGTTTGCAGAAGTGATAGAAGTAAAAAGCCTGGATACCCTTGCTGTGTTGGGCAAGAATAAGCTTTCTGGCAAAATTATTTTCTTCAACCGCCCAATGGATCAGACGCAGATCCAGACAGGCCATGCATACGGTATGGCAGGTGATCAACGCAGAAGTGGCCCTGCTGAGGCAGCCAGATATGGTGCTAAAGGTGTGGTCGTGCGCACTCTATCTACCGCTTTTGACGATTTCCCGCATACGGGTAGTACGGTATATACCGAGGGCGTCAAAAAGATTCCGGCAGTGGCTATTAGTACCAACGATGCAGACCGGCTCAGTGAAATGCTGAAAAGAAACCGAAACCTAAAATTTTATTTTGAAACCCACTGCCAGATGCTTCCCGAAGTGTTGTCATACAATGTGGTGGGCCAACTCAACGGCACAGAAAAGCCGGATGAATATATCATCCTGGGCGGGCACCTGGACTCGTGGGACCTGGCAGAAGGTGCACACGATGATGGCACAGGTGTAGTGCAAGCTATTGAGGCACTGCGCACCTTTAAAGCACTAGGCTACCGGCCTAAACACAGCATCAGGGCAGTGTTATTTATGAATGAAGAAAACGGACTGGCCGGGGGAAAAGAATACGCTGTATTAGCCAGCAAAAATAATGAGAAACATATAGCAGCCATTGAGTCTGACGGAGGCGGCTTTACACCCCGCGGATTCAGGTTGGATGTCAACGATGCTGCTCTGAAACAGATACAACGCTGGTCTCCGCTGTTTCAGCCCTATGATATTCATAAATTTGAAGCAGGTGAAAGTGGCTCAGATGTAGAGCCATTGAAAGATCAGCAAGTGAATCTGATAGGATTAAGTGTAGATTCGCAACGCTATTTTGATATGCACCATTCGGCATTAGACGTATTTGAGATAGTCAACCGGCGGGAATTACTGTTGGGAAGTGCAGCCATGGCCTCACTCATTTATCTGATAGATCAGTATGGACTAGAAAGCAATACAGCAGGCACCAGGTAGGCGTACTCAGACAGTATTTTGTGATTGTCATAAAAAAAGCCGGTAGCGGAGCAGCTACTGGCTTTTTGATATTAATAGGCATGGATGAGTTATATCAATTCTTTACTTTTCAACTGGTTTTCCAACGAAGCAATCTTCTGTACATACTCTTTTTCTTTGCGGAACATTTCTTCCTGTGTAGCCTGTAGCTCTTCCATATTTTGCCTCATCTCCTCTTCCTGTGCCCGCATCTCCTCAGATTGTGTCCTGGTCTGCTCCAGCAACACAGCCGTTTGGGCACTCACTTTGTGGTTGAGTATGGCAGAAGCCAGGCTTTCGCCTAGTTTCTCCAGAAAAGCCACCTGGTAAGGTGCTATTTCTTTGAATGAAGCTATCTCAAGAATGCCGGCAATATCTTCGTTGATCTTCAAAGGTAAAATAAGCAGAAAACTCGGTGTAGCCTCTCCCAATCCTGAAGTGATATTGACATAGTTGGCAGGTATGCTGGTCATTTTGAGCGTTTCGCCTTCCAGAAATGTCTGCCCAACCAGTCCCTGGCCTATCTCTACGGTTTTTTCCATGTGTTTTTTTCTGTCATAAGCATAACAGGCAGTCATCTTCAAATATTTGTGATGATCCTCTTCGTGTAGTTCAAACAAAGCAGCCTGATTGGCTTCAATGTAGCGCACAATATCTGATATCAGATCATCATAAATTTCATGCAGGTTGTGGCTGTTTCTCAGCAATTCAGAAAATCGCGCAAGCCCAGTGGCTGTCCAATTACGTTTTTCGTCTTCAGCGTGCGATCTTTCTACTTCTTCCAGCGTCTGCTGAAACTTTTGCTGTGTGGCTTCCATCTCTTTTTTATTTTGCTCAAAGGAGTTAAGCATCAGCAATCGTTTTTTGTCTGTTTGCCTGTGAGAGGTGAGTAACAGATGCATAAAACTGATCAGTAAGCCATAGCCTAAAGCAAACATGTAAATTTCGCTATCATTGTTCCCACTGTTTTCCTTCGCTACTTGTAACAGTTCTTCCTGGAAAAGGAAGTCACTCATATACGGTAGACTTATTATCTGTAGAAAATTGACAAAGCTCGCAAAAAATATTGCCTTCTTTTCGCTAAAATGAAATAATATAAACGGTAGTGTGCAAATGGCTATATCAAAAGCTATCAACACCGCATTAGAAGGTGCTCCGGGAGGGTACTATCATTCCGTATATAATGCCTGTAGAGACTACCATCACAATGGATGTCAGAAAACGATAGAGATTAATAAATCCTGTTTTACCCAATAAGAGCATTCCTATCAGTACGGCTATAATCAATAAATTGATTTGGAGGATGGCTGGCATTTTTGATGGTGGTAGGAATAGTCATACATTCAGTACCAGTAACACCAGGTTAACTTTATTGGTAAGTATTACTTTCTCCTGTATCTCCTCAGGAAGTTTGTCGGATACGCCTGAATGGATATTTTTTTAAACAAATTCATGATGCTACTTTTGCTTTTTGGCAGGCAATATAGTGTGGTATGCCGAACAAAAACTTTTGTTTTCTCTATACAAATTACAGCATATGATTTTTCTATTAGTTGCTCAATAACAGATTTACTGACTTTCAATTATACAACTGCCACCAAAAAAAATAACAGGTTAGGAAATATATTCCCAGCAAACCTATAACTTTTGAACCTTCAATGAGAAAATAACCGTATGGATCATCATTCACAGCAAGCTGATTTCTGGAAAGGCACTTTTGGTAAAGAGTATACCGACCGGTGTACGTTCGAGAAGCAGGAGTGGGACAACCTATATATCCAGCAGTTTGGCAATACCAAAACAGCGATGAACGAAAGTTTCATTGGTCACTTGCCTAAAGATATCCGTATTTTGGAAGTGGGGTGCAACACAGGGCATCAGTTGCGGGGCTTTCAGCGACAGGGTTTTCAGTATCTTTATGGCATTGAGCTACAATGGTATGGGATAGAAAAAAGCAAAAACTATGTCACAAAACATCAATTCATACAAGGTAATGCAGTAGACCTGCCTTTCAAAGACCATTTTTTTGGCCTTGTATGCACCAATGGTGTGCTCATCCACATCGCCCCCGAAACACTGGATAAGGTGATGGATGAAATGTATCGCTGCACTTCAAAATATATTTTCGGATGGGAATATTATGCAGAAGAGATGACAGACATCGATTACCGTGGCAACGCTGGCTATCTGTGGAAAGCAGACTATGCTGCTATCTTCATGAGGAGATTTCCTGACCTTCAACTGGTCAAAAAAGAATTCATACCGTTTATCAATGCGGAAGAAAAAGGAAATGTCAACTGTATGTATTTGCTGGAGAAGCCGGAACCCTGATGTATGTTGCTGTTGAGCGACCAAACTTATGCCTACAATATTTGTTCAGAATCAGCAAATTCCCGTAGATGCTATACGGGAAGCGGGAAGAAATAAAGATATACCGCCATTTTACCCTACTATCGCCTTACTTTCAGTCAGCTATCATATTTTGCCACCAGTGGCTGAACCAGGCAAGTTCCTTTGAGGTGCCTACATCAGGATCTACCGGAGTGCCCCAAACCCACTACGATCAGTAGGCAGCAGATGCAGGCCAGTGCACATATGACCCTACGCACCTTACAATTGCAATCTACAGACACTGCCCTGGTTTGCCTGAATGTAGCCTACATTGCCGGCAAAATGATGCTTGTACGTGCCCTTGAGACAGGCATGAACATAGTAATTGTTACACCCGGAAGCCTGCCTTTTGCCCAGGTTCCCCCGGAGATCATCATTAGGTTTGCCGCTATGGTACCCCTACAGGTGCAGGCCACACTGGATAGTGCCGCACTGGATAGTGCCGCACTGGATAGTGCCGCACTGGATAGTGCCACACTGGATAGTGCCACACTGAAAGATGGAGACACTCATATTGGTCTTTTGAATCAGTTGAAAGCATTGTTGATAGGAGGAGCACCCGTTTCTTACACTTTAGAGCAGCAGATTATTCAGATGATCCGGGCCCCGGTGTATATTACCTATGGCATGACCGAGACCGTATCGCATATTGCTTTGCGGCAGCTTAATAGCGGCAACACTGATTATACTGCGCTGGATGGTATTCAACTAGCAGTTGATGATCGCTCATGCCTGACCATACAGGGAACTGTTACCAACCACCAGAAGATTGTAACCAATGATATTGTTGAGTTGGCTGATGACCGGCATTTCAGATGGATAGGTAGAGCAGACCATGTGATTAACAGCGGAGGGTACAAGGTGTTTCCGGAAAAAGTAGAAAATGTACTGGCTGGTATTTTACATCAGCAATCTATCCCATATGCATTGATGATAGGTAGCTTGCCGGATGAACGTCTGGGCAACAAAGTAGTGCTAATGCTAGAGGGAGAAGCACTTCTGGCAGCACAAGAGCAAAAACTGCAATCCGAAATAGTTCGGCGATTACCACGCTATGAAATACCAAAAGCCATATTTTACGTGCCTGCTTTCATCATGACAAACACGGGCAAAGTGAAAAGGAAAGCTACTATTTCGCTGATTAACACAAATGAATAGACTGATGGCGCAAACAGATGCCTTTTTTCTTCGGTAAATATGCAAAGTTACGTAGTTCGCTTTTCATCAATATACCTTTGAAAAGAATAAGGTTTGTTTGCCATCAACTGTAGTTGATCATCTGAGAAAGCGTCTTTGTACTTGGACAAGGACTCATTTTTTTGTCCAAAAAGGCTATTGGTATATTCTATCTGAAAGATCAACCGCTCTCCGCTTTCTACCACTTTGCCTTTATGAATACCACTGGTATCTACGGCCATCACCGTGCCGATACCACCCTTGATTACTTGAATATCCTCCTGAGGATAAGCTGTAGTGATTTGTTCGTCTGAAAATCGTTGGTCAGCGTACAAAGATTGAGGTTTGTATTTATGCGATTTTTTCACATAGCAATGTGGGCCATTGTGTTCGTTTACATCTGTCAGGTATACAAAAAACTTTAGAAATTTTAGATGGTCCATATCAAAGTGATATAGTTGTGCAGCTTCACTACTGGCTTTGTTTAAGTGGTTGGCACTCCACCACATCAGTATCAAATCATTGATGGGTTTACAGTCCAGATATTCCTGTGCGATAGCAAAGAAATTCATATCAGTAATGATCTCTCTTACCTCATTGTTTTTGATGATATCCTGTTCTCTGAATTTATACATAGGTGCCTGTAGCCGCTGTGGATCAAAGCGTATGTATTCGTGTTCTTGCTTAGAAGGGACTGTATTAGCTGGATTATTCTTAGCAAACTCTATCAATGCATTGCAGATAGGCATAGGTACTTTTTCTTCGAAGACATAGTACCCATGCTCTCTGATCTGATGGGTAATATCGCACACTTTTTCTTGGCCAAAGCTGCCTAAAACACCGGTAGTTGTGGCAGGCATATCATATTTCCCTACATCTTTGGAAATCTTGTCGGAAAAAAACCGGTTTATCTTTCCTTGTGTAAGCCCATACAACTTGCGAAAACTCAGGTATGCATACTTGTTAGTCTTATGAAATAATTTGTGCTGAATATACCCGATAAGAAATACAGGATAATAGAGGAAAAGTTGAAAAAGCTGCATAGGGTTTTTCATAATATTATTTTTTGATAGAGAAAATAGCGATCACAGATCCTTTTGTATGACTTCTTTGAGGAAGTATGCTGTGACTGAAATAGGTATGGTCTATGTGCTCTCTGAAATACTCCAAAATTTTATCAATGTGGTCGGTTACACGTTTTGAGCCGGGTTTGTAGCCTAATTCTTTGATCTGGTGTGCTGCTTCTTCTCCGCCAAACTCAACACCCACAGCAACAATACCCCCGTTTCTTGTTACCCTCACCACTTCTTGAGCAGCCTTGTACGGATCTTCGCTATAAGCAATAACCCAACCCATCACAACAGCGTCAAAAGCATTATCTTGGTAAGGCATTTGATGCATATCTCCCAAATCTATCCAGGGAGAATAAGTGATCAGATCCAGGCCACGTATATGTCCTGGCATAAATCCATAACCAATAAGGCTCAGTATTTCACCTTCCGTTCTAGGTCCTATCGTTAGTATGTTGGCATCCATGCCCAATGACTCAATAACGCTCAGTGGTTTGATGAGTGCTAGAGAACGCACAACGGCTAGGTCTTTTAGCCCTTTTAGGTTATGAGAGATGGTATTGGAGGCAATTCCTTCATGATGATGCTCAAAGGTTCTTAGCTTCCTTCTTAGCTTTGCAAAATAAATATACCGTACATAAGCTACTATATATCGTATTGCATCAATGAGAAGCAGTTGGTGAAGAAACCCAACTAATAAACCTTTGTACTTATGTTTATTATGGTCTTTCATATTTAAGGTATATTTGCTTGTAATATATACTAAATTAGTATCTTACAAAAGCTGATACACGCTTGAAAATTTGGGATGAAAAACCATTAGGTACACAAAACTGTAATTATAATATGCAAATGCTATGCAGTACACAGACAAGGACAGACCAGATAATTTTACTCCCCCGGCAGCAGCAGAAGATGTAAGCAAAGAAGCACTGGCACAGTCTTATTATCATCTTTATGATCAATACAGGCAGTTGCAGCACGATTTTCATCAGCTAACCGAAGCCTATGAAGCTACTCAGGTTGAATATACCGAAAGCTCGTTGTTTGATGTGCTGGAAAGTAGTCCGGAGATTATCCTTTCTATCAACAGGCAACATGAGGTAACAATGATGAACAGTGCCTGCGAAAAACACTTTGCAGAACTGTACCACGTGCACATAAAAACAGGAGACAGTCTGGATAGTATCTTTGATGAGGATGAACAGATTTACTGGCATCCCATTTTTGCTGCAGTATTTGAAGGCAACTTCCAAAAGTCTGTTCTGCAAAAGAACGTAAACGGTAAGATAAGCTACTTGGAAACCATGCTGTATCCAATGTACACCGGGCAAGATACCATCAACTATATCAGCGTTTACTGCAAAGATATCACGGAAAGCCAACTTACAGAGCAAGCCATTCGAGAGAACGAGCAAAACCTTTCAGAGGCACACAAAATAGCCAGGTCAGGAAGTTGGGAATACCATGTCAAAGAGCAAAAGGTGACACTGGGCAAAGAAACAATCATCTTATTTGCCCTGCCCGATCCGGGTGAAAAGGTTACCCTGCCTATTGAGGAAATACTGCTCAACTTTATTTATCCGGATGATCTGCCATACTTTGTGTGCAAGCTTTCTGCGGCCATGCAGTACCTGAACCAGCCAGAAAAATACCAGGATTATTTCGAGTACCGGTTTGTTCGTCCGGATGGAGAAATCAGGCATCTGGTACTTTACGCGCATTTTAAAAACAATCAGCCTGATACTATCTATGGCGTTACACGCGATGTGACCGAGCAAAAGGAGATAGAAAAACGGCTGATAGAGCAAAACCAGGAGCTAACAAAAGTCAACAACGAGATAGATCGCTTTGTGTACCGTGTTTCGCACGACCTACGTGCACCTATTGCCTCTATCCTTGGGTTGATCAACATTGCTCGCTATGAAACCTGCCTGGATAAGATTATGGAGTACCTCACGCTACAGGAAAAAAGTATGCTGAAGATGGACGGGTTCATTCAGGAAATTATAGATTTCTCAAAAAACTCACGGCTACAGATCAGCAAAGATCCTATCGACTTCAAGCTCCTTGTCAGCAAAGTTTTTGAGGCACAAAGCCACACCCCGAACGTTCAACTTGTTGCTCTGCAATCTACCATCAACCAAACCGGAGTATTGATTTCTGATCAGCACAGAATCTATGTCATCTTCAACAGCATCGTGATGAATGCTATACGCTATGCAAACCTCAAACAGAAGAAGCCGTGGGTGAAGATTACAGTGAGCGTTTCTCCAAAAGAGGTAGTGGTTACCGTCAAAGACAATGGAATTGGTATCCACGAGAAACATCTCAACCATATATTCGACATGTTCTATCGCGCCAACGATATCAATCCAGGTAGCGGACTTGGGCTGTATGTTGCCAAAGAGACGGCCCAAAAGCTTGGTGGGCATATCACCCTGTCTTCCACCCTGGGAGAGGGCACCTGCTTCAACATTGTACTGCCTAACCTGGATACGCATTCATATTCGTAGCAAATATCGACAGGTATGCATAAAATGGGTACCTTTGCCTCTTTTGTAATACCATGCTTGTATACCATGACCATCGACAGTGAGCACCTTCAGCAGTTGCGTATTTATTTTCAAACACTAATGGCACCACCGCCATACAGCTATCAATATGAGTTTGTATTAAACCCACAGCACAACCAGTTGCAGGTGTCTTATCAGCTCACTTATACAGAAAGAAACACCCTGACCGAAGAAGAAATATTGGAAGAAGGATTCATGCCAAACGAAGATTTCTCGTGGGAAGGGCCTTTGCCAGCCATATGGCTTCAGGCTTTACAGGAGATAATGGCCAAAACCCAAAAGCTCAAACCTAACCTCTCCAATGATCAGCCCAACCTCATCCGCCTGCAACTCACCGATATGGAAAACCAGCTACAGGAAGGTGTACCCAACAATCTGGAAGGCTGGGAGTATTTTCTGCAAGAAATGACACAAGCCGTATTTGAACTGAGCCAGAAAGAACAAACGCTTATTATCCGTTACCGGGAGATCGGCCGCCACAAGCAGACAATAGATACATCTTTCCAACCTGTATTCAGCCAGCGTAAGCTACAGGTAGAGATTCAACAGAATAGCAAAACACAACAGAAGACTATAGGCTGGCAAAAACTCAAACCTCTACTAAAGGCGGTCTACCTGCCCGATTATGATAACGCAAAAGCCTCATCTGCCATGCCTGACCGCCCTGGTCGGTACATCGATCCTGGTGAAGGTATCTGGTACGATATAAGAAAAGACCTGACGAACCCTGGCAAACAGTATGATGCTATTGGTGCTATGGAAAGGGAAATTGAGAGATTAATAGAAATTGAGGGAATGCAGGGAGACTGATAGAGATTAGGAAATTGAAAGGCTTTTTTTTCAGGATAGTTGTTGTGCGTTACTCAGATCTGAACAAAGGAATCATAAAGCTTTTGTGCGTGCCGGAAGGATTCTTCCAGGTCGTCATTGACAATCACCTGATCAAAGCGATGTTCGTAGGAAAGCTCCTGGGCCGCTTTCTGTACCCGCTGTGTGATGCTCTCATGGGAGTCTGTCTGGCGCGACACCAAGCGCTGGTGTATTACGTCAACAGAAGGGGCTTTAACAAAGATAGACAAAGCCTTGTCTTTAAAATATTCTTTCAGATGCAGTCCACCCACCACATCTACATCAAAGATTACGTGCTTGCCATTGGCCCAGATGCGCGCTATTTCCGATTTGAGGGTGCCATAGAAGCGGTCTTCGTACACTTCTTCCCATTCAATAAAGGCATCTTGAGTGATTCTTTTTCGGAAGGCATCTGGGGTTAGAAAATAATAATCTTTCCCGTCGGTTTCGTTGTGCCTTTTTTCACGTGTACAAGCAGAGACAGAGAAACCCAGATTAGGGTTTTGTTGTATCAAATATCTAACAATAGTTGTTTTTCCTGAACCAGAAGGAGCACAGAAAATAATGGCTTTACCTTGCTGCATATAGGCTATTATACGCTGGCTATGCTTTGTTTAATATGCTCCATTAAGTCTTCAGGGGCAGGCAGCATGACAAGTTTGTTGCGGATAGCCTCACGAAATGCCGTCTCTTTTTGGTAACAGTCCAGCACTTCGGGCCAATTGACAACATATGTGTGGAAATAAGTAACATCCTCTGAACTTGCCTGATTATCTATGAGTGAAGGCAAAAGATCCATGCATCTTTTGTAGTGAGGACTTTCTTTCGTTAACTGTTCCATGATGACTGATTTGCTAAAAATATTTCTGGAAAGAAGTGAAAATAATGATATAATAAAAGTTAAAAAAGTAACTTTTCCAGCTTTAGTCAGAATATCCCATAGAATCAGCATACGACTTCAGTTTCTCCTTCAGGAGGTTCCTGGCCCTGTGCAATCTTGATCGCACCGTGCCAATAGGAATATCCAATATTTTGGCCATCTCCTCATATGTGAACCCTTCCAGATCACATAAGATGATCACCGTTCTGAAATCAACTGCCAGAGAGTTGAGCGCGTTGGATACCTCATCGCCAATCATATCCTGCACTGCATCTACCCTCAGATCCGTGGTAATACTCGCATCCACGTCTTCAGAGTTGTAGTAAGTTTCCACTTCCTGGTAATCTACCTTAGATGGTTCCTTGCTTTTCTTTCTGAAGTCATTGATGAAGCTGTTCTTCAATATTCGGAACAACCACGCTTTCGCATTGGTTCCACGCTGAAAGGAATCAATGAACCTGAAGGCTTTCAGATAAGTTTCCTGTACGAGATCTTTGGCATCGTCTTCATCATAGGTGAGCCGATAAGCAAAGTTGTACATAGAATCAATTTGTGGTAAAAACTCATGGTCAAATATTTCTACCTTCTCGCGTTCTGTATAACTTTGCCTTGTATTTTCAGTTTCCTGATTTTCTGCTGTATTTGAAGGTTCCTGATTTTCAGACATATATCTATAATTTATCGCTTTCAAAACATTAACGCCAGACTGTTTTATATGTTTTGCAAAACAATCTGCCTCTAATGTTAAACTCATGACAAAGCATAAAGTTATGTAAAACTTAACAACTTTATCCATATTACCTACGTAAGAAAGGCTTTTTTAGATTAATTAACTACACAAAACATGATACAGAGAGTCCAGTCTTTACTGCTCATCGGAGCAGCCATTATAATGATCTTACTATTGTTTTTTCCTATCTGGAACGAGCAAAGCCCTACCCTCAACCAGCAAACCACACTGGATGCGTATACCCTTACGCTGGCTTCGCTGGAAGAAGATGCCACTACAGAATCTGCCGCAGGTGTGCAGGAAGAATCCGTAGCCGTTGCTGAGGTGCAACAGGAAGAAAGCAGTATGGTTATTGCCATTCTAACCGTCGTTTCAGCCATCACTGCTTTTTATGCAGTCTTTCTGTTTAGAAAACGAAAGACACAGATCAAACTAAGCCTGCTTAACTACCTGCTGATGCTGGCCGTGCTGGGTTCTTCCTGGTACTATTCCTACGAAGGAGAGGCTTTCATACCGGGCAAGGGCACCTACGATGTAGGCTTTTTTCTGCCAGCCATTGCCATCCTGCTCAACTTCTTTGCTATCCGTTACATTCGTAAAGACGAAAAGCTCGTCCGCAGTGTGGATAGGCTCCGTTAAAAGGAGACCGGAAGCCGCAGACCGGATACCGGTTTATGACCGGTATCCAGTTTCCAGTCTGTGGTCTCCTCTTGTCCGGTCTCCTTTCGTATAGTTTGATTTGTAAGGTGGATTCCTTAGATTGAGCCACTTATCTATTGCTAGCAAATATGGAACAGCTTATCAGAAACCTAATTTACGTACATGCTTTTCTGGGAGGCGTTGGCCTGCTAACGGGCACGCTTGATATCATCGTCAGAAAGGGAGGCAACATTCATGTGAAAGCTGGGAAGGTGTTTTCGGTGGCTATGATAGGCAGTGCCCTGATTTCTTTGTTTGTAGCTAGAATGCCCGGTCATGAAAACCTGTTTCTCTTTCTGATTGGTATCTTTACCATATATATGGTACTGGCAGGGAACCGTGCCCTCACTTTTAAACCCAACATCAAGCAGCAGGCCAACATCACCGACAAGGCGATCTCCGGGGCCATGCTTGCAGGTTCTTTGGTCATGATTGCCATTGGTATCTATGGTATCATTGAAAAAGCACCTAACAACGTGTTGTACGTATTCTTCGGAGGCGTTGGCCTGTTCATGACCATCAACGACTTTAAGATGTTCAGAACCTTCAAGGAGCATAAAAGTGCGTGGCTAACTATCCATATTGGTAGAATGGTAGGTGCATTGATTGCTTCTATCACTGCTTTTATGGTTGCCGGACTAAACTTTCATAACCTGCTGGCCTGGTTAAGCCCAACCATCCTCGGCGTTCCGTACATTATCTATTGGTCTAGAAAAGTAGGCAAAAAACAGGTAGCCATAAGCAAAGTTCCCCATTCATAACAGGCTTGCCTATTCACAATAACCAGTATGACCAATTTCTAACCCTCGTTCCACGGCAGTGCCTAGGGTATATGTTATCTATATATGCTAAATCTCTGTCCTGTGCTACGGCGTAGATGTCAGGCCGAGCAGATTAGGTAAAAGAAATAGACTTTACTATCCTATATCATAACCGCCGCGGCGGGTCTTGTAACCCGCTACAAACTTCGACTTGTGCGGAGAGCTCTTCCAGCTTATCTGCGGGTCACGAAATTCTAACGCAACCCCCAAACTTCCATCCCAACTTCGGACTCCCGTCCCTTAACTTCCGTCTTCTATCTCCAGTCTCCTGAACCCGCTCTTCCCTTTTGTCATACTTCACTGACAGGCTGTCACGCTACTACAGCAAAACAGTCTTGATCAGGCCAATGGAATAACTTTTGATCAGCTGTGGACATACAATATTGTCCAACCCACTAACGCAAATAAACAGATGGTAGAAGAAAAAGGCACCATATCCATTAATACGGAAAATATCTTTCCGATCATCAAAAAGTTTCTATACTCCGATCACGAGATATTCCTGAGAGAACTCGTTTCCAATGCTGTAGATGCTACTCAAAAGCTCAACCGACTGGCCGCTATGGGCGAATACAACCAGACCGTGGGCGAGCAGAAGGTGAAAGTAACCATTGATGCAGAAAACAAAACCATCACCATCAGCGACCACGGCATCGGTATGACTGCCGACGAGGTGAAGAAATACATCAACCAGATTGCCTTTTCAGGAGCTACGGAGTTTCTGGAAAAGTACAAAGACAAAGGCGACGAAAAGCAGATCATCGGCCACTTTGGGCTGGGCTTCTACTCTGCCTTTATGGTGGCCGGCAAGGTAGAAATATTCTCTAAGTCTTATCAGGAAGGCACCGAAGCAGTGCATTGGGTATGCGACGGCAGTACCCAGTTTGAGATCAACACTGCCGACAAGGCAGAGACGGGCACCGACGTGGTGCTGCATATCAACGAAGACTCGCTGGAGTTTCTGGAGCCGCACCGCGTGCGCCAGGTGCTGGAGAAATACTGCAAGTTTCTGCCGGTAGAGATTGAGTTTGAAGACAGCCTTATCAATAACCCTGCGCCACTCTGGACCAAGTCGCCTGCCGACCTCACCGACGAAGATTACCTGAAGTTCTACCACGAGCTGTATCCGATGGCCGAAGACCCGCTGTTCTGGATTCACCTCAACGTAGACTATCCGTTTAACCTGACGGGGATACTTTACTTTCCTAAGATCAAGAATGAGCTGGACTTCAACCGCCACAAGATACAGCTATATTCCCGCCAGGTGTTCATCACCGACGAGGTGAAAGACGTAGTGCCTGAATTCCTGATGCTGCTGCACGGAGTGATCGACTCGCCGGATATTCCGCTCAACGTATCGCGCAGCTACCTGCAGGCTGATGCCAACGTGAAGAAGATCAACAACCACATCACCAAGAAGGTAGCCGACAAACTACAGGAGCTGTTCAAAAAAGACCGCAAAGCCTATGAGGAGAAGTTTGATAGCATCGGCTTGTTTGTCAAATACGGCATGGTGGCCGAAGATAAGTTCTACGACCGCGCCAAAGACATTGTGCTGCTCAAAAACGTAGACAATGAGTACTTCACCCTGGACGAATACAAAGAAAAGGTAGCCGCCAACCAGACCGACAAAGACGGAACGGTCACCTACATCTACACCACCGACAAGGGCAAGCAGGATGCCTTCATTCAGTCGGCCAAGAAGAAGTCGTATGATGTGTTGGAGCTGAATGGCCCGCTGGACAACCACTTTGTCAATATGCTGGAAAGCAAGCTGGAGAAAACCACCATCAAGCGTGTAGACTCTGACACTGCCGATAAGATCATCAACAAAGACGAGCAGATAGAAAGCGTATTGTCAGAAGACGAGCAGAACAAGGTAAAAGAGATCTTTGAGCGCGCTGCCGACAGCAAAAACATGACCTTCACAGTAGAGTCCATGTCGCCCGACGAGATGCCGGTCACCATCACCCTGCCCGAGTTTATGCGCCGCATGAAGGACATGGCAGCGATGGGCGGTGGCTACGCCATGATGGGCAACATGCCTGATCAGTACAGCGTGGCCGTGAATGCTAACCACCCACTGACAGACAAAATTCTGAAAGCCGAGACAGAAGAGCAGCAAACCAGTCTGGCCAAACAAGCCCTAGACCTGGCAAGGCTCTCTCAAAACCTGCTCACCGGTGCCGAACTCACCGGCTTCATCAAACGAAGCGTGGATATGGTAGCACAGTAAATAATTATTCTAGCATCGCCGGTGTTGTTACCGGTAATTGTCTTTAGCATATTAGAAAAAGGGTAGCCAGCAATGGGTACCCTTTCTTATTAAAACAAACCTTCAAGGTTTCTGACGCTAAGTTCTATAGAAGGCAATAATATATAAAAACCTTGAAGGTTTTATACCGTGCTATCCCCTTGCGTTACACAGCCTTCCAGCGCAGTACAGTAATCAAAATACCCATGCGCATCCTTATTGATCACAACATCAACTTTGTAGTTCATTGTTTATGGCTTTTCATAAAGACAATCACTTTTTTAACAGATGGTATCCTTTTAATACGATATAAGTGAATAGACACCCTGCGCCAAATAAACCTATTAGCCCGGCACCTTTAGCAAACAAGTAATAGGTTTCCTCCTGAATGACAATAAGAAGATGTCATCCAGGAGGGAACTTGCTACGACTTGCTTGGATGTTTCTATAGAGCAAAGATACCACACCTACCACACAAAACGCATCACGTACGTGCTGTCTGTTAGCGTATCATTGGTCTCTGACAGTCGCTTAGTCAAAAACTGATCTGCCTCAAAGTCCAACTCAGCCATGAGTTCACCATTGTAGTAGAATTTACTGCTTGATGGATTACATACACTTGGATCTTTTTTCTCCTGACAGACCCTGCGATGAAGTACCGTGTCTATGCGATTGATCTTTGGAAAATCAATAAACGTGGTATCATATAAGGTATGCGGCTCAAAAACAATAGCAGTATCTGTCCTCCATATTTTGAAAGGCAACCAGTCTGTTTTTCCAATTGCATCTTGTCGTGCGTCAATCATTCTATGCCGAATCTGGCTAAGCTCTTCATCCGTCCAGCTAAGAAGCGGATCATTACCTTCCTGATCTACGCTCTGGAAAAAATAATCAAAACCTAGAGGTGTAAATCCTTCCGGGGTCTCATCCTTGCAAGCTGTCAGCAGACTTATAGCAAAAGCCATCCATAATAATCTTTTCATGAGTCTTATCCTTTAACCTGCCAGGCAGCACATATTACGCGCCATTTTGCCTAACATCTATTATGTTTTAAACAACACCACTATCATGTAGCCTAACTCCCCACCCCGCGCCAAATCCTTCCATAAGCCCGGCACCTTTAGCAAACAAGTAATAGGTTTCCTCCTGAATGACAATAAGAAGATGTCATTCAGTCGGACGGCCGATGCCGAGGAACCTTGCTACGACCTGCTTGGATGCCACCATAAGCTAAAAGAATGCTGCGAGTTCAACGTTTCATACTTTGCCTGCACATCTACATAGCCAATTATTCCGCCACCTTCTCAAAAGCCATCACATAGGTGCTGTCTGTAAGTGTTCGGTTTGTAGTAGTTAGCTTGTGAACGGTCCAATCTTCCACCTTGGTATCATCCTCTAAATGAAAGTCCAGATAATCAGCTAGCTTATCATTATAGTAGAAAGAAAAGCTTTCATAACCCAGATAACTTCCCTGGCACCCATCACACTTTTTACTTATCCACTGCAAGGTATCTGTATCGTCTATGCTAAGATGCAAAAGATAATTGGCCTGCTCTGGACGAGGGTAAACTCGTAAAAGAGGGCCAAAGGCAATTTTATCATCTATCTGTTTGTAATAAAGCGGCAACTCCACCAGACTACCTTTTTCATCATAAGTAAAGAATTTAACACTGTCCAATTGGTAGTTTGAATGTGTTAGAAACCAGTCTTTACCGGTAGCAGCATCTACAATCTGAAAGTAATTCTCAAAAGTTGCAGGTTCTCCCCCTTCTTGCTCTTTACAACTCACGGCAAAGAGCAGCACGAAAAACAAATAGCAAATTCTCATAAAAGTATCATTTAATGTATAAACGTTTTACCAACTGATTGTCTTGTGTAAAAATGTTAAAGTAGTACACACCTTCCGGATATCTGCTTACATCAAAGCTTGCCTGATCTGTCTTTTTGGCTTGATGCTTCAGTAACTTATGGCCTTTATCATCCAGCAAATCAATAACATAATCTCCTTGCTGAGCAAATTGCAGGGTCACTTGTTCCCGAGCAGGGTTTGGATAAAGCCAGACTGATGCATCACTGTCTTCGTCTGCTGACATGCGTACGTTTGATAATGCATCTTCATCTTGCTTTGTGTCAACTGAATCTACAGAAGCTTTGGTGAAAGTATTACCACTGCCACAGGAGTTTCCATAAATAGTAAGTGATCCGGTACTAACACATCCACCTACATTAGCACTTACTCTGAGTGTGCCACCACTAGGTCCATAGACATATACTGTAATAACATTGGTACCCTGACCAGAAGAAATACCCATACCGGAAGGTAATGTCCAGCTATAATTACTTCCACCGCTTACTGTACTATAAGTATAGGTGTTGTTGGTACATACCTGGGTGGTGCCGTTGATAGAAGCCCTGGTCTCATTGTTAGTAATACCTCTTTCTACTTCGGGATACCCATAATTGGGTACTACACGTATAATACCTACAGGATTGCTACCTACACGAATAGTGACACTACGGGTGCCTTGGCCTGTAGAAACGGTCCATCCGGCAGGCACTTCCCATCGATAATTAGTTACGCCAGATAGGGTAGGTACCGAAAAGCTCAACGTTTGATTGGGACAGCTACTAAATGGTCCACTGATAGCATAGCGTGCATTGGTGCTGGTATAACTAGGCACTTTGCTATACATCCAATATGCCTGCATGAAAGAAAAGCGATTACGGCAATTGCCAGCGGCATATGACATAATATTACGCGTATCAGGTGCCCAACGATCTCCCCAGTTATCTGTTCCTGTACCTGTGTAGCCACATGTACTTGTATTTACAAAATCAGTTAACTCCGGGTCAGCAGGTGTATCACAAAAACCATCGCCGTTGACTTCACATTTTTTTGGTACTTGACCTGTCAATATACAGACACCCTGGGTACGTGTACGACTCACAGATTCCTGATTGCATGGTCCGCAAGCACCATTGTTAGCAGCAAAGCTTCTGGCTGACTCATGTGTATGTAGCAAATCTAGTGCATGTCCCATTTCATGAGTAGGCGTTTCAACCCTGGAATTTTTTGCTATACCAAAAGCATAAGAATTTCTCTCATAAGGAAACTGAGCTTTTCCTGACGATTCTTTGCTGTCAATAATAATAGAATTTACAAAATGCATTTTAATAGCAGAAGGTCCGGGAAAGCCACACATATCTACAAAATCGCTGTTTGACCGAACGTCATAGTACTTGTTAGCTGTCCCTACCAAAGGGGTGCCCACTTGATAGAAACGGATAGGTACCTGACTGTCTCTGCATATCTTATTCATTTTGTCTACGCGTTCATTTATTTCAGCTATAGTAAAGGGCGTATTTCCTGCTGTATTCTTCCAAATGTAGGCTTGCACAGGTACATATTTGCGAGTTGCATTCTTGATACCACTATAATTACCATCATCCAAATTGCTGGTCACATCACCATTGATAGTTTTGATAGAATCTGTAGGCTTCTCTGGTAGCGTAAAACCCATGTTTTGGATGTAACTGCTATCCTTATCATTCAAGAAACCTGCTTCATAAGCTTTGTCAATCAAAGCCTGGTTGTCACCATAATAAAACCGTTGTTCGAATCTTTCAGGATCAGGCTTGTCTGTTCCGCAGCCCAGGGGAGTTTCTTGTGCAAAGGATAAGGCGGAAAATGCCACAAATAACAAGGTTAGGAATAAAGCTTTCATCGTCGAGGAAGTGTTTTGGTGAGTACTTAATTATAAATAGGAAGTTTAATGCTACCGTAGAAACTGCAACACCCTCAACTGTACCAACCACTTTTAATATTAGTATTTGCTAAAACTACTACCTCATGATGAAAGTCAACATGAATCTCAACTCCATAGCATTTACACTGACATAAAGCTCGATGAAAAAGTTGGAATTACAAGCTACTTTTATCTTAACTTTTCACCAACAGCCTTGCTTTACATGCAAATTAGATGTAATGTTTAACTAGATATTTAAGTATTATGTCCTATTGATATAACTAAAGGTAAATACCATATTATATAAGCTATATTATAAGTCTAGTGATATGCCAAATTCACTATTCTGGTGCTTTTTGATGTGATGTAATATATATATCATAGATAGTTGGGCTATAATCAATATATGGTTGCAAAAGTATGGCTTATTTATCGTGCATATCTTAAGTGAGCAGCGAACGGATTTTATAATAGCCCCACCGATGCGGTATGTGTTTCATGTTTTATTAAGATGATAAGGTCAAACATATAAGTGTGATAAAGCTCAATGCAGCACATACTATCATATGATATGTTTGTCTGAAGATCATCACCTTTGCAACACATATGTCAAAGATCAATACAAAACCTTACACCTGCCAGGTCACCCATACAGTTTATCTTCAGTGATTTTGGTGACTGTAGACTATTGTTTTAGCGATAAAATTTGATATATCAGGGCTGTGTCCTCACAGCCCTGGGCTTGTGAGCATCATGGATGTTTGAGGGAGCGTGTCTTTTGGAGGGAGCACAAGGGGACCCTTGCGCTAAGGAGGGGAGCGACGCTTGCGCTAGGGGTTAGCATAAAAAATGTGAACTACTATACCGGGTGTCGGGATACTACTCTACCGGGTGTCGGCATAGTAGTTCGCGGGGTGTGGGTGAACTACTATACCGAGTGTGGGCGAACTACTATACCGGGTGTCCGGGAACTACTATGCGGACTGTTGGTATAGTAGTTCACATGGTATCGGCGAACCTGTTCACGGAGTATCAGTGAACCAGTTCACGTGGTGTCCGCGAACAGGTTCACATGGTATCGGTGAACCAGTTCACGAGGTATCATCGAACAGGTTCAGAAGGTGTCGGCGAACAGGTTCACAAGTTGTCGGTGAACCAGGTCGCAAGGTATAGGCGAACAGGTTCGCAAGGTGTCGGTGAAGTAGTTCACTTGCTTTTTTTAGCTGTACTGGTGGGGGTAAGGCATAAAAAAAGACCAGCTGATGTAGCTGGCCCTTTTTAGCACATGAAAAAAACACAATATTATTTTAGCGCACAGTGAGGGTATGCTTTAGCCTGGCTGCTATGTTCTCCTTGTAGCTGCGGTTGCGCACTTCCAGGGCATAGCTGCCTGGCTTGAGCGGTGCAGGAACCAGGAATATGATCTCTGACGGCTTGTTGAGAGCAACCTGTGTGATCTTGGTTTCTGCCCCTTTGTCGTTGATCAGGTAGATGCCTTCTTCGGCATCTGTTGCATCAAAGCTCAGGTTGTTGCCTTTCAGGCAGGCCATGCTGCCGGGGGTGAGCAACTCGTTGATGGTGTCGCTGCTAATGTCTGTGATCTTGCGTGGCTCAGGGCTGTATTCCCTGGGGTCTACCCGCTTGAGCTTGATCTTCTTGGCAGCTTCGGTAATCACTGCGCCTGGGTTTGCATTCACATTGAAAGCGTGCTTACCAGCAACCAACGCTTCGTCATCAGCATAGAATACACCACTGATGCTGTAGCCGGTGTTGAGGATAGACAGGTTGATGCTGCCGCCGCTCTCTGTGATTTCCCGCAGGGCCTTCTCCAATGCTAGGTAAGAGCCTCTGGCCTCTTCTTCGGTGAGCGTCTTGCCCTCACGCGTCATGATCTTGATCACATCTTCCAAATCATGAGACTTCACGTCTACCACCCTGGCGGCATAATCGTAAGGATCGGGTGTGAGTTTGTTGAGATACAGAAAATACTTAACCATGTTTTAATGATGTTGATAGGTGAAACAAAATGACAATGCCCAAAACTAAAACAGCAGGTAATGGCACACCAGCACAAACACCACTGAACCTTACAGGCGTACTTTTAAGCGGTTGATCGACATGCTATCCCTGATTTTAAGCAGCAAGTTCAAAACATTTTCCCCAGGTGTGCGGGTTATAGGCAGTAATCATATAACTATCATTATTTTTTATACTATGAGAACCAATATCAAAAATCAACGGGATAAAATTGTGGGTCTGGCAGCAGTAGCCGGGATGCGGTCTATGTCTGGTCCGTCGCTGCTGAGTAACTACCTGAACAAGCACTCTTCCAAAAGACTCAACCGCTCTTCTTTAGACTTTATGCAGTCTGACAAGGCGGCCCGTATCTTCAGCGTACTGGCTTTTGCCGAAAAGATAGGCGACAAGCTACCTGGTACGCCCAACCGCATCAAGCCGATGGCCCTGGCCGGACGTGCCATCTCAGGGGCACTGATCGGTGCTACACTCTCCAAGACCAACCGTAAAAGTATCGACCTGGCAGGTGCCGGTTTGGGGCTGGTAAGTGCCATGGCAGCTACCTATGCCAGCTTCTATCTGCGAAAGAAACTGACCAAAAATACCTTCATTCCCGATGCCGTCTGGGGGCTTGCCGAAGATTTTGCCGTAGCCAGGATAGGGAAGAATGTACTTTCCTGATTTATTTGGGGTATGGTTTATCAGCCCAGGGGCGGGTCGCCTGGTCGGTCCCGGTGGGGCACCACACGGCACTGCGATTAAGCCCTGGGCTATGATAAACAGGCCATATATCACTTCAGTTTATAACCAAAGCAAGAATAATATATTATAGTCCGAGGCGCGCAGTCTTAGACTTTGTTTTATTTAAAAGCTTCAGTTGCAAGCGGTCCGCCGCCGCGGCTGAAGCTAGTGAAGGGGCCAGCCCAGGGCTGTTAGACAATTGACGCACTGCTACAATTAATGGGCTATTAGACAGTTATTGTAGGGGTGGCGTATAGACCGCAAAAGCTCTGTGCTGCTCGTTTACGCTTTTCTCAGGCTGAGCCTTAGCAGTTCCGGCCTGAAAGTAAACATCACATAGCCCCAGTAGGGTGTGAGTTTGCTGTTTCCCCCATTTTGGATCACCTCCATAGAAGAAGTTGTCTGCATCCAGGCAAATCCTATGTCCAGTGTGGTATAGGTGTTGGGTGTCCAGGAAGTAGTCAGGTCATTCTCAAAGCCCAGGTACTGCCTGTAACGATCCTGGCTGGTGTTCACCGCTACTGCCTGTTGCGCGTAGAACAGGTGACAATCGGACCGCAGCGACCAGTGTGCAGATAGCTTGAGCAGCAGAAAGAGGTATGGATTGATCAGACCGGCATCGTTGGTGTCTGTCGGAAACCTGGTGAAATAGTCCATGAAGCCATTGAAGCGATGGGCAACGCCATAGAGCGGGACAAAAGAATGATCCTTGTTTGCCGTGGTATTGCCTGGTGTGTTACCACTCAAAAGCTCCGCACCCAACCGCGCGGTCAGAATACCATACGTGGCCCTCACTTCTGGCTGTATATAATAGGCCGCAACAGGCACACCTGCCGGACTGACGCCGTGCTGATAGTATGCACTGAGGGTATAATACATATGGTCGCCGGTATATTCTACCCTGCCGCCATGTGTATAACGAAGGTGCATCTGCTCGGGGCGGAGCTGGTTCTGAAAGCCATCGGCAACGTTGAGGGCCATGTAAGTAAGCTGGTGGCCTGTCTGGTATTGAAGATAACTGACTGCCAGAAACTTATAGTCGGTGAAGCCTTCCGGAGAAAAGTTGGTGCCAAACAGCCTTTCTTCGGTCTGGTTGAAAGCCAGCACTAGGTCGCTGCTGAGCCTCTCTGCCTGATAGCGAAGCCGCAGGGCATCATGGCTCCTGGCATTTTGCCGCCAGTCGTTCTGTGCAAACAGCCGCTGGTTGTCATACATCAGCGTCTGGCGACCGATACGCAGGGAAAACCTATCGGCCAGCCGGGGTTCCACGTACGCTTCAAACACCTGCAACGTGCCCTTGGTAGACCGGGGATCGGCCTCTCCCCACACCCTGACATCCTGCACCGAGGTATGAAAGGTAAACGTTGGCTGCGTAACGGTGAGGCTCAGGCGGGTACGCTGGCTGGTAAACAGCGCAGCCGATGAAGTATCGCTTCTCAGTACACGGTAGCCGTCTCTGAATTCTGTTCTGGGCCTGAACTCCAGCTGTAGCAGCAGTTCTTCCGGAGCTTTCTCATCCACTGCCTGGGCATGTCCCTTCAGGCTGGTAAGCAGCAAGACAGCAATGATGAAAGAAGAGGTAAGCTTGATGTTCATATGGTATTAACGTCCTATGTTGAGGTAATTTTTGGATAAAGGTAGGAAGAAAACAAGATTCCTATGAGGTGCATAGGTACAAAAAGTTGACAGGCATCATACGGCACTGCCTTCAGAAAAAATACCTGCCTGCGGTGATCTGTATTGGAGAATGATTATATTAGCTGCGGAAAAGATGGGTATGTTCGCATAGTTGTTGTGAGCTACGTGATAAAAAGATGAAGTTCTTATTATTCGTATTTATATTCCTGCATTCTCTGGTTGCCAGTGGGCAGGATATGGTTACTAAAGGTGATATAGCAGATGTTACTGCGTTTAAATTAGACATGAAGGGTAGATTCAGCTTCGGGAAAAACTATTACAAACAACTAAGCGAGGACAATGAACAATTTGTCCAAAGAGTTTTAGGGAAAGCAGCATCCATACATCATGGTGCTTTTTTGCTGAAGGGATTTAACAATTGTATTGTCTCCTTTGGATCGTATAAGTTCAAGGATACAGATATCGTTCTGGGAATTCTGTTTGAGTCAGTAGGTGACAACAATTATCGCCTGTTAAAAATGATGGAATTAAGTTCTGGATGTGGCGATCAACCAGAGATAAAATCGGTGTTTCTTTATGAAGCAGACACTACTTCGTTAGGTCCCGAATTAATCGTTCATGCCTCGGATTACTGTGGAAGTAATGGAGTGAATAATTATGTATACATTTATAACAAGAACATATCAAACAGCAAACTTTCTCTTACAACTATGTTGTCTGAAAGGTGTGATTACTCAGAAGTAAAATTAGATGGAGAATGGGACATAGATATGGGTGAACAGGATGTTGAGCGCAGATATGTTGAGTGTAACTATACAGATCATAAAACAATCAAGCAGAAATTGACAAAAGATTTAAATTTGAATTAATAATAATATGGCATCAGGAATCTTTGCAGTACTGGATGATATAGCGATACTGATGGACGACGTGGCGGTTATGAGCAAGGTGGCAGCCAAAAAGACAGCCGGTATCTTGGGGGATGACCTGGCAGTGAATGCCGAAAAAGCTTCCGGGTTTGTGTCTTCGCGGGAGATTCCTGTTTTGTGGGCCATCACAAAAGGTTCGTTTTTAAACAAACTGATTATCCTGCCCGTTGCCTTTTTGCTGAGTGCTTTCCTGCCGTGGTCAATCACCGTTATTCTGCTGGTTGGCGGTATTTATTTAGGATACGAAGGTGCTGAAAAGCTATATGAGTTCTTTGTGCCGCACAAACATGCCAAAGAGGAAATCAAAGAAGCCCTTACGGAAGATGAAATCCTGGCGTTGGAGAAAGAGCGTGTAAAGTCAGCCATTGTCACCGACTTTATACTATCAATAGAGATTGTCATCATAGCTCTTGGGACAGTGGTAGGTGAGCCGCTTGTCTCTCAGATTCTGGTCGTTTCTATTATTGCAGTAGTTGCCACGGTGGGCGTTTATGGTATTGTAGCCCTGATTGTGCGCATGGATGAACTGGGTTATAAACTAATAGAAAGGAGTAAAAAGGAAAAGAGCTTTTCAAGAACCATAGGCCACATCCTGGTCAAGGCACTTCCCATAGTGATCAAAAGCCTGAGTGTGATAGGCACCATCGCTTTGATTTTGGTGGCCGGAGGTATATTTGTTCACAATATCGATTACTTTCACCATTTCCTGCCAGCACTGCCATCCATTGTGGTTGAATTTATAGTAGGCCTGGTAGTGGGCCTGGTCAGCTTGGTCATCGTACAATCTTTTAGTAAAGTAAGGAAAGCGGTAAAACAAAAAGCCTAGTATCATCCCAGCCTTTTCTCCATCACGTAATCCTCCATCCAGAAGCCTTCTCCGATGGGAATATTCTCGGTGCTCACAACAGCAAACCCTATTTTCTGGTAAAAGGCTACGGCCTTGTTGTTTCTGTTGACGTTGAGCGTCAGCGTGTGGTTTCCGTGTTGTGTGGCCTGCTCCTGAATGGCATGGAGCAACGCCTGGCCTACTCCTTTGCCCTGGCAGGTGGGCAGAATGTAGATCTTATGGACCTTGGCCTTCTGCTCCTGCTGGTAGTTTGTCTCATACGAAGCATAGCCTACATATTGCGCCTGCTCAGTATCTTTTGCCAGCAGAAATACATGGCCTGCCTCTGTAATTTGTTGTTCAAGGGCAGAAAGGCTATACATCCAGTCCAGCATATAGGTGATCTGCGCTGCCGACAGAATCTCGCCAAAGGTATGTGGCCAGGTATCGTGGGCTATCTTTTGGATGATAGGCAACTGCGAAGGGGTAGCTTGGGTAACCTCGATCATGGATATGTCTGTCTGCGCTAAGTTAACAGTCATCGTATAGATTTACCAAAAGATGTGCGACATTAATGCACGATCATCTTTTTGCTTCCCAGTATTTTTCCATCTACCATCAAAACATACAGGTAGGTACCTGCTGCCAGACCTGTGGTGGAGACTTCTGCGCTTCCCTGCCCTTTGTCCAACTGATTTGTTCGTATAATCTCTTCTCCCAGCAGGTTGCGGATGCTTAGGTACGCTTTGTTAGCAGAGAGCGGGACTTCATAGGGTATGGTGGTGGTTTGCTGTGCAGGATTGGGAATGTTCTGATACAGCGTGCCTTGCTGATGGCTGCCTTGCAGGCTGCTTCCTGCATCAAGCATGGTTTTGATATCGGTGAGTTGCTGTTTAATGTCCGCATTTTCCTGCTGTAGTATGTTGATTTGTTCTTTCAGCACCTGCGTACTGTCGCGGTCGGTTTGCAACGCTTTGATAGCTTCTACCAGTACGGGGATCATACCGGTGTAGTTCACGGCTAGGTAACCTTCCTCATCTTCTATGACCAGCTCTGGTAGTACTTCCTGCACTTCCTGGGCGATGAGTCCGTATTGCTTGCCTGCGGGAAGCTGGCGGGCAGCAGAGTCACTTTTTGCTTGTGTAAACTCGTAGGTGACCCCATGCAGGGCATTGACTTTATCGAGTGAACGTGCTACATCGGCGATATCTTTCTTGAATCTTTTGTCGGAGGGGGTATAAACGCTGCCAGCGTAGATGGTTCCCGGCACATAGAGCTGATAGGTAGTGCCTGTATATTTGTTGCCGATGCTGACCGTTTTGTTGGTGAAGTTTCCGTAGATGAGCGGCGAATAAGAGGTGCTGGAGTTGGAGATATACAATTTATCGGACCCCGTTTCATAATAACCTGCCTGGTAACCGATAAACACATTATCATCTCCACTGATGTTCTTCGTTCCGCTGCGGGTGCCTACAAAAGTATTGCGGCTGCCATTGGCATTATAACCTGTCTGGCTTCCCATAAAGGTATTGTCCCAGCCAGTGGTCATGGTATATCCGCTGCGTAGTCCCAGGAAAGTATTGTGGCTGCCGGTGGTATTGCTATATCCGCTTTCTGTGCCTAAAAAGGTGTTGGGTCTGCCAGTGGTATTGGAAAAGCCACTTTTCTCGCCAACAAACACATTGCTGTGGCCGGTGGTATTGCTTCTGCCGGTCTGATAGCCTACAAAAGTATTGGCTGCACCAATCGTACTTTGGTAACCCGACTCGTACCCGATGTACACATTGTAGCTGTTGGTGCTGTTGAAACCGGTACGATAGCCCAGATATACGTTTTTACTTCCGTAATCATTAAGATAGCCACTGTACATACCAATAAATACATTTTCGTTGCCTGATCTGTTGATGATACCACTGGCAAAACCCATAAAAACATTGCCGTAACCAGAGGTGTTGTTCTTACCTGCCACCCCGCCCACAAATGAATTGTAGTTTCCGGTGGTCGTTGCATGACCGTTATCATTCCCAAAAAAGGCATTGCCTCTGCCTGTGGTGAGTGATGAACCTGCTCCGCTGCCATACCGGGTGTTTTGTGCGGACGCAATGCTGGTGACTAAAAAGACAAGCAGCAATGAATTGTAGAATGTGTTTTTCATGATAGATGCTGTTAGGTGGTGAATTTTACAGTTGGTCAACACCCTTGCACATCATGTAACTTATGTATAGCAGAATTTACGTTTTATTTATCCTGCGAACCTCTGCTTCATTCTACAATGCCATAACGTTTGTCTGCCTCTTTCTGTGACATGGCATTGAAGTGCCACCATTCGCTGGTGATGGGAGAGAAGCCCGCCCGCATCATTACCTCGCGCAATAGCTGGCGGTTGTCTGCCTGCACCTTGGTAAGTTTTCCCTGAGCCAGCATTTTCTGCTCATGTACCGGGTAAGCCAGCACGCCAAAATAGTCGAAGTCGGTGCCCATGTCCAGTGGCTTGCCATCTGGCCTGGCGATGGTGAGGTCTACGGCAGCTCCATAGTTGTGGATAGAGCCTTTTTGTGGGTTAGCTACGTACTTGGCCTTCTCTGCCTCCGGGTAATCCAGCGTATCCCATAATATCTGCTGCACACTGCGCGGACGGGTAGCATCAAAAATATACAGCGTATAATCAGGATCGTACTCTTTAAGATAGGCGTTGGCTTGCGCCAGCATCTGGGCCGGCTTGGACTGCATGTAGGCAGCGTTGAAGTCGCCGTAGACATCCACGCCTACAAAATTATTGGTAGTACTGTAGCGCAGGTCAACCACAATGGTAGAATCAAGCGATTGCAGATTGACCAGTCCTCGGTCGATGAGCCGCTGTTCCAGTGGATTGATAGCAGATGCTGATACTTCGTTTGGCATTTCTGTTGTTGCCTGATGGGAAGCGTCTTGTGGCATGGTTTGCTGTTGGTCTTGCACGGGTTGGCAACTGCTTATGATATATCCGGTAAGTAATACATAACAGGTAACCCTGGCTGATGATTTCAGTACTTTCATGTAGGTAAAGCTAAACAACAAAAACTGATCTGCCATACCTGGCAAGAGATATGCTGTCAACGGAGTTTGCTTTGAAAGATGGCACAATGTCTGTCATAGATAAAACTGCCCTGAGCGTTGAAAAAGTATAAAAGAAAACGCTACTTGCATCCGTTTACCATTCATATGTATTAATCCATCTTTATGAAGTTATTTCACTGCTCTTTCAGTATCATATTAACACTGACGCTTTTTGTAGCACATGCACAGAAAGATACCACTCCCTTATTCACCACAAAATCAGCATCATCTGTTCCTTTTCTCAGCTATCAGCACAGTGCCTGGGTAGATTCAGTATTCCAGACGCTGAGTCCGGATGAGCGTATTGCCCAGTTGATCATGGTGGCTGCATACTCCAACCGTGGTCCCGAGCACCGGCAGGAACTTATGAAGCTGATCAAAGAGCAGAAGATCGGCGGACTGGTTTTCTTTCAGGGAGGCCCGGTGCGGCAAGCCCGGCTAACCAACGACTACCAGAAAGCTTCCAAAGTACCGCTGCTTATTGCCATGGATGCCGAGTGGGGGATAGGTATGCGCCTTGATAGCACCATCAGCTACCCTTTTCAGATGACGCTGGGAGCCATACAGGAAGACCAGATGCTCTACCAGATGGGTGTTGAAGTGGCGCACGAAATGGAACGGCTGGGCATGCACATCAACTTTGCCCCGGTGGTGGATGTCAACAACAATCCTAAAAACCCGGTCATTGGCTTCCGTTCGTTTGGCGAAAACAAATACAATGTAGCCAAAAAGAGCATCGCCTACATGAACGGGATGCAGGACAACAACATCCTGACGACTGCCAAGCATTTTCCCGGTCATGGCGACACGGGCACCGACTCGCACCTGGCATTGCCGCAGATCAACCATTCGCTAGAGCGGCTGGATACGCTGGAGTTGTATCCGTTCAGAGAGATCATCAAGGCGGGCGTGGGCGGCATCATGGTAGCGCATCTCAATATTCCGGCACTGGACGCTACCAAAGACCTGCCTTCCTCACTCTCCAAACCCATCGTGACCGGCTTGCTCAAAGATAAGATGGGCTTTAAGGGACTGATCGTGACCGATGCCATGAATATGAAGGGCGTGACCCGCAGCAATCCTCCGGGCGTGGTAGACAAAGATGCCCTGCTGGCTGGCAACGATCTGCTGGAATTTACCGAAGACGTAGCCAAGACCATCAGCGAAGTTCGCAAGGCCATCAACCAGGGACTCCTCACGCAGGAAGCCATTGATACCCGCTGCCGGAAGGTGCTGGCCGTCAAGCAATGGGTAGGGCTGAACCACTACAAACCTGTTGTGTTGGAAAACCTGGTGACGGAACTCAACACACCTACGGCACAGTTGCTCAACCGCAAACTGACAGAAGCCTCACTTACTGTGCTGCGCAACGACAGTGAGCTGATGCCCATCATGCGGCTGGATACGCTCAATATGGCTTCTGTATCTTTTGGAGCGAAGAAAACGACTGCCTTTCAGCAGATGCTGAGCCTTTACACTGGCGTAAAACACTTTACATTGCCCGAAAATGCCACCCAGGCGCAGGTAGACCAGGTGAAAGCACAGCTTAAGAACTACGACCTGGTGATCGCTGGCATACATGACGACAGCAGATACCCGCGCAACAAGATCAGCCTGTCTGCGGCAGCGATGAACTTTGCCGGTGAACTGGCGGGCAGAGAAAATACCATCTTTGCTGTATTTAAAAATCCTTATGTGCTAAGCAAGCTCAAAAACATAGCACAGGCAGATGGACTGATCGTGACTTATCAGGATACGGACAATGCCGAAGAGCTGGCAGCGCAGCTGATCTTCGGTGGGGTAGGAGCCAACGGAAAGCTGCCGGTGAGCGCAGGCAACCTGTTTGCCGCAGGCGATGGACTGGAAGTGAAAGGTGGCATTCGCTTCAACTACACCCTGCCGGAAGATGCAGGCATGAATTCCATAACTTTGTACCACGATATTGATTCGCTGGTCAATGAAGCCATCACAATGAAAGCCATCCCCGGCTGCGAAGTCTTTGTCGCCAAAGACAGAAAAGTAGTCATGTACAAAGCCTACGGCCTGCACGAGTATAGTGATACGGTGACCGTAAAAAAGACAGATCTGTATGACCTGGCTTCTATTACCAAAGTCTCTTCTGCCCTGCCAGCACTGATGCAACTGTACGATGAAGGAAAGTTTGACCTGAACGCAGGCATCGATACGTATCTGCCGTATTTTAGGCACTCTAACAAAGCAGGCGTGCCCTTCCGCGATATTCTGGCCCATCAGGCACGGTTTAAGCCCTGGATTGCTTACTGGCAGAACACGTTACGCAAAAACGGCAGCCACAAGTGGTTCACCATCAAGGCTGACTCTTCCCGCAGGTTTCCGGTAAAACTCACAGACAACATGTGGCTGCACCGGAAGTATAAGAAGAAGATTTATAAGGCCATCAAAAAGTCGCCGCTGGAAGAAGAGAAGAAGTACCTGTACTCCGGACTGGCCTTTTACCTGCTGCCTGAGATTGTGGAGAAACTCACCGGAGAAGATTTTGTGACGTATCTCAACGAACATATCTACAAACCACTGGGAGCTACTACGCTGGGTTATCAGCCAGACAAACGTTTCTCGCTGGATCGCATAGTGCCTACTGAGAACGACTACCTGTTTCGCCATGAGCCTATTCACGGCCCGGTGCACGATGAAGGCGCGGTGATGATGGGTGGCATATCGGGCAATGCCGGTTTGTTTGCCAATGCCAACGACCTGGCAAAGCTCACCCAGATGTACGAAGACATGGGCACGTATGGCGGTAAACGCTACATCAGCGAAGCAACCATGCAGGAGTTTACCCGGTACCAGTTTCCAGACAATGACAACCGCAGAGGTTTGGGATTTGACAAGCCTAACCTGGAATACAAAGGCGACGACAACAACACCGCCAAAGATGCCAGCGAGGCCAGCTTCGGCCACACCGGCTTTACCGGCACACTCACTTGGGCTGATCCCGAAGCAGGGCTGGTCTATGTATTTTTATCAAACCGGGTGCAACCTACCCGCGACAATACGCGACTGTACCAGCTCAACACCCGCACCAAGATACAGCAGGCCATTTACGATGCCATAGAAACCGAAACGCTGACAGGGAAGGTGATTGTGGATTGATGCTAATAATCAGCGCGCAGTGTGTCTGTAAAATTTGTATCATAGGCAAACCTACCTTTCAGCACTTCCATCCGGTCGCAGGAATTGTTGTCTATGATAAATCCGAAAGTGCCCTGTAGGCTGTATCTGTATCCTTTGAGGCCAGCTCCAACACTGGTTAGATGCAATTGGCCTGATATGCTTTTACAGGTAGTAGTATCCTCATATTCATAATAACTTCCTAACCTGGCATAGTGGGGTTGCCCATCCAGTGTAAAGCTTCTACCGTTTAGGTTCAGGATATTAATGATATCTCCTGCACGGTTATTCAGTACAAACTCAATCTTTACGCCCTCCGGCTGAGGCGACTCCATCATGTTCCCATCTATACTGATATGTATGGTGCTGTCTTCTTCATGTGTAATGATTTTCAGATCAGACTTTCTAAGGAAGGAATGGTTTTCAACGGCTCGCCATACCTGATCATTGATCAGTGCGCCTGCGGCATCATATCCTGTTGCCGGATGTGCAGGAACCCTCGGATCAAAAGGGTCGGGTACATATTCACCTGTGCAGGCAGTCAGCAGCAGGCTTAGCAATAGCGCAAGAAAGTTAGTGTTTTTCGTCATTATTGTAAGATCGTGGGTTAAGGGCAAACTGTAGACCTATCTGTAGCGAAGCATTTCTAACATCCCGCACTTGTTTGATATAATTGCCATAGTCATCCCACAAAGGAGCTACCACCAGTGCCAACAAACCATAAACAAAGCTGCTGTAGGCATACATCCGGCGAGATAATTTGCAAACCAAGACGGTACGCACACTAAGGTCCAGACTCCGATAGTTTTTTAGCAATCTAAAGGTGTCCGACACAGTATGTTGCCGGGCTTTGAACAACAGACTAAAATCTGCGCCCAGGTGAAAAGAAAGCCGCTCAATAGGCTGGTACACTACACCCAGCGTTGGTGTGAAGTAAGAAAAGTTAACGTCATATACCTGGTGGTCCAGCACCTGCCGGTACCCTTTACGGGCTATTTCCAACTGAATAAAAGGGTTCCATACAGCAGGTGTATCTTCATTGAAAACATAGTTGATGCCATATTGATAACCTGCCCTCATCTCTACTGTTCCCAGCACATAGTCAGAGCGTATGGTACTCATATTTGCTCCGGCAAACAGCGTTTGTGCATGTCCGGAAAAAGAGCGCATTAGGCTCAGTAGCAGGCTTATTCCGAAGATAAGTTTGTACATACAAAACAGAAAGTATGTGCTGAATTTCTACATTCGCCTGTTGATTTCAAACACTGTACGTATATTTATTTTGATGGTTACCGTATCAGTTTATGCTGGTGGTGGCTACAAAACACCTTGCTCCTGCAATATTTTCTCCAGATCACCGGGCTGGGCTACATGTACGGCTTGGAGTCCACATTGCCGGGCGGCCTCCACGTTTTCTTCGCGGTCATCTACAAAAAGACACTCTTGTCCTTTACGCTGTGTGATATACAGAGCCTTCTGGAATATTTCACATTCGGGTTTGGTTACTCCCAGAAAGCAGGAGCTGAAAAAAGCACGGAAATAACGAGATAGCTCAAAAGTGCGGATGCGATACAAATTGAGATGCAGCGACTCGTTGTTGATAGTAGCAAGCAAGTACTTGTTTTCTTCTGCTAGTTGGCGAATTACTTTGAGTGAGGAAGCATGAGGCTGCGACTGTTGTTCCATAAAATGTATAAAATCGGCTTCTGAGAACGAGCGTCTTTGAAAAAAGACTACTTCATTTAAATAATCATGCAGGTTTACCCGGCCACATTCAAAGGCATTGGCTACCTTTTGATGCCGTTCATCGCTGGCCTCGTAGTCATACTCAAAATGCTGTGCGGCCTTTTCCCGCGACACATGGTCCCATCCATTGGTGAGCAATACACCGCCCACATCAAAGAATAAAGTAGTAATGTTATTCATTGTTTTATGGTTTTAGTAGAATACAGGTATACAGAAGCCACAACGCATGGCGGCTTTGCACAGATTGTTAAGCCTGCTATTCTTCGCCTACATTCTTTTTCTTAAAATAGTTGATCACGCCACCTTCCAGCATAATATGCACCTGCCGGTCGCTGAGGGTGTAAGTGAGTTCGTAGGTTTCGTTTTTAGTTTGGTTGGTAAGCTGCACGTTTTCCCTGTCTTTAAGAGATTGCTTTAAACCTTCCAGTTGGATGATGTCTCCCTGCGTTATCTTATCATAATCTTCGGCATTGACAAACTCCAGGGGAAGGACACCGAAATTCACCAGGTTTTGCCAGCCGATACGAGCATAGCTTTTGGCGATGACGGCTACCTGACCCAGGTATTTTGGAGCGATGGCTGCATGTTCGCGGCTGGAACCTTGCGCATAATTCTCACCTGCCACCACAACATGTCCGCCATATTCTTCTTTGGCTTCTTTGGCCCGGTCTGAAAAACTTTGGTCTACCACATAAAAAGCCCATTCGCTGATTGCCGGGATATTGCTGCGGAATGGCAACACATCCGCACCCGCCTTTAGAATCTCATCGGTGCTGATATTATCGCCCATCTTCAGCAATACAGGCAACTCGTAACCGTCTTGCAGCACATCAGCATCAGGCATTGCTTTGATATTTGGCCCTTTTTCTATGTCTATTACATGGCCATTTTCCGGTGGTGCTATCAGCAGGTCAGTGTTGATGATGTCTTTTTCTGCTGGTGCATAAGTAGGGTATTTCATCTGGTAAACGTCTTCCAGATCACGCGGGTCGGTAATTTTACCGGTTAGCGCGGCGGCGGCTGCCGTCTCTGGGCTACAGAGGTATACCTGATCGTCCAGGGTGCCGGAGCGGCCGGGAAAGTTGCGCGGCATGGTGCGCAGACTGATCTTGCCGGTGGCTGGTGCCTGTCCCATCCCAATGCAACCCATACAGCCCGACTGATGGAAACGTGCTCCTGCATGGATTAGGTTCTTGAGCGCATCTGTGTCTGTGAGGTTTTCTATCATTTGCCGTGAGGTAGGATTCACATCAAAGGAAACGTCTGCGTTGGCCGTTTTTCCTTTCACAATTTCGCTCACTACCCAGAAATCTCGGAAGCCGGGGTTAGCAGAAGACCCCAGCACCACCTGATGCACCGGTTTGCCTGCTACTTCCCGCACTTCCACTACATTGCCAGGGCTACTGGGGCAGGCAATAAGTGGCACCAGATCATCCAATATAATCTCGTCGTGCTCGTCGTAAGTAGCTCCTTCGTCAGGCAGCAATTCTGTCCAGGCATCTTCCCGCTCTTGGGATTTGAGGAAGCTTTTCACTTCCTTATCCGATGGAAATACCGTGGTGGTAGCCCCCAGTTCGGTACCCATGTTGGCGATCACGTGCCGGTCCATCGCCCTGAGTGCATCCAGGCCAGGACCATAATATTCCACGATCATGCCGCGGCAGCCTTTCACATCGTAGCGGCGCAGCATTTCCAGTACTACATCTTTGGCACTCACCCAATCGGGTAGTTTGCCGGTCAGCTTGACACCCAGCACCTTGGGCATCTTGAAATATAGGGGTTCTCCAGCCATAGCAAAAGCAACATCCAGTCCACCGGCACCTAAGGCCAGCATACCCAATGCACCACCGGCAGGTGTGTGACTGTCGGAGCCTACCATCGTCTTGCCTGGCACGCCAAAGCGTTCCATATGCACCGGATGGCTTACCCCGTTGCCCGGACGACTAAACCAGACACCAAAATGCGCTGCTGCTGACTTTAGAAAGATATGGTCATCTGCATTCTTGAAATCAGTTTGCAAAAGGTTATGGTCTACATACTGCACGGAGATATCTGTCTTCACACGGTCTATGCCCATGGCTTCCAACTCCAGCATCACCAGGGTACCGGTAGCATCCTGGGTGAGGGTCTGGTCTATTTTGATGCCAATTTCTTTATCGGGCGTCATGTCGCCGTCTACTAGGTGAGATTGAATGAGTTTTTGGGTTACATTGAGTGGAGATGCCATGATAAGAGATGGTTTGGGTTAGGAACTTGGACGAAGGCTACAGAAAGACAACTCTTATAATACAGAAGTGTTTACTTGATAGGGCAGGGGATACGCAACAGATGGAAGAGGTACTTGAAAAGTGCTTTTTCGAAAGGGTAGTCCCCTCAAATAATAATTCAAGGTGTCAGCAGTTCTTTGGCATTTTCGTAGGCAATGGTAGACGGGTTGTTGCCGCCCAGCATTTTGGCAATTTCCTGAACACGTTCATCGTGTTCCAGCTTTTTGAACCGGCTGATGGTTTTTCCGGAGCTGCTGTCTTTGTAGACAAAATAGTGTGCATCACCTTTGGCGGCTACCTGCGGCAAGTGACTAATCGTGATCACCTGGTGGCTTTTAGCCATCACCTTCATCATATTCACCATCTTGATAGCGATCTCACCGGAAACACCTGTATCTATCTCATCAAAAATAATAGTAGGCAGAAAGGTTTTGCTGGCCAGTACATACTTAATGCAGAACATCAGCCGAGAAAATTCTCCACCGGAAGCCACACCGCGAAGTTCCTGTGGTGCAATACCCTTGTTGGCACTAAAAAGAATGTTGATCTCGTCAACGCCCGTCTCTGTAGCTTCTATCTGCCTTGTTACAATCTCCAGGCGGGCATCCGGTATGCCCAGGTTGACCAGCAGCTTTTCTATTTCCTTACAAAAAGGCGCAAAGACAGCCTTGCGGGCAGCTGAAAGCTCTTTGGCATAGCCCATCATTTCCTGACAGGCAACATCCCTTACTAATTTCAGCCTGGCGATTTCATGATCCAGATTTTGTACTTTGGCTACTTTTTCTTCCAGGTCTGTCTGTATCTGAAGCAGTTCTTCCACTGAGCCTGCATGATGCTTTTGCTGCAATTGGTTGATTAGGTTCACCCGGCTGCGGGTAGCTTCCACTTTGTCAAAATCAAAATCTACCTCCGTAGAGGCATCTTCCAGTTCGCCACTGATGTCGCGCAGCTCGATCAGGCAGCTTTCTATCCTTTGGTACAAAGCCTCATAGCGCGAAGAAAAGGTGGTGATCTTAGACAGGGTAGACCTGGCCTGTGCCAACATATCGTCTACCGATGGGTCGCTTTGGCTCAGCAGCATAAGAGAAGCACCGAGTTGTTCCTGGATATTACCGGCATTCTCCATTACCTGTAGTTCTTCTTCCAGCCGCTCCTGCTCACCATTTTCCAGGTGTGCTTCGCTTAGCTCGGTAAGCAGAAACTGGTTAAAGTCAAACTCACGTTTCATCTGGACAGCCTGGCGTTGCAATGCTTCAAAATCATGTGTGGCACGGCGGTATCGCTGATAAGTTTTTTTAAAATCCTTCAGCAGCGTCTCATTATCTGCGTAGGCATCAATAATTTCCAGTTGATACGTATTGTTGCCAAGCAGCAGGGTATCGTGCTGGCTGTGTATATCTACCAAAAAGCGACCAATAGCTTTGAGGATTTCCAGCCTCACCGGCGTATCATTGATAAATGCCCTGGACTTCCCACTGGGTGTAATTTCCCTGCGGAGAATACAAACAGGATCATAGTCAAGCTCCTGCTCGTTGAAAAGAGCTTCCAGACTGAATTTGTTGACTGTGAAAGACGCTTCTATCACGCACTTTTTGTCTTCATCGTACAGGGCTTTTTTGTCGGCACGGTTGCCCAGTAGCAGTCCAATGGCACCGAGCATAATAGATTTTCCTGCGCCAGTTTCACCGGTAACAATATTGAGTGCCTCGGAAGGTATCATTTCTAGCTCCTGAAGCAGGACGTAGTTCTTAATGATTAAGTTCTTAAGCATTTACTTTTGGAAACTGATTGAATGATGGTGATGTCTGAAACAGCTCTGCGCTGGTACCTGTTGATTTATAGATCAAAATTACAGCAAAAGTTCTTGATTTAAGTACGGTAAGCAGAAAACTTTCCGACGATCAAATAAAAATGAGGCAACAAGCAGAGGTTATTTGTCTTGAAGGATAGCTGCATATGCATCAGTGGCGTTGGGGTTGATGGCTACCAACGTATTGTAGGCATTTTTACGAACCTGCATACTTCCTTTGGAAAAAGCACTCACGATTTCGTCGTTTTTAGCATCAAAGAAAGAGATCAGCAATATGTTCTGCGGAAACAACTTACTGATATTCTGCATTTCATTAAATGCAGCCAGCATGTTTTTGCGGCTGTCTTCTTCATTCTTTAAAAATGTATCCAACCCATCGCGGTGGTATTTGTACAACGACTGGCGGATGGGCATCATCTGCTGGTTGAGCAGGTTTTCTGTCAGCCAGTAGCGGTTGCGGCGGCGGTTGTCGCCAAACTGATCCCAGCCTGCGCCCTGCTGTGTGGCATTGTTGACGATCTGCCTGGCTCTTTCGTAAAACTTGGTGCCGCCTAGCTCGCTGAACGTATCATAGTCCATGCCAATTACAATGTAGGCATAGTAGGCCAGGATGCTGGTGATGTTGTTGGTGAAGTTAGTCAGGTTAAATTCCAGGGGTTGTGACTCCACATAGGCGAATTCCCAGTCGCGGTCGGCAAAGTTCAGCACAATAGACTCATAACTGGCATCATACACCGGGCGTGAAGACTGTATCTGCACTGAGGCTTTGTATTGACCTACGCTGGGCATATCGTTGATGGTGATCAGGAAGTTGCAATTGATCCGCTCTTCTGTAGCAAACGCGTCATCGGTCCACTTGCGGTTGCTAAGAAACTGCCTGAAAGTTTTCTCCATGTCTTTGAACACACGGGTTTCGGTAGTCTGCACATTCTGGTAGTTGACCACCACGTTGGCATTCAGCTCTTGTGCCTTCAGCCACCCGATAGAAAACGTGAAGCATAGAAGCAGGATCATTATCTTATACATGAGTCTTCTCAATAATGGCGTGTACAATATCGTAGGCTACCGCCTGTTTGTCTTTCAATGCAAATTCCCTTACTTCGGTATTATCCCGAAAAAGCAGGCGCACCTTGTTGGTATCATAACCAAAACCAGCCCCTTGATCGTTCAATGAATTTAGCACAATCATATCCAGGTTTTTAGCTTTGAGCTTCTGCTGTGCATGATCAAGTTCGTGCTGTGTTTCCAGTGCAAAGCCTGCTACAAACTGATCACTTCGCTTCTTACCAGCTAATATACTGGCAATGTCCGGATTTTTTTCTAATACCAAGGTCAGTTCAGAAGTCGTTTTTTTGAGCTTCTGATCATATTTGGTTTTGGGGGTATAATCCGACACGGCAGCCGCAAAGATGGCAATATCGCTGCCAGAGAAATGCTTCTGGCTGGCCTCCAGCATTTCTCTGGCATTCACAACGTGCGTCACGTGGATGCCAGGATGCTGTGGCTTTAGGAAGACAGGGCCGCTGATCAGTTGTATTTCTGCTCCATAGTCTGCCATTGCTTCTGCCAGGGCGTAGCCCATTTTGCCGGATGAAGCGTTGCTGATAAAACGCACAGGGTCTATGGCTTCCTGTGTTGGTCCTGCCGTGATCAGTACTTTTTTTCCCTGAAGCAGCTTGTCGTGTTGAAAATAGTGGTTGAGATGCGCTACGATCGTTTCCGGCTCAGCCATACGACCCGCACCATACAAGCCGCTGGCAAGCTCTCCCTGCTCTGCGTCTATGATAAAATTGCCTGCCGACCGCAATTGTTCCAGGTTGCGCTGTGTGGTCATATGCTGGTACATGTCCAGGTCCATGGCAGGGGCCACCCATACCGGGCACCGGGCAGAAAGGTAGGTAACTGTCAGCAGGTCGTCAGACAGGCCGATAGCCATTCTTGCCAGGGTATTGGCACTGGCCGGGGCTACCACCAGGGCATCAGCCCACAGCCCCAGGGCCACGTGGTTGTTCCAGGTACCGCTCTGCACATCAGACACAAAGGAAGTTAGCACCGGTTTGCCGGAAAGCGTAGCCAGTGTGAGCGGCGCGATGAACGTTTTGGCTGCTTCTGTCATGATCACTTGCACTTCGGCACCGGACTTGATCAGTAGTCGAACAAGCATAGCGGCCTTATAAGCCGCTATACTACCACATATGCCCACTATGATTTTTTTTTTCAGATCAGGGCTGGTTTAAGCATTGCTGTCTTCGTCTGCCTTGCGGTACATGATTTCTTCGTTGATAAACTCCTCAATGGCCAGCGTAGAAGGTTTGGGCATTCTCTCGTAAAAGCGGGAGATTTCTATCTGCTCTCTGTTTTCAAAGACCTCTTCCAGGTTGTCTACTGTAGAGGCAAATTCTGCCAGCTTGCCACTCAGTTCTTCTTTGAGTGCTACGGATATCTGGCGCGCACGTTTGGAGATGATTGCTACTGATTCGTACAGGTTGCCCGTTGGAGCCGCTATCTCGGCTGCGTCTCTGGTGATGATAGATGCGGTAATGTTGGGTTTTTTTGTCATGGTTTTATAGATGCTTTACTGTCGCTAAAGTCTTTGTTAAGTTTTGTGACACAGTTCTCATAAATAGACTCTGCTTTGCCGATGAAGCTACTCTCAGGATATTTATCAATAAATGTTTCGTAATATTCTACGGCAGCATGATATCTCTCTTTCTGTTTGCTCAGGATACTTTGCTGTGCCAATTCAAACTGAGCTGCCAGCCTCCAGTAGCTAATTTCTTCATTCAGGTCAGAATCCGGATAGTCGTTCTGAAAATTATCAAAAGCGATGATGGCGGGTTTGTACCTGCTCAGCTGATAATACAGGATGGCGTTGTCAAAAGCCTTGTGCTCGAGCTTAGCCTGTAGCTCGTCCAGTATATTCTCAGATTTATCCTTATACTCACTATAAGGGTATTTGTTGATAAAAAGTTGCATGGCATTGATGGCCTCTACGGTAGAGGATTGGTCCAGGCTCTGAATAGGAGATTCTTTATATAACGAATAGGCATACATATACTGTGCTTCAGTAGCATACTTGCTCCGGGAATAAGTTTCGTAAAACTGCTTGAAATAGTGAGCACTCAATACGTACTTTCTCTGATAATAGTGCGCATAGGCATAATAATACTGCGCTTCTTCAGCGGCTTTGCTACCCCGAATGATGGGCATTACCTCGTCAAACAGCATAGTGGCTCTATAATAATCCTTGTCGTTATAGTACTTCATGGCTGCATCATACTTCTTTTGCCAGTCGTCGCTTTTCATCACCCTGCGAAAGTCGCTACAGGAGCCAAGTAGCATGGTGGCCAGCAAGCATGTATAAATGATAAGCTTTACTCTCAAAGTCGTTGATTTAAATGAATGGCAAAGTTAACCGGATAATATCGAAATAGCAATCTCTCTGTGAAAACAGAAAAACGTCCGAATCTATTCAGTCAACAGGCAAATAACGCCATAAAAACAGTAATTATTTTTTGACGACGATCTTTTTGGTCATGATACGCTTTTCGTTGACATACAGCGAGTAGAAGTAGATGCCATTGCCAAAGTTATCGGTAGGAATTTTAACGCTGCTTTGATTATGGTCCAGAGAAAGCTCCACCATCTTGTTACCCAGCAGGTTGTGGATGACAATACTGGCCTTTGTATCTGCATTCAGAACGGCATAATCTATAGTAGCCTGCGTGATGGCAGGATTGGGATAAGCTTCGCTCAGGCGAACATGTTCCTTTTCAAACAGGGTGCCACCCACAAAAGCGTTCCGGTCGTCGAAGCCAGATGAGTAAGACATGTAATGATCTGTGTTGTTTGACACCTTACTATTGGATTCATCGGTATTTTGCGAGAATATAGCATGTGAATTAGCTAAAAGCAGGAGGATCGGTAAAAAATGCTTCATAGAACGCCTTTATAGTAAAAATATTGGTTAAAAATACACCTTTTTTATCTATAAAAAGCGGTTAAAAAATGCAAATTCCTTACATGGCAAACAGCTTGCTGCTGTATTATATCAAGCCTGCCTTTTGCAGCAAGGTTGATAGTTGCTTTTTAGACAGATTTTCCAGCTGACTTTTATCGTAGATAGATGCCTGATAAACCTTTTCTTGGGTCACTTTTGCGCAGGTAATAACTCTGGCTCCACCAGACTTACCTTTAGCTGCGATAGCAAGGCGTATTTTGTATACATTGTCACCAAGCGGCGTGCCTTGTATAGGGTTATCTTCCAAATGGTTAATAAGTGTATCAAGCTCAGCTTTTAATGTTTTATACTTTTTTATAAGCCCTTTTGCTTGCCTTTCAAAGTTTTCAATGGTATCAACGCTATAGCTCATTTAAGAAGTCTTTTGCTGGCCGAGATTTCATTTTACCTTCCTCAATGAGTTTTACTTCTCTGAAACCTTGTTCAATGCCTTTCAGGACTTCTTTTTCGGCATCTGTGTAGGTTTCTTCTACCTCCACAAACTTCAGACTTTTGACCAGCTCCAAAAAGAAAGCATACTTATGATCAGGAATAGTTAAAGATATATGTTTCATGATGATGACCTTTTTACTAAAAAACGTTACCGGGCGTTTATAAGTTACAGCATCTGATCAAGCACACAAAGTAAAGTGGTTGCTTTTCCCAGACAAACCAATACCTTTTGAACTGGTATCAACCTTTGTACTTATTTCTTCCCGGAGACAGGCACGGGCTTGATGGGGTTGCCAGGAATTACAGACTTTTTCTTGGTGTATCCGGATCTATAGAGCACTTCCTGTTTGGTGGGGCGTTCCTTAATGCGCCAGTTGAAGCTTTTTAGCTGGGATACTTCTTTGGTGATTTCATGAGGCGGAATAAACGAGGCTTCGGGCTTCACATAGGTGTGAATCTTATCTACCTGGTTCTTGTCAAACTCAATCAGCATATTGCTGCAAATAATCTTGTTCATACCTACAGTCAGCGTGTCCTTTTGTAGGGCATAGTATACACTTTCGCCATTACCAAATACATCAATCCTATCTATGTTGTTGTCTTTGAAAAAGGCTTCCATCCTGCGGCCTTTCACCTGGTTGAAGTTCTTTACCGTATCTTCGGCAATGACGAAGGAGTTGACGTTGGTATTCATTTTGTCGATTTGCTGGTTGCGGATTCGTATATTGATAGAATCGGCTGTGATCTGGCTGCTTTTATTCCACAGCACCGGGTCGTCAAAAAAATACAGTATTGAGTCGTGCACATGGTAGGCCAGCGAATCGGAAATACCCTGTAGATCGTCGCGGTAAATCCTAACATCATGATAGGCCAATATCCGGTTGTTGGCTGGAATAGAATCCTCTATGCTCACCAGCGTATCAGCACTCATAAAAAGCGTATCAGGGTCCATGATCTTTTTCATCACCGCATTTCCATAGACTTTAGTGATGCCTTCCTGCTCGAGATAAAATGCATGTTCGCCCGTGATGATGATGTCATTGTCTTTGGAAATCATCTCTACGTTCTTTTCGGCATTGTAACGTTTAGTAATGTTGTCCAGAAATAGCTGGTCTGCTTTGATGGTGTATTTGTCCGTTTCCACGGTCCCCAGTCCAAAGACAGACTGCTCTTCGGCTGTTTTGTATTCGCTGCCTGCCTGGGCATTCAAGACGTTGCCTTCCTTGGAAGTAATTTTGGTAGGGCCTTTGGTATACACTACTTTCGTCACCGTATTGTATTGCAGGGTGTCAGATTCCAGCCTATAATCCGGATTGACCAACACCACGCTGTCTTTGAAGGCCGCCAGGTGGCTTGCCGTATTGTATGAACCCTGCACACTTGTCAGCACGTTGGTGGTATCTACCAACCGGCCACCGTTGTAGTAAAAGGCATAGCTTTTGGAAATATCATAATTGAGCAGGTCGGTATACAGCGTCATGGTGGGGTCTTTGTAGACCACATCTTTGCGCATTTTGGCCATCCGGGTATTGCCATTGTAAGTCAGTTGTTTGCCAGTAACCACAATAGTATCACCTTCTTCCACGCGCACCTGTTTGCCAAACACCTCACTGACATTGCTTTTGGGGTAAAGAATCACCGAATCGCCAAAAATAAGCGTATTGCCCTGCCGGAGCCGCACATTGCCAATAAGCTTACGGAAACCCTCTCCGGAAGGAGCCTTGCCGCCCAGCAACGAATCAGCCTGCTCAATAGTGATCTGTTTTTGCGCAAGAAGGCTGCTGCTACACATACTGAACAGGAATATAAAAACAAATCTTACAGACAACCTCATGCGATCTTTTTAATTTTAACCCAATATATTGTAACGCAAATTTGAGCGTTTTCTTTAGAATGGTAGAGGAATTTGTAGCATTTATTCAAAAACAGCAGCTTTTTTCTGCCAAAGACAAGCTCCTGCTGGCTGTAAGTGGCGGTACAGACTCTGTAGTGCTGGCTGATCTTTGCCATCGGGCAGGTTATTCATTTGCGATAGCACACTGCAATTTTCAGCTAAGGGGCCAGGATTCTGAAGAAGACGTGGCTTTTGTCAGGGCAGTGGCTGTTCAATACGGTGTGGAATGCATGATGCAAACTTTTGATACGGCAATGATATGTCAGGAAACCGGTGAATCGGTGCAGATGGTAGCCCGTCGCCTGCGTTACCAGTGGTTTGATGAACTGCTGGCATCCGGTAACTACCAGTATATTGCCACGGCACATCACAAAAACGATGTGCTGGAAACTATGCTGTTCAATTTAGCTAAGGGCACAGGCATTGCCGGGCTGCGCGGAATGCCTACCAAAAGCGGCGCACTTGTGAGGCCCATGCTGTTTGCAGAAAAAAGCCGGATCAATGCTTATATCGAGCAGCATCAGCTACCGTGGCGCGAAGATAGCTCCAATGCCTCCATCAAATATGCCCGCAACCTGATTCGCCATACCGTAGTGCCACGGCTATTGCAGATCAATCCATCGCTGTTTCGCACGCTGGACGATACACTGGAACGATTGCAGGGTACGGAACAGGTTTTGCAGCAATATGTGCAGGATATCAGCGCGCGTTGCACTACCTGGCATGGCCAAGATGTATGGCTTGCAATGGATGTCCTTCGGCAAGCAGCCGCGATGCCGTTGGTACTGGCTGAAATCCTGAAGCCTTTTGGCTTTTCTTACGAACAAGCCAAACACATTGCCGGGCATGTACAGCATGAGGTGCATCACAAATCAGGAAAACGGTTTGTTGCTACTGATTACACGCTGAACATTGACCGTAAGCATCTGATCATCAGTCCGGTGCAAGAAAGGTTGACTGCTGAATATACTTTGGCAAAGTCTGCTACAACTGTGCAGGTTGGAGATATATGTATACAAACCACCTTGTATAATGCTAAAGATTACCGGATACGGGCAGTCAGTCACATTGCCGCGCTGGATGCTGACAAGCTCATCTTTCCCCTATGCGCTCGACGCTGGCAGGCAGGCGACTGGTTTCATCCACTGGGCATGCGTGGCAGAAAAAAGCTCAGCGATTTTTTGATCGACCAGAAAACCCCGTTGCACCTCAAAAATCAGGTACAAGTTTTACTTTCTGGAGAAGACATCGCGTGGGTGATTGGCTACCGAATGGATGACCGGTATAAGCTAAGTGCTGCCACAAAGGAAGTATTTGAGGTTGAGATGCGATAATAGGGAAAGACCTTTTGTCTTTGGGTCATTATAAAACTGAAAAATTCAAAGTAACTATCCCTGTTTTTTCTTGTTGTAAAGATACCGCTATCTACAGTTTGTAAAACAACTTTTGCCGGTTGTTGCCGTTGGGCTTTTATGTTTGAATAATCTATTTGTATGCTGCAATCACCAAACCTGATTCCCCTGGCCTTTTCAGTGCTGGGTGTGCTGTTAGCCGTCATTTCCTTTTACCTGAGTGGTAGGGTTAGATTACACGCGGCTATCACCCATATGCTTTCGTTTACTTTTTTGTTCTGTGTGATAGGGGCTGCCGGTCGCTGGATCATGCTCATTGAGCAAATGCACCTGATCATCCTGGTCGTTTTTTTTCTGCTGGGCATGTGGCATACGTGGTCGGTATACCGGTTTCAGACGTGGAGCAGAAAAGAAAATTATCTGGCAGAAGTGTGCTTCACCCTGGTGATTTTTTGCCTGGGAGAAGCTGGATATTTATGGCTGTTCCAACTGGTCAACGATACGCCGCCCAGTTGGCTGATGGCGGGCACTGCCTTGCCTTTTTTACTGCCCTTTTTATTACACAAAGCCTATCTGCTGTGGCAAAGTATTCCTGACAAAATCTACTATGTGTGGCAGCATAGTGAGCATCTGAATACGCCCACACCGGCAGAAGGGGATACCATTATGATGCATTTCCTGATGAAAAAAGGGGATACCAATGCTAAAGACAGTAAGTTTACGGTGAAGGCCCCCCTAAATATGAAGATAGGCGATATTTTTCATTACTTTTTAAATAACTACAACCAGCAAAACACCGGCGAACCTGTGCTGGCAAATTCAAAATCAACGCCTTTTGGGTGGTATTTTTATGTGAAAACAGGGTGGATTAGCAGAGAATCTGTCAACCCCAACATCAGTGTTTTCCGCAATCAACTGAGAGAAGATACACATATCTACGCCAAAAGGGTTTACCTCGATTATTAATATCCCCTCAAAGCCATGCGCGTACATGAAATGATAGAACCGCTAAACCAGGGAGACCGCAGGCGGGCCATTGCAAAGTTTGTAGTGGTGTGTGGTATCCTGCTGCTGTTGATTCCTGCTATCGTCCTGATTTATAATCAGTTCCCTGCTGATTATATGTTGGAAGGAGATGGGGCGCAGATAGCACCTGCAAGTGCTGATCCGGCACCGGAAGCCGGAACAACGGAAGAAAAGCTCCGGCGTGCTATGCTGGAACGCAGCAATGTGAACCTGACGTTGCTGGTAGATGCTACACCTGGTATGGAGGCGTTTATCAAAACAGTAGCTGAGGTGGCCGATACGGTCAATCGTACTTATGCACTCAATATGATGGTGGCCTGTTACCGAGATGCCGCCGAAGGGCAATGGATGTACCTGGACAATGACATGACGGGCGAGTCGCCGGGAGCATGGCTGCGAAGCCTGAGTACCACGGTGATGTATGATAAAGACGAGCCGGAAGCCGTATACTATGGTCTGCGGCAAGCCCTGCGCGGTCCGCATCTGGCGAAAGGTGAATCTAATATACTGATACTGATTGGCGACGCTGGCAACCATGCCCAGGAAACCATCACGGATGTGCCAGCTTCGGATATTATCGACTTGCTGATGACCAAAAACTGCTACCTGGCGGCAATACAAACCCGGCAGCCCACCAGCGATCCGGCTTTTGCCGCTTTTGGTGAGCAGATGCGGCGGGAGATCATGGCTCCGGCCCTGCAACGTTACCAGGATAACTCCCTAACAGAGGAAAAAATGAAAGGCGGCACAGCCATGCTCTCTGATGCCAAACACCATTATTACTTGTTTACACCCGGCAAAAATCAACGCCTTAGCCCTGATGCTTTGCGACAGCAAATGCTGCATTATCTGGAAAGCACCATCTCTTCTGTTTACAGCCATATACGTGCTATCAAAGCGTTGCAAACTGGCAAAGCCACCCAAGAAGATATATCCATGCTCGTGCCTTTTCTGAAAGATTACAGCATCAGTAAACAGGAACTGGAAACCTACCAGACCACTGCCAGCAGGAAATAACAAGTATACAACCAGCAAATGCTATGCATAGCAGCAAAAATAGGACTCATGGCGTTGCAGGATCACAAAATAACTTGTTAATTAGCATATACAGCCGGTAGGCAATCGTGAGTCTGCCTGTGCCTGCTAAAACTAACACTGATACAACCTCCTTAACCTGCCTACACATGAAAAACACTATCATCCCTTCCCTTCATCATCTATGGCTAGGTTTCTTTGCCCTGCTTATCTTATCTCCTCTGCAACAGGCTTTTGCCCAAAAGCAGTCCGGCTTCAACGGAATCAATACGCATATGAGCAACCTGTACCAACTCTCAGATGCCAAAACCCGCTCTATCAGTCCGGAGAACTTTACGGGCGAAAAGGGCAAGGGCGGTATGGCAAAGCTGGAGGAAGGCAATGCCGGAGACGTAGCCCGCGACCTGGGGCAAGGGTGGAAAGTGAATCCGTTCATCATCATAGAACCCGGACAGACGTTTACCATTGCCGAAATGGAAGGCCCCGGTGCCATACAGCAGATATGGATGACACCCACCGGCAACTGGCGCTACTCTATTTTGCGCTTTTACTGGGACGATGAGCAGGAACCATCTGTAGAAGTGCCGGTAGGTGATTTTTTTGGTATGGGATGGGGACAATATGCACCCCTGACTTCGCTAGCAGTTTGCGTCAATCCGGGGAGTGCCTTTAATGCTTATTGGGTGATGCCTTTCCGGAAGAAATGCAAGGTGACGATGGAAAATATCGGAGAAGAAGCCATGCGGTTGTATTATCAGATCAACTATACGCTCACGGAAGTACGGGAAGATGCCGCTTATTTTCATGCACAGTTTCGGCGAAGCAACCCGACCAAAGGCTCCTTGTATACGCTGGTGGATGGCATCAAAGGAAAAGGGCAATATGTGGGCACTTACCTTGCCTGGGGCGTCAACAACAATGGGTGGTGGGGAGAAGGAGAGATCAAATTCTTTATGGATGGCGATAAGGAGTTTCCAACCATCAACGGCACGGGTGCAGAAGACTATTTTACTGGCTCCTACAACTTCGAAAACAAGAAGACCCACCAGTACGAAACCTTCTCTACCCCATATGCCGGTCTGCACCAGGTGATCAAGCCCAACGGGCTGTACCAGTCGCAGCAGCGGTTTGGCATGTATCGCTGGCATATCACCGATCCGATACGGTTTGAAAAAGACCTGACGGTGACCATTCAGGACCTGGGGTGGCGCAGCGGCGGACGCTACCTGCCCCAGCAGTCTGACATCAGTTCGGTAGTTTACTGGTACCAGACAGAACCACATGCCAGTTTCCCTAAGTTACCTGCTAAGAATGATTTGGAAGTAAACTGACAGCTATCGGCAAATTGTATACAAGCTAAGCGAGACAAGGCCGCCAACGTTCATGCATGGCATATTTTAAGACATTGTACCAGCTTGCACCAACTTGTACAAGCGGTGAACGGTGCTTCTGCCTGTCGTAAGCTACTTTGCTGCATTCATCAAAAGTACCCTGATCTATGCAGTACCGTCAGATTAATCGGCTCACCGGATGGCTGATATTTGTTGTCGCCACCACCGTGTATACGCTTACCGTAGAACCTACCGTCAGCCTGTGGGATTGTGGTGAGTTTATTGCCGCCGCGTATAAGTTGCAGGTGCCGCATCCGCCGGGTGCGCCGTTGTTTCTGTTGCTGGGACGTCTGTTTTCCTTCCTGGCAATGGGTAACACCGAACGGGTAGCTTTCTGGATCAACATGATCAGCGTACTGAGCAGTGGAGCTACTGTGATGTTGCTGTACTGGACGATCACGCTGCTGGGTAAAAAGGTGTTGAAGGTAGTGCATGGACAGGAAACCAAAGTGCAAACTATCTGGCTGGTAAGTAGTGGCGTAGTGGGCGCACTGGCATATACCTTTTCAGATTCGTTCTGGTTTTCGGCAACCGAAGCAGAAGTATATGGGCTGTCGTCTTTCTTCATGGCTTTGGTCTTCTGGGCTATGCTTGCCTGGGAGCATATTGATTCACCTGCCAGAGCCAATCGCTCGGCGGCATCCCGCTGGCTGATCTTTATTGCCTACATGATGGGCCTGTCGATAGGTGTGCATCTGCTCAACCTGGTGACGATTCCGGCACTGGCATTGATCTACTACTTTCGTTGGGCAGATAGAACAATGACCAGCAGACGCGTTACAAACACGCCCGAGTATAAGGTAAATGTAAAAATTAGCGCGCGTTTGAAACGCGTGATCACCAAACAGGCTACAAACGCACCTGAGTATAAAGGAATAACGATACGCGGCATCATCATCACACTGATGATCAGTCTGGGACTGATCGGGCTGACCATGGTGGGCATCATTCCCGGATTGCCTTCGGTGGCTGGTTCATTGGAGGTGTTCTTCGTCAATAGTCTGGGCATGCCGTTTGGCTCCGGGCTGATTTTCTTTGTGGTGCTCCTGCTAGGCAGTTTGGGGTACGGCTTGTATTATTCCATCAAACACCAGAAAGTACTACTCAATACCGGCCTGCTGGCACTTATCTTCATTCTGATCGGCTATGCTTCCTATGCGCTGGTGCTGATTCGCTCCAACTACAACCCTCCTATTGATGAAAACAATCCTGAAACCATCATCAGCTTTGTTTCTTACCTGAAGCGGGATCAGTATGGTAGCCGCCCTTTGCTGTATGGCCCTTATTTTTCGGCCAAACTAACAGACCAACAGGAAGGAGCACCCATGTATGAAAAGGGAAAAGACCGGTACATCCTGACTAACCATAAGCTAGAGAATATCTATGATCCGAAGCAGTCTACCCTTTTCCCCAGAGCCTACAGCACACAGGACAACCATGCCGAACTGTACCGTCGCTGGATGGGATTGGGGCCAAATGAAAATCCTGACTTTGGTGATAACCTGTCGTTCTTCTTCCGTTATCAGCTTGGGCATATGTATCTACGTTACTTTATGTGGAACTTTGCCGGACGTGAGAGCGACATCAGAGATGCTGGCTGGCTGCTGCCGTGGCAGGGACGCGATGTGCCGGAAGCTCTGGCAAGCAACAAAGCCTGCAACAACTACCTGATGCTGCCGCTCTTGCTGGGTTTGCTGGGGCTTTTTTTTCAATACAAAAAAGATGTCAAAGGATTTTCGGTGGTGGCAATGCTGTTTGTGCTCACTGGCATTGCGCTGGTTATTTACCTCAACTCCCCACCGGTAGAACCCCGTGAGCGGGATTATATCTATGTAGGTTCCTATTACGCCTTTGCCATCTGGATTGGGCTTGGCGTGATGGCAGTGGCACAGTTTGCCACACAGCTTCTCAAAAATAGGCAACATGCCGGTATGGCTGCCGCTTTCATATGCCTGTCAGTGCCTGTGTTGATGGCCGAGCAGGGCTGGGATGATCATGACCGTACCGGGCGATATTTTGCCGAAGATATGGCTAAAAACGTGCTGTCTTCCTGTGCGCCCAACGCCATCCTGTTTACCGGCGGCGACAACGACACCTTTCCGCTGTGGTATGCCCAGGAAGTAGAAGGTTTCCGCACCGACGTGCGCGTGATCGTGTTATCGTATTTCAATACCGACTGGTACATCAACCAGATGAAGCGACCGGCGTATGACTCCGATCCGCTGCCCTTATCGCTTACAGAAGAAAACTACAAGCAAGGCGGTGCCAACGACTATCTGCCGTATGTGGAAAGGCCCGGTATCAAAGGTGCTATCAGCCTGGAACAGTTTCTCAAACTTATCAGAGATGATTCACCGGCCCTGCAACTGCCGGATGCCCACATAAAATATAACACCGTGCCTGCCGAAACCTTTTATCTGGATATAAAAACCCATTCACCTACCGAAAAGCAGGACGTGATGGCATCAACCGGTATGAATGAAAACCCCGGCATTCCTACCTCTTTACAAGAAATTATTCCCGAAAATATGCACAACTTATATACAAACCGCTTGTATATCCACCTGAAAAGCAACGGCTTGGAGAAGAAAGACCTGATGATGCTGGACCTGCTGGCTACCAACCAGTGGGAGCGGCCTGTCTATTTCAATACCACTTCTCTGATGGGCACCAACCTGGATTTCAGTGCCAACGTGGTGCAGGAAGGAGCTGCCTACCGGTTGCTGCCCGTCACCAATCCCAATCCTGTCGATGTGCTGGTCAACAGCCCTGCGATGTATGATAACATGATGCACAAGTTCTCCTGGCGGGCATTGGATGATCCGGAGGTTTATTATACTACCGAAGATCACATTTACAGAGGAATTTCTACTTACCGCCAGTATTTCAATACGCTAATCGGCACGTTGCTGGAAGAAGGTAAGACGGAAAAAGCCCGAAAAGCCCTGCTGGAATGCCTGAAGGTGATGCCCGATAGTGTCGTCGCCTATGATTTTAATACGGTAGAAATTGTTGGATTCCTGTGGACGCTTCAGGAAAAAGAAAAAGCCCTGGCTCTGAGCAGCAAGCTTCAGGGGGAAGCTAAAAAGCTACTGGATTACTACCTAAAAGAAGGGGACGTAAACAACATAGAAGTGACCCGCAACCTGGTGCTCTTACAATCGCTGGCAAAAATATTACAACAACACAATGCCCAAAATGCCGATACGGTGATGCGGGACTTTGTGCGATATTATCAGCTGGTGCAATGATTGTTGATGTTTGTCTTTCACAGGTAGTCAATTGATACCATTGAAGCCACAATAAGTTATCCATATCATCTCTGAATCTCAAAGCAATGAGCGCATAGATATCTTAAAGAGAATTGCAAGGACTATTTTCTCCGCCTGATTTTTGAAAGATTTTCTATATCATCGATATCTCTGGGCCTGGCAGAAGCAATTTTATTTGTGATAAGATCGTCATAATGAATTTCTGATGATCTTTATCAAATAAATCAGCCATTGTTGTCAACCCTTCGGTAAAAATTATTGACGCTTTCTCCTGGTAATGCCTGATAGACTTCTATTATTTTTGAGCCCTTTCCATAGCTATCACCATATATTTTTTTGTTTAACCTATACATTTCTCGCAGGCGTTTTCCTTCATCCATATCAATGGCATGTAACTAACCATATAGCCTTTGCTCTTCGAAGGAAGTATGGAAAACAATAGGTTTTAATTTCTTAGCCATTTGCGTAAAAATTTAATCTAGCTATTTGCTTGCAAATTCGCATGTATAAAAGCTGTCAACCAACTCAAACCTGTTCTTCCTTGTCTTGATCTTTCACCCTGGCATTGAAATACCTGGTGCCAGCATCAAAAAACGTTCTTGCCGAGACAAGTAAGCGAACAAGCAGATAAGTGATAAAAATAGCCAGCGTGATATACACCACCATATACAAATTGAAAAAAGGATTCATTACGATGTTGTTAATAGCCTGTACGTTAGATTTCAGCCTTGAGCAAGACTCAGGTAAGCTAATCAAATAATGTGTATGATGTGCGTTGAAAGGACAGAAAAGATGCTATGTGCATAAACAAAAAAAATCGCAGGTCGATATTCGGATTTTCAGATAGTATGCGTTATATTTGCAACTCTTTTTCAAAAATGAACACTACAAACGGCAAAATCCGTTTTCCGGTTTAGACAAATAATAAGGCTATGAAAAAAGACATTCATCCAGGTTATAAAAAAGTGATTTTCCACGACACTTCCAGCGATACCAAGTTTCTGACGGCATCTACCATGACATCCGACGAGACCACAGAGTGGGAAGATGGCAACACGTATCCGGTCATCAAGATAGAGGTAAGTTCTGCATCTCACCCTTTCTACACTGGTAAAAAGCTGTATGTAGATACCGCAGGACGTGTGGAGAAATTCAACCGACGATACAAAAAAGAGAAGTAGTCTTCTGCTGCTTTTACCTTGCGCGCAAAGTCTTCAGGCAAATCTGAAGACTTTTTTGTTTGGGTATAAACTTTGGAGCCCTTCGACCTGGGTTTGGTAAAACAAACGCAGGTGCGTAATTTAGCCGTAAAAACTCTCTGCATGCAGTTTACCGATATTTACGGACTCCACGAGGTAAAAAAGAGCCTGATCCAGTCAGCAGATGCCGGGCAGGTAGCACACGCACAGCTATTTCTGGGGCCGGAGGGAAGTGCCAACCTGGCGATGGCACTGGCCTTTGCTACCTACCTGAACTGCGAAAAGAGGCATCCCAATGGTTCCTATGATGCTGACCCCTCCGCAGACAAAATGGAACGGCTGATCCATCCTGATTTTCACTTTGTATTTCCGGTGAGTGCTACCAAAAATATCACGGGCAAAGATGTGATTAGCGATAGCTATATCAAAGAGTGGCGTTCCTTCCTTCAGGAAAATCCTTATGGCAATGTAGCCGACTGGAGCGCGCATTTTGGCGGAGAAAACAAACAACTCAATATCTCCAAAGAAGAAAGCCGCCATATCATCCGCAAACTTAGTCTCAAAGCTTTTGAAGGACGCTACAAGATCGTGTTGCTCTGGATGCCCGAATATCTGCACCCGGCAGCAGCCAATGGCATCCTGAAGATTTTGGAAGAACCCCCCGAGCATACGGTCTTTCTGCTGGTAACCCACGATGCCGAAAAGCTGCTGCCCACCATCATCTCCCGTACACAAATTGTAGACATTCCTGCCTTCAGCGACGAGGAGATCATCCATATACTGACTGAGAAAGAAGATGCCGGTAATGAAAAGCAACATATACGCATACAGCAGACTGCTACCCTAGCAGATGGTAACCTGAACCAGGCATTTCGCCTGATGCACGAAGTGGAAGAAGACAGCCACCAACTGTTCCGGCAGTGGATGCGGCTTTGCTATACCAGAGACTATACAAAGATGGTGGAGATGGCAGATCAGTTTCAGAAGCTGGGTAAAGAAGCACAGAAAAGTCTGTTGCACTATGGCCTGAGCATGATGCGCGAAACCCTGATCATGCAGTCGGTAGATACTTTGCAGGCAGCCGGGCAGGTGGAAGATACCATCAGCATAGAAAAAGTACTGATCCGGCTGAAAGGAGACGAGCTGTCTTTTGTCGCCAACTTCAGCAAGGTGATAGATTTTGGCAAAGTAGACCAGATCACCCGCTTGCTCAACGAAGCTCATTATCACCTGGAAAGAAATGCTAGTCCGAAAATTATTTTTTTAGACATTTCCTTAAGAATCGCTCATATTATTCGTTCATAAGACAATGAAAATCATCATAGGTACCCGAGGCAGCAAACTGGCCATGTGGCAGGCACACTACGTGGCAGAACGACTGACACGCGGTGGGTTTGAACCCGAGATCATAAAAATTGAAACCAAAGGAGACAAGAAACAGGATGTCGCGATTGCCGAAATTGGCACACGTGGCGTATTTACTGAAGAAATAGAAGCGCACCTACAGCGGGGCACCATAGACATGGCCGTCCACAGTGCCAAAGATATGCAGTCGGAACTGCCGGACTTGTTTGAGCTGATTGCTTTTACAGAACGGGAGAAGGTAAACGATGTGCTGGTGAGCCTGCGCCACGATATCAACCTGGAAGATGCTAGCCGTTTGTGGGTAGTGGGCACTTCTTCGGCCAGACGCAGGGCACTGCTGCAATATTATTACCCTCATGTGAAACTGGTGGAGATGCGTGGCAACCTGCAAACCCGCATGGGCAAGCTCGAAGCTGGCGTGTGCGATGCTATCCTGCTGGCTTATGCCGGTGTACACCGGATGGAATATACCAGCCATATTGTCAGAGAGTTTACGATCGATCAGTTTACGCCGGCAGTAGGGCAGGGCAGTATTGCCATAGAAGCTACGTGCTATTTGGATGAAGACATCAGAGAAAAGATACGTCAACTGGTCAATCATGCCGAAACTGAAAGTAGGCTGCTGGCCGAACGGGCTTTCCTGCGGACGTTGCGGGGTGGTTGTAGTGTGCCCGTATTTGCCCTGGCATCATTGCAACAAAACAATCTTGAACTACGTGGTGGCGTGATCAGCCTGGATGGCAAGGCAATGATCCGCGATAGCGTCAGTGGTCCGGCTTCAGCAGCCGAACAACTCGGTGAGCAGCTGGCCCAGCGTATTATTGCACAGGGCGGGAATGCTATTTTAGATGAAATCAGAAAAATACAGTCAGCAAAAAACTGATGCCTTTATGGTAAAGACACTCCAACTCCTGATACTTAGCGTATGCCTGGCGGCCTGCGCTTCAAACAAAGATGCACTGGTTACCATCCATACCAAATACGGCGACATGAAAGCCATCTTGTACGATGCTACGCCAAAGCACAAGAGCAACTTTCTGAAGCTGGCCGAAGCAGGCCGTTACGACAGCACCCTCTTTTACCGGGTCATTCCTGGCTTTATGATACAGGGAGGCGACCTCACCACCAAACCCTCACCTACGCAGGCCGACAGCGAACAGTACACCATCCCAGCTGAATTTGTGGATTCCCTTTTCCACAAGAAAGGAGCACTGAGTGCCGCCCGACAGGGAGACCAGATCAATCCGGAGAGAGCTTCCAGCGGTACGCAGTTTTACATCGTGCAGGGATCGGTATTTGGTGCCGAAGAACTGACCACTGATATGGATAAGCTGGGCAAAGGTATACAGACGCTGATCCAAAACGACAACAACTACGCCCAACTAGAGCAGGAACTGATGAACCTGTACAATAGCGGAGATTTTGCTGCCTATACAGCACGGGTGCTGGAGCTAAAGCCTGTTGTGGAAGACGCGCTCAACATTGATGTGGACAAAGACTACCCCAAAGAAAGGCTACAGACTTATACAACCATTGGAGGTGCGCCGCATCTGGATGACACGTATACCGTCTTCGGTCAGGTAGTAGACGGGCTACAGGTGATAGATTCTATTGCTGCCCAGCGTACCGGCCCGGCAGACAAGCCTGTAGAGGATATTTATATGACCGTAGATGTGAAAGAGATGCCCAAAAAAGACATCATTAAAAAGTACGGCATTCAGTATTAGCAAGTATATATAAACACATAAATTGATCGGACAATGTTTTTTTATAACTTTAACCTATGAAAATACTTATTACCGGTGCCAACGGGCTGCTGGGGCAAAAGCTGGTGGTGTTGCTGGCAGGCAATACCGAAGTAGAAATTGTTGCCACATCCAGAGGAAAAAACCGGAATGTCTATACTTTACCGTCTTACACTTATCGCAGCCTCGATATCACCCAGCCTGAACAGGTAACACAGGTCATTGGAGAAGAAAAACCTGATGTCATCATCCACACCGCTGCCATGACCAATGTGGATGAGGCAGAAGAAAAGCAGGATGCCTGCTGGCTGATGAATGTAGAAGCGGTGAAGTACCTTATTCATGCTGCCGAGGCTAACAACAGTTTTTTTGTCCATTTATCTACAGACTTTATTTTTTCTGGCGACCGTCCGTTGCTGCGTGAAGGCGATCATGCCAAGCCTATTAACTTCTATGGAAAGTCCAAGCTGAAAGCAGAGGAACTGGTGCGGCAGAGCAACCTGGAATATGCCATTGCCCGCACGGCACTGGTGTATGGCATCACACCGCACATGAGCCGCTCTAATATCATTTTGTGGGTCAAAAACAGCCTGGAAAATGGCAAACCTATCAGCGTAGTCAACGATCAGTACCGCACACCTACGCTTGCCGAAGATCTGGCAACGGGCTGCTTTTTGATCGCCAAACAGAAAGCCAAGGGAATATATCACATTTCAGGCAAAGAAGTGCTTACGCCTTACCAGATGGCCATGCAGGTGGTGGAATTCTTTGGACTGGATGCCAGCCTGATTACCCAGACGGATTCTCGCTCGTTGCAGCAAAAGGCGATGCGTCCGCCTGAAACGGGATTTGTCATCGACAAAGCCATAGACGAACTGGGCTACAAACCACATTCTTTCAGAGAGGGTATCAAGGTACTGAGCAACCAGATCGAGGCGTTGGAAAGCCAGCATTTAAACTGATGTCATCGTTTGATACGCTGCAAAAATCCGGTAGGTTTATCACCTCTAAAAGAGAATTTGCCATATTTCATATTGTATTGGATAAATAATGCTTAATATTGGGTTTGAAAATGCTTACTTACACAAATCTTTATAGTCAGCCCTGTTTTAAGCAAAACATCTGACAGACCCAACTCAACGCAATCTATTATATCTTTTGCCTTTACAAACTATAACACATGCGAAAATTATTGCCTGTATTGTTACTACTCACTACCCAGACAACCGCATTTGCACAATCATCCGACGGGCAAAGCGTAGACCAGATCATTGACAGTATCTTCGCGCCTGCCGCCGAATTTGTCAGTACTGTTTTCTTCTTTCCTTTGTTTACCATCAGGGGGGTAGAAGTGCCGTTCATTGTAGTCTGGCTGATCACGGCGGCCATTATATTTACTTTTTATCTCAATTTTATCAACATCCGCGGGTTCAGACATGCCATAGATATTATCAAAGGAAAATATACGCATGAAGGCGATCCGGGAGAAATCACTCATTTTCAGGCACTCACCGCAGCACTTTCCGGCACAGTAGGGTTAGGTAATATTGCAGGCGTGGCCGTGGCTATCTCCGTGGGCGGTCCGGGAGCTACTTTCTGGATGATCATGTTCGGGCTTTTCGGCATGACAGCCAAGTTTGTAGAATGTGCCCTGGCTGTGCGATACCGCAACGTACATGCCGATGGCAGCATATCGGGCGGACCGATGTATTACCTGAAGAAAGGACTGGCAGAAAAAGGCTGGGGTAGGGTAGGTATCTTCCTGGCGGCATTGTTTGCCTTTATGGCGATTCTGGCTTCTTTTGGCGGGGGTAATATGTTTCAGGTCAACCAGGCAGCACAACAGTTTATTGCCATATCCGGAGGTAGCGAATCTTTCTTTGCACAAAATACCTGGGTCTTCGGGCTGATCTTTGCCGTTTTGGTAGGATTGGTCATTCTGGGGGGTATCAAGAGCATCGCCAATGTTACCGAGAAGATCGTTCCGTTTATGTGCGGTCTTTACCTGATTGCCTGCATCGTGGTGATCTTGATGAATCTCTGGCAGGTGCCTGATGCTTTCGCGGCTATTCTTGACGGAGCCATCAATGGCAAAGCGGCTGGTGGCGGATTGGTAGGTACGCTGGTTTGGGGCCTGAGGCGCGCTACTTTCTCTAACGAAGCAGGCGTAGGTTCTGCGGCTATTGCCCACTCTGCTGTCAAAACCAGCGAGCCGGTTACTGAAGGGTTTGTGGCATCGCTGGAACCCTTTGTAGATACAGTGATTGTGTGTACCATGACAGCCCTGGTGATTGTGATTTCCGGTGTTTACAAAGACGAAAGCATTGCCGATGGAATTGCCCTTACCTCTACTGCTTTTGCCACCGTCATCGACTGGTTTCCTTTTCTGCTGGCCATTGCCGTAATCTTGTTTGCATTTTCTACCTTGATCTCCTGGTCATATTATGGCCTGAAAGCCTGGACGTACCTGCTGGGTGAGAGCAGCCTGTCCGTTATCAGTTATAAAGTGATTTTCTGTATTTTTGTGGTTATTGGTGCTTCTGCCAACCTTGCCAGTGTGCTGGCGTTTTCTGATGGCGTACTCATCGCCATGTCGCTGCCCAACCTGATAGGATGCTATGTGCTGGTACCAATTGTGAAGCGGGATATGCAGTCTTTTCTATACCGTATCGAAAAAGGTAAGATAGAAACGTTCGATTAGGGCGCGTCGCAATACAGCTTATCGTATTGTTCGGTGGTGAGGGCCTGCTTTTTTAGTATGCTGCCCGAAGCATCCAGGTATACTACAATGTATAGCTCTGCTTCGGGTACGTATTTTTCAGTCATGAACATCCGGGCTTCTCCGTTGCCAAAAGCCAGTATTTCATCATAGGCCGTAGGCAGCAGACGGCCCTGCGTATTGCTGATGATGCCGTACATTCTTTCCTGATAGATTTTCATTAGCTTTTCGCTGGCTGTATCCGAAGTGATCACTTCAAAATCCTGAATACCCGAGAAGAGTATCCGCTGGCTTTCTTCGGCCTTTGTCGGCAAAAAGATACGGAATACCTGCCATTCTTCTCCTGTTCTGCCTAGCGCAGTGGAGTCTGTCCAGTAGCTGATCTCGTCGAAGCCAAAAGCCGTCAGGGGTTTGTTTTGCTGGTTGATGATGCCATACTTTCCGTTTTTTCTGGCTACAAACAGGTAAGTGAGCGTGCTGTCCTGTGGCAGCATGAGTTGCCCATAAGGCTGCACAATAGCCTCATAGGCAGGCTCCACAAAGGTCTGACTAGCATGGTGGTAGAAGCCAAACTTCTGCCTGTCGAATACGGCTAGTGTCCCTTGCTGCTCGTTGCCTATACTTTGGTAGCGGATAGGCACCAGGTTGTGGCCCAGGCTGTCTACAATACCTTTTCGCCTGTTTTTGTCAATAACAAACAGCGACTGCGGGTAAGCTGTGATTTCGTCCATGCTGCTGGCAAAAAGGCTGCTGCCCTGCATATTAAGCAGTTGTTTGGTGCCGGGCCTGATCACCAGTAGATATTGCTGCTGCCGACCGGGATTTGCTGCACTGACAGCTGACACCAGGCGAAACTGAATTTCTTTTTTACGGTCAAAACGTGCCAACTTTTTCTGATGCTGTGCAGAGAAATAGGCGATCACCGTATCAGGCTGAAACAACAGAGCCACATGCTCGCTGAGCAGCTTAACCGAGTCGTAGGTAGCCACAGAATCTGGCACATGCAGGTCAAGGAACTCAAAACCTTTTTTGGATTGCAAAGCCAGCCACCGCTCATTGTAATACGCTTTGTCATACTCCTTAGGCCGTGTACCTGTGCGGGCAGAATACAAAAAGTAGGCAGGCTGTTTGATGCTGATCAGGCTATCGTTTCTGACAAACTGCCGGGTGGTTTCTTTTTTTAGCAGCCACCGCTGCTGATCAATGTGTTGTACGATATTGTATTTGCCCGAAGGTACCTGTGGCTGAAGCTGCTCATCGAGCACGATTTCATACGCTCCGTTGTAGGCAATCAGAAAGCGATCGCCTGTGGGTGCCACATCTTCATAAGCAAATTTAGGCGCAAAAGCAGCGTTGTTAGCTTTCTGCAAAAGGGCTTTCCGGTTGGTAACAGCCATTTTTCCATGCTGTTCAAGCACCACAAACTGATTGTACTCCTCAATATCATCGTAAGCAGCTTCCAGCAGGGTGATACCGCCAAAAGTCATCAACCCCCAAAGGCCGTTTGCCTGAAATTTAATAAACTCAAAAGGCACCTGCTGGCGTACGGCAGCAGCAGCAGGCATCAGCACCACAGTGTCCAGGGCATCATAGCCCTCGGGCATCATACGGTAGCCCGACTGGTGCCATAGCGTATAGGCATGAGGGTCATCTTGCTGCACCAGCAGCCAGCCCATGCCAATAGCGGTGATGTGATCGGCAGTGAATGAACCGGAAAGTGACTCCGGCGTGTCTTGCTGTTCAACACTAAAAACCGTTTGCCCCTTTTTGGTCAGTATGTGGTGTAGCAGTTTGTTGTTACGGACATCAGCCACGTGCACAAAATCGTGCGTAACGCCCTGGCAGAGATAGCTTTGCGGAATCATCGGATACTGGGGTTTGATGGCTGTGTTGCCCTTGGTATCTATAAAGCCATAGCGATTATCTTCCAGCACCGGAACCAGGGTGGTATGTTCCAGGGCAATAACCTTGCGCAGCGAGTCGGCAAAGGGGATGTTCGGATAGTCCTGCAAAAAACGGTCGGGATTGCGGGCTTTGTATACATGATACAGCAAGTTAACCGCCTGCCGAGCGTGTTTGCTTTTGGGATATTGCCTGGCAAAGCTGGCATAATGTGCAGGCAGGTTATCAGCCGCACTGATCCTGAGTATCTGTTCTTCTGCCTGGGCACGATAGGGTGTATTGGGAAATGATTTCAGAAAGTTGACATAACTATCCAGGTTGCCCCCTTTGGTTTTTGCACGGAAGATCAGCGTATTATAGCGTTCCTTGGCCTGTTCAAACTGTCGCGCGGCAGGATAGGTGTCCATGAATGTTTTGTAAGCCTGGTAAGTATCCTGCTGTCTGGTTGCATTGAAAGCCAGTTGGTCTCTTCTACGGATAGCCTCCTCATACTGCGGTGCCTGCTTGCCATGTCTGTCGATAAACCGCTGATATGTAGTCCCCGTATTTGTATCGGCAGCCTCACCAAAGGCCAGGCTATCGGTGAGCAGCCTTTGCCGCAGCAGACTGGCACTGTCCAGGGCAATGCTTTTCGCCAGCTTTTGCCGGTCTTTCAGGTCTACAGCCTGGTAATCATCTGTAGCCAATAAGATATGGTGATAGGCAGAGTCCACGGTGTATTGCTGATAAGCGGTATCTACAAAAAGCAATGAATAAATATAATGTGCGGCAGGGTTCAGGCTGTCTTTTAGCAGTTTTTTGTCCAGACTGGCTCTTACCTGCTCATGTTTACCCTTTTGCAGTTGCTTGAGCGAATGTTTACTGCTATGGCAGGCAACAACCGTCACCATGAGTATGAATAGCCACCACTTTTTTAAACAGTCCATTTTATTCATGAAGATATTCCGGTTTCACGCCTTACTATACAAAAGCAATGCAAAATAGCAGATGGCGTGGACATTCTACACGATACACAAGTATATATGCTTTTGATACAACAGTTTGTTTGAAACTTTTCATAAAGATCGGTGTCAGCCGCTTTCTGGACAAAAACTTGCCTACACCAGCATTTGCCAGAAATCAGGAAAAGTTTATCTTTGCCTTCCTGATCAGTATCATGAGTTATTGCAACTTATGGTTGCTTATCATACTCGGGGTGTGGCTCAGTCCGGTAGAGTACTCGCATGGGGTGCGAGGGGTCGCAGGTTCAAATCCTGTCACCCCGACTTAACTTGAAGCCTTACAATCAAAAACGTCGCTGACTCTACCGTAGCGACGTTTTCCTCTCTCTCCTTTTGTTAAACATGCGAATCAAGAGCTAAAACAAGAAGTAGAAGCAGGTTGAGTAAGTTTTTGAAATGCGAACTCTACAACTCATCCAACTCTACTTCTACGTATGCGAAATATACGAAAAAGAACTTCAACGGTTCGCCGCGCGATGGCATTGTATGCGATTTACTAAAAATCAGGCTAAGCCGGCATTTACTGACCAAGAGTTACTAACCACTTACTTGTTTAGTGCTGCTTTGGAGCGTAGATTTAGGATCAAGGATATTTACGAGTATATCTACCACCATTGGCTAGATTGGTTTCTAAATCTCCCCAGCTATTCGGCTTACAATGTTCGTTTGAATCGTTTAGCACCTGTATTTCCAGTGTTAGTAGAGATTCTGACTAGCCACTATGGAGTATCATTCAATGAGCAAAGCATTATTTCGTTGACTGACTCAATGCCTATTATTACCTGTAGCGGTAAGCGAAAAGGGAAGGTGGCTGCCGAGCTATGCGACAAAGGCTACAACTCGACTAAAGGCATGTATTTCTTCGGTATGAAGCTACATGGCATCGGCTTTCATCGTCCTGGTGCCCTGCCTGTATTGGAATATTTGCAGCTAAGTGCGGCTTCCCAACATGATTTAGCGGCGCAAAGGCAAATATTAGAGCAGATGCAGGATAGCGTCGTGCTAGGGGACAAAGCTTTTTGTGAAGAAGCGCTCAAAACCAAGTTTTGTCAAAGCAATGGCGAGTTGCTTACTCCTGTTAAGTATAAAAAAGGACAGTCTGAGAACGACAAAAAAAGACACAAAGCAGCGGACGATCTATTCTCAAAAGCGGTATCCAGTGTGCGGCAACCCATAGAATCTTTCTTTAATTGGCTTATTGAGCATACTGATATTCAACGGGCAGCCAAGGTGCGATCCACCCAAGGATTCATCGTTCATGTCTTTGGAAGAATTGCTGCCGCATTCATCTTAAAATCTGAACTTGTCTTTAGCCCTTGATTCGCATAATTGATATTCAGGTACCCTGAAGGGCTGTTTTTTAAATAAACAGCATATTGATTAGTGCCATTTGGGGAGGCTACTGTTGGTCTTTTGAAAAACACCTCCAGGCTAAAGCTTGCAGGGAAAGTGTAGTTAAGCGTGGCTGTGTTGATGCCAGTGCCTCTTATGTCTTTTTCTGGCTGGAAAACATAGCTGCTTACTGCATTATCCTGTTTGATCTGTCTTAAAGGAATCACTGAATAGCCTTGTGTGGCATTGTAGCCTACAGCCTCAATGGTGTTATTTTTGCCGCTTAGGTCTTCCAGCAAATATTGTCCTGGTACGTTAGCCGTATCGCCCGGCGACGCGGTATCTATGATCTTGTTGAAGTTGGGCAGTAGTTGCCAGTCCAGATTTTGCCAGCTTTTCAGGGGC
>CATQIH010000014.1 GCA_958296015.1 Cyclobacteriaceae bacterium
ATTCAAACGAATCTCGCAGAACAGGGGTGGTTCCTGGTGCTTTGGAAAGAAACCCTTCTTTTATACGAAGAATCTCCTGGGGAGCCGTCATCGCTGGCTTTCTGATAGCAGTAGTGGTTAACTTAACGCTCAATTTATTGGGTATCGGTATTGGCTTGGGTGCCATTGACCCTATGGCGCAGGATGCAATACCAAGCGGTATTGGTATCGGCTCTATCATTTGGTATGCCATCAGCACTATCATTTCACTGTTAGCCGGTGGTTGGGTAGCCGCTCATCTGTCAGGCGTTCCTGATCGCAAAGATAGCATGATGCACGGTGTACTTACCTGGTGCTTGTTTACTATCTTTTCTTTCTATCTGCTTACTACTGCCGTAGGCAAAATTATCGGTGTTACCGGTAGTGTGGTAGGATCAGCTTTCTCGCTGGTAGGGCAGGGTGTACAAGCCGTAGCTCCCGAAGCAGCCGATGCAGTGAAGGAGCAAATGAATCAATCGGATATTTCCGTGCAGAGCATCAAGCAGGAAGCCGAACAACTCCTTCGCCAAACCGGTAAGAAAGATCTACAGCCCGAAAACCTAGAAAATGCAGCGCAACAGGCTGGTCAGCAAGTGAAGCAGACAGCAGACAACCCTGGCCAGATAGATCAGGTGCTGAGCCGTGTACTTTCTGGCAGCGATAGTATTATCAACGATGTTGACAAAGAGGCAATCGTTAACGTGCTGGTAGCCAGAACTGACCAGAGCCGTGCAGAAGCACAGAAAACAGTTAACAATTGGGCTGGCCAGTACCAACAGGCCAAACAAAAGATAACTCAGGTGAAGCAACAGGCAACAGCGCAGGCCAAAGAAACTGCTGAAAAAGTATCTTCTGCTATCTCAAGTGCAGCTATTGCCGGATTTATCGGACTCGTTGTCGGTGCTATTTCGGGAGCCATTGGAGGTGCCTTGGGTAGACCTAAAGATAGAGTTGTTGAGTATGCTTAAATTAGCATCAGATAACGGAGACTAGCCATTTCTGATGGTATCTCTTTTATCCAAATTACCATACACTGCCTGTCCGATGAGTTATCGGACAGGTTTTTTTATGTCATTTCCTGTTAAATATGCTTCTCCGGTTTCCTTATTTTGCAAAAAAATAGCATCCGTTGTGACTTTCTTGACCTTGCTGCGAATAATAAGGTAAAGAAAAACCTTCGATAAAAGTGAAAACAACTGACGACAGCTTTCTGGATATTTTGGAGGCACACATGGGAGTCATATACAAGGTAAGCAATGCTTATTGCAAAGATGTAGAAGATAGAAAGGATCTCATTCAGGAGATCACTTTGCAACTCTGGCGGTCATTTCATCAATATGATGCACAATACAAACTGTCTACCTGGATTTATAAAATAAGCCTGAATACAGCCATTTCGTTTTACCGAAAAGAACATAGAAGAAGCAGTACGATGGTTTGGAACGATAAGGCTGACATAAGGCCGGTAATTGCCGTAGCTGCTGAAAGTCAGCCAGAGCAGGATGAAAATATCAGGTTGCTTCATCAGTTTGTTGCACAGCTTCCTGCACTCGACAGGGCTTTGATGATCTTATACCTGGATGACAACTCATACGCTGAGATTGCCGAGATACTGGGTATCACAAAAACGAATGTAGCTACCAAGATCAGTCGCATCAAGCAACAATTGAAAACAAAGTTTATCACACAAACCCCCAAATAATATACTTATGGAAATGGAAGAACTTTTGAATGCCTGGAAAACTTACGATGCCAAACTAGATCATAGTTTGAGTTTAAACAGAGCGATGCTAAGAGAAATGAAAGTAGATAAGACCAGGAGTAGAATGCAGCGGACACTGGTTGCCAGAGGAGTGGAAGCAGGTATTTTTAGCCTTCTAACGATAGCACTGTGTGTTTTTGCTGTCAACCGTCTGCCATATCCGGAATTTGTGCTGGCAGCCGGAGTATTACTTGTGTTCTACATCCTGGGATTTGCAGGAAGCATCAAACAGATCGTGATGATCTCGCAGATAGATTATGCAGGCTCTGTTGTCGATATACAAAGAAAGATAGAGCAAATTACAGCGCATCATCTACAACTCATTCGGCTCAGCATGCTTTCTCTGCCGTTTTATACTGCTTATATTGTTATTGGATTTGAGTTGTTTTTTGGTGTCAACATCTTTAAGCAGGGTAATCATGACTGGTGGGTAGGTCAGCTTATCTTTAGTGCATTTATGATTCCGCTGGCTTTATGGCTTTATCGGAAGATCAGACCGGACAACATACATCTGAAATGGGTTAAAAATCTAACGACCAGTCTGGGTGGTTCATCATTAACAAAAGCTGTACAGTTTCTGCATGACATAGAGAAGTTTGAAAAGTAGATACGCATAAAAAAGGCATAGCTACGAACTATGCCTTTTGCTTACCACAAAATTATTTTTGTTACTTCCCAGCCTCTATCTGTACGTCATACAACTTCGTATGCAACGGCTTGAGCTTTTCGGGTGCCACCTTGATCACTTTTCTGTCATACGTCATCAGGCCATTCACTTCCACTTCCACATCGGTGGTCTGGGTATAAACGGCTGCGGAAAGTCCCTGCAAGATCAGGGGTGTAAGGTCTTCCATCAACTTGGTATACCTTTTCAGCAGTTCTTCCTTATTTTTAAAGCTCTGATAACCCCAGTTGTCTTTTTGCTGCCAGGTATGGCCATCTACCGGCAAGCCCAATCCGCCAAACTCTCCCAGCACAACCACGCGGTCTTTGCCAAACAATGCAGGGCTTGGCATGGCAGGGTCGGGATAATTGTGTAAATCCATAATCTCCCCTACCGGATAAAAGTTACCACCACTGGCACTGTTCACCAGCCGGGTAGCATCATGTTCCATCGTCCATTCAGTAATCTCTTTGGTTTTGAACTGCCCCCAGGCTTCATTAAAGGGCACCCAAACTACGATGGAAGGAAAGTTGTAGTTGGCATCCATAATGGCTTTCCACTCTGTGCGGTAAATATCTTCTGACTCCTTCGTTCTGTCCTTTTCAGTGCCGATGCCTGCCACACCCGGACGAGGGTTCCACTGGTTGCCCAGGTCGCCGCTGGGCATATCCTGCCATACCAGCATCCCCAGACTGTCGCAGTGACGATACCATCGGGCAGGCTCTACCTTCACGTGTTTGCGAATCATGTTGAAGCCCATGTCTTTTGTCTTCTGAATATCGAAGAGCAGGGCCTCATCCGTAGGAGCCGTGTACAAGCCATCAGGCCACCATCCCTGGTCCAGCGGACCATACTGGAAGACGAATTCGTTGTTGAGCATCATGCGCTGTATGCCATTCTCGTCGGGTTCCATGCTGATCTTGCGCATGGCACCATAGCTTGCTACTTCGTCTATCACCTTTCCATTGCGCAGCACGGCTATTTTCATATCGTAGAGGTGGGGCGCATCGGGTGTCCATAGCTTGGGATTGTCCACCTGTAGTGTCACAGCTTCATCGGCGGCAGCGGTTTGCTCGGCTACCTGCTTTCCGTCATTCATTAGCTGTACGCGAAGCTGATCTCCTGACTTTGGTTGGGCTATGTCAGCAGCCACGGTAAAGGTTTTGGCATCTACATCCGGTGTATTCTTGGTATGCTGTATGTGCGTCACAGGCACGCCCTCCAGCCATACGGTCTGCCAGATACCCGTCACCGGTGTATACCAAATGCCTTCCGGGTTCTTGACCTGCTTTCCTCTGGGTTGCGGACCTTCGTCGGTAGGGTCCCATACTCTTACCACAAGTTCCTGGCTGTTACCTTTGTTGAGGTGTGGCGTGATATCAAAGCTAAAAGGATCGTAACCACCTTTGTGGGTACCTGCACTTTTGCCATTGACAAACACTTCCGTTTCCCAGTCTACAGCCCCAAAATGCAGTATTACATTTTGCTTACGCATATTTTTGGGCACGGTAAAGGTGGTCTTGTACCACAGCATACTATCTTTTCCTACGGTTTTGGCCACACCAGACAGTGCAGATTCAACAGCAAAAGGAACCAGTATCTTACCCTCATAGCTGGAAGGTTCTTTGGCAGATTTGCTTTCAATGGCATAATCCCACAAGCCGTTGAGGTTTTGCCAGCCATCGCGCACCATTTGCGGACGCGGGTATTCAGGTAAAGGTTTTTCAGGGTTAACTTCTTCAGCCCACGGGGACAGGATCCTTTCACTTGAAACTTTCCATGAATCATCTTGCGCTTTGCCATAGAGTGTGAAGCACACCAGCAAAGCAGTCATAAAAATCTTTTGCATCATAAAATCGAGATTGTGTAAAAATATGTTAGCAATGTTAATTTACCGCAAAATAAAGAAATGTAGCGTATAAAAAAACCAGCGATTGCAGTTGACAGTGATCGCGACCATGTGACGAATCTGGAGACGGCTGAAAAACACTCGGCATATGGAGAGAAAATTCAGCGATGGTGTTTGAAGAAAGGATTGAAATTGATAGAAAAGCTAAATGGCAAATAGGATATATCTAAAGGTTCTGTAAATACTAATCAACAAATCTAAAATTGCATATAGCATATAAAAATAATAACTAAAGTTTATATTTGTAATACATCTTATATTAATAAAATCATATAATTAATTGCTTAAAAAATAAATATTCTGTTTTGTTTTTATGGTATTCAGTAATGATTAATTTTGATTATACACTCAATCATTCTGGAAAATATGAAAACTAAATCTACTTTTTTGTTTAGCAGACTTCTTGCTTTATGCCTAATTTGCTGTCTGCTCATCAGCAACGCTGTCTATGTTCAGGCTGCTGATACTCCTATCACAGCCTTTGCCCTAATCAATGCCAAGACAGATCAGGTGATTGCCGGGTACGAGAACCTTCAGGATGGAGCTGTCATTAACCTAAGCCATACAGGACTCAATGGTGATGATCGTTTCAGCCAGCTCAACGTCAATGCCCTAACAGGAAACACGACGGTTGGCAGCGTTTACCTCACCTTGAGCGGGCCGGTGGCTAAGAATGCTATGCAGAACGAAGCACCTTATCCTATTTTTGGAGATGATCAAGGTAACTTTCGTCCCGGATCGCTACCTATAGGCAAATATACCCTTTCGGCAACGCCTTATAGCCTGAAAAATCGCAAAGGCACAAAAGGGGCTACAGCAACCATCCATTTTGAAGTGGTTGACCAACCCTTTTCTCTGGTACAGCAACAGAAACTCTTTGCCAGTGATGGTATAGAACATATGGGTTTTGGTGAGATAATTTCTGTGTCAGGGAAATATGCGGTGATTGGCGCACCCATCAAAGGATTTGGGTATACCGATAAAGGAAGTGCTTATGTTTTTGAAAAAACAACTTCGGGCTGGAAAGAAATTAAGAAGTTGGAGAGCTTTCCGTTTCCAGGTTATACCAAAGATGGCGACGAATTTGGCCGGGCTGTCAGTATTAATGGCAACAATATGATGATTGGTGCCCGTTCTGAAGGTGATTATGAGGATGCTATTCTGACGGGTGGGGTCTATGTATATGAGCTTGCACCTACCGGATGGCAACAAACACAGCATCTGAAGGTGAAAGGAACCATCAACCACTTTGGTTCATCAGTGGCCATTTCAGGAAATTATGCCTTGATAGGAGAAGGTGGCCTGGGACATCGTGCTTTTTTCTATGAAAAGAAAAAGTCAGGCTGGCAAAAAGTAAAGTTTTTTGAGCATTACAGTGAAGACTTTTATAGTAGTAATTTTGGAGGAACCGTAGCCATAGACAGCATCTACGCTGTGGTAAGCAACGATAGCGAACTGGCAGTGAGTCATGATGATGGAGCCGACGACAGAGCTGGCACAATCTATACCTATCAGCGTACGGCTACCGGCTGGAAAGAAGTGCAGAAAATATATGCAGCAAACAAAAAACTCAATACCTACTTTGGACAGGCACTTTCACTGCAAGGACAACAACTAGCCGTAGGTGCTCCAGGAATACCCCTAAAATGGAGCGGAAAAACTAAAGGGAGCGTCAGCATTTTTGAAAGAAAGGCTGCCACATGGAGTGAAGTAACACAAATCTTCCCTTCAGATACCAAGATAGGTGATGAGTTTGGCAAGAGCGTATCACTTTCCGGCAACAAACTGGTAGTGGGTAGTGCCAGCGGCATCTACGTGTTTGAAAAGACAGCACAAGGTTGGAAAGAGATTTATAAAATCAACAAACAAGGTACAGATTTTGGCAGTGCCGTAGCCATTGCAGGAGACCAAGTACTGGCAGGTGCGCTTAGCGACAATGGAAAAACCACCAACACCGGTGCAGTCTATGTGTACAAAGAACAAAACACCAGCACCACAGTGCCTGATAATGGCATCGCAAACTTTACCCTAATCAATGCAGATACCGATCAGCCGCTGGGCAACCTCACCAACGGGCAACAGCTTACCCTGAGCCAGTATCCTACGGTAAACTTCAACATCAGTGCAGAGGCGCAGCACCCGGCCACTGTGAAGAGCGTAGCCATTGAAGTGTACCTCAACGGAAACCTGCTCAGAAGAAATGTGCAAAATGATGCTCCTTTCTCACTGTTTGGCGACAATCAGGGAGATTACAAAAACTGGCAGCCTGCTACAGGAACCTATCGCATCAAAGCCACGCCTTACAGTGTAGTCAACAAAGGCGGGCAGACAGGGCAGTCGCTGGAAATCACTTTCACTGTAACAGCAAATCAGTCCGGATCACGGCTTGTCAGCTACAATGAGAAGGGCAAATCACAGTTGGATGAAATCACTACAAAAGATGAGAGGGCATTTGCTATCTATCCTAATCCGACCGAAGGTGTACTGCAAGCCATGTACACAGGCACAGCAGCCGATCCACTGATACTAACCATCTACAATGTGCTGGGACAGGTAGTCATGCAAAAGTCAGCAACAGGCACCCTGCAAATGGAGATAGACCTGGGCAGTCAACCTGCCGGTATGTATACAGCGGTACTATTGCACGGCAGTCAAAAAGACATCCGAAAGATTATCAAGAATTAGCAGCAATTGGTTTTCTCTTACCGGATTACCTTTAACTTTGTCAGCAGTCAATAAACACTACATGGCATGGTAAAAGTGATGATTCTGGCAATTGTTTCATTGTGTGCTACTGTTTCTTCCCGCTGTGTCGCGCAGGAAGTAACGCTTCCGCCGCTTATAAAATGGCACGGGAAAAGCGAAAAGCTCATCGCTGAGGCAGGCAGCCCCTGGGAAACGCCTGCCGAAGCCAGCGGCTTCAAACGTACCCCCGATTATGCACAGACGAAGGCTTGGTTTGAAAAACTGGCAGAAGCTTCTCCTCTGATCAGCCTGACAACGATCGGGCAATCAGCCGCAGGATATGATATACTGATGCTCCGGGCTTCTGCCGATCAAAGTTTTCATCAGGGCGTAGCTTCTGACAAGCCGCTGCTGCTGGTGCAATGTGGTATCCATGCCGGAGAGATTGATGGCAAAGATGCCAGCATGATGCTGCTCCGTGATATGGCAATGCGGGGCAAGAAAGAACTGCTTGATCAGGTAAATCTCCTGATCATTCCCATCCTGAATGTAGACGGGCACGAGCGGGTATCGCCCCACAACCGCATCAACCAGCGAGGACCGGAGAATATGGGCTGGCGCACCAACAGCCGCAACCTGAACCTCAACCGCGACTATGCCAAGCTGGATACCGATGAGATCAAAGCCGTGCTCAACGTTATCAACCAATACACACCCGATCTTTATTTTGATGTCCACGTCACCGATGGCGCTGACTATCAGTATGACATCACCTATGGATACGTAGAAAAGGGGTACTCGCCTGCCATTGGCGGCTGGCTGGCACGGCAGTTCCGGCCTTTTGCAGACAGTGTTTTGCAGGGCATGGGACATGTTCCCGGCCCGTTGCTGTTTGCCATGAACGGCGATGACTTTTCGGAAGGCAATATGGACTATATGTTCAGTCCGGATTTTTCTCATGCCTATGGCGATATGCGGCATCTGCCTACGGTGCTGATAGAAAACCATTCGCTGAAACCTTTTCGCCAGCGGGTGCTGGGCACCTACGTGTTGCTGGAAGCCGCCCTGAAGCTACTGGCACAAGAGCACCAAAGTCTGGAGGCTGCTATGGCAAAAGACCAAAATACACAGACAGATTCGCTTACTTTGAGCTGGACATTTCCGGGCACAAAACAATCGGTCTACTTTGGGCAGGCAACAGAAGGCGACGCAACGCTAAGCACACAGGATTCTATGGTGTTTCTGGGTATCAAATCCAAGAAAGTAACCTCACCGGTCACCGGCACCAACTATGTACAATGGCTGGCAGCACCTTACCGAGCAACCATACCCGTATTCAGCAACAACCAGCCAGATCAACAGGCAGGCAAACCCAAAGCCTACCTGATACCCCCGGCCTACGATGATATTATTGCACGGTTGAAAGCGCATGGCATCCAAATGGATACACTCCGGGAACCGGTTGAACTTGAGGTAGAAATGTACAGGATCGTTTCGCATACATTTGCTGAAACTGCTTTTGAAGGGCACATCAAAGTGAAGGCCGAACCTGATAAAGAACTGCACCTGGAGCATTTTCCGGCAGGCACCTTCCGGGTAACAACAGCACAGCCATTAGGCGACCTGGTGACCTACCTGCTGGAACCCGGAGCGGGCAGCTCTTTTTTTCAGTGGGGCTTTATGAAAGAAATATTCAGCCGGACAGAATATATTGAAGCTTATATCATGCAGCCTTATGCAGCACAAATGCTCAAAGACGCTCCGGACCTGAAGGCAGCTTTTGACAAGAAGAAGCAAAGCGATCCGGCTTTTGCCAAAGATCCGCAGGCCATCATGTCGTGGTTTTACCAACAAACCCCTTTTTATGATGCAAAGTACCTGCTGTATCCTATAGCCAGAGAGCTGCAAAAATAATTACAAAAGAAAAGTAAGGTCTATCATCAGCAATCTCACCAAGAATGGCTTTATATTAAGGGCCGAAAGCGGGAGACCGAGCTATACCATCAACACTGATTTTGAGAGAGAACCGTCACTTTTTGATCGCTAAATGCCAGTGAAAGATTTTACCTATTATCCCCCCGGCATAAAAGTAGGCTGATTCCATGTTTACCTACGTATAAACGAATTTTCTTCCCTGAAAAATTTGTTGATACTACAAAACAGAGAAATGAATACACAACATATCAAGCTGAGTGTGCTGGACCAATCACCGGTTAGAAAAGGAGATACGGCACGGCAGGCAATATTAGAGACAATAGCATTGGCTAAGTTTACAGAAAAATTGGGTTACCAACGCTTCTGGGTGTCAGAACACCACAATGCGGTAAGCCTGGCAGGCTCTACGCCAGAGGTGCTGATCGCACATCTTGCCTCACAGACACAGCACATCAGGGTAGGTTCCGGCGGGGTGATGATGCCCAACCACAGCACCTTGAAAGTAGCTGAAAACTTTCGTATGCTGGAAACTTTGTATCCCGGACGTATAGACTTGGGCATGGGCAGAGCACCCGGAGGCGATAGGTTTACGGCTTCTATACTCAATCCTTCTAACACCTTTAGTGAGAAAGATTTTGTGCAGCAACTATATGATTTGCAACACTATCTCTACGACAAACATAATCCCGACATCCAGCCCCGTGTGCGGGCCATACCAATAACAACGACGGTGCCCGAACTGTGGTTGCTGAGTTCCAGCGGACAAAGCGGATTGTTTGCTGCGCATTTTGGCATGGGACTGTCATTTGCACACTTCATTAACCCAACAGGCGGACCAGAGGCTGTCAGCATGTACCGCGAGCGTTTTAAGCCTTCGGAGCAATTGGCGGAGCCTGTGGCCAGCCTTGGTATTTTTGTGATGTGTGCTGATACGGAAGAAAAAGCTGCGCAACTACAGGCCACCATGGACGTACAGATGCTGCATATTGAGCAGGGCATACGCCAGGGTTTTAGTGCTTATGAAGACATCCGGGATTATCAGTTTACCAGTGCCGAAAGAGAAAGAGTGATGTTCAACCGGCAGCGCATGGTATCAGGTACGCCTGAGCAGGTAAAAGATAAGCTCACAAAACTGGCAGCCGCCTACGAGGTAGACGAAATCATGGCAGTAACCATCACCTACGATTTTGCAGACCGGCTGCGGTCATACGAGCTGCTGGCAGAAGCTTTTGTGCCAGCAGCCTTTGCCGGCGAACCTCTAGATATTGCTGCAAAACAGCTATGAATGTAGTATTTGCCCCTGTCTCGTATGCTTAAAGTTGCCTGGAGTGAGGTCTATGCGCATCCGCTGCCTGAAAATCACCGTTTTCCTATGCTCAAATATGAGCTGCTTCCTGAGCAGCTCATCTACGAAGGCACGATCAAAGAAAATGCATTTTTTCGTCCGGAGCCGCTCGATGAAGCCCTAATCATAGGTACCCACAAGTCCGATTACTGGCATAAGCTAAAGCACCAGCAACTGAGCCGCACAGAAATCCGCAAGACAGGTTTTCCTATGTCGAAGCAACTCATAGCACGTGAGATCATCATTGCCGATGGCACAGTGCAGGCCGCACTTTTTGCCCTGAAATACGGTGCAGCCTGCAATATTGCCGGAGGCACCCACCATGCATTCACCGACAGGGGCGAGGGCTTCTGCCTGCTGAACGACATGGCTATTGCAGCCAACTACCTGCTAGACAACCAGCTTGCCCGGCAGATACTCATGGTAGACCTCGACGTACACCAGGGAAACGGCACTGCCGAGATATTTCAGCATCAGCCTGCCGTATATACTTTCAGTATGCATGGCAAAAAAAACTACCCGATGCACAAAGAACAGTCTGATCTGGATATTGCCCTTGAAGACGGCACCGACGACCGCACTTACCTGGCACAACTGGCAGGTGCTTTGCCAGCCCTGATAGACCGGGTTGCTCCCGACTTTATCTTCTACCAGGCAGGAGTGGATGTGCTGGCTACGGATAAGCTGGGCAGGCTGGGCCTGAGCCAGGATGGATGCAAGTCCAGGGACAGGCTGGTGCTTAGCCTGTGCAGGCAACATGGCATTCCGGTTGCTATAAGCATGGGCGGCGGTTATTCAGAAAAGATTGCGCATATTGTGGAAGCACATGCCAATACGTATCGCCTTGTGCAGGATATATTTTTCTAATTCAGATGACTACTTTGGCTACATCTCACACAGATAAATTTGTTTTTCGGAGAAGCATCTTCATGACGCTGGGCTTTATTCTGTTGCTTTGGATTGTAAAAGCACTGGAATGGAGCACCGCCACCGACTTGGGTACTTTTGGCATTTTGCCCCGTACGCTCACCGGCTTCACTGGCATCATCACCGGGCCGCTCATTCATGGCGATATGGTTCATTTGATGTCCAACACCTTTCCGCTGATGTTGCTGATGCTGGCTGTGTTTTATTTTTATGATAAGATCGCCCTGGAAGTGTTTATATGGATTTATCTCATTACCGGCTTCTGGGTATGGCTGGCAGCACGGCAAGCCTACCACATCGGAGCCAGCGGACTGGTCTATGGGTTGGCATCCTTCCTTTTCTTCAGCGGCATTTTTCGCAAAGATGTTCGTTCGGTGGCGGTAGCTTTGTGTATTGCTTTTCTGTATGGAGGCATGTTGCAGGGCGTTTTTCCCGGTACGCAGAGCGTATCCTGGGAGTCTCACCTGCTGGGAACGGCCGCGGGTATCTTGTGCGCGTTTTATTTCAGAAAAAAGGCATCCCTGACTTATCATCAAACAGAAGATGAAGAAGACAACAAGTCAACTGTTGAAGCAACACCTTTTGCTATCACAAGCAGCACCTACCAACAGGATACGTATACGACTGACCCGCTATTTTGCTACGAATACACCAAAAAGAAAGATGAGACAGAGGAAGAATAAGAGCAAAGATTATTGCTTGAGAAACTTAAAAGCATTCTGTAGTTTTTCCTTGCCCGTACAAGACTTGCAATAGATTGTCAGCATATAATAGCCATTGGGATAGCTACTGGCATTGATACGGTATTTTCCTGGAGTCACCTTTTCCATATCTAAAAGCATCACATTGCCCAGGATGTTTCGTATCTCCAGTTTAAGATCAGTTTCGTTGAGGAAGGTCGGATCAAGCTCCTGTAATTCCAGGTATAGAAAATCCTTTACCGGATTGGGGTAGATCAAATACTGCTGCCCAACCTGCTGTATCTGCTCATTACCCGCTTCCATAGCTGTTGTGTTTCCTGGCAAAATGACCAGGACAGGCAGGAGTGCTAACAAAACATAGATGAGTACAGCTCTTTTCATAAGTAATGACAAGTATCTTACTACTAATACTCGTTTTTGCGAAAATATGTTTTAAAAAAACAGATAATAACCAATAAAATACTGACATAGCCGTTATACCCACAAAAAAAAGCCGATAATATGCTGATCGGCTGCTGGTAAATTGTTTAAAACCCTGTCCTGTGCCTCACAGGACAGTGAGTAACCTGCCGCACTACTTCAAGCTATTGGCTAATCTATCTATCTCTTTCTCAATACGTGCTATGGCATCATTAACCTCCTGCTTGGTATAGCTCCAATCCTGGCGGCTGACAGACCTGGCTTTCGTGATGTTTGTATTAAGCTTATCTTTTTCCGACTGTAGCTCATCAACAGCAGAATTGATATCAGAGGTGGCACCGTCGTTTTCAGACTTCTTCGCACTCTTTTTTAGGGAACTGATGCGTTTGTCAATCTCTTTGATTCTGTTTTCAAACCCGTCGATGGTTGCCTCCCGGTTATCATCATAAAACTGCTCCCTTGCTTCCACAGCTTCTTTCATCTTCTGCTGTGCTTCCTGTGTAGCCTCACGTGCATCCTGAATCTTCTTGGTGACATCTTCCTGGGTCAGTAGTTTGTTGCAAGAAGAAAGTCCTGCCATCATGCTTCCGCTTATCAGCAGAATAACAATAGGTGCTTTTAAAAATCTGTTAAAATTCATTATTTTCTTTGGTTTGTTAGTATGTTTATAACCATTAAAAGAAAGAAATTGTTTTGAGCCTTTTTATAACCTATACCTTATACTTTTTATGAATAAAATCTATTCCCTGCTATTGGTTGCTCTTTTCTTTGCTACCCAGCTTCACGCACAAGTCAAAAGTCCCGAAGATTTTCTGGGCTATGCGCTGGGTGAACGTTTTACCCCGCATCATCGCGTAATGGACTATTTTAGGCATGTGGTTTCTCAAACACCCAACATCTCTATGACGCAATACGGAGAAACTTACGAGCACCGTCCGCTGGTTGCCACCTTTATTGCCTCTCCTGAGAATTTTGAGAACCTGGAAGCTATCCGGCGCAACAACCTGAGCCGCACCGGCCTGATAGACAGTACCACCTCCGGCTACGATGATGTGGCTATCGTTTGGCTGAGCTACAATGTGCATGGCAACGAGGCCGTCTCTACCGAAGCCGCTATGCAGGTGCTGTACGACCTGGCTCGCCCCAATAACCCGCAGGCACAAGAGTGGCTCAAGCATACGGTAGTCGTCATAGACCCATGCATCAATCCTGACGGGCGCGATCGCTATGTGCACTGGTATGAGCAAAGAGCAGCGCACCCCTACAACCCCAACCCGGATGCCTGGGAACACCACGAACCCTGGATGTATGGCCGCATGAACCATTATCTCTTCGACCTGAACCGCGACTGGGCATGGACCACGCAGCAGGAAAGCAAGCAACGGCTGGCACTCTACAACCAGTGGCTGCCACAGATCCATGCCGACTACCATGAGCAAAGTGTGGAATCTCCTTACTACTTTGCTCCGGCTGCCGAACCGTATCACGCGCTGATCACCGACTGGCAACGGCAGTTTCAGGAGATGCTGGGGAAGAACAACGCTGGCTATTTTGATAAAAAAGGATGGCAGTATTTTACCAACGAAAGGTTTGACCTGCTCTACCCCAGTTATGGCGATACCTACCCCATCTTCAACGGAGCTATTGGCATGACCTACGAGCAGGGCGGCGGTGGCCGCGCCGGGCTGGGCATCATCAATGCTGCCCACGATACGCTCACACTCACAGACCGTATTGCGCACCACGTCACCACCAGCCTGTCTACCATTGAGCTAAGTGCCGAAAATGCTGCTAAGCTCCTACAGGAATACACCCGCTTTTACAAACAAGCTGTAAGCGACCCAAGTGGCACGTATAAGTCCTATATTATCAAGCAAGGCAGCAATGCTGGTAAAATAGCAGCCCTAAAAGCACTGTTGGACACACACCGCATCCGCTACAGCCAGAGCACAGGCAGCCAGGGGCTTTCCGGCTTCAGCTACCGGCAAAAAAGCACCGGCAAGTTTCAGATGCAGCAAGGCGACCTGATCATCCCGGCCAGCCAGCCCAAGTCCGTGCTGCTACAGGTATTGTTTGACCCCAACGTGCAACTTACTGATTCTGTCACGTATGACATCACGGCATGGGCCATTCCGTATGCGTATGACCTGGATGCCTATGCACTGACCAGCCGCGTGGGCGATGGAAAGGCCGTAGCAAAAGATACGTTTACCAACATGGCTGTGAGCGAAAATGCTTATGCGTATGTAGTGCCCTGGCAAAGTGTAGAGAATGCGCATTTTCTGGCCCGGTTGCTCAAGCAAGACATCAGGGTACGCTTTGCCATGCGTGGCTTTGAGGTGGCGGGCAAAAAGTTTGAGGCCGGTTCGCTGATCATCCCCCGCGAAGATAACGAAGACCAGCCAGCCTTTGATCAGAATATAGCAGCCATCGCCAATGCAAACCGGCAGATTGTCACCCCGATTGCTACCGGGCTGATGACCCAAGGGTACGACCTGGGTTCTGGTGAAAACCGGATCATTGAGCCGCCCAAGGTAGCCTTGCTGGCCGGAGAGGATACATCGCCTTATGGCGTAGGCGAAATATGGTATTACTTTGAACGGCAGCTTGAGTACCCGCTCACCATCATCAACGTAGAAGATACGGGCCGCATTGACCTGAACGAGTACAACACGCTGATTCTAGCCGATGGCCGCTATCCGCAGGTACTAAAAAACCTGGAACTGGACTCCTGGGTGCGCCGTGGTGGGAAAGTAATTGCCCTGCAAGGTGCCTTGTCTTACTTTGAGAAAAGCGACACCTATGCCCTGACCACCTATACCAAAGAACAGCAAAAAGCCATAGATGCCGAAGCAAAAATTCGGCAGAAAGAAGACCAATTGGCATCTTATGCCTCGCAGGAACGAAGAAACATCAGCCAGTCTACACCAGGCAGTATCTTCAGGCTGCATCTAGACAATACCCATCCGCTGGCACTGGGCTATCCTGACTACTACTACACCCTCAAAACCGGCAGCGACCGCTACGCCTACCTGCCCGATGGCTGGAACGTAGGCACCATCCGCAGCAGCAGCGACTTGGTGAGTGGCTTTGTGGGCAGTCGTCTGTTGCCGAAGCTAACAGAGTCGATGGTGCTGGGCGTAGAAGAAATAGGCCGTGGGCAGGCAGTGTATATGGCTGATAATCCTCTGTTCCGCATGTTCTGGGACAACGGTAAGTTACTATTCGCCAACGCCGTCTTTCTGGTAGGCCAGCAGTGATCATCTGTAGCCATATAGCCCTCATACTACAGTTTGCATAATAAGCACATCCCAACTTCATACGGATTTGCTCCTAGACTACGTGTTCTTCTTATCAATCCACATGGATTTGCCACTGGAACACGTGGTTTTCTTATCAATCCATGTGGATTTGCCACTGGAACACGTGTTCTTCTCATCAATCCATATGGATTTGTTTGCGGGACACGTGGTTTTCTTATGAATTCATATAAATACTACGCCATCTTCAGACTTTTTTGATCAATAATCCTTTTTATCATTGGCAAGCATGTGCTACGAGCTTGTATTGTGGCGTTTATACGATTATATTTAGGTGATACACGCTATTGATAGCGGCTATATGGTAGTTGAAAGTAATTTGTTGGTTAAAACAACCAGTATATCTATTGCAATTTATGTTTCGTAACTTTCCAGCATGTATTATAGACGCAAATTGATGCTTGGAATATTAGAGGAGTTTGGCGGAAAACTAAACCACACTAATTTCCAGAAGATACTTTTTCTGGTAACCAGAAAACAGTCAAAAAAATCATTTGACTTTGTTCCTTACAGATACGGTTGTTTTTCATTTCAAGCTAACCAGGATTTGTTAACCTTAGGCAAGTACAATCTGATAAACTCTGTGACGAATCGTAAATCGTCAAACTGGGTATTAGCCGAAGGTGACTCAAATTTTTATGCTGAACTCAAAAAAGAAGACCAAGCTGCTATTAAATCTGTAAAAAGAGAAATCCAGGAGTTTTCTCAAAAAGATTTAGTTCGATATACATATATACATTACCCTTTTTATGCAACAAAGAGTCAGATTGCTAAAAATATCCTCACCACTGAAGAGATGTTATCTGTAGAAAATCAAAAGAGGAATATTGAAGAACATGAGTTTTTTACAATTGGTTACGAAGGAATAAGTTTAGAGACTTATCTAAACAAATTAATCATTAATGATATAAGGCTTTTGTGTGATGTGCGAAAGAATTCATTGAGTATGAAATATGGATTCTCAAAGTCACAATTAAAGAACGCTTGCGAAAGTTTGGGTATAAAATATCTTCACATTCCTGAATTGGGTATTGAATCCGATAAAAGGAAAGAGCTACATACCATGTCTGATTATAATAAATTGTTTGAGGATTATGAGAAGACTACTCTAAAAGACAATAGCAAAGCTATTCAACATCTATTCCAACTTATCAAAGACCATAAAAGGGTAGCCATTACTTGTTTTGAAAAGGAAGTCTGTATGTGTCATAGAGGAAGGGTTCTCAAAGCTTTGACAATGCTACCGGATTGGGATATACCCTACAAAAACTTATAAATGATAAGGAAAAAAGTTCTTCTTACAGTCACGACTTACCCATTGCCATCACGAAGTTATGACGAACTTGTTTGTACTGCTGGAGTACTTGAGGATGGTAGTTGGATTAGAATTTACCCTGTTCCTTTGAGTTTCTTGGTTGATTTAAAAAAGGACGGAAGAGTCAAAAATGTCAAGTATAATTGGATAGAGCTTGATCTAAAGAAAAGGACAGACGACTTTAGGCCAGAAAGCTACTCACCGGAGAATTATGACTTTCGAGATATAGAGCTATCAGGACGATTAAATATTGCTTCTAGCTGGTTTGAGCGAAAAAAGTATTGCCTCACAAATGTATATACAAGCATTACTGCGTTGATCGAAGACTCAAAAGCTCCTAAAAACACCTCGTTAGGTACTTTTAAACCTGCTGAAATCATTGATTTCGAAGTTGAGAAAGACGAAAGAGACTGGAAACCTGTTTGGAAAGAAATCCGACACCAGCTTGACTTATTTGCAAATGAACGCGATTCTGAACCCTCTAAAATGATTCCGAAAGTTCCCTATAAGTTTTACTATAAATTCAAAGATTCAGAAGGTAAAACATCAAGATTAATGATAGAAGACTGGGAAATCGGCGCGTTGTATTGGAATTCCCTGCGAAGCACCGCTGGAAATGAAGAAGATGCTTTGAAAAAGGTAAAGAAAAAGTATCTTGATGACTTGGCCAGGACAAAAGATATCTATCTGTTTTTAGGAACAACATCTGAAGGACATAGAAGAAGATGGACGAATCCTTTCGTAATTATTGGAGTCTTCTATCCGAAGATCGAGACACAGTTGGGGCTTTTCAACTGACCAGGTAACAAAAAAATACCTATCCAAAATCAGAAGCTTTCTGTTATGCCTATTACAGCCCGTATTTATCCAGTCTGCGGTACAGGGCGGTGCGGGTGATGCCCAGCGCTTTGGCGGTTTGGGTGATGTTGCCCTGGTTGCGCTGCAATGCCTGCCTAATGAATTTCTTTTCATTGTCATCCAGCGTGGTCGATACGTCAGTACCTGTATGAAGGTTGGGATTGTATGAGGCATCAAGTGCAAAATCGTGGGTGTCAATCGTATCTTTTTCGCACAAAATTACCGCCCGTTCTATGGCATGTTGCAGCTCGCGCACATTGCCGGGCCATGCATACTGCTGTAGACGGGCAAGGGCTGCTGCACTGAGCTGTAATGGCTTGTTATATTTTGTAGCATACATGCTCAAAAAATGTTCGGCCAGCAAAGGAATATCCGCTGACCTTTGGTGCAGCCGTGGCACCGTAATCTCTACCGTATTGATTCTATAGAGCAAATCCTGGCGAAAGCTGTCTTCTCTGACCATATCATAGAGCGGCATGTTGGTGGCGCAGATCAGCCGCACATCCGTTGCCTTCTCCTGGTTGGCACCTATCGGAGTCACCCTGCGGCTTTGAATGGCCGACAGCAGCTTGACCTGCTGAGGAAGCGACAAATTGCCAATCTCATCTAGAAAGAGCGTGCCGCCTGCTGCCAGTTCAAACTTACCTGCTTTATCCTGATAAGCATCGGTAAACGCCCCTTTTATATGGCCAAACATCTCGCTTTCAAACAAAGAAGGTGTCAGCGTACCCACATCCACACTGATGAAAGGTGCATTTTTTCGTAGCGACAGATTATGCAACTGGCGGGCTACCAGTTCTTTGCCCGTACCATTCTCTCCCATGATCAGCACGTTGGCATCTGTGGCAGCCACCTTGCTGATGAGCGTATGCACCTGCTGCATCGCCACAGAATTGCCGATCATCTCATACGTTGCCGTAGTTTCTTTGGGTGACGATCGCTTCCGGTGGTGCTGTCGGTCTAGTGTGGCCTGCAATACTTCCAGCAGTTTGCTGTTCTTCCAGGGCTTCAGCACAAAATTGGCAGCACCCATGCGCATAGCTTCTACGGCCAGTTCCACATCGCCATACGCAGTGATCAGCACGACGCCGGTTTGCGGAGCAATGGTGAGGATACGCTCCAGCCAGTACAGGCCCTCCTTTCCGTCATGTTCCCCACGCCTGAAGTTCATATCTAGCAACACGATGTCAAACTTATTTCTGGAAATAAGCTGGTTGATGCAGGCAGGATCGGGTTCTGTGACGACTTCTGTAAAATGCTGTTTCAGAAACATACTGGCAGAGTGCAGCACATCCACATCATCGTCTATGATTAGTATTTTGCAAGCTTTTTGGTTCATGCGTCGCTGGTGTTTGGTAAGTAATTTAGTACAATGAATTGAAAAATCAAGTGCTCGATAGGGATAAGACCTTGGAAGTCGGGACAGATGGAAAGGCTGGCATGAGACAATCACTTATTTTTCATCACCCGCACCTTCGCTATTGTACCATCACCACCTGCAGCAAAGCCAACGGCGGCATCAGGGGCAAACTGTATGGCATGGTAACCTACTGTGTCTGTGGCAGACCAGTGCTTGCCGCCATCGGCAGAATAATCTGACCCGGTTGTGCCTACACTCATATATAATTGCAGCGCAGGCGCATAGGCTGCACCCGAACGATAACCTGCCGGTGGTGTGTCTGCAAGCTGCCAGGTGATGCCTCCGTCTGTGGTAAAACCGGCGTTCTTTTCAGCTGATGTAGGTTGCACATAATCGCCGCCCACGGCTATGCCATGCAGGCTGTCGGCAAAAGCCAGCGAAAAAATGCCGGTAGACGCTTCGCCCTGTACCAATGGCACTTGTACTGCCTGCCAGTTGGTGCCACCATCAGTGGAGCGAAATACCCTGGAAGACTTTCCGCCAGTGGCAAACCATGCCAGTTGCTGGCCTTGTACGGCTACGCCGGTGCCACTGCCTGCAAAACCCGCTTCTCCTTCCTCTGCCATAGGAATGCCAGACATAGGGATTTCCTCCCAAGTGTCACCGCCATTGGTGGTGCGGATCAGTACAAAATGCCCGTCTACCGGGTCGCTCATGGCCAGGCCGTGGTTTTCGTCCCAGAAGGCAAAGGCATCAAAGAAAATACCGGGCGTGTGGTTTTCGTACTGCAACACCCAGGTGTCGCCGCTATCCATCGTTTTGTAGAGTAGGGCGGGCGTGCCGGCACTAAGTATGTAGGCAGTCTGTGCATCAAAGGCGGCAATATCGCGGAAATCTATGGTGTCGGCATCCGGCAGTGTACCTGTTTTCCAGGAGCTGCCGCTATCCATCGTGCGTAGAAAAGTACCCTGACTGCCACTGGCCCACACCACAGCGGTATCTACCACGGATAGCCCACGCAGGCTGGCTTGCGTACCGCTGCTTTGTGGCGTCCACTGAAAAGTGTAAGACGGAGGAGTATTGCCCGTTTCGGTTTTTGTGTTGTCTGTGCAGCTGAGGTTCAGGCTACATAAGAGTATCAGTATTATTTTTTTCATAAGCTATTGACTCACCATTTTTATCAAACAACCAACAGGTTCCCTACTGGATGACATGACTTAAGCATACTGTATCGCGTAATTTATATATTCAGTTGGTTGCACAAATATAACAATCTATCCGAGAAAACAGGTGTATCGAAAGCGTACGGTAGACTGTCTCGAAAACGATACACTCCAGCTAAATCATAGCGTACAAAGAAAAAGCAATGCACTGAATGATAGCGACTTACGAAAATATGTGTAAAATGGAAAAGAAATTGCGCTTTTGGTACTAACCTAACCGTACGACGATGATCCGAAACTATATAACCACCACTTTGCGCCACCTCAACAAGCACCGCAGCTATGCGCTGATCAATCTGCTGGGGCTTTCGCTGGGCATCACTTGTAGCCTGGTGCTCTTCCTGCTCATCAAATTCTGGCTGAGCTTTGATACGTTTCATGCACAGGGCAATCGTATTTACCGCGTGGTGCAGGAATCTAAAAGAGGCGAAGGAATGAACTATACGCCGGGTGTGCCTATCCCGTTTGCAGAAGCTTTTCGCAACGATTTTTCCGATGTGGCTAACTCGGTATTTGTTTCGGCCCTGGAATATGAAGGTACGCTGCTCACGGTAGAAGATACGGCGGGTAATCCCAAAAACTTCCAGGAAGAACTGCACATTGCCTACACGGAGCCTGCTTACTTTCATATCTTTGACTTTCCCCTTAAAGCTGGTGATGCACAAAAAGCGTTGGCAGCTCCCAACAGCGTTGTGTTGTCAGAGAAATATGCTGAAAAATACTTTCCAGGTGCTGATGCTGTGGGCAAAACCATCCTGCTCAATCATAAAACGCCGCTGGTTGTCACAGGCATCATACAGGATTATCCGGACAATACAGGGATGCAATTTGACGTGTTGATCTCATGGACCACGATCAAAGACAAGAACAAAGGTGATTGGGGCAGCGTGTCCAGTGGCGATCGGTTCTACGTGTTGCTGGCCAAGCAGCAAAAACCTGAGAATATCGATGCACAACTGGTTGCTTTTGCAGAAAAATACTATGGAAAAGATATGATTGCTCAAAGCCACAACCAGCACTACTTACAGGCACTGCACGACATGCACTTTGATCCGCGCTTTGGCGATGGCACGGTGAGCTGGGAAATGGTGTGGATTCTGGGCGTTGCGGCTGCCTTCCTGGTTTTTATTGCCTGTGTCAACTTTGTGAATCTGGCCACAGCTACTTCTGTCAAACGGGCCAAAGAGGTAGGCGTACGCAAGGTGCTAGGCGGCAACAACACACAACTGATCTGGCAGTTTCTGGGAGAGACTTTTGCTATCACACTATTATCGGTACTCATCTCCCTGGGACTCACAGAACTGCTGCTGCTCAAGATCAATCCTCTGCTGGACACCACTTTGCATTTACAGATCAGCGACCTATGGCTGGTAGCCTACTTAACTGGACTGACGCTACTGATTACGTTATTTTCCGGTCTGTACCCTGCCTGGGTGCTGGCGCGTATTCCTGCCACGCAGGCATTTCACAAAGTATTGCAACGAGGAGGCAGGCAAAGGTTTGATCTCCGTCGCAGCCTGATCGTCTTTCAGTTCGCTGTGGCGCAGGTATTTGTCATCGGCACACTGGTGCTGTTTCAGCAAATGCAGTATATACGCCAGGCAGACCTGGGTTTTCGGCCTGATGCGATCGTGGATGTACGCCTGCCGGAGAGCCAAGTTAGCCAGAAAAAGGCTTTGCAAAACGCTTTGGCACAGATTCCTGCCGTATCAGGGGTAAGCCTGGCCTCTGCGGCACCTGCTTCGGGCTGGATCAGCATCACCAGCTATAAAGTGCAGGGAGCCGAAGAAAGCCAGAATACACAAGTCAAAGCCATTGACAAAAATTACCTGGACTTGTACAAAATCCCACTACTGGCAGGAGAAGGCTTCAACGATACCGACACGCTGAGCCGGATGGTTGTCAACGAAACTTTTCTGAAAGAAAATGGCTGGCAAACACCACAAGAGGCACTGGGCCAGATGGTGACTATATACGACCGTACCATTCCGATTGTAGGAGTGGTGAAAGACTTTCATACGCTCTCGCTCAAAGAGAAGATTGAGCCTACCATTTTGCTGGACTATAGCAGCGGCTACGAAATGGCGGCCATCAAGCTCCAAACCAGTGATATGCCCGGTGCACTGGCAGCTATTGAGAAGCAATGGTCGGCTTTCTATCCGGAATACACCTTCGACTATCAATTTGCCGATGATGAGGTTGCTGAGTTTTATGACAATGAAGAAAAGCTCTCCAACATCATCAGCGCTGCTGCGTTGGTAGTTATCTTCATTGGCTGCTTGGGCTTGTATGGACTGGTCACATTCATGGCAGAGCAGAAGACCAAAGAAGTAGGTGTACGCAAGGTGCTGGGAGCTTCAGTGCTGAGCATCGTGCAGCTATTTTCCAAAGAGTTTATCAAACTGATTGCGATCGCCTTTGTGGTGGCCGCTCCGCTTTCGTACTTCATGATGCGTAGCTGGTTGCAGAATTTCAACTTCAAAATTACCCTGGGTGCCGGTGTCTTTGTAGCGGGTATAGCACTTACCCTGGCGATTGCCTTGCTCACCATAGGCTATCGCTCGGTGCGGGCAGCATTGGCCAACCCGGTGGATAGTCTGCGAAGTGAATAAAATGAGCGGGGAGCTTGGAGGTTGGGGCCGGGCGTATTCCCCGCTCCAAGCCCCCTGCTCCTAGCTCAAAACTAAAAAAACTATGCTGAAGAACTACATCAAGATTGCATTACGAAACCTGTGGAAACATAAAATCCATACCCTGATCAATGTGCTGGGGTTGGCACTGGGCATTGCCAGTAGCATCATCCTCTTTTTTATCGTGCAATACGAACTGAGCTTTGATAATTTTCATCCAAAAGCTGATCGTATTTACAGGATTACCTCATCTTCTGAGCACGAAGGAAAAACCTATTACAGCAATACGGTTCCCAAGCCTTTACCTGAAGCTTTTCAACAGGATTTTGCAGGAGACGTAGAAGATTTGCTGGTGCTTGAAACTACGTACAAACAACTGGTCAAGCTGAACGGACAAACGACTTCTATACAAGAGCCTGTAGCCTTTACTCAAAACGAATACTTTTCTTTCCTGAATGTGCCACTCAAAGCGGGTAACCCTCAAACCATACTTCGCCGCCCAAATGAAGTAGTCTTGTCTGAGGCGTTGAGCAATAAGTTATTTGGCTCCGTAGACCAGGCGTTAGGTCAGGTTTTTACTTTCACCGATGCGGACAGTTCCTATCAGTTGGAAGTTACCGGGGTGATGCAGAACCCTCCGCAGAATACCGATTTTGACTTTGAGATGCTGATTTCTTACAATACAAAAGAAAAGGTAGGAGAAGAATATTGGAATATGTGGAACTCCGCTTTTAATGTGTTTGTGCTGCTACCTAAGCATACTGACCCGGACGCTTTGAGCATCCGTTTAGGCCCTTTCCTGAGAAAATATGTAGGCGATGAAGAAGTAGAAAAGTCAAAAACCAGTTTGCTCCTACAATCTTTGCGCGAATTGCATTATGATGACAGGTATCACGATTTTGGGCGAAAGATGAGCGAAGATACGCTGGCGGGACTCATCTTTCTGGCAGTCTTGCTTGTGCTGATGGCTTGTATCAATTTTGTCAACCTGGCTACGGCCATCAGTACCAAGCGCACCAAAGAAGTGGGTATCCGCAAAACATTGGGCAGCAGCAGAAAGCAGATCATCTTTCATTTTCTGGGCGAAGCCCTGGTGGTGACGCTGGTAGCATCGGTGTTAGCCCTGGGACTGGCAGAGCTAGGATTGATGCAGCTAAAAAGGTGGTATGATTATCTGAATCCCGTGATAATTCAGTTTGGCTGGAGTAGTGTGGCTTTTCTGCTGTTGCTAGTCCTATTGGTCACCAACATCGCTGGCTTTTATCCTGGATGGCTGCTGTCCCGTTTCAAACCCATACAGATGTTCAGGGCTTCCGGCGTGGTCACCCGTCGCCACAGGTTCTCGCTGCGGCAGGGGCTGGTCGTCTTTCAGTTCTTTATTTCCCAGGTCTTTATCGTCTGTACGCTGATCATTTCTCAACAGCTTAATTTCTTAGAAAACGCGCCTTTAGGATTCAATGAGCAAGCCATTATTACTGTAGACTTAAAAGACAAAGTTCCTCAAAACATAGCGCGTTTCAAAACAATGCTGAACGGAACTACTGGCATAGAAGACATGACCTTTTCAGCGTTCAGTGCTATATCTCAAAGTATGTACGGTGGCATCTATGAGGTAGAGGGAGTGGAAACTGAGAAGCAGGTTGACCTGCAATTTGCAGACGAGCATTTCTTCGACACCCACGATATGTCATTGCTGGCCGGTAAAGTATTTACCCCTTCCGATTCGGGTAGCGGTTTTGTGGTGAATGAAGCTTTTGTGCATGACTTGGGTTTACAGCAGCCGGAGCAGGCATTGGGAAAATATATTGCTGTATGGGGCTTTGACCTGCCCATTGTGGGCGTGGTAGCGGATTATCACACCAGCGATTTCAGACAAAAAATTTCTCCTCTGGTCATCACCAATGCTAGTTCCCAATACGGCTCACTGAGCCTCAAGGTAGATATGGCGCAGGCAGCAAGCATCATCAGCCGATTGGAAGAAATATGGAAGCTTACTTACCCTGAGTATGACTTTAGCTATGCCTTTCTGGATGACCAGGTGGCGGGTTTTTACCAGGAGTATGAGCAAAACTTCTCACTGGCGCAGGTGTTTGCCGGCATCGCCATTTTCATCGGCTGCCTAGGCTTATACGGGCTGGTGATGTTCATGGCAGAAAGCAAAACCAAAGAGATTGGCATCCGCAAAGTGCTGGGTGCTTCGGTGCGGCATATTCTGGGCTTCTTCTCCAAAGAATTTGTCAAGCTGATATTGATTGCGTTTGTGCTGGCAGTGCCTCTGGCATATTTCGCCATGCAATACTGGCTGCAAGACTTCGCCTACAAAATTGAAATAGGACTGGCCGTCTTCACTGCCGGCCTGCTCTTCACCCTGACATTGGTATTACTGACGGTGGGTTATCAATCCATCAAAGCAGCATTAGCCAACCCGGTAGACTCGCTGAGAAATGAATAAAAATGAGCAGGGAGCTTGGGGCTTGGGGCTTGGAGCGGGGAGCTTGGAGCCAGGTGTACTCCTCGCTCCTAGCTCCCTGCTAAAACTAAAAAACTATGCTGAAGAATCACCTTAAAATCGCTTTCCGAAACCTGCTCAAACGTCCTTTTTACACAACTATCAATGTGTTGGGGCTTGCTATTGGCATGGCTTGTACGCTGCTGATCACCATATACGTATTGCATGAACTGAGCTACGACCGTTTTCATGAGAAAGCCGACCGTATTTACCGGCTGGCAACGCATCTGGAGGTGGGTGAGAGTGGATTTATCGGTGCAAAAGTAAGTCCGGCAGTGGCTGGCCCTTTCAAGGCAGAAGTGCCGGAAGTAGACATGGTGGTGAGAATGAACCAGTATGACAACAAAGTTTTCCGTAAGGGTGAGACAGTGATCAAAGAGGATAAAGTACTTGCTGCCGACCCAGACTTCTTCCGTATGTTCAGCTTCCCTTTGGTGACAGGCGATCCGGCCCAAGTATTGCAGGAACCCAACTCGGTAGTGATGACCGAAGCAGCGGCCCGCAAATATTTTCAGGAAGAAGACCCCATCGGGCAGACCGTTATGATAGACAGCCAAGCGTTTCAGATTACAGGCATTATGAAGCCGGTGCCGCAAGCGTCGCACTTTCACTTTGACATTATTTATTCCTTCTTATCTGACCCTGCCAGCAAGGTGGCAAACTGGGGCGACATACACGCCTCTACCTATTTCTTGTTGCACAAAGGCGGAGCGATTGAAAAAGTAAACGCTGCCTTCGATCCCTTATTAAAGAAATACCTGAGAGAGTACGATATGTTTCAGTCTATGGGATATGTGATAGAGATGTTTACCCAACCCATAACAAGTATTCATCTTCATTCCCATATACTGGGTGAGTTTGAACCGAACGGCAATATCAAGTACCTGTACATTTTCGGTGCTATTGCGCTTTTTATCCTACTCATTGCCTGTATCAATTTTATGAACTTGTCAACGGCTCGTTCTGCCGACCGTGCCAAAGAAGTAGGGGTGCGCAAAACGATGGGTTCTACCAGGAGCACACTGATCAGACAATTCCTGGCTGAATCGCTGCTTCTGAGCCTGTGCTCTATGCTGCTGGCTTTAGGGCTTGCAGAATTGCTGAGAATACCATTAGGTAAAGACATCCACCTGCCGCTGCTTGCTCCCTGGTTTATTCCATCAGTACTTCTTTTGGGAATCATTGTCGGCGTGCTGGCAGGTAGCTATCCTGCTTTTTATCTAACCAAGTTCAGACCTGCTGAAGTACTCAAAGGCCAACTGACGCTGGGTAGCAAGAATACCTGGCTGCGCAATTCTCTGGTGGTGTTTCAGTTTGTGGTGTCTATTGTCCTGATCGTCTGTACCCTGATGGTGTACCAACAGTTGCAGTTTATCAGAAACAAAGACCTGGGTTTTGATAAAGAGAATGTTATCGTACTGAATGGCGGGCAGTTTCTGGGAAACAACAAGGACGCTTTTTACAATGCTTTGATGCAATCGAGTGAAATACAAGCAGTAAGTTTTACGGATGTATCGCCGCTGGCCGGATACGATGGTACCGGGTTTAAGCCAGCTACTGAAAGTGACAGCACCAGCGGCAGCACTTTTCGCGATGAAGATGCGGTGGTGCTCAACAACCTGATGGTGAGCTATGATTATCTGCCCACCATGAGCATTCGCTTAAAAGAGGGGCGCAATTTCTCCCGCGAAATCGCTGCTGATTCGGCCTATCATGCGCTGATCCTCAACGAGCAGGCAGTGCGGGCAATGGGCTTAGTCAATCCTATAGGACATATAGTGCTGGTCGGCGGTACATACAAGGCCAGGGTGATAGGCGTAGCAGAGGATTTTCATTATATGTCTTTACACTCGGCAGTAGAACCACTGGTGATGATACTGGCAGATAAGCCGAACTTTGTGGAAGTAAAAGTAGCTTCCCGGGATTTGCCGCAAACCCTGGCCCTGCTGGAAACGCAGTGGAACCTGCATACCAACGGTACCCCGTTTGACTATAGCTTTCTGGACGAAGATTTTGACGCGCTCTTCCGTGCCGACCAGCAGGTGGGGATGATCTTTGGCGGCTTTACGGCACTGGCTATCTTTATTGCCTGCCTGGGCTTGCTGGCATTGGCAGCATTCATGGCCGAGCAACGCACCAAAGAGATTGGCATTCGCAAAGTGTTGGGTGCTTCCGTAGAGAACATCGTGCTGTTACTCTCCAAAGATTTTACCAAGCTGACACTGATCGCCTTTATTATCGCTGTTCCATTGTCATACTTTGCAATCCAGCGATGGCTTGATGATTTTGCCTACAAAAGCCCGGTAAGCCTATGGACTTTTCTGCTTGCTGGTGCAGCCGTGATACTTATTGCACTGCTCACCGTCAGCTATCAATCCATTAAAGCCGCAACCGCTAACCCGGTAGATTCTTTGAGGAACGAATAAGTACAAGAAATTGTAGCCCATCATGTAATCACAAAAAACATAGTCAATGACGATATGCTTAATCCTGCATCTTGACGCTTACCCTTCCAGCGTGTATCATTGCAGTATGGCAAAATCTTTTGACGCTTCGCTTACCCAACAATACGACAAACTGATCAAAGAGTGCCTTACCGAATCGCTATCAGGCATTTTAACCCATGCCCTGCACATCAATGCTCAAACAACCGTATTGCTGGACAGTAAACTACAGGCCACTGAAGAGCGGGAAGCAGATTTCCTGGTGCACGTCAACGATAATGCCCACAAGTTTTTGCTACACTTGGAGTTTCAATCTACCAACGACCCTACGATGGCGTTTCGGATGCTACGCTACTGGCTGTTCATCATGCAGCAGCATAGTACACTGTCGCAAGATATCCGGCAGTACGTTATCTATATTGGTAAAGCACCTCTGACGATGCAGGGGGCTTTGGTATATGAGCATTTGCAGTATACCTATACGTTGATCGATATTCGCTCGGTGCCCGCTACTCCATTCCTGAACTCGGAAAACCCCGTGGAGATCATATTTGCCGTGCTATGTGCCTATCAGGACAAAAACCTGCTTATCGACAAGATTTTACAGCGATTAAAAGACACCGTTGTAGAAGAATTGCGTTTAAGTAAGTATATTAGACAGTTAACAATCCTGGCGCAACTTAGAAACATACAGGATGTCGTTCACCAAAAAATCAACAACATGGACAGAATATTTGACATCAACAAAGACCCTATATACAAACAGGGCATAGAAGAAGGAGAGAGAATAGGAGAGAGAATAGGTGAGAAGAGGGGTGAGAAGAGGGGTGAGGTAAAAGGGGCTAGGGCAAGGGCACTGGCCGTTGTCCGGGCGATGAAGCAGGCAGGCGAACCCTTGGATAAGATTGCTGCCTATACCCAGCTGACTGTCAAAGAGATTGAAAGTATTGAAGCGTAAAAGAATGATTGACGAACCATGATAAGCCAGTTCTTCATTGCTCCAAACCTTACCTGCTATGCAGGTGGTGCAACGCTTGCTTTTATTACCTACCCTGACTTTAGCAGGATATACACAGGTACGCGACCTGCCGTCTGTTAGCTTTGTCAAAAAAAAGCCATGCCTCTTCCATACACCTTACACAAAAACAGCATCCGCAAGGGCGGAGCGAAAGTTTCCTATCGTGCAGTAGCCAAAAATGTTACGTATGTAAGCATCGAATATGCCATTCAGCATCTTACCCAACCGGGTTCTATCCTGAAGCAGACCGAATGCCATGCAGTGATTCATGGCTTTCTGGATTACCTCGACGAGCAGCTTGCCGAAGGAAATGGCTTCCTGTCACCCTACTTCAGGCTTACTCCCGGGGTGCGCGGAGTATTTGAACACCAGCATGACCCCTATGATGCCAACCGCCATCGCCCGGGTGTCAACTTCCGCATGGGCAAGAAGATGCAACGGGCCATATCTCGTATGAAACTCCGCCGTATCCACAGCGACGTGCCAACCCCATCGCCTACAGGCTTTCAGGATTGGATGTCCGACACGGAAAACCAGCTACTCACATCCGGTCAGGTAGGGCTGGTGGTAGGAGAACGACTTAAGATCACTGACCCGGACGACCCGAATCAGGGCGTATTTCTGACACATCTTCCTACGCAGCAAGTATACCGGGCAGCACATGTCCACCACAACTATCCCAAACAAATCCTGATGTCCATCCCCAAGTCACTCCCTGCTGGCAGGTACCAGCTGGAAGTCCGCAGCGCGTATGGTACCACTGCCGAAATCCGCACTGGGCAGCTACTGCCTGTGCTCACCGTGTCCTGATGTTGTAAAAACATATAAACCCACACTAAAGAAACAATACTTCCCTGGAGGAACAATACCTCTATGGCAACCTATGTCTTGAAGTGACCTCTACCGGATGGTAAGGTGTGATGCGATAAGGCATGTGTCATCAACACGGCGTGATAATCTTCTTAACACGTCGTATTATTGCTATCAACACGCCGTGACAACCATATTAACACGGCGTGTCGGCAGGTAATGTCTATAAGTCTTTTACCCTAAAAGATGTATAGGCTTGTGTAAGGTATACGGAAACCTACACCTTGCTATGCTGTATGTGGTGCTATCAGTCATGCAAAAACAGGCAATTTCTTACCTCGAAGTGTACGGAATCCATACACTACACTGTATCAAAACCGAACGGTGCAGAGCATCATATTCTTACTCATACAAACTAAAGTGCTGGAAATCAGAAGGTTATTATATTACGTTACTTTTGGTGTGAGGATTGTGTAACTGCCATTATCTTCTTGACTACGATCTATATATACCGTAATATATCCATAACTATCAAATACCTATGCTAAAGAACTACTTCACGACCGCCTTTCGGCATTTGCTGAAAAACAAAGGAACCACTGTGATCAACGTGACCGGGCTGGCACTGGGTATCGCTTGTTTGCTCATCATCCTGGTGATGGTGCGCTATGAGTTGAGTTTTGACCAATTTCACAGCCATGCAGACCGAATTTACCGGGTCGTGCGCACTGCCGTTGACGATTCGGAGTACCGAACGGGGGTTTCGTATCCGCTGACGGAAGCTATCAGGCGTGAAATGACAGCTATAGAACAAGTAACCGCTACACAGTTTGCAGGAAGCGTGCAGGTGGGCGTATATGATAATCAAGAAAGCGCGGTGATCAACCGGTTTGAGGAATGGGGGTTTGCCCTGATAGAACCTTCTTTCTTCGACATCTTTGACTTTAAAGGAACAGGCTTCCGCTGGATTGCCGGTAACCCGGCTACGGCGCTGACCGAGCCATTTACGCTGATACTTACCCAGCCACTCGCCGAAAAATACTTTCCAGGTGAAAACCCTCTGGGTAAAACGCTGCGCATAGATAACCGGGTTGACTTCAAAGTAACGGGTGTCGTTGCTGAACTGCCTGCCAACACGGATTTTCCTTTTCGCATCATCGGTTCGTATGCCAGCATGAAAGCCTATGTAGGCGAAGGCATGAACGATTGGATTTCGGTAGACGATGATAACCAGGTGTATGTGCTTTTGCAGGAGGGTATCACCGAGCAGGAAGCAGAAGCGCAGATCGCCCAAATACATGCGGGTCATGTGCCTGAACAGCTCGCTGCCACGCGCCTGTATCCTTTGCAGCCTTTGCAAGAAATGCATGCTGACCCCAGGTTTGGCAACTACAAAGGCAGAACGGTAAGCACAACGATTATCCGGGCGTCTCTGCTGATCGGGTTTTTCCTGCTACTGACGGGTTGCATCAACTTTGTGAACCTCGCCACGGCACAAGCTACCGTTCGCTCCAAAGAAGTAGGCATACGGAAAGTGATGGGAAGCAAAAGAAGACAATTGATCGTGCAATTTCTGGGAGAAACCCTGATCCTCACCAGCATAGCTTCCCTGCTGGCGATAGGTGCTGCCGAACTGGTCATATTATACGGAAAAGACTTACTGCAAGTGCAACCTCATACGTTCCTGTTCGGCGACCCCTTCGTTTTACTGTCGCTGGGGTTGATCGTCTTGGTGGTCACCTTACTGGCGGGCTTGTATCCGGCTTTGGTACAGTCAGGCTTTCAGCCTATCGCTGCTCTCAAAAACAAAGTCATGGGACGTCCCAAGCAAAGTATTCGCTTACGCTCCGGACTGGTAGTGTTTCAGTTTGTTGTCTCCCAGGTATTTATCATTGGCACGCTGGTGATCATCCAGCAGATGGATTACTTCAAAAGTGCTGACCTGGGGTTCGATCAGCAAGCCATTGTGGCTGTCAGTATACCGGAGCGTCAGCAGGATTTGCAGGCACTGGCAAACCAGTGGAAAACAATGTCGACTGTGGAGCAGGTAAGCTTTTCTTCTACCCTTCCTTCTGGCACGGGCAGAGCCACCTCACATCGGGGTATACGCAGAAGAAGTGCTTCCCTGGAAGAAGAGGGCCTTATATTTGAATTGCAGCTTGTAGACGAGCACTACCTTGATCTTTACCAGATAGGTTTAGCAGCAGGCAGAAACTTCTTGCCCTCGGATACCGCACATAGTATAATTATCAACGAGACTCTAAGCAGACATGCTGGGTTTGAAGAACCCTCACAGGCTATCGGAGAGGAAATGCCAAGCGGTGAGGATACTTTTAGGGTAATAGGTGTCATGCAGGACTTTCATAGCGGTTCGCTGAAAGGAGCAATAGATAACGTAGCTTTTGTCAGTAGCCCCAAAGGATATGCGACCGCCAGTATCAAACTAGCGATAGTTCCTGGCCAGCCTGGTGCTTCACAAGACTTGCAGGCAACCATCGCGGCTATAGAAAAAGCCTGGACGGCCACCTTCCCCGAATATGTATTTGACTATGCCTTTCTGGATGACAACATTGCGATGTATTACCAGGAAGAAACCCGTTTGTCGCAACTGTTCAAGATACTGGCAGGCATTACTATTTTCATCGGTTGCCTGGGCTTGTATGGGTTGGTCGCTTTTATGGCTGTGCGGCGCAACAAAGAAGTTGGCATTCGCAAAGTACTGGGCGCGTCCATCACCCAAATATTAGTTTTGTTCTCCAAAGAATTTACCGTACTCATTCTGGTTGCCTTCTGCATTGCCGCACCACTTGCCTTCTACCTCATGCGGCAGTGGCTTAATAATTTTACTTACAAGATAGAGATAGGCATTGGTGTATTCCTGGTAGCTATTACCGCATCCTTATTGATCGCCTTGCTCACCGTCAGCTACCAGTCTATTAAAGCAGCACTGGCTAACCCGATAGATAGTTTGAAAAACGAATGAAAACAAGCCAGAAGCGAGGAACTTGGAGCAGGAGGCAAGGCGTACACATTGCTCCAAGCGTCCCGTTCCCTACGCTCCTGGCTCTATAATTGGTATTCTCTCTTTGTAAAAGCGAAAAAATATTTTAGCTTACCGGAATGAATCCATAGGACTATGCCTTTTCGCTTGAAACTACTATACACAACCTTACTTTTGTTGGTGAACTTCTCTCTCTGTGCGCAGGACATCAGCAATCTGCGCTTTACAGGAAGCTACCAGAACCAACCCCTGGCAGATTTTATACAAGACGTAGAACAACAACATCCTGTTCATTTTTTCTATCGGGAGGAATGGATACAACCTGTTAGAATAACCGAACAGTTTCAGGATGTCCCGCTTCAGCGCGCGTTGCAGCAGGTCTTTCAGGGCACCGACATTTCTTTTATTTTCTACGCTGAACACGATGTGGTGCTTGTAAAAAGCCCTGCTGCTATCCAGGTGGCGATTGATGCACAGAACAATCTGGAGAAATTTACCATCATCGGCGATTCTTTGAATATGAGCGGCCTGCCTGCCAAACTTTCCGGGTATGTGCGTGATGGCCAAACAGGTGAGAGTATGGTGGGTGCGAGCCTGTTTGTAGAAGAACTACAACAAGGCACCTCTACCAATGTCAACGGTTTCTACACACTGCCTCTTCCTTCCGGCTCCTACCATCTCCGTATCAACTCTGTCGGGTATGAGCCGGAAGCGCGGAATATCAGGATTCTGTCTGATGGCTCTCTTTCTATCGATATGTTTGCCAGCACGGCCCGGTTAGAAGAAATCGTGATTGCCGATAAGGCAGAAGATGTCAACGTATCCGGTCCGCAGATGAGTGCTACGCGGCTGGATATGCAAAAGATCAAGAAAATGCCTGCCTTCCTGGGAGAAACAGACCTGATCAAATCCATAGAGATGCTGCCGGGCGTGAGCGTGGCGGGTGAAGGAGCCGCAGGATACAACGTAAGGGGCGGCGATGTTGGGCAAAACCTGGTGCTGCTGGATGGCATCCCTGTATTCAACCCGTCTCACCTGTTTGGGTTTTTCTCTGCCTTCAATTCAGATGCGCTACAGGATGCCACACTCTACAAAGGAGGCATACCGGCGCAGTATGGTGGCCGGATTTCCTCTGTACTGGATGTTAAGATGAAAGAGGGCAACATGCGAAAGGTGCAGGGCAGTGGTGGCCTGGGGTTGGTCTCCAGCAGGCTTACCCTGGAGGTGCCGGTTGTCAAAGACAAAAGCTCCCTGGTCATTGGTGGCAGAACCACCTATTCCGACTGGATACTGCACCGCGTTCGAGACATACAGCTGCGCAACAGCAAGGCTTCTTTTTACGATGTCAATGCGCGTTTCCATTATCGTTTTAACGAAAAACATGCGCTGGCAGTGTCTGGTTATATGAGCCACGACAACTTTGTGTATGCTGGAGAAAATGCTTACGCATATGGCAACCAGGGCGTAGCCGCCCACTGGAACTACCTGATAACGCCCAAGCTGATGTCTTCGCTAAGCGGCACCTATTCCCGGTTCAACTACGAAGTGCGCAGCGATGAGGATAGCACCTCGGCCAGTAGGCTCAACGCAGCCTTTGCCATCTCCAAGCTAAGCTGGGGGCTTACCTGGTTCCGTTCCAACCGCCATCAGTGGGATGCGGGGATTGATCTTAGCTATTACCAGTTTCAGCCAGGCCAGCGCGTGCCTCTGGGAGCAAATTCTCTGGTTATACCGGAAACCCTACAACAGGAACAATCTGTAGAAACAGCGGGATATATCAACGATGCATTTACAATTAGTCCGAAACTGACTCTTACGTATGGTCTGCGGTATTCGTGGTATGCCAACGTGGGGCCATCCGATGTCTTTTTGTACCAGGATGGTGTGCCTCAGCGCATCAGCTCGATTGTAGATACGGTGCGCTATGGCCAGGGTGAAAAAATTGCCGCCTACCACGGACCGGAACCCAGGGTTTCTGTGAAATATGGTATCAATAATTACAGCAGCGTGAAAGCTAGTTACAACCGTATGCGGCAAAACATGCACCTGATTTCCAATACCACCGCCATCACGCCTACCGATATCTGGAAGCTGAGCGACCGCTATATCCGTCCGCAGATTGGGGACCAGGTGGCACTGGGGTATTTCAGAAACAGCTTTGGCAATGCGATAGAAAGCTCCATAGAGGTATATTACAAAGAAATTCAAAACCTGGTGGAGTATAAAAACGGTGCCAGCCTGCTGATGAACAAAACGCTTGAAGCCGACCTGCTGAATGCCTTTGGCAGGTCATACGGTGTGGAACTGTTTGTTGCCAAGAATATAGGCCGCCTGACGGGTTGGCTGGCTTACACCTATTCCCGCTCATTACGCAGAGTCGACAGCAAATACCAGCAAGAACAGATCAACGCCGGAAAGTTTTATCCCGCCGGTTTTGACAAGCCACACGACCTGACGGTGGTAGGCAACTACCAGTTTACCCGCAGGGTGCGGCTGGGAGTCAATTTTACGTATAGCAGCGGACGGCCAATTACGCTGCCCATAGGAAGCTACCAGGTAGGCAACTTCACCCTTCCCAGTTTCTCCGAAAGAAACCAATACCGTATTCCTGCCTACCACCGCCTGGACCTTTCTATGTCTGTAGATGGCAATTTGAAAAAGAAGAAAAAGTGGGACTCAAGCTGGACGTTTGCGATTTATAATTTCTATGGCAGAAACAATCCTTATTCGGTTTTCTTTGTCAATGATAGCGGGAGGGCACTTTCTGCCTATAAGCTTTCTATCCTGGGTCGCCCTTTTCCTTCTATCACCTATAATTTTAAATTCTGATATGCCAAGAACTTACGTACGCTATCTTGCCCTGATACTACCTTTCGTACTGTTTTCCTGCATCGATCCTTACCCCCTGGGCGATATAACAGGCGACAAGCAGCTATTGGTAGTGGATGGCATGATCACCAACCAGGGCGGGCCTTACAAAGTATCGCTACGCTATACCTCTGCCAGCCTGAAAAGCTATGAAGGTGACAAAGTCACGGAGGCAACGGTAAGCATCACCGATGATTTGGGTCATGAGGTTGCGCTATACCCGAATGAAAGCGGCGAATACGTATCTGATGCTGCTGCACCCCAAGGAGAAGCCGCCAGCACCTATCAGTTGCATATTGCCTTGCCCGATGGCAGGCGATATGTCTCTCAGCCTGAGCAGATGCCCGCTGCCGTGCCCATCGACAGTATCTATGCGCAACTTAAACGCAGAACTTTTCTGTCCGGCTTTGATCAGTCGGAGCAGGAGGAATGGGGTATGCAGATCTACCTCAACACCGGCACACAAACCAACCGGGCGGGCTTTTACCGTTGGAATTGGGAAGATGTCTACCAGATTGCCACCCCCCTTTCTTTGCCGTTTGGTTCAGGCAATCCGGTCTGCTGGATCACCAGTCGGCAGTTGCATTATCTCAATATTGCCTCCACCCTGGGCTTTTCGGGTGATGTGGTCAATCGCCGACCCATCCTCTTTGTCTCTAAAAAAACCAAAAAGCTGGTACTAAAATATGCTGTCCTGGTTAAACAATATAGCCTCACACGGAGTGCCTACGACTACTGGGAGAAGGTGGAAGCGCAACAGGAAAACACGGGGTCTGTCTTTGCTCCTCAGCCTGCCCAACTTCTGGGCAACCTGTATAGCGAAACGGATAGCGAGGAGGTGGTGCTGGGGTACTTCCAGGTATGTTCTGTCACAGAAAAAGTATTTTTTATTGAGAGAAAGGATGTACCGAGCGAGGGCGGGCCGATCGGTGATGGTGATGCTGAATGTAATAGTGATGATCCGCCGGTCTACTGCTATGACTGCGCTTTGTGGCCTGGTGCTAAAACCGTTCCTCCCATCTACTGGAAATGATATTATGAAAACATTAACACTGGCATGGCTGATGTCCCTGCTATTCCCTTCACCGCTGAAGGCATGGCAGGAGCCACAGGAAAAGATATACCTCCAACTGGCAGAAGACGTGCTGCTGGCAGGCGAACAGGTGTGGTTCAGTGCCTGGCTGGCAGAAGACGGTACATTTCCCCCCACCGCAGGCAGCCAGGTGATCTACGTGGAACTGCTGAACCCGGAAGGCCAACAGGTTATGAGCAGCAAATTGAAAGTAACGGATGGTGCTGCACATGGAGACTGGCTGCTACCGGATGATGTGCCCGGTGGATGGTATCAGCTCAGAGCTTATACGCAGTGGATGCGCAATTTCTCATCCGATCGTTTCTTCCATCAACAGGTGTTGGTGATAAATCCGTTGCAGAAAGCGCAGGATAGCGTAGTATTACGGAAAATACCTCAGCCATTAACTGAAACGGTACTTGTCGGCAAAACCTCAAAAACCAACCTCAGCTTATATACTGACAAAGCCAGTTATACGCCACGCGAGAAGGTAAACTTAAAGATTACCTTCCCAGATACCGATGGACATCCAAAAGTGGCTACGGCTACCGTATCTGTGCATCAAGTCAACAACTTTGTATCTTCCCAACCGGAACATGCCAGCCCAGGCCCACAGGCACAAATTGCTTCCGAAGGGCAGGCCGAATACCAGAAAGAGGAGGAGGAACTAACCCTCAGAGGTACGCTTACAGATGCAAAGGGTACGCCGCTGCAAGACAGGATGTTACTCTTCTCTATCCCTGGCAGCAACCCCAGGTTTGACTATGCCACGACCGATACACAGGGCCGGTTTGCTTTTCCTCTGGTCAAAGTGTATGGCAAGCAGGAAATTGTTCTGCAACTTTATGACGCTACCGAACCTTACCGCATCGTGCTGGATAAGAAATTTGTTTCTGGAACTGATATTTCTACCACCGATGCTGCACCAGAAACCATATCGCGGCGCGCATGGCAGGCATTTGTGGAGGCCCAAAAGAAAAGAGTAAAAATTAACCGAATCTATGGGCTTTATAAAGAAGATACCAGCCAGGTAGTAGAGGTGCCAGAAAATCCTTACCGGTTTTACGGCTCTCCCAACTTCATAAGAAACCTGGAGGACTACATCAGTCTGCCTACCTTGGAGGAAGTCTGCAGGGAAATTCTTCCAGGGGTTATTCTGAAAGACAAAAAAGGGAATCCCGATCTGAATATCTTTGATATAAACCGGCGTAAGATGCTTGGCAAACAGCCTATGGTGTTGGTGGACGGTGTGCCTGTCTACAATATGGAACTGCTGCTTGCCTTATCGCCCGACACCATTCAGCGGATCGAAACGGTCAACAGAAAAACCTACTACGGAGAATTTCCTATGGAAGGCACCCTGGCCATCTATACCAAAAGCGGTCAGGAATACCTCCGGTTTTTACCAGCCAGTGCATTGCACCAGCAGTATACTTTCTATGCCCAGCCTTCTACATTTACAGATGTATCTCCGGAAGCCAGAACCCCGGAGAAAGGACGTACTCCCGATTTCAGGAGACTGTTATACTGGAACCCTGTACTGCAACCCGATCCGCAAAGCAATGCAACGCTTGAGTTTTTCACCTCGGACGAAACCGGCACTTTCGAGATAGTGGTAGCAGGCATGACAACAGCAGGTACCCATTTTGCTAAAACCATCCGCTTTCAGGTGGTATCAGTATTCAACTGACATATCAAAAGCTGCTTCAAGGTATAAGGAAACCTGCCCTCTCTATGCTGTATATGGTATTGACAATGATGCAAGGATGGCTAATTTCTTACCTTGAGGTGTACGGAATCCATACAATACATTGTATCAAAACCGAACAGTGCAAAGTGTTATATGCCCATTTTTATGAATTAAAGCGTTAATAATCAGTAAGTTAGCATATCACCTTGATTTTGGTGTAAGGATTGCGCTGCTATCATTGCAGGCTTGACTATGCTACAGCGACTATGATTGGGTTGATTTAATAATGGGCTATGCATAGCCTCATGTACTCCGCTAAAAAATAAGAAATTATGCTAAAGAACTACTTCACCACCACCTTCCGAAACATGCGCAAGCATACATTCTACACCACCCTCAACATCGTGGGATTGGCTATAGGGATGGCGGGCTTCCTGTTCATTGCACTCTATGTGCTGGATGAGTTGAGCTACGACCGTTTCCTGCCTGATGCCGAACGGGTGTACCGGGTTACTACTTTTTCCAGGGGCGATCAGGAGGCGACGCACTTTGCACCGGCGCCGTTTCCGCTGGCCCCTGCCATGGCAGCTGAAATTCCGGAGATAGAAGCTACTACGCGGGTGCTGAAATGGAACGACTTTACCGTGCGGCTGGAAGGACATGAAGACAAGAAATTCAAAGAAGACCACGTTTACTACGTGGAGCAGAGCTTTTTTGAGGTGCTAGGCTATACGCTGCTGGCGGGCAACCCGGAAACTGCACTGGCTTCTGATGCGCTGGTACTGACGCAGCAGACGGCCTACCGCTATTTTGGCAAGGAGGCTGCGCAGCCAGAAAAGTTGATCGGCAGAACACTACTGGTAGGCGGCAACCAGGCTTCTCCGGTGACGATTACCGGCATTGTGACAGATCCTCCGGTCAACACCCATTTCCACTTCGATATGCTGATCGCTTTGCCCGGTCAGGAGTTCTTTAACTTTCAGATGAAAGACTGGACTTTTGCTGCCGTGCATACCTATGTGCTGGTTGACAAAACGGCTGCGCAAGCTGCCAATATTCAGCAGAAGATAGAAAGCAAGCTGGATACCTTTTTGCCCAAATATGTGCTGCCTTTTGCCAAGCTCACCGAAGCAGACTACCAGCATTTGGGCTATGCCTTCGACTTTCAGTTACAACCGCTACAGGATATTCACCTATATTCTCACCTGGAGAAAGAGTTTGAACCCAACGGCAATATCCAATATGTGTATATCTTTTCGGCAGTAGCCCTGTTCATCCTGTTGCTGGCCTGTATCAATTTTATGAATCTTTCTACCGCACGCGGTACGCAACGGGCCAAAGAGGTAGGCGTAAGGAAAGTATTGGGTGCTCCTCAACAGTCATTGGTGATACAATTTTTACTGGAATCTGTAGCCTATAGCCTGGTCGCGTTACTGATTGCCCTGGGACTGGTAGAGCTAATGAGAATTCCTTTCCAACATTTTACCGGAAAAACGCTGACCATAGGCTTACTGGATACACCCTGGCTGCCTATAGGTATTTTGCTGGTGATGTTGGTAGCAGGGCTGCTGGCCGGTAGCTATCCGGCATTCTACCTTTCTTCTTTTCAACCGGATTATATCCTGAAAAAGCAACGACTCAGCACAGCAAGAAAAGGGCTGCACCAATACCTGCGCAGCGGCCTGGTCATCTTCCAGTTCACCGTGTCTATTGCGTTGATCATCTGTACGCTTCTGATTTATCAACAGTTGCAGTACATGCAAAACAAAAACCTGGGCTTTAACCAAGAAAACGTGGTAGTCATTCACAACGACAGGGACATGACCGACCAGATGGGAAGTTTTACGGATGCTCTGAAAAACTACGCTTCCATCCTGGATGTGAGCTATACCACCCTGCTGCCTGCTTACGGAGAATCCCAGATGCGCAACCTGCAACGGGAATCGGACTTTCAGTATGGTATCAAATGGTTTCAGGCCGACGAAAACTATGCAAATACACTTGCCCTCGATATGGCAGCAGGCCGCTGGTTTTCCAAAGATTTTGCTTCCGATACCGCAGGTATCATTTTGAATGAAGCGGCAGCCCATATGATGGGGCTGGAAGATCCCGTAGGCCAATTAATCTGGCTCAACAAGAGCACTGAAAACGAACAACAGCTTAAAGTGCTGGGTGTGGTCAAAGATTATCATTACGATTCTTTCTACGAAAACATCAAACCACTGGCGATAGAACTGCTCCGGCCCGCTACCAGCTTCCAACGCGATTATATTGCCGTGCGGATTGCACCGGGCAACGTCAGACAAAGCATTGCCACGATAGAAACCCAATGGAAAGCCTTCAAGCCTAATATCCCTATGATTTACTCCTTTCTGGATCAGGACTTTGATGCCATGTTCAGAGCAGAGCAACAGATGGGCGTTATCTTAGGGAGTTTTGCAGCCCTGGCCATCTTCATTGCCTGTCTGGGTTTGTTCGGGCTGGCTGCTTTCACTGCCGAGCGGCGTACCAAAGAAATCGGTATCCGTAAAGTGCTTGGTGCCTCGATCCAAAGCGTCGTCAGCCTGCTTTCCAAAGACTTCATCAAGCTCATGCTGGTGGCGCTGGTCATTGCCACGCCCATTGCTTACGTTGCGATGAAGCAGTGGTTGCAGCATTTTGCTTATAAGGCTGATATCACTTATTGGATTTTTGTTGCTGCCGGTGGCATGAGCTTATTACTAACCTTGCTGACGGTGGGCTATCAATCGGTGAAGGCAGCTTTGGCTAATCCGGTTGATAGTTTGAGGAACGAGTGATATGCCTGTTATGGAAACGCTTGTCTGATGGCTGGAGAAATAGTAGCTACTATAGCGGCATAGAAGCTTCTTATGCTGTTGGCTATATGGTAAATCCGCCGTCGGCCATGTACACGCCGCCGGTGCAGTAGGAAGCGGCTTCCGAGGCCAGAAACAAGGCCAGCGTTGCCATTTCTTCGCTTTTACCCATGCGAGACAAGGGCAAGTCTTTCTTAAAACGATTGAGCATCTCTTCATTTTTCCACAAAGGAGCACTGAACTTGGTCTTGATCAGTCCGGGACAGATCACATTGGCACGGATGCCATCTTTGCCCCATTCTTTGGCCATTACTTTGGTGAGTGAGATCAGGGCCGCTTTGCTCACACTGTAGATGCCCAGACCTTCTTCGGGCGTTACGCCGCCTACGCTGCTGATGTTGATGATAGAACCGCCACCCTGCTCTTTCATCACCGGATAAGCGCGTTTGCATAACTCAAACACCGCCTTCACATTCACCTGCATGATCTTGTCAAATACTTGATTGTCGGTGTCTATAACCGGGCCATACACCGGATTTACCGCAGCATTGTTGACAACAATATCAATGCGCTCGTATTGCACCATTGTTTTGGCTACCAGTGCCTCAATGTCTTCCAGCTTTCCGGCATGGGCAACGGTAGGCGTTGCTTCTATACCCTCCTGCCTGAATTCTTCGGCTACTGCCTCCACAGCTTCCTGGTGGCGGCTGGATACCACCACCTTAGCCCCGGCTGCCCCCAGCAGATGGGCAATGCTTTTACCAATGCCCTTGCTGGCTCCGGTAATCACGGCTACCTTACCTTGTAAATCAAATTTCTCGTAAGGATTCATGGTGTTTGAGGGTTGTCGGGTGTCATGTAGTTTAAAAACTACGATGAATGTAGAAAAATTATCGCATACTAAGAAAAATCTTTTTATACTGCATTTGCCAATAAAACGTACTGATCAATGCCCCGAAAAAACCCACCCAGCCAGGAAGGAAGAATATACGATCGCCTAATGCGCGAGACGTTTAGCGAGTATGGTATTAGCATGATCAATCGGCTATTAGGCAAGCATTTTGTGCTGGAGAAAGAACTTAAAGACCGTCTGGTTGCTACCCTGGAAAGGGAAACCGACTATGTTGCTTTCGTGCGGGATGCTGATAGCAATCGCCTTATCCTGCATGTAGAATTTCAGACATCAGATGAAGCCATGCTAGGCCGTATGGGGGAATACCATGCATTGCTTTTTCTAAAAGTATCATTTGCCCATAGAACATGTAGTGCTTTATATGGGACAGGATGAAGCCAAAAAAGTGAAGCAAACCCAGTTGCCGGAAGAACTTGTTTTCAAAGGCTATTCCTTAGTGAACTTACAGGACTTTACCTACCGAGAGTTTCTGGCTTCTTCGGTTTCCGAAGAAAAGTTGTTGGCTATTTTAGGAAATTACGAAGATAAAACTGCCGAAGAAGTTATCAGGGAAACCCTAGAAACGATTATGCAAACTACGAAGGGAGAAAAAGCGTTATCAAAGAAGGTGATACAGTTGCTAAAGCTCAGCCGCTTGCGTAATTTGCTAGAAGAAACACAAAAACAAATAGAAGTTATGCCTATCGTATTTGATATTAAAAAAGATAAACTATACCAACAGGGAGTTGCTGAAGGAGAAAAGAAGGGGGAGAAAAGAGGAGTTGCTGAAGGAGAAAAAAGAGGAGAACAAAAAAAAGAACGTGAGTTTATTGTGCAGATGCTGCTTAATGGCATTGCTGTTGAGAAGATCGCGCAAATTGCACGGGTTTCTAAAGAGTATGTAGCACAGATACAGCAAGAGATAACATAGCCATCTTTAGCCACCAGGCTCCGTGGTACGTATTACCCTACAGAAGCCTGCAACTCGCGCAAATCTACCGGCACTACACTGGATACGCCCTGTTCTATCATCGTAACACCATAAATGACATCCGTGCTGGCCATCGTGCGCTTATTGTGCGTGACAATGATGAACTGCGACTCGTTGGAAAATTTCTTGATAATGTTATTGAATTTATCAATGTTGGCATCATCCAGCGGCGCATCTACTTCATCAAAGATACAGAAAGGCGCAGGCTTCAGCAGATAGATAGAAAACAGCAGCGAGGTAGCTGTCAGCGTTTTTTCTCCTCCCGATAGTTGGTTGATAGTCAGCGGCCGCTTGCCTTTGGGCCGTGCAATGATGTCGATGGCAGATTCCAGCGGACTGTCCGGGTTGGTCAGGCGCAAGTCGCAGTCGTCTTCTTCGGTGAACAGTGAGCGAAACACCAGCACAAAGTTCTCTTTAATCTTCGTAAAAGCTTCCATGAATGTATCTCTGGCAACGGTGTTTATCTCAGCGATGGTGAGTAAAAGAGAATCTTTGGCATGGGTGAGGTCCTGCTTTTCTCTCACAATAAAATCGTACCGCTCCTTGATCTCTTCATAGGCTTCAGTCGCCATCGGGTTGATCGGGCCTATCTTTTGTAGGTCTTCCCTAAGCCTGGTCAGCGTACTCTGCATGTCGGCCAGGTTGGCTACTTTGGCCTCTTCTTCCGGCTCAGCCTCTTCCTGCATGATGGTATCCAATGCTATTTCAAACTCTACGGAAAGCCGCTCTTTGACGCTGCTCAGCTCCAGTTTGGTGCTGTTGAGCTTGTTTTGCAACTCCATGATGAGCGTATCGCAGTTTTTCTTTCTGCCGCTGCACCTCCCGTGTGCCTTTATCAGTCTTGTCTATCTCTCCACGAGTGTTGTAGTAGTCTTTTTCTGCTTCATCCACACCCGTTTCAATCGTACTTTTTTCCTCGTACATCGCCAGTAGCTCGTCTTCGCTCACATCCTGGCTTTCCAGCAATTCCTGGGTGGCATCTTCTGCCTCGTGGAGTTCCCGCTGGTTTTTGGTGATATTCTGCGTGCCGGTTTCGTAAGTCTGTTCTTTGTAGATGATCTCCTGGGTGATGCTTCTCAGCTTGTTTTCCTGCTGATAATAAAGGATGTTCTGCTGGTTGAACGCCGCTGATTTTTCGCTCAGCATCTCATTTTCTTCGGTCAGCCGCCCGTTGAGCTTGGCTATGCTGGTTTCAAAACCTTTCAGTTCACTGGTTTTCTCCTGCACTTGTGGCTCCAGGTTCAGGCAGGCTTCCTGGAGTTCCTGCATGTGGGCTTCAGTGTCTTCCTGCTTACGGTGGGTGCTGTTGAGCATTTCGGCCAGTTGCTCTTTTTTGGTCTTCACCATCGCGTACTCCTGACTTACCCGGTTGACCTGCCGTTGCAACTCGCTGATGTGGTTTTTCTGTGAGCTTTGCCTGAGCGTACTCAGCTGCCGTTGCTTTTCACTCAGCACTTCGTTCACCTGCTCTGACTGTTGTAACAGCGTATCCAGTTGATTTTTGAGCTTTTCCAGGTTTCTGGCCCTTCCGATGCGTTTACCTTCAAACAACCCGACAGAGCCACCGGACAAGCTGAAAGGGTGCTGAATCACCCGACCATCTTTGGTGATATACGATGCCTCAGGGTCATCCGGAAGCGTATAGTCACCATTGACGATATAGGCATTGTTGAGCACATATTGCACCAAGTTGGTGTAGCGGTCGTCATGCTCTACGATATTAATGGCTGCTATAGCATGGGCAAAATTTCTGGGAGCAGCAGGTGTAAAGTGCTCAAAATGATCTAGTATAAAAAAGTTGGCTTTGCCTTTTTCGGCCTTGTGCAGCACCTGGATGGCTTCCATCGCTTCCTTTTTGGAGCTTACCACATAGTAGTTCATGTACGTGTGCAGGTAATTCTCTATGCTCACACGGTATTCATCGCTACAGGTAAGAATATCAGAAAGCAGCGGTGCTGTCTGTGCCCATACTACGTTTTTTTTTAGGTATTTAATCGCCTCCGGAAAACCTTCCAGGTTGTCTACCAGCGATTTGGTCAGGTTGTATTCATTCTGGATAGCGTCGCGGCTGCGCAGCGTTTTGGAAAGCTCCTCCTTATATTCTTCAATCTGTTCTACCAGGGCTTCCGTGCGTTCCTGCAAATCAATTTCTGCCTCTTCTGTATCTGATAGTTGCTGTTCCAAGGCTTCCAGTTGCTCCGCCATCTCGTTTGTTTTTTCATCAAAGTGGCCCAGGTCGGCACTGCGGGCACTGGCATCTGTAGCAGCTTTTTCCAGTTCCAGCCGCGAGGAGCTTAGCTGCATCTGCTTAATCTCCAGCGATTTTTTGAGCTGATATACTTCGTCCTGCTTGTGACGAAAAGCCTGCTCTGCCAGACTCATTTCTTCTTTCAGGGCATTGGTTTTTGCTTTGTAAGCCTCGTACTCCTGCTTGAGGCTATTGGCTTTCCGGTGCACGCTTTCCATCTGTTCGGCAGCTTCTGCCTTTTGCCATTGCAGTCCTTCCAGGCTTTCGGTAGCGGCTTCTATATTATGCCGTTCCTGCTGTAGCTGCTCTTGCAGGCGTTGGGTACGGTGCTGCAATGAACTCATACGTTCGTTGCGCACCTGTTTGTCACTTTCATAGCTACGGATTTCCTCCACATGCATGTTGAGGGCTTTTTGCCTTGAACCCAGCAGCTTTTCGCGCTCTACCAGGTCGGCTTTTAGCTGTTCTGCTAATGCTTCCTGTGTTGCCTGCTGGCTGTTCAAACTGGCTTTCTTGTCGCTCTCCTGCCGTAGCTGCTCATTGAGCGAGATCAGCTTATCGCGTTGCGTACTGACGGTAACTCTGGCCAGTGTGATGCTTAATGTTTTGTATTTCTCTTTAGTCTGGTAATATTTCTCGGCTTGCTTTGCTTGTTTTTCCAGAGACTTCAGGTTTTTCTCAATCTCAAACAGCAGGTCTTCCACCCGTTCGAGGTCGGCATCCGTATCCTGAAGCTTTTTCAGGGTTTCTTTTTTTCGCGACTTAAACTTGCTGATGCCTGCTGCTTCCTCAAAAAGCTGTCGCCGGGAATTGTCTTTATCATTGAGGAGATCGTCTACCATCTTTAGCTCGATGATAGAATAGCTGTTGGTGGCGATACCCGTATCCATAAACAGGTTGTGGATATCTTTTAGCCTACACGTTACGCCATTGAGCAGATATTCGCTATCGCCCGAGCGGTAGTAGCGCCGGGTGATGGTGACCTGGGTATATTCCGTAGGCAATAGATTTCGGTTATTGTCGAACGTCAGCGATACTTCGGCCAGTTGTGTAGCCTTGCGTTTTTTGGTTCCGTTGAAGATGATGTTCTCCATCTTATCCGAGCGCAGCATACGGGTTTTCTGTTCGCCCAGTACCCAGCGGATAGCGTCTACCACATTGGATTTGCCGCAGCCATTTGGCCCAACGATGCCTGTAATCCCCTTATCAAAGTTGATGGTAACTTTATCTCCGAAACTCTTAAAACCTTTAATTTCTAGTCTTGTGAGCTGCATATACTCTTTTTCAAAAAGAACAAATTTAAGCTTTATTTTGAGATATGCTTGCCTCAAAAACGCTTAAATCAGCCTGTAACGCAAATTTTTGATGAGTTTCACCTCAAAACTATAACACGCATAACATGGTATTATGCTTTGGTACCAGGGGCTAATTTTTATTACCAAAATAGCGAACGCTTAGCATGTGGGAATTGAAAGCCAATAGATGCCTAAACCTCGCATGGCAGAAGGTCTGTGAACACCTAGAGTATATACACATTTTATATTTACTGCCCGGCCCCGCGGCCTTGTGTCTCACAGGCCATCTCAGCGGGGAGTTAACTATTTGTTCTGCAAACCCGCGCTGCGGTAGCAAAGAGGGGGTTTGCGTGATATTTGAATATCGAATGGTAGAAGCTCTGTGAGACGTAGACCTTGGATAGAAACCATGATTTGCATTACACAATTTGTTGACACAAAGACAAATTTAACGGCATAGCCTGCGCGATTCCGGGTAAATAGTTGTATCATTAGTGTGTAGTCAAATTGGTAATATTCAAAATAACGTCTTATGGATGTATGGCAAATTGTGGTATATGCTGTGTTTTTCATCATCTACCTGATCTCAAAAGTATTAAACAACAAAAAAGAGCAACCTGTTACGCGTATGCCGAAAGAAGAGGTGACGCGTAATTTTTCAGATCCTGACCGCCCGCGCCGTAGCCCGGAAGTAGATTTAAGAAGCCGCCGCTCTGGAGGGAGCCGCTCTGGAGGGAGCCGCTCTGGAGGGAGCCGCTCTGGAGGGAGCCGCTCTGGAGGGAGCCGCTCTGGTATGGATGAGCCTGTGCACCGCAAAAAGACAGGCACCTTTGGCGAAATGCTCCGCGACTTTACAAATGCTGACCAATGGGAACAGTATTCCCGGAAAAAAGAGGAAGAAATAGAGAGGCAGCGCAGAAAGGCCAGTGAAAGGGCCGATGAGGTGGCAGCAAAGCTTAAGCAGCAGGAAAATAGGCACAAAAATAAAGCTATGCAAAAGACCAATGTGCCTCAAACAACATTGGACAAAAAACTTAAAGAAACAGAAAAGCTGACGCAGGGGCTGAGAAGGATGTCCCCTTATCAAAAGAGAAAAAATAATACAACAGCCCGCGACATTGCCCGTACATTAAAAAATCCGGAGACAGCCAGGCACGCAATTATCCTGACTGAGATTTTCAACCGAAAATATTTTTGATCCATGCTTGAACATTTTTTTAACTGCCCTTACTGCTTTTCCAAAATCTCTATGCTGCTTGACAGTAATATTTCTGATCAGGAGTACATAGAAGACTGTGAAGTGTGCTGCAATCCTATCCAGGTGAGCTTTAGCGTTGATGCTTCTACGGAAGAGGTAGTCCGCTTTGAGGCTAAAAAAACAGATGATTAACTTACAGCAATGCTTGTAAAGCATATATTAAACCGCACTCACAAAGGGGAGTCTTACTTTGTGAGCGCGGCTTGCCAAGGTATTATCGGATCAGGATTCTGAAGACATCGGTTCGGTTTGCCTGGCGTACTCTGAGAATGTACGTACCAGGATAACGGAAACGGCTACGATCAATCTGTAAATGGGTATCCTGGGTGGTGGTTTGATACATCTGCTGACCTTGCACGTTGAGCACTTCAACATGTTTAGGCGCGTTAGTCGCTTCTTGCCAACGCAGTTGTAAGGTTCCTTGTGTGAGTTCATTAGGAAATACCTGCATCCTGCTGCTTTCAGATGCCACTGCTGCTGCTGCATGGTCTACAAGCTGTAGATTATCAATGTAAAATGGTGTAGGGGCTTCAGTACTGTTGTTTTGCACGGTAATGCGTTTGATCGCTGCAGGGCTGCCAATCTCGCTGAGCAACACTGTTACTTGCTGCCATTCACCAGCTTTGATACTGATCTCTTTTCCAGGGCTTACGCCACCGCCATCTTCGGTTTGGATATATACCAGCAGTTGCTGACCGGAACCCTCGCCACCATGTACCTCCATCTGTATGGCTTCGTAGCCATTGGTGCTGATAACATCTCCGCTGCGCAAGGATACGCCCCCACCTCCGGCTTCCTGGTAGGTAATCTGCATGGCGTGTGTACCTTCCTGTACCACTGCCGACTGTTCAAAGTTAATATCTGTTAGCCACGACCAGTTTTGCCAGTCTTCAGCCAGTGCATCCTGATAAATATAAAGTGGCCCATCGGCTACCGGTGCCGGAGGAATGTAGACCATTGCTTCATTGGAATAGGCTGAGGTATCTGCCCGGTTGTAGGTTCGGGCACGATAGTAATATACAGTATCTGAAAGCACATCAGCATCTACATAGGCAGAGGCATCTACATATAGGCTTGCCCGTTCCAGCCAGCTGCTGTCTCCTTTCAGTTTTCGTTCAATAATAAAGCCTTCTTCGTTGGTAGCTTCATCTGTCCAACTGACACTCACCTCCGTTCTGGACAATGCCGCGGCCATTAAGGCAGACGGTGCCAGGGGAGCGGTCAGGGTGGTGTCGGCAGCAGGAGAAAGATATTCGCTGGAAACCATTAGTTCTATACGATGGTCAGGCAGTTGCCAGCCGATAGAGGCAAACCGCGAACCATTCAGTAATGCTTCGAAGTAATAAGACTTCCCAGCTTCCAGTTGCACCGTGCGGGTGCGCTGTATCCAACGGAGGCCATCGTATGTTATCTTCTGTTTGTTGGCCGGATCATCGTCACTGCTTAGGGAAAGTTGTATGTTGCCATCGCCCAGTATCCAGAAGGTGTAATAACCGGTTTGTGGTGCACACAAAGTACCATGAATACGCCCGCCATGATGATTGTTTCGGTCGAAAGGCGTTTGTAACTTTGATAGCTCTTCTACATGGCTGGGTGCTTCCGGATAGCGATCATCGCTGGTCAAATCTTCAATCTTGCTGCCGCTTAGGTGGTCCCAACGCTCATAATTGATCGTTCCTTCGGCTTTGCATTCCGATTTGGTATAATCTACACTTGCCAGGCAGCTTTGCTCAACAGGTATCAGCCGACTCAGCAATGCCACATAGGCACCTTGATAATAAATTGCCGGTTCGGTAATCCGAAAAGACTCTTCTCCAAAGCTCCCGTTCCACTGGGTATTCCAGTCGCGGTACGACTTCTGCGGAGGTTGCCCATAGGGCGGATTGATAGACACAATAGGGTAGTTCTTGTTAGGACCGCCAGTCAGGTAGCCAGGCGCGGGGCCTATTTCTGAGGTGAGGGCATTGTCATATTTGGTACCATTGTAGAACCAGGTATGGTAGAGTTCGTTAGCGCTGTGTTCGGCACCATGCGCATACATATTGCTAAGCATCACCATGCCCATAGGGTTCACTCCATTGAGCCAATGCAGATACTGCTCGGCAGTTTCACGGTACGGTGCCGCATCATTGCTGTTGATACCAAACGTATTGAAGTCCAGGTTGATATTGCCTGAATTGGAACGGATGAAGTTACTACCCCAATGGTGTGCCCAATCTTCCATAAAGGCACGGTACAAATCGGTCTTTGCCTTATAGTTGTCTACTGAAAACACGCCTGTCTGTCCTGCTTTCTGGTCAACGATAGCCTGAGCCACCTCGGTAGTTGCTTCTGGCAGTGTGGTGTATTTCAGCAGTGAAAAGCCAACACCTACACGGTAAGGACTCCAATAATTTTCGCTGATGGGCCTTACTTCAGTATAATAGCGATCTACAAAATCTTTGTATTCAGGCTTACCAGTTGCCTCGTAGAGATACACAGCGGCCGTGATCAAGTACTCTTTTTGCTCTACTTCCTGCCGGTCGGCATCGCCTGCTGTAACCTCCTGGCTATCGCAACTGGTTTGAAACACAGTATAATGATTAGTGGTTGCATCGGCCCGGCTCCAGGCGCGTTCTGCACGGGCAATCAGGCTATCACCATAGGCCATGAGCGAAGGCTGGGGCAATGCCCGGTAGACCAAACCACTCAAAGCAAATACTGCTGCTCCGGTGATGGTGGCTGAGGTGCATTCTCCTACATAATACTTGGGCCGCTGGTCTTGGCTTGGCGGACTGACATCGTTGTAGTCAAGCACACCTATTTTGAGCATCAGCCCATCGGTGCCGGTAGCGTCTTGCATGCGCATAAGCCAATCCATTTCGTACTTTACCTCATCGAGCAGGTCGGCCACGCCGTTGCCTGACTCCGGGATGTTATAGTCGTCTTTGAACACTGCCGGATTCATACGATAAGCCTCCAGCATCTGTGTGAGCGGCTCAAAGGTGAAGGTAGTATACTTATTGATATCTCCGGCATCAAACCATCCACCGTGCAGGTCGCGGGCAGTTTCGGGATTGTCCTTATCGTTGACATCACGGGCTGCGCGATCTTGGTTGGCTCCTTCAAAGGCGGCAGCATCAGACCATTTGCCAGCATACTGTTTTTCCTTGGCAAAATTGCTACGCTGGTAATAGAACATGCGCACAGCTTGTTTGAGCACATCATTATACACATCTTCGCCAATATCAAAGCGATACGATCCTACTTTGTTCTTAGTGTCATAAATGTAGTATGAACCGGATTGGGTGACTGTAGAAAAATCAAACCACCATCCCTGGTCTCCCGACTGGCTGTGGGTGGCACCTTCATTCCAGACCTCCAAGGTACCGCTAAAAACAACCGAGTCATCCTCCCAGCGGCGCACCTGGTATTGGTTGGTATCCAGGCCCGGATCAAATGACAGATCAGCATTATAGCCTTCCTGCGGATTAGAAATGACCGCTACCTTTTTGGAAGAACACAAGTAACCAAACTGATCAATTTTAATAAATGGCGAGGTTTGTGGCGGATCAGCCATGATGGCTCCCGCAAGAGAAAGATAGGCCACAAAGAATAGAAAAATTCTTTTCATAAGTGTAAGTGGTTGGTTGAAGTTGTATTCGCATCAAATTGAGCAAAAAATAATTATTTTCCAATATTTGCTTGCGTCAGATGTAGCATTTTTTGCTGTGTTGGCGATGACAGCTATGGAAGGCAAAGATTATGACCTGCTGGATACCGTGTTACGGAAAGCAATCCATACAAAGCAAAGGATTGTCTTAATGCTTTTGTTGACCTGAAGGTGAAGCACGATTGTATCCTGGCAGGCATCAACAAGCTACAGCAGGAAGGCCAGCGGCTCCTGATAAAAACTCCTTCCAAAAGTGTAAGCATTGCAGAAAATGACTACCTGCTGATGAGCTGTGATGGAGCAGCCAAGCATAAAATCAAGAAAATCTTTGGTGTGAGCAAAGGCAGCATCCCCGATAAACATATCAGCGATGCTGTTCAGTAAAGTTTACTTAGGAATGGTAATCAAAATAAAGTAACCTACTTTCGCTAGGTCTGTGTCCTCACAGACCTAGCGAAGGTGTCTTGTGAGGACCGCGCCACGGCGGCACAAGCCACGGATGTATTAAAACAGTTTGTCACTTTATTTTATTGTTGTTCTTTAGTATTTCTTAATGTACTACTATGTAACCACCAGCCTGTATACCTGCTGCCCATAATCTGTGCGTATGACGAGGTAATAAACCCCGGTGGCATACCGCGACATATCCAGCACTATTTTATTGCTTGCAGCGTGTTGCGACATCAGCATCTGCCCATGGGTGTTTGATACAGACCAATAACACTGCATATGCCTGGAGAAAGCAATGGTGAAAAATGCTGCACTCGGGTTAGGATATATTTTGACATCAGGTGCACGGATATTTCCAGCTATTCCCAAAGGCTTTGGCGTTGCCGGATTGATCGTAATGGTGGTACTATCTGTAGCTATTGCTCCCTGATCATCGGTCACCTTCAGGTAGATAGTCCACCTGCCGGTATCAAGGGTAATGCTTGCAGAAGCACCGCTGGCTATTTGGCGGTTCCGGCTATCATACCAAGTATAGCTGGTGATGGTTCCGTCGGGGTCTGCCGATGCCGAACCGTCCAGTGTTACTATTACCTGGCCATTGCCATCTTCGTCAGAGATCGTCTGCGGTTCGCCAGCCTTGGCAATTGGTGCTTGGTTCTTTGCCGATATAGTTACTATCACCGTATCACTGGCAGTAGCTCCCTGATCGTCTGTTACGGTGAGCACCACCGTTGTAATTCCCACGGGCAACCTGACTATAGGCTTACTCCCGGTGATTTTATCTACTGCTCCTTCATACGCCCATTGGAATGTAACAATATCTCCGTCGGCATCTATTGAGGCACTGCCGTCTAGTTGCATGTCTTCATATCCATCGCCATCAGCATCTGTCAGCATCTGGTCTTTGCCTGCATTTGCCACGGGTGCCTGGTTGGTTGCCGAAGTGGCTCTCACCACCACTATTACAGTATCAGAAGCCTGCGCTCCCTGATCATCCGTTACGGTTAGGATAACGGTATGTCTGCCCTGTGCCAGCTTCACAACCGGCTTCTGACCTATGGCTGTCGCCAGGTCCCAGTGCCAGTCATAAGCATTAATACTGCCATCTTCGTCTTGAGAGCCGCTTCCATCCAGCGTCACTTCCTCAAAGCCATCCTCGTTTTCGTCCATTACTACCTGATTATCGCCAGCATCTGCTATTGGGGGTAAGTTGGCAGTTGTATTGACGGTCACCTGTAGTTGATCAGTAGCAGTAAGCCCTTTGTTGTCTGTTACTTTCAGAAGGAGCGTATAAGTGCCTGTACTTAGCCTGATGGTAGCTGTTTTGCCTGTTGCTACTTCTTTACCATCCATCGTCCAGAGGTACTGATCGATGGTGCCATCTTCATCTGTTGAAGCAGTACCATCCAGGCTGACCGTCACACTGTCTGTTTTTTTGGTAACGGTCAGTACCTGATCTTTTCCAGCATTAGCCACCGGAGCTGTATTACCTGGCTCGTTGATCGTTACCTGCACTTCATCCGAACTGGTAGCACCGCCATCATCGGTGACGGTCAGTGTGATGGTAGCGGTGCCTTTTTCCAGCGTGACTATCGGCTTCTTGCCACGAGCGATTTCTTTGCCTGCTATTCCCCATACATACAGCACGATCTCACCGTCTTCGTCGGTAGAAGCTTCCCCGTTCAGCGTTACTTCCTGGCTTCCTTCAGCGACCAACGTGATATCATTACCTGCATTGGCAACCGGAGGTTTGTTGGAAACTACCAGCACCGTGGCAGGCAGGGTATTACCCATTACGGACATGCCGCCGTGGTAAGCGGCCTCAGTTTTGTTTGCCTGTGTGATGGTTGTATCAAAAGCGATAGTCACTTTCCCGGTCTGTTCAATAGATCTGAACGCTACTTTGGCCAGTTCAAAAGTACGGTTAACCGGCGTTTTAAAAGTACCGGCTGCATAGGTTACCCAGCCTTTGCTGTTGTCGTAACTAGAGGCCAGTTGTTTTTCCAGAATTTGAGAAGAAGTTACTTGAATAACTTCCAGCATAGCCGGATCAAACATCAAATGCGCTGTTGCTCCTACCACCGGCTGCTGGGTAGCGTCTACCTGTACGGAAACTTCAAAAGTTTCATAGGGTCTGATCTCGCCTTTGTCTGCTACGGCAGTCATATGTACTTTGGGTTGTGCTATTAGTTCAGTGGTCAGCAGCATGACCGGAAGCAGCCACCGGAAATTTCTATGAAATGTCATATATCGTGTATTTGTGTATGCTATAGATGGGGATATATTTTATTTACTGGCATAATATCGCCTGAAAAATACTTTGTTGACGATCAGCAAATACAAATCTGCTGTTGCCATCGCTGACAGTTCGGTATAAGAGTTTTCGTGTACCTGGTAGCCTTTCGTTTGATAGTTACCGGCAAGCAGGGAAAAGTCCAGGACAGAAACAGTATTGTCAGCATTGAAGTCAGTAACGCTATTATAGCCTTTTCCACCCTGGAGGGTACCAAAAGCTTTGGATAGTAATGCAAAATCAGCTTCATCTATCTGGTTATCGTCGTTGGCATCTCCTTCCAGCAGTGGCTTTTTAAAGTTGATCACTGTTTCTGTACCTGGAGCAATGGTAATAGCGGCTGCCAGTTGGAGCGTGTGCATGTTTTTGATAGTCAGCACATAATTACCTGGTATGATGTCATCTATCGAGAATTCTCCCTGGTTGCTGGCGTATATATCCTCTATGTGAAAAGGAACTGTCTTGCCGGGCTGGTAAAGCTGTATCTTCAGCCTGGTAGTCATTTGCCCTTCTGGTCGCCCCTCTAGCTTTACAGTACCTCGCAGGCCGCCCTTTAGGCCGAAGGTTGTATGAGGGTACAGCAGGTGGTTATGAGAAGGATGGGCCATCAGTGAAGGAGCAGCGACAAAAAGTAAAACATACGCTGCTGACAAAAAATGCAGAATCCTGGTTAGTACTGTTCTCATCGGCAAAATCAATTTATTTACGGCTAAAAAAACGACCAGTAAGCTGTAATGCATAAATCATCTAAAACTTACATTAGTAATATTATATACAAAAATAACACAAAAAAGCGAATAACAATAATAATAGTATTATTTATTGAAATAATAATATTTAAAAATTAATGTTTGATGTTGGAGGACTGGAAAAAGAAAGGATTATTCAGGAATCTATTATACTATTGGTTTTCTTACCCAGAAATGAGAAGGGTATACAGGGAAGTCGATATTCCTGTTGAAGACAAGGCTATCGCAGCGGGTTACACAGAAGACGGCGACTGCTAAGGTAGTTCTCTAGCAATGCTTGCAGAATCCTGATAGGCGGTCTTCTTTTCATCCAGACGGTGAGAAAGCAGCCAGGCGAAGATGTCGTTCTTGAAAGGTTTGGTGGGTTTATAGTTAGCTACGGGTACACCACCACTCTTTGCCGGGTCCTGTATGGTTTCGTAGCTCCATCCTTCTTTAAACTCAAAAATACGGGGGTATATCCTCAAATGTCCGCCATCTTTAAAAAGGGTAAGCTTTGCTTTTGGATCAGGCGTAGGAATGCAACTGTTGATGGCCGCTATAGGTTTATAGGTGAATATAGGAGGTACAAACTCATCGTCCATCGCATGAAATGCCCAGATCGGTGTGTTCTTTACCTTATCGTTACAGGCAAAGCCGACAGGTTGTGCTGCCAGGGCCTGTGTATTCACGTGCGGGTTGTAGGTATACGGGCCATAATCAGAAAAATAACCGGCAATAGGCACGGCAGCTGCAATCTTATCGCCATATACTTTCAGGTATTCCCATACGCCTGCTCCACCCATAGAGCAGCCCACCAGGTACAGGCGGTTTTCGTCGATACGCAGTTCTTTTTTGGCTCGTTCCAGCACTTCATCAATAACATTGGGGTCCCAGGCCAGGCTATCGTCTTTGATAAAGACACCGTCTTCGTATTGTCCGGTGTAGTTGTACCGGCCCTTCACCTGCGTTGGCTGGTGTGGCGTGAGGATTACAAAAGGATAATTGCGACCATCGCGGATAGTACGCTCCAGGTTGGCTTCTTTAAGCCTGTCCTGAAAAAAGCCCAGTCCGTCTGTATTCCAGCCCAGGCCCACCAGTGAGATAATGACCGGATAATCCTGCTGGTTGCTACTATCCATATAGCCAGGTGGCAGGTATTGCAGGTAATAAAAGGTTTGGCCGTTGCCATACGTCGAGGTATACGAGATGGCTTTCCACTGGCTGGGCGCTGTGGCGTTGCTTTCCGCTACCACCTGAAAAAATGCCAGGCACACACCGGTAGCTAAAAAAAGCAAAGCAGATAGTGCTATAAAATATTTCCTCATGAATCTTTCACTTACTGAGCAGCAATGTATGCGATTTGCACATTCCTAATAGTTTGCTGTTGCAACATAGAACAAGTTTTCTGCCAGTTCTGTCTGATCGCAGTTTTTCTTCTGTCATAAAATCTTACAACTGGGTAGAATTTGCTGCTTTCCACTGGGTCAGGTCAAACTTATTGCCTCCTAGCGCATAGCTGGGCGTACTGCTGCGCTTCCAGGGCATGGTCAGCCTTCCTTTGGCTGGTGCCAGTGTATTCTTCTGAATCCCAAAATCGCCCGGTTTTTCTACATAAGCTCCTGTAAATAGCCAGGTAATATTCAGGCTATCCTTTGCCAGTGCCTGAAGGTAGGTTTTATGATCGAAATCCAGGTCAACAACAGCCCCATAATGTTCTCCTGACCCAACCAGTATTGCAGGCTGATGCCGGTAGAGAAAATAATGCGGATTTTTCGGATGCAGTTGTAACTCACCCGACTGGGCAAAGAGTGGAGAAGCTAAGCACAGTAGCAAAGTGGTGGTGACAGTAATCACTTTCATTTGAATTTAGCTATTTTTTTACCATGTACTATTACTTCAAGCAAACATACATATCAAAAAAGTCTAAAACCTAACTTGGCCAAAAAATCAGATTTCCATGCATTATTTTATACTTGCCATACTTTCTTTATGCTTATTGCTCAGTGCCTGTACGTTTGACCCAGAAATTGAAAATTTTATAGCATTAAGTAGCGAGCCTTCTGTGCAAGTTGATAACATAAGCTTGTCGGCTGTATCGGACACGTTCCGAATATTTGCCAGAAATACGCGTTTAGATTTTGATGTAGCAGTAGAAAATGAAGATACAGTTATTGTAATTATATATGTTGACAATCGAGAATACAAAAAGGTATATGCTCAAAGTGGCACCTTCGTGCTTCGCGCAAACAATTATAAAGAGGGATATCATTCGTTACGGCTTGAAGCGATTACAGATTCCGGCACAGGTAGCCTAGCGGATAAATTAGGGACAGAAAATTTGATATGGAGTAAGGAATGGACTTTTATACTCAATTTTGATCCACCAGAACCAGTCAATATCGTATCTACTTACCCAGAAGATGGCCGATTAGCAATAGAGTGGGAGAAAAGTGATGTTTCTACGGAAAAATTGCTTGTAATAACACCTACACGTACATACGGCGGATCAAAGCTATTTGGTGATCCTTGGTCTTATACGATTTCAGATGCTAATCAGACACGTTTGGTGGACACAGTTTATGTCGGGGGAAGTGTAAATATCAGTCTTACAGCTATTGCTACCAATCCTGATGATACTTCACCTGTAACAAATTATGCTATAGATTATTTGCCGCCGAAGATTATAAAACAGGCTGCTGACGAATATGGACATGTTACGATAACATGGAACAAGCCGATATTTTATAGAAACTTTGGGAAATATATTATTGATTACATCGATTATGAAAAAGAAACAGCTTTTGAAACAGCGTTAGTAGAGGATACCTCCGCTGTCATAAACATTCCTTTCGGTGAAACCAGTTATCTTAGACTGTCCACCATATCGCAATACCAGAAAGACAAATACTCAAAAGTTTATACCATAGCTGACACACAAGTATATGTAGGAGAAAAGCACCAGTGGATAATGAGCAATGCTGTTCATGCTCCTTTAAACCCACAATATGGTTTTCAAACTGATCTTAACAGCAATGCCATCCTGGAAAAAGACTCTATTGTAAAGAAGTTAAATAGTAATATCTGGAGGCAATACGCTATTTCTTCCAGAGGTAATTACCTGTATTTTCCAAATTCAGGTAAAATCTCAAGGTTTGACAGAGAAGGCAATGTAGAAACAGTATTAGATACGGAAGAAGTATATGGAAAAAAAATAACAGCTCGGAGTCTTTCCATTGGCAATGACCGGTACCTATGTTTTGCTGATAAGTTGTCTGCTTCCGCTGTGTATATTTATGACATAGTAAAAAAAAAGACGGTTTCTGAACTGACATTAGGAGGTTATGAAGAATTACATGCAACCCGACAAACACCTGATGGAAAATACCTGGCAATACAGTATACTTTTAGAACGGAGCTTTACACGCTCTTGAACGGGGTGATTCAACAGACGAAGATTTTTAAAGATGTTACAAATGCTGCATTCTTTGATACGGCACACAAGAACCATCTTATTATGCTTCATCAAGATAATGTAGAGATGTATGATATGACTTCAGGAAAATCAACTATTCATCCTGTGGATGCTACTTATTTTCAAAATGCTACATACGATCCGATCACAGGTTATATTGGAGGCGAACAAACTGATCATTATGTTGTGATTGATCCAGCTACCGGATCAGTATTGAGGGACATCTTGGCGAGAGCATACACCTATGCTTTTAGCTTATACAATGGCCATCTGTATGCTTTTAAATACAAATTAGACCTTAAGCTCGATTAACTATGCGAAATTATGTTTATTTCATTTTGCTCTCTGCCTTTGTCTTTACAAAAGCAAAAGGCCAATCTGGGGGTATAGAAACTTTTGTAGGATATGGTTCTTATGATATGACTGATTTAAAAGTAAATCTAAAGACACAATTAGATGCCTCTGGGGTGATACCGCTGCGTATTACAGAGCGTTTTCCTAATCAATTATATGTAGGAGCACTTCACCACCTTACTTTTGAAGAATTTGAAACTGGTATTCGCTATAGCTATCATTCTACCGGGGGGCGGGCACACTATAAAGATTATTCTGGAGAAGCTGGTTTTGACATAACTATGAGTGCTCATAATTTAGGCACGTTTGCACGTACGGATTTTGTCAATAAACAAAAATTTATACTAAAAGGCATTTTAGCAGGTAGCTTATGCTTTACCTATGGCAACATAAAGAACTATATTATTGTTGGCAAGGAATCAGATTTATTGAGTGTAGATTTATATTCATTCAGTTTTTTGTTAGAACCTTTTATAGAGACTAAATTTAAGATATTACCTTTTCTACATGTTGGTACTCGTTTGGGCGCAGCATTAAATTTTGGGGGCGGCCTTCGGCTTGCAGAGAATACAAAGGCTAAACTCGTCGACAACAATGGAAAACCTATCAGGGCAAACTGGTCTGGTTTTCGTAATGAGATAACAGTGAGTTTACTTTTCAATCAACCGGTTCATACCAATTGTATCTGAGCAGCCTTATGCCTGATTAACTCCTGATACATTATTTTTATATTCTCTGGGATGAAACTGGCATCAATAAAGTTAGGCCATTTGTTTAATGACCTTTGAAACTTGGCGAAGATGTTATCAATAGATTTGTCATCAATATCAAACCTGTTCATGGCTTCCAGAAAATCTTTTCTTTTGATCTTCCGCTTTTTTCCGTTCAGACTTAAGGCAAGTTCTTCTGTATCTCCTTCCACGACCAGCGCAGAGGCAACCATATCATAGGCAGGACAGAGGGCATAGCCTATACCTGGCTGGTTGATCAATGAAAAGTTTTTGAGATGCATATCAGCATTACCTGTCAAAAATGAAAATATGACTTGCTCAAAGTAGTTGATGATGTCCAGCAAAGGGTTTTCAGCATATTGGATGATGGCTTTCCCGATTTGCTCGTAAGAACCTTTGTATTTTTGCTCGGTCAACTTTTCTGTCAGTTGACACATATCTTCCATATGAATTTTTCGGTTCTTTGTTCTGTCAACTCGTTTGGTAATATAAGCTAATTCTCCTGATTGTAATCTGATTAAGCTATGTGGTACGGTGGCTATACCCGCTAACTCTGCCATGTGCATGGTAAGATCTTCTAGTTCTGGTAAATAGTGATACTGCTGAGTAGGCGGTTTTAGAATATACTTTCCCCACAACCCTACAATGGTGAATTTCTGCGGAATGCTGTCTTTAGGCAACTTTTCTATTTCCAGAGATAACTTTGGCTGCACACCAGTAACACTAGATTGGCTTTTGATAACTCTCTCGGCCAATTCTAACATTTGTTCTTCTGTATAAGGAAGTATGGGAGGCATAGGTTTTCCGAAGATTTTTCTGCTACAAGCAGAATGATATTCTCCTTCAGTATTTTCTAAACTCTCATAGCAATACAAACATCGTCTTTCAGCCATCGCATTTGTTTTATTGATCTTCTTCTACACTCACTGCACCGATACAGTCCTTGCAGCAGACTAATAATAACCCCATCCTATCCCGTGCATCCAACTTCCAGTTTTTTTCAGCGATCTCCAGCAACCACCCTTCAGGAAGCAGTCCATCAAAGAAGGGAAACAGCACATTGTTTTGATAAGGTTTATCTGTTTTAGTCAGTGTCAAACTAATAGCCGGACTGTCTGCTAATGCCAGATAACTCTGGTTATAAGAAAAAGTATAACCATTTTCGTCTTCTACTAATTCTCCGGCCAACAGGTCATGCATATAAACTTTAGCTTTTCTCATGTAGCAATTTATCTCTATTGATGGGAATAGGACCCAACTCTTGTCCGAACAGTTTTAATACCTGGTTGACTTTATCCATTCTTAGCGTCTCTTTTCCCTGCTCCATGTCTCTGATAAATCTTAGGCCAACACCTGCCTTTTGCGCTAGTTGCGGTTGGGTAAGTTTTAATTTCTTCCTCCGGTTCTTTAAAAATGAAGACAATATATCCGTTTGCTTATTCATCTATTATACCTCCTGAGGTATAAATATAACGTCTTATGTGGTATTATACCTTTTTGGGTATAAAATATATTAAAACACAATACATATACCCTATCAGGTATAATTATTTAACAGAACAAGCAACAGGCATCGTTAGAAACGGTATAGGCATAAAAAAAGCCTTAGCTTTCAATAAGCTAAGGCTATATACTGTTAAAGATTAGTGAACCCGCTGGGATTCGAACCCAGGACCCACGCCTTAAAAGGGCGTTGCTCTACCAGCTGAGCTACAGATTCTCGTGAAAATTTGCATTTATAGGGCTGTTTCCCTTAATTGCGTTGCAAAAGTAAGAGGCTTTTATGAAAATCCAAAACCTAATCTATAAAAATGTTGTTTTGTTCTGCGCCGTCTGCCTATTACCTATACACTGGGCATTGGCACAAACAGACAACGCTGCAATCCTGCAAAAAGCAGATTCTTTGTATGCTGACAGGCACTACACCGAGTCGTTTCAGCTATACGAACAGCTATACCGTAAGTCGCAGATGTTTACCCCGTCGATGCTGCTCAAAATGGCCTTTATTCAGGAAGGGTTGGGTGCCTATAGCCAGACACTGTATTTTCTGAACGAATACTACCTGCAAACATCCGACGAAAAAGCGATAGAGAAGATGCAGCAACTCTCACAGAAATATAATCTACAGGGCTACCAATACGACGATTATGACATTTTTCTGAATGTGTTTCGGCAATACCGGTATCCTATATTGTATGGCCTGCTGATACTGGCCCTGGGCGGGCTGCTCTATACGGCCTTTAGCAAAAAAACCAGTCCCGGAAGACCTTATGGCTTGGGTGTTGCGTATGTGCTGCTGCTAGCCTGCCTATTTGTGGTTACCAATTATAGTTTTAGCGTCAAGCGCGCCATCATCACTGCCGACAATGCCTACATCATGGATGGCCCTTCCGCAGGTGCCAAAGTGATAGCAGTAAGCAACAAAGGCGACAGAGTGAAGGTTGCCGGGCAGCAGGATGTCTGGACAAAAATAAGGCGCGATGATGGGCAGGAAGCTTTTATTCGCCAAAACAACCTACTTTATATAGAGCCTTAGTCTGCAATTATTGTATACACGCGCCGACAAAATATTGTCAGTTTTGAACTTTATCTTTTATAATATTTTTCTACTATTAGGAGATAAACAAAACTGAATGACAAAAACTTTTTCAACGGCTGCTCAAAAAGAAACGGCAGTACTGGTAGCAGTGATCAATCAATCTCAATCTGTTTTGCAGGTGAAAGAGTATCTGGATGAGCTGGCTTTTCTGGCCGAAACTTCCGGTGCCATCACTCTAGAACGGTTCACACAGAAGCTTGACAAGCCTGATGTAGGTTATTTTGTAGGCAAAGGCAAGCTCAACGAAATCCATCAATACGTTAAAGAGTATGAAGTGGATATGGTCATTTTTGATGACGACCTGACCCCTTCGCAGGTGCGCAACCTGGAGCGGGAGCTACAAGTCAAAATTCTGGACCGTAGCTTACTGATTCTCAATATATTTTCTTTGCGTGCCCAGACGGCCCAAGCCAAAACGCAGGTGGAACTGGCACAATACCAATACCTGCTTCCCAGGCTTACCAGAATGTGGTCTCACCTTTCCAAACAAAAAGGTGGTATTGGTATGAGAGGTCCCGGTGAAAAAGAACTGGAGACTGACCGCCGTATTGTACGGGATAAGATTGCATTGCTCAACACCAAGCTGGAGAAGATAGACAAGCAAAGTGCTACCCGGCGCAAAGCCCGGCAGAAAGTGGTGCGCGTGGCACTGGTAGGTTACACCAACGTAGGTAAATCTACGCTGATGCAGCTGCTGTCTAAATCCGATGTGTTTGCTGAGAACAAGCTTTTTGCTACGGTTGACTCTACGGTGCGCAAAGTGGTAATCAACCAGATTCCTTTTTTGCTGACAGATACTGTTGGGTTTATCCGCAAATTACCTCATGCCCTGATAGAATGTTTTAAGTCTACGCTGGATGAGATCCGCGAGGCAGACATCCTGCTGCATGTGGTAGACGTGTCACACGCGTCTTTTGAAGAGCAGATTGGTGTAGTCAACAGTACACTGGCAGAGATGGGCGCAGCCGATAAGCCCACACTGATGGTTTTTAACAAGATAGATCAGCTGGCACAGCATCAGAATGGTCATGATGCACCAGTCAACAGTCACGATCCGGAGGAGGAGCTATGGGAAGAAGAAGTGGAAGAAGTAGATTATCACCCGCCCCTGACGCTGGAACAGTTGGAAGAGACTTACATGGGCAACGGCAAGCATGAAAGTGTGTTTATTTCTGCTGCCGAAAAGATCAACCTTAATAAGCTTAAAGATATGCTCTACGACAAAGTAGCGGATAAATATTTCACCATTTATCCTAACTACAAAAAGCCGCAGTTGTATTATTGATTACTACAACGCACTAAAAACTCAGCAAAAACCCGTTGGTCACCGAATATACAAACTTGTTGATGGGCACGATGGGCCGGTTTTCGTAAGTGCCACTGAAGTTGGTATTGAGCGAGAGCCGCTTGAAAACCTTGATGATCAGGCCCATATCCGCACTGAGCCTATGGCGAAAATAGTCATAATTTGTGTCGTAGCCAGTTTGGTAATAGCTGATCAGGTTGAACCAGATACTTTCGCTAAGCTGTGATTTGTATGACACGTAGTTGGTAGACTTTATAATACTGATGTTGGCAGTGCGCGTTTCGTTGCCTGGGTACTGCCAGTTTTCTTCTTCATGCATCGCTCCGATGCCAAAATATAGGCTAGATTTTTTATTATTATACACCCGGTAGCGGATGCCGCCGCCGATAATCCACCGGTTTTGCATCCCTCTTCCCTGGTCGTACTGAAGCTGCGTGAATGTTTCGTAAGAAAGCTTTTTCTTTCTCATAAAATTGATGCGAAAATGTCCGAAGCCTGCACTGTTGATGGTATTATCGGTACTGGCATTGTAGATGAAACTGCCGATCAGCAGAAACGAATGATGGGTGGAGATATATCCTGTGTTGGAGTTGGCACTAATGCCTACAAAAGATACCGCATTTCCCTGCTCATCCACGCTCTGGTTGTTGGCACTAAAAGTAATGCCCAGGTTGCCTACAAAATAGTTGGAAGAGTCGCCCTTCACCCTGTTTTTTTCTATGTTCAGAATCTGGGCGTTGGCATACTGGCAAAAAAATAACAATAAAAATAGCTGGAAAAAGTGTTTCATAGTCCTTTACAATCGTTTTTGCTGCAAATGTAAAGGCCATATGCTTGCTTTCAAAACCGGATACCATCAGGCATGATGTAGCGTTGCTGTATGATCTCATCGACAGAGGCTCTGCGCACCTGCAAGATACGTCCTTTGAAGTGCAGGTCTTTGCCAGCCATCGCGTGGTTTAGGTCTACCTTCAGATGAGTGGCGGTTTTTTCTATAACTTTTCCTGAATGCTGGCGTCCCTGATCATCGGTAACAGCCACATACTGGCCCACATCGCGGATAGAATCGGCCAGTTCGTCATCTACAACAAACCGCTCTATCGGGATGGTGGCAACCTCAGAGGCTTTATGTGCCCCATACGCCTGCGCCTCGGGAATGACAAACGCAAAAGTATCTCCGGCACACAGACCCCGTAAATTTTCCTGAAATGCGTCCAGAATATAATCAGACTTATAAAAGAAGATAAAAGGGTGCGCCAGGTCCATGACTTCCAGCAGTTGCCCGGTCATATTTCCCTCTCTCAGTTCATAACCTATGGTCACGATAGTGTTTTCCTCAACAGTCATAGAGCTAGTGTTCTCGATGTATCATGCAAACAATCCGGTGTAGCCATTGTTCAAGAAGTGAGCATTTCTATAGGCAAATGTTTGGCAAAGCATTTGAAAAGCGAGACTAAAAAACGTACTTTTGCAAAAATTGCAGACAAAGGACATTTTGTCAAATCCTAATCAGCAGCATATCTTAACAGCCTGCCATTTTGATAATTTCTTTGGTTGCACCATGCTGGCCCCGTAGTTCAATGGATAGAATAGAAGTTTCCTAAACTTTAGATACAGGTTCGATTCCTGTCGGGGCTACTTTGCTTCCTCATAATGTACTGAAAATCAGTGGATTATGAGGATTTTTATTTTTAGACTAAAACAATACTAAAACAAAATATTTTATAGAGATTAATTTTATTAAAGTTCTATCGCTTCCTGTACCTCTTTATAAATTCTAAGCACAATATAGTTACTCGGTTTGTTGTGATTGAATCCCAACATCAATACATTTGTATTTGTAATTAAAACTACACACTACAATGACATTTGGAGCGATTATCCGAGATTTGCGTATTAAGAAGGGATTAACACAGAGAGAGCTGGCTGGAAAAATTGATATTAACTTTACATACCTCAGCAAAATTGAGAATGATAAATTAAAAGATGTACATTTTCCCAGTGAAGATACTATTATAAAGCTTGCTAGAGAGCTGGACGCAAACATAGATGAATTACTGCTTTTAGCTCAAAAGGTTCCTGACGCAATGAAAAAAAGGATGATTGAGAGACCAGATGCCTTTAGAAAATTTGCCTCTCTTGATGATGCTACTATTGATAAACTACTTAAAAACCTAGATAAATGAATAGATATTCACTAAAATTTTTATCAAACCAAACTATTGAGAATATTACAGAACAGCGTATAAGGGAGCTGGAAAAGATACAAGGGAAGCGTATAACATTTCCTATTCCGCTTGAATCAATTGTAGAACAGGTTTTTGATCTAGTTTTAGATTACGATGAGATTGAAGAATTTAACGGAGAGCAAATTCTAGGAGGGCTTCTTCCAGAAGAGCGTAAAGTGATGATCAATGAAAAACACATGAAGTTGTTTGAAGAAAAACCTGGACTTGAGCGAAGTACTATTGCTCATGAAGTAGGCCATTGGGATGTTGATATTGACCGTTCATTATTAGGAAACCCCTGCTTCCCAGGATTTCAAATAAAGGCCAGTACTGCTTATCGCCATTCAAAAAAATCAAACCGTCTTATTGAAGTCATTAAGTTAGCAGCAGTAGACGATAAGGTATATCAAGAATTTAATAAATTAATTGCCGGACAAGATTCTCCCGAAGTTAGAAATGCTGTAGACAGATATCAAGCAGCTTTGTTGATGCCCAAATGGTTACTACTTGAAGCAAAAAAGGATTATGACTTTACAAAATGGGCTGATTTATATGCATTAGCAGAAAAAGCCCAGGTAACTATATCAAATTTGACCAATCGCCTAAAACGTTTAGAACTGATCTATATTCCTGAAGGGTCAAAGGATATATTTAAGAGTAAACATGAATTTGGAGGACAGCAAGAGCTTTTTTAAAAATTTTTTGTATTAAAAGTTGACATTGAATCCCAACATCAACTATATTGCAGTTGAAATTCAACCTCAAATTATTATATGGGACAGAGCACAAAAGGAAAACTAAAAAACACAAACAAGAAGATAGCAGTTAGTGGTACTCCTGACGATATGCAGGCAGTAAAAAGTGAAGTTACAAACATTGATGAAAATGGTTCATCAGATAATCACTTAGATATCTTGCTAACCAATGTGGATGTTAATATTCAGGCTGTTGCAAAAACAAACGATCAAGTTTGGCTCAAGGGATTTTCGGTACATGTAGCTGCGGGCAGACTGGGAGATATACCTCAAGAAATAGAACACAAAGTAAATGAGGCGAATTTCAAGAGAGGGTACGTTTTGAATATTGATATAGCTGAAGTAAGACTCCTTTTATGATTCCAACAAACATTCCTAATAGGCAAGTAAATATATTTGATGCAAAATGTACCGCTTGCCAGCTATACAAAGCTTGTGGTGGCGGTGTAACAGCACCATGCAGTTGTTTCCAGCTTGATGAGAAAATTGAGAAAAAGAAACGATATGATTGTGCCAATTGTAGATATATCTGCCGAGAGCGGTATGTCAATAAACAAGGAGTCAGAGATTCTTTTGCTATCCACCACTATACCGGGAGAGATCTGAATGATGTTCAATTCAACCAGGATGCCTTATATCAACCGTTACCCCTTATTATTCCTTCAAAAACCTATGTATTACCTGAAGGTTTCCAGTTAAATGTGAGATGGGCCGCGATTGATATTGAAAAAACTTTATCAATTTTCAAAAATCCATTCGCTCATTCAGATGATACGGAATGGGCAATAGCAGTACGCAAAGCTGCCAGAGTACACAAAAATACAAAACTTCTTGCAGTACTAAATGGCAATGACAACGATCTTGAACGTTTTTGGGGTTCTAATCGCCATAATGTTTACAATACAATGAAGATGAGTAATGTTAGTGCTGTTACAGGACCGACTTTTTCTGTCAATGACATTACGAAAGATAAACGGAATATACCTGAATCTCATCGCGTTACGATGCTTCGACGCCATCATCGGGTTATGCAAGAACTTGCAGAAAGAGATTTAATACCAGTACCTAATGTTTATTGCCGAAATGAACACGATGTTAAAATCTGGATTGATTGGTTGTCCAAGAATGAGTCAATAAAATTTCTCTCTAGGGACTTAACTTGTACAAGGCAGGTAAATGCTGAGTATAATAGGTATGTAAGTCAATTGGTTGAAATTATTAAAGGCACAAAACGCTCTTTTCATATTATATTTATAGGCCCTTCACAAAGTAAAGCAGCAAACTTAATGGAGCAGTTTAGCAAATTAGGATGTACATGTACTTTTGTTGTTTCTGATCCTATCATCTCTGGGTCCAAAGGCTATGGATTAGTTTATCAAAATGCCAAGCCTCCAACAAAAGAAAAAAACATAGATTTATATCGGCCTAAAATTGCTACAAAGAATATCAGCGTTCTTAATGATCACTTACTTGCTGTTGCGTCACAGCTTCCAATTTATAAAGAAAATTTGATTGAATATTCTAATTCTTCCGTCCTTCATTTATCAGAAATAAAACACCTGAACAAGAACAAAGCATAAATCAGGGCAAGATTCAGTATATGATTTGAGCATAGGTCTACGTATAGATTTTAATATTCTAGATTCTTTTTTTAACTCTCCAGAATAGGTTTAAGAATCTCTGGACTTCTCACTGCAAAGAGCTTGATACGGTTACGCACCTCGTTATCCGGGCGTGACCATTTCTGGTGCAATTGTTCTACGACCTTTTCTTTTTCTTCATCAGTCAGTTTCTCAAATTTCCGGCCTTGCATTACTGCTGCTGTATCTTGCTCTACAAACGCCAATACATCGATGTCCCGCTCTTTCATGTGGTCGGGGAAGTATAGATTAAATATAAGAGCATCTATTACATTAGTAATTACAAGTTTTACTTCACCTTCTGATATCATAGCTGATTGAACAAGAGTAGAAACAATTTTCTCATAATTTTTTGACATTTTAACAGGAATTGATTCAAGAGGTGCTTTTTTTATCTTTGGAAATGTTTCTTTGTTGTCATAGTTAGTAGTTAGCCAATGATATCTTATTACTGGAGAATTAATTTGAGCCAGTAAAAACATCAAATCTATATCATCATTGGTTAGAAAAATATTATAGATTGTATTTAGAGTATAAAGACCCGGTGGGCAAAAGGTGCCTTCTGGGTATTTTCCAATTTGCCTTACAACAATTCTTTTTTTCTGATAAACATCAGGATTTCCACCACTTTTTATCGCACCCGACAAAAATTCCACATATTCTGTGTGTTCTTTTAATCCATAACGAAAAACGTTTCCTCCATCTATAACAGGTTTCCAGTTTTTGTCTTTAAGGAAATTAGATACATATAGAGGTCTATCAAACGTTTGTATGCCAAAATATGCTCTAGCAAATTTTTTCAGTTCATGAGATTCATTCTCAATTTTGCTTAAAATTAGCTCCTTTTTAAGATCAAGGTCAAAATTGAAAACATATGCTGGCCCTGATATTTTCTTTTGATCAAATGTCCTGATAGGGGTTGAAATGTCTTCAATTGACTTCCTTATTTCAAAAACTTTTGAGAAGCTTTTTACTTTGCTTTTAGTAAAAACAAAAATCAAATTGTCAACAGATACACTTTCAAAGACTTGATTATAGAAAAGTACAGATGATTCAATAGAACAATTTCTGTAAATGATTTCTCTTAATAGATTATTATGCTTGTTTTTTATAAATGTATTTGGTGTAATGTAGCTTATAACGCCTCGCTCTGAAAGCAAACCTATTCCTTGTTCAATAAATAAATGATAAAGATCAATTTTATATTGAGCACTTTTGTAATTTAAATACCTTTTACGTTCAAACTCTGAAAGATTTGGAATATTCTGAATTAGAATATAAGGCGGATTCCCAATTACCACGTTAAAGCCGTCTGATACGTCAAACATCCATTCCGGGTCAAAGAAAGAAGAAGAGGCATTTTGTTCGTAAGGGTCCCAGCTTGCCAGTTTTTCAGCGTTATCGTTTTGCCAACCGCTGCGTTTGAGTTCTTCAGCAATGGCATTGCGCAGTTCTTTGTCCTTTTGGCGGTATTTCAGCTTGGTATCTTTGGTGCGCACACTAAAGAGTTTGTGGCGCACTTTTTTCAGTTCGGTTTCCAAAGCTTTCCTTTCGGGAGAATCATAAAAGCTGAGTTGATCTTTCGGTTTTTCAATGCCAATCAGCGTATTAGCCGTTACAAATCTGGTTTCCAGGTTGGGCAGTGCTCGAATGCCGAAGTTAGGCTTATCTTCATTTTTCTTTTGGTCTACTACCAAAGAGATAAAGAAGCGCAGTTTGGCTATCTGGGTGGCTATTGGCTGGATGTCTACACCGTAAATGCAGTTTTCTATCAGATAAAGTTTACGGGCATAGTCCGGGTCATTGATGTTTTGGTCAAAAGCGTTGTTAATTTCAATCAGTTTCTCTTCCCGCTCTTTTTTGTCTTCCATCTCAAAAACTTCTTCCGTCTCCTTCTGGACTTTTTGTCGTTGTACTGCTTTCCAAAGTTTATTCTCCGGATCGAGCTTTTGCAGGATGTGCACCATCTTTTGCAAAACACCCATCGGAAATGCACCGGAGCCGCAGGCAGGGTCTAGTATTTTGCACTGGTCAATGGCAGACACAATGTCTTTCACAAGCTGCTCATCTTCCTCAAATGGATTGCCAGGGTCATAAGATATGAGATGATGAAGCTTTTCGTCCAGTTCTTTTTCTTCCAGCTTCCAGCTTATGGCGTTCTTCAGGTAAGCAATCAGGCTTTCGTCCACCATATAGCTTACAATCTCTCTCGGGGTATAAAAAGAACCTGTTTGTTTTCGGGCAGTAGACTTGGTTTCGGGATTGTAGCTTGCTAATAAGTTTTCAAAGACCTTGCCTAACAATTCCGGGTCCAGGGCCACATCCTCTTCAACAGGGGTATTTTCGGTAATGGTAAACTTGTAGGATTTCAGGATATTGATCAGTCCTTTTACAGCAGCTTTTTTAGTGCCGCTATTGTTCACTCCATATTCGTTGCTTAAATCTACCTGTTCTTCTATGCCAAAAAAGAGGTAATCCGGCACAATTAATTGCTCCTCTTTGGTCATTTGATCAGAAAAGCCATCAATGTATAGGTTTTGGTATTTATCGTCCAGGCATTCAAACAAACCACCGTTCAGGAATGGAACAGTTTCATTCATCATTCCCAGAAAGGCATCTGGGTCTTTGAAGTACTTTTTGTAGCGCATCAGATAATCAATACCTCTATGTGTTCCGTATCCATCACCTCTAAATCCCCGGGTACGCTTATCTACGCTATCGGCTTCAATCGGACAGTTTAGCGAAGCAAAAAACAAATTTTGCAGGATAGCTTTATAATACACACTGTCCTTGTTGGCTTCTGCAAACATGCCTACTTCATGGTAAGGCGATATTTCATTAAGAATGTTCTTTTGCAACGCATCTAAATCAAAGAGTTCTTCGGGGATTAATTTTTTCTCTTTGATGAACCAGGTGAACAAAAGCCTGGTTAACAGCCGGATCACATTGGTAGCATTGTGCTCTTTGATCAGGTCTTCCAGTACTGCTCCCTTTTGGTGAGCCAGTTCCGGTGTCGGTTTGGACGGAAAGGTAACGTGATTGATAGCCCAGAAGTACCAGTTGGACAATTCCTGATAAAACTTCTTGTTCAGTACACTTACGCTGAATACCTCTTGCCAATAAGCATATAGTTTAGCAAACGAGTCAACTACTTTCGTTCCTGAAACAGGAATTCTAAGTTGGTTAACAATATCCTCATGCCCTCTGTGTGGCTTTTGAATATCAATATCTCTTAGCAAGGATACCCTACCTACTTTTTCGCCTTCCCGCCATGCCTGTTTGTATGGCAAACGTTCTGTATTGGCAAAAGCAAGATAAGGAACTTTGTCGTTTCCGTATTTAAAGACCAAGACAACCGGGGTATAATAAAACTCACGGTTGAAAGCCCGCGATATTTCAGCTAGTTGCGAACGTGTAGGTAATAGATTATTTTCTCGTTGGTGAAGTGTAATCCCAAAAATAAGAATGCCGTCATAATCTGATTTTATTTTTTCTATTTCAAGGCTTTTATTGCCTTCAAAAGCGGCATTATCTACCATACCTACAAAATAGACATCATCTATCAACTGAAAAGCTGAGGTATCTTTGTAAGTGTCTTTCAGGATTTCCTTTGCAGTAGTAGGTTCATCCGCTACATAGTTTACCGGCACATTCAGCTCGTTAAAGAGTGATTTGACAGCGGGCAAGAATGCTATCTCTTTAAATAAGGAAAGCTTCATTTATCTGAGGTCTTTTAATTCTTTTTCCATGTATTGTTGCAATTGCTCAGTACTCGGCAGTTTGAGCAAATACTGTTGCACAAAAAGATTTTCGTTCATACCGGCAGTGGCGTATTTCACCAGGGCATGATCTTTTTCTGCTACCAGTAAAATTCCGACTGGTGGGTTATCGTTTTCCTCGATGATCTCTTGTTTAAAATAGTTGAGATATGTATTCAATTGCCCTATATCACCATGCTCAAAAGCACCAATTTTCAGTTCCAGCAGCACATGGCATTTCAAAATGCGGTGATAAAACAGTAGATCAATAAAGTAGTAAGTTTGACCAATTAGAATTCGTTTTTGGCGCGCTTCAAAGCAAAAACCGTTACCCAGTTCAATGATAAACTGTTGCAGATGATCTAGCAAAGCCGTTTCTAGATCAGATTCTTCTACCAACTCTTTGGTTTTTAAGTCTAAAAACTCAAAGGCATACATGTTTTTAATAATATCTGCCGGAGCTTGCGGAGAAGCCTTTTGTTGCACCAGGGCAGCCAGAGCTTCAGGTCTTGCCGAAAGCCCACTACGTTCAAAATATTGGCTGTTGATCTGCCGTTTGAGTTCTCTCACGCTCCAGGTACCTTTGATACATTCAATTTCGTAAAAGGTTCGTTTGAGTGGGCTGTCAATTTTGATTAATTCAGCCAAGTGTGAGAAAGATAGTTTTGTGATAATTTTATCACTTGGTACCTGAAGTTGCTCTTGGGATTGTGGGGACACTGTTCCCACTTTTTCAGAGTTCTTAAATTGGTCAGAAGGCTTCTGACTTTTTTGAGACAATGTTTTAAGAACTGCTTCGGGAATTTGATTACTGAAATTTTGGGACAGTGTCCCAAGAATCTGAGGATAACATTGATAAAATTGCCTGCACCTGGATAACTCCGGAGCACTCAACCCTTTAATTTTTGTCTGACTGGCGATGGCATTTAACAAACCAGCACCATATTTAGCTCTGTCTTCACCTGCCTGCTCAAACTCAACAATATAAAGGCCAATTAACCAGTTACGAATGGTCAAAGCCTGGTTAATTGCACTAGCAGCTTTGGCTTGCAAGTGATTATGCACTTGCTCAATGGTAGATGTAAGTTGGTTGAAGTCTTTCATTTTATTTGGTTGATGCTCCGGAGGTTACTACGAACCAGGTTACCAGGTCAAAATTCTGTAATTGATATTTTTCATTCACATTAACGTTCTGTTTTACCCGCTCCACTGCGCTTTTGTCGCCTCTGCGGAGTTTTGCCAGGACATCTTTGGCTTCTTTACCCATTACTTTTTTGGTACTACCATCTTCTTGCTCAGCAACCTCAGCGGCTTGGCTATCCAAAAACGATTTTAGCGCATTTACTAATTTTTGTATGGCAGCCTCCTCTCCCTTATCAACAGCATCGGGTACATACCTGGCTTGGTCTTTATGAAAGGTGATAGCATCCAGTACCTCTTTTTGGTTGAGCATCACCTGTTTACCATCATGATTGATATAGATGAGATCGAACACTTTGTATTGGTGTTCTTTGGCTTTTTCAGGCTTTGCTGGGTAACCAAGTAAAGCAATGATGCCATTTTCCGGGCAAACGTCAGATGTTGCTTTAAAACCCGAGTACACCCCTTTCGGCATTCGCTGGTATCTAGCTTTATCCTTATTAAATTCTTCCAGCAGATCTTGCCGATATCGTTCCAGTGAAAGGTCATCAAAGCCAAGCCCTTGATCGCTTACCTCAATATCCTCCCAGGTAGTTTGCATTTGCTCCATCATGCGGGCCTTCAAGCGGTTTTCCAAGTTTTCATCTTCTGCCATTTCCTTGAAGGTATCAGAAAAATCTAAGTGCACTTCAGAGCCTGCTAACTTCATAGCTGCCATACGTTGCTCAATTCTTCCTTGCAAGTCCAGGTAGCTGTTGATATTATTGGAAGGCCAGAAATTAATACCAAAAATTCTTTCATTGGGAGAGCCGAGTCGGTCAATACGCCCCATGCGTTGGATGATACGCACCGGATTCCAGTGAATGTCGTAGTTGATGACCATATCCGCATCCTGTAAGTTCTGGCCTTCACTTAATGCATCTGTAGCAATCAAAATATCAATAGGGTTTTGAAGCTTTTGATAAGTTTTTAGATGATTTTCGGCAATCCAATGCATCCAATTTTGGTATTCTTTTAGGGAGCCTTCTCGCATTTCAAAGTCCCATTCCTTTTCTTTAAACAGTTTGGTAAAAGGAGCAAAGCGCTCAAGGATAGGCTCAAAGAGCATAGTTTCTTCCTCTGAATCAGAAACTTTAGAACCACTGCCGGAAACCATAGCTATTCGATCAAAACCCCTTGCCTTTAGCTGGTCAAAAAGGTATTGAGCGGTATCACGGTATACGGTAAAAATGATAACTTTTTGATTATTATCATTGGCCCCTACCCTTCGTTTTGCCTCAATTTGCTTGATAAGCGTTTCTAACTTATTGTCGGAGGATTTATAATTTTTTTGCTGAACAATTTCTTTCTCAATGCGAGACTGGAACTTTTGAAGGTTGATGAAAAGATGATCCAATGCGTCCAGGTCTTTTTTTAAGTCTTTCTTGTAATGCTCCAGGTTGCCAGCGGCATCGATATCAGCAAGCCTGATTTTTCTTTTCTTACCTAGCGTAAACTCCTCATAGGTTGTTTCCATCTCATCATCTTCAAACAAATCTGTTTCATTGTCTTCTACAGCTAGGTTTTTCTTATCTTCTAAATACGCTTTAATACGATCCAAAGCATTTTGATGATGATTTTTGATTTTTTCTACAGTTGAGTAAAAAGATAACCATGAAGACTCCAGTCTTTTCACCATTAATATGTACATCATCTTTACAAGAAAACGATCTCTTTGTCTTTCATCATGAAGAATATCTAGTTCATCTGTTTTTTCTTCTAAATAAAATGAAGGTTGATAGCCAGAGAGGTTAGTTGGAAAATGGTCAAACAACTCTTCAAACGTCTCAAAGTTTCCCAATTCATGCGGAGTTACAAAAAGATTGATTGGCTTCTCCTTTTTGGGGAATACAAGGTCTGTTTCCTGTCCTTCAATCATTTTTCTTGTCCTAGCAACAGTCAGAGCATCAGTCAAAGTAAAGAAATTGGCAGGGAGTTTTTTAATGAAGTCTGAAATTTTGGGGGTAGCTTCATCTCGCCATTCGTTAAAGGCTTTTTGTGCGGTCCTAAAAGAATAATCAATATTCCGAACACCTAAAGTTTCTTCATATCCATGCACGTTGCCTTGCACCATCAATTTGAATTGGTTTCGGATATCATTAAGAGCGTTGTTAATAGGTGTGGCTGAAAGTAGCAGCACTTTAATGTCTTCATTAGGTTGGAGTATAAACTCCATCAAAAATTTATATCGGTTAGATTTGTCATTTCTTAGGTTGTGGCTTTCGTCAATGACTATCAGTTTTGGCCTATCATTCGTGAAAAATTTATCGGCTCGATCTTGGTATTTTTCAAGCCTTTCTCCACTCATATCTGTGTGGAATCGGACAAAGAAGTCAAACTGGTCTTTTTCAAATTTTGATTCCTGGTGTTTGCCATAGCGTTTCCAGTTGTTTTCCAGTTTTTTTGGGCAGAGCAGCAATATTTCCCGTCCTTGAAGCTGGAAAAATTTCATCACAGCCAAAGCACTCCATGTTTTACCAAGCCCAACTGCATCGGCCAGAATGGCTCCATTGTATTTTTGGAGCATTCGGATCAGACTAAGCACACCCTTTTTTTGAAAGTCATACAGTGAGTTGTATACCACAGAGTTTTCAAGCCGTCCTACCTGACGATTGAATTCTGGGTCATTTTCCTCTTCAAGAACTTGGTTGCCAAAGAGTTCGAAAAGAATTTTATAGTATATCTCCTTGGGCGTATATTTAATAAAGATTCGCTCTATCTCAGCGATCAGATATTCTTTAAAGTCAACTTTCGTTTTTGAGCCATCTTTATGAATAATTGTTTTTTGCTTGTGTGCTTGGGGTTTTGTCCAAAGAGCTTCGAACCAATTGACAAGTTCTTTATATTGGTTGTTGTTGCCGGTTTCAGCAATATTTAGCTCAACATTACTGGTTTGTTTTAAACCAATTCCAGCTTCTGTTAAATTAGAACTACCAGATACGAAGTATTTGTTACGATCGTCCTTTTCAGTAGGGTTAAAAAGATAGTTTTTGGCATGGCAAAAGTTTGGCTCTAATGTTTTTGCAACTACTTTATCTTGTTTAAGAAACCTAACGGCTTCCTGCGAAACCCTATTAAGCACTAAAGCAGCTTCAACAGTAATATTTTCATTCAAAAGATCTAACGGCCTGTTTTCCTCCACATCCACACTGACAATATCACCAAGCACTAAGCGAAATTGCTTAATTTTATCATTAACCGATTTTGATAAATAAGCCAATGCGCCAACAGTAAAGTATCCTGTTACAATGTCTAATTCACCCTCTTCAGTATATTTACTAAGCCACTCATGGACTTTAAGATTTTCGTTTTCGTTGTCTAAAATCATTTATAAAAAATATCTTGTAGATTTTAATAGTACGAATAGCAATTTGATAACGAAGGTATACAGTTAAATAAACGTTGGTTAAATTAACCTAGCAAATCTGAGAATTGCAACCCTCCCATCTCCTCATTTTGGCTCCTAATATAGTAAAGAAATGGTGTTAATAAATCTAGGTAAAGTTATTTTTAGTAAATTAGGGTTGATTAACACTGCAAGCTATGAAAATTGGATACGCCAGAGTTTCCACCGTAGATCAGAACTTAGACCTTCAAGAAGATGCGCTCCGGCAAGCTGGTTGCGAAAAAATCATTGTAGATAAAATCAGCGGCTCAGTGGTACTTAGGCCAGGGCTGGAAAAAGCCAAAGATTTACTTCGCGAAGGAGATTCTTTGGTAGTCTGGCGTCTGGACCGGCTAGGTCGTTCCTTAAAAGACCTCATCAGTTGGTCAGGCTATTTGGAAGAAAGAGGCATTGGTTTGGTAAGTCTTCAGGAATCTATTGATACCAGTTCGTCTACCGGCAAGCTGGTTTTTCATATGTTTGGCGCACTGGCAGAATTTGAACGCAACCTGATCAAAGAAAGAACGATGGCAGGTTTACAAGCGGCTAGGGCCAGAGGAAAAATGGGCGGCAGACCAAAATCATTGTCTGAAGATAAGCAGAAGCGGTTGATCAAGCTTTACAATGACAAAAGCGTATCGGTGAAGGAAATCTGCCAGATGATGAATATCAGTAAGCCTACGCTGTATAAATACATCAGAAGTTAAGGTTGAAAGCATAAGATACAATGAAAACGAACTGCTCAAAAAAGAAGACCATAGAACTATTAAAAGTACTAATTGGTGATATGGAAGAAAACATGCAGTTACTTGCGCCCAATGGTTGGGAAGCCTCACCCTATTATGCATTCTTTCATCCTACCCCAGAGCAGAGCTATCAAGCAAATTTACTCTTTTGCGAGCATACCAACCGTATTTTCAAGAAGAAAGAAACCATTCCTACTTTTGAGGAATACATGCAGGATTATGAAGAAGACAACCTTCCGGTAAAACCCGAAGCTGAACTATATGAGTTGATAGGCAGGCTGGTGTACATGTTATGCGAATATAATAACATCAAAGACCCTTCAGGTTGCATCATAGCTTTAGAAGATGGCAGAGACGGTGGAGAGTTTATAGCCCAGCTGCTTAACATGCATTATCCACTGGATGAAAAGGAATTTGTTGATTCGGATGTTTATAGCGCCATTTGCCTGGAAGATTACATTGATCCTTATCCAGTTTGGCTTTTGTTTTTCCAGCGCATGAAAGCTCATCATTACGATATGTTTATTGAGGCTGAAAACGCCAGTAGTGCTGACATTTTGCAAGCATATAGAGAAGTATACGGCAAGCAGCCTTTATATAAAAACTAAGCCATGAACATATTTGACCAAAAATTACTGGATGTCGTACATGCTGAAAAAGTTAGCATTGGCCAAGTGCAACAACTCATTGCGCAAGGTGCTAATGTAAATGCCGTAGATAACACTGAAGAATCTGTGTTGACCAAGGCTATCATGAGAAATAGGGCTGGCTTAGCACCTGATGTAGCACTGATTAAATGTTTGATAGAGGCAGGTGCAGATGTTAACTATACAGGCAGCGATGGATTGAGGGTATTGTATCATGCAATTTTAAGTAAACAGCCCGAAGTGGTGAGAATGCTATTAGCCTACGGTGCTAATCCTAATGTTGTAGATAAAGCTTTTGGAGATACCATACTTGATGGAGTAGAATTTGATTTGAGGCACTTAATATTGGATGAATCCCTAGAACTGGAAAAGCTTGAAGCTATACACTCTATTTTGCTAGAGCATGGTGCAAAGCCTTCCAGTGAGCTTGAAGTACACTGACTTATGCTTTTGATAGCGCAGTGCCGTTTTTTATGTGTATAAGAGTTAAGATTAAAAAATTTGGCAGTAAATGAAGACACAGAACAAATTGGACCGGCCTTATACCAAAAATCCACTGGATAGCCTGCGTATGTCGCCCCGGCCTGAGATAAGACACCAAAGGGTGCTCAAGAATCTGATGGTAGCCATTGATACGGAACTAGAGAAAAAAGGCATTTATGAAGCTTTGCCGGAAACAGAACTAGGCCGTGTTGACATATAATTACAATGTCAGGATTACGCAACTAGCTATATGCCAGAAGGCCAGGAAGTTACGCGCTGTTTTCTCATAGCGAGTCGCCAGTCGTCGGTAGTTTTTGGATTTGTTATAAAAGCGTTCCACTTTGTTTCTATCAGCATATAAATTTTCGTCATATTCTCGCTGGTCAATTCGGTTAGACTTGGGTGGAATCACTGCCTCAGCCCCCATTTGAGCGATCAAGGCTAGGAATTCGTCGCTATCATAGGCTTTATCAGCGATGACTGCCTCAGTTTCCTCACCTTCGATCAATTCCAGCCCAGTGCGTACGTCTGCTGCCTGTCCCGGCGTTAGAATAAGCCGCCGAGGATTGCCTAATGCATCTACACTGGCATGTACTTTGGTGCTTTTGCCCCCTTTGCTCTTGCCTATTGCTTCATCTCCTTGTCTGGTACTTTTTTTTGGCCTGCCGAGTGTTGGTGAGCACGAATAACAGTACTATCAGCCATAAGCCACTCTAGATCCGGCTCTTGTAATTCTTCAAACACGCGCTTCCATACCCCCTTTTTAGACCAGCGGTTAAAGCGTACATATACACTGTTCCATTCACCAAAACGTTCGGGCAAATCTCGCCAGGGAGCACCGCTACGGGCGATCCAGAGTACTGCATGAACAAACAAATGATTATCTGCTGTTCTACCCCGGTCAGAAGCTGTGCCCGGTAGCAGAGGGGCAATTTTATGCCATTGGTCTTCCCGTAATTCGTATCTTCGCATATTCTTTTATGGCAAAATACGCAATTTTATAACCATATGTCAACACGGCCTAGGGCAAGCCAATAGCAAAGCCCCGGACGTAGTAGTGTTTAGAGTAAGTGATGAAGAGCCTGTCATGTTTGTAGAGGTAAGTAGCCACCAGGGAACAGAGATCGCCTTTATGCTGGTGCCTAAAACACTCAAAAGATATAAAACAGTGCAAGAAGCTTTTATATACAACTACGAAAGAGACATCTTTTATAGCGTGGACAGGTTGGGCAACATTTGTAAGAATGACAGCTATAGCCAGGTCGTGGAATTAGATTTACGAGCAATAATCTCATTGGCATTGTAGACCACCAAAAGAGCCAAGTCAGCCAAACATCCCAATACGTTTATTCTTCTTCACCAGAGAGTTCAGCTTGATGTTTCAGCACAAACTCATGATACTCCTGTTTGAGTTCTTTGAGAAAATTGTAAAGCTCCCACTCTTTTACTACCATATGCAAAGAGATACCCTCTGAGCCATAACCACGCTCTTTGTTAGGCGTAAAATTATGCGTATCTACCTTGGCTATGATCTGAATGTAATCTTCAGAGATAGCATGATACTGGTATTTCAGATAATCCTCTGCTTCTACAAATTTACCTTCCTTTACCAATTCTGAAAGCATCTCATGACTATGATCTACAGGTAGTTCTGAATGGGTCTTGATGAAAGGAAACAACCTTCCGGGATAGAAAGCAATAATGATATCAGGCTCCAGGGTTTGCCAAGCTATAGGTTCTTTTTTCTGCAGCACTTCTTCAATGACATTAACAATGGTTCTTTCATCGTCATCATCATTAGCCCATAGCGCATCAGGCTTGTTGATATGTCTTGGACCACCCCAAAGAACCCTTCGGTTGAACACATTTACGTCTTTCCATTTGAAATAGACAGCATAGTTGATCCATCCATATTGAACGCTATCAAAGACGATTTCTAACGTGAGTTCACGTACAGTAATTTTAGCCATTGTTAGAGTTTTTATCAGAGCTTGTTATTTTTAACTGTCCTTCGTGAAGCTCATGTACTGGAAAGATTAAGTCCCAGTCTCTGCCCCAAACCAAGTTGCCATTTTCAACAGTAAATTGCTTGAATTGCTCTAGTTTTTGATACTTCTTATATTCCGGAACTTTGATATTTTTGATTTGCTGTTCAAAGTCAATTGCATTAGTTGAATTATCACTGAAAAAAACTTCTAATTGATAGTTCTTTAAATATTTGGCTTTCATTACTCTTATACTTTCCATATCATTATAATTAACAAAATTTCAAGCATTTGCTAAAATTGCTATTATGACTCAACACTCTGCTTCAGGAGATATTTGTATAATATTCTGAAGCTTACCATGTTCAAAAACAGCATTGAATTCATACCATACATTTTCTACATCATCATAAAAGTTGATAATCCCTGTGTAGTCTGTTTCTTCGATCCAATGAGGATTACCAGGTATACAATCGTACAGTTCTGAAGCCATAGTTCCGTCATCTTGCTTCACGTTTCTGAGTATGGGTTCATACTCTACTTTCAACCACCTCAATTTACCATCATTTGTAATATGAACAACTGTCAAAAGCTTCTCAAAACTTTTGGTTTGAAACTGTCTCAAACATGAAGGGCGAAGCTTTTTTCTCTCTTCCGGAGATACTGGTAGAAGCCGTGGATTGATTCGTATATAATCAAACATTCCCATAGGTGATATATCATTTTTGTTGGTAACATTGCTTTGTAAAATACTTTTTGGCTATAACTTTGGCTGTTCTATAAAAGTAATCTTGGGGCTAGATTTGGTTAAAAATAATAAGAGAGTGAATTAACAGTTTAAAACAACCTCTACAGTTGCTCTAGCTTTCTCAATGGTATGCTTAATATAATTTTTGCGCTTTTTATCCCTTCCAGACATATTATGGAGATTTTATCTCCTGCCATTTTGGAGGATTACTTGTCAACAATTTAAACCATTTTCCAGTTTGATCATTAACAATAGTCATATTATGAGTGTCTTTGAATACACTCACTGGTCTACCTCCAATACTTTGAATACCAACATATCTGATACCGTTGCTAAATGTGTTCCCTGATACTTGAGACAAAATTCTGTCAATTTTATCCATCATTGGTTTGTCGTGGATGAAATATTTAGCTGCCTCTACCGCTGCCGCTCCTAAAGCAGCTTCACCACTTCTTTTAAGGCTAAAGGGGTCTTGAACAACATCTTTCATTGGTATCAATTCACCATTGGCTTTTTCATCTTGTTTAAGCTGAACATGTTCACTTGACTTTGTATACCTTCCACTTTTGTACCTGTATCTATTCCGCTGATAGCATGCCATCACCCTACAAGATGAACTACAGTATCTTTGATTTTTACGATTTGGATAAAAAGGATTAGCGCAATGACTGCATTTTCTTGCTACCACAATACGATTGCCGGTACCAATTTTGTAAAGGTCTCCAGTATCTTCATTTTTTGTAAGTCGCCGTATTATTTCAGGAGTTATTTCTTCAGAGTAATACATATCTCAATACGTTAAATTTAATCTTATTTAATGCTTTTATAGTGCCTTTCTTATTAAACCAATAAACCAAGCCCCTATATAGGCACACTGGTTTGGTTGTTGTTTTTCTTTATTTCTACAAGTTCATATACTGTACTCCTACCTTTAGTGGAAACCATTACTTCAAACAGCTTATCATCTTTTGCTATCACCTTATTTTTGACATCCTTCAAACGATTGATAATAGTGTTTTGAGAGACATCAAAGACCTTGCAAAGTTCTGTGATAAGTTCTCCTTGATTCATAGGATGATCAAGAATCAAAGCAAGAGATTCCAAAACTTCATCAGTAGGTGCTTTGAGACTGGTCTCTTTTCCTAAAGACTGAATAATTTCCTGATCTTCTATAACAGCCAACCTCTTTTCTGTCTGAGAATAGTAGATGTAATAAGCACTTGGCTTCTTGGTCATTCTAGTTTTTATAAACCGAACTTTAAAAATATCCTCATTTGAGTTGTTGTTTTTGTTGTCTTCCCTCTTAACCTGAATGATAGTTGTACTTTTGTTTGAAATTTCAGACCCTAAATGCCCTCTTGCCTTTTCTACTCCGAAGTTCTCATGAATAATACAGATGAAGGTAACTTCATCATGATTTATCATCTTGTTCATCATATCCACCAGTTTCATGCTTTCCTTTGGATCATTAAAATTTAATATGCAGTCGGTGACCACATCCAGGACGATAACAATATGCTTATCTGTTTCACTTTTTTTCTTTAAAATGATATCTTCAAGCACCGAAAATCGCTCTTCTCTATTAATATCCACCAGTGGTGCTATACATAAGTTTGATGGAGGATTTTCTTTGGAATAGCCGGCATTTTCAATCATTTGCTGTATAGCAAAAGGATATTGATCTTTAACGTTTCGCTCAGTATCCACATGAATAAGGCAAATGTCATCTGGGTTGATACCTGTCTTGTGAAACCCAAGGAAGTTCTTATCATGGTATTGACATAGCAGAGCACTACAAATCATTTCTGCTAGTCTGCTTTTGTGTACTCCTGTTCCACCTTGAATCAAATTAATGGTATGAGGAAAAAGAACACCAAAACTATCTTTCATCAATAGGGGTTTTCGGAAAGAAATGTTGTTCTTTAATAGTCTCATGACTTGTTTGGCTCTAAAATCCACTTTTTCAACACTCGTCAGATTATCAAAATCTGGTAGATATGGTTCTCTATTTTTTGCTTTGGCAACCAAATTTTTAAAGAATGACGAAGTAAGCCCTTCTTGCTTCTCATGGTATTTGATCAGTATTTCTGCAATGTCTTTACAATGATAGACCTTTGGCAGATCAATGTATTTTAACTGGTATTTTGCACTATGTTTTTTTGTAGCCATTTTGCCTGTGTCATCATTATCCATGCATAGAACAACTTCATCTGCTTTACTTCTGAGAAAATCTATCCCGTCTTTATCCAGGTCAGCTTGAGCATTGTCCTTTCCTAACGCATAAACTTTACTTCCAAATAACTCTTTATTAGCATTAATAGCTAACGCATCTTTGTATCCTTCACAAATAATCAATACTTGACAAGTATCCGGAATTTGTTCCGTTCCAAACAAACCTTTAAAATCTTTTGGCTGATCACCTAACCATAAAAACTTTCTTTTTTTCTCTTGAAACGGTTGATAAATCTTAAAGCAATTTTCTGCTATCTTATAAGCATATACAGGATTTTCAGCCGACGAGCTTATTGTAACTTTAGATCCCTTAGTCCAGAATTCAAAGCTATTAAGGGAGTGCACGTTGTGCTCTTTTAATAGTAGATTTGGTATTCCTATTGATGACCAAAATGCAATATCATAGTCATCAAGTTCAGTCTTAATAGACACTTTGAAGTTACTCTTTTCACTCCTATACGCACTCCAGTTATGAACAGGATATTCCTCCTCGCAAGGAGTTGTATGTAATAGATGCTTTTGACCAAGCTCATTGATTGCTGTAGTAAAATCGCATTGATTTTTGAATTGATAAGCCTGAATGGCTGAATAAAAAGTGTCTGTTGCAAAGTTTTTTATTCCGTAGAAGCCATCAGGATGTTTGAATATATAATCGTTTCCTTCTTTACTATCATCTGAAAATACAAAGCCATGATTTTTCTTTGCTTCAAAACCTAATAGGTCACAGATAATCTGATATGAATGCTGATACAATAACTCCTGAGCAATATCATGATTGTTCCTTCCCATTATACCTCCCTCCGCTTTATTCTATGGTTCATCAAAAATTCTTCTACATCGCCGTTTCTGTAGTAAATTTTGTTTCCTACCTGACTAAAGGAAATGAGTCCATTATCACGATAAGCTTGAGCGGTTTTGCGGGAGATACCAAGTCTTTTTAATAAAGTATCATTATCAATCCATTCATTTTCCCATTGATTACGAATTTGCTCCTCATTTTTTTGCTGGATTACCTCTATTTGCTCTTTAAGGTTTTTCCAGACTTCTGATTGTACGGTTATTACTTCCATCTGCTTACATAAATTTTTGTTATGTGGCAAATGAAAGTAAACCAATCCTCCTTTTATATCTTCATTTCTTTTCGGAGTAAAAAAGAGCTATTCTTTTAAGAATTTGTACTGCTGAATTGCTTTTTCCCCAGGTGCATCCGCAGGTCTATCAGGTGGCTTTTCCCAGGGAGTATGTATATGGCTAAGAAGAATATCTTGAAGGGTCTTATATTTAATCGTTCGAACCCAGTTGTTAATTATCAAAAAATGGACTAATCCCTTAAAATCACACTTCTTTCTATTCCACTTTAGATTGCTATCAATATAGCCGTTATATTGTAGCTTCTCTAACAGCCTATTACAGGTGATGAAGGCTTTTATGAATATATTATCAAAATTTAATTTTTCTTTTTTGTGATTACCTGTTTTAGTAACATGAAAGTTCGGGTTATACTCAACCAATTTTTTATCACACCAGTTTAAGCCAATCTGCCTTTTGCCTTCAAAATTCAATTCAAAATCATTATGATTTATCATTGCTTGCATTGTATCTTCGAGAAAATACAGATAATACTTATGATCGAGACCAGTGCTTTTTAAATTGTGTTCTAAAAAAGGTCTAATATTAGTAGAATCAGCAAAGCCGTACCATATTATAAAACGATCTTTTAGAAAATACTTTTCTTCTTGAAAGTACTCTTTGCCATCATGGTCAATTTGTACAAACTGACCATTACGATACTCATATTTGCCATAGCTATTCTTTCTTTCTATTACTAATTGAAACTCACTGGTAGCAGGTTCATCATCCCATCGCCAATTAAAGTATTTGTTTTTACTCATTTCTATCCAAAAATTTCGTCAGTTGACTCGTCTAAACTCTTATCAGTTAAATCACTCAAATATATTTGCGTCTCTTTAATGCTGGAATGACGCATAAAGACTTGTATTTTTGAGATGTCTTTTATCTTGTCTCTAGCCGTAGAAGCAAAAGTGTGTCTTGCTACGTGTGAAGTGATGGTCTTATCAATTTCCGCTTTTTTTGCTACTTTCTTAAGATACTTGTTGATCAATGCAGTTTTTGCTTCCAGTTTTTTGTCTAAAAATTCTTTGTTAGAATAGGCTACATCATTACTTAAAAAGGGAAATAAAAAGTAATCAGGCTTAGCATCTTTATCTGTATAATAGTCTAAGAATTTGTAAGCGGCTTCAGGTATTTTGAAGCTTGTGGATTTTTCATTTTTACTCATATCGTACAATAGTCTTCCCTCTTGGATCTGACCCTGCTTCAACTGAAGAGCATCACCTACTCTGGAACCGTGAAAATAGAAATTTAATACAAAAAAATTGCGCACATGCCAGATTAAGCTGTTTTCTGGTAATTCTAATTGTTTTATTCGCGCAAATTCTAAGATAGTTAGAGCTTGTTTTCGCCTTTTTTTCTTCCCTCTCGTCCTGCCTTCCGCTGTAAATAAGTTTAACTTTTTATATTTATCCCTCCTAATAGCTTCATTCAGAATAGCACTTAGTTTTTTGAAGTCAGTGCTAACATCTTTGCCTTGCTGGGTCCTATGCTTCCGGTAGGCATCTACAAAATCATGGTCTAACTCTTCAAAGCTGAGACCTTTGCCATTGAGGAATTTTTTCAAATTGTTTAAAACACTATTGTATCTCTTCCATTTACGGTAACAATTAAGATCAGCTTTAAAAACTTCTAAACGATTCTCAAAGAACTCTAAGAATGAATTTTCTTCGGAGTCACTTTTTATAGCTTCTTTAATGCGTTCAGGTGTCTTTACAGATAAGCTGTTTATCTGCGCACGCATCTCTTCAATTTTTTCATAAATAGCTTTGTTGATTGTTTTATGACTAGGGTGAGATTTTCTAACGTATTGAGGGATGCCGTCATTACCTACCCTTGGATTTGAATTCCACTGGCTTTCTTTTACTGAATGAGACAGGCCGAAGTATTTATGCTTTCTATTTTCAGTGACTCTTATAATCACTGAATAGGTACCATCTGCTTTGGGCTTCTTATTGAAGGTGTTATTGAGGAGAGCTTTGAAGGTTGCCATATTTGTTTTACTAAAACATTCACTAAAACAAATATACTAAAACATATGGGTAACTACAATATATTCACTTTACACTAAATACTCGTAAATAGCTAATTTTAAGGTGTTTGTGTGTATAAATAAGAGAAAATAAGATGCTTTAAATGTAGTAATAGTAGACCTGTCGGGGCTACTCTACGTCCTCATAATAGACCGACTTAAAGACTATCATAAGAAATATCAATCGTATTTCTTTGTGAATCAACATTCCATCGATCGCCTTTCCAATTTTCGGGATTGCCAACCATGCAATCAGATATGCGCTGGTATTCTGTATCGTTTCGGATAATGCGATCGTGGAACTGTTTCTGCCTGTTTCAAATTCAATCCAATCGGTGGGCGTGTCTGATCACGGCTGGTTTACAGGAACGGATGATGGTGGATAGGGCCTGAGACCAGGGCAATATGGCGGCCATTTGTTGGTTTTTTATGGGTAATTGTGGTTGTTCCGATAGAGACTTTGTTGGCAGAGACGTTGTAATGCAACGTCTCTACGTTATTGGTTGTGGCGTTTTGTATCATATCATCGGGTTTGTCCAATATTGATATCCCGTGGATATGGTTGGGCATCGACACACAATCGCCTAATTCCACACACGGCGCATGGTAGGGTATCTGGTATTTGGTGCTATAAAATGTTGACTCAATTTTACGAGGTTTGTGTCTCCACAAACCTCATACAAGTGCTGTAGCATATCACTTCTGAAACATCTTGAACAATGTACCCAGGGCACCCAGTGCTTCTTCTATAATGTTTTCGTTCTCTACCGGGATTTTCAGGTATGTTTTGCCGGTAGCCGTATCCTTTTCTGTAATAGAGGCAATCATCTTTTCGGTAGCGTCTTTGTCTTTGAGCGTCTGGCTGAGTTGGCTGAAGAATTTAAGTCCGTTGGCCATCATGGCGGCTCCGTCTTCCTGTTCTGCCAGTGGGTTCTCAGCAGCATTGCCGTTGGTATTCATGGTTTCTTCCTCCATAAATAGCTCAGCCGTGGCTTCGTGTGTGCTGGCGGTCAGCTCAGCCATCTCTTCACGTTCTATGATCTCTTCGTGGGCAACAGCCCCCATCTCTGCGGTGGCAATGGCCGCTTCTTCAGGTTCAGGCACCATGTTCTCTACCGATTTCATAAACTCTTTGAACTTATCGTCTGCCATAAAGATGGCATCTTCGCCTTCGTCCAGCACGCCGCCTGCCATAGAGGACTTGAACTTGAGCACATCCAGCATCCGGTGCTCTATGGTGCCGGTAGATACCAGGTTGATGATGGACACTTTGCGCCGCTGGCCCATGCGGTAGATGCGTGCAATGCGCTGCTCCAGTGTGGCCGGGTTCCAGGGAATATCCAGGTTAACCATGTAGGAAGCAGCCTGCAGGTTAAGCCCTACACCGCCGGCATCGGTAGATAAGAAGATGCTCGTGTCGGGGTCGTGGTTGAAGTTCTTGTACAGGTCTTTGCGTTTGATGCTGGGGATGCCGCCATGCAGGTACTCAAACCGGATGTTTCTGGCCTCCAGTTCCTGAGCTACAATGCGGGTCATGCGCTCCCACTGACTGAAAATGACTACCTTTTCATTTTGCACCATGATGATTTCTTCCAGGATGTTCATCAGCTCATTGATCTTGGTGTCGTGGCGGGTGCGCTGGTCGATGATGTAGGTGCTGTTGCACGACATGCGCATCATGTTGAGGCTGATCATAAGCCGCTGACGGTCTTTTTCCGGCAGAAAACTCAGTCGCCGCCATTTGCTCACCAGGCGGGCCACCAGGTCGGCATATTCCTGGTGTACGGCCAGCTGTTGCTGTGTCATGGGCACAAACAGGTTCTTGTCCTGGCGGGAAGGCAACTGGCTCAGCACTTTCTTTTTGGTACGCCTGATCATCACATCAGCCAGCCGTTTGCCAATTTCATTGAGGTTTTTGTAGCCTACCACTTTGCCTGTTTCTTCATCGGTGATCTGGTAGCGATGCACAAAGCTAAACAGAGAACCCAGCAGAAAGGGGTTGATAAACTGGATAATAGAATACAGTTCTTCCAGCTTATTTTCCAGTGGCGTACCCGTCAGTACGATGGCATAGTTGGAATGTACCCTTTTGATATTCTGCGAGATCTTGGTTTTCCAGTTCTTGATCCGCTGAGCCTCATCCAGGATCACCAGGTCAAATTCGGCCTCGTTGATGTGTTGCAGATCGTTGCCTACGGTGTGGTAGCCCACAATCTTGTAGAAGCTATCATCCTGGCTGTATTGAGGCACCCTTGCCTGCGGACCACCTTCTACCACCAGCGCGGTAGCATCGCTGAATTTTTCTATCTCTGTCTTCCACTGGTACTTTAGCGAAGTTGGGCAAATGATCAGCACGCGGCTGATCTTAAGTTCTCTTTTCATCAGCTCGGCAGCGGCAATGGCCTGGATGGTTTTGCCCAGCCCCATTTCATCGGCAATCAGGCACCGGCCTGCTTTGACGGCAAAATACACACCTTCGCGCTGGTAGGGAAAAAGCTCGGCCTTGATGAGGTTATCAAAATATTTACTTTTGATGTTTTTGATACGCTCACGCAATAGCTGGTGACGCTGCTCCTGCTCTCTCTGGCCTATGACAAACTCCAGGGCATCCTCATAGCATCTAAAATCAGCATTCAGGCTATGCGCCCTTTCCAAAAACCTATCAAAACTATCAAAGGATTTGGATTTAAGCTCCATATTTTCATCAAAATAGATGCTGGCCAGCCTTTCAAAAGACTCTTCTTTCTCTATGCCCACCCGCATCTTGACTGTCCTGTTGCCCTGATACGTGAGATACACGGAGGAGTAGTCTGGCTGGTAAGGTTCTTTGAAATATTTGCGCAAGCGGGTATTGCGCCATAGCTTGTAGATGACTGCCTCAATGTGTTTGCAGGTACCCAGGTGGTTGGTTTTAAAATCATAGCAGGTGCAGAAGTTGGCATACTTCTCTTCCTGTTCCTGTTTGGGATGGCTACGGAGGGCCACCTTGTTGATACTGTCAGAAGCAGGGTTGAATACCGAGAAGTCGGAGTACACCGGCCGGTCGGTGAGATTTTTGATCTCAAACGTACTGTCCTGACCAAACTGCTTGCGCAAAGCGAGTTGCCAAGCTCTCAGCGTCATGTTGTCCGGCTTTTTGTGGTAAGGTACTCTGGCCTTTTTGGTGCTTTTCTTTTTGGTCTTCCGCGTGGTTTTCATACTATTACTTATCTTTTGTTCGTGAGATTCTTACAATAAAAGATTTACCGACGTAAGGTATAAAAAATAATAAAGCTCAAAACTCAAAAGACAAACAAACTTCAGTACGTTATATCAGTTCTGCTTACCAATACCTCATTGACGGGTAGTTTTTTGTATTGGCTGATACAAAAACATCTTTGTTAGATTGTTATGGTATCTGTCAGCATATCAAAACATGCAAACTATATACCACACGAACCTATCGAGATATAAAAAGGGTCGAGCGAGATATAAAAAGGGTCGAGCGAGATACAAAAAGAGTCAAGCGAGATACAAAAAGAGTTAAGCGAGATATAAAAAGAGTCAAACGTGACATCCTGAAGTGGGGGGAGGTACTTCAAATACCCACACGGGATACAAAAAGAATCTCGCATGACATTCTGAAGTGGAGGGGGGCACTTCAAATACCCACACGGGATACAAAAAGAGTCAAGCAAGATATAAATATACCCACGTGAGGTACAAAAAGAACCTCGCAAGATATATGGAAGTGGGGGGAGGTACTTCCTGTCATCAAGCGCGTTGCCTATAAGTACTTCGTTTCTTATCCTAGTATTCAAGAGCCCGGCCTGTGCTAAAGTATATACATATTTATACGCCTAACCTATTACGCCAAAATACGCCTTGCAATCTCCGTAAACATCCGGCTTCCGGTCAAAATAATGTCGTCGGGAAAATCATAGGCCGGATGGTGGAGTACGGGTTGCGCTTCGCCTGCACCCAGGCCAAAGAAAGTGGTTTTGCAATGCGGAGAAAAGTAGCCAAAGTCTTCCGACCAGCGCATAGGCTGAGGCATCAGCTCAAGTGAGAGATCAGCAGCAAGGGCAGCTTGTTCCAAATATGCATGAGCTTCTGCATCGTTGACCACAGCCGTAAATACATCCTGCTCCGCTATAGTAAAGGATAATCCATATTTTTGCGCCTGCTGCTGCACGGCTTCTGCTACCAAACGTGTGAGCGTGTGCATATCTTCGTTCCGGTAGCTTCTCAGCGTAGCCCGCAGCTCGGCATAGCCGGGCGTGATGCCAAAAGCAACTTCTCCCAGCAGTGCATGTATGATGGTGACCAGCGTAAAATCATGAAAAGCGGATGACTGCTGTGGCAGTTTGCTCAAGTAATCTATCAAGTAGCTTAGTGCTGCTGCCGGGCTTTTGCCCTGTTCTGGGTGTGCGGCATGAGCGGTATGCCCTGTTAAGGTGATAGTCACGCCTTTGGAGGCCGCAGCAAAGATACCAGGCCGCGAACACAGCACGTGCTTGGTCATACCAGGGATGTTGTGCAGGGCAAAAAGATAATCGGGCTGAATCTCCTGCCAGCTTGGGCCTTGTAGTATTTGCTTTGCCCCTTCCCCTGTTTCTTCAGCAGGCTGAAAAAGCAGGATTACCTTGCCTTTGGCGGGCCGGTCTTCGGCCAGCAGGTAAGCAAGGCCACACATGATCGCCATATGCCCATCGTGCCCGCATTTGTGCGATACGTTGGCCGTGGCAGAGGCATAAGCAAGCGCGTTGGTTTCGGCTATGGGCAAAGCATCCAGCTCGCAACGAAACATCACCTTGGGGCCGGGCTGCCCACTATCATATACCACGGCCAGGCCGTTGCCTGCTATATTTTTGTAGACATGATCGGGAGCCGTATCCTGTAAAAAGTCGGCAACGCGCTGCGCAGTGTCTGCCTCCTGTCCGGAAAGCTCCGGGTGCTGATGAAGTTGGTGGCGAAAATCAGTGAGTAATTGTTGAAGCTGGTCTTGTGTCATACAGAAAGGTAAGTAATGATCAACGGTAAGCTTTCAGTTTTAATGTTATCAGGTTATTTGTATAGCTGCTGATCTTTCAGGTAGTCAATACCATTCTTTTTTAAGAAATCCATACCCCAGTTGCTCAAAAAAGAAAAGAGTGGGGAGAAAGACTTACCCGTTTCGGTCAGCCTATATTCAACGCGGTACGGTTTCAAAGATAGTACTGATTTACTGATCAGGTGGTCTTTTTCCAGTTGCTTTAGCTGCTGACTCAGCATTTTTTCGGATATGCCTGGCAGGTTCTCTCTGATTTCGCTGAATCCTCTTTTCTCAAACTGAGCGAGGTGCGCTAAAATCAAAATCTTCCACTTGCCACTCACGAAGCTAAGGCTCACATCAATCGGGCAGGTATATTCTTTATCGTTCAGTTTGATCATGGTCGCGTTTGTTTAAATCGGGGTTACCATTTGGTAAGTTATTGACTAGCTTCTTGCTAAAAGGTACATTTGAGAAAAAAAGATATGGATAACAAAGATAGCTATTCTACAGAAATTATTCGGTACAATATTCCTGGTGATCAAGCTGAAGGCTTCGAGAAGGCATACCAGCAAGCAGGTACGTATTTGGAAAGTTCTCCTTTTTGCCTGGGCTATAACATCCTACAAGGAGACGAAGAACCTAATCGCTATATCCTAACCATCTACTGGACTTCCAAAGAAGACCATCTGGATAAATGTAGGAAAAGTGATTTGTTTACACATTTCTTTAACCTGGTAAAGCCCTATTATAACCAAATAGAGGAGATGAAACACTACCAAAAAACGGCCATTTCCTGGAGCAAACACCAAACTGATCAATGATGAACAACAAGACCGTATCCACGCTTTATACACAGGGCGATCGTGGGAGCCATGCGACTATGGTGGCTCATCACGTTGGTAAAACGCTGACTGAGAACATGAGAAAACGCTGGATGGACTTGCTGTTTGAAACCGCCGATGAGATTGGCCTGGCCAATGATCCTGAGTTTCGATCGGCTATGATCAGTTATACAGAATGGGGCAGCCGACTGCCGTCATCAATTCTCACACCAGCGAAAACCCTATTGGCCCAACAGAACCTATGCCCAAGTGGGGCTGGGGTGAGGTAGGAGGGCCTTATCAATTATAACTGCCAACCTTTGTTCTCTTGCACCTCGCTTTCTTTGACATTTCTTACGCAATTCTTTTCTCAATATAATAAGAATTGATGAGTTGTAGTACGCCCATGTATTTGAGTTTGATACGCAGCATATCGCCTACTTTTCGCGTTTCCAGGTTGTCTTCCAAATCCAGCACCAGCATATCGGAACTGGCACCTACCACTTTGTAATCGCCTTCTATAGAAGTGATGTATTTAGGATCTAGGTCTAGCAAACCTACGTCCAGGATAGCTCGGCAGGAAGTTTTGCCATACAACGACGTATCTATTTCCATTACATCGCCCTGTGGATTGGCACCAAGTTCGCCTATGGGCAGTACAGGCTTTTCGGTGATTTCTATGACTTGGGCAAAAAGCTCAAACACATCATCGCTCATGCCCGGAATGGTACTGTTGGTAAACAGGTTGACACCCCAATATAGCGTTTCGCCTATCCGAAAGTGGTTGACACCTGTGGGAATCTGCCTGTTCAGAATGAGCGGAATGGTGACCGAGGTGCCTCCCGAAATCCAGGGAATGGTGCGGTTGAACTTTAATTCTATGATCTGCTTATACAGGCTCAACTGTATTAGTTTATCCTGCGAGGGCATCACGCCATGCAGGCAGTTCAGGTTGGTACCAATGCCAATGATCTCTATGTTGGGCAGATGAAATACTTGCTCATAGAAGCTCACCAGCGAATCGCCCATTACACCTTCCCGCAGGTCGCCCGTCTCAATCATGATGATGGCTTTGTGTATTTTGTTTTGCTCTACGGCTTCGTCCGACAGGAGTTTGAGCGTAAAATATTCTGTATTCATACTCACATCTGCATAGCGGATGATCTGTTCTATGATCTGCTCGGCAGGTGGTTTGATATAGCAGGTCTGCACTTCCGGATTGATATGCTTGATCTTCTCCAGGTTGCTGATGCGGGAATCATGTACTTCGCGCACGCCCATATCAATGATCTCTTTCAGATACAACTCATTGCCACACAGCAGCTTGGTAACCACACCCCAGTGAAGATGGCTTTCATCAAACATCTTTTTCAGAAACTCAAAGTTGTGGCGGAGGTTTTCCCGGTATAAGTTTAAATAAGCCATATTATTTCTTCAGTCTCATTTCCAGGTACTTATTGGTAAATCCTAGTTTTTCGTATAGCCGCTTGGCCGGATTATTCGGCTCAACGTGCAGGGCAATATCACCATTGGCCCTTGCTATGGCCTGCTGCATCAGTTGCTTACCCAACCCTTTGCCGCGCTGGTCGCGGTGGACGGCGATGTAGACCAAAATATTTTCAGGAATGTACCCTTTCATGCCGGTTTCATTCACCACAACAGCTCCTTTGATCTGCTCATCTTCGCGGGCCAGGATCACAAAGCCGCCTTTCGTCAACGCATAATTTAGGCATTTGAGAATATCATCATGGGTATCGCCAAACTCGTCCAGGTGTTTTTCCAGAAAAGTAGCAACGGCTTCTTTATCAGAAGGAGTAAATTTATCGTTGGGTGTGATGGAGGTAATGTTCATGGTGTAAAGGTATGACTATTCAATTTTTGTTCAACCATACTTCACCTTTTTAACGGTCTTGCCTTTGACTATGTTGGAAAGCAGCACAAAAACGATGAGCGACAGCCCCAGACCGTAGATATTAGCATCCAGTCCCAGCGGCATTTGCGCGGCGGGCACCAGCAGCGTCACTGCCACCGTGGTAGTGCCGCCCAGCAGCATAGCCCAGAAGGCAGCCGTGGCGTTGGCCTTTTTCCAGAACAGCGCACCGATGATCGGCACAAACAGGCCGGAAACCAGAAAGGCGTAGGAATACAGCATCAGGCTCAGCACATTTTCCATGCTCAATGCAAGCAATACAGCCAGCACACCAATGGCCAGCGTAACGCCCTGTGAAAACAGCAAAAAGCTTTGATGGTCTTTAAAATCAATGAACTTACTGCACAGGTCGGATACCACATTGCCCGAGGCTGCCATCAGGCAACTATCTGCCGTACTCAGCACGGCAGAAAAATAGGCCGACATCATCAATCCCATCAGCCCAACCGGCAGCACGGTACGCAGCAGCATGGGCAGGCCGGTTTCCGGGTCGGTTTGCGAGATATTTTCTGCTTCCAGGTAATCAAACATGCCCTGATCAGCGGCTACTTTGGCCATCAGCCCAAGTGCCACACCCATCATTGCCATGACGGGCCATTCGAACAAACCAGCAATCATCCAGGCCCTTTTGGCCGTCTTGACATCCCGCGAAGCGTAGATACGCTGGTAGAGCGTCATGGCTACAAACCAGATGGGAATGATGGTGACGGCCCAGTTGACCAGTTGCTGCCAGGTGATGTTGGTAAAGGAGAGCATTTCTGGCTGCACGGTGGCCTGTATGGCATCCCAGCCGCCCACTGCGTAATAAGAAACCGGCAGGCCGATGAAGACCAGTCCGGCCATCAGCACAATCCACTGCACCGTATCGGTATAGATTACCGCTTTGATGCCACCCAACACCGTATATGCTACGGCAATCACGCCCATGATGATCAGGGCCATGTTGAGGTCGAGATCGACAAAGGTACCGGAAGCCAGTTTGGCACCTGCCAGTATCTGCGAACTGGAAAAGCCCGTATAGCCAATGGCGGAGATCACGCCAGCCAGCATGGCGGTTTTCTTGTCGTAGAAGTAGCCAAAGATATCCGGAAAGGTATAGAACTTGGCGAATGCCGGGTTGCCTTTGATGGCCGGTATCAGCACCACTGCTGCAATCCAGGCACCCAGCAGGCCGGTAAACAACATCCACGAGCCAGATAAGCCCATCACAAAACCCAGTCCGCCCAGTCCGACAGAAAACCCGCCGCCCACATCAGTGGCTACCACAGAAAGGCCAATGTGCCAGCTACTCATATTGCGACCGCCCACGTAGTAGTCTTCCGAACCGGTATTTTTCCTGTAAAAGTAAAAGCCAATACCCAACATGGTGATCATATAGACCACAAAAATCAGGATGTCAATAATGTGCATGTTATGAGCATTTTGGTGAAAGCCAGGGGACTGTCAGCCGAAGTATCCATTGCCGGGCAGCGCAAAGATAAAGGCTAAAACTGACTATAAAAACAGCGACAAAAAGCCGTATGATTGGCTCTTTTATTACTTTAGCAGTGCAAAACTATGGGTATTTGTGGGGATATACTAAGTAAATATAGATTAATGAGATAGAAATACGTACTTGTATAGCGATGTTATTACCTGTAGCACTTTTCAATTAACAATGCTACAATAAATCAAAAATGATAGAACATCTTCCTTATTGGATCAGTATGCTGTTTCTGCTGACTGTCTGTGTGGCTATCGGAGCGTTTTATTATGCGAATGGCAGATCAAAAAAACTGCTGATACTTATCATAAGTTGGAGTCTTTTACAATCACTGCTTGCTTATCAGGGATTTTACCTGGACACAAAAGCGGTACCCCCAAGGTTCGCATTGGTTTTGTTGCCTGCTACCATACTTATGGTTTATGGACTTTTACCAAAGCAGAGAAGACTGATATTGAATAAGCATCACCTATACTTGGGTACGCTTCTGCATACTGTTAGAATTCCTGTTGAAATCACGCTTTTTTATCTGTTCGTTTATGGAATGGTTCCGGAATTGATGACTTTTGAAGGAAGGAACCTCGACATTCTGGCGGGTATCACCGCTCCGGTGATGTGCATTCTTTACTTCAGAAAGCAGGTTGGAAACACCGTCATGATTATCTGGAACATCAGTTGCCTGTGCCTTGTGCTATTCATTCTTTTCAGTGGAATATTGTCTGCCGAGTTACCATTTCAGCAATTCGGATTTGAACAACCCAACAAAGCGATCAATTACTTTCCCTTCGTACTCTTACCAGCAGTGGTAGTACCTCTGGTCATTTATACCCATCTGATTGCTCTTATCAAACTAAGTGGAAAAAATACTTATTGATCATAGATTCACTTAATTGATTTCATTTTGTCAATAAATATATTTCCTGATAGGAAATCCTACTCATTCGCTCTTCAAACTATCCACAGGATTAGCAATGGCGGCTTTGATGGATTTGTAGCTTACAGTGAGCCAGGCAATGGTGACAGATGCCAATAATGCCAGGGCAAAATGCCACCAGTGCAAATCTATGCGGTAAGCAAAGCTTTCCAACCAAGCCTGCATGGCATAGTAGCCTATGGGGGCTGCAATGACAAACGCCAACAACACGAGCAGCGTAAACTCTCTGGAAAAGAGATAAATGATCTGAGAAACAGAGGCACCCAGCACTTTGCGCACACCAATCTCTTTGCGGCGTTGCAGCGAGAGATACGATACCAGCCCATACAGCCCCAGGCAACCAATGAAAATAGATAAGAAAGAAAATATCTTGAAGCCCTGGTACATGATGTCTTCTATCACATAGAAAGCCTGCACCTGAAAATATTCATCCATAAACATCGATGTGTATACCTCCTCGGGATATATCGCCTCCCAGCTTTGCTGAATGTAGGCAGACAAATCGCTGTTAGCCTGCGGTGTCAGTCTGATAGCCACCATATTGACCCAACTTTTACTATAGACCATCATAGAAGGATGAATTTCCTCTTGCAGTGGCGCGTTGGCAAAATCTTTTGTGACACCAATAATCGTTGCTTCACTACCTTTGCCATCGCTGTCGTCAGTGATTAATGTCTGGCCGATAGCTTCTTCAGGATCAGTAATTCCTAAGATTTTGATGGCTTTTTCGTTGAGCAAAGCATCATAACGTTTTACTTCTCCGGTACTGTCAGGCTCCATCTTATCTTCTTCACGAAAACCTCTGCCTGCTACCAGCGATATATCATAAAGAGAGAGATAGTCGGGGTCTACCATTTTTCTTTCAATACCATATTTTTCTGCTTTATTACCCGACTTCATCCGGTAGTTCGTCCAGTTGTTGCTACCCGAAGTGGGCGGACCGGAGTTGAAACTTACTGCTTCTATCTGTGATTGTTTCAGCAGTTCGTTGCGGAATATCTCTCTGTTTTGGGAATTTTCTTCTTCCGGCATGTATATCATCTTGATGCCATCTTTGCGGAAGCCCAACTCCTGGTTTCTGAAATGATGCATTTGCAGAGCTACGATGATGGTGCCGATGATCAGCAACTGGGAAATAACAAACTGCGTGACCACCAATGTCTTTCGTAGCGAAAATTTGCTGGCAAAACCATTACTTTTCTGTACAATAGACTGCTTCAGGGCTTCTACAGGGCGATAGCCCGCCAAAACCTTTGCTGGATAATAACCCGCCAATAAGGTGACAAACAGCGATAAGCCCACCAAAAAGTAAAGAATACTCGCGTCAAGGGTCAGGCCAAAATCAAGCACGGATGAGATGTATTGATTGAAAATGCCGACAAACCAATCGGCCAGTAAAAACCCGAAGATGGCAGCGATGGCTGTCTGCACAAAGGTTTCTCCCACAAATTGCAGTATAAGCTGGTATCGCTGGCTGCCCAGCGTCTTGCGGATACCAATTTCCTTCGCCCGTTTTACCGATTGGGCAGTTGCCAGGTTCACAAAATTGATGCAGGCGGTCAGCAACACAATGATGCCCATAATGATAAAGGCGAGGATGAGTACCTGGGGCGTAGCGTATAGGGTGCCCCCGTATTGTTCGTTGGTGTGTATATCTGACAAAGGTTGCAACGTGTAACTTTTCTTGGCGGCTGTCTCCTGGTTCACATATTTGCTGACAAATGCCGGAAGCCTGCTCTCAATCTGAGCAGGAGAAGCGTTTTCCGGTAGAGTGACAAAGACATAAGCATTGCTGTTGGTGGTATACCAATTGGCAAACCATGCAGGATTCTCTTTTTCAAAAGCTTTAAAGGGTAGCAGCATCTGAAAAGTGACATTGGTACTACTTGGAATGTCTTCCAGAATGGCAGATACCTGATAGGGCTTCTGGTCAATCACCAACGTTTTTCCGATCAGTTCTTCATAATGTCCTTTGTATTCATTGCCAAAAAACTTATCCGCTAACTTCCGGGTGAGTATTACTTCTTCCAGCGTGTTGAGCAGTGTGCCGGGCCGACTTGCCAGGGTATCAAAATCAAAGGTTTGCAAATAATATTCATCGGCATAGGCCATATCATTTTTCACCTTCAGGTTGTAAGTGCCTTTCTCGTTTGTGATTTTAACCACAGCCAACCGGCGATTAAATATCTGCGTTACTTCCAGTTCAGGAAAATCGCTGCGTATAGCACTTGCCAAAGGGAGGGTAACGAAGCCTTGATAATCAATACCATTGGCTCCTTTTTCCTGAGACACCACGCGGTAGATGCGGTCTGCTCTCGCGTGAAATGCGTCAAACGAATACTCATGTTTCACAAAGGCATAGATGAAGCTACAGCAGGCTACGGCTAAAGCCAGTCCAGCTACATTGATGGCTGTATTCGCTTTGTTGTGGCGGAAATTTCTGAACGTGGTGATGAAATAGTTTTTGAACATGATGTTTGGGGTTGGGGAGCGGAGTGTAGGGAGCTTAGGGCTTGGAGCTAGGTGCGGAAAGCTTGGGGCTTGGGGCGGGAGACAGGGGAATTTATTTTAATAGTGATTTTCTGAAATTAGTAATTTTTCTAGATAGATGATCTAAAGCAGTTAGCAGATTTTCCTGGTTTTCTTGGTTTACTAACTTTCTTCTGTGCAGTACGATGACGATATTGACTACTTCGTAAAGAGAACGACGTGAATAATTAAGGAAATTAGCAAAGTCTTTTTTGGAAGAAGAGCCTGAACCTTCGGCAATGTTGTTGGATATGCTCAACCCTGCTCTTCGTAGCTGATCAGCAAAAGCGTAAAGCCTTTTGGCTTCCAGGGTATCCGCTATATCAAACAGTTCGTCCGTCGTTTCAATAGCCCGCTGCCATATATCCAAATTCTCAAACCTGAATTTTTCTCGCATATATCTCAATTTTCAAAAGTTGATGTTCTCTAACACCCACAGCTTTCCACTCCCCGCTCCCTAAAATTCCAAGCTCCCCAGCTCCCTGCTCCAAGCTCTCCAGTTCCCAATTCCCTGCTCCCCAGCCCAAAGCTCCCTGCTCCCCACTACCCCAGCTCCAAACTCCCTGCTCTCCAGCACCCAGCTCCCCGCCCCTCACTCACTTCGCAAACTTTTCACTGGATCATTATTGGCAGCGCGGAAAGACTGGAAACTAACGGTAATCCAGGCCAGCAGCAAGGCCAGCACACCCGCTATGATGAATACTGCCGGACCTATACTGATGCGGTAAGCAAAATCTTCCAACCACCGGTTCATGGCAAAGTATGCAATAGGTATGGCTACCAGCAGGGCAATGACCACCAGCCTGGTAAATTCTTTGGAAAACATCATCACCACACTCCATACCGAGGCACCCAACACCTTACGTATACCAATCTCTTTGGTGCGCTGTTCGGCGGTGTAGGCGGCCAGACCAAACAACCCGAGACAAGCGATCAGGATAGCCAGTGAACAGCAAACAGTAAATATCTGCCCTACCTGCTGTTCGGAACGGTACATGCCGCTGAATCTTTCATCCATGAAAGAATATTCAAAGGGAACACCCGGTGCAAATCTTTTCCATTGAGCTTCCAGTGCCGCAATGGTATTAGGCACCTCGTTGCCTTTGATGCGGAACGACATGGCGGAAGCGTTGTCATCCAAAATCATGACCATTGGCATGATCTCCTGGTGCATAGTAGCGTAATGAAAGTCTCTAACCACGCCTATCACTTTATAAGATTTAACGTCTTTCGGGGTTTTGCCAAAATCGCTGAGCATTTTGCCTATTCCTTTGTCAGGGTCTTTGTCAAAGTCAAAAAACCGCCAGGCTGCTTCATTAATCACAATGGCTGTAGAGTCAGTGGCAAATTCACGGGAGAAGTTGCGACCTTCTGCCATTTCCATCCCCATCGTCTTGATATAGTCGTAGTCTACAGACCACCAGGGCAGGCTGGTGCCGTATTCGCTGTCCGGATTATTGCCCGGAAAGATATAGCTACTGTTGCTACTGATGGTATTGGCCGGCAAATAACCCGATACGGTAACACTGAGAATATCAGGGTTACGCAATGCTTCGTTTTTGAAAGCTTCCGTCTGCTTGTCCAGAGAATATGTATTATTCAAAACTACCACATGTTCTTTATCATAACCCAGCTTCATATTTTGTATATGGTTGAGCTGCTGGTATACCACAACAGTGCTGACGATGAGGGTGATGGAAATACCAAACTGCAACACCACCAGTGAGCTGCGCAGCCAGTTGCTTTTCATGCCGGTGGCCAGCTTTCCTTTGAGCACTGTAGCCGGACTAAAACCAGACAGGAAAAAGGCCGGATAGCTGCCTGCCAGCAGGCCCACCAAGCCAGCCGTAGCTAGCAGTGTAGGCATAAGGTACCAATGTTCTATATAGTTGGTGCTCAGATGTTTGCCAGACAGCGTATTGAAGAAGGGTAGCAGTGCCTCAGAGAGAATGATGGCTATGGCCAGCGACAAAAAGCTGATCAGTACGGCTTCTATCAGAAACTGAATGATGAGTTGCCTGCGGTCTGAGCCGAGCACTTTGCGTACGCCTACTTCTTTGGCTCTGCCACTGGAGCGGGCCGTAGAAAGGTTCATAAAATTGACGCAGGCAATCAGTAAAATGAAAAAGGCAATGACAGAGAAAATATAAACATATGCGATATCACTGTTGGCTTCAAACTCAGCACCCAGGTTGGAATGCAGGTGAATATCCGTAAGCGGCATGAGCGAGTACTCAAAGGTATTGCCAGCTGCGCGAAATTCCTCCATGCTGGCACCGGAAAATTGCTGTATTTGAGGGGCAACGTAAGTGTCAACTGTCTGGTTAATTTTTGCTTCCAGTTCGCCCACATCCGTTCCTTCCTGTAGCAATAGATAGGTGTTGAAATTGTTGTTGAGCCACATGTCTTCTCTGCTTTCATCCAGTGAAGCCAGGGAAAGAAAAAGAGCAAAATGAAAATGTGCATTATCAGGTATTTTGTCGAAAATGCCCGTCACCTGGTACGCGATCTTTTCGCGCCCTACCAGTAGCGTCTTGCCAATGGGTACATCTCGTTCCCACTGGCTGCCAAAGTATTTTTTGGCCGTAGCCTTGCTGATGACCATCGTGTTGGGCTTGCGCAGGGCCGTAGCCGGATTGCCATACAGCAATGGAATGGTGAATACGTCAAACAGGCTGGAATCGGCGAAGATGATCCGGGTTTCTTTGTATGTATTTTCTCCCTGTTGGATAGTGAAATCACCCATACCTCTGAAGCGCACGGTATTTTCTATTTCCGGGTAGACATCTGCCAATGTACGAGCCATCGGAGCAGGTGCCACGGCATAGTGACTTTCCTGTCCGCCCAGCCTGCCATAAAGATCTGTACGGTAAATACGATCGGCGTTTTTGTTGTAGGTATCGTAGCTAAGTTCATCTGCAACAAACAGCGCAATGAGCAGGCAGGCCATCAGCCCAACAGACAGACCAAGAATATTAATAATAGAGTAGAACCGTTGTTTGAGCAGGTTGCGCACAGCAATTTTGAAGTAACTTTTAAGCATAGCTATATAGTATTTATATATAGCCTATGGGAAAAGTATGCCAATGCTATTTGCGGGCAATGTGGCCCTTTTTGGTGTTTTTTTACTGTTCGTTTATGAACAAACCTGTTCGCTTGCGTACATTCTTATGTAGGGTTCTCCTTGTGTATGATAGTTCGAAATAATTTGCAAATCACGCTTAAATGATTATCAAAGAAAAAGGTAGCTACAGCACTACCTTTTTTCGTGTTTGCTATTAGCTGATATCGTTTACTTCAAAAGAAATCTTTGCATTTACGCCATAGGAAACAATTTTGTTGTTTTCCACATTGGCTTTCATCTCCTGAATGTAAATGGACTTGATATTTTTAACTGATTTGGAAGCTTCTGACAAAGCATTTTTGGTAGCCTCATCAAAACTGTTGGGTGAACTAGCAATTACTTCAATAATTTTTACAATAGCCATAATAAATTGTTTTGAAAATGATATATCATTAAAAGGACGAAACTCTTTGAAATACTTATTATAAGGGTACTTTCAAGAGCGGGTTATTACATTTTTGTCCTGTTGTTGTAAACTAATGTTCGAGTCATTTGTTTTTTATTCAAGAATTGATAGTCGCAAAAGCAATATTTTTCCTATTTTTTAGGATTTTTCTACGGAAAAGCTTCCGTGTCATGCATCTTAAAGAACTCGTATGTATAATTTGCTGGCACAGATTATTTAAATAACTTTACCGATGCTTTACAGAAGGATTTCTTCGATAGGCTGATGTCCATCACATCTCTCTCCTGATGATGTTTGTAGGATTTTCTATTCCGGAAAAAATTCGGACAGGCTCCCAACATGGCTTATCTGATTTAGCCCAATGGTAAGGCTTATTTTAAGCAAACATGGTTCGAGGAAACGACGCTTGAAGAGCAGATAATCACTTGCCTCAACAAATAACGACTCTATTCATGAACATACTCATAGTAAACGACGATGGTATCTACAGCCCGGGCATTCTGGCATTGGCAGAAGTAGCGGCTGAATTTGGCGAAGTAAAAGTGCTGGCTCCCAACATGGAGCAGTCTGCCATGAGCCACGCCATTACTTATGCACGGCCTTTGTCTTATATCCGCACGCCGGTCAAAGACTTTGAAGCCTACCGCGTCAACGGCACACCTGCCGACTGCACTGCACTGGGCGTTTACCTATGGCCCGAAACCAATATGGTACTTTCCGGTATCAACCTGGGACTCAATATAGGCAACTCTATGTGGCATTCAGGTACGCTGGCTGCCGCCAAACAGGCTGCGCTGATGGGCTACCGGGGCATGGCTTTCAGCACAGATATTACCGGAGAAGACTTCGATATGGAAGCACAAAAACCTTTTGTCAGGCAGGCACTGGAAATGTTGCTGGAAAATGATATGGAACTGATCAATATCAACCTCCCCAAGAAGCCCGAAGGTTTTTCATGGTGTAAACAATCGCTCAGGCATTATGATGGTGTGATGGTGCCGGGAGAAGACCCGCAGGGCAGAAAGCATTACTGGTTTTCTGTAGAACCTGTGGAGGATGTAGAAAAGGGCACCGACCGCTGGGCTATTATACACAACCAGGTATCTATTACTCCCCTGCGCCTCGACCTGACCAGTTATAAGGATCTGGAGAGTATTAAGCAGAAGGAGATACCTTAAAAAAACCGGACAGCCATATCCGGCCCCCGGTTTTCTATTTTCGTTCTTTCCTTACTTTATAGTTTTCTGATAGCCTCTGCAATTGCATCGTGACCGCCGCCAATCACTTCAAAAGTTTTGCGGTAAGCATTGGGGTTTTCCAGCGTTTCTGCAATGGTATAGGCCACATCGGAGCGGGAAATCTGCCCTTTTTTGTCTTTTAGGTGTTCTCTGGCAATAATATGCAGGCTTTCCGGATCGTCATTGAGCATACCGGGCCGGATGATGGTATAGTTGAGCTTGCTCTTTTGCAAACGTTGATCGGCCTCCGCTTTGGCTTTCATATAAGGCACCATAGCTTCCTGTGCTTTCTCCGGCGCGTCTGCACCCAATGCACTCAGCATCACGAAACGCTCCACCGCATTGCGCTCACAAGCTTCTATCACCTTGATAGCACCGTCCCGGTCTACTGCCCAGGTCTTGTCCTCACCGGTATCTGCTCCTGAGCCTGCGGCAAAAATAACAGCATCGCAACCCTCTACGGCAAACTCTATATCCTGTTCCAAGTCGGCAATTACAGCCTCTGCGCCTCGCTTCTCAAGTTCTCCAGCCTGCGCTGCATCCCTGACCATGGCCCTCACATTGTGGTCTTTCTCTATCAGCAGTTCTACTACCTTAATGGCTGTTTGTCCATGTGCTCCTACCACTAATACTTCCATAGTAATTGTTGTTTAAATGAAAAAATTAAGGATGTTGCCCACAAACAGAAACATCGCTTTTTACTTACAACAGACAAAGTGCTTGATTGTTGACCAGCTTTAAGATTTCTGTTTTGCAAATCAATACATTGAAAGATTAACTCTATCACTATCACATAATACATCTTTCATAAACCTACTACGTTTTTAGATTCTCATCATATCCCTGGCCTGTATCGAGTTCAAGTATCTGATTGGGAAGCTCACATACAATGGCCTTTTTGCCTAAAATACCAATAGGCGTTTTAACCATAGATGGGTTGTGTACCAATACTTCCAGCCAGTCGTTGTCTTCCATATCCACATCTTCATATTTGTCCTGGTATACGTCGTCTGCCTTATCGATAAGATCTTCTACTTGTATATTTAGCTCTTGTACCAGTTCTGCCAGTTGGGTGCGAGTGAGAGGCTGTTGAGAAATATCAATTTCACGCACATGCTCTGCAATCTGCTTTCCATAAGCCAATGCTTCGCGACCACCTCTTTTATTCATATCATAAATAATGGTAATCTCTCTTGGGTTGAATTCCATAGGGTTTCAGTTAAAAATTTTAGTCATAAGCATCAACAAAGGATGCTTGCTAGTAAACCTGAGACCTCCCTAAAAGTTATGGTTATTGGAAAAATTATGGCTTGGCTTTTTCCTTTAGCCTTGGTGGTAGTTCCGGCAGATGCGACTGGTCGTTAAACAACTCCAGGTAAAATTTACCTGAATCATAGTCGTATTGCAACAGGTATAAGCATAAATTGGCATGTGGAAAATCATCCATGTGCCGCAGATCGCGTTCCAGCATCAGACACAAAAATATCCGCATCGCACGGCCATGCATACAGATCAGAATGGTTTCTTCTTCCTGGGTCGATAATATCTCAGCCAGTGCTTTTTTTTGCTTTTCCAGTAATGCCAACGGGCTTTCTCCTCCTTCGATAGCCTCATCCAGGTTGCCTTGCCGCCAGGCTTTCACCACAGCAGCGTAGTGGGCATGGTCTTCACTGTTGGCTACTTTGCCCTCCTTAATGCCCCAGTTGATCTCATTGAGGCCCGCTAGTTGTGTATGTGGCAGTTTTGCGTCCAGAAAATGCTGCACAGACTGCACCGTGCGCTGCAATACGGAGGTATACACCCTGTCAAAGTCGATGTGCCGGTAAGCTCTGTAGAAAGCCTCTGCCTGAAACTGCCCGACCTCGTTCAGAGGTGCGTCAATGCCGCTTCCTTGTACAACACCTCTGCGATTATATTCTGTTTGTCCGTGACGGATGAGGTAAATTTTTTTCTGACTCATTATTTGTTTAGATCAACTTGATGATAGTAAAACACGGGGCACCCCTCAAAAAGTTTGTTATTTAACTGTTTGTAAAGCAACTTGTAGGTAATAAGAGGTTTATTTATGTCTTTTTTACCTACACTCACATGATCAATACGCAATATTCTCTCCAATATCTTAATAATTTGAGCAAAGGCAATATGGGCGAACACGTAGGCATCGAATTTACTGCCATCACTGCCGATTCGCTAAGTGCCAGAATGCCAGTAGACCATCGCACCAAACAGCCTTTTGGTTTGTTACATGGTGGAGCTTCTGTAGTGCTGGCCGAAACGCTGGGCAGCGTAGCCGCGCACTGTTGCATTGACCCTGAGCAGCAATATTGTGTCGGGCTGGAGATCAATGCCAACCATGTGCGTGCAGCAAGAAATGGCTTTGTAATAGGAACTGCCCGGCCTTTGCACATTGGAAAAAAAACACAGGTCTGGGAAATTCGTATTACTAATGAAGCAGAAAAACTGGTATGCATCAGCCGCATCACCATGGCCGTGATGGATAAGTAATTTGAGGGGATTTAGGAGTTAGTAAAGTTTTTAATCTTGCATTCTCGATTTGGAATTAGCAAAAGAACATACGCTGAATTTTACAGGTTTTAGTGAAGCAGCTATTCAGAAAAGTCTTTTCAATAGTGCATTTCACCACCAGCTACCGGTAGCTGCCTGGCGACTGCCCAATGAGCAGCAACAACACGTGATCATCGATCTGTCGGGATCAGCAAGAAACATCCCGCTCGAACTGGAATTCCTGGCACCGGGCTTTGTGGTAAGCCCGTTCATCAACCAGAGTAACCCTTTGCAGGCATCCTTCATTCAGGCCGATGTGCATTACCGTTCAGGACAAGCATCACCATCCGCAATGTGTGCAACCGTATCGGCATCCGGCCCGTCATTAGCGCAGGAAAAAGCCCTGTTAAATACAATAAATCAACACCTAAAAAATAATAGTCCGGCCACCGGCAACTATCATCTGCCATCTCACACAGAAAGTTTCAGGAGTACGCAGAAGGCAGATTTTATCGCATTGGTCACGCTGGCCATCGAGGCCATAGAAGAAGACCAATTTCAGAAAGTAGTGCCCTCACGACGCAAAATGGTACGGCTACCGGATGGGTTCGACCTGGCAGATACCTTTCGAAGGCTGTGCGATGTGTACCCTGCTGCCTTTGTCTCGGTGTTTTCTATTCCTGGCTTAGGCACCTGGATGGGCGCATCGCCCGAGATACTGGTCAGCACTTTTCCAGAAAACCGGGCCCGGATGTTTCGCACGGTAGCCCTGGCAGGCACACAGGTCAGAAAAGAAAACCGTTCGCTGCGCGACACGGCTTGGCGTCAGAAAGAAATTGAAGAGCAGGCTTTGGTGTGCCGTTATATCATCAGTTGCTTCAAAAAGATTCGCCTGCGCGAATATGAAGAGATAGGCCCCAAAACCGTTGCTGCCGGTAACCTGTTTCACCTGCGTTCAGATTTCAAGGTAGACATGGTTCACACTAATTTTCCCGAACTGGCCTCTACCATGCTTCAGTTGCTACACCCTACCTCGGCTGTCTGTGGTATGCCCAAAGAACCTGCCATGCAGTTTTTGCAACAAGCGGAAGGCTATAACCGTGCATATTTCAGCGGGTTTATGGGTCCTGTCAACATATCGCCCGATGAGCTTCACATCTTCGTCAATCTGCGCTGCATGCAATTGCTGGACAAGCAGGCAGTCCTCTACTCCGGTGCCGGTGTTACCATCGACTCTAGTCCGGTCAAAGAATGGGAAGAAACAGAAGCCAAAATGCATACCTTATTGAAAGTGATAGGGCGGTAAGGTTTAAAAGTTTGTGCATCTCTGCTGCCCGCTATTTAAGCGTGAGATTACCAGGCTGTAGCTCACCGGTATAATAATCCAAAGCGGTTTTCTGAAAGATCAGGGTATAGTCGGCTTGCACTTTCTGTGATTGCGCTTCCACATATTTTGCATTCACCAGGTTGAGGTCCAGAATGTTGCCTACACCCAATTTGAAACGTTCTTTCTCTGCTTCCACAGCCTTTTCTGCCGCCTTTTCACGTGCTTTGGCAGCAACAATACGCTCCTGTGCTGCCCGAAAATCGGCGGCGGCTGTCTGTAACTGTTCGAAAATGTTTCTTTCCATATCTTCCATATCTAGTGTGGCATTGTCATATAGCTGCCTGCTGCGCTGTACAAGCACACGGTTTTGCAAGCCACTGAAGATTGGGATATTGAGCGAAAAGCCAATGACATTAGATTTGTTGACATTCAACAACTGGTCGCGCAACGGTAGGGGAGATAAATTAGAATATCTGGAAGATAGCTGATATATCATATCTAGTGAAGGTGCGTAGGTGGCACGCGCCACACGGATACCATAATGATTTGACTGTATAACGTTATGCTGTTTTTTGATTTCCGGGCGATTACCTATGGCTTGATTGTACATACTGGCAATATCTGGTATATCAGAAAATACCTCATCTTTGGATATTTCAGGTTGGGCAAATTTCCATTGTTTGAAAGGGTCTATTTGTAGCGTTCTTATAAGCTGTACTTTACTGATAGCCAGCTTATTTTCAGCTTCTACTGCCAGCAAAACAGCATTCTTAGCCTCTGCGTCTTGGTTATACTGATCGGCAATGTTACGAATACCTTCTTCTACAAAGATAGTGGTGCTTTCTAGCAGTTCTTCCTGCTGCTCCTGGTTAGATTTGGCGATACGCAGCAATTCCTGGTTGAGTAGTACCTGCAAATACTGCTGTGATACATTAAAGACTACTTCCTGCCGAGTTTCCTGTATAAGTTGCCTCTGGGCTTCAGCCGCATATCCCGTCTGCTTTACTCTGTTGATTTTACCAAAACTGTTAAAAAGATTGATAGAGGCATATATTCCACCGGAAAGTTGGTTGGTTCGCTGCTGAGTAAATTCGGCCACTGTATTATCAAATTGCCTTCCATATACCCTATAAGCATCAGCTGAGGCATTAACAGAAGGAGCAAAAGCAGCATATGATTGCGCGTTTTGTGTCTGTTCCGTATTCAAAATATTCTCCTGCTGTCTGATCTGTATGTTTTCTTTCAAGGCAATATTGACGGCTTGCTCGTAGGTGAGTATGCTGTCTTGCTGGGCGTATGTGTAGTGTGCAGCCAGGCAAAATAGCATAGCTATTGCTGTATTTTTAAGGTGTTTCATGATGTTATGCTTCCTGTTCTTTTCCTTTATGAATCATTTCGTCGCTCTCGATGGCACCGTCCACAATTCGGATGATGCGGTTGCCGTAGCTGGCACCTTCTTCGGAGTGAGTCACCTGTACGATGGTCATGCCTTGCTTGTTGAGCTGCTGAAAAAGCTCCATCACTTCCCGCCCTTGCTCCGAATGCAGGTTTCCGGTAGGCTCATCGGCCAACAACAGCTTGGGCTTGCCAACAATGGCACGGGTTACGCCTACCAACTGTTGCTGTCCGCCGGATAGCTGCTCCGGAAACAGGTCTTTCTTAGCCACCATCTGAAAACGGTCCAGCAATTCGGCCACACACGCTTTCCTTTCTTTGCTGGGCATATTCTGATACAACAGCGGCGTTTCGATGTTTTCATACACCGTGAGTTCGTCGATCAGGTGATATGCCTGAAACACATAGCCGATGGTATGCTTCTGTAATTCCGAACGTCTTTTCTCTTTGAGCTTGTGCACCGGCTGATCCAACAGGTAATACTCACCGGCAGAAGGAGCATCCAGCAGGCCGATGATGTTGAGCAAAGTAGACTTGCCTGCACCGCTGGGACCCATGATAGTGACAAACTCACCTTCTTTGATTTCAAGGTCTATGCCTTTGAGAATAAAGGTTTTCTGGAAGCGGGATTGTACATATTTGTCGACATCTATCAGCTTTATCATAATCTTGGATGTAAGGTTTGTTTGCGTTTGGGGGGACTATGCCAATAAGTATGCCAAGCCAGGGAAAACCTTTTTTAGGCTATTTCGGTCTAAAATGATCTTTGAAGGTGTCCGTTTTTGAGTAATAGGTGTCCGTTTGCGGACAGTAAACGCTAACTTATCATGCGCTGTATTAAAGAGCAATGCTGGAAGTTTTCTATAAGGTGTAGGAGATTTACATATGTTTGATGCAAAAGTGCTAACCACATGTATACATCAGGTGTGTAATGTTATGCTGGAAATGCTGATAGTATTTTTTTGATAAAACGTATTACTTTGAAGTAAAAAAAGATACGTCATGAAAAAACTTTTAATTCTCTTATTTGCCGGAACTATGTTGACAGGATGTTATACGCAGATATGCCCTACGTATGCTGTGAGGCCTGCGAAAAAACAGGAAATGCAAGCGCAGCAGCACCAGGACGAGCAGCAACCAGCAGACAAACAGTCGCTATAACAATGATCTAAAACGGGTATGAAAAAAAGCAACGCTACGGGGTTGCTTTTTTGATGTCAGAATTCCCGAACACTGATGCCAAACAACAAAGCTATCTCTTTGTGATCTCATATCCGTTCATACATATAAAACATTGCGACACCTACCATAACTCCCTTTCAAAATTGGTTTGCACCAGCGAAATTTCCCTGCTACCGTTGAATTTTCCTTTCAAATTGTTTTGCAATTTCCGAGCGATCAAAGCTGCAAGGTAAAGGTTGTCCCCTTGCCTGCTTCAGACCGCACACTTAGGTTACCCTGATGCATCTGCATGATTCTCTGTGAAAGACTCAGGCCAATGCCCGACCCGTGGCTTTTGGTGGTGTAAAAAGGAATAAAAATCCTCTCCATCGCTTCCGGCTCTATGCCTGGGCCGTTGTCTGCAATATCGATCAGCACCCGCTGCTCATGGTCTGTATAAACACCTAGGTGGATGCTCGGCTCGGCGGTCTCTTCCAGGGCTTCTGCCGCATTTTTGAGGATATTAATCAGCACCATTTCTATCAGCTTCGGGTCCAGGCGCGCCATCAGGTTGGGCGGATTGATGTCCATCGTAAACTTGATGTGGCTTCTGGCTACACCGCCCGCCCGGATCAGCTTCACCACTTCATCGATGACATCCTTGATGCGCACACGCTCAAATTCTGGTTCCGGTATATTGGTGAAGTTCCGGTAAGCTTCCACAAAATTGACCAGCCCTTTGCTGCGGTTTTCGATAGTACGCAGGCTCATGGTGATATCTTCAAAAGACTCTTCATTGAAGAACACTGTGCCATTTTCATGTACGGTGTCTTCCTGTATGATATCGATGGCTGTGCCTGCCAGGGAAGCAATGGGCGTAATGGAGTTCATGATCTCGTGCCGCAGTACTTTGGTCAGGTTTTGCCACGACTCTATTTCCTGCTGCTGTAGCTCCGAGAGAATGTTTTGAATGGAGATCAGACGATAGAGTATGCCCCGCAGGCGAAGTTCTGTCACGTTGATAGACAAGTGCAGGTCGGCACTGGGCTTTACCAGCGTTTTGGAGCCGGGAGGCAGTGTCTGAATGATGTGGTATACTTCCGGGCTGCTGCTTTCCAGGTCTTTGATATTGTTGAGTTGGTTGATCTTCAGGAAACGCTTAGCGGTATTGTTGAATAGTTCCACTTTGCCGGTTTCGTCATACGAGAGCAACCCTACATTGACGTGCTGCACCACCGTCTTAAGGTACTGCCAGTTTTCTTCTTTCTCTGCACGGGCCTGCCGGAAGGCTTCCAGCACTTCGTTAAACATAAAGTTGAGGTCGCCAAAGGTTTTGCCCAGCTTGTTGTCTTTGTTGAACCCGGCTGTGAAATCCGAATATTTGACGGCTTCCAGAAAACGGGTCAGCTTACGGTTGGCTTCCAGCACATACTGGTACAGCTCATAAATCTGATAGCCTACCAGCAAGCAGATGATGGCACCGCTCACATATTTTTTGGTATAAAAAAGAAAATAAAGACATAGCAACATACTGGCCGCCAACAGTAATATCCTCACAAGCAGTGCCCATTCAAACCTTTTAAATATCATACTTTTCCAGCCTGCGGTAAAGAGAAGCCCGGGTTAGTCCCAGGTCGCTGGCAGCTTTGGAGATATTGCCTCCATGCTTTTTGAGCACCTTGCGGATCAGCAATTTCTCCACTTCTTCCAGATCATAATGTTCTATATGTAAATCTTCCTGTGCGCCGCCCTGTTTGCCATTATCTGCACTGAAGAAGAAATCTTCTGCCTGTAAGGTAGGCTTGTTGCTCAGGATCACGGCACGCTCTACAGCATGTTGCAGCTCACGCACGTTGCCCGGCCACTGGTATTTTTGCATCCGCTTGATGGCACTGGGGCTGATAGAATGAATAGACTTGTTGTATTTTTTGGCATAAACATTTAGAAAATGGGTCGTCAGTGGCTCCATATCTTCAATGCGTTCGCGCAGAGAGGGAAGACGCATCTCTATGGTATTGATTCGGTAAAGTAAATCCTGCCGGAATTCATTTTTCTGCACCATTTCATACAGCGGCATATTGGTAGCACAGACCACGCGGACATCCACATCAATTACTTTGTTAGAACCCACCGGTGTAATCTTTTTATTTTGCAGAGCTGTCAGTAGCTTTGCCTGTAAGGGCAGCGACAGGTTACCAATTTCATCCAGAAACAATGTGCCCCCTGAGGCAGCTTCAAAGCGCCCTACCCTATCTTGTTTGGCATCGGTAAACGCCCCTTTCACATGCCCGAATAGCTCACTTTCAAACAAAGATTCGGTGACAGCCCCCAGGTCTACATTGATAAACACCTTATCGGCTCGCTTTGAATGGCGGTGAATGGCCCGGGCGATCACTTCTTTGCCGGTACCGTTTTCGCCCAGTATCAGCACGTTGGCATCGGTGTTGGCTACCTGCTCGATGGTTTCAAACACCCGCATCATGGCCGGACTGCTGCCAATGATGTCCTGAAACTTATGGTTGAGGTCTGCATTGAATATCTCCTGTTGCGAACGCAGCTGGGTTACCTCATGGCGGGAGGCACGTAGTTTCATAGCCGCCAGCACGGTAGCCAGCAGTTTTTCGTTATTCCACGGTTTCAGCACAAAGTCGGTCGCACCTTCTTTGATGGCCCGCACGGCCACATCTACATCACCGTAGGCTGTAATCATGATGACTACAGCAGAAGGGTCACGTTCCAAAATCTGATCCAGCCAGAAGAAACCCTCCTTACCACTGCTCACGTCTTTGGTAAAATTCATATCCAGCAATATTACATCGTACTGCTCATTGCTGATCAAAGCTGGAATGGCACCCGGATTTTTTTCCGTATCAACTTGTAGTACATGCCGTTTCAGAAATATTTTGCCTGCCTGCAATACATCTTCGTTGTCGTCTACGATCAGTACTTTACCGGTTTTATTCATTTTTCGAGTCATGGTGTTCTGTATCATCATGTAGTTTTAAAAACGATATGCCAAAGACTATACCGCAAACACAAACAGCATCTTACATAAAGAACAGGCAGCGCAAAAGCTTCCTTTAATGGTTAAATAACCTGTTTTTTCTGAACAGCTATATGCCTGCCGTTGTATCTACCTATGGCCCGAACCGTACAATACCGTACAAAGCCTGTCCGTTATCGTACACCCAAAAATAACAAAAATGCTTCTGTTAGCCCAAAATCCCCTTTTTTTCTTTTGGCATAGTGTTCGTAAATGGAAGGGAGACCGAAGACTGGAAACCGAAAACCGGCTTTTTGCTCCGGTCTCCTGATTCCGGTCTCCGGTTTTCCGAATTATACGCTAACACAGATAACAGATACATCATGGGAATGGATAGAAAGATAAAAAAGAAAACATGGACCACAGGCCGTATCCTTGGCATCGGAGGAGGATTTCTGCTGCTGTCGCTCATACTCTACAGTTTTCTTTTTGCTGATAATCGCTCAAAACTCAACGTAGATAAAGAAAAGATTACGGTCTCGAATGTTAAAAAAGATATATTTCAGGAGTTTATCCCGGAAACAGGAATTGTGATGCCCAGCCAGACAATCTACCTGGATGCGGTGGAAGGCGGCGTGGTCAAGCATATTACTTTGGAATCCGGTGCGCTGGTGAAAGTAGGGGATACCATCATGACGCTGGGCAACTCCAACCTGCAACTGGATGTGATGAACCGCGAGGCGCAACTCTACGAGCAACTCAACATCCTGCGTACCACCCGCCTTCAACTGGACCAGAACGACCTGACTCAAAAAGCCCAACTGGCAGAGATCAACTACCAGATACAACTACTAAAGCCTCAGTATGAGCGATACAAAGAACTGGCTGGTAAGAAGCTTATTTCCAAAAGAGACCTGGAAGAAGTAGAAGAAAACTATAAATACAACCTCCGCAGAAAAGAGCTGACCTACAAAGCTTATATGTCTGACTCTATGTCCCGATCCTTTCAGCTGCACCAGATCAGCATGTCGGAAGACCGTATGCTGCGCAGCCTGGATGCCGTAGGCAAGATACTAAACAACCTGGTAATTACTGCACCTACGCAGGGCCTGCTCACTACTGCCGACTGGGAGCCGGGGCAATCCATCACACCTGGCGAAAGGCTGGGGCAGGTGGCACTGCTGGACAGCTTCAAGGTGCGCGTAGCTATTGATGAGATTTATCTGCCCAAAGTAGACGTAGGCCAGCAGGCAACCTTCAATTTTGATGGCAAAGACTATCGCTTGAAGATCTATAAAAAGTACCCAACCGTATCTGAGGGCAACTTTGAAGTAGACATGCGCTTTATGGGTGAGGTGCCGTCCGGCATCCGTCGCGGCCAGTCGCTGCGCATCAGACTGGAGTTGGGTAGCTCAGAAGAGGCCATGTTGCTGGCTACCGGCGGCTTCTTCAGGGACACGGGCGGCAACTGGGTCTTTGTGATGAACAACGACGGCTCCAAAGCCTACAAAAGAGACATCAAACTTGGCAGAAAAAACACCGAATACTACGAAGTGCTGGAAGGGCTGGAACCCGGCGAAAAGGTCATCACCTCCTCGTATGAGAATTTTGGCAGCAATGAGGTGTTGGTTTTTTGACGGAAACCGGTCAGCCGGAGACTAAAAACCGGAAAAATTTAATGTATTACAAAAAGCAGATTTTGTTATAAAATGATTGCTCCTCAAGACATTGAGAGTACAAAAAGTAATTCAAAAAATAACATACCATTTTTGTACAATTAAAAAAGGTAATAATGAAGTTAAAATCGCTTTTTATAGTCATAGGAATTGGATTTTTTTCCTATGGTTTCAGTCAATCTGACAAGACGCAGATATTAATAGTAGGCTCAGACCATCTGGCTCAGGTATACAATGAAAAATATCCTGGTACAGATGTTTTAACGGATAAGAACCAAAAATATATCAAAGAATTCACTGCATTAATAGAGAAGTATTCCCCGGATATGATTGGTATAGAAGAACTTCCTGAAAAGCAACAGGAAATAGATAGTCTCTATACGCTATACAAAAGAGGGGAACTGGATTTGAAAGGTTTGCAATATGGTAGAAGTGAAAAATACCAGATAGCTTTTAGAATTGGAAAAAATGTGGGATTGGAAGCAATAACATGCGTAAATGCTGAAGGTGGTACTTCACAGAGTATTTTGGATAACGGAAAAAATATTGAACTATATAAAAACGAAACGCAAGAGCTTCGTAAGATGGTCGGTGAAAAATATTCAGCACTACAGCAGGGAGCAATTTCTTTTAAAGAATTCCTGACATTTTTAAATCAACCGCAAAACTATAATTTAATATACCATCTTCGGTACATCACTCCAGCAAGAGTGGTTGATGGTACATTTGACAATCCAGACGAAATGGTTGATACAGCCTTTATCAACCCCAAATATATTGGTGCAGAGCTTATTGCTGTTTTTAAGAACAGAGACTATAAAATATACTCTAATATTGTTACCAATCAATTGGTAAAAAAATCAAATCGAATCTTAATAGTAATAGGTGTTGCGCATATAGGGTCTTTAAAGAATATTTTCAGAGATGACCCGGACTATGAGATAATTGAGGCTAACGAATATATACTAAAAGAATAAATGCATAGGCAATACAGATAGCTTATTGCACTGAACAAAGAAAAAGTACTTCATGTACATAACTCCTAACTCCCAAACCCTAAACTCCATAAAATATGATCCGTACCAATAATCTTAGAAAAGTGTTCACTTCTGATGAAGTAGAAACCACTGCCTTGAATGACATTAATATTGACATCAAGTCAGGCGAATTTGTGGCCATCATGGGACCTTCCGGTTGTGGCAAGTCTACGCTGCTCAACATTCTGGGCCTGCTGGACAACCCTTCGTCGGGTGAGTATTTCTTCATGGACCACGAAGTGGCTAAATTCTCAGAGCGGCAGCGGTCGCAGCTACGTAAAGGCAACATCGGTTTTGTCTTTCAGAGCTTCAACCTGATCGATGAACTCACGGTGCACGAGAATGTCGAGCTTCCATTGCTCTATTTGAAAGTGCCTTCTGCCGAACGCGAGAAGAAAGTGACGGCTGCCCTGGAGCATATGAACATCATGCACCGCCGCAACCACTTTCCACAGCAGCTTTCGGGCGGTCAGCAACAGCGGGTAGCCATTGCCCGTGCCGTAGTAGCCAACCCAAAATTTATCCTGGCGGATGAGCCGACTGGTAACCTGGACTCTACCAACGGCGAAGAGGTGATGAACCTGCTCTCCGAACTCAACAAAGCTGGCACCACCATTGCAATGGTGACGCACTCGCCACACGATGCTACCTATGCCAACCGGGTGATCAACCTGTTTGATGGTATGGTAGTGACCGAAAATATCAAAGAGAAATTTCACGTGTAAGACCACGGTCTATGTTTTAGTCTGTTCAGGAAAGCGATGTTTTCAAAAAGCATCGTTTTTTTCCTGTCTGGTTTTCCTTTATTTTACCCTATCGCCTTATAGCACTCCAACTTCTATCCTGCTCCAGCCATGTTCAAAAACCTCTTTAAAACTGCTCTGCGTAATATCCGCAAAGAAAAAATCTACAGTGTCATTAATATCCTGGGGCTGACCATCGGCGTCACGTGCTGTATCTTTTTGCTGCTGTATATTCTGGATGAATTGAGCTACGACAAGTTTCATGTCAACAAAGACCGGATTTATCGTATTGCTACGCACTTTCAGGAGTCGGATAATGAGTTTACCTGGGCATCGGCACAAGTGCCGCTGGCACCTGAACTGGCATCGAAGTTTACAGAAGTGCAACATGCCGTTCGTTTGATCAATGTAGGCCGGGAACTTTTTGAGAATCAGGACAAAGATATCAGGTTTTACGAAGAAGACTTCTATTATGCCGATTCTGCTGTGTTTGATGTCTTTACCTTTCCATTAACAGAAGGTAATCCAACAACAGCTTTGGTAGCACCTAATACGATAGTGCTCACCCAATCTATGGCCAACAAATACTTTGGCGACGAGTCTCCGATAGGCAAAACCCTGAAGAATGGCGACAAGCTTTATAAAATTACCGGTGTGATGCAAGACGTGCCGCACAACTCACACATAGATTTTGATGCGCTGCTCTCGCGAACCAGCCTGCCGGAAGACTTTCAGGACAACTGGGGCGGCTGGGGTGTAGCCACCTATTTGCTCCTGCCGGAAAATTATAATTACCACGATTTTGATGCCCATCTGGAAGCAGTAAATACCGAACGGGTCAAGCCTATCTTTGATCAGTTTGGGGTCAAAATCAACTACTTTCTACAGCCCATTCAGGATATTCATCTGCATTCCAAGCTTGGAAGTGAATCGGAAGGAGGCGGCGACATTTCTTATATTTATATCTTTGCCGCAGTCGCTGTGTTTATGCTCATCATTGCCAGCATCAACTATATGAATCTGGCGACAGCGCGAGCGACCAAACGTGCCAAAGAAGTAGGCATCCGCAAAACGGCAGGTTCTTCCAAAGGCCAGTTGATCGGGCAGTTTCTCACAGAGTCTGTTGTCATTACGCTGATCGCTGTGCTGGTCAGTGTGTTTTTCATTGTGCTGTTGCTGCCGCTGTTCAATACCTTATCAGGAAAAGAGATAAGTTATGCCTTCATCTTTCAGCCTGGTATTTTGCTGGGGCTGGTAGCCATTGTTCTGTTTGTAGGCGTAGCAGGTGGAAGCTACCCAGCCTTTTACCTGGCTGGCTTTAATCCTGCGCAGGTGCTCAAGGGCAAAGTAGCTAGCACTGGTGGCAACAGTCTGCTGCGCAAAGCACTGGTAGTACTACAATTTGCCATTTCTATCACCATGGTCATCAGCACCTGGATTGTCTACGACCAGTTGCAGTTTCTACGAAACAAAGACCTGGGATTCAGCAAAGAACACGTGCTGTCGATAGAGCTGCCCGAAGACGATATCCGCGAAAAGGTAGCCGTACTGCGCAATCGCCTGCTCGAAAACCCAAAGGTACAGATGGTAGGCACCGCCAATACTAAGCCGGGCAACGGTATCAGCAAAAACCTGATGAATGTGGAATCTGACGAAGGCATGGTAGAAAAAGGAGTAGACATGTATCAGGCAGACTATGATTATATTCCTACGATGGGCATGGCACTGACACAAGGCAGAAACTTTTCTCGTGAATATGCCACCGATACGGCTGCCGTGATTGTGAACGAAGCGATGGTAAAACGCATGGGCTGGCAGGACCCAATCGGCAAGGTATTCAGCAATACAGACCCCGAGTCGCCGCAATATAGGGTAGTGGGTGTGATCAAGGATTACCACCAGCTTTCGCTCTACAACCTGATCGAGCCGTTGGCTATTTTTTTTGGAAAGAACAACTACTATCTACATATCAAGATCGCCGGTCAGGATATCCCCGCCACCCTAAGTTACATTGAAAACATCTGGAATGAGGTAAATCCTAACAAGCCCTTCAGCTATAATTTCATGGATCAGGATTTTAATTCACAGTACAAAGCCGATGAAAAGAGAGGACAGATATTCACGCTTTTCTCTGTGCTCACGATCTTTATTGCCTGCCTCGGATTGCTGGGTCTGGCAGCCTACACCACAGAGCAACGCACCAAAGAAATTGGCATCCGCAAGGTGATTGGTGCCAATGTGGGCAGCATTGTCATGATGATCTATAAAGACTTCTTCCTGCTGATCGGCATTTCTATTCTGATCGCCTTCCCGCTGGCTTACTATTTTATGTACAACTGGCTACAGTCTTTTGCTTATCAAACTGATATCAAGATCATCACCTTCATCACTGCCGCGTTGCTCACGCTGGCGATCACCATGCTGGCCGTAGGCTTTCATACCATACGAGCCGCCATCGCCAATCCAGTCGATTCATTGCGCAGCGAGTAGGTTTCTTTTGAAGTACGTTCACTGGTAAAAATAGCGTAGGTCAATCATAGAAAAAGCGAGTTGCTAAAAACAATAACCTTTCGCTCTTTCTAATCAAGAGGTTAGTTAACAAACGTATACTCTTTCACCATATCGTAGCTTACACCCAAGCGATCTAGTACTTCCTGTGGGCTGCCTTGCCATACGTTGGCCCGGTTGCCTACGTACTGCAAGTCGTCAATACCGATTTTGCTGGTGAAAAAACCTGTGGCTACAAAATCTCTGAAATTATTGAAAAAGTTGACACCTTGGCTCATCTCCGGTTTGGCAGTCTGCGGAAAGGCAATTTGGTCTAAAATGGTTTTTTGCTCTTTTTCACTGCCTTCTATAAAGGTTTTTCCAAAGAGCTTATTGCTTTGGGCATCCAGCCAGCGAAGTCCGCCTCGCATACCTACCTGATGTTGTGGCTGGTCTTTCATCATAAACTCGATAAACTCCGGTACCTGCGCATCAGAGGCATTACCCGATTGATCGTCTGTGGGAATGATCGTATCTGATAATACCCGCACGGTTTGCATCTCATGATCTGTGAAGAACTGCTCATCCATCAGTGCCTGATCGGCTTTGCTGAGTTCAACGTTGTCGCTGGTGTTGTGCATGTGTTCGTGCTCCTGGGTTTCGGCAGTCTCAGGTGTATCGCAGGCGGTGGTCCAGGTGAGGCCAGCCAGTGAGGCCATTCCCATCAGCTTCAGAGAATCGCGGCGGTTGATTTTACTGTTTTCCATAAGTCATTGACGAATATGTGATGATGCTTAAATATTTAGTTTTTTCCTCTGGTCGATGATATATTCCGAAGTACGCATAGAAAGGGCGAGGATGGTCCAGGTGGCATTTTTGTCAGCGTTGGATACAAAAGAAGAACCATCGGCTACAAACACATTCTTACAGTCAAAAGACTGCGCATACTTGTTAACCGGTGCCTTCTTTTTGTCGTTGCCCATACGCACCACGCCTACTTCGTGGATGATCTCTCCGGGAGTTAGCAGCCCATAATCCTGATCTTTGCCAGGTTTGCTGCCCATCGGGATACCACCCATTGTCTCTATGATCTCCTCAAAAGTGTCCTGCATATGTTTGGCCTGCTTGATCTCGTGTTCACTCCAGTTGTAATGAAAGCGCAAGGTAGGAATTCCCCATTTATCTACTTTACCGGGATCTATCTCGCAGTAATTATCATAGAAGGCAATAGGTTCTCCTCTGCCACTGAAGCCTACAATGGCACCATAATATTTACGGTAATCATCTTTGAGCTGCTTGCCATAACCACCAAAACGCGCAGGATCAGGCGTTTCGCGGTCGCTCACAGGAGCAAATCCATTATAGGTATGGAAGCCACCTAAAAAACCATAACTGGGCATGCGGCGTCCCCCGCCAAATTCTATATGGTAGCCTCGTGGAAAGTCAAGCTTTGCTTTTTGGTTATTAATCCACCAGGGCATATACAGGTGCATGCCACCGGTACCATCTTCGTTATAGGCAACGCCGTTCATCATCTGCGGAATCAGGCCGGAGCGGGAAGCCCCAGTGGAGTCCATCAGGTAACGGCCTATCACACCACTGGAATTGCCCAGGCCGTTGGGATGGCGATCAGATTTGGAATTGAGCAGCAGCCGGGCTGTTTCACACGAACTGGCAGCCAGTACCACAATCTTCGCCTTCACGCTATATTCCAGCCCATCTTCTGTGTTGATATAAGAAACGCCTGTGGCCAGCCCCTCATCGTTGGTCAGCACTTCGCGGGCCATCGCTCCAGTGATCAGCGTCAGGTTTCCGGTGGCCTGAGCAGGTGGAATGAGCACAGAGGGCGAAGAAAAGTTGGAGTGGGTAGAACAGCTGCGCCCACATTGCGAACAGTAGTGGCAGGCCGGTCGCCCGTTGAGCGGCTGCGTCAGAATAGACAATCGTGAAGGAACCACCGGTATATTAAGCCCATCGCAGGCTTTTTTTACCAGCAACTCATAGGCTCTGGGCTTGGGTGGCGGCATAAAAATACCGTCCGACTCATTGGTAAGACCTAGTTCTTTAGGAAAGTTGGCACCAAATACGCCTACCATCCTGTCTACCTTGTCATAATATGGCTTAACATCATCATAGGTAATAGGCCAGTCGTCGCCCAAGCCATCGATGCTCTTTTTGCGAAAATCATCCGGCCCAAAACGCAGAGAAATCCGGCCCCAATGGTTGGTGCGCCCACCCAGCATACGGGAGCGAAACCAGTTGAATTTTGTACCTGCTACGGTTGTATAAGGCTCACCTTCCAGTTCCCATCCGCCGTAAGCGGCATCAAACTCACCAAACGGCCTATGGGTAGGGGCACCTCTTCGGGGCGACTGATAGGGCCACTTAAACATATCTGCTTTGGCAGAATCAAACATAGGGCCTGCTTCCAGCATCACTACTTTGGCTCCTGCTTCGGTGAGGGTTTTGGCTGCCATACCGCCCCCTGCGCCGGAGCCTACCACACACACGTCGTATTCAGTACTATTTTCTTTGATCTGCATCTTGGTCTTTTTTTCTAATGAAATTAGACAGTAAAATCAATGCCTGCAAGCAAACTGAGACAGTATTATTATTCAGAAGATTATCAGCAAAATTAGTTTCGCAATAAAAAAGCACTCTTTTTGAAATTGTGTTATATTCAAGCTTTTTAGCTGTATTAATCATATCTAAAGCAGCTATAAAATAGCAACTTTAAAAAAACACAGCTTATTGATTTAGGAGTTAATTTATTAAATTGAATATAACTTCCTCATATTGTTTTATAGGCTGGTGGTTCGGCACATCGCCCTACAATGACGAATATCTGGCAGCATCATATAATGTATAATTTTGATATAAGCTATCTTTATTATACATTTAAAGACTTGTTTTTAGTATAATATTTTAGTTTTTTGGCCTGATATAAAATAATATTTCATATGGTAATGCTTGAAAATCTAGTCGTACCCGACTCCATCAGCAAACAAGAGCGATACAACCTGTTGTTGAACCAGATGCGGACATTAGTACATGAAGAAAATGACATAATTGCCAACCTAGGCAACATAGCTGCAATATTGCATCATGGCATGAATTTTACCTGGACAGGCTTTTACTTCGCCAGAGATAGCGAACTGGTGCTGGGTCCGTTTCAGGGTGTGCCTGCCCGGTCGCATATACCCAAAGGAGAAGGTGTTTGTGGTGTGGCATATGTTAAAGAATGTGCTACTATTGTTGACGATGTAGAGCAATTTTCTGGCTATATTCCCTGTGGTGAGTTTGATAAATCAGAAATTGTGCTGCCTGCTTTTCACCAGGGAGAAGTGGTACTGATGCTGAATATCAACAGCGATAAATTCAAAAACTTTACAGCCGAAGACCTAAAAAATCTACAGCAAGTGATGCACCTGATTGAAGAAATCCTTTGAGATCACCCATTTACCACACTTATTAAGCCATTTGCCGGATGGCTTTTTTTGTTTTATTATCTACTAAATAAACAGGTGCTGCGTTAATAGTGTATATTTTTTTATGTTTGCAGGTATCCATCAAACAACCTTCAACCATACGCTATATGAAACTATTAGTCGGAAAGAATACTTTAGTAACGGGTGCCTCCAAAGGGATAGGCAAAGCCATTGCCCTCAAATTTGCTGAGCACGGTGCTAACGTAGCCTTCACCTACCTGTCTAGTGTAGCGCAGGCTGAGGCATTGGAAAAAGAGTTGTCGGCACTGGGTATCAAAGCCAAAGGCTATCGCTCCGATGCCTCTGATTTTGCTGCGGCAGAAAAACTGATAGAAGATGTAGTAGCGGAGTTTGGTACGCTGGATGTGCTGGTTAACAATGCCGGTATCACCAAAGACAACCTGCTGATGCGTATGAGCGAAGATATGTGGAACGAAGTGATCAATATCAACCTTAAATCGGTGTTTAATACGGTGAAAGCAGCCAACCGAACGTTTATGAAGCAAAGAAGCGGTTCTATCATCAACCTCACCTCCGTGGTAGGCATCAAAGGCAATGCAGGGCAAAGCAACTATGCAGCTTCCAAAGCAGGCATCATTGGCTTTACCAAATCTATTGCGCTGGAACTAGGTTCCCGAAATATTCGCTCCAACGCGATTGCTCCCGGATTTATTGAAACGGAAATGACTAGTAAGCTGGAGGAGAAAACCGTGCAGGGCTGGAGAGATGCTATACCCCTGAAGCGGGGTGGCCAGCCGGAAGACGTGGCAGCGTGTGCCCTGTTTCTGGCCAGCGATCTTTCTGCCTATATCACCGGACAGGTCATTCAGGTAGATGGTGGCATGTTAACTTAACATATATTATTTGCTATGCAGGAGGTACAACTTTTATTTAATAATTCTCCCTGGTTTATCCTGGCGTGTCTGGCAGCGGGTCTGTTGTACGCTTTATTGCTATATGTCAAAAGTTTCAGAAAAAAGCAGTGGGATAAGAAGATCAACTACCTGCTTTCTGCACTACGCTTTGTAGTGGTTACACTGCTTTGCCTGCTACTGGTGGGGCCATTTATCAAACAGATCAAAAATAATACAGAAAAGCCTACCATTGTCTTTGCCCTCGACAATTCTGCTTCTGTCAAAGCCGTAGAAGATTCCACTGCCATTGAGCAGTTGCGCAACAACATCGCCACTATGGCAAACGCTGCCGAAGAAAATGGCTACACGGTCGATTTCCGGAGTTTTTCCCAGGAAGACATCGCTGCGCTGCAAAATATCCGCTTCGATCATAGCAGCAGCGACCTCAACGAATTACTCAAAAATATAGCTTCCGACTACGAAGGGGGCAACCTGGCTTCGGTAGTCCTTTTCTCCGATGGCATCTACAACCGGGGTATTTCGCCTACGTATGCCCCTTATAGTTTTGCGATCAACACCGTCGGGCTTGGCGATACAATCCCCAAACAGGATATTAATATCAATACCCTGTACTACAACAAGATAGCTTACCAAGGCAATAAGTTTCCATTGGTTGCTGAAATAGAAAATACGGGCTTTGCCAACCAGACCGTCAATGTGAAGGTGAGCCGACAGGGAAAAATAGTTGCCAGCAAGCCGCTGAAGTTCAGCAATGACAGAGGCGTAAACTCCGTTGAGTTTCTGCTGAATGCAGATCAGGAAGGTATGCAGCACTATGTGATAGAAGCAGAGCCGCAGGCAGATGAGTTTACCACACAAAACAACACAGCACACGCCTATCTGGAAGTGATTGAAGGTAAACAAAAAATACTACTGGTGGCACAGTCGCCTCACCCGGATATCAAAGCGGTAAAAGCTGCTATTGAGAGTAACAAGAACTATGAGCTAAATTCCATTATCCTAAGCATCGACGAAAGCTCGAAAGAAGCCGCACTGGTGAAAGAAAAATACGACTTGGTGATATTTCACCAGCTACCAGGAAAAGGCATCAACTCGACAGCTTACGAAAAATATTTAAAGTTGTCTAACTCAAAGTTTTTCATTACAGGCAGTCAATCCGATTTGGGGGCTTTAAATACCCTCAATCCACTGATCAATATTGTGAATATCAACAGCGAATCAGATCAGGTAAGTGCACTTTATAACCAGGATTTTAATGGGTTTCAACTGGATGCGGAAAAACAGAAAACCATCAGCCGCTACATTCCTATCACTGTACCTTTTGCTAATATCGAGCTAAAAAGCGGTGCCCAAACGCTGCTGTACCAGAAGGTAGGCAATGTAAAAACCTCTAAACCTTTGCTGGTGGTAGGTGAAACGGAAGGCAAAAAATCGGCATTAATGCTTGGTGAGGGCATGTGGCAGTGGCGTTTGCAGGAGTTTGCCAATAACGATAACAGCGATGCTTTCAATGCTCTGCTTTCCAAACTAACCCAATACCTGTCGGCCAAAGAAGACAAACGCCGTTTTAAAGTATATCCCGTTGAAAGTGAGTTTGAAGACACGGAGCCTGTCGTTTTTGAAACAGAGATCTACAATGACATTTATGAGCAGGTATACGGCGCAGAAGTGATGCTAACGATCAGTAGCGAAGATGGCGAACAGAAAGCGTTCGAGTATGTGACTAATAAAAATAATACCCAATACAAAGTAAGCAACCTGCCCGAAGGCTTATACAAATACATTGCTTCCACCACCTTGAAAGGTGAAAAGCTTACCAGTCAGGGGGAATTTACCATAAAAAGCCTGCAAATAGAGACGCTGAACCTCACAGCTGATCATGGGATGTTGCGGCAACTGGCAGAAGAAAGTGGCGGTTCATTTTTTGAAGCCTCATCTACCGACCAGCTACTTGCCAGTTTGACAAAGCAGCAACCCAAAGGAAAAATCTATACCAGCGAGTCTTATCTACCCATCATCAACCTCAAGTGGCTGTTCTTTTTGCTGATGCTGCTGATCACTACTGAATGGGGTATCAGGAAATATCTCGGGAGTTACTAAGTTTGACAACAAACTAATGCACAGGTTTTGAAAGCGCGTAAACCCATTGCTCTTTGTTGATTACAGCAAATTTCTGTAGTTTTCCTTCGTATTCAAAAGTCAGAAACCTGTTTTTCATGATACGCACATCGTATATCTTATCCAAAAGAAAAGCTTCCGTATGGTTTTGTATGTCAAACTTATGTGATTTGAAGATCAGCTGATCTGCTGTCAAAAATAGTTTGCCGCCTACTGCTTCTATGCCTTTAACGTGACTGGCTCCTTCCTCTAAAACTGCTGTTTCTTCTTCCGATGATAAACTAACCTGCTTTTCTAGTATTGATGCTGTTATCTTATGCTGTTTGGTGATTAATCTAGGTAGAAGCAACATAGCAGGAAAGTAGATCAATAAAGCACTGACAATTGCAGTCCAGTAAAATTCAGGTCCGTTAGGGTTAAATAGCCCCTGCTTAGCAAGGTACATATTGAGTATAATAAACCCTGCTGTAGAAATGAGTGAAACAGTAACATTGAGTTTAGTGGACATCCCTAAGTAATTTTTCTACTTGAAAGTAAAGTATTTTTGTCTTGCCGCAAAACTTTCATCCAAAAGAAGGGAGTTCATAAGAATTCATTTAAAACCGATAAGTACATATCAGTTTTTAATAATACGGCTTCTTAAAAGCTAAAATTATTATAACCTTAAAATTAGTCATATATCATTAAGTATTTACATAACTGGAGAAGAAGTGGACTAATTTTTGTTTTGTATCTTTACAACTATAAAATTATCAACATTATGGAGTGTTACCATATATATAAATGTGTATGCTAATAATCCCTCGCCTTTTATTTGCCTTAAAGACATTTGGTATATTACTGCCTATATAAAATATAAATGTATCAATATCTGGTTGCCTTATTTGCGATGTTGTGCTGTTCAATTTGCTATGGACAAACTTCTCCGGAAACAACTTATTTCAACCCTTCGATCAGGAAGAAAGAATCAGCAGCCAATGCGTATATTGGTTTTTATCAGAAATTTATCAGCAGCATCCGAGGGTATGAGTGCCCTATGTATCCTAGCTGTTCTAATTTTGGATTAAAAACGTTTAATGAAGTAAACTTCGCTTCTGCTTTCGCAATGACTTCCGACCGTTTGTTGAGATGCGGTCATGACCGCGACTATTATTCACTGACTTTAAGTAAGGACGGTTTCAAATTCCTCGATTATCCTGCATATGATACGCCCCCAAAAGATCTTTACTACAGCCGGAATTCCTACTATTTTGCGTATTCTGATACCATTACTGATCCATCTCCCCTTGCGTTTATCAAAAAGCTGATTAATGATCATTATTACCATGAAGCTTTGTTGGAGATCATGAGGTACGAATTTCAAATAAATTCATTTGATATAGACCTTTTTATCAACAAAATCATTTGCTTAAAAGCAATTGGTGAATATGAAAAGGCTCTTTATGAATATGAAACTAAATGTCCGGAGGGATATAAATCAGATGCTGAACTGGCTTTTCAGATTGCGCTTATACAATATAAACTTGGAAACCTAGATCAAGCACTTCAAAAGACATCCCTGGCATCTGTATCATGCAATGATGAATTTTGCGGATCTAAGATTGCTTTGTTAGATGGCTTACTTCATGCGAATAAGCTTGATTGGGAAAAGGCGATGCAATCCTACAAACTACTAGGAGAGTTTGACTCCTATGAAAAGCTTTCAAAAGTGAATTTCCAACTTTCAGAAGAAGCACTCCACCTCAAAGAGAAAAGTCCAACAGTAGCGGGTATTCTTTCAATCATTCCTGGTGCAGGCTATGCTTATGCCGGCCATAAACAAACGGCTATTTCAGCATTACTGATCAATGGATTACTAACTTATGCTACTTATTCGTGCTTCAAAAACGAAAACTATGGCATGGGAATTCTGACAGGAGTCTTTAACGTAAGTTTTTACATTGGTAATATTTATGGAGCGGTCAAAAGCACCAAACGTTTCAATGAGCAGCAAAAAAAGTCTATTACAAATAAACTAGAATTCAATTCAAACTTTTAAAACCAAACAAAAACAATTATGAGTAAGATTTACAATTCCATTTATGCAAAGCATATAGCTATGCTTCTGGTAGTATCTATGCTTTCCATGTCGTTCAAAATGCGTGCTGACGCAGCGATAGTTTTAAACGCAGGCACAAATGTTGCTCTTGAAACAGTCTCGATGATCCAATCTGATTTAGTCTGGGCAGGACAAACAATTGATTTTAGAGTGAAGTATGATGTAAAGGTTGACAATAAGACAGTTATTGCTGCTGGATCAATAGCAAGAGGACAAGTGATGAGAGCAGAAAAGGCTAAAGCAATTGGAAAAGAGGGTTTTGTAGAGATACAAATAAAGTCTGTTACCGCAGCAGATGGACAGGAAATTTTTTTGACAGGTGGCAATGTCTATCAGGAAGGTGAAAATAAACAAACACTATCAATAGTATTAGGTGTCGTTGTTTGTATTTTATTTTTGCTGATGAAAGGAAAAAACGCACAGGTTCCTCCTGGATATCAGGTAGATTCATCCGTTGCAACTAATACAACAATTCAGATGTAAAGTAAGTGCTTTGTTAACATCATAAAAAAAGCTGCCAATTGGATTGGCAGCTTTTGTGTTTATAGACCAGATGAGTTTTTACTGCTCATCTTTCTTTTCCTTTTCCATCTTCTTCTTTTTCAGAGAAAGCTTCAAAACCTCACCTTCGCCTTCATAATCAGCGAGGATGGTATCATTTGGCTGTACTTCTCCTTTAAGAATTTCTTCGGCAACGGCATCTTCCAGGTATTTCTGGATGGCCCTGTTCAGCGGACGAGCACCGTAGGCAGGATCATAGCCTTTTTCTGCCAGGAAGTCTTTTGCTTTCTCTGTCAGTTCGATGTTATAGCCTAGGGCTGTAATTCTGGCAAAAAGCTTGTTCAACGTCAGGTCAATAATCAGGTGTATGTCTTCTCTTTTCAACGAGTTGAATACAATGACATCGTCCAACCTGTTTAAGAACTCCGGACTAAATGTCTTTTTCAGAGCATTTTGTATGGTAGACTTCATGATGTCATCCATATTATCTTCTTTAGCTCTAGTAGCAAAACCAATGCCTGCACCAAAGTCTTTCAGATCACGGGCACCAATGTTGGAAGTCATAATGATGATTGTGTTTCTGAAGTCCACTCTTCTGCCCAAACCATCTGTGCGGCGGACTGTCGTGTGCTACAAGTTCTTGTTCTGCTAACTGGAGAAGTGTCTCGGCCTGCGCACGGCTTACTGTAGGGAAATCATCCCGAAAATCATCTATGCGTTTTCCCTTGCGCAAATAAACGAGCAAGGTATCAATGGGCACTCGTGTGCCAGTAAATACGGGTGTACCACTCAAGATATCCGGATCACTGTGGTAAATCTGATTTCGTTCCATAGGTCATATTGTTTCAAAGATGTATTCTTACGATTTAATAAAGTTATTCAAAAAATCAAAGCAAGCCGTAAGCATAATCATATAATCTTTCCGGCTAATAAACTTACATCCAATTTTCAGCAAAAGACCAATACTAACCACCAAATACCATCTTAAAATAGTACAATTTTGGCTAACATATGGCTACCTTATAGCTAGAATATACCTATGCTATACCTATGCTATACCTACACTATAGCTAAGAAAATGGCCAAATCTTGTTAAATTACAAAAACAGCCTCTACAGGCACCTTTTTTCATGGGGTAAATCATAGCCTTTCCGGTACCTATCCGGCACAAACCTTACGCTGGGTCTCAGTCACAGACTGAGGAAGATAGTAGTGGGCATCAGTCACGTACGTGATTAGGGTAAAAATATTCTTTACATCTGTCATTCAGGAGGAAACCTGTTGCAGGTGGGCGGAAAATCAACACTATCAAAGGAGTTTTTTGGCGCGTAAAGCAGACGTTCCGGACGAAGGCAGTAGTGGGCATCAGTCACAGACTGATGCCAGGATACCGGTAGGTGGCTAGGTTATTGGCCTTTGGCTTTTGTTTGCTTTTTGTCTCTTGAGCATTGTTATTTGTAAAACCTGTGTTAAACACAAGGGTAGCACCCTGGCTTACTCATGTTCTTCGGCCATCAGGTGGGTGCTGCCTGTGAGTATCTTCTGCTCAGGGTAGAGGATGATGAAGCTCTGCTCGCTGAAGTATTGCGACATGTAGGCGGGTATCTTTTCTAAATAATTGTGGTGAGAAGGCGTGGTCTGCCGGGCACTCACCATCAGGAGCAGGTCGCGGTCGCTTACCTCGCGGGAGAGCACCAGGAAATCGTCCCAGTCTTCAAAGATATTGTCCTGCACTTCTATGGTTCGCTTGCTTTTGTTCAGCAGGGCATGGATGTGTTCCAGCGTACGCTGGCTGCTGAAGATACGCATCCTGCCTGCCGTTTGCTGGCACAGTACGGCAATGGTATCTATCCAGTGGCTGAAGCCCTGCTCCACCTGCGCATTGGGCGGGGGCAATCAGCACAATATGCCTGAACGTATTGATGGGATGCAGTAGTTTGGTCACCAGCACCATCTGCTCGGTATTCTCCAGCACATGGTCCAGCACACTGCCAAAGATGCGCTGGCTGGCCGTCACCTTGCCGTTCCAGCCCATCACCACTTTGGTGATCATCAGCTCTTTGATGGCGCGCACAATGCCGCTGCTGGCGTTCATGTCTACCCGGTAGATGGGCTGCAATGCCTGATCGGAGGCGGAAGCGTACTTCATGGCGTTTTCAAACAGCTTGTGGTTCATCAGCACATTGTCCTGCGCCTTCTGGTCGTCCTGTACCACCGCCAGCGGGTACACCGGGTCTTCAGATTGCGGGCGGCGCAGCATCATGGCAAGGTCTATCAGTGGCTCTAGCGTGGCCGGATTGGCTACGGGCACCAGTATCTTCTCTTGGTAGGTGTTATGCTCCGGCGGTTGCTGGCTTTGCTGGATAGCCAGCTTGCGGCCTGCCCTGTCAGTGACAAACGAACTTACCAGGCAGGTGACCAGAATCAGCAGGATGGTGCCGTTGAGTACGTTTTCATCCAGCAGTTGCAGGTTGTAGGCAATGAGGATGATGGCAATGGTGGCTGCCGCATGGGCACTGCTCATGCCAAAGATCACGTTGCGCTGCGTTACGGTATAGCCTTGTATCTTCTGCATCGCAAATGCTGCCAGCCACTTACTGGAGAGTGCTACCACAATCAGTGTGGAGGCCACAATCAGGGCTTCCAGGCCATTGAGCAATACACCCAGGTCTACCAACATGCCCACATTGATCAGAAAGAAAGGAATAAACAGGGCATTGCCTACAAACTCTACCCGGTTCATCAGTGGCGAAGTATGTGGAATGAGGCGGTTGAGGGCCAGGCCAGCCAGAAACGCCCCGATGATGGGTTCAAGCCCGGCTACTTCTGCCAGAAAAGCGGCGGCAAACACCACCAGCAGCACATAAATATACTGGATGACCCCTTCGCGCTCCACACTGCGGAAAAACCAGCGGGAGATCATCGGAAAGACCCAAAGTACAATAGCCACAAACACCGACATAGATACTACCAGGCGCAGCCAAAACGCAACGTTAAGCGACCCTTTCACCGAACCGGTGATCACGGCCAGAATGAGCAGTGCCAGCGTATCGGTGATGATGGTGCCACCCACAGTGACGGTGACGGCTTCGTTTTTGATGATACCCAGGCGGCTTGCCAGCGGGTAGGCAATCAGGGTATGGGTAGAAAACATGCTGGCCAGCAGAAAAGACGAGCGGAAAGAGTATTGCAGCAGATAATAGCAAACCACGGTGCCCAGTGTGAGGGGAATCATGAACGTACACAGGCCAAAGATGATGCTTTTGTGACGGTTCTTGCGGAAATCATTCATGTCGATCTCCAGCCCGGCGGTAAACATGATATACAGCAACCCTACCGTGCCAAACAGGGTAGTCTGGCTGGACTCCAGCATACCCAGCCCGTGAGGGCCTACCAGGGTACCTGCCAGTATCAGCCCCAAGATGCTGGGTATTTTCAGGCGGTTGAGTACCAGTGGTGCCAGAAATACGATCACCAGAATTACGAAGAAAACCTGTACAGGGTCTTTCAACGGAAGTGTAAGCTCAAACAGTAAAACCATAAGCATCAAAGTTTACAGACATTCGCGGGCGGCATGTGAGGACACATGCCGCGGGTATAGACCTTCGACAGCAGATGCAGCAAGCAACGGCTGAAGGATTATCCGAATAGCAATTTTCAAAATGTTTTTGGTTTTGAAATACTAATTCTCGCAAACAGGAGAAAGAACTTGTTTTTATGCTATGTTTTGATACGAAACGCCATACTTTTACTTTCTCACCTGGCTGTTTGTCACAGGCTTCTCACCCGGCTTGGGAAAATTGCGAGAAGCATCATCGAGCAGTAATACCCAATCTTCGGAGGCATTAGGCGTTTTGAAGGTGTAGGTGCCTTTGTTTTTTAGCTGTCCGATCTCTACGCTGTCGCCGTTGCGGGGATCGTACCACCAGGTATTCAGCTTCCTGCCGGATATTTTGCCCAGACTCACAGCTACTTCCGGATTGCCGGGCAGGTAGGCCATCATAAAGCCACCGCCGTAAGCTGCCTGTATATGTGGCTGGTCACTGCCTTTCACCATGCTAGTATCGGGCTTGAGGGTAGTAAAAGGCCGCGACTCAAACAACTGGCGTATCAAGCCCATCTGAGCGGCTCCCGGTTGCTCAATAGCTTCTTTCCAGGTGTGCCGGGCACTGGAAATAGGTTCCCGCCCCTGGTCCATCATCTGCCAGATGTTGTGGTTGCCATAGGTGTGGCCCAGGGCACCTGCCAGCATGGCCCAGTAAGCTGCCTGCCGCACGTCGGCTTCGTCGAACCAGCCTTCCTCCGGCTTCCAGTTGATGGGATGGTCTTCGTAGTTAGGTTCGCCATCCAGCACGGGCTTCACAGGCATGAGCGCATAATCGTGGGCAATCATGCGGTAGTTGGGCATATCTTTTTTGCCGTGCCCCGATTGTAGCATATTGAAATCCAGCCATGCATCATTCTGAAAAAACGCCGAAGAACTTCTTTCGCCCATTGGGTGGTAGGTCATCAGGTGTGTGTTGCCATCTCCTTCGGCCAGCCCCTCGGCCATCGCACGTACAATCGCAAAATCCTCATTTTCTTCGGGAATACGATCGCCGCCCAATATCCATACAATGGGCTTATCCTGGTATCTTTTGCCCAGAAACAAGCCATAGGCACGGGCATTTTCCGGAGTAAACACTTCCGGGCCAACACCCCAGCGTTTGTTGAACTTATCGCCCCAGGTAGGTAGCATACCAATGAACATCCCCAGTGAGTCAGCTTTGTTCACAATAAAGTCTACATGCTCAAAATACGCTTCGTTGGGTTGAGTAGGATCATTATTGATAAGTGGTTTGTTGCCATAGGCGTTGGGTGTATTGAGTCCGTCCAGTTCGGCCAGCACAACAGCCTGTATAACGGTGAAGCCATTGTCTGCCCGGTTTTGCAGATAGGTGGTAGCCTCTTCCTGGTTGAGCCGGTGGAATAGCTCCCAGGCCGTATCGCCCAGCCAGAAGAATGGCGTATTGTTTTCATCAAGTAGATAATGCTGATCAGGACTTACCTTGAGTGTTTGGGCATTGGCTTGCTGCATGACCAGCGAACTTAACCAGAGACATGAGCAAAGCATAATATAGCGAAAAGCGTTCATAGGAAGCGTAGTTTTGTAGCGTGGTATATTTGACATTTAATCTAATAAAATCTTCCGTTTCCTTTACTATGATCTCATTTTTTTATTACTTAGAACTCCCAAATTACTTTTCCTTTTTTAAACTAAAGCATGAAGTGTATGAATGCTAAACATTATTTTCAGATCATCCTTAAGAACCTGGTTATTGCTATTGCGGCTTTCTTATTCATTGATTTTCTGGTGGAAGACATTTTCCGGCAAAATGTAGATTACAACCCTATCTTTGAATATTCTATCATCTTTGGTAGCCTGGTAGGGCTGGCAGCCGGGTTCAATGAGCTACTGGTAGAACAGAGCGTCAGAAAGCTCTGCAATAGTCATCGGTTGTCTGTCAAAAAGGTCAACCTGACTGTAGACCCCATACATTATGCCCGGATTTTCAGGGTTTTTATGACGAGTAGCCTGGTTTGTTTTCTACTCATTCTGGTATCTTCTTTTGATGCTTACCCGCTACGCACCTTTATGCAGCTATCGGTGGTGCCTATATGCCTGGCATTGGGAGCCAATGTACCACAGACTTATACCGTAAGAGTACCACTGCACAGAAAAAGGCAGGAAACGCTCAATATCATCCAGCAAACCCTATACGATTCGGTGTTTGAGCTGGAGTTCAAAGATCACTACCACCTGACCTACCAGATTGAAAACTACTGGAAATGGCTGTATGCCTACTGCTTTGCTCCCGACCGCTGCTGTATGGAGGTAACGGTGTACAAAGAGTACGTAGAGATTACAGCCTCCTACCGTTACCTGGATGCCTTCCTCCACGATTCCTATATCTGCCTGTTGATGCAAGGGAAGGAAAAAGAAGAGAAGGCATAACAGATTGATTGGTGGAGACCATGATGTGGAGACGCGATTTATGATGTGGAGACGCGATTAATCGCGTCTCCACCATATTATAATATTATCTTACAAAGGCAGCGGGTACGCCGCCATCTACATTCAGCACATTGCCGGTGCTTTTGGGTAGCAATCCTCCTACAAAGGCAAATACACCATTGGCAATATCTTCCGGCAGGATGGTCTCATTAAGCAAAGTACGTTTGGCATAGAAAGCAGGCAGCTCGTCCACGCTGATGCCATACGCTTTTGCCCGTCCTTCTGCCCAGCCATTAGCCCAGATATTACTTCCCTGGATCACCGCATCCGGGTTGACCACATTGACGCGAATCTTGTCCTGGCCCAGTTCGGCAGCCATCAGGCGCGACATATGCATCTGTGCAGCTTTGGCAGTGCCGTAGGCCACGTTGTTAGGGCCGGATACCAGCGCATTTTTGCTTACAATGTTCACCACATCGCCACCCATGCCTTGTTGCTGCATAATGTCTACTGCTTTTTGTGTCACCAAAAACTGCCCTTTCGCCAGAATGTCTACCAGCAGGTCCCAGTCCTTTTCTTCCGTATCATGCAATGATTTGGAGATAGAAAGCCCGGCATTATTCACCACAATATCAACACCGCCAAAGGCCAGGTTCATGTCCAGTATGGCCTGCTCTATGGTTGCAGGCTTGGTGACATCCAGCATGGTAGTGATGGCCGTGTCTTTGCCAAACTTCTTCACAAACTCAGCTTTGGTTTCTTCCAGCCTTTCGGTATTAATGTCTGTAAGAACCACACAGGCACCCTCTTCGGCAAACTTCTCAGCCACGGCTTTGCCAATACCGCCCCCGCTGCCGGTGATCAGGGCTATTTTGCGCGAAAGTGGTTGTTCGGGCGGCATCCGCTGTAGCTTTGCCTCTTCCAGCAGCCAGTATTCTATGTCGAAGGCCTCCTGCAAAGGCAGGGATGTGTATGCTGACACAGCTTCTGAACCACGCATCACGTTGATAGCATTGATGTAAAACTCGCTGGCTACACGAGCGGTCTGCTTGTTTTTGGCAAACGTATACATGCCTACCCCTGGCCAGAGGATCACCACCGGATTAGGATCGCGCATTCCGGGCGAGTTATCATGTTTGTGCTGCTCATAATATTCAGCATACTCTTTGCGGTACTGCTGGAAAGCATCCTGTAGCTTTTCTTTGATAGCTTTGCTATCGGTCAGGTCTGCTTCCGGTGTCAGAAAATCCAGTACCAACGGCTTGATCTTGGTACGCAGGAAATGGTCGGGGCAGGAGGTGCCCATGGGGGCCAGCTTTTTCAGGTCTTTGCTACCGGCAAACTGTAGCACCTTTTCATCGTCAGTAAAGTGCCCGATCATGGCCGCATGGCTGGAGCATAGCCCTCTGAGCGTAGGAGCCAGTAGGGCAGCCTGCTTTTTGCGTTTGTCTGCGGCCAGTGGCTCTGTTTGCGTGCCACCAAATATCGGCCTATTTTTACCGTAATTGTCTTCCAGGTATTGAGATGCCTTTTCTATCACCTCCAGGCTGTTCATGTAGCAATCGTAAGAGGTATCGCCCCAGGTAAACAGTCCGTGGTTTTCCAGCACGATGCCTCGGATGCCAGGATGATCCTCCAGGCATTGCGCCAGTTGCAGGCCCAGGTCGAAGCCTGGACGTTGCCATTTCACCCATCCTAGCTGGCCTTCAAACAGTTCCTCGGTAATCTTTTTACTGTCTTTGGCAGCCGCTATGGCGATCAGTGCATCCGGGTGCAGGTGGTCTATATGGTTGAAAGGCAAAAATGCATGCAGTGGCGTATCGATAGAAGGTGCTTTGGAGTCCAGGTCGTACAGGCAATGGTAAAACAGACCCACCATTTCATCTTCAGACTCTAGCCCGTGGTAGCGGTTTTTGAGTGCGTGCAGGCGGTCTACATACAGCCCTGCCAGGCCACTGCGCTTCAGCGATCCAATATCGCCACCAGAGCCTTTGATCCACATCACCTGGGTATCTTCGCCGGTGAGCGGATCTTCCTCTATGGTTTTACAACTGGTATTGCCGCCCCCATAGTTAGTGATTCTAAGGTCTGCTCCCAATAGATTGGACCGGTACAAAAGCAAGGCCACCTGGTCATCCTTCAATTCACTGGCTTTATCCTGATCCCACAGGTAGTCAACGTATTTAAATGTATTTACTGCTGGTTCCATAGGAAATGAATTTATTTGTTGAAAATGTATTGCAAAACGTAATAAATAACAAAGCTGTAACTTTTTATCAACATATCCATCCTGTGGTATCTTGCCTTTGTCAGGATGCCATCATTGGCACTGTTTTCAAGAGCGTATAAAACAGCTCAACCTTCCTTTTTCTAACAAGAGATAGCCGACATTACAACGAGGGCCTTCGGATTAGATAGAAGGGGTTTTTGATCTTCTCAGTGCGTTTTTCCAGTAGCAACCGGGCGGCTGTCTCCCCCATTTGTCTGAAGTCTGTAGAGAGGACAGCGATGCCGTCATGCAGCACTTCCTTGATAGGGGTATCATTATAAGAAAGTATGCCGATGTCTTTGCCAATCTCCATCTGTTGCTGTTTGCAGCATTTGAGCACATCCACCAGATCGTTATCTTCAATCATCAGGTAAAGATCGCCCAGCCTGATATTTTCGCAGGAGAATACATTGGTAATACAATATTCAAAATGATAGTCTGTGCAAAAGCTCTTGAAGCTGGTAATAATTTCAGGTGGATAGTGATTGCCATCAGGAAAAATAAAACAGATGCGCTGATACTTGTTGATCAGGTTCAGGGCAGAAACCATTACCTCGTAAGTGTCGTGTTCAAAGTCTTCGCACACTACCTTGTAGTTGCCCGTCAGACCTTTCACATCTTTGTCTATGAGCAATAATTTATCAGCGGGAATCCGCGCAATGATCTCCCTTGTTTTTTCCGAGAAATTTCTGAAACAGGGTACGATAACATAATAGTTGAAACTGCCCAGGTTTTCTTCAATAATCCTTGTCAGCTTTTCCGTACTATAGTCGTGCACAAATGTTTCTACAATGGCATGTTCTCCGAGTGCTTCCACAAATGCATTGACGATCATGCGCTTGTGCGTACTAATCTTGTTGATAACCAGCAATACCCTGATCTGGTTACCAGGCCGCTCACAGTTTACGTAATAACCTTTGCCCGGAACAGAGCTAATAATGCCTTGCTCTCTTAGTTTGTTGTATGCCTTCTCTACCGTATCACGGGAAAGGTAGAAGTCCATACTGGTTTCGTTGATAGAGGGGATGCGGCAGCCATTTTTGAAAATGCCCTGCTCAATATCAGACTTGATCAGGTTGATCACCTGCTGGTATTTGGGCACTTTGGATTCTTCCTGGATAAAGGGATTGACTAACATGGTGGTATAATTTTAGGTTGTTTTGTCTGTTGTAAGCGCAAAATGTACGCTTTATTTGCTGAAAGTAGTATATTTCAGTATCATTATGAAAAAATAGCTTGGTTTCTTTCTGTATAAACTTTCGGCCTTTGCCAGATTTTATTAATTCATATATTTAGATTTCCTGTTATCTATCACTCAAGCAACCTAAGCTAACCAAATGCATATCCACCGGCTCATTATAAGGCTGGTGGGTATTTTTTGCACAGACTATACAGGCATTGTATTAGGGTTTGTGTTGAGTATTTGAAACAACGTTATTTAAAGCAAACAAATCATGAGGATAACAGAGGTACATCTGAAAAACTTTAAACGATTTACAGCTCTTTCCATTGATCATATTCCTGCTGACACCAAGCTGGTATTGCTTATTGGTACTAACGGGTCGGGCAAATCCTCTGTATTTGATGCTTTTGGATATATAAACAATAGATTGAAAGAAGATGATTCACACGATGAAGCATACAGAAAATACTTCAAAAAAAACAAGTCTGAAGATATTGAGATTGAACTGAGACTTGAAGATGGCAAGATGATCAAGGTTGGAGAGCATAATTATGATCAAATAGAAGTAGCTAACCCTTCTTTTTATGGCAGAACCAGCTTTCGCCAGGTTCCAAGGCTTACCAGAACAAGCTCAGGACAAGGTGGATGGTTTGATCTGGAGCGTGATTCTGACAGACCTCGTTTATTCATTGAAAGAGACGAAAGGTTCGAAAATGATATCGAAAAAATAACGGAAGTAATGCTCAAGGACTTCTTCCGCTCAAGGGAGTCTAATGAGCAGATAAGAAACAAATGCATCAATCCGATCAACGATGCACTGAAAAATATATTGGGAGAAGGCAGGGCAACCACGCTACAACTCACTGAAATTATTCCACCATTGGAAGGAAAAATTGCCCAGATTAATTTTCAGAAAGGAGCTTCTGAAATTCATTACAATTATTTAAGTGCCGGAGAAAAGGAAGTATTCAATCTGTTGATCAATCTATTGAGCCGAAGCAAAAATTATCAAAACACTATTTACTTCCTGGATGAAATTGACCTTCATCTGAATACAAAATTACAATTTGATCTGATCAAAGAAATCAACGAACACTGGATTCCTCCAAACTGCCAGCTTTGGATAGCTACTCATTCGTTAGGTTTTATAGAATACGCCAAGCAAACTGAAAATGCAGTAATCATAAACTTTGACGATCTCAATTTTGATTTGCCTCAGACGTTAACTCCAGAGCCAAAAGATAACCCCGATGTGTACGATATAGCGGTTGGAAAGGAATTTTTATCCTCTCTTTTCCAGGATAAAGAAATATATTTCGTAGAGAACAAAGATAAGGAATACTATGCAGGCATCGGTATTCCAAATACTATCTTCGTATCAGACAACAATAGAAACAATGTGTTTCATAAAGTAAGACCTACTCATTATTGCGGAATTGTGGACCGGGATTTTTTATCAGATTCAGATATTGAAGAAATTCGAAAGGAGTATCCCAAACTGACTATTCTACATTATTATAGTATCGAGAACTATCTGTATCACCCAGACAATCTGGAAGAATATTACAAAAAAGCTAATAGAACTTTTGACAAGGCTGACTACATCCATCAATTAACAGAAGCCAAAAACCAGGTAAAGGATACTCTTACTTCTTTCCCTTAGCTTAACGCGGACAGAATATCCATACTTTAGCGAACCTGAATTTAATGGTAAGCTATTGCAAAACAGGTTTAAAAATAAAAAAGAAAATTTTGAACAGTCTGCGGAGATTGTTTCATATCTGAAGAGTAATGACTTTGACAGTTACTACAAATCATTGCCTATGAAAACGTATTGCACACAGTTGCCACAAAGGCAAAACATAGCCAAAGCTGAATTAGTAAAGACAAGCTGGTTTCAGCAGGAAATAGAGAAATTGTTGATGATTGATAAAGATTGATACTTACTTCCTACCCACAATTTTATCCATGACCAAAGCAGTGCGTGCTGCCGACTCCCCGGTGCTGGGGCATTTGCCTGTACCTAGCAAATCTGCCACAATGGTTTGGATCAAAGGCTGCTGTACGTGTGTAGGATAAGGTAGGTCAAAAGATTGAACTCCGGATGCAGTATGCAATATAATGGGTTCATCATCAAAGCAGGCAAAAGAAATACTGCCTTTGCTGCCGCTGATGGTCATCCGATCGGTTCTCTCTGATGGATGCACGGTAAAGCACCAACTACCGCTTCCCAGCACACCAGTTTTAAATTCCCAGGAGGCCACCACCGCGTCCTCTGCCTCATACAAGCCAGCCTGATTTTTTGCATGACCGGCAACTTCACGAATGGAACCCAGTAAGAAATCCAGTAAGTCGAGTTGATGAGAAGCAAGATCAAAAAAGTAGCCGCCACCTGAAATTTCCGGTCGTACGCGCCAGGGAAGTTGATCGTTGTTGTCTTCCGGCCTGGCTGGGTAGTGCAGGCGAATATCAGCCAGCCGGATTTTGCCCAGCACACCACTCTGAATAATCTCTTTCACTTTCAGAAAAGAAGGAAGGCAACGGCGATAGTAAGCCACAAACAAGGGCAGGCTGGCTTTCTGGCTGGCATCTACCATGCGCTTGCATTCTTTGTAGTTACGGGCCATAGGTTTTTCCACATATACCGGCTTGCCAGCTTCCAAAGCGCGTATGGTATATTCAGTATGAGTGTTAGGAGGTGTGGCAATGTAGATGGCATTGACCGCCGGGTCGTGGATTAGCTCGTCGGCATCAGTATAGTACCTGGCAATCTGGTGCCGTTGGGCGTAGTCTTTCACCTTTTTGGCATTGCGCCGCATCACAGCCACCACTTCCGAATCTTCTATCTTGCCAAAAGCCGGTCCGCTTTTTACTTCGGTGACATCACCGCAACCGATAAATCCCCAGGATATTTTTTTCATGAGTAATCTTATTCTTCTGTTAACTCTTTCAGGTTCAGCACAAAGCCAGGCAGCACTTCTTCGCCGCTCAAAGATTGATCAAAACCTTGTACAACTTGTTCTGAACCATCCTGGCGATAAAGGTAAGAAGTTTGGGTATCAGGATCAATTAGCCAGCCTAGCTTGCTGCCATTGGCTATCCATTCTTGCATCTTTTGTTGCAAGTCTTTGATACGGTCATTAAAAGATTTTAGCTCAATGACAAAATCAGGGCAATAGGGCAAAAACTTCTGTCTTGTCTCCTTATCAAAAGAAAAATATTGCTCTTTGGGAATCCAGGCAGCATCAGGAGACCGCATGGCACCATCAGGCAATCGGAAGCCTGTACTTGAGTCAAACATAACTCCTAACTTGGTTTGGCGGTTCCAAAATTCTAATTGATAATTTATGTTGCTGTTATAAAAGCCAGATGCTGTTCCGGTAGGTGACATGATAATGATATTTTGATGAGCATCTCTTTCTATATTTAGGTCTTTGTTTTGCTGACAAAAATGAAAAAACTCATCCTCTGTCATATGCAACGCTTCTGTTTTTATTACAATCGTGTCCATAGATTATCATTTAGCACTTTTATCATCCCCTACATTTTCCAACACCCACGACTTGCCCCAGTTGTCTTTCTCTTCTTCTGTCCAGAGTTCGGGAAAAAAGATGACGCGCTGGAAGCGAGGAGGCAGGTATTTGCGCCAGTTGGTGCCGCCGGTCGCCTCGCTCACGCCCTTGTCTGTCACCAGGTAACGAACGGCTGCTTTAAAGTGAGCCAGCGGCCAGTGTACGTTGGCCATCTGGTCAAACTGGCGAAGAGCCTGAATGATAGCGTCACTTTCTTTGCTTACTTCTTTGGTAAACCGCTGCATACGGCGATGCAGGTTTCTGGTTTTGTAGCGTTTGGCCTTTTTTAGTAAAAATGCATCATATTCCTCCTCAAACTGCATCAGCGTCAGCGTCTTTTTGCCGGTCTGGGCATCACGGGCACCTGCTTTCCAGTAGAGTTTCTCCAAAAAAGCTTCTATGGGTTCATCCGGAGAGAGCCACAGCACATAGTTGGCGTGTACCAGGTTGATGATGTCGGTAGAGAGCATCTCTATCAAACGATATTGTACCGACTGAAAGCCACTGGCAGGTATTAGTGCCATGCGGAACTTGGCAAACTGCTCCCGATCCATGCCTTCTGTCATAATCACAAATGAATCAGTCAGTTGCCTGAAGTACCGGTTGATACGGTTGATCTTGTCCAGAAAGACCTTACTGTCGGTCACCTGGCTGTCAGTTAGCTGATCCAGTTCCCACAGAATCAACTTAAAATATAACTCCGTGATCTGGTGGTATGTCACAAAGATCATCTCGTCTTTGAAATCTGTTTTGGGCTTCTGCAAACTTAGCAGCGTATCCAGTTGGATGTAATCCCAGTAAGTCAGATAGTCAGCATACAATAGGCTATCTAGGTAGTCTGACAACTTCTGGCCTTTGGCAGCAAATTTATCTGATAGCACTTCTATCTTCTTGGCTATTTCCGGAGAAACCAACATTTGATCAATCATCATATATTATATTTACAGTATATAAAACAACGAGCGTATATCATGGTAAGTTTTACGTTCAACTGTAACTTCTATCACGTGTCGTTAGCACAAAGACTAATTTCGAGCAAACATATAGTAGAAGAACCCTCATATAAAATTGTTTTTTATTTTATAAACAAACATAAGATTGTTACTTTGTCTATACCAGTCAGTTTTGTGAATACAACATACAATCACAGCATTGGCTGATTTTTTAATGTAATTGCTCGTATTTTATCAGCTTTTTTATGAAATACTTCCACAGCTTAGCCTTTCCTGTCACCGGCTTTATATTTTCCGGTGTAGGATTACTGGCAGCCAGTGCTGCTTTTTACCTGCTTTCTTCAAGCATACGGCATCTTTCACCCAAAATTACTGAAAATATAATCAGTATTTGTGGCATACCTACGCCAGATAGCCAGGTAGATGCTTCCCTGCTGGCACTGGAAGATACATTTGTCTATGCCGATACCGGTCGCATCCGCTGGGGCGTTTCTCCTTATCCGCAGCCTGTCCCCAACTCAGAAGCACAAACAGCCCTGATAGCTGATAAGTTGTATTCTTTTGGTGGTTTTGACAAAAAGAAACGCTGCTGTACACCTACCGACCGTGCTTATGTCTTTGATCCTGCCAGTGGCTGGTCAGCCATCAAAAATATGCCTGCCATGAACGGTACACAGCATGGAGGTGTCACCCATGCCGGTTTCACTACTGATGGCACGGATATTTATTTTGCCGGAGGCTATACCTCCGATGCCAGTGGCTACCGGCAAATATTTGGCACCAATGAAGTGTGGAAATATACCGTTTCAGCAGATGATTATGCCCGTATGCCTGATCTGCCCGAGCCGCTTTCTGCCGGAGAAATGGAATACATTGATGGCAAACTCTATTGGGTAGGCGGCACTAACCTGCCTCGCACCAAAGACCTGGGCACGTTGTATGTGCTGGACCTGGCTGACACTGCCAGCGGCTGGCAGCCTTTATCATCTATGCCCAACCCACGCAACCACCTGGGTTCTGCCGTGTACAACGGGAAACTATATGTATTTGGCGGTCAGCATGGACATGATGGTAAGCTGGTCACACAGAATGCTGTACACTGCTATGATCCGGTCATAGATACCTGGACAGAAAAAGCCTCTATGCCCAAAGCCCTGTCACATATCACCGGAGCCACTTTCACCTATGGCGATCAGATATTTGTGATGGGAGGCGAGCGTGCCAATGGCCCCCAATACTATGTCAGCGATGTCGTGGCTTACAACCCGCTCACCGATAACTGGACGCTCTATCCTGGTATGCCTGCCAAGCGCACGTCGGGCGTAGCCAACATCATCGACGGCAAAATATACTATTCCACTGGCTATGGAAATACCACCACCTTTGCAGGCGACATGCTCGAGATTGCCGTACCCGGCCAGCCTACACCTACAGACAGTACAGCGATATGCACACCAGATGCCGGTATCTGGCTGGAAGCCGAATGTGCCGACACTGTGGGAACACTTTGGAAACAGCAGACAGACCTGCAAGCATCTGCCGGAAGCTACCTGGCCGTGCCGCTAGGTACCAACAACCTGGAACGAGCCAGTGAAGCGCGAGAAGCCGTACTGACCTATCAGTTTGGCGTCGACACCAGTGCGGAACATACCATTTATGGAAGAGTATTAGCCTCTGAAGGAAACCAAAACTCGTTCTGGATCAAAATAGATGATAACGACTGGAAAGAATGGCTGGTGACTGTTGCAGATACTTTGCAATGGGCAAAAGCGGGCATGTATGCCTTAGATTCCGGCAGCCATCGCCTGCTGATCAGCTACCGGGAAGGGGGCACCGGGCTGGATCAACTGCTGATCACTACCGGTACCTGCCAGCCAATAGGGAAAGGTTCTGATACGACTGCTGTTTGTGTAGTGGAGGATAACCAGCCCCCTATTGCCCGTGCCGGTGCAGACACTACTGTTTTTACGGAAACAGATAGTGCACTTGTTGTACTAGATGGCGGTGCATCTTCGGATGCTGACGGCGAAATTGAAAACTATACATGGACGATAGCCAACGATACGATTGCCGAAGGAAAGCAGCCGCAGATCAGTTTGCCGGTAGGCATACACAAAGTCATGCTACAGGTAGCAGATAATCGGGGGCTGACAGATACCAGCAGTGTGACGGTTGCTATAGAAAAAACACCACTACTAGACATTGTATATGCCAAATGGCTGGAAGCTGAATGTGCCGATACGGTAGGCAGCCATTGGGTAGTGACTCCGGATGCCGATGCTTCCAACAACAGCTACCTTTCTTTTGAAAGCAGCCAACGCTACGATCAGGATGCTACGGATTTCAGCACGGCTGATATAACCACCTATCATTTCAGCGTAGATCAGCAGGGTGCTTACTATCTCTTTGGCCGCGCCAAAAGCACCAATAATAAAAACAGCCAGTTGTGGGTGCAGCTCGACGGGGGCGTATGGATGCTGTGGGATATGCGCACGCTGACCACAGATTTTAGCTGGCAGGGACTATCAGGCGATTCTATCGTACTTGATAGTAATAGCAACTACACACTCAAAATAGCAGCGCAAGGCACGCTTGATTTGGACAAGCTGTATATTTCTTCAAAAAACAGGATAGATAGCGCAGCCGACATTGTCGTTGGCTGTGAAAACCGCCCCATCACCGTAGTGGTCGGTCTGGATGATGAGCCAACCCCGCAGCAGGATATAACCGTTTATCCGAATCCGGGCCGGGGCATTTTTACCATTGAACTACCCGATGATGTCGTATCCTTCAAAGAACAGATGACGGTTTATTCAGCAGATGGAAAAATGATCAGACAACTGCCCCTGGTGGTAAATGCTACCGATCGGGCCACCCTGGATTTGTCTGGTGTAGCTGCGGGAGTTTATTTGCTACAATTACGGATAGGCGATGATCTTTGGGTAAGAAGGATTGAAAAGTTGTAATGGCATGTTTAAAAAAAAGATGGAGACCATTACTGCCAGAAAATATGCCCTTATGGAAAAATTACGCACCTGAATGAAGAAGAACCTACTAAAATGGAAATCTCTTTCATGAAGTCCTTTGAAGAAGCTATCAGTAAAGCTCCTTATCTTCCAATGGCACATCCGAATGCATAAGCTGTTGAAAATCAAACAGGTTCGTATCCAGCAAGTGCGAAGGTGAGACGTTTTGCAGGGCGTTCATCATCACTTCCGTTCGGTCGGGGTATGTCTGTTCCCAGGTTTTGATCATTTGCTTGATCATGCCGCGCTGCATGTTGGGCTGGGAGCCGCAGAGCGTGCAGGGGATGATTGGAAACTGCTGGTGGCTGGCATAAGTAGCAATGTCCTTTTCGCGGCAAAAGGCTAATGGACGGATGATGACGTGCTCTCCATTGTCTGTGCGGTACTTGGCAGGCATAGCTTCCAGTTTGCCACTAAAAAATAGGTTCAAAAAGAATGTCTCCAGAATATCCTCACGGTGATGGCCCAGCGCAATTTTGGTAGCACCTAGTTCGGCGGCGGCTGTATACAGGTTGCCTCTGCGCAGGCGTGAGCATAGGCTGCAATACGTTTTTCCCTCCGGTACTTTTGCCTTCACCACACTGTAGGTATCTTTTTCAATGATTTTAAACGGCACACCGCGTTCTTTCAGATAAGTAGGTAATACTTCTTCCGGAAATCCGGGCTGTTTCTGGTCCAAATTGATGGCAATGATCTCAAACTCGTGTTGTCTCACCATTTGCACATGTAGTAGTATCTCAAGCAGCGTATAACTGTCTTTACCACCCGAAAGACAAACCATCACCTTATCTCCTTTACCAATCATCTCATATTGATCAAGTGCCTGCCACACTGATTTTCTCAAACGTTTGGTGATCTTTTCTATCGCTGTATTGTGCATAAGCCGGAGACATAATGTTGCGCCTCAAAGTTAAAGATTTTGTCATTCTTATTTTGTAACGCTGTGTAGCTTTCTGCTAAAATTCTTACAACTAAAACTACCTGAAAGCCATTGGTCACCATAAGAGAGAGAAGGTAAAAGCAGTTATTAAATTGTACTTTATAAGCATTATTTATAATTTTACAGCTTAAATAATCATCTAAGTAGATAATCAATTTTTTTCAGTCATGCCTGGTATGGTATGTGAAACTTGAGGCGTAAGATATTTTAAAGAATGTTATATACTTTTCCTATATTTTAGTGATAACCCCATCATTCATGAAAATAAATCCCGGATTACTTTGTGCGAAATTGTCATGTATGGCTATGCTTTTAGCAGGCTGCCACGAATATGGACAAAAGGTAGATGAAGCAGTAGAAATGCAGACCTTGCCCGTCACTGAAATTACCATGAAGGATACAACGCTGCATCACAACTACGTGGCAGACGTGGAAGCTGTACGCAATGTAGAACTACGGGCACGGGTGCAGGGATTTCTGGAGAAGATGTATGTAGACGAAGGACAGGAGGTAAAAAAAGGTCAGCTGCTCTTCCGCATCAACGATGAAGAATACAGAGCAGAAATGGCAAAAGCAAAGGCCAATCTTTCCAGTGCCATTGCCGAAGCAAAAGCAGTACAACTGGAAGTGGGCAGGGTGAAGATGCTGGTAGATAAAAAGGTCATTTCTGATACAGAATTGGAGGTGGTGAAAGCCAGACTTAATGCGGTGAATGCTAAAATAGAGGAAGCCAAATGGGCAGAATCCAATGCGGCAGTGCGCCTTTCCTACACCAGTATCCGCTCTCCTTTTGATGGCACCATCGACCGTATCCCGCTAAAAGCCGGAAGCCTGATAGACCACGGCACGCTGCTTACTATGGTGTCGGATGTAAAAGAAGTATACACCTATTTCAATGTATCGGAAAGCGAATACTTGGAGTATGTGAAATCCAGAATGCCGTAAACAACGATGATAAGGTATCGATGGTACTGGCCGATGGCAGCAATTACCCGTATGCAGGAAAGATTGAGACTGTAGAAGGCGAATTTCAGAGTAGCACCGGTTCCATTGCTTTCCGTGCCCGCTTTCCCAATCCCGACAAGCTGCTGAAGCATGGAGCCAGTGGCACGATCACGCTTTCCAATACCGTGCGCGATGCTGTGATGGTGCCGCAGAAAGCAGTTTTTGAGATTCAAAACAAAAACTATGTGCTTGTGGTAGGAGACAACAATCAGGTGAAGATGACCAGTTTTACGCCAGGCGCAACGTTTTTCTTACTACTACATCGTAGAGTCAGGTCTCAAGCCAGGCAGCCGTATAGTATATGAAGGCATACAAAATATCCGCGACAGTATGATCATCCAGCCAAAAACCATTTCTACAGATAGCCTGGTGGCTATACAATTGAAAAATTTGTAATCTACAATTTCCTAATTGAAAGCTAAACCATGTTCGATATTTTTATCAAAAGGCCGGTACTGTCTCTGGTCGTCTCAATGATTACTACCCTTTTAGGATTGCTGGCACTTTACACCTTGCCCGTTTCGCAGTTTCCGGATATTGTGCCACCGTCTGTCACGGTCACCGCCAAGTACACAGGAGCCAATGCCGAGGTTTGCGCCAAAGCGGTTTCTACGCCTTTGGAACGAGCCATCAACGGCGTGCCAGGCATGACCTACATATCGTCGGTTTCCAGCAATAGCGGGCTAACACTCATCCAGGTATTCTTTGAAGTAGGCACTGACCCGGACCTGGCGGCTGTCAACGTACAGAACCGGGTGACCACCATCATTGACGAACTGCCCGAAGAGGTGATCAAGGCGGGTGTTACTACCGAAAGGGAAGTCAACAGCATGTTGCTGTACCTCAACATCATGAGTGAAGACTCTACGTTGGGTGAAAAATTTATCTACAATTTTGCCGACATCAACGTATTGCAGGAACTCAAGCGGATTGAGGGGGTAGGCTTTGCCAAGATCATGGGTTCCCGTGAATATTCTATGCGGGTGTGGCTCAAACCAGACCGCATGTCGGCCTACCAGGTATCTACCGACGAGGTGATTGAGGCAATACAAAATCAGAATGTAGAAGCCGCCCCCGGCAAATCGGGAGAAAGCTTGGACCGGGATGCACAGGTGCTTCAGTATGTATTGCGGTATACCGGTAAGTTTAGCGAACCCAGAGAATATGAGAACATCGTCGTTCGCGCCAACCAGGATGGCTCATTCCTAAAGCTGAAAGATATTGCAGAGGTTGAGTTTGGTTCTATGAATTATGGGATGATCTACAAGACAGATGGCCGCCAAGAAAGGTATCACCATCAGCAAAGCCATGAACACGTTGCAGACGCTGATAGGAAGCACCTATGCCTCCAACTTTATCCGTTTCGGTCAAATGTATAAGGTGATGCTACAGGCATCGCCCAACTTTAGAACAAAGCCGGAAGATGTGCTCAACCTGCATGTGAAGAACGACAGAGGCGAGATGGTACCTTTCTCTGCTTTCGTCAGGCTGGAACGGGTATACGGACCGGAACAACTTACCCGCTACAACATGTACACGTCTGCCATGATCAACGGGGAGGTGACACCGGGTTTCAGTAGCGGCGATGCCATTCAGGCGATTGAAAAGGTGGCTGCGGAAGAACTGCCCAGAGGATATACATTTGAATGGTCGGGCATGACGCGTGAAGAGGTACTGTCGGGCAACCAGGCTATTTATATATTCATTGTGGTACTCATTTTTGTGTACCTGCTGCTGGCAGCGCAGTACGAAAGCTTTCTGCTGCCCCTGCCCATCATCCTGTCGCTGCCCACGGGTATCTTTGGCACTTTCATCAGCTTGAAACTGCTGGGACTTCAGAACAATATCTACGCGCAGGTAGCCCTGGTGATGCTGATCGGGCTTCTAGGAAAAAATGCTATCCTCATTGTGGAGTTTGTTATTCAGAAGCAGAAAGAAGGTTTGTCAGCACTCAAAGCAGCCATAGAAGGTACCGTATCACGGTTGCGACCGATTCTGATGACTTCCTTTGCCTTTATTGCAGGGCTTAATTCCGTTGTGCATTGCCAATGATGCAGGCGCGATGGGTAACCGCTCTATCGGAACTGCCGCCGCCGGTGGTATGCTGATCGGTACATTATTCGGACTGGTCCTCATTCCGGGCTTGTATGTGTTGTTTGCCAAGAAAACAAAAACGGATACCGTACCAGAAGTACCCGGTCAAGCACATCGTCAGGAAGCAGCCAATCAATTGTCTATTTAAAGAAATCCAGACCCATGCTATTTAGATCATCTATCTATCAACTGTTACTTTTTTTATCATTTGTATCAATCATAAGCAACTGCAAAGTAGCCGCGCCCTTTCAGGCACCGGAAACTACACCATTGCCGTCTACCTTTACGGGTAGTACCGATACCACAAATATCGGCGACATTACCTGGGATACGTTTTTTGAGGATCAGTATTTACGTAAGATGATTGATACTGCGCTAAGCAGTAACCTGGATATGCTAATCGCTATGCAGCGCATGGAACAGGTAAGGTCGCAAGTGCTGCGTACAAATGGAGCCATGTTACCTTCTATCGATGCTGTCGGAAGTGCTGGTGTGGAGTGGTACGGAAAATACACGTTGAACGGAGTAGGTAACTACGATACCAACTTTTCGGAGAACCTTGACGGAAATCAGAGAATACCCAATCCGACGCCAGACTTGTTTTTAGGCGTAAGAAGTTCGTGGGAGGTAGACCTATGGGGAAAACTTAAAAATAATAAGCGAGCAGCTTACCTACGCTTTTTGTCTTCCGAACGAGGAAAATATCTGGTGCAGACTGCTATTGTGTCGCAGGTAGCTACCTTATATTATCAGCTAATCGCTTTGGATAGCGAACTTGAGATCATCGAGAAGAATATCTCTTTTCAGGAAATAGCCCTGGAAATGATCAGGATACAGAAGATCGGCGGACGTGCAACAGAGCTGGCGGTACAACAGTTTACCGCGCAGTTGCTGAAGACCAAAAGCCTGGAAGTACAGAAACAGCAGGACATTATTGAAGCAGAAAACCAGATGAGCGTGCTGCTAGGCCAGTTTTATCAACCTATTGTACGGGATTCGGCACTGCATATGCATCATGTACCTGAAAAAATACAGGCTGGCATTCCTGCCGACATGCTGCTTCGCCGCCCCGACATACAACAGGCAGAACTCGATCTGGCTGCTACAAAAGCTGATATGGATGCTGCCAGAGCTGCCTTTTTGCCTTCGCTCATCCTGACTCCTTGATGTAGGATACAATGCATTTAAGGCTTCGCTGCTTTTCAAAACACCCGAATCTTTGGCCTTAGGCATTTTCGGAGGGCTTACGGCATCTATACTAAATAGAAATAGCATCAAGGCCAATTACAACAAAAGCGAAGCGCAACGTGTGGAGGCCGTTTATGCTTACCAAAAAGCGGTATTGCAGGGTTTTCAGGAAGTTGTATCCAACCTAAAACGTATTGAAAACACCAGAATTATTCAGGAGATCAACGAACGGGAAGTGGAAGTGCTTACCAATGCCGTCACTACTTCCAACGACCTTTTCATGTCTGGTTACGCTTCTTACCTGGAAGTAATCACGGCGCAGAAAAGTGTACTGGAGGCAGAATTTAGTCTGGTCAGTACCCGCAAAGAGATATTCTTGTCTGTGGTAGATTTGTACAGAGCTTTGGGCGGCGGGGTATAATAAACACCCAACATTCAATGTAGAACTTGAATATTGAGTGTTTTTATAATGCCTCGTATTTACCGGCCTACCTCATCACTATTTGGTTTGACTACATCAAAGGTGTAGATTTGGCTACCAGGTAGTCCATTAGATGTCAAGCCCTCCAGCGTAGCACGGTAAGTAGCCGCCCTGTCGGCAGCATAAAACGTGACTTCCGCTTTTCCATCGGCACCGGTCTGGATATTGGGTGCCCAGTGAATGGTGGTGCGTAGGTCGGGCTTTTTCTGATCTACATTGCTTGCTGTATATTTAGGCGCATAAAATTCCCGCGCTTTGGTATAACCACCTGCCCTGAAACTGATGATGTAGGGTCCTGGCTTCACTTCTTCATACTCCACCTCACCTCGTTTGGTATAAAAGGCAATGACACCATTGGAAGCACGTCCGCCATAGATGGCTGCTTCAGGGCCTTTGAGAATTTCAATATGATCAATATCCCACGGACTCACGGCACTTACGGTATTGCTACTGATAGGCACACCATCCAGCAAATACAGCGGTTCTCCCATACCACGGATCGTAGCTCCAAAGTCATTCCAGCCTGTGCGATAAATCCGTAGCCCGGCTACACGCCCCTGCAACGACTCCAGGATATTACCGGAAGGTGGCGGCAGCACCAAATCTTTTGCCTGCAATACCTGATCTGCACGGCTGTGCAGTCTCATGGGTTCCACAATATTGACCCTGTCTTCTACGGTGATTTCTTTCAGTACCATATCGCGGAGTTGAGGCTGATAGGCATCTTCAGTGGCAATACGCTGCGTGCTGAAATCCACATAACCAGCATGAGCACTTGCCAGCAACTGACTCGCCATCGGCACGTGCCAGTCGGGAGCATCAGGCACATAGTTGTTCTGATCTATTCTGACTGCTGTATTTCGTTTACTGTTTTCGGTGGTGCCTTGTATTGTCAGGTCTACACTATCAGTAAAATCAAAGCCATCAAAGGCAAACCTGCCCTGATCATCGGTATTTTGTACAATAAACGTTTGATATTTGTCCTGCACATACAGGATCATCTCTCCGTTCTTCACTGGTTCGCTTTTTTTGTTAACCAACTTACCGGTGATAGACAAGTCCTGCTCACGCGGATATTGCATTGTTGGATATTGTCCGCTGACAGCCTCTTTCCAGGTAAAATGCCGCCAGCCATGCGTCATCATCACATACTGCAACGCTTGCTTGGTGGTATTATCAACATTTTGGAAATAATACGCAGGCTGCTCTACATACCCTTTCAGGTCGGAAGTAAGCAGTAGGTAAGAAGCAATGTTCTGATCATTCTGCACAGGAGTGACCATGTCCTGGTCGGTGACTGCCAGCGAAAGATTGGCAGCTACGGGGTTCCCTTGTGTATCTTTGGCCTCGATACTCATACGCACCTGTTCGCGGGGCAGATATTCCTGTTCGTTGACACGCATGGAAAGATGCAACTGATTTTCCGGGCGAATATAGGCCAGACGCTCTGCAAAAGGTTCTCCCTGCCTATCAGATAGCGTAAAACGGATAATACCGGTAGGTAGCTTGCTCTTCTCTATGTCGATATCAGCTTTGCTATTGCTGAGTGTGACGTTTTCGGTATACACCAGATCATCCTGGCTGATCGCTGTGAGCATCAACGGTGTGCCTTGTAGCTCTTTGTTGCCCTGAACGTGTACTGCGATAGCACCAGGGGTTCCGTATTCGTCAACTGACAATGCGTAGCCTTGCGCCTGCACCTTTGGTAATGGAAAATCCTGCACAGCACCATCGGCCTTCACCAGGCGCGCGGTGTATTGCATATTTGTTTCAGGTGTTATAATAAATGCTCCCATACCGATATGAAAGCTCTGAAATTCCATGATTTTTTTGCCCTGTGCATCTATGATAAACCCTTTTGCCGGTACACCCATACCCTCCTGATTGATCGCTTTAAACGCTACTTTAGCAGGAATATCAGCGACCATATTGCCCCCCTCGGGAAAGAACTGCAAGTCTACCGGTGAAACGGCATTTGCCTTGTGTGTGGCTTTTTTATTTGCTGATGCCTGTTCAGCAACGGTTGATGAATTATTGCTGCCTTGCCAGATACGAATTGGGCGATTGAAAAAGGTTTCTTCGCCAAAATTGCGCATCCAGTTGGTATAAGCAGTCAGGCGATAATTACCTGCTGCCAGGCTATCTGTCAGGTCGAAGTTGCCTTTTGCTTCGCCATCTTTTACGTTCAGCTTCAGGCGTTGCGCTGCTTGTCCTTTTTCTCCAAGGAGGTCAACATACAACACGCCGCTTTGTGAAGTTGGCCGATGTGTGGCTGCATCGGTAAGATAAGCTTTGAGCCAGATCGTTTCACCGGCAACATAGTAAGGCTTATCAGTCTGTACATACACCGCTTCCGGTGCATAATTGACGCGGTAGGTCTGTAGATATTGCTTGAGCCTGGCGGTCAGGTCATCTTTGGCGATAAAGGACAGGAGTCCTACTATCGCAAATAACCCTGCCAGCCTATATATTTTTCTGTTCATGATTTTCCAGATTATGTTGATAACAAAATGATTATCTGTTACTTACATAACGCAGAAATGATGAAAATTGTGCAAGGAAATCTCTTAGCCTATGCTAATTTTATACTTGCTTATACATTACTGTAGAACAATTCGCCGAGTTGTTCTACAAGTTTTCCGATATCAGCTTGTCACACGATGATCTTCTATCCACTGATTGATCTTGTTTTCTAACAGATCCAAAGGCAGGCAACCGGATTCCAGTACTTTATTATGGAATTGTTTGATATCAAATTGATCGCCTAACGCTTCTTTGGCTTTTTGGCGCAGTTCCAGAATCTTAAGCTGGCCTATTTTGTAAGACAATGCCTGTCCTGGAATGGCCATATAGCGTTCTATTTCTGCGATGACGCTGCTTTCTGGTTCGGCTTCATGGTCTAGTGAATACTGGATGGCTTGTTCGCGTGTCCAGCCTTTGGCGTGCATACCCGCATCTACTACCAGGCGTATTGCCCGGTGCATTTCGGCACTGAGCATTCCAAAATACTGGTACGGATCGCCATACAGCCCCAGTTCTTTCCCTAATGATTCACTGTACAAAGCCCAGCCTTCGCCGTAGGCACTGTACCAGAGCGTACGGCGGAACTCAGGAAGGTCTTTATTTTCCTGCTGCAATGAAATCTGGTAATGATGTCCGGGAATGGCTTCGTGGAGAAACAAATCCTGATCGGAGAAAATATTATATGTTTTGGCATCAGGCACCGGCACGTAGAAGATGCCCGGACGAGTACCATCCAGCGAACCGGGATTGTATTCGGCACTGGCAGACGCTTCGCGGAAGGCTTCGGTTCGGCGTACTTCGAAAGGCGTTTTGGGCGTGAGGTCAAACAACTGTTGCAGATGCGGTTTCATGGTTTGGTGTATTTCTTCAAAATGCGCAATCACCTGCTCAGGTTTGGTGAAAGGCATCAGCTTTTTGTTGGTGCGCACAAAGTCAAAGAACGCTTTCAGGTCGCCTTTGAACCCTACCTGCTGCTTTACTTTTTCCATTTCCTGTGAGAGTCTGGCCACTTCCTGCTGCCCGAGTTCAAACACCTGGTCGGCAGTCATATCAGTGGTCGTATAGTACTTGATTAGATGGTTGTACAACTCCTTTCCCTGTGGAACTGCTGAAATACCGGTAGAAGTACGACTGGCAGGCTGGTATTCTTCTTCCATAAATGTGCGTAGTTTTTCAAAAGCCGGGATAATCTTCTCCTCTACTTCTTTTTTGTAAGCATCTCTAAGCCGTACCTGGTCTTTTTCGGCCATATCTTCAGGCATCAGGTTGACAGGACTATAGAAAAGATGATCTTCTACCGGACCATGATCCAGGTCGGCAAGCTGTGGGATGGTTTTGGCCACCAGTGCTTTAGGTAATACATAGCCCTGCGCCATGCCTTTTTTCATGTTGGCAATGGCAGTGTCGGTCCACACTGTAAAGGCATCCAGGCGTTTGAGCCAGTTGTCATAATCTTCTGCCGTTTTGAAAGGCTGCGCGCTGGTGCCTCCTGCCAGTTGTCCGATCATCAGGTGCATGGAAGAAAACTGGTCAACCGGTGCAAGCTCCGTAGAGAATTGCAGGGCTTCCAGGTTCATGTCTATTTCCCATTCCAAAATATCGTAGCTGAGCTGTTCCTCTTCTGAAAGACTGCTTTTATCGTATTGCGCCAGCTGATGTTTGTATTTGGTGTAGAAGTTTCTGGTGTCTTCTAAATAAGCTTGAGAGATGTTGTTGGGTAGCTGATCGTTGTACCGGTTGTCACCGGCAAAAGTAGCCTGCATGGGATTTAGTTGGAGTTGGTCCTCGTAGTAGTTTTTAAACAACTCGCTGATCGGAGGATTAGAGGCCTCTTTCTTTTCTTTTTCTGGCTGACTGCATGACTGAAATATAGTAGCAGTTGTCAATAGTAAATAGATGAAATTCTTCATGGATAAACTGGTTTGTTATGCCTATCATTAATTTTCAGATATACATTGAGGCAAATATAGAATTCTGTTATTTAATGTGATAGCTTTGGAATATAAGTATGCATAAAATTTTCGCACATTCCCCAATTCCCCGTAACATATCTTTCTGACTTGTATCGGAACTGCTTTCCATTATCATAATAAGTGTGGGTTTGATAAGAATGACCGAAAACGTCTCCTCCTTTCACAAGCGTATAAATTATTTGATCATTTTGAAAATAAGAAACCTCGGTACTTGCAGCATGATCACCTCCCTCAAAAGAAAGTAGCTTTACTTCGTTTCCCAACCTGTCGTAGTAGATAATCTCATAAAAAAAATAAGCTTCTTCTGGTACATCTTTGACTTCAACCGTATCTGGACGAAGCTCTTTGGTATCTATGTGCTCTATAATTTCCTTTATCTTTAGAGCTTTGCTTTCATAAGAAGGGTTTATCTTGTTTAGTCTATAATTGTTCAAAATGGTGAGAACATCATTAGATGTAGCGATTAGTTTGAGTTCTGTGATACAACTAATGTCGCTCCCTAATGTGACTTCTTTCTGATTATCCAGCCATCTGATTAGATGGTCCTCTTCGAAATAATACCTATTTTCATTTTTGGCATTTTCACTATAATTGATCGTATAGATGAAATATGCTTGATTTTCCATAAACTTTAGATCAAAATAGTATTCATGAATATCTTTGTCGTTTTTGATTATCACTTTCTTTAATTGATCAGCAGAGAAGTAAAATTCAAGTGAATCAATCTTTTCCATTTTTAGCTCAACATCGTTTAATCCATAAAACCGCTTTCGTATTTCCTGTAGTTGCGTGTCAATGCCTTGTCCGAAGGAGATTAAATAAAGGTTAAGGAGCAACAAGGTTAAGTAAATTTTCATAAAAAGAGAGGCTTTGCTAAACGAATGCGTTAGAAAGTTTATATATTTAAAAGAATAAGTGCAGTAGTTAAGAGTTGCCACACTTGAGCATGACAGATCAAACAGATGCTGATAGTATTATTTACCTGGCGATGGTGATGCTGCCCTTCTGGCTGCCCGCTTCTTTGCCGCAATCTATCAGGTAGAAATACACACCTGCAGGTGCCGGTCTTCCTTTGATATAGCCATTCCATGAATTTTCATTGCTATAGTTCTCTACGTCAAGCAACTTGATTCCTTGTCTGTTGAATATCATCAGGCGGCAATCAGGGTAGAGTTCCATTCTTTCAACAAACCATGTATCGTTTTTACCATCATCATTGGGCGTAAATACTTTCTGTGGTGCTACATCCAGCGATCTGTCCACTGTCACAGTAAATTCAGTACTTATCTGGCATCCTGCCGCATTGGTAATCGTGCAGGTATACGTGGTAGTTACAAGCGGATGAGCTATCGGATTACTTATGGTGCTATCACTTAATGAACTGGCAGGACTCCACGCATAGGTGTTGCCCGGTGCTGTGGGTGCCGCCAGCTGTAGAGAATCGCCAAGGGAGATACGGTCCGTCTCAGCACTGATGGTAGTATCTGGATTGCCCACAGGATTGATTATAATTTCTTTTGTGCTTGTGCATCCGCTACTGGCTGTTACCGTAAGTGAGTAAGTGCCTGCTTCGCTTACTGTAATGGCCGGAGAAGTTTCTCCGTTGCTCCAGGCATAGCTTTGAAAACCTTCAGTGCCAGTGAGTTTCAGGGTTTCACCAGGGCACAGGTCTCCATTATTCTCTGCCGTTAGCGTAAGTACAGGCAAGTCGAGAATGACCAGGTCTTGTGTATACTGGTCAGCCTCAGCCCCGGTTGCATCAAGTATGGCTACCGTTGCTGTGAAGGTACCTGCTGTTGTGTATTGATGGCTCACTGTTGCTCCTTCTGCACTTTTGCCATCTCCAAAAAGCCATCGATATGTCACCGGCTGGTCTGCTAGTGTATCTGGTGTGATCTGAAAATCCATATCTTCCCGCACACATCCTTTTTCAGGAATAGTAGCTACAGCAAATGCAAGCGTGACTGGTGCGTTTTCTCTTTCGCAGCCCAGCTCATTTCGTATAGTGGCCATGTAGGTACCTGGTTCGCTGGTTTCCATCTGGTGCGTAGTGACCCCGGCAATGGGTTGTCCGTCTTTTTTCCATGCGTAGATGTTGTTGGCCACTTCGGCTACACTTAAGATGCGTTTACTTCCTTCAAAAAAGACAGGCGTACTGTTAATTTGTATTTCTATAGCTGTGGGTTCGCTCACTTTGATGTAGGTGGTTTCTGTGTCGCTGGCACAACCGCCATTGGCTTCGCTGGCTTGTACATACAATACATATTCTCCTTCGTAGGCAGCAGATGCGCTGGTGATTACGGGGTTTTGTTCGCTGGAAGTGAAGCCATTCGGGCCTGTCCAGACATAAGAAGCATTCACGCTGGCAGCACTCAGGTAAATAGTCTCACCAAAGCAATAAGGGGTTTCAGGATCTTTGTTCAGGATCACTGGCTTCGAGGGCACAGAGCCTTCGGGTCTTGCGATCTCCACGGCATTAGAAACTTCGCTACATACATACCCATTGTGCGAAGAAGTGACCTGTACCCGGTAAAAAGCTTCACTGCTGGCCGTATAAGAGCTGGTAGAATCAACAGCATCGGCAATGGGTGAAAAGCTGACACCATCTGATGAAATCTCCCACACATAATCTACATCAACGGCTTTGGTCACGGTTAGCTGATAAGGAAATACATCACAAACGCCTAATCCTCCCTGGGGTTCCAGCACCGGGTCTATACAATTTCGGTTCAGATACACAGACACTATGCTGTTGTCTATACCGGTATAGGCAATATCCGGCTTGCCATCACCATTCAGGTCGCCTGCTTTGATGCTCTTGCTATTTTTGCTGGTAATGATCACTCTTTTTGTGTTAAAGTCCATGCCACTCTCCGTACTGTTGTTGAGTGATACCACAATACGCCCGTCATTGCCAACCAGGATATCAGGTTTGCCATTGCCATCGATATCTGCTATTTCCAGCCCTTCCCGGGTCAGGTTTATCCGATCAAAAAGTACAGGGCCTGCAAAAGAGACAATGCCATCGCTGCCGGTCGTATTTTTGAGTATAGCAATATGATCATTTGTAGTGACCACTACATCCGGTTTTTGGTCATTATCCAGATCGGCCACTTTGATGTTAGTCGTGCTGCCCAGTGCATCTAATGTGACATGCTGGCTGAAAGTAATATTACCCGGTGTGCTGCTGTTGGTGAACACATACGTGCCGCTTTTACCAGCCTTTGCTGCCAGCACTTCGGGCAGCCCGTCACCATTCAGGTCTTCTATGTCTACGCTAATAAGTTCTACATTAGTAATACCAAGTGGTGCAAAAAGCTTGATAGGATCAGCCACAAAACTAATAGCACCTCCCGGTGTGCTGATATTCTTAAAAACAGATACACCGCCATTGGCAGAAAGATCTGCCGCTACAATTTCGGCCAGGCCGTCGCCATCAATGTCTCTGATATCCACGCGCGCTGCCTGAGAGCCTTCTACGATATAAGGTACAGCAGGCATTTCAAAAGTGATAGCACCTCCGGGTATGCTGGTATTTTTCAGCACATATATTCTCTCTTTGTCAATGTTGGTATTAGAGGCGGAATACACAAGATCAGCCAGGCCGTCGCCGTTCAGGTCGCCGCAACGTACCCATCGGGTTTTGGCCCCCACATCAACAATGCTTGTGGCAAAAGATACGGCATTGATACTACCTGATATGTTCTGAAGCACGATCGTCGTATTTCTGTCCCTATCAGAAGTGACGATATCGTTGCGACCGTCCAGGTTAAAGTCGCACATACAGAGATTGTAAAGACTGGTTCCGGGAGTGGGTATGCTAGTTTCAATTTCAAGGTCGCTGAGTTCGAAGGGAGCACCATCATAGCTCAACATAAATATCTCACTGGAATAGGCTGTGAGGTGGGTGGTTTTGTTGATAACAGTAATACTGCCCAATGTAGCACCGGCTGGCACCCGCACTTTTATCTCTGTATCGCGTACATCAATGATTGAACTTGCAGGTGCAGCCCCAAAAAGCACATAAATATCGCTGGAGCTGTTACCGAACCCTTCGCCTCGGATGGTCACTATTTCATCGATCGTGCCACTGGTTTTATCTATTTTATCAATAATAGGCGGCGTTTGTGCTTTGACCACATGATTGATACAGCAAAAAAACAAGAAAAAACCTATAAAAATCTTTTGGAAATGCATAATTTGATTGTTTTAAAGGACCTATCAACAGCCTCTGGTTACATAGAGAAAGGTAAGGTGCTACAGGCATATGATGTTAAACAAAACACGCTGATACCTGACTGCTGTAATATTCAGTTGCATATAGCATATAAATGAAGGCGACAGCCATAAGAGACCAATACAAACCATTCTGACAAGTGATGCGTTGATAGGTAAAACAATAGGTACTACAAAATCTTGATTGATGAAGGCGTTGATTCTGGTTGATATTCAGTATGATTTCTTGCCTGGTGGTGCGCTTGCAGTAGCGCAGGGCGATACAGTAATTCCTGTGGCAAATATGCTACAGGATAGGTTCGAACTCATCGTAGCCACACAGGATTACCATCCGCAAAACCACAAAAGCTTCGCTATAAATCATCCGGGCAAGCAGCCCGGAGATATCATCACTCTGAAAGGCATGGAGCAGGTATTGTGGCCTGTGCATTGCGTGCAGGAAACCCATGGTGCTCAGTTTGCCGAACAGTTGAAGATGGACAAGGTAGAAAAAGTTTTTCAAAAGGGAACAAATCCTGAGATTGATAGCTACAGTGGATTTTTTGACAACGGACACCTACAGTCTACCGGTTTGGGCGATTATCTGAAAGAAAAAAACGTAAGTAAGGTTGTGATTGTTGGACTGGCAGCAGATTACTGCATTAAATTTACTGCACTCGATGCCAAAGACCTTGGCTTTGAGACGGTAGTGGTGAGAGATGGCACAAGAGCGGTAAACTTGCAACCGGGTGATGGCGAAAAGGCCATGCAGGAGCTCCAAAGCAAAGGAATACAGGTTGTATATGCCAAAAATGCATTGAGCGAAGACCTATAAGTACAACAAAAAGCCTTGCTGTTGAGCAAGGCTTTTATATTAACTATATATGCTTAAGATTACTTGAGCATACTTCCTATTTTAGCCATCAGGTCGGCGGTACGGGCAGAATAGCCGGACTCATTATCATACCAGGAAAGCACTTTCACCATATTTCCATTAACACTGGTTGACTGTGCGTCAAAGATAGAGGAATGAGGATTGCCAATGATGTCAGAAGACACGATCATATCTTCGGTATATTCCAGGATGCCCTTCATCGGGCCTTCCGCGGCTTCTTTCATAGCAGCGTTGATCTCTTCCACACTTACTTCCTTGCCTAATATACAGGTCAAATCAGTAGCTGAACCTGTAATTACAGGTACACGGATAGCATTACCATCAAGTTTTCCTTTCAGGTCAGGAAGCACTAAGCCTACTGCTTTGGCCGCGCCGGTAGTGGTAGGTACAATATTAATAGCCGCAGCACGTGCTCTGCGTAGGTCTTTATGCGGGCCATCCTGTAGGTTCTGGTCTGCGGTATAAGCATGAATTGTGGTGATAAAACCGCGCTGTATGCCAAATTTCTGGTGTAAAACCTTGGCTATGGGTGCCAGGCAGTTGGTAGTGCAGGAAGCATTGGACAGTATTTGCTCATCGCCTGTCAGTGTATCTTCATTCACACCCAAAACGATAGTAGGGATATTACTTCCTTTGGCTGGTGCAGAAATCACTACTTTTTTGGCTCCTGCCTGTAGATGTTGGCCAGCACCTTCAGCGTCTACAAATCTACCAGTAGACTCCAGTACTACATCGATACCCATATCACCCCAAGGGAGGAGTTTTGGATCTCGTTGAGCAAGTACTTTAATTTCCTTTCCATCTACCACCAATGCATCTCCAGAGACACTGATAGTGCCTGGGAAACGACCATGTGCTGAGTCGTACTTCAATAGGTGCGCGAGTGTATCATTATCAGTAAGGTCGTTGATAGCAACCACTTCAATGCTCTCATTCTGAAGTAGTTTTCTAAAGGTTAATCTTCCAATTCTACCAAAACCATTAATAGCAACTTTCATTAGCTTAGTATTTAGTGTGTTTTTATTGTTTTGTTCTGCGAAAGTACATGACAGGCGACATAATACAAAAAGTTGTGTCGGCCAGCATGGTTATATAGTAATTATACTGTATTTAGATAAACTTGTTGTGATTTTTTGGTCTTAATGAAAAGCCCTGTATGCTATATGAAAATATCTGAACAGTTCAGTCACTCATACTTCAAGCTATCCACTGGATGAGTGCTGGCTGCCTGGATGATTTGGAAACTAATGGTGAGCAAAGCCAGTATCGCAGCTATTATAGGAAGGGGCAGTAGATAAAAATAGCCTTCATATCTGCCGAGACGCTAAAGACAACAAATTTCGGAAGTTGGCTTTATCCGGAAAGGCCGATTGCATTATAAGCGGTGATAACGACCTGCTGGTGTTACATCCTTTTGAAAACATCCCTATCGTATCTCCCGCTGATTTCCTACATACATTTTAGATCTTGTGCATGCTTGTTGGCTACGCTATTTCGTCCACGACATCACTCATACCGCAAACTATCTACCGGATTGGCCCTGGCAGCCCGGATGGTTTGAAACCCAATGGTGAGCATTGCCAGTAGCAGCACCGCAGCCACAGGAAGCAGCAGCATCCACCAACTGATAGTAATCCTGAATGCATAGTTTGCCAGCCATTGCTGCATGGCAAAGTAGGCAATAGGCAAGGCGATTAGCCCGGCCACAAGTATTAGCCTGATAAAATCCTGAGAAAGTAAGGCCGTGATACTGCTGACCGAGGCACCTAGCACCTTACGAATGCCTATTTCTTTGGTACGCTGCACAATGGTAAAGGAGGACAAACCAAACAAACCAAGACAAGCGATGAAGATTGCCAAACCACAAAAAATACTGAACAGCTTACTCAATTGCTCATCTGCCTGATATTGCTGGTGGTAGCTATCTTCCAGTATGAAGTAGTCGAACGGATTATCAGGAAAAGATTTATTCCATTGGGATTGGATAAAGGATATGGCAGAACTGAAAATTTGCGTGTTATCAGTCTGACCGGAAGCGGCAACATTTAACTTGACAGAATAATAGATACTATCTCTGTTGTTGACAAGAAAAATAGTGGGCTGCAAAGGATAGGCCGGAGATCGTTGATGAAAGTTGTTGACAACGCCTACTACCACACATGAATTATTGTTCCAATAAACTGTAGCACCAATAGCCTCTCTGCCATGCTTAAAACCCAGTTGTCTCACGGCTTCTTCATTGAGTATGACACTTTCCACTTTACTACCAAACCTCCCTTTCGGCTGTTCAGTCTCCAGGAAATCTCTGCCTGCCAGTACTTTAAGCCGGTAGGCTTTTATAAAATCAGTATCGACTACCTGGATGGAAAAGTTCTTAACCAACCCGTCTCTTCTCACTTCCCCTGTCCAGGAGACTTCTTTTCCTGGTATATTGCTGGAAGTAGTCACATATTGAACCGCAGACAGTGTACCTAATGTTTGCTTGAAACTGTTGAGCCTGTCGATGTACAGAGAATCTATATTGCCTGGTGCTTTGATTACCAGGGTTTGACTGATGTCAATACCAATGTCTTGGTTTTGCATGAATCTAAATTGTTGATAAAACGCGAAAAGGCTGACGATCAAACCTATAGAAATAGCAAACTGGAAGACAACCAAGCCTTTTCTTAAAAACAGTCCATTTCTTTCACCGGAGAATTTGCCTTTTAGTATATGTGCAGGGCGAAAAGAGGAAACAATAAAAGCAGGGTATATGCCTACCAAAATTATTCCTGCCCAAAAGATAGCTAAGAGGAGCAGCCATTGTTCACGATTGCTCATAATTATTGAAACCAGATTATCGGGTTGAGAGATGCCACTGATTTGATAAAAGACAGGCAAAGAAAGCTGTACCAATATCATGACTAAAGCGATGCCAATACCATTGATTATGAAAGCTTCTATAAGGAATTGTACCATCAGTTGCAGACGGCTAGCACCCGATACTTTGCGAATGCCGACCTCTTTTGCCCGCTCTACAGACTTTGCAGTCGTCAGGTTGATATAGTTTACCCAGGCAATCAGCAGGATAAAAATGGCCACAGCCATTAGATAATACACTGCCTGCACATTGCCCGGGGCTTTAATTTCTTCCTGAAGGTTGGAATGAAGATGGATATCTGTCAGGGACTGCAAACCAAACTTTATATGGTTTGCCGGATCAAAATGGCTTTCAATAAGACCGGAAAATTTAGCTACTAATGTCTCGGATTTTGCACCTGAAGATAACAACAGATAAGTGTAAGCAATATCATCTTGCCATTCGTTTGCAGCTTCTTTGTAAGATGAAAGCGAAGGATAAGAAAGTAATATATCTAAAGCCAAATGACTGTTTTGAGGAATATCCTCTATGACACCAGTGACCGTATAATCTCCTGCTTCCGTGCTACTGATGAGCGACAATGTTTTGCCCAATGGATCAGCCTTACCAAAATACCTTTTTGCTGTAGAAGCAGTAATCACAGCGGTGTAAGGTTTCAGAAGAGCTGTCGATGCATTTCCTTTTATGAAAGAAAAAGAAAATACAGACAAGAAAGACGTATCTGCATAATACAAATTGGGTTCGTTAAAAGTGACGCTTACCCCTTTATGATCATAAAGCATAGCACAGGCGAACTGATAACGAGCAAAAGGATAAAGCCTGGCAAAATTCTGAATTTCAGGAGAATTGTCATACAAAGCTGGCCCGGCAGCAGGCACATTCATTGCTGTATGATATGGAAAATCAGCATCTTTGCTATATGTAAGCCGGTAAATGCGGTCTGCTTTCTCATGAAAATCATCATAACTCAGTTCAAAGCTCACATATTGAAAGATCAGCAGGCAGGCAGCCATACTCAAGGCCAGGCCAGCTATGCTGATGAGCGAAAAAAGTTTATTCTTCCAAAGGGTGCGGTAGGCAGTGCGCAGATAGTTAGGTAACATACGGTAATGGTTTCATCGTAAATATAACTATATTGTATACTTTTTCTCAAGAAAAATATATGCCATCAATGCTAACAGCTTGTTTCATGCGTTAATTTGATGATAATCTCAAACAATAAACCTATGCGTACCATTCAATTAGACGTTCAGGAAGATACTGCGCTGAAAGTGAACCAGCTATCGCAAAGAGAAAAAGAGATGCTTGCCCGAATGATTGATACCTGGGTTCAGGATCGTCGCACATTGCGGGAGGTCATGGATGACATGAGCGCGTATGCACAGCAGCAGGGTCTGACGCAAGCATTATTAGATGAACTACTAAAGGAAGAGTAATTGAAATTTGTACTGGACAACAACGTATTGTTGAGTGCCGCACTTTTCAAGCATTCTGTACCAGATAAAGCTTTTGAGAAAGCAATAGTTACTGGTAAACTCTTGTGTTCATTAGAGGTGATGTCAGAATTTGTAGCGGTAATCAATCGCCCTAAATTTGACAAATATATAAAAACAATAGACAAAGTAGCCTTCATCCGAAAATACAGTGACCTTGCCGAAATTGTCACAATTATCCATAGTGTTGACATATGTCGGGACGCTAAGGACAACAAATTCCTGGAGTTGGCTTTATCCGGAAAGGCCGATTGCATTATAAGCGGTGATAACGACCTGCTGGTGTTACATCCTTTTGAAAACATCCCTATCGTATCTCCCGCTGATTTCCTACATACATTTTAGATGACTTACCCTGTAAAAAATTGCCACATCTTTCCGATAATCTTTTACATTTGCCTAAAGAAGGCTGCACGCTGCCTGGCCTTATGAAAACAACATAATCCGCAGTTCCAAACATATGAAATCCTACTTTCCTCATTTCTTCTCCCTGTCCCTTATTTTCACTACCGTAGCCTGTGCTCCAACACGCCAAACAGTTTCCACCGTTGACACTACGCCCGTTAGTATAGACAGTGCTGTACTCTTTGCGTATGCCCGTGATTCTGTAACGGCAGGTGACTTTCTGTACGTGTACGATAAAAACAATACCGACAGCAGCCAGCTGTCATCGGCGGCAAGAGAAAAGGCCATCCGCGATTACCTGAAGCTGTATGTTAACTTCCGCCTAAAGGTGCAGGCCGCCAAAGATGCCAATATGGACAAGCGGGAGAGTTTTCAGCAGGAGTTTAATAAATACCAGCAACAGCTTGCCAAACCTTATATGGTAGAAAACCAGGTGACCGAACAGCTTATTCAGGAGGCATATCAGCGTCTGCAACAGGAGGTGAGCGCGGCGCATATCCTGATCACGGTAGACCAAAATGCTACTCCGGCCGATACGCTGGCGGCCTGGCAGCGCACCGACAGCCTGCGTCAGCTTGCCCTCAACGGGGCCTCTTTTGCTATGCTGGCCGAACAGGCATCTGATGATCCTTCCGCTGCCAGCAATGGCGGTGACCTGGGCTATTTTTCTGCTCTACAGATGGTGTATCCTTTCGAAACGGCTGCCTACGCTACCGAACCCGGCAGTATTTCCGAGCCTGTCAGGACTGATTTTGGCTATCATATCATCAAAGTGAAGGACAAGCGTCCGGCACAGGGAAGCGTAAAAGTAGCACACATCCTGATTCGTTCCGATCAGAATGATTCAACAGGGAAGGGATCGTCTTCTCAACAGAAAGCCGAGCAGATTTACAACCAGCTGAAAAAAGGTGCCGACTGGAATGAGATGGTAGAGCGATTCTCCGACGACGTGTCCACCCGCTCTTCCGGTGGCGAGCTGCCTTATTTCAGCACGGGCAATATGGTGCCTGAGTTTGAGAGCAAAGCCTTCGCCCTGAAAAATTCGGGAGATATATCGGCTCCTTTCCAAACGCGCTACGGTTGGCACATTATCAAGCTGATAGACCGCCAGCCGCTACCCTCGCTAGAAGAAGTTCGCGCCACCCTGCAAAGCAGAATCCAGCGCAGCGTTCGTTCAGAAGTGATGCTGGAAGATGTGGTAGCCAAGCTGAAAAAGGAAAACGATTTTCAGGCTAACGAGAAAAATATTGTGCTAGCCATACAAACGTTTTTCAAAGACACGACCACGATAGCAAAGCCCCCCGTAAATGCGGAGCTTTTTGCCATCGAAGGACAAAAAACAACGGCTGGCGATTTTTACGGCTATGTAAGAAAACAGCAGAATATGTCGCAAACCGACAGTGCCACAGCGTACAAGCTGTACCATCAGTTTGAAACCAAGCAGGTACTGGCCTATGAAGAGGCGCACCTGGCCGATAAGTACGAAGACTATCGCCACCTACTACAGGAATACAGGGATGGCATCTTGCTTTTTGATATTATGGAGCAAAAAGTATGGTCCAAAGCCTCAGAAGATACCGCCGGGCTGCGCACGTTCTTTGAAGCGCATCGCCAGGATTATCGCTGGAAAGAGCGTGTGGAGGCAACGATGATGGATGCCCAAGACGAAGCTACACTCGATAAAGTGAAAACAGACATCAAAGATCTTTCCATGCCCCTGTCGGAAGAGCAGATGGAGGAGTTTGAGAAGAAATACAACACTGCCTCGCCGCTGGCCTTGCAAATACACCAGGGAACCTACGAAAAGGAAGGCTACCGTACCCATGCAGAGTCGGTGATAGACCAGCTCCCTTGGAAGAAAGGTGCGCAGACCATACAGCACGACGGAAGAATGTACTACGTGGTGATACATGACGTTTTAAGTCCGAAATTGAAGGAATTGGACGAAGTAAAAGGCATTGTAATTGCAGATTACCAAAACTATCTGGACAAGCAGTGGATTACTGCGCTCCGACAAAAATATCCGGTAGAAATTCATGAAGATGTACTGCAACAAATCATTGACCGCCCTTCCGCTCCATAAGATCCTGGTGCTTTTATCGTTTATAATAAGTACGGCTTGCAGCGACAAGCACCTGCCCGACTTCCTGAAGTTCAAAAACCAGGCGGCGCAGGAAGGTGTCGAACTCATTCCTGTTGCCAGAGTACACGACAACTATCTGTATCGGCAGGATCTGGAAGGAATCATTGAGCCAGGCATTTCACGGGCTGACAGTGCCAGCATTATGGATCGGTACGTTGATAGCTGGATCAAAAAGCAACTGCTCATCAACGAGGCAGCCACTAAGATAGATTTTGATGAGGCCGAGCTTGAGCGAAAGGCACTGGACTACCGCTATGCACTTATGATTTATGAATTTGAAAAAAACCACGTAAACCAAAAGATAGATAATGATGTATCGGAAGAGGAGATCAAGACGTATTATGAGAACAATAAAGCCAATTTCGAACTGAAACAGAACATTATAAAAGGTATATTTGCCAAAGTGCCACAGGAAGCTCCGCGAGTAGGCAGGCTGCGCAGTTTGTTTCAGGATAAACTAAGCAGTGAAAATAGAGAAGAAATTAAATCTTATTGCCTGAGCTTTGCCTCTTCTTACTCAATGGACGACTCTGTCTGGTACAATTTTGAAGAGGTGATCAAGAATACGCCGCTGATCAGCATCCCGAATAAAGTGCAGTTTCTGAGAGAAAACAAGTTTGTGGAAACTTCTGACGATCTTTATGTGTATCTTTTTAAAATCACAGACTATAAAATCTCAGACCAGATGTCGCCGTTGGAGTTTGTCAAAGATGATATTACCAAGATTATCCTGAACAAACGTAAGGTGGCACTGACGCAGAAGCTGAAAGAAGAGATTTATGCAAATGCTAAGAAGACCAAAGAATTTGAAATATTTAACACACAATCTGTCCCGCAAAATGTCGCAGAACAACATATTCCACTTACAGAAGAAGACCAATAGCTTTTTTATCCTGTGTTTTCTGTTCACCCTGGCCGGTACGCCTCTTTTTGCACAGGCGGGTGGCGGGCAAGTAGTTGACAAAATTGTAGCCAAAGTGGACAACTACATTGTGCTTAAGTCGGGCCTGGAAGAAGCCTATCAACAGGCATTGTCTATGCGGCAGCAGACAGGCTCTTTGCCTACCCGCTGCCAGGTGTTGGAGCAACTTGTTGTAGAGAAAATGATGCTTGCCAAAGCCGATATAGATTCCGTGGTGGTGTCTGAAGACCAGGTAGAGTCTGACCTTGACCGGCGTATACAATATATGACCAACCAGTATGGCGAAGAAAAGATCAAACAACAGTTTGGCAAAAGCATAGAAGAGTTCAAAGAAGAACTCAGAGACGATATCCGCAACCAACTGGTAGTGCAGGAGATGCAGCGAACCATCACCAAAGATGCCAAGGTGACCCCCGCAGAAGTGAAGCGGTTCTTCAACAATATTCCGGTAGACAGCCTTCCCTTTTATTCTACCGAAGTGTCGGTGGCGCAGATTGTGAAGAAACCTATCATTAGCAAAACTCAGAAAGATATTACCCGTAAAAAGCTGCTGGACATCCGCAAGAGTATCGTAGACGGAGAAGATTTTGGTGAGCTTGCCAAGAAGTATTCTGAAGATCCTGGCTCAGCGGTTAAAGGCGGAGAACTGGGCTTTGTGGGTAGAGGAATGTTTGCCCCGGAGTTTGAAGCCGCCGCGCTTAGAATGAAGCCAGGCGAACTCTCACAACCCATAGAAACGCAGTTCGGCTTTCACCTCATCCAGCTCATAGAGCGGCGGGGCAACCGGTTTAATACCCGCCATATTCTGCTACGTCCGAGTTCTTCTGACCTGGATATTGAGACAGCTGAGCATTTTCTGGATAGCCTTAAAAACGTGATAGGGCAGGACACCATAACTTTTGAAAAGGCTGCCAAAGAATATTCCGATGATAAACAAACGGCAGCCAGTGGAGGCTTTTTTATGGCAGCCGACGGCTCCAACCGTGTGCCTACCGAAGAACTGGACCCGGTGATTTTCTTTACACTGGATACCATGCAGACTGGCAAAATTACCAAACCGCTTGTTTACCGTATGGAGGATGGCACCTCGGCGGCCAGAATCATCTATTATAAGGCTAAATCAAAGCCACATAAGGCCAACCTGAGAGACGATTACCAGAAAATTTACAATGCCGCACTACAGGAAAGAAAGCAAAAGGCACTGAATGCATGGTATGAAGACACCCGCAAGCAAGTGTACACGGAAATAGATCCGCAGTACGCACACTGCAATGTGGGTGGTAACGGCATCAGTCAACGCTAAACATTTGCCATTCGTTACCGTTTATTTTACTTCTCCATTAATTGACACCACCTATGATAAATCAGGATACTGAAGTAGCCCTTGCCGACAGTTTATTTGAAGATTACAAAAAGCTAAAACAGGAAATAAGCAAAGTAATCATTGGCCAAGATGAAGTGGTGAAGCTACTGCTGACCTCTATCTTTTGCCAGGGTCACAGCCTGCTGATTGGCGTACCCGGCCTTGCCAAGACGCTCCTGATCCATACCATCGCGTCAGCGGTTAACCTGAAGTTCAACCGCATTCAGTTTACGCCTGATCTGATGCCCTCGGATATTCTGGGCGCAGAAACCATCGACAAAGACCGGAATTTCCAGTTCATCAAAGGTCCGATCTTTTCCAACATCGTGCTGGCCGATGAGATCAACCGGACGCCACCCAAAACACAGGCTGCCCTGCTGGAAGCTATGCAGGAATATCAGGTGACCGTGGCCGGTGTAGACTACCATTTAGATCGCCCGTTTTTTGTGCTGGCTACGCAAAACCCTATCGAGCAGGAAGGTACCTACCCGCTGCCAGAAGCGCAGCTAGACCGTTTTATGTTTGACATTCAACTGGATTACCCAGCTTACGAGTCGGAGGTAGCCATTGTGAAAGCCACCACTACTGATGAAAAAGCCACCGTGCAGGAAATCCTTACCGGCGAACAGATCGTACAGTACCAGCACCTGGTGAGGCGAGTGCCGATTGCCGACAATGTGGTAGAATATGCTGTGAGCCTGGTACATAAGACACGACCAAACACAGGCAAAGCCAGCAGCATTTCCACTGATTTTTTGCAATGGGGTGCCGGTCCGAGAGCCTCACAATACCTCGTGCTGGCTGCCAAGTGCAATGCCCTGCTGCACAACAAATACTCCCCGGATATTGAAGACGTGCAGGCCGTCGCCAAGCCCATCCTGCGCCATCGCATTGTGCGCAACTTCAAAGCCGAAGCCGAAGGCGTAACGGTAGACCATATCATTGAGCAGTTGTTGTAAATGAAAAGATGTTAATTTCCTCTTCTATCATATAGACTTACGTCCGGGCGCGTATTTGATACCAAAACCAATATTAAAAAATCCAAAGTGCTCATTAACATCCTGTTGCCAGATGGAGGAAAACACTTGTTTGATAGTAGGCTGTATAAAGATACCCAATGCTTTGGTGCGAGGCGAGAACCACTCGATGCCAACACCTACTACTCCTGAAAAACAAACAGGCTTTCTTGTAAGTATATCGTTGCTGTTTGTTTCTTCTTCATATTCTTTATCTAACCTTCTGTAGTTGGTATTAATCTCGTCACGAAAAAAAACATTGATTTCAGGCCCTAATAGTCCATATAGTACAATTCCTTTGCTCAGAAAATTAGCCCTCAATGTCAAAGGAATATCTATGAAATAATAGTGTACATAATCTGACTTACTTACCCTGGATTCAGCAACCGGATTAGCAACGTTGATAGCTACTGTATCAGCACTGATGTTTACCGTTGAGAGGGAAATTCCGCTTTGTAAACCTAACGTGTTATTGACAGGGTACAATATACGAAAGTCAATAGAAAGGTATTTTGGTTTATTTTCCATTTCGTTTCTTTTGTCTATGTAGTCTTTGAAGTTGTTATTTTCTTCTTCTACCTTATTGCCAATAGCTGACCCAACGGTAAAAGAAAGGGCATAGTCTATCGACTTACTCGTTTGAGCAAAGGCTAAACCACTACTGAGAAGTATGAACATTAAAACTAATCTGATCATGCTATAGTTTGTTAATTTCCTGCAACAAATAACCCGTTTCCACCAATGACAAACATCTTTTTAGATACAGGTTGCTGAATAATCTTGTAAAGTTGCCCTGATGCGGAATATTGTTTTTGGAAATGCTGCCCTCCATCTGTAGTTATATAGATTCCGTCTCCTGACAACATCAGACCCGTATCCTGATCTGCAAATAATATCTGTGAAGCAATACTAGGTAGCGTACTCACCACAGACCAAGTCACTCCTCCGTCGGTTGTATTTAGCAACTGTCCGTCAAAATCTGCCAAGTAACCGTGAGACTTGTCTGTAAAGCTGATAGACTGGCTTTTTTTCAAGTTTTGCGTATTGTTTAACCAGTCTCCGGTATTTAGGTCCTGCCAGGTCTTACCTCCGTCGGTTGTTTTGGTTAACAGGCCATAGCTACTGGCAACTTTATCTGCATTGTATTCTACCAATGCCCCTCCGCTGAAGTAGGCATAGTCAGCATCCAAAAAATTACAATCGTCATATCCTGTATTTGCCTGCTTCACCACATTCCAACCGTTACCGCCATTGGTCGTTTGGTAAATGCCATTTCCAGTTAAGGCATAACCGTCTGTCTCGCTGGTGAAGTAAAGTTTGCGAATATTTCTGCCGTTCAAATTAGAAGCCATTCTTTTCCAAGTGGTTCCGCCATCCATACTCTTGTAAACCGAATCACGAGCAGCATAGAGCATACGGTCTGTTACCGGAAAGAACGATGTGAAAATGATATTGGCAGAGAGAGATGATGGCAGATCATGCCACGTTTCTCCACCATCTGTCGTTTTTAGGAAAAAGCTCTTATCATTCGAGCCAAAAATATAGCCTACATCTTCAGACACAAACCAGATGTCAAATAGATTGCCTTGCACATCGATATCAATTATTCTCCAAGCAAAAGATGGTTTGTCTATCTCAACTTCATTTTTACATGATAATATGCCTACAAATATTAGCATTAATAATATTTTTATAGGTGCTATATGTATAAGTTTTGTCTTAAACAAGTGTAGTCCAATCTTAGCAGAATTTAGACAAGACACAGACCTAACGATCAGAGACAAGTATTTCTCCATAGATTTGTATACAAAATATTAGAACCTTATATTGTTAATACTACTATTTTGTTGAAAGTCACTTACTTTTTAAAGAAATATTTTATGGATATACAATTGTTCAGCGACGAGACGTTGGCTACAAAATTGAAAGAGAACCCAACGGCTGTCTTGTTTTCGGAATTATTTAATCGCTATCAGCAGAAGGTAATTCTGCAATGTCGACAACATGTCAAGGATGAAGAAACGGCCAAAGATTTATCCCAGGAAGTTTTCCTTCGGTTGCTGACGAAAACAAGTACTTACAATGCTAATTATCCGTTTGCTTCCTGGCTCCGAGTGATCGTGCATAACCGCTGTGTAGATCATCTGCAAAAAAATAAGAGTGCGCTCCACCAGGAAATCTCGGAGAAGATTGTGGACAGCTTTGCCGGGGAGGTAGTTGCAGAAGAAGCGCAGCAACCAACTGCTGAAATACTGGAAGTTCTGATGGAAAAAATAAGCGGGCAGGATAAGATGATACTATTGCTCAAATACAAAGAGCATTGGTCGATCAGGCAGATCAGCGAAGCACTAAACATATCTGAGAGTGCTGTAAAAATGCGGTTATGCAGAAGCAAGGAGAAGCTTCAAAAATCACTGAAAATATGCAAGTAATTCCCGTCCAGTGCCGTAGCATACTGGCGTAGCGGAATATTGGCTACGCCGCCTGCCGGATAGCCATTGAAATCGAACACCGAATTGTTGCAGCCTTCGTACATATATAGCCTGGATTGGTCTACGAAAATTTCGCCGCAGGCTTCGTCGGTGCGGTAAGGGCTGGCTTTTTCAAAGGCTTTGTAGTTGTTCGCACTTTCTCGGTAAATAATAATGCCTTTGTATCCTCCCAAAATCTCCACGTAGCCTTTGTCCTGGCGCAGCTTTTCGTATTGCAAATTATTCAGGTTGATCGTAGTGTCTACCAGCACATATGGAATGGTATCATAAATATTATCCGACTGGCAGGCAGCGGAGGCCAGCAAACCAGCAAGTGCGATACAGATTACAATAGATGGAAGTGTTTTGCGCATGTTGCTTTTAGGCGTTAGGGATTGGGTTTTGGGGATTAGGTATGGGTTGATAGATTTTGCACCATTGGGTATTAAGAATCCAACTGTATATATTCTTATAACGAAGTCAGGCAGCCGCCAACGGGTGTACGACAATTTGCAGGCAGCGATGGGGTTAATCCCATCGCTGCTGGTGATGAACATCAAGAATTTGCATTTTGTCGTACACCCGCCATCAACCTACATCAACAACGGTAATTTTAGCGGTTCAATTGTGCTTTGCCTTTACCAGTTAAGATATGTCTTGATATTGAACATTGCGTGTTGTTCATTGAATGTTGAATATTCAATACGCAATATGCAACACTCAATGAGCAAAGTAACCAAGTAACGTCAAATACAAAAAACGTGTTTTCTCTTCAATTGAAAGCAGTGAATTGTTTCAGGAAACGTACATCGTTTTCGGTAAACAGCCGCAGGTCTTTAATCTGGTATTTGATCATGGCCATGCGCTCAATGCCCATACCGAAAGCGAAGCCGGTAAACTCCTGCGAGTCTATGCCGCAATTTTCCAGCACGTTGGGGTCCACCATACCGCAGCCGCCAATCTCCAGCCAGCCAGTGCCTTTGGTGACGCGGCGATCCGCTTCGGTGGCGGTGCCCCAGTAAATATCCAATTCGGCACTTGGCTCAGTGAAAGGAAAATAGGAAGGTCGCAGGCGTATCTTTGTCTCTTTACCGTATAATTCCTGTGCAAAGTGCAGCAAGGTTTGTTTCAGGTCGGCAAAGCTCACATGGCGGTCGATGTACAAGCCTTCTACCTGGTGAAATACACAGTGTGCACGGGCAGAAATGGCTTCGTTGCGGTACACCCGGCCAGGCATGATGGCGCGGATAGGCGGTTGCTGTGTTTCCATCAAGCGCACCTGTACCGAAGAAGTATGGGTGCGCAATACAATATCCGAATGATCCTCTGCACGGTCTTTTTCTATGAAGAACGTGTCCTGCATCTCGCGTGCTGGGTGGTTGGGCGGAAAGTTCAGTGCGGTGAAGTTGTGCCAGTCGTCTTCAACCTCTGGGCCATCTACTGTGTTGAAACCCATACGCTCAAAGATGTTTACAATACGGTTGCGTACTTGCGTGAGCGGATGAATAGCACCGATGGTAGCATCTGGCGGGGGCAGCGTAAGGTCAGGTACATCATGTACAGCCTGACCAGATATTTGCTGTTCCAGCGCGTCGATCAATGCCTGAAACTTATCCTGTGCAGCATTTTTTACCGTATTCAGCTTGGCACCTGTTGCTTTGCGGTCTTCAGGTGCTACGTTTTTCATCTCGCCAAACAGCTCACCTATCACACTTTTGCGGCTGATAAACCGCATCCGATAATCTTCCAGCGCATCGTCATCAGCGGCGGTATATTGCGCTATTTCTTTCAGTATTGCGTTTATTTTTTCATCCATAGCAAAAAGGTGTTGGAAGGCAAAGGTAGGTAAGGGTATATAACAAAACCAAAATACAGACCAGTGAAATTACAAAGGCCAAACAACAAAAGACAAACAATACACAAATATCAATGGTCTAACCACCGATTTAAGGAATACGTATGCTAAATATCAAAAACGCAATCTTTTGAAGCTTGAATATTGAAAATTATCTGAGATTTGGTATTTGAATATTGTTTATTGTGAGCTATTGTGTACAAAACTAATTTTGCAATGATTCAAAAATACTACAAAATCTCTATCATCGGGGCTGGCCGTGTGGCCTGGCAGCTGGCACCTGCGCTGGAAAGTGCCGGTCATGCAATTGAAGAAATCTACAGCCGCAGGCAGCAGAAGGCACTGGCATTGTCGCGGCAATTGTATCAGGCAGACGTGCTGAAGAAGCCGGATTTTTCTAAAAGCCACGCTGAAATCCTGGTCATCGCCGTCAATGATGATGCTGTGCAGGAGGTGGCTTCCGGACTTACTTTGCCTTCAGCAGATACCATTGTAGTGCATACGTCCGGCAGCCAGCCGCTGGCCGCTTTGCAGGGCGCGGGCACAGAATATACCGGTGTGTTTTATCCTTTGCAGACTTTTACCTACGACCAACAAGTTAATTTTGCGCATATTCCTATTTGCCTGGAATCTGACAACAGCCATGCGCTGAAGGTATTGACTAAGGTAGCCAAAAGCATCAGCCGCACCGTGAAGTTGATCAGTTCCAAAGAGCGGGCGGTACTGCATATTGCGGCGGTATTTGCTTGCAACTTCACCAACCACCTGCTGCACATGGCCGAAGTACTGATGAAAGACCAGCATCTGGACCTGAATCTGCTGAAACCACTGATCATAGAAACCATCCACAATAGCGTGTCTATTGGTCCTCAGAAAGCCCAGACCGGCCCTGCCGTGCGAAAAGACCAGGCAACGATCAAACAGCATATGGCTTACCTGAAAAAATACGATCCTCAATATGCTAAGATCTATGATATGATGACCAAACATATCATAACAGTTAATAAAAAGCTATAAGCGGTTAAAGATTAAGCTGATTTATTTTTAAATCAAACAAAAAAATTGTTGCAGCTAACGCTCAAGGTTCCCGGACGTTTTGATTTTGTTTACCACTACGCCTGTTTCCGCAATTCATCAGAGGTTTTTGTATTGATGTACGCAAGTGATCAGGCTTGTAGGTCTGTAGATGTGTGATCGCACCGGGTGCAACTACGTTTTTATAAAGAAAAAATATGGTTGCACTGGGTGCGACATGATTTTTTTCTACTTTTTTGTGACAAAACGTCAGTGTAAGTGCATTTTTTCCTGTAAAAAATGAGGTTACCGTAAGATTTTCTTATTTTTATGTAGCTATATGCATGGTTACCGTAAGATTATCGCATTTTTTTATGCGTTTTATAGTAGTTTTCCTGACATTTTGGCACAAAACGCCCTTTTCAACCGATGTGGCTTTCACATAGGATATGCAATGTAAACGGAATGTTTTGCACCATTCCCACCATCACATTTCCCCAACCACGCCTAACCCGAACAGGGCAAAATCATATTTGATGGGGTCTTTGGGGTCAAATTGTTTTAGAGTATTAGTTAGTTCGATAGCAGTCAGCCAATCGGTTTGCTTTCGGGTGATCAGGCCCAAAAAACGGGCTACGCGGTCTACGTGCAGGTCGCAGGGGCATACCAGTTGGTTGGGACGAATATTATGCCAGATGCCAAAATCCACGCCTTGACCGTCTTGGCGCACCATCCAGCGAAGGAACATGTTGAGGCGTTTGCAGGCGGATTTTCTTTCAGGCGTAGAAATGTGTTTTCGTGTACGCTGGGGCGCATCGGACAGGCTGAAAAATAGGTGCTGGAAATGAATCAGGCTTTGCTCCATATCTTCATCTTCGGGTCTGAGACCTGCGGTAAAGGCTTCTTCCAGCGAAGTATGATGCTGGTAAAACCATCGAAAGAATTCGATGAAATACAGCGCATCAGTTGCGTTGAAGGTGCGATGTTTGAAGTTCAGAAAAGGTTTGAGATCATCTTCCTGGTGGTGCAGGATAAAGTCATGTGGCGTATGATCCATCAGTGCAAAAAACTCGTGGCATTTGTTGATGATCGTTTTTCGCTGGCCCCAGGCCAGTACGGCTGCCACAAAACCGCTGATCTCAATATCCTGTTGCTTGCTATACTGGTGCGGAATGCTGATAGGATCATCTTTGATGAAATCAGGCTGATTATAGAGGGCTACTTTTTCATCCAAAAAATCACCAAGCGTCTTGAATTTCCTGGGTATTATCAAGGCTGATGCGTAGCTATAGGTTGCGCGACTTCATTTCTGTGAATGGTCACCTCTCCGCCTTCGGTTCCGGTACTCCATTTGAGCTGTACGGCATCTTCGTTTAGCTGTTGTGGGTTCCAGGAAAAGGCTTTGAGGGTAGCAATCTTTTTGATAGTCGCTGTTTCTCCATCCAGAAATACCAGGTCAAAATCAGGCAGTTCTTTGGGCACCGTGGTATTCCACTTCTGCAACAGCACACCACCAAAGCATTCAAACATAAAGTCTCCAAAAACATCCGAAGGAGCTGTGGCAGGCGCGGGCTTTGTCCTGATCTGGTAGTAGGCGGGGCCAAACATGATCTCGTCGATCAGCTTGTGCTCCACGTCAAAATGTGTGCAGGTAGCAAAAGGCTCCCAATCGGGTTTCTTCAGTTCTACGCCTGTTTCTTTGCTGGGCACCAGACGAGACAGCAAGCCGGAGATAAAAGAGAAAACATAGACCAGCCCGACAAACAGCAGGGCAAAAGTGGTGAGGATAGGATAGAAGCAGATAAAAACAATATCCCACACAATTTGCAGGAAACTTTTCTTCTTTCCGGTTTCGGTATGATGTTGCATAGTGCAGATTTACGATATTCTTATTTAAGATAAGTTATTTCAATCGGAAATCGTTCATTGATGCCGCCGAGTTTTTCATAGGCTGCCTGGCTGATGCGGATGGTGACTTTGCTGTTCATGCCCGTATCAGGTAGCTTACCGACTACCCGCACAAACACGGCTGTGTTGTTCATTTCGTTGCGTACCTGCATGATGGTGCCAACCGGTGCGGTGCGGTGCAGTGCCAGAAACTTCTGGGTTTCGGTTTGCCCTGGGATGGCAGCGGCAAAGCCTATTTCAGATACTTTTTTGTATTCAGATAGTGCCTTTTTCTCTTCTGCCCTGAGTGCCTTTACCCGCTGTTTTTCCCGCTCAAGAGCCTCTGCCCTGGTTAGTCTGCGCCCTTTGTTATCTGTGGCAGGCATTTCATCTTCGCCCGCATCTTCTGCATCGTTTACTACTTTCTCTGTTTCTACAACTTCTTTTTCAGCAGCCTTCACTACTTTTGCTTCGGGTACCGGCACCTTTCTGACATTGACGGCCACCGTGTCTACCGGTTTCATTCTGATGAGTAGCATTTGCCCGTGCGACAGGGCTTCATCCTGCATATGGTTCAGCAGCTTGAGGCTATCCACACTCACTTCATATGATTTGGAGATGGCATACAGCGTTTCTCCTTCTTGCACATCGTGCGTGATATATCTTTTTTTAGCCCTTGCCAGCGAGTCTGCGGCAAGGTCTTTCAGATAAATCACCAACTCCTGCCCTACGGAAAGTGGCTGGTTACCGGTAGCGTTCCATAGCCGGATATTCTCTACGCCCACATCGTACTGTCGGGAAATACGGAAAAGCGTTTCGCCTTCTTTCACCGTATGGTGCGCCTTTTTTCCCCTAAACAACTCCGGGAACATCGGGACTTTCAGCGAATCGCCTACGCCTAGTTTTTCAAGATTGGTTCCTGCATTACTGTTCTTCAGGTCGTCGATGATCACGCCATACAGGCGCGCAATAGCATACAGCGTTTCGTCCTGCTCTACCCTATGCACAATAAAAACCTCTCCCTGCTGCTTCTCTATCCCTACCGAATCCTTGAAAACGAATTGATGATCCGCATATACCTGTTGCAGGGATAAGGCAAGTAACAAAGAACAGATGCTTTTAAATATCCTGTAATGCATAACTGACAAGCTGATTTTTTTCTTTGATCAATATGAGTTTATCCTGAGCCACGAAGAAAGTCCCCAGTCCTATCTGCTGAAGGTGCTGGTCCATTCTTTCCTGTAAGTGCAACCGGCCTTCTGCATCAAGTACCAACAAATAGTTCGCCAAAGCCCCGGCTTCCTGTAGGTAATAGCCTATCAGGATCAGGTGTCGGTATTCCAGGTACTCGCAGCCATGTACGGGCGAGGTATTGGTATATTGCAGAATAAACTGCTTTACCGTAGCAAAATAAGGGTTTGTTTCCGGGTAATGAAATGGTTCGTACAGGTTTTTATTTATTTCTTTCAACAAGTCAGCAGCGTCAGCAACTGTCAGTAGCTTTTCTTCCTGGCGATGAATATGGATACTTTTATAAGTACTGGTTTCTGCTGTTTGGTCATAACCCGTAAGCCAGTCGTCTTCTACTTTGAGCACCTGGAATGTATCAGACTGCCATACGGTATTCAGTGTGGGGATATCTATGGCAACATAGCTTTTATGCTGTGGATTGTCGGGTTCGGGATAAGTGTGCAGCACCAGTGTCTTGCCATCGGTGGCAGTGGCGGCTATCCACCAGCGTTCTTCAAAAGTAATCTCTTTCCATAGTAGTTGATCATGGCTCAGGTCTATCGCCGCAAAGCTTACCTGGTGCTTTGCCTCATCGCGCAGCTCTATGATCAGCATATCTGCCGCAGGGTTGGTGAGCACCTGCCAGATCAATCCTTCAAATTCGTATAAGCACTTGTTCATCAACTTTTTTAGAAGCACAGATGTTTTGTCTATATTATCACAAATTTATACGATTTATGAGGCTTTCAAACATAGGACGTGGCAGATATGGCAAAACCCTGGCAGGCTGCCTGCTGCTACAGCTCACTTGCCTGCTCCCTGTAGCAGCACAGCAAAATACGCCAAAACAAATATTTGTGATGGACCTGCGTTCTGAGATTGATGCCCGCACCAGCCGCTATGTAGACCTTGCCCTGCAACGGGCTGATGAGATCAATGCCGACCTGATCATCATCGACATGGATACCTATGGAGGGGCACTGTACGATGCAGACGATATCCGCACCCGTGTGCTAAACTATAAGAAGCCGGTGTATGTGTTTATCAACAAAGATGCAGCATCAGCCGGTGCACTCATCTCCATTGCCTGCGACAGTATTTACATGGCATCCGGAGCCAGTATCGGGGCAGCTACCGTCGTCACGGGCGGCACAGGCGAGGCGGCACCTGACAAATATCAGTCGTATATGCGGTCTATCATGCGCTCTACGGCAGAGGCTACCGGGCGTAACCCGCAAATCGCAGAGGCAATGGTAGACGAAAACCTGGCGGTAGACAGTATCTCGCCGGCGGGCAAGGTCATTACTTTTTCTACCTCCGAGGCCATCAAATACGGTTATTGTACGGCTAAGGTAAACAATATTGAAGAAATACTGGAACGCAACCAGATCAGCGACTACCAGATCACACATTTTGAGCTGAGTACTGCCGAGAAAGCCATTGCCCTGTTTATTAATCCCTACGTCAGCGGCATTTTGATCCTGATCATGCTGGGCGGCATTTATTTTGAGTTACAAACACCTGGGGTCGGGTTTCCAATACTGGCCGCCTTCATTGCCTTGATTCTCTACCTGACACCTTATTACCTCAATGGCCTGGCTGCCAACTGGGAGATTGCCGCCTTCTTTGTGGGCTTTGCCTTGCTGGCACTGGAGATTTTTGTGATACCGGGCTTTGGCGTGGCAGGCATCAGTGGCATCGTCCTGATCGTCGGCTCGCTCGTCCTGATCATGCTCAACAACCAATCGTTTGACTTCTTCTTTGTCAATTCGCAAACCCTGGTGCAGGCCGTACTGACCGCTTTGCTGGGTGCTCTGGGAGGCATTGTGCTGATGTTTGCAGGCAGTGCCAGGTTTGCCAACAGCAAAGCCTTCAACCGCGTGGCCCTGCAAAACCGGCAAGATAGCAGCGCGGGGTATGTATCCAAACAACGGGAAGAAACTTCTATGCTGGGCAAAGAAGGCATGTCTTTCACCGTGTTGCGGCCCAGTGGCAAGATTATGATCGATGACCATTTGTATGATGCCTATACCCGCGGCGATTATATCTCTAAGGACGAAAAAATTGTCGTCGTGAGCGAAGAAGGCTCATCGCTTCGGGTAAAACTTGTCAAAGATATAGCTACTGAAGGGTTGGTGTAGAAGGTGGGAGACCGAATACCGGAAACAGGGTATTAGCCATTGAAAACTTTTTTCGGTACCGCACCGGGCCGCCGGGCGGTGGCGACTGCCGGTGGGGCACCACTCCAGCTTCCCGTCTCCATTATCCGTATATCAACTGCCACAGCCTACACAGTCTATCTGAGAATCCATAGGCTTGGCACCGGTCTGCTTCATTTTTAGGTTATGGATTTTGTCGCGAATTTCCATGTCTTTGAACATATCCCCGGAAAGCTGTGTCTCCAGATCGGCAATTTCCTTATCCAGTGTTTGTGTGGTGTTGGCTTGCATATGCGTTGGTTTAGTGATTTTTTGATACAACTGCCTCAAGATAAAAAAAGTTTCGAAGCCAGACTACTTGTGAAGGTTTATTTCTTTTTTAACCACCCTCATTCTCACATCAATAAGGCTGAATATCAGTAAAGCCTTTGTTTTTGTGAAAATCTTTCCAGTGGTTCCAAAAATCCGTACCAAAGAGGTCGCCGTGATGTTCACGGAATAGCTGCCTGTAAGGGCCTTCGGGCACCATGAAGTTTTCTAGCTCTTCGGGAAAAATATCGTTTTCATGCACCACTATCCAGGGTTCACTATCCCATAACTCTTCCTCATACCGGGGAACAGGCAGTTTTAGGAAGTCGCAGTCTGTGAGTAACACCACTTCGTCGTAGTCATAGAACACTACACGTAAGTCGGAGGTCACGCCGAAGTTCTTGGTGAGCAGGTCACCGGGAAAGAGGTTGCTCATGGCCATTTCTTTGATGGCACGCCCATAGTCGATGATCACCCGGGTGATGGCTTCTTCATCGTTTTCCTCCAGAAAAATATTCAGAGGAACCATTTTTCGTTCGGAAAACAGCTGCACAAAGATCACTTCCCGGTCGTGGATATGCACATATTCTCTGCACATGGTTTTCAGGTCTGCCAGTAGCTGATCATCAAAAGCCTGAACAGGAAACGTCCAGTGCTTAAAAAGCTGCACATCTGCCAATCTACCTACCCGATCGTGCTCTGCCACAAGCTTGTATTTGCCGAGCACTTTTTCCCGTGTCGTTGTTTTGGGCAGTGGTATATCATCTTTGATCACTTTAAAAACCAGGGGATAGTCCGGCAAGGTAAACACCAGCATCACCATACCTCTGATACCGGGAGCATGGTGCAACTTTTGACCGCAGGATGAAGCATGGCTTTTAAAGTTGTGCTGCACCAGCATTTTACCCCATTCCTGATAACCCAGATTGATCACCAATTGCTCGGTGCGCTTGTGTGGCATCACCGTTTGCAAAAAAGCAACAAGCCCTTCCGGGTCAGCAGTATTGACCAGGAAATATGACCTGGTAAATTCAAAAATACGGGTGATTTCGAGTTCGGTAAAAAGAAATGCATCTGCTCGGATGCCTTTTTCTGTATTGATAAAAGGAATAGCCAGAGGCGTTAGCCGAGTTTCCTGCCTGAGCAGCCCGACCAGATAAGCGTGCTGGTTTCTGTAAAAAAGCTGGGAAAGCAAGGTGACTTCTATGGTAGCTTTGCCTGCTATCTTCTGCAAATGGTTGGCCAGCAATGCTGCTCGTGCCGCAATATCTTCGTATGGCTCTGCAAAATCAGTAGTCCGGATAATTTGTGCACTCAGGTCGTAAAACGGGTAGTAACCATGAAGGCTTATCAGTTCTGTACACTCCTTTTGAATGGCAGGCATTGCATCAACAAAATTGTCTTCTGTAGGAGCAACCACAGGATATAGAGCCTGCTCAATGTCATACAGAAAGCTTTCAAAGAAGATGGATGGCACGTCTGCAAGATTTTTCCGGGCGAGAGCCTTCACATCAGACCAAAACAGGCGGGTAGATTCGTCTTCGGGTAGTTGCGCAGTGATTTTCCGATAGCATAGTTCAATATGCCGGTTAGCCAAGTTCAACCTGGTAAAATTGGTGCTTCTTTGCGCATTCCATCGCTGGTGTTCAAACTGAAGCTTTGCCACATGCGAAAAGCTCTGAAATGCAGCATAGTAACTTGCACACTCATCCAGTACAAAGTTAGCTAATTTTTCTTGCTGCATAAACTAGGTTTTCTCTGTATGCTTGCACAGGAACCTCCTCAAAAGCACTGTTCTTTCTGTGGTAGAGCAGCCCTCTGACTGCAATGTTTTTATCGTGTAAACAGCTCTTCAGTACGTCATGTTCCATGAGCTTTCTGGCTTGCGCCTTGACATTGAGTGCTGAAAGTCGCTGTGATTTTTTCTCATGATTGGTCATAGACTCTATGTCGTAAAAGTGATCGATAAACAGCTCTCTGATCACTTCCTCAGATTTGGTATTGTACCCTTTTTCTCTTTGTATCACACTATTGATAAACCTGCTTGAAGTATCGTTGACAATACATATTTCACGAATAGATGCATATTTGAGAAAAGACACCAGCGAATAGGCCGTGCTGCTGTCCGAAAGATCAAAAACAGCAGCTAAGGCTGTCAGAAAATAATTGTTCCCTGCATACCTACGGTCGATCATAGGTTCCATATGGCTGTCGGGGCAGATTAGAAATAGTGTGTTCTTCATAAGTGGGTTTTCTATAAGCACTCTACTCAATGTGGCTAACAAAAATTATTACAGTTGGAAAAAAAGGTTGAGAGATCGCCAGACCTCTCAACCCATCTTCTGTGTCCTTACTGGCCCTGGCCCAGAGAAAAAGCGATTTCACCATCAAACCGGCAAAGGTTTTCCGTTTTGATGATATCCAGCCCCGCTTCAGTGATCAGCTGACTCAGCTTGATGACATGCTCGTAGGAAGCTGCTTTGTCCATCTTTTCGGAAGTGAATCTGCATCTCCAATGATCAGTACAGAAGGTTTCCGGCAATCCATCAGGAAATACTTTTACGCCCCGGTTGGTAATTAGCTGAATCTCAAAAGGACCGGAACTAAACTTGCTTAGCATATCGCCCAGCACGTTAGGGTCTCTGTTCTCCCCATTCCAGTGCAGAAAAATATCAACGCCTACCAGTTCCTTTTTGGCAGGAGTAAGTTGCTGAAAAGTGCCCTGAATCTGATGATTGCTCTCTGCATCGTAGCTTACCGGCTCCAGTTTTTCAGGTTTTTGTCCTAACCGCTCTATCACGGCATCGGCAAATCCGGAGGTTCCCACTTTTTTTGTGCTGATGCCTTCTTTGAAAAGATCGTACGTATGTACTCCGTCTTCCAGCGTTTTTAGCCAGGCATTATGCACCTCTTCGGCAATCTCAGGCTGGTTGATGTAAACCAGCATCTGGACGGCTCCCAGCAGCAAGCCTGACGGATTGGCTGCATCCTGCCCTGCAATTCTGGGTGCAGAACCATGAATGGCCTCAAACATGGCGTAGTCGGCCCCAATGTTGGCACTGCCACCCAAGCCCACCGAGCCGGTGATCTGCGCGGCTACGTCTGATAGAATATCGCCATACAGGTTTGGCATCACAATTACATCAAACCGCTCAGGCGTGTCTGCCAGCTTGGCTGCCCCGATGTCTACAATCCAGTGTTCACTTTCCAGGTCGGGATATTCTGAGGCTATTTTTTCAAATGTTTTGTGAAACAGCCCGTCGGTGAGCTTCATGATGTTGTCTTTGGTAAAACAAGTCACTTTTTTTCTGCCATAAGCCTTGGCATATTCAAAAGCAAAACGGACGATCTTCTCGGTACCCGGCTGGGTAATCAGTTTCAGACACTGGGTTACCTCATCGGTTTGTTGGTGCTCAATGCCTGCATACAGGTCTTCTTCATTTTCGCGGATGATGACCACATTCATCACCGGATGTTTGGTAGCTACATATGGGCTGTATGAAATACACGGGCGCACGTTGGCGTACAGGCCCAGGGTTTTGCGGGTAGTGACGTTCAGGCTCTTGAAGCCGCCGCCTTGTGGTGTGGTAATAGGTGCTTTCAAAAATACTTTGGTGCGTTGAAGCGATTCCCAGGATTCCGGGGCAATACCCGAGCTGTATCCCTTTAGGTACACCTGCTCTCCGATCTCAATAGGCTCAATGTCAAGCTGAGCACCAGCCGCTTTTAAAATGTTGAGTGTGGCATCCATAATTTCAGGCCCGATACCATCTCCTTTTGCAACAGTGATTTTAGTCATTTTTGTATTTATTTTTTGTATGCGAGCAAAAGTATACAGACTAATCCATATATTTTAATTTATATTTGTTATGATATACATAAAAAATATTTATGAACTATACGCTCCATCAACTTCAGATATTCCTCAAGGTGGTACAAACCAAAAGTATCACAAAGGCTTCCGAAGCATTGTACATGACGCAGCCCGCCGTTTCTATACAGATAAAAAATTTACAGGACCAGTTTGATATTCCGCTTACCGAAGTGATTGGCCGGAAATTGTATGTGACAGATTTTGGTCTGGAGATCGCCGCTCTTGCCGAGAAGGTAGTGCAGGAAGTGGCAGCCATCAACAACAAGACGCTGGCGTATCAGGGACTGCTCAGCGGAAAACTCGTCATCTCATCGGCTTCTACCGGAAAGTATGTAATCCCGTATTTTTTATCATCATTTCTAACCATGCATCCCGGCATTGATCTGGTGCTGGATGTGACCAACAAAGCCAGGGTGGTTGATAGCCTGGTCAGCAATGATATAGATTTTGCAGTGGTTTCTGTATTGCCCGACAACCTAACTGTCAACGAGGAGCTATTGATAGAAAACAAATTGTACATGGTCGGAAAATCATCCGATTTGCCAGATGAGGCGCCTTTGATTTATCGGGAACAGGGATCGGCCACAAGAGTAGCGATGGAAAAGTACTTTGCCGATGTCAAAAACAAGCAGCGAAAGCGATTTGAACTTACCTCTAATGAAGCGGTAAAACAGGCTGTGATTGCTGGCCTGGGTTACTCTATTATTCCGCTGATCGGGATGCAGAACGAGCTTTTAAACCATCAGCTTCACATCATTCCGATTGAGGGAATGCCTATCACTACGAAGTGGAGGCTTATCTGGCTCAAAAACAAGAGGCTATCACCTGTAAGCAGTGCCTACCTGGCTTTCCTTCAAGCCAGCAAACAACAGATTCTCAAGCATAATTTTCAATGGTTCCTGAATTTCTGACAGTGCACGCGCTTCAGTTACAAGCCGAAGCCAGATACAGTACCTATATCTTCTGAAAAATTTTGGCATCCAGGTTCAGGTAATGAAATTTATGTTTGTCTATCAAAGGCACCAGAGTATCATAAAAGCCTATGATGAGCAGCTCGCCCGAGTTGAGATGCCGGTAGAACTGATCCAGTAGGAATGCGCAATAAGCTTAGGTATTTCTATACATTCAATACTTCTTCCAACAACTGTTTCAGTTCTTGCATGTTGTTAACTATAGCGATGGCACCTGCTTTTTTTACTACTTCGGCATGGCCTTCGGGAATATGGCTGGCAGCCAGAAAGCCTATCACCTGCATTCCGGCACTGTGCGCTGCGGTGACACCACTTTGGCTATCTTCTACCACCAGACAGGCAGCAGGGTCTACGCCGAGTTGGCTGGCCGCGTACAAATATACATCGGGTGCTGGCTTGGGTTTGGCCACCATTTCGGCAGCAAACAGGTTTTTACCAAATAATTCGGAAAGACCAGCTACTCTGAGTGAGATCATCACCCGCTCCAGATCGCTGTTAGAAACGACAGCAACTGGGAGCCGGATAGCATTGATCGTCTCTTTGGCTCCCGGAATGGGTTGTAGTTCATGATCCAGTGCACGATCTATCTCCAGCCGCAGCTTGGGCAGAAAGCTATCAGGCAAAGTAATTTGATACTCTTCGCTGATTAAGGCCAGCGTATCTTCTTCCTTTTTGCCAGCATACTTGCGTGCATATGTCTGCGGACTCATCCGGATGCCAAATGCCTCTAGTTCACGCAGTGATACCTGGGAAGCGAGAATTTCGCTGTCTACCAACACCCCATCGCAATCAAAAATGACGCATTGAACAGGGCGGGTGATGTTTTGTGATTTCAAATGACTAACAATTAAGGGTTGGAGATGTACACCTTCATAAAGGCTTATCTGTATATGCTACGGCAGACACCTCATACGGTTCTGCATAACAACGGTGAAATCGCCTGAAAGATAGAAATAACTTGCTAAAGTGCCATTTTTATTTCGTGCGTATGTTTGCAAGCGTATTGCTGCAATACAATGCTTTCATATTTATCCTGATAAAAAATATGTTCGTATACTTGCAGCCTGAAATTACACCGATTTTCTAACCAATTCAGCATCAGAAATTGACTAATTGAATACTGAGCGATAATATTTTTACGTTTGGTTAATATTTTGGTATAGTATTTTCTTATTACTGGTGTAAGATTTTATGATCTAATTAATAACATTATATCTTATGGGTTCAAAAAACACGACGATCTCTTCCGGCAGAAGTTTGCCACAAACAGTTAACCAGGTTTTCAGAAAGTTTGGCACGCATCAGTTTATCATACTGGCTTTGCTGGCTGTTGTGGCGATGGGCACAGAAAGTTGTAAAGCCAAAAAAGAAGCACGTGCCAGGCAGGAAGCACTTGATGCCAGGATTTCTGAAGCCAAAGCCACGCTGCTAGCCATCATCAACGACAAAACTATGCCGCTGGAAGATAAAGAGAGTGAGCTGGAAAGGATCAAAGATATGAGCCTTCAGGACTCTGAAATTCAGGACCTGATCGAACGCGCCGAAGAAGCTATTGCCGAACAGCGTGCCGCCCAGGAAGAAGAAAATGCTGCTGCAAAGCAACCCGCCAAAACCAATACCGATGCTAGTGCGCAACTCGACGACATTTTTCGTTCGGTTGCCAGCGGTGGTGGCAACGATAGAATACGTGAGGCCATAAGTATGTTTTCTTCTCCGGATGCCCTGGTGCTGATCATCATCAGTGAAGAAGACGGCCAGAAAGATTATGACGAACCTACCACCATCCAGAAATACCTGGACTACCTAAAAGATACCAAAAGCAAGCCGGCGGCTGTCTACAACGTGGAGTACGGCAACGGTGGCAAAATCAAAGAACTGGAACTTATCAAACGATAGCAACAATGAATCATATGAAATACCTTTTTATTCTGATAGCAGGTCTGGCATTTGCTAACCAAGCTTTTGCCCAGGACGACGACATATCCCCAAAAAGAAAAGAAGCTATCGACTCGCTGGCACTGGAAAAAGTGCGCGATTTGAGTAAATATATCAGCATTGTAGGGAGCAAAGGAACTCCTTTTTCGGAAGCCAACCGCGTCATTGACAGGGCAGCCGAACTGTTTGCTGATGGTGCCCAGATCGGGGTATCCTCCATAAAGCGGCCTGATGATATCAATTACTTTGGTGTGCGCCCTTACTTTGAGCACCTGATGGCACTCAACTACGACAAAGTGAAGATACAGTGGTACGACATCCAGTATATCAGCGACCTGGAGCGGCAGCCGGACGGTACGTATGTAGGGGTAATCACCATTTATCAAAGATTTGAAGGCAGGTCGGACGATGGAATGGAGTACGTAGATACCACCAAAAAGGATATTACTATTTTTGTACAAAAGAAAGAAACACAAATTGGCGGCAGAGTCATCGATTTCTGGGATGTACTCCTGGGTGACATCAGAGTTGCGGAAACAACCACATAATACATGCGCGTATTTTTTTTATTGAGCATATGCTGTCTGGCATCCTTTGGGTTACAGGCCCAGGGGGTACACGAATACCTGGGAGACGAGAGCGTGCTATATGCTGAAACCAAGCAGGTGAACCAATTTTTCAGACGCTTCAACGGCGAGGAAGATACAGAGGGAAAGCGTTACTATAAGGGGGACAAGAACTACCATGATACGCAGCTGCGCCGCAAATACCTGGACATGCTCTTTGACAACGAAGGCAAAGGTGTATCCAGCAAACTCAAGAGTGAGTTTATACAGCAGGTGACAGACAAGTCTAAGCCTGTGTTTCTGGATTTTCATGGTGGCGAATGGGTGGCAGAAGTGACAGCTACTTTTACTTACAAAGGTAAAGAATCGAAAGCGTTGCTGTTTCTTAAGCTACAGGAGGAGAAAATAGGCTCCAAATGGATATTCAACAAAGCATACTTCAAACCTTTTGCCGAACTCTTCGACAGTGATACGACCTCGCAGGGAAATTTTCTACATCCGCTAAGCCACGAGCTGGATTTTATGAACCTCCGCAAAGTGTTTCAGGACAACAAAGACCGCCTGGACCTGTATACGGCCCGTGGCTACCAGCCCGATTATTTATCTATCTTCTTATACGAGTCTAAAAACTCCAACCTGAAATTCAAAACCATCAACAACGTCAAGTTCCACTTTTTTCAGGTGGATGGGTGGTATTTCCAACTTAGCCGCTTTAACCGTCCGGGCTACAACCGGGGCTGGCTGATCTCAGACCTGGTGAAGGCTTCGCCCAAAGAAAAAGAACTACTGACTAAGTATATTTTCTACGAGAATGACTAATACTTTCTTTTTACCCAAATATTTACTCATTGCCATGCTGCTTGCCGTGTCTCCTCTATTGGGATGGGCACAGCAAAAAAGAGAGCTGAACGCGCAGGAAGTAGAAGAGTACAAGGAGCAAGCCAGCCAGATGGTTTCCTTTCTGCAATATATGATGAATATTTTGGGCAGCGAGAAAGCAACTACCCAGGAGAAAGAAACGATCATCTCCCAGAGCTACCTAAAAGCCTTCCGCAACGAACTGGTGCAGATAGAAGACGACCTGGATGAAGACCGGCGGGTGGTGACCAACAAAAATGTGCAGGCTTATTTAAAGGATATTGACTTCTTTTTCAAACAAGCCAAATTTGATCTCAATATCACAGATATCAGTCATTATGTAACCAGCGACGGTCATATCTTTTTTAGAGTAACCGTTAACCGTAACCTACAGGGCGTAACGGTAGGCAACGATACGGTGAATGCCAACCAGGTGCGTTATGTAGAAATTAACCTGAATGAAGCAGAAAAATCTCTGAAAATTGCCAGCATCTACACTACCAAACTCAGTGAGCGCGAAGAGCTGGCCAACTGGTGGAGTGAGGTACCCGTGGTATGGCAGTCTTTCTTTCTAAAAAAGATTGGTGCCAATGGCTACGATTCTGTCAACTATCGTATGCTAAGAGAGATTGTTACCATAGAGAAACTGGCGCTCAGTGGCAGAAAAGAGGTTTACAACCTTGAACCTCTGGCGCGGCTCAACAACCTGAGGTACCTTGACGTATCGGGCACAAATATCCATGAACTGGTGCCGCTGCGCAACCTCACCAAGCTCGAAACCCTCATCTGCTCCGATACCAAGGTGTCTGACCTGGAAGCACTCAAATACTCTACAAACCTGCGTGAGCTGGTGTGCAACAATACCCAGATCAGCAACCTGCGCATTCTTACCAATTTCTCGCGCCTGGAAAAGCTGTATTGCGATCAGACACCGGTATATGAACTGCCCGTATTGCTTGCGCTGAAAGACCTGCACTGTAGCAGCACCTCCATTACCACGCTGGCACCCGTAGCCCGTATGACCGAACTTGCCTTTCTGGACTGCGCACAGACCGGCATCGCCGACCTGCAACCACTTGCCAGTGCTACAAAGCTCAGTTGGTTGAGCATCGATGGCACACCCGTAACTGACCTGTCACCACTAAACAAATCGACCGATCTGAAGATACTGATCTGCAACAATACTGCTATTCAGAACCTTGACCCACTCCAGGGACTACCTGCGCTGGAAAAGGTGTACTGCGATAAAACACCCATCACCCAGGAACAGGCCAACCGTTTTATGGCGATCAGCCCCAACACCCTGATCATCTTTGAAACCGGACAACTCCAGACCTGGTGGGACGAACTGGACAATAGCTGGCAGAAAGTATTTGGCCAGTATGTGCCTATGGATGAGCCTTTATCGAAAGAAAAGCTGGCGCAGGTTGCCAACCTGACAGAGATAGATATTTCCAACAACCGGACGGTCAGAACGCTGGCTCCACTGGCAAAGCTGAACAAGCTTAAAACACTCAAATGTGCTTATACCAATATCAACAGCCTGGCCCCGTTAAGTGAGCTGATAGAACTTCAGTACCTGGATTGTTCCAACACAAGTATCGATAGCATCGGGTCATTGACCAATGCGCGGAATCTTAAAACACTGATTCTGGATAATACGCAGGTGAACAGCCTGGCTCCGCTGAGCAGCATCTCGGGTATCCGCAAGTTGAGCTGCGAACATACCAATGTGGGTGATGAAAAAATACGCCAGTTCATTCAGGAACACCCAGAATGCCTGGTTATCTACAAGTCGGGCCAACTGGGGCTGTGGTGGAATGAACTGAACCCCGTATGGAAAGAACTGCTCAAGACAAAAGTAGCCATCAACAGTGACATACCTTCGCAGGAACAATTGCATGAAATTGCTTTTCTAAAAGAACTGGTTATAGAGGAAAACACAGACATTGACGACCTTTCGCCTTTGCAGGAGTTGGTAGCACTCAAAACACTGGTGGTATCTAATACGCTGGTTAGCGACCTGACGCCCATCAGCCAGATCACTACGCTGAAATCGCTGACCTGCTCACGAAACCCGATCCGGTCTTTGGACCCTTTGAGCCAAATGGTCAACCTTACCTACCTGGATTGCTCCAATACGCCGATAGAAGACCTGAAACCGCTCAAAAATTCTATAGAACTCGAAGTGATTAAATGTTCGGGAACACAGATTCGGAAGCTCAACGCACTTTCTTCGCTGATCAACCTCAAGCAGTTGGAATGTTATAACACCAATGTGAAGAAACTGAAGCCACTGAAAGGACTGTATGAAATGAAAGAACTACGTTGCTACAACACGCGGATATCTTCGGGCGAGGTAGATAAATTCAAAGGCTGGCATCCTGAATGCAAGGTGGTGTATTACTAACTTTTGCTGATGTGCCGGATGGTGACAGCAGAATGCGAAACTTTTAGCCTTGTATTTTTGCTATACATCGTTGTATATACCATCTTGCTACAGTTTGCTGTACGTATGTACTCCCTACACCTATAGATTATGTCTGTTTTTTTTAAGAAAGCCTGGATTATTATCAAAGATACCTATGCTGAATTTCAGGCGCATGATCCTATTGTATATGCTGCAGCCATCGCTTTTTTCACAGTGTTTTCTCTGCCTTCCGTACTGATCATCATTGTAAGAGTGATAGGAGCCGTACTAGGAGAAGAAGAAGTGCAAGCACAGGTTTCATCGAAACTAGAGGGACTTATTGGTTCGGCCAGTTCCAGTGATATTGAGAAAATCATAGATAAACGCAATGTGGTGGCTGCCAACTGGCTTTACAATGCCATTGGTATTGTCTTCTTGCTGTTCAGTGCTACTGTGGTGTTTACTTTTACCCAAAAGGGACTCAATGCCATATGGGATGTAAAACCCAAAATAGGTACAGGCATTATTAAATTTGCCAAAGATAAACTGCTCTCCCTGACGCTCATCATTGGGTTGGGTGTGCTGATGCTGGTATTTATCATTGTAGAAACCATGTTAGGCTTTTTTAGAGGCTATATCAGTGAGATTTTCTCTAGCTACACCGTTGATGTCATACGTTTTACCAGCGACTTTCTCTCTTTTGTTATCATATCCTTCATCTTTGCGCTTGTTTTCAAGTTTCTGCCTGATGCAGATGTTCATTGGAAAGATGTATCGGTAGGCGCACTGGTCACTGGTATATTGTTCGAGATAGGCAGGTACCTAATCAGCTTGCTGCTTTCCAAGACTACCATTGTAAGCACTTACGGAGCCGCCGGTTCGCTGGCCGGTATCCTGATCTGGGTATTTTACTCCTCTGTACTGGTACTGGTAGGTGCTACCTTCACCAAAGTATATGCCCTCCAGATGGGTGGAAAAATTGCTCCTGACAAGAATTCTGTACAGATAGAGATGCGTGAAATAGAAATAGACAAAGAGCAGGAATAGCCATATTTCTGAGCAAAATTAAAATATCTTGATCGTACAGGCAACCCTTTTTGACATCACTTCGTGTTAGGTGAGCTAACAGAATGACATTGGAAACAGGACTTATTGACATAATTCAGGGTTGTAAAAAGGGCCACAGGGCCAGTCAGAAAGAGCTGTACAAACGATTCTACAATTATGGCATGAAAGTGTGTGCCCGGTATGCATCCAATGATGAGGAAGCAAAAGAAGTGCTTAATGATAGTTTTGTGAAAGTCTTTCAGAAGATCGACCGGCATTATGATTTTTCTCTTTCCTTCAAAGCCTGGTTGAACAAGATACTGGTCAACACGGCTATCGATCACTACCGCAAGCAGCAGCACCAGGTGAAGGTGAGCAGCCTTGCATCTGAATCGCTGCATATCAGTTACGAAGATGATGCGCTGGACAAAATCTCAGCCGAGGAAATCTTGTTGCTGGTGCGCGAACTCCCACCTGCCTATAGACTGGTATTCAACTTACATGTGGTAGAAGGGTATAAACACCATGAAATCGCTCAACAGCTAGGCATTTCGGAAGGGACCTCCAAATCCAATTTATCCAAGGCAAGAGTGCATCTGCGAGCCAAGGTGCATCAGTTGTATAAAGAAAATAAAAGCAGTTATGGATGATCACGCATTTGATAAGAAAATGGCTGATAAACTTAATAACATCGGTGATTTTGAATATGACGACGCTGAGTGGGAGAAAGTGAACACCCGGCTGAAACCTATTTCCGGTATATCCTTGCCACTGGCAGCCGGGCTGCTCATACTGGCGTTACTAGGTTCTAATGTGTGGATGGGCTACCAGTGGCGTACCCTGCGTGAGCAATACAATGCGCTTAGTACGGCAGTGGACAGTCTGACCCCGATAGCTAATAGCTTACCTGGTATTGTAAAGAGAGATACGGTCTACCAGCAGGTTGTCGTGCATCAATATGACACCATCCACCATACAGTTGTTTACAATTATATACCCTCAGACAAGCAACGGCAATATGTTTCTGATGATCAACCTTCTCTTCATAACAGAGAGGACAACAGCAAAGATGCTTTCAATAAAACAGAAGGTAAGCGTAGTGCCCAGGTACGATTGCCTTCCAAAACTAATCAGCAGGCTGATAGCCTAAAACAGGTAAAAGAAACTATAGCGATAGATTTGCCCTCATCAGCGGCGAAGCCACCACTAACAGATTCAGTCAATCACATAGATACATCTGCTGGCTTATCTGGTACAACCCATGCGGACAGCACACGTAAAGCTCGTGTTTATACGCAAAAGAACAGCCAGAACAAATCTGTAGAGGCAGATACTTTGGTGGTAGCAGCAAAAGAATTAGAGGAAAATAGCAAGATTAAGATAGAAGACAGAGAAGAGAAAAAAGCGATAAGCCTAAAAATAGGCATATCGGCCAACTTGCCATTCCTGTCTTATCCAAGCATTAACAGCAGCGGTGGTGTAGGTGTAGGTTTGCGGACTGAAGTATCTTTTTTTCCAAAACTAAGTGCATTTGTATATGGTAGCTATGCTCACATGAAGTACACAGCCAGCCAGTTTAACGAAGGTCTGGGAATTGCGGATGTTAACAATGCAACGTATCAACAGGATATTTTGGTGAAGGTTGTCAGCCAACAGCAAATACTGCAATACGGATTAGGTTTAAAATACACATTGGTGAAGGAGGCAAAAATCCAACCATATGTTGCTCTGGCTTACTTCAACGAATTCACTTTGGGCAGGCAACTGGACTATAGCTACCGTGACGTAACCAACAACAAAGTATATCTGATCAATGTAGCAGATGTCGCAAACACTTCTTTCCGGCACATTGTAGAGGCAGAGTTGGGAGGCATATATACCTTATCGTCTCATACGCTCTTGCAATTGGGCGGATACTTTAGCAGAAAAATAGGTCAGGAGAACCTGGTACGTCCCGACCAGTTTGGGCTGCGCACTGTCTTTTACTATAACTTTAATAAATAATTTCTCAAACCAAGCAACGGTTTTTAAGGAGATGCCGTGTTAGGTGAAAATTACTTTCCAAAATAAAACCAACTATGCAAACATTCTTAAAGGTAACATTCATATTACTCCTGTTCGCTGCATGCCAGGAAGACAGCGAACTCAATGCTATTCCCGATATTGATAGTGAGTTGCTTGCCTCACTTCCCAATACGAATGCTGAACTTCGTTTCAAATACAAGAAAATAAATGCTGGAGACGATTCGGTGTATGAAGTTCGTACCAGCAAAGTATATCAAAGAAATGCCGGATGGTCATACTGGGTTAGTGCGTTTTGGTTAAGTAGGGAGATTTTCTTCGAAGTAGTACCTGAAGGTGGTGAAGCATTTGAAGTGAGTTTGTATCTCCGAAAGAATGAACCTGATTCATCTATATTGCTTTTAGAAAACGAAGGGGTAAACTATTGGGAAAGAAATTGGGATTATAAGTCTTTCCAGCATGAAGCAAAAAACTTCTATGGGCAATTTGATGAAGCTAGGTTTAATATCAATTACACAACACTGTCTGTCTTTGATACCTATAACTCCATAGAAGTTGCTAAGACGCAAAAAGCATTGATCAACGGTACTGAAAAAACCTATGTAGAGATAAAATTTAATGGAGAAGCCTTCGGTGTTTATGATCCAAATAAAGAGTTTCTTGGCTATAGCATTCAAGAAGGTTCGTTTCGGGGGAATAATAGAATAGTCAAAAGAAACTAACAGAATATATATGATCTCTCGCAAACAATTTCTTAAAACTGCTACGGTAGCACTGGCCGGTATCCCTTTCACTACCCTGATGCAACGCAAACAGGATCGTGAAGCCTCTGGCATATCTTGTAGTACCGGTGAAGATATTTTGGGACCTTTCTACCGCGCCAATGCACCTTTCAGAATAGCACTGAATATACTAAATGAAGCAGGTACGCCCATCTTCATTCAGGGGAAAGTACTTGGTGGCAAAGATTGTAAGCTACCGCTCATAGGTGCAGTGTTAGATGTATGGCATGCAGACGATGCAGGCGCATACGATAATACTTCTTCAGACTTCAAGTTCAGAGGACGTATTACAGCAGATGAACATGGCGATTATGCCTTTATGAGCATCCTGCCTGCGGCTTATGACAATGGAGGTCAATACAGACCCAAACATATTCATTACCTTGTAGCGGCCGAACAGCATGAATCTCTCATCACACAGCTCTATTTTGAAGGGGATAAGTATATTGCCCAAGACCCGTGGGCCAGCAAAGCAGAAGCCGGAAGAATCATCCCGCTGACTGAAACCGAAGGTGTTTTGCAGGGAAGTTTTCATATTTATTTGCAACCCGTGTAGTTCAATACCTTAATGAACTAACAAATAGCAAGAGGATATTTTTCGAGATGTTGTACCATACATATGCAATCCAACCATTGCTGTAGTACTGGTGTCTCTTAATAAAGGAAAAGTAAACTACTTAAGGATTTGCTACACATGAATACGAAGAAAACAAAGCGGAGCAAGAAAATCAGTATTACGTTTTTTGCACTTTTTATTTTTTTTTGCCTTAGGTTGTGAGAGCCTGGATTTACCAGAAGATGTTCCTCAATGCATCGAAAAGAAAATAAAAAAGTTCAAAAGAAGAGAAGTCTGTGATCAAGGGGCAACGGTAACGCAGTATGATTTTCAAGGTCAAACTGTGTACGTCTTTAGTCCGGGCAACACCTGTGGATATGATATAAGTGCCAGCGTCGTGGATCAAAACTGTGACGTTGTTTGTGCTTTGGGGGGATTTACAGGAAATATTATCTGTAATGGTGACACCTTATATCTGGAAGTAACCAACGAAAAATTACTTTGGAGTAATTGAACCTTGCCATGAGGCAATCCCGCAATTGTTTGTACTTTTGCTGATGCTCTATCCTATCAGTCTTTATCTTATGGCGGGTATGTATATCGTGGCTGGTATACTGCATTTTGTTAGGCCGGGATTCTATACCCGCATCATTCCTCCTTACCTGCCAGCGCACTGGCTGCTGGTGCTGCTGAGCGGCGGGGCCGAAATCCTGTTGGGTGCAGGACTCCTCTTTGATGAAACACGTAGCCTTGCCGCCTGGGGTATCATTCTGATGCTGCTTGCCTTCATGCCGGTACACATCTACATGCTCCAATCCGAAAAGTTCAAAAACCTTCCAAAATGGGTCTTATGGGCGCGCTTACCGCTACAGTTGGCTCTGATCTACTGGGCATACGTGTACTTATAATATATAATACCACTGCCTGTTCAGCAAAAAGTTTCATCCTTATCATCTGTGCTAAGACTCGATTGTGAGAATGTACCATGTATTAATCCTTGTGCCGCTCATACAGCAGTTTGCCACCGATGATGGTATATTCTACCTTTGTTTGTAAAATACTATCTTCCGGTACTGACATCATATCCTGAGAAAATATCGTAAAATCAGCCAGCTTACCAAGCTCAATCGTGCCCTTGATGTCTTCTTCAAAAGCGGCATAGGCTGGTGCCCATGTGTAGGCTCTTAGAGCTTCCTGCCGTGTCATTTTCTGCCCCGGTTCGTAGCCGCCGGTCGGTTCACCTGCCAGGGTTTTACGACTGACCGAAGCATAGAAACTAGCGATAGGGTTGATCGGCTCCACCGGTGCATCGGTGCCATTAACTACCACAGCACCTGACGATAGCAACTTGCGCCATACATACGCCCCTTCTTCTATACGTGCTCGTCCCAGCCTATCGATGGCCCACGGCCTGTCAGAGGACATGTGGATGGCTTGCATGGCAGGAATCACGCCCAGTTGGGCAAACCGGGGAATGTCCTGTGCGCTGATGTGCTGGGCATGTTCGATGCGGAAGCGTGCATTGCGTGCACTATCCGGTATTTGCCTGAAAGCTTTCTCATACTGGTCCAGCACCTCGCGGTTGGCCCGGTCGCCAATAGCATGGGTGCACACCTGTAAACCGCTTTTGAGTGCCTGCACAGATACTTCATAGATGTGCTGCATGGGCGTTACTTCTTGCCCAAACTCTCCGGGCATATCACTATACTCCTCCAGCAACCAGGCACCTCTGGAACCCAATGCCCCGTCGGCATACAGCTTGATGCTGCGGATGGTCAGATGGCGGTTGCCTAGCCCTATTTCAGGTCCATGCTGATAGTATTTTTTCACCAGTGCCGTATCCGTACCGCTCACCATCGCGTAGAGGCGCGTGGTTAGCTTGCCTTCTTCTGCCAGTTTTTTATATAGGTTGAGAGTTTCAGTATCTACTCCTGCATCGTGTAGTGTGGTGATGCCGTTGGCCAGGCATTCTTCCATCGCTGTCTGTGCTACCAGCATTTGCCTTTCCGGTGTCTCATCGGGGATATGCTGCTTGATCAGGCTCATGGCGTTTTCGTTGAAGATGCCTGTAGGGTTTCCAAGCGAATCTTTAATAATTTCACCACCTGCTATTTGCTGTGGTTGATTTTCCTGGTCGATGTTGCTGATACCGGCTATTTCCATAGCTTTGGCATTTGCCAGAATGGCATGTCCGCTGGCGTGTTGCAACATCACCGGATTGTCAGGAGCTACCTGACTCAGTGCTTCGTGCGTAGGAAATCCCTTGACCATTGCAGGTAGTGAATCCCACTTGTCCTGATGCCAGCCACGGCCGGTGATCCACTCACCCGGTTTGGCTTTTTTTGCTGCTTCGGCTACTTTCTGTGTGATTTCCCGGTAACTGGTAGCACCCAGCAGGTCCAGGTTCAGCTTATTTTCACCTACTCCCATAAAATGCGCATGGCCTTCTATAAAGCCCGGGGTCATAGTTTTTCCTTCCAAATCCATGATACGGGTCTGGTTGCCAATCCAGGCTTCTGCCTCTGCTTCGGTGCCTGCAAAAGCAATGGTGTCGCCCACTACGCCAACTGCTTCTGCCTGTGGCTGGTTATCGTTTCCAGTATAGATGGTGCCATTTCTGATGATCAACTCCGCCTTCGGATGAGATTGGCAAGCTGTGAAAAGCGCAATGAGGCTGAGCAGGAAAGGATATTTTGGCATAAGATACGGGTGCGTAAAGTAAAACTTATGCAAAATAGGGCTAAAAAACCAAATAAAGAGACTTTACGCCTAAATTTCTATGGTCTGATCGTCTACAAAACAGTAAGCCCAATGTTCGCCAGGCTCCGCAGAAATAATGACCGCATGACCTTCACGCTTCGCATGTTTCCTGGCGTGTTTGTTTGGCGACGAATCGCAGCAGAGCGTGATGCCGCACGTTTGGCAGGTCCTCAAATGTACCCATTCATCGCCGGTTTTGATACATTCTTCACAATAATCTACTTTAGGGTCTTTATAGGCGAAGGTCTGTAAGTGTTGGCATACTGTTTCCATTGTTCAAAAAATATTTAGTGTTTATCATAATTGTTGACCAAACCAGGCCAGCTCATACAATATAGCATATCTGTTGACGTATTGCTATTTTGTTTTTTTATTCTTCAGAGCATGGATGCAAAAGTAATCTGCTTAGATACAAACAAAAGTAACTTGCTGTGAGTGCAATGCACCCAAAAAGATACGATCATTCACCGAATAAATATAATAGCTCACCGGAAAAATGTAAGTATTCACCGAAGAAATAAGGTAATTTATGATCTGAATCTTATAAAAGCGAAAATTATGAAAATTCTAAATGTAATTTGTTTTATAGGTAATTGGTGGGGAGATTGGTTGGTTGGCATATTTTTTCTATTGTATTGGCTGGCCTATTTTGCTCTTGGTACAGGCATTTTGTATCTGATAGTATTAGGCATCAAAATCCTTCGGCGAAAACTGGCAAATAAAGACACTTCTGCTTCATTCCCTATTCAGCACTTGGTCGATGGCTCAGGCGCACAGAATGACGATCTTCGGCAGTTTCCGGTGAAAATATCCGACAAAACCGTGTTCATTCCTATGGAAAAAATCACCTACTTTCAAGCAGAGGACAATTACGTCAACTTGTATGATGGTGACAGCAACAAGTTTTTGATTGACTACACGCTGACTGATCTGGAAAAGAAGCTGCCACCCTTTTTTATGCGGGTACACCGGTCGTATATCATCAACAAGCATTTGATCAAAGAAATCAGACGGCACTCCGGCAGTAAGTTCACACTGGTGCTCAAAGATAAGTCCAACCATGAGCTGGTTACAAGCCAAAGCTACGCCCTGGAAGTCAAAAAGCTGATGGAACTATAGGGCAAATCTTAGAAAATGAGCTTACAAATAATTATTGACCATCCTTGCAATTACGGAATTGTGTTCCGGGTTTGCAAGGCTGCTAGCTATGAAACAGATAAGCTGTACAAACATTATATAGGCATCGGCAGTTGTTGTAAGCGTAAAATAACGACCAACTTATTTGTTTTATGCCAGACTATCAGCCAATTGAAAACTACGGAGTAATCGGCGACCTAAACACCGTGGCCCTGGTGGGGCTGAACGGCTCCATAGATTTTATGTGTTTTCCCAACTTCGACTCACCCTCTGTCTTTGCCAAGCTGCTGGATAAAGATAAGGGAGGGTATTTTTCTATCCATACCGAACTGGAATGCCCCAAACAAAAGCAGCTTTACCTGCCTGATACCAATGTGTTGCTCACCCGTTTCCTCTCATCGGAAGGAGTGGGTGAGGTTACGGATTTTATGCCGGTAGAAGAATTGTATAAAGGCCATATTCTGGTCAGAAGGGTAACCTGTGTGCGTGGAGAGATTACCTTTCATATGCAGTGCGCACCGCGTTTCAACTATGCCCGTGCCGAACATACCATTGAGCGTGATGAAAACGATGTGATTTTCGTTTGCACCGATCCGGAGCATATTTCACTCAGATTAAAAAGCAATATCCCCCTACAGGTAGATGGCAAAGACGGCTACGCATCATTTACCCTGAAAACGGGAGAGCGAGCCGACATCATTCTGGAGTTGGCCGAAGAAGACAAGCCTTCCAAAACCAACCTGGAAGATTTTGTGGAAAAAAATCTCTACGAAACCATGAATTTCTGGAAGAGCTGGATCGCTCAGTCAAATTACAAAGGACGCTGGCAGGATATTGTCAACCGGTCGGCACTGGTACTGAAGCTACTGACCTCTTACCAGTATGGTTCGCTGGTAGCTGCACCTACTTTTAGCCTGCCCGAGGAATTGGGTGGAGAACGCAACTGGGATTACCGCTATACCTGGATACGCGATGCGTCTTTTACTATCTACTCTCTGATCAGCCTGGGCTATACCCGCGAAGCGACCGACTTTATCGCCTGGGTAGAAAAGAAATGCCAGACGATCGGCAATGCTGGCTACATGGGCCTGATGTATAAAATAGACGGCGGGGTAGAAATGAAAGAAGAAACGCTGGATCATATGGAAGGCTATAAAAAGTCTAGCCCGGTACGCATAGGCAATGCCGCACACGGTCAGCTTCAGCTAGACATCTACGGTGAATTGATGGATGCTATCTACCTATACGACAGATACGGCGAGCCTATCTCTTACGACTTCTGGCAGGCACTCATTCAGCAGATCAACTGGCTGTGTGACAACTGGGAACAACCCGACGAGGGCATCTGGGAAGTGCGTGGTGGCAGACAAGAATTTTTGTACTCCCGCCTGATGTGCTGGGTAGCCGTAGACAGAGCCGTGCGCCTGGGAGAAAATCGCCCTTTCACTTACCCCGACCGCTGGCGCATTGTCAGAGACGAAATTTATGATTCCATCTGGCACGACTTCTGGAGCGAAGACCGCCAGTGTTTTGTGCAGTACAAGGGAGCGGATACAGTAGATGCTGCCACCCTACTCATGCCCCTTATGCGCTTTATTGGCGGACGCGATCCCCGTTGGCTGTCTACCCTGAAAGCCATAGAAGAAGACCTGGTGTCTGACTCCCTGGTATATCGTTATCGCCCAAAAGATGCTGCTGCCGATGGGTTGAAAGGCGAAGAAGGTACATTTTCTATGTGTACGTTCTGGTATGTAGAGTGCCTCTCGCGGGCAGGTGAACTGCAAAAGGCAAGGCTGTATTTTGAAAAAATGCTGGGTTATGCCAACCATGTAGGCTTATATGCCGAGCAATTGGGCTATACCGGCGAACACCTGGGCAACTTCCCGCAGGCGTTTACCCACCTGGGACTGATCAGTGCAGCCCTTAATCTTGACAAACAATTTGACGACCAGCGCAATCAAGATATTAAAGAGACTAAAATTTAAACCAACACTAAAAAGATAGAAATAATGAAAGCAATATCCATAGTACCCGGCACCGCAGGAAGTGAAGTTATTGACCATCAGGAGCCTACGCTGCAATCTCCTAACGATGTAAAAATTAAAATACTCCAGGTAGGCATCTGCGGCACCGACCGCGAAGAGGTGATGGGTGGACGTGCCGATGCACCTGTGGGGAGTTCAAGACTCATTATTGGCCATGAAATGTTTGGTCAGGTAGTAGAAACCGGCGATGGTGTTACGACAGTCAAAAAAGGCGACTATGGCGTTTTTACTGTCAGGCGCGGTTGCGGTAAGTGTGCCGCCTGCGAGCACAACCGCAGCGATATGTGCTTTACCGGTGAATACACCGAAAGAGGCATCAAAGGACTCAATGGCTACGAAACAGAATATGTGGTCGACAATGAGCAGTACCTGGTAAAAGTGCCCGTCAGCATACAGTCTGTAGGCGTACTGGCAGAGCCAATGTCTGTGGCAGAAAAAGCCATCGACGAGGCTGTCAAACTACAGGCTTCTCGGCTGCCGCAGATTTTGCGGGATGACTGGCTAAAAGGTAAGCAGGCACTGGTAGCAGGTTTGGGCCCGATCGGTATTTTAGCGACCATCGTCTTGCGCCTGAGAGGAGCCAAAGTGTGGGGGTTGGATATTGTAGACGAAAGCAGCAAACGCCCTCAACTGCTCAAATCTCTGGGTGGAGAATACATCGATGGCAGAAAAGTGGATACTATGAACATCGACGATAAATTTGGTGAAGTAGCATTTATCTTTGAATCAGCAGGTGTGGCAGAACTGGGCTTTCAGTTGATAGATGTACTGGGCATCAACGGCGTATATGTGATGACCGGTATTCCACATGGCGATCGTCCTACCTGTGTGATGGGCGCAGAACTTATGAAAAATATGGTACTCAAAAATCAGATGATCCTGGGCAGTGTCAATGCCAGTCCGGAACACTTTGCTATGGGCATTAAAGATCTGGAAAAAGCCAAAAACCTGTGGGGTGATCTGGTAGATGAGATCATTACCAGTAGAATTGCTTATCAAGATTTTGAGAAGGCCATAGATCAGCGTTCAGAAGATGATATCAAGACGGTTATTGAGTGGAAATGATCCTCATAAGGCATAACAGGTTGCACCAGCTTGTTATGTCTTCATATCATTAAATTTTCTTTTGAGAAAGCAACGATCCAAGGTCGACCCTGTCATACCAGTGTGAAAGCTGCTGTATTTGGCTATAAGTTCTAATATCTTTTACCCGGTCTCCACGCAGCCCATCAAAGCATACTTCAACAAAAAAGACTTCATTATGGTACAAGCACACACCATTTTCCTGATACTGGTCTACCCTGACCACAAAGTCCAGTAAGCTACAGCGATGGTAAATGTAGTTGATTTGGTCCTTGGCACTTAGCTTATTAAAGGTATAACAATCCATACACAAAAAAACTTTACCCGGAACTTATAACCTACTCACATGCATCCCTTTCCTTACATTGTGTTTTTTGTAAATAGCTTTTCTTTTTCTTCACTGTTTCCTGGTAATCACTGTTCATCCTGACTTGCTACAGTTCGGTAAGACTTTACTGGAATTGATAAAAAAGCCCGATAACTTTGAGCGCACTGTTTTTTTATTTGCAAAAATTTACAATATTCGCTTCCACAAATTTCTACTAACTAACCAGACCTTATCATGGATATCACTAACACCACACTACTTATTGCCCTGGGCATAATATTCGTTTTGTCTGCACTAGCTGTATGGTTTGGTAACCGTTGATTGCCTGCTTACAGGTAGCGAAATTCATAAAACTATGCACTGGAATGGTCTTCAAATTTTGACAATAGTAGTCAATGACAGGCCAATTCAGCTAACAACATCAGATCAGGCAATTGGCATCACGGCGATCAATTTGCCAACTTTTATTTGGCACCTCTGTCTTTAGCTTTTGGGTAGAATATCTCTTGTCACCGTCATCAAGATTTAAGTGCTAGACTAATTGAATGCAAAACAATATAGTGACTCTCTCTTCATACGCGGCGATTGTATCAAGATTATCAATGGCCTTGCCTTCATCACCTATTTTTCAAATACCCCAGCCCTTTCTCGATAATTTTAGACCACCAAAAACATGAGGACAGCTACCTCTTGAAAAAATTGATCAAAACAAAAACATGCACTACATAAAACTATTTACCCAATCACTACTTATTTTCCTGCTAGGCATCAGCTCGGCTTTTGCCATCGACAAAATGCAAGTTACCAACCTCGTTTGCGAATACCACACCAATCCGATAGGCATTGGTGTGACAGTACCCAGGCTAAGCTGGCAGATCAGTTCGAGCCAAAACAACGTGCTGCAAACCGCCTACGAGATACGCGTGGCCAAGTCCGAATCCGATGTAGCCAAAGGCAAAAACCTGCTGTGGTCTACCGGAAAAACCAACAGCGACGAATCCATCGATGTGCACTACGGCGGCTCTCCCCTGGAATCCGGGCAGCGGGTGTACTGGCAGGTCAGGATATGGGACAATAAGGGCAAGGCAACAGACTGGAGTGCCCCTGCTTTTTGGGAGATGGGCCTGCTGCAACCCGATTTGTGGACCGCCTCCTGGATGGGTATGGACGACATCACCACAGAGAAAAAATCCCATCCGTCACAGTACTACCGGAAAGAGTTTGCAACCAGAAAAGGTATCGAGTCCGCCAGGGTATACGTCACTTCCCTGGGATTATACGAACTGCATTTGAATGGCCAGAAAGTAGGCAACGACCTGTTCACTCCCGGCTACACCAGCTATCATAAACGGTTGCAGTACCAGACCTACGACGTAACTAATTTGCTCCAGGCTCAGAACACCCTGGGAGCCATCGTGGGGGATGGCTGGTACCGTGGCAACATCGGCTGGAAGGGCGATTACGCCTACTATGGCAATCAGTTGGCCCTGTTGGTTCAGTTGCATGTGAAATATGACGATGGTACGAGCGAAACCATCGTGAGCAACAGGGATTGGAAAGCTTCCTACGGCCCAATTCTGGAATCGGATATTTATAACGGCGAAAAATACGATGCCCGCCTCGAGATGAACGGCTGGGCCAGTAATGACTTTGATGATAGTAAGTGGACCACCGTTGAAATCCTGGACCAACCCAAAGACAACCTGGTAGCACCCCAGGGACCTCCCGTACGGGCCATCGAAGAAATTGCTCCTATCAAACTGATCACCACCCCGAAGGGAGAAAAGGTACTTGATCTGGGTCAGAACATCGTGGGCTGGGTGCGCATGAAAGTGAAGGGGCAGAAGGGCGATCAGGTAATCATTCAGTACGCCGAGGTGCTCGACAAGGAAGGTAACTTCTACACTACCAACCTGCGGGCGGCTGAGGCCACAGATATTTATACGCTAAAGGGTGGAGAGGAAGAAGTCTTTGAGCCACACTTCACCTTCCACGGTTTTCGGTTCGTCAAACTAGAAGGCTATCCCGACACCCTCGGTCTGGACGATATCACCGGCGTGGTCATCCATTCGAAGATAGCCCCCACGGGAACTTTCACCTGTTCGGACTCCATGATCAACCAACTGCAAAGCAATATTCAGTGGGGACAAAGAGACAACTTTTTGGACATCCCCACCGACTGCCCTCAGCGGGACGAGCGGGCAGGCTGGACCGGCGATGCCCAGGTGTTCAGCATGACGGCCGCTTTTAATTATAACGTAGCGGCTTTCTACACCAAATGGCTGAAAGACCTGGCAGCCGACCAGCTCGGCAACGGGCTGGTGCCCCACGTTATTCCCGATATCCTGAAGGGTGAAGGGGGAGCCACCGGCTGGGCCGATGCGGCGGTTATCATACCCTGGACAGTGTACCAAAGCTACGGTGACAAACGTATCTTGCAAGAGCAGTACGCCAGCATGAAGGGCTGGGTAGATTATATGGCTGAGAATGCCGGAGAAGATTATCTGTGGAACGACCCCAACCATTGGCACTGGGGCGATTGGCTGGCCTACAATTCGAATGCTCCTGACTACAACGGCTCGGTTACCGAAAAGGACCTAATCGCTACGGCCTACGCCTATTATTCCACCACCCTGCTCAGTAAAATTGCAGCCATCATTGGAAGAAAGGAGAATGAGAAGACTTATCAGAAACTTGCTGATAACATCAAAAAAGCTTTTATTCAAGAATACATTACCCCAAATGGAAGACTAGTTTCACACACGCAGACCGCCTACGCCCTGGCCCTTTCGTTCGACTTGGTTCCACAGAAGCTGGTGGGTAAAGCGGCGGCTTATTTTGCCCAAGACGTGGAAAAATTCAGGCACCTGACGACGGGCTTTTTAGGCACGCCCCTGCTCTGTAGCACTTTGTCCAAGATAGGTCGGAATGATTTGGCGTATAAGCTACTAAACCGGCGGGAGTATCCCTCTTGGCTATATCCGGTCATGCAAGGAGCCACCACAATCTGGGAGCGCTGGGATACGCAGAAACCCGACGGGACAATCATCGAGGGCATGAACAGCTTCAACCATTATGCCTACGGAGCTGTCGGAGAATGGCTCTACACCGAAGTGGGTGGACTGCACATCGACCCTGAAAAGCCCGGTTACAAGCACATTGTGTTTCATCCCCATCCTGGCGGTGGACTCACATCGGCCACAACTGAATTCAAATCGATGTACGGAAAGATAACTTCAGCCTGGAAACTCACCGGCGATGACTTCACCTACGAGGTGATCGTTCCCGCCAACACCACAGCCACCGTCACCCTGCCCGAGGCTACTGCCAACGGTTTGTCTCTCAATGGTAAGCCCATAAAATCGGAACTAAAAGAAACGTTGCAGCAGGATGATAACGGAGTGACCCTCAGTTTGGGTTCGGGAACGTATCGTTTTCGGTATCCGGCTGGTGCATTGAAGCATCAAATTCTCAACTGATACACTAATTGCTGTAACGTATTATAAGTGCTAAAAGCGTTGGCCAGGCAGATCTGCTACCCTGTCTGTCGCCAAGGGCAGGACCAAAAAGAATTCACCTCCACCGCAATCTCGTTTGTTCCCAGGCTCAACTGAATCGCACCAAAAGCTAAATCCGCTCGCTAGTTGCCGTTCAGTTGCGCCACCTGGTTGGGAGCGAGAGTTAGATGAAGCTCTCCTACGGTATTGGCAAAGGGTCTCGGTCCGGATGGGCCGTTGACTGGACTGTTCACTCCCAAACGTCCGGTTTGAAAGGACTGCGCCTTAGAGTACTCGCTGGTACGGTTGTTATAATCCCACACCCGCACCTTCCAGAAGTATTGGGCATTGGGCTTCATCGGATTACCCTGATACGTTACGTTGGCCGATTGGTTGCTCCGTACCTGCCCGCTGTTCCACACGTCTCCGATATTCTGATCGAGGTTTTGTTGCGAGGAGGCCACCAGCACCTGATAGGCACTTTGAGATTTGGCACTGGTAGGAACTTCCCAACTGTACTCGGGTAAACTATCACTGATGGCGGTTCGATCAGGTTGGCGGATAAACTCCACCATTAGGCTGTCCGGTGCCGCCGAATACGGATCATGGTACTTTCGGATCAGTTGATCGCACTTTTGGCGAAACTCAGCCAGCACGTTCTGATATTTTGCCTTTTTAGCCAGATTGTTGATCTCCCGTGGGTCTTTTTGTAGGTTGTAGAGTTCTTCCACCGACTTATCGTTAACGTAACGGAAGTATTTCCACTCCTTAGTACGCACTCCTTCGCTGGGTGGGATGCTATCAAACTCCCACAGGTGCTCGATCAGTACGGTGTCGCGGTTTAAGCTACTAGTACGGCCCGTAACGATAGGCATAAGACTTTTTCCTTGGTATACCGAGGGGTGCTCCACTCCGCCCAAATCCAGAATGGTGGGCGGCACATCAATGTTCAGGACCATGTCGTTGTTGTCCTGGTGCTTATTTACACGGGGGTCATATACGATCAGGGGCACCCTAATAGAATTGTCATAAAGCAACCACTTACCTGCTAATTGCCGCTCACCCATAAAATAACCATTGTCGCCCATCAGGATGATGACGGTATTCTGGTCTAAACCCTGCTTTACTAGCTGTTGCCTAATCTTGCCAATTTCCAGGTCGATGCCCGAAATCATGCGGTAGTAACCTTTCACGCTGTGCTGATACTTCTCTGGAGTGTCGTAGCGCCAGTGCCACCGCAGGCGGTTAAAGCCATTGCGTACTGGCGCAGGTTGCTCATTGAAGTACCGGTCTGCCACCAAATCGGGGCCAGGCATGGTAGTATCCTCTAGCAAAGAAGCGGTTTCGTGCTGCCAGAAGTACTGGTCGGGAGCACTGTCGTGAGCATGGGGCGCACTAAAGCTCAGCGACAGGCAGAAGGGCTTATCTGTAGGGGCCTGTTCAATAAAATCAAGTGCCTGCTGGCCTGTATAGCGCGTTAGGTGTACCGTATCGCCATTCAGGGTTTTGTAGTAGTAAGCCCGCCGATCGTGGTAGGCACTGTTGCGGTCGTAATCCTCGTAAATGTCAAAGAGTTGGTCTTGGTGGTCGTACTTAACACCAAATTTGCCAAAGAACCCGGTGTAATAGCCTGCCTGTCGCATCATACGCGGATAAGCATTTTCCATATACTGGTCGCCAATAGGGCCGGTTTGGAAGTTGTAACCGTGGGTACGTTCGTACATACCGCTCAGGATACTGGCCCGGCTGGCCGCGCAAATCGGAGTGGTGACCATAGCGTGCCGAAAATAGGTTCCCTGTCGGGCGAGCTTGTCCATTTCCGGAGTATGAATCAATTTATTTCCTTCATAACCCAGCGCATCCCACCGTTGGTCGTCGGTGAGGATAAAGATAATATTGGGCCGCCCTGCTAACCCAGCGGTATCTGGCAATACGCCAGTGGTTTGGGAGAAGGCGCGAACGGTAATGAGGAGGCAAAACAGAATAAGTAGGTTATTTTTGTGCATAACAAGCGTGGCTTAACAGGAACGATTCATGGATTAAGTCAATAATAACGAAAAATTTTTTATCGTTTATCCTGTACTGTCCTGCTTTCCTACAATCACCCCAAAGGCTGCTTATATCCCACACTGACTCATATCCTTTTTGCAATGCAAGAGCGTTAATAAGGCACTTGTTATTGTTTTGCTATTCAGGCATAAAGGCTTTTGATGCTGCAACAATCTACAAAAGCTGTAAAAACAAGCAAGAAAATAGGGACTTATCTAAAAAAAACTCGTTTCCAAATAAATCGGACCCGAGCTTTAAATGCAGAGAGTGAGGGATTCGAACCCCCGGACCTGTGACAGTCTCCGGTTTTCAAGACCGGCGCGTTCGACCACTCCGCCAACTCTCTATGAATGATCTTATACTACGGTAAATCCGTTGAGAGTGCAAATGTAGATGATTTATATTTTTTCTAAAAGCAAAAGTGCCTATTTTGTTTAACTTTTTTGTGGTCAAAAATAAGACTTAAGCAATGTCGTCATGCTTGCCGGTGGTCGGCAAGGTCTTTTATTATCTGCCTGCATAAAGGCAAGCTTCGTAACTCCTGTGTGAATGAGTACATCTGTCTCATTATATATATTGTAATGAAACGTGATTCTAGCTGTAGGCATTTCTTTGATGATTACTTCAATACGCAGCAGATCATCATACACAGCGGGCTGCCGATAGTATGAGTGGTTTTCTAATACTGGCATCATGATACCTGCCGCTTCCATCTCTTTGTAACTCATACCCAGCGCACGCAGGGCTTCCACTCTGGCTACCTCAAAATAAGCAGCATAATGTCCATAATACACATACCCCATTTGGTCGGTTTCTCCGTATCTTACGCGGATCGTTGTCTGGTGTTGATACATATAGCTGATTCATTTGTAAATACCTGCACTATTCAGTGCCCGCTGGTATTTTCTGGCGTTAACCAGGTGCGCCTGATGGTTGGTGGCAAAATTATGGTACCCCGAAAAATCTTCCCTAGCACACATATACAAATACTTGTGGTTTTCATGATTGAGCACCGCATTGAGCGACTTGACAGAAGGCAGGCGGATAGGGCCCGGTGGCAGACCGGTATATTTGTAGGTGTTGTAGGGAGAATCTATCGCTATATGTTTATTGAGCACCCGCTTGATGGTAAAATCCTGGGCAGCAAATTTTAGCGTAGGGTCTGCCTGCAAAGCCATGTTCTGCTTAAGCCTGTTGATATACAAGCCCGCTACTTTTGGTGCCTCGTCCGGTTTGTTAGTCTCCGATTCAACGATAGAAGCCAGAATAGCCACTTCCACGGGTGTCATCCCCATAGCCTTTGCCCGGGCCAGCCGCTCATCCGTCCAGAACTTTTGATACTCGCGGTGCATTCTGTCAAACAACTGCTGGGCAGAGGTGGTCCAGAAAAGCTCATACGTGTTTGGGATAAACATGCACATGATGTTTTCTGTGGTAAAACCATACTTGCTGGCTACAACAGAATCGTTGAGCATGGCTTCAAACGTGCCGGAGTCGGCCTGTAGGTTGGCACAGATGCGTTCAGCCAGTTCATGCTTGAGGCGGATATTATTGAAAGTAACGTCGACAGGCTCCTGCTGCCCGGAACGCAGCAACCTGATGGCCTGTAGGTTTGGCATATCTTTTTTGAGCAGATACCGACCAGGCTTTACATACTCGTTATATTTCATCAACTTAGCCAACACGCTGAACGAAAGCAGGTCCTGCACATAACCTTCTTCCTGCAAGATATGTTGAACATCAGAAAACGTAGCACCTTCAGGTATTAGGAGAATTTTGTCCTGCTTTTCCACCAATATATTGGGCACCATTAGCATCTGGTATATATAGAAGGAAAAAGTGATAGTGAGGACACTGATCACTAAAACAATGACAACAGATATTTTATGTCTATTCATAACAGCTGCAAAATTACTAATTTGTCTGAAAACGACGTTTCACATTCTATTCTTTTATTACAAACCATTTAATCTTGTGTTTATGAAAGCAGAGCTTATTAAAATACATCCTGACAACCCTGAACTTAGAAAGATTGAGAAAGTAGTGGATGTTTTGCGCAAAGGGGGTGTCATCATTTATCCTACCGATACCATTTACGGACTGGGGTGTGATATATTCAACCCGGCAGCAGTAGAGAGAGTATGCCGCATCAAAGGGATGGATTGCGAAAAAAACAACCTTTCATTTATATGCCACGACCTGAGCCACATCTCCGAATATGTGAAAAGCCTGAGCACACCTGTTTTTAAATTAATGAAAAAAACATTGCCTGGCCCTTATACTTATATCTTAAACGCCAGCAGTAAAGTTCCAAAATCTATTGCTCCCAAAAGAAAGACCGTTGGCATACGCATACCCGATAATAACATTCCCCGCCTTTTGGTTGAAAAACTGGGCAATCCTATCATCACTACCTCTATCCGCGATGATGACGAGGTGGTGGAATACGCCACAGACCCGGAGCTGATTTATGAAAAGTTTCAAAACATGGTAGATATTGTCATCGATGGTGGGTATGGCAAGAATGTAGCCTCTACCGTCGTAGATTTTACCAATGGTGAAGCAGAAGTAGTGCGCGAAGGACTGGGTGATCTGGAGCCTTTCCTGTAATTTTATCCTATGTATAGCACTACAGCCAATACCGTGCTCATTGATCTGCATTATTTGCCGTGTATCGCCTATTTTTCGCGTATTCTTCAGGCCGATCAAATCATGGTGGAAGTTCATGAGCATTATCCTAAGCAGACTTACAGAAACCGGTGTTACCTACAAATAGCCAACAAAGTACACACACTTACCGTACCTGTATCAAGAGGTACAGGAAAGATCAAAACAAAGGATGTCAGGGTATCCTATAGTCAGCAATGGCAGGATAACCATTGGCGGACCATCACTTCTGCCTATGGTAAAGCACCTTTTTTTGAATTTTTTGCAGATGAGCTTTATAACATTCTGCATAAAAAACATCAGTTTTTAGTTGATCTTAACCTGGAACTACTGACAAAGTGTCTGAAATTGATAGGTGCGGATCACAAGTCTGTCATACTTACAGAAACGTTTCAAGAAGAGCCTGAACAGGTGCTGGATTGCCGAGATATGATTAAGCCTAAAATACCGTACATAGCCTACAGTTTTTTCGACCCATTGCCTTATAATCAAGTTTTTGGCAAAGACTTTGTACCCAATTTGAGTGTAATAGATTTACTATTTTGTGAGGGGCCCCGCGCTAATCATGTGATAAGTCAGTCATTATCTTGCGCACATTGAACAAATGCAACAACTGACTTGTTGATTTCTAGTACAAAGTTCATATCTTGCTGATAGCATAGCAAATATATAAACCACAATCTCTCACTTTTACCAAATCACATATTAATTCCCTGGTAATATGGAAGCTAAATTTTCAAACAGAGTTAAAGAAGTAATCTCACTGAGCAGAGAAGAAGCCCTTCGCCTCGGTCATGATTATATAGGAACAGAGCATTTATTGCTAGGCATGATCAGAGAAGGTGAAGGCGTAGCCGTTAGCCTCCTGAAAAAGCTGGGTGTATCGCTTGACGAACTGAGAGCCGCCGTAGAGCAGGCCACCAAAGGGACAGCCACTGGGAACGTGAAAAACCTGGCGAACATACCCCTCACGCGGCAATCTGAAAAGGTGCTGAAAATCACCTATTTAGAGGCTAAGATATTTAAAAGCCAACTCATTGGCACAGAACATCTGCTGTTGTCTATCCTTAGGGACGAAGACAATATCGCTACCCAGATTTTGGAGAAGTTCGACGTAAACTACGATGTAGTGAAAGAAATGCTGGAATATCAGACAGATCATCCAATGGCTGCTTCTGATACCGACGACAGCGATGAAGACACTTCTCGTATCTTTGGTGGCGGTTCTTCCAGTTCTGGTAGAGAGTCCAAAAGCACTGATAAATCTCGTACACCCGTACTGGATAACTTTGGTAGAGACCTTACCAAACTGGCCGAAGACGATAAGCTCGACCCGATTGTTGGTCGCGAAAAGGAAATAGAACGGGTGGCGCAAGTATTAAGCCGACGTAAAAAGAACAATCCTATTCTTATTGGTGAACCAGGCGTAGGCAAAACAGCCATTGCAGAAGGTCTGGCATTGCGTATTATCCAAAAGAAGGTGTCCCGTGTGCTTTTCAACAAAAGAGTGGTGACACTTGATCTGGCTTCACTGGTGGCTGGCACCAAATACAGAGGTCAATTCGAGGAAAGAATGAAAGCGGTAATGAACGAGATAGAAAAATCTCCGGATGTCATCTTGTTTATCGACGAATTGCATACTATCGTAGGTGCGGGTGGTGCTTCCGGTTCGCTGGATGCTTCCAATATGTTCAAACCTGCACTAGCCAGGGGCGAAATACAATGCATCGGTGCCACTACGCTGGACGAATACCGCCAGTATATTGAAAAAGATGGCGCACTTGCCAGAAGATTCCAGGTAGTGATGGTGGATGCTACTTCTCCGGAAGAAACATTCCAGATTCTCAACAACATCAAAGACAAGTATGAAAGCCATCATCATGTGAACTACACAGAAGAAGCCTTGCAAACTTGTGTGAAGCTATCGGATCGTTATATCAGTGATCGTTTCTTGCCTGACAAAGCCATCGACGTAATGGACGAAGCCGGTGCACGTGTGCATATCAATAACATCCATGTGCCGGAAGAGATCATCAAGCTGGAAGAGGCTATTGAGAACATTAAAGTAGAAAAGAACAGGGTAGTCAAAAGCCAGAAATATGAAGAAGCTGCCCAGTTGCGCGACCGTGAGAAAAAGCTGATTGATCAGCTGGAAGCGGCCAAGCAAAAATGGGAAGAAGAGACCCGCACCAAACGGTATACGGTAGACGAGGAAAATGTGGCTGAAGTAATTGCCATGATGACCGGTATTCCAACCAGCCGTGTAGCCCAAAACGAAAGTAACAAATTGCTGGGCATGGGCGATTCCCTGCGTGGTAAGGTGATTGGACAAGATGAGGCTATCAAAAAACTGGTGAAAGCAATTCAGCGAACCAGGGTTGGCTTGAAAGACCCACACAAACCTATCGGCTCATTTGTGTTCCTCGGCCCCACAGGTGTAGGTAAGACAGAGCTGGCTAAAGTATTGGCGATGTATCTCTTCGATAAAGAAGACGCCCTGGTAAGAATAGATATGAGTGAGTACATGGAGAAATTCTCCGTATCTCGCTTGGTAGGAGCGCCTCCGGGCTATGTAGGCTACGAAGAAGGCGGACAGCTTACCGAAAAAGTAAGAAGAAAACCTTATAGCGTTGTGTTGCTCGATGAGATTGAGAAAGCACACCCTGATGTGTTTAACCTCCTGCTTCAGGTACTGGACGATGGTATCCTGACAGATGGTTTAGGCAGAAGAGTGGACTTTAGAAATACGATCATCATCATGACTTCCAACATTGGTGCCCGTGATCTGAAAGATTTTGGTGCAGGCATTGGTTTTGCTACTAGAGCCAAAGAAGATAATATGGATGACATCATGAAGTCTACCATACAAAATGCTCTGAAAAAGACATTTAGTCCGGAGTTCTTAAACAGGTTGGACGATGTCATTGTATTCAACTCGTTGAAAAGAGAAGACATACACCTGATCATTGACCTGACGTTGAACAAGCTCTTTGCCAGAATCACAGCCCTAGGCTATAACATCGAACTGACAGAGAAAGCAAAAGACTTCCTGGCAGAAAAAGGTTATGATCCTTCCTACGGTGCTCGTCCGCTGAACAGAGCTATCCAGAAATACCTGGAAGATGCCGTTGCCGAAGAAATTCTTAAAGGAGAAGTACAGCCAAATGATACCATCCTCGCTGATTATGAAGGCGAAGGTGAGGTTTTGAAGCTTTCTCTGAAAAAGAAGAAAATGGAAAAGGAAAAGAAAGATGAGCAGTAAAAACTCATCTGGTCTATAAACACAAAAGCTGCCAATCCAATTGGCAGCTTTTTTTATGATGTTAACAAAGCACTTACTTTACATCTGAATTGTTGTATTAGTTGCAACGGATGAATCTACCTGATATCCAGGAGGAATCTGTGCATTTTTTCCTTTCATTAGCAAAAAAAAATACAAACAACGACACCTAATACTATTGAAAGTGTTTGCTTACTATCACCTTCCTGATAGACATTGCCACCTATCAAGAAAACTTCCTGTCCGTCTGCTGCGGTAACAGACTTTATCTGTATTTCTACAAAACCCTCTTTTCCGATTGCTTTAGCTTTTTCTGCCCTCATGATCTGTCCTCTGGCTACTGAACCAGCAGGGATAACTACTACGTCTTTGACTTTTACATCATACTTTACCTTGAAGTCAATGGTTTGCCCTACAGAAATCAAATCGGATTGAATCATAGAAAGTGTTTCAAGGATGACACCGGTACCTGCATTTAAAACTATTACCTCTTTGTCGCGTGTTTTAAAAGACACGAAAAGGATAGATACAGCTAATAGCATAGCTATATGCTTTGCGAAAATGGAATTTTCCTGATTGTAACGTTTTGCGGTGATAATTAAAAAAAGCCATTGATCATGCTTACCTTTCAAGTGTGAACAAGAACGTAAACCCAACCGCGATTTCTATAGTTTAAACAAGGGCAGCAGTATAGTTTTTTTCATATCGCCGGGCGACCCCGTTTCGGTCCTCTCGGATACAAGCAAAAACGCGGTGGATAATCTTGTTACGTACGGCGTTTAAGACGAGCATTTTGTTCTTTCCCTGCTCAACTTTTCGGTGGTAGTAATCAGCCATTTCACCTTTTCCAGAGACGATTGATAGCGCAGCCATGTGCAGTAGTTTCTTCATCTGTTTGTTAGCAAGATGGCTTACTCTAGTGCCCCCTCGGATACTGGTTCCCGAGCTATGCTCAAAGGGAGCTACGCCTGAGTAACAAGCAAACTTCCTGGGGCAGCTAAATAACTTAAATTCGTTACCGGGCCGCCGGGCGGTAGCAATTACCATCTCACAAAAGACTACTTCACCTACGCCATCTACTGAAGTAACCAGGTCAAAGAGATGCTTGAGCGAATCATCCGCGCCGCGTCGGCTTCTTTGATTAGGGCTTTAATTTTCTTTTCAACCGCGCCGCGTCGGCTTCCGTAATCTGCTTTTCTAAAGCCTCAATGGGCTTTTTGTTCAGCCTTACCATCTCCTTTTGAAGCTTTTTATCTTGGAAGTTAGACACCGCCCGGCGGCCCGGTTCATCTAAGGGGACTTTCAGCGCATTCTTAGCGTTGAGCAGTCTTTTGCGCAGAGAGACTAATTGGCGTAATTTGCTGATTGTTTGCCTTTCCGGTTGCCAGACGGTAGCTTGATCAGCGTATCGGAACGCGTACTCGCTAATCCTGATCGCGTCGACCTTGTCGCCGGGTGCCGGCCACTCTTGCCACGCTGAAGCCCTAATGATCGCTTGATTCTCAAAGAGGATTCCAGCCAAAGGGAAAAACCATTCTCAGTAGCTAATGCCAGGATATTTTGGCTGGGGCAGCCCCGCTGTAGACCCCCGTGTGCTCACAACAGATCAGGCTCTGCTGAAGGTTAATTTCTTTGGCCAAACACTCCTGCTTGAACTGGTTCAGACCAGCCATTGAGTTGTCCACCTTTAAGTGAAAAAGATGCTTGCTTTGGTCTCTGATAGCGAAATCTAGCGTTTTTTTACTGATGTCAATACCGCGCCACGGGGGCCGATAAAAAAGGAATAATGCATACATTCGTGGTTAGTGGTTAGTGAATAATCAAGACCGGGCCACGGCGGCACTTTCAAAACCTTAATAATAGGTCTTAGGCAGTAGCCCTTACCTGAATTTCTATTTGAAGCTTATCTTGATAGAACCAGCCTAAGTCTTAATCGCGGCGTAGGCCATCGTGGCGCGATCTTTCTCCTGGCGGCGGCCCTAGTGCACTTAGGCTGGTGGTCAAGCTGTGAATATATGGATAACTCTACCGAGTTACCGCGCCACGGGGGCCCACATATTCACAGCATAATAGCAACAACTGCTTTCTTAGAATTTTACTACACTGTAAACCTAAAGGCGGCGGCCGCCAATGGCTCTGAAAGGTAAGCAAAATCGGACAATAGTAATAAATATTTCTGAATCTATATATAACTCATTTATGCAAGATAGTCAGGCAGCTCACCACTTAATTCAAGAAGCTATTCAGCATCATGCTGAACTTTTCCCTCCACGGATAAACGGTGGTTATGTGCTCAACGGCAAAACGCGCGTATCTAAAAAAATGTCTCTACAAATGCGCAAGATCAAAGTAGATGGGATAAGCTATCAGTTGCGGCCCAGCTTTTTGCTACCGGCCATGCGGGCTAAAACCCAAGAGGTATCTAAGCCTTTGTTCCTATTACGCTTGGGTGTACCCTTCTGGGCACTCGCCTATGTGTTTGGACGTAATCCCATGTGCCGGGCCGCCGGGCAGTGGTACCGGCTCTACTTGTGTTTAGGTCGTTCTAGTCTGGTGGGTACTACCGTTTATGATGCTGACCAACTACCCGAAAACTTGTTAGCCGATGAGCAACATATCCGTGTTCAGGGACGGAAAGCCTATGTAGCAACAACTATTGGGCAAGGCTGTATGCTAGGGGCACACGCTTGCAGTAAAGCGGACGAAGTTACCTTGAAAGAAGGCTACAAGGTGTTCCATCAGGAAGCACTGGATGTGATAGAAGATTACGAGCCTAAAACGGTCAATACCGATGGCTGGTCTGCCACCCAAAACGCCTGGAAGCATTTGTTTGCCAACATAGCACTCATTGAGTGCTTCCTACATGCTTTCCTCAAAGTCCGAGATCGGGCTACTAAAAAGCTAGTGTTTAATTACAATAACAATCTATATAATATTTTTTTCATAATTATCTTAGTGGTATGGGAAATCATGCAGGGCAAATCGAGATCTAGGAGCAGGACAGGGTTACCCTTGAGAGGTGGGCAAGGTCAAAAACCATTAGTACGTATCAACACGAGCAGGCTATAATGATATTGGAAAGCGCAGCAGGCACACCAGTCAAAAATATTGCCGCAAAGCTCAATACTTATTCCAACAAGGTTATTGAGTGGCGCAAGCGCTATAAGCAGGATGGGATAGCAGGTTTAAAGGACATGCCACGGGAAGGCCACCCAAAAATTTACGGTGGCCTTAAAGAAAGGCTTCTGAAAAAAATAAGCGAAAAGCCCCCAAAAGGCTATGGCAGGTGGGATGCCACCTTGCTTTCCAGCGAACTGTCCGCCTGAGATGATGCAATATGGAGGATAATGAAAGAGGCGGGGTTTCCCTGAACAGACAGCGTTCATGGTGCATCAGCACAGATAAAGATTTTGCGGCCAAAGCTGCCGACATTGTGGGATTGTATTTGTAACCACCTATGAAAGCAATTATCATTTGCGTTGATGAAAAGCCCAGTATCCAGGCATTGGAACGGAAAGCCGGGTATGTCCATGCCAAAGACGGCAAAACAATGAGGGCTTATCAAAGCACTTATAAAAGGCATGGGACACTTAATTTATTTGCCGCTTTGAAGGTTGCCACAGGCGAAGTGCTCACATCGGTGACAGATAGGAAGACCAGAGTGGATTTTATTGAGTTCCCGGACGGTATTGTGGGCCAATACCCCCAATGAGGAACTTCACTTTATTTTGGATAATTACTCCACCCATAAAAAAAACGAGAAGTGGCTTGCAGCCCACCCCTTGGTATATTTCCATTTTACACCAATATCAGCCAGCTGGTTGAACATGGACGAAATTTGGTTTGGCATATTCACAAGGAAGTCCCTTGCAGGGGCCAGCTTCAATAACACAAAAGAATTGAAGGATCAAATTGAGGCATATTCGAAGGCTTACAATCAGAACTGTAAGCCATTTGTTTGGAGAAAGAGAGAAGTGAAAGGCAGCCATCTCAAAAGTAATATAGTTAACTTACGCAATTAAACACTAGCTTCAGTTTGTAACTGAAGCTTTTTCGATAGATATCAGTCTAAGACTGATTTTGATTATTTGGCTTCGGTTACAAACCGAAGCCAGGGGGGTCTACAAAAAGTGTACACAGGAATTTACTGAATACTGGATTGGAAAGGTTAAATAGATACGCACATGGCTCAACGAGATGCTTTAGCTAAAGCGCAGACATTCGCAGGGTTAGTTACTGCTAGGTTTAGTCCAAAGCATATCTTCCTCTTTGCCGGGACGCCGGGCGGCTCCTATACAAAAGGAAACTATCATGCTGATAGTGATATTGATATTGCTGTCGTGTTTGATTATTATGCAGACGGCCTGGAGATGCAGCTGGAATTGATGCGGTTAAGACGCACCGTAGATAGCAGGATAGAACCTCACCCTTTTAGGTCACAGGATTTTACTATCACCAATCCGATGGTGTATGAAATCATGAACTATGGACAGGAGATAGGAAACGTAGCTTAACAAAAAAATCCAGCTCATTGCTAAGCCGGATTTTTATGGTAGGGCAATAGGGAGCGTTAGGCCATCACGGCTTCTCTCTCTGATTTGTTGCCGGGCAGGTCGCTGGCACTAACACGTAGCTTGTCTTCCGCTTCACGGCGACCGCTGATGCTGGCATGTTGCTTCTGGGTGGTACATACCCAGTCGATGTCGTTATCGTGCAGTTTGGCAGTGCCTTCTTCCAGCAAGCCGCCTTGTGCGTCAAACATGCTCACGATCACTTCAGACACCATATGGTCGTCGGTGACGTTGAGCAGCAGGTGGCTGCCTTTTGGCACCTTTGTAGGTCCCGAAGTCTACGGCATCAATCTCTGGTGCCGTCATAAAGTCAGCCAGAACCACATTGTAGGCAGACTGGCCGGGCTTGGTACGGGCAGCATACAGCCCCCTGGTCGCTTCGTTGCGGGTGGCACCTTTGGCATACTGCGCTGCTCTGCGAAATCTGCGCTGATGGTTCTTCTGCGCTTCGGTAGATTCCCGTCCGGTAGTATCCGGCCTGATGGCTACAATGGTTTTGCCACCTCTGTTGCGGAATACGATACTGTCGCCCAACATGCCGCTAAACCCTTCGGTGACAATGTTTTTCTTAACGTAAGCCATTTTGATTGCTTTTTAAGGGTTGAAAATAATTTTAGAACAGGCAAACCAAAGGCAAAGTCCGAGCCACCTGATCATGGTGGGTGTGGGCAGCCAGGTAAGAAGAAGGGGTAAGCTGGTATAGCAACAAGCTGATCTGGCCGTCATCCTGAAAATACCCGCTCATGTTATAAATAAATTTTTTATGTAAATATTTATATTATAGGCATACCCTCAAAATGATCGTATAGGCAGCATAACGTTGATTCTGATATACTAAGGTTAGTTAAGATTGTCTGTATATGTAGCCTCTGCCTATGACGTGGCGGTATATTTTTATCGCATGGCATCAGTAATTTTAAAAAAAGTACGTCATACGGTATGGCTATGGTCTTTGAGTTTTGGGGGCACTGTCTCATTGTAGTATAGTGTTGGAGAAGGTCCGAACTGGAAGGTACGAACTGGAAGCTTGCATCAGGTGTGGGGATGCTAAGAAACGGTAAATGGTATAACTACTGAACAATCACCAGTTTTTGGCCCTTTCTGATTTTGATAGTGTCTTTGATAAGCCACCTAGCCAGTAGCCCTGCACTGAGTAGAGAACCGCCAATTGCCAATGTTCCTAGATCTATCCTGCGGCTGTTGATGATATCTAACAGGGTGTAGCCTGCGTCCACAACAAGAAACAGCTTTTCGTAAAAGAAATCTTATCACCAATGGCATAAGATAATTCCTGATTTCTATTCTTATGAAATAGTAATTTCTGAGCGAAACACTGAGTGCAGGCCAAAGTAAGTATTGAGCTAAAAATACCGTGTTTCATTCCTTACCTTGTTATTAGTGTTTGATATAAAGATAATAACTTTCTTATCATACAGATTTTATACGATGATATTACCAACGAATTATAATTAGGACTTGCGTTTCCTGATTGTTTGCAGATTACCTGCCTGATCATTTGTATTCTCTATTGTATTCATAGTATATTGCTTTCGATTAAAACTCGAAACTTTTTGGTTATCTCTGCAACACCACATCACACTGCCTATACTATCCACCACGCGTCCTGCTTTGGCCTCGAAGGAATAAGCCCTGATACGATTGATGCTCTGGTGACCGACCCGCCATATGGCATAGGGTACCACAACCACGCCTGGGATAAAATGATGCCTGACCCGGCCATCTGGGCAGACTGCCTGCGGGTGATGAAACCAGGCAGTTTTGGCGTAGTTTTCTCCTCTGTGAGACTGATGCACCGCATGATGGTTGCCCTGGAAGATGCTGGCTTCCGTATTCGTGATGTAATGTTTTGGTCGTTTTTGAACGGAATGCCCAAGAGCCGCGACATATCACTCGACATTGACCGTGAATTAGCCGTAAATAGTGCGGTAATCGGCCAGTACAAGTACATACAAGGATACAAAAAAACAGGTGCTGTACATTATAAAGCACCCAAAGGAAAACCTATCTGCTCACCAACTTCCGAAATTGGCAAGAAGTTCAAGGGGGCGGGCCTGGGCCTTAAACCTGCTTACGAACCCATCATTTTGATCCAGAGGCCACCGGAAAAAAGCCTGAAAATAGCGCAAAACATATTAAAATATGGTACAGGTGCACTTAACTTAGAAGCTACCCGCATTCCTTACGACCACGCTGAAAATAAAGTAGGGCATAATCCACACCCTGCCGGTCGAGTATGTGCTAATATCATCAGAACTGAGCCATTTGACGATGGCTATGATAAATTTTTTCTCGTGCCCAAAGTCAGGCAACACAAAGAAACCTACAATAGTCACCCGACCGTGAAGCCCGTCAATTTGATGGAGCACTTGGTGAAGCTGGTCTCATTTCCCGATCAGACAGTGCTTGATCCGTTTGCCGGCAGTGGTAGCACAGGCTTGGCGGCCCTTCATAATAACCGTAAATTTGTAGGCTACGAGATTGTGCCGGAGTATTTTGAGGTTATGCAGAAAAGATTTGACAACGCCATAAAGCCAAAATAAAATGTTTAACTTTTTTAAGAAAAGCCAAAAGCAAATATCCAAATCCATCGTTCCGTTAGCCGATCTGTATAAGCAACCTTTGCACGAAGGCGATGTGGTAGAAGCGTATCGTTATGACCTAGGGAAATGTCGGATCATCGCTTCGGAAAAAGGGCTGGTTTATGAGTCGCTGGAAACAGGAAAACAGGTAAGCTGGCGCCTGATGGTAGATGCTATCACAGAGTTACAGAAAGTGAAAAAATTAGAATTGTAATATTTGCATTACTTTCTTAGGTATTCTTAGGTGGCCTTTAGAAAACTTGAACTTCCGCTAAAATTCAGTGGCCTCAAATATAGAATATAACAATTATGAGGGTATAAATTACGTTTTTCGCAAAATGAACTGTGTTTGAACTTTTCATATTGAAGAAAAGTTTTATAAAAACTTCCTCCCATGTAAGATTTTAGAAAATTAAAATGCTAATTTAGTGCAATTAACAAGTATATTAGTCACTATAAAGATACACGCAAAACCATATTCTATATGTTACCTGTAATTATCATCTTGTCGCTGACCATCCTGTCTATATTCTTTTTTGTAAAAGGCACTCCTACCGTGATCAAACATAGGGTTACGCTGAAAGAATTACAGAAGATGCAATGCGAACAACCTCCCATTTTGGTGACTACCATCAAAAATGGACGCATGGAAGAAACTCTCTGCTACCTTTCACCTAAAGAAAGCAACAAAGAGCCACAGATCATGGAAATTATTCCTGACAAAGATTTTATGATCAACTATAAGTGGCGACGCAAAAAGCTGCCGTATTAGCCAGCATTCCATACATGCATCCTTTTATTGAGTACTGTACTATAACCTTATAGTGCAGTTTTTTTATGCCTTTTTTCTTTTACCAAAAAGTATAACATATCGGTTTTATAACAAAATGCGGAAGATTTCTATTTAAATAGAAACTATCTAAAAACTTTTAATGGATTATGGCAGAAAGTAACATCAGGCTTATTACTTCTGAAGAAGACCGACGCTCTTATATGAGCCACTTGCTGAATGATGTGGAAATATTTGAGCAGATGCTTACATCAGATATTTTTGAAAAAGGTGTGCAGCGAATCGGAGCCGAGCAGGAAATGGTTTTTGTAGACGAAGCTTATCGCCCCGCTTTTATCGGTCCGGAGATTAATGCAGCACTGCATAAGGATTTCATTACGACAGAATATGCGCGTTTTAATATAGAAGTGAATGCAGACCCTATGCCTTTTAGCGGAAAGTGCCTGAGTGGGATGAAGAAGAACCTATCGGATAAGATCGCTCTCATCATAGAGGAAGCCAAAAAATATAAAGCAGAAGTGCTGTTTACAGGCATTCTGCCCACCATCCGCAAGGCCGATACGACACAGGATTCTATCACGCCTGAACCCAGATACAATGCCCTGCTGGAAAACGTAAACGCTCAGCGGGGCAAGCATTATGAGTTCAACATCAAAGGGCTGGATGAACTAATCAACCGCGATAATCCGTCTACCTTCGGCGGATGTATGACCAGTTTGCAAATTCACTTGCAAGTTGATGTAGACAACATCATAAATCAGTACAACTGGGCGCAGCTTATTGCGGCTCCTACGCTGGCCTGTGCTACTTATTCACCGCTGTTTCTGGGCAAAAGGCTGTGGCATGAAACCCGTATTGCCCTGCTCAAGCAAACCACCGATACCCGCAAACCTTATTCTAACACTAAAAACGAAGAAGCCCGTGTTTCCTTTGGCAATGCCTGGATCAAAGATTCTATCGTAGAAGTCTACCATGATGATATTGCTACTTATAAGGCATTTATTACCAAAGAGATGCAAGAAAACCCCAAAGAGGTGCTGGATGCCGGGCAGGTGCCCAAGCTGGAAGCTCTTAGCTTTCACAATGGCACCGTATATCGCTGGAACCGTATTTGCTATGGATGTACCGAAGGAAAACCGCATCTGCGTATAGAAAATCGGGTGCTGCCCGCAGGTCCTACCCTGGAAGACGAGATAGCCAATGCGGCTTTCTGGCTGGGATTGATGAACGGTATGCCAGAGCGTTATAAAAATCTACAGCAGAAAATGCCTTTCGACGAGGTGAAGAACAACTTTCTGAAAGCTGCCCGCCTAGGCATAGAAGTACAGTTTCAGTGGCTGGATGGGCAGATGATCTCCGCACAGGATCTCATTCTGAACGAACTGCTGCCGATTGCTCAGGCAGGACTGGAAGCAGCGCAGGTAGATACTGAAGAAGCCAACCACTACCTGCATATCATCGAGCAAAGAACCCGCACCGGGCATACAGGCTCCCGCTGGATGTTAAATTCCTACAACCGCCTGATTGCCAACAGCACACCCGATGAAACCATGATTGCGATCACCGCAGGTATGCTGGAGCGGCAGAAGCAAGGCGACCCGGTACATTGCTGGACGTTAGCTGACGCACAGGAAGCCGGTAGCTGGAGAAACCGCTTCTGGCACGTTGAACAGGTCATGACCAGCACGTTGTATACCGTAGAAGAAGATGATATCGTAGACTTTGCTACGCACATCATGACCTGGAAGAATATCGGGCATATTCCTGTGGAGAAAGACGGTAAACTTACCGGGTTGATTACCAAAGATGCGATCATTTCGTATGCTGCCAGCCACCAGGGAAAGGATATGTCGCAAATGGCTGTCAAGGAAATCATGATCACTGACCTCATCACTGCAACCCCTGACATGAAGATATTGGAAGCTATTGAACTGATCATTATAAATAATATATCCTGTCTGCCGGTAGTAGAAGCTGGCAAGCTGGCAGGCATTGTCACAGAACACGATTTTGTCCGTATTTCTCATCATTTGTACCAAGAGTTATTGAAAAACAGCAATGTTTCAGATTAGGAATAAGCACCTCAATTTAACAGTAAATATAGACAGGATCATCGGTAGGTATGAAGGCAATACCGGGCCACTGTTCCTGATATTTGGTGGCATTCACGGCAACGAAGCTAGTGGGATATTTGCCATACAGCGTATTTTTAATAAGCTTCAGGAAAGCCATGTGCCTATAAATGGAAAAATTATAGGCATAGCAGGTAACTTATGCGCCCTGGCCAAAAACGCTAGATACTGCGATGAGAACTTGAACAGAGCGTTTCTGGAAGAAAAGATCAGTAAGCTGGCTACCGCTTCGTCGCTTAATGCAGAAGAATGCGAGTTGCAAGCTATTACCCAACAGGTGAGGCAACTGGCAGCAGATGCCAGAGAAGTATTCTTCATAGACTGCCACAGCACCTCTGCCGGAAGCGAACCGTTTGTAAGCCTCAACACCGGCTATACTGGCTCTTATGATTTTGTAGAGGGTCTGCCTATAAATACGATTGTGGGTCTGGAAAGAGTACTGGAAGGTTGCCTGTCGGAGTATTACAACCAACAAGGATATTGTGGCTTTACCTTTGAAGGAGGCCAGCATGAGGCTATAGCTACCATCGACAACCATGAAGCTATCATCTGGCTTTCGCTGGTAAAAGCTGGCGTACTTACTACGGAAGACGCTGCCGGAGAAATAGCAAGAGCCAGGCAGACGTTGGCGGCCAACATTGCAGAAGGTCACACATATTTTAATATGATCACGTCGTATATCATCAGTGAAGGGGAGCGGTTTGAAATGGTTCCCGGCTTTATCAACCTGCAAAAGGTGGCGAAAGACCAGCTGCTGGCATACAGCAATGGCAGCCCAATCTATGCTCCCTACGATGGGCGTATTCTAATGCCCCTGTACCAGAAACAAGGAAAACACGGCTACTTCTTTGTAGAAGAAATCAGTCATCCGCAATCTATCAGAATGGCTCCTGCTATACATGCCTACAAGCCGCGATAGTCTTGATTGAAAGGCATTATCATATGCCCTGAACAGACCGTCTAAAGAAAAATAAGTAGATTCCTGTTATCAGATTTTCTTTAAAAGCAGGCATTAAAGCACATTGGCTTGTCTTGTTGCTACATCATGTCTTTTCTTTGTATCAAGTTAAACCTAAAAAATCCCGATAAAATGATCAAACATTGGATAAATGCCTCTATGGTTGTGCTCACAGCCATACAACTCAACAGTTGTTCTACCCCAAATGGCAAAACCGGATTGGAAGACGACAATGATACGGAAACTGCCGTTTCAGTGGCTAAAACGCCAGAAAATGAAGTAGCAAAAGAACTCGCTGCCGTAAGTATCTGGGACAAAGTGTCGGTAAGAGAAACACCGGATCAGAAAGGCAAATGGCTCACTTCTCTCAGTATTGGAGAAACGCTGGTATTTCTGAATGAAAGAAAAAGCGATGCCACAGACGACAACAAAGAATACATGAAAGTGCGCCTGAACGACGGAAAAGAAGGCTGGACACGTTCCGACTTTGTAATTCCGGAAGCACAGGCAGCCGTATTTATCGAGGAGACATATGTGTACAAACGCCCAGACCTTCTTACCAAATCAGGCGATGCCTTCAGTCAGATGGACATTGTGGCTGTGATAGAAACGCAGGACGATTGGCTGAAAGTGAAAGGCAAAAGATCGGAGGGCAAATGGATAGATGAAGGTTGGATCAAAGCCAGCAACCTATCGCTGGAAGCCGTGGATATTGCTACTGCCAAATTTTCAAAAGCAGCCTTAGCAAACGAAGACGAAGCGAAGCGACAAACTGCTATCCTCGACATTGTGGGGAATAATGACCTGAGTTCGTCGGTATTTATCGCCGATTTGCAAAAAATGATCGCAGCACCGGTTGTAGAAGAAGCACAGGATACAGAAGAATATATTACTGAATATCAGGACGAGACAGACGGTCTCTGATCTGACAGATGTAGTCTTCAATCAAACAGCCAGTAGATATTCTGGCTGTTTTTTTATAAATGCAGTTTTCCGTATTTGTTTCTCCAGAGATTACTTGGAGGAAGGCTGCGAAGAAGTTTCTGCTTCTCCTGCTTTGTGAAAATCAGATGCTTCTTTGATTGTTTTTATCTTTCCTGTATTAGGATCCTCATACTGACGTTCACCTACCAGAATAGAAAGCTTTTTATCAACCAACTGCTTGGTATCTATGGTTTTTCCTTCGGGGTGCTCGATACCGGTAGCTTTAAGCAGCGCGGCAATGATCGGCATACTTGGCTCCGACTGATAAAAACGGTTGTTAACAAAGCCATCTTCATTCTCGAAACGACATGAGAAAAACGGCACACCTTTGTTCTCGCTGGTACCTTCTTCTACCTTTGTGATGGTAACACTATGATGACCATTTTCTAAAAATGGTTTTTCATCTACTTTAAGTTTCATAAGCTAAAAAGTTTGTTCTTAAAATAAGAATTTAGATATTCTTTAAAAAAGAACAAAGCTACAAGAAAAAGGTTTGAAAAAATAACCATAAACTGGAAGGCAGAAGATTTTTATCTTCAGACTTCCAGCTTACAGTAATCATTTTTACGACAGTTCAATTGTTTCGCCTGCTTTGTTATAAAAATGGTAATCTACCAGTCCAAGCGAAGAATCTTTTTCTAGATTCACCCATCTTTTATACTTGAAAAGCCACTTCATGCGTCGGGAGGGAAACCCTTGTGTGAAGTAGGCTGCCAAATAAGGATGCAGGGCTACAGTCAATTTTTTTTCGTTCTGCTTAACAAGTACATACTCTATATTGTGCTCTACCTGGTCTGACACTAATACTGTAGGGGCTACTTTGCCTGTGCCGCCACACGTAGGACAAATCTCTGTAGTGGCAATATTCAGCTCTGGCCTCACACGTTGCCGCGTAATTTGCATCAGTCCAAACTTTGTCAGAGGAAGAATGGTATGCTTGGCACGGTCGTCTTTCATCACCTCCCGCATCTTATCGTACACCGCCTTTTTGTTGTCGCCACTGCGCATATCAATAAAGTCGATAACAATAATGCCGCCCATATCTCTTAGGCGAAGCTGCCGGGCTATTTCTGCCACAGCCTGTAAATTGACATGCAGAGCGGTAGCTTCCTGGTTGGATTCTGAGTTAGACTTGTTGCCACTGTTAACGTCAATAACATGCAATGCCTCGGTATGCTCAATGATAAGGTAACCGCCGCCAGGCACGGTCACAGACTGGCCAAACAACGATTTTAGTTGCTTCTCGATACCATAGTTTTCAAAAAGCTTTACCTTACCGTTATAATGCTTGACGATCTTCTCCTTTTCCGGAGCAAAAGATTTCACATACGTCTTGATCTCATCGTAAATCTCGGGATCATCGGTTGTGATGCTGTCAAACGACTCGTTGAGCATATCCCTTAGCAGAGAAGATGCCCGGCTCATTTCGCCGATAATCTTATCGCGGGGTTTCCCGTTCTTCAGCTTTTTGATACCCTCCGTCCAGGTTTTCACCAGGTTGCTTAGGTCTTTATCCAGTTCAGCTACTTCTTTTCCTTCAGCAACTGTTCTGATAATAATACCGAAACCTTCCGGCTTAATAGATGAAATTAAGCGGCTGAGCCTTTTTCTTTCGTCTTTGCTTGCAATTTTTTTGGAGATATTTACAACGTTCGAAAAAGGCACTAAAATTAAATATCTCCCTGCAATAGACAACTCGCAAGATAGTCGTGGTCCCTTGGTAGAAATAGGCTCTTTGACAACCTGCACCAGAATGGGCTGGTTTTTACTGAGAACCTGGGTGATTTTACCTAGTTTATCTATATCAGATTCCGGCGTTACTTTGCCTAATGAAGGAGTGTCTCCTTTATTATTGAGAACCTGTTTGGTGTATTTATTCAGGGTTTTGATCTGAGGTCCAAGGTCAAGATAGTGTAGAAAGGCATCTTTTTCATAGCCAATATCAATAAAGGCTGCATTCAATCCCTGCACTACTTTCTTAACCGTTCCTAAATATATATCACCAACTGTAAATTTATTTGCATCAACATCGTGATGAAATTCAACAAGGCTTTTATCTTTTAAAAGGGCAATACGACGTCCATCTTGCGTTGAATTGATTACTAATTCATTACTCAATGGATTGACTTTTTTGGTTAAAAAACAAACACGAAAAGCTACCAAATAGATGGTAGCCTAAATAAATATCAGGGGCCATGCCGAGCTAATTAAATGCTCGAGATGGCTTATTTAGAAAGTTACTTCTTCTTGTGTCTGTTTTTTCTCAATCTCTTCTTTCTTTTGTGTGTAGAGATTTTGTGTCTCTTTCTTTTTTTTCCACAAGGCATAATGTCAATGTTTTAATTTGTTAAACAATATTTTACTAATAAAGCCCTTTGGGCTGTGGTCAAATTCTTTCCAGATAACTATCTGCACTGGCTTGTACTTCCGGGTCACCATCCAGGTTTTTAACAGCTTCAAACTGGGTTTTTGCTTTTTTCTTATCTTTAAGCTCAAAATAGCTGACACCCAACCAGTAATGTGCCTGAATATTTTCAGGACTTAGTTTGATCAATCTTTCAAAACGTTCGGCAGCCTTATCATACTGGCCTGATTGAACAGAGAGCAAACCCAGATTGAAAATGGCTGTACGGTTGTTTTTATCCTTTTCCAACACTTCCCGAAGCATTTTGATTCCCTGCATCGGGTTGGTGGTAGAGACGTACGTCATAGCCAGTTTGTTCTTTACCTCAAGGTCGCCTGGCTGCTGAGCCAGTACCTGCTCTAAATAAGTGCTTGCCTTTTGCCCGTAAGCCTTCGCCCGGTTTTCATCCAAAGCATGTGAAAACGCTTCGTAATACAACGCACCTGCGTTCTTTTTATCTTTAATATCTCCGGTTTCGGAGGCTACTTTGTCAGCAAACCATGCAGCACTGTCAAAATAAGCAGCACCTTTGTATGCCTGCATTAATCCGGATGCAAAACTAATATTTTTTTCTGAATTTGCACTATTTTCAAAAGCTTCTCTCAGGCTATTGATTTTTTGTCTCAGATCCGGGGCAATTTCCAGCGCATGGGGAGCAGCCTCAGCCTCACTGTTTTCATTCACTGCATCCGTGTTAATCTCTGTTTCACTCTGCCGCGACTCCAAATTATTCTCACGGCCTTCGTTGTCCACCACTACTTTGGGCAGGCTAAACAGTATGCCAGCGACGGCTACGGCAATGATTGTGATAATTATTTGTGGTTTTTTCATACGTATAGATACTGTCCTTGTCTGTAGTCGGCAACGCTGGTATGATCAGCTTGGTTCAGCAACCTTTTCTTTAAGTGTATCGCTGCTTTTGATTTTTTCTACAAAGACTTTGGAAGGCTTAAAACTAGGGATGTAATGTTCATCTATCACAATGGCTGTGTTTTTAGAGATGTTTCTACCTACTTTACGCGCTCGTTTTTTGTTGACAAAACTTCCAAATCCTCTAACATAAATGTTTTCTCCATCTGCCATTGAATTTTTAACAATAGTAAAAAAGGCCTCTACGGTTGTATATACATCTGCTTTGTCTATACCGGTCTTTTCTGCTATCTGCTGAACTACTTCTGCTTTGGTCACGTTTTTATACGGTTTGATTAATATAACTTGATTCCTTTATAAAAATGTAAATTTAATGCTTAATGGTAAATAAGGAAACAAAAGAAGTAAAAACTCCCGCTATTTACCTTATATGAGTACCCATAAATTACTAATAATCATCACTTTACATTGGAAGAGACTTTTTTCGCCGAACAGATCATCAGCTGGTATCTGAAACATAAAAGAAATTTGCCCTGGCGAAGTACAGAAGACCCTTATACCATCTGGCTTTCTGAAATCATATTGCAGCAAACGCGGGTTGCCCAGGGTTTGCCTTATTACCACAAATTTGTAACCGAATTTCCAACCATACAGCACCTTGCCGATGCTCCTGCCGATACAGTGCTGAGGCTCTGGCAGGGCCTGGGGTATTACTCAAGGGCCCGTAACCTGCACGCTTGTGCCAAGATTATCGTCAGTGAATATGGCGGGATTTTTCCTGGCAGTTATCAGGAACTTCTTCAACTCAAAGGCATTGGTGCTTACACCGCTGCCGCTATCGCTTCTTTTGCTTACAACGAAACAGTGCCGGTAGTAGATGGTAACGTATATAGAGTGCTTTCTCGGGTCTTTGGGATCAAAAATGATATTCTCTCTAGCAAAGGGCAAAAGATTTTCAGAGAACTGGCAGCTAGCCTGGTGCCGGAAGGCAAAGCAAATGTCTATAATCAGGCGATTATGGAGTTTGGGGCATTGCAATGTACGCCAGCCAAGCCAGCCTGCTTGCTTTGCCCGCTCAGTACCATGTGCTATGCCTTTCAGCATGGCCAACAGAAAAGGCTGCCGGTCAAACTGAAAAAGACTAAAATGAAGCATCGTTTCTTCCACTACGTTGTCGTACGGCAAGGTGATTACTTACTGATGAAGCAGCGCATGGGCAAAGATATATGGACTGGCCTGTATGACTTTTATTTGATAGAAGGTCAGAAAGACATTTCTATAGAGGAACTGACAGAAAAAAATGATGTACTTTTGCAACTTATTAAGCAGAAGAAAGTTTCCGTAGAAGTACCCAACACGTATAAACACCAGCTTACACATCAACGTTTACAGGTCAAATTCATCGTATTTAACCTGCAAGAGGCGTTGCCAGATGATATATCTGAGCAGATGCAGGTTAAGCTGTATTCTTTTGAGGATGTAAGAAAACTGCCGAAACCTATTTTAATCGACAACTTTTTGAACGAACAAATATTTTAAGTAAATTTAGATATAGATAATACGATAAGCTATGGCAGGAGTTAATAAAGTGATTTTATTGGGAAATCTAGGTGCTGATCCGGAAATTAGGCATTTGGAGAGTGGTTCTAAGGTAGCCAATATCAGCATCGCAACTTCTGAGGCGTATGTAAAAAACGGAGAGCGCATTGAACAAACTGAGTGGCATCGCGTGGAGCTTTGGGACAAACTAGCTGATCTGTGTGAGCGTTATCTCACCAAAGGGCGTACCGTGTATGTAGAAGGAAAGATCAGAACCAATACTTACCAGGATAAAGATGGCGTAACCCGCTATGATAAACGGATCAGGGCTACCAATCTAACCTTTATAGGAGGCAAGGGCGATGATGATAATAGTAGTGGCGACACTGCAACCGACATGCAGCAACCGACACAAGCAACTCCATCGGTTAGGGAAGATATCAAACAGCCGCAGGCTGCTCCCGAAAGATATGAGCCAGATATTGATGATCTACCTTTTTAATCTTTTCAACTAAAAAACACTATTTTGGAATCATCCATAGATGACCCGTTCCCGGGAGCCTTCATTTTGTTAGCAGGCATATTTTCTACGTCTGTCGGTTTTTATTCGTCGATTGGTGTTGCTATTGTATTTTTGTTATTTTGCTCTGCTATGATCTCCGGGTCAGAAGTAGCTTTTTTCTCTATTACCAACGAAGAGCTTAGCAAATGCCAGACGAGCGACAAAGCTTCCGAACAAAATATTGCAAAGCTACTGGCTGAACCCAAGATTTTGTTAGCTACCATATTGATCCTCAATAACTTGGTCAATGTAGCCATTGTTACCTTGTCCACTTATGCCACGTGGCAGTATTTTGGTAAAAGTACAGAAGGGGTACTGGTGGCCGCTCTTACGGCTGTCATCACCATTGCCATTCTCTTCTTCGGCGAAATTCTTCCCAAACAATATGCCATCCATTACTCACTGGGCTTTGCCAGAAAGACAGCTCTCGCACTCAATGGTGCCAGCATTCTGTTGCGCCCTTTGTCTGCCCTGCTGATGACCATCAGCAATGTGGTAGAAAAAAGACTTGATAAAAGAGGGTACAACGTCTCGGTAGATGAACTTAACCATGCCCTGGAGATTACTACCAGCAACAACACAACTACAGAAGAAGAAAAGGGTATCCTGAAAGGAATCGTCAACTTTGGCACCCTATCGGTGAAGCAGGTGATGCGCTCTCGTTTGGATGTTATGGCCATTGATATTGAAGCAGACTACCACGAACTGATGGATCATATCAATAAAAATGGCTATTCCCGTATCCCTATTTACCAGGAGACGATAGACCATATCGAGGGCATACTTTATGTCAAAGATTTACTTCCTTTTTTAGATAAAGAAGATAGTTTTCAATGGCCAACACTACTGCATAAGGGCTTTTTTGTACCGGAAAACAAGAAGATAGATGCGCTACTCAAAGATTTTCAGGAGCGCAGGGTGCATATGGCTATTGTGGTAGACGAATATGGGGGCACGTCCGGCCTGATCACACTGGAAGACATCATAGAGGAGATCGTGGGAGAAATCAATGACGAGTTTGATGAAAGCGACGTGCACTACAACAAGATGGACGAAAATACCTACATCTTCGAGGGTCGTACGTCTATCAACGATTTTTGCAAGATTGTACAGGAAGATATTGCTGTATTTGACCCCGTGAAGGGAGAAAGTGAGTCTCTGGGCGGTTTGTTGCTCGAGATGCATTCCAAACTTCCCAGAGCTGGCGAGAAAATAGAGTTCAATGGCAAGTATGTCTTTACTGTAGTAGCAGTTGACAATAAAAGGATCAAGCGTATTAGGGTTTTGCGCAAAGAGCCTGTAGTCCAGCCTGCTAATATTAGTGTCAATAGAAATTAATATACCACAACCTGTTCAACAATGCAGTTATACTACCGCAGTCTTGGAAAAGGCAAACCGCTGATTATTCTACACGGAATTTTTGGCACTTCCGACAACTGGCAAACCTTCGCCAAGGCTGTTTCAGAAAAATACCAGGTGTTTTTGGTAGACCTAAGAAACCACGGCAACTCCCCACATAGCCAGACCTTTGATTATCCTGCAATGGTTGCCGACCTGAAGGAGTTTATAGAAGAACACCAGTTGGGAAAGCCCATGATCATGGGGCACTCTATGGGTGGAAAATTAGTGATGTGGTTTGCAGTTGCCCATCCCGAGGGCTTTGAAAAAATGGTAGTAGTGGATATTGCGCCTAAATATTACCCGCCACACCATCAGAAAATCCTGGAAGGTCTTGCATCAGTTGACATAGATACCATCGGGAGCCGCAAAGAAGCCGATGAGCAACTGGCGACTTATGTTGATGATGCCAGTGTCAGGCTGTTTCTGCTCAAAAATCTGAAAAGAGATGAAAATCATTTTGCCTGGAAACTCAACCTGCCGGTGATCAAAGACAACATAGAGCAGGTAGGGCAGGCATTGGATACGGATATAGTCATTAAAAAACCAGCCTTGTTTATCCGTGGCGACCAATCAAAATATATACTGGATGAAGACAAAGAGCCTATCCGAAAACTGTTTCCGCTGGCACAGATCGTCACGATCAAGGATGCCGGGCACTGGGTACATGCCCAACAACCCGAAGCACTTTATGAGGCTGTCACCCGTTTTCTGGATTACGAACCTAACTGAATTTTCTGATTAGATACAAGATCAGCGATACAAGGATGCTCAGGACGATGCTGCTGGCCAGTGGAAAATAAAAAGTAACATGCTCTTTTTTGATCAGAATATCTCCTGGCAGTTTGCCAAGTAGCGGAATACGATCAAAAAACTGAATAACAATGCCAGCCACTAAGATGACAATACCCAAAATAATAAGCACTTTTCCCATAGCTCCATTTTTTTGACATATGCATAAAACCAACACGGGAACCGTCTATTTGATTCCAACAGTCATTGCAGAAGATAGTATAGAAGACACCATTCCTAATGCTATTAAAGCAAGTATCCTGCATCTGGACTATTTTTTAGTAGAAAATGTGCGAACAGCCCGCAGGTTTATCAGTTCCCTTAACACAGGCAGGCAGATCGATGAGCTTTCGTTTGAAATACTGGACAAGCGAACGTCTTCGGAACAGATGACTACTCTCTTTCAGCCGGTATTCTCAGGAAAAGACATAGGCATTTTATCTGAGGCAGGTTGTCCTGGCATTGCAGACCCGGGAGCAATGGCCGTAAGCTATGCACATCAGCACAGCGTCCCTGTAAAACCTTTGGTGGGGCCTTCCTCTTTCCTGCTGGCTTTGATGGGTTCCGGTTTCTCCGGTCAGTCATTCACTTTTCATGGATACCTGCCTATTGACAAAGCCCAACGCATTCAGGCTATCAAAAAGCTGGAAAAGCAAGCTCGGCAGCTAAACCAAACCCAGATTTTTATGGAAACACCCTATAGGAACAACCATCTTTTCAACGACCTCGTACAGCACTGCCAGGCAGAAACGATGATCTGTGTAGCCAAAGATGTTACCGGTCCTCAGGAGTTTATCCGATCTATGAGAGTCAGAGACTGGAAAGCAAATAAACCGGAATTACATAAAGTGCCTGTTGTTTTTTTACTATATGTGTAAAAATTTCCTGTTTAAGTTTTTGTTTTGTGCTATTTCATTAATTTTGAACGTTACTATTGAAAAATAAAATCAGCTAATTATGTCATATCTATTTACCTCAGAATCAGTTTCTGAAGGCCATCCCGATAAAGTCGCAGATCAGATTTCAGATGCTATCTTGGATGCTATGCTATCACAGGACCCAAATTCACGTGTTGCCTGCGAAACATTTGTAACTACCGGCCTGGTAGTTGTTGGCGGTGAGGTCACTACCAACGCCTATGTAGAAATTCCTGATGTGGTCCGCGAGACGATCAGAAAGATAGGATACAACAAAGATAACTACATGTTTGAGTCAAACTCATGCGGCGTGCTGGTTACTTTGCACAGCCAGTCACCTGATATTGCCAGAGGTGTAGACGAAGGTGCAGGCAAAGAGCAGGGCGCAGGCGACCAGGGAATGATGTTTGGCTATGCTACCAAAGAAACCAAAGAATATATGCCGATGGCACTGGCCTATTCACATAGGCTTGTGCAGGAACTGGCCCGTATTCGCAAAGAATCTCCCGAACTGATTCCCTATCTCCGCCCGGATGCTAAAGCCCAGGTAACAATTGAGTATAGCGATGATCGTCAGCCTCAGCGGGTACACACAGTAGTGGTTTCAACACAGCACGATGATTTTGTACAGCCTTCAGGCGACAGCAAAGAAGCCAAAGCAAAGGCAGAGCAAGAGATGCTGGCAAAGATCAAAGAAGATGTGATCAAACACGTGGTGAAGAAAGTAATCCCTGAAAATCTGCTGAAAGATACAACCTATCATATCAACCCTACCGGAAATTTTGTGATTGGTGGCCCACATGGCGATGCAGGACTTACCGGCAGAAAGATCATTGTAGATACATATGGTGGCAGAGGAGCACATGGTGGCGGGGCTTTTTCCGGCAAAGATTCCAGCAAGGTAGACAGAAGTGCGGCCTACGCAGCCCGGCACATTGCCAAAAACCTTGTAGCTGCCGGCGTTGCTGATGAAATTCAGGTGCAGGTAGCCTATGCTATCGGTGTGGCCGAACCAGTTTCTCTAAATGTAGAAACCTTTGGCCGTGCCAACGTGAAGATGAGCGATACGGAAATTGCCAAAATCACCAATGGGCTGTTTGATATGCGCCCCAAAGCCATTGTGGAAAGACTGGGATTGAAAAATCCGATATTTTCCCCTACAGCGGCTTACGGACATATGGGTAGAGAAGCCTACACCGCGCCTATTGAAACAAATATTACCGAAGTACAGGAAGAAGCCGGGGTAAAAAGAACAACGGTGAAGAAAGAAAACACAGAAGTAGACTTTTTCACCTGGGAACGGCTGGATTATGTGGACAAGGTAAAGCAGGCTTTCGGGCTAGCATGAGGCAATGTCCCTATCAAAAACAAAATCCTGAGCGTAAACTCAGGATTTTTTATGTATTATATTCTAACAACTGTTACCTGGAGCCTGTCTTTTCTTTGTATTTATTAAGTTGTCTTCTAAGACCATTCACTGCTGTATCGGTTGCAGCTTCAAATGAAGCGGCCTGCTCTTTCACAAAAAGCTGGTTACCGGGTATATTCAGTTTAATTTCAACGATCTTGTTTTCTGTTTCTCCATTCTCGAGTTTGAGAAACACTTCTCCATCAATAATTCTGTCATAAAAAGTTTCCAGCTTATCCACTTTCTTTTGAATAAAATCTATCAGCTTTGGATCAGCGTCAAAATGAATGGCATGTGTTTGGAGTTTCATAGACATGTAAATTTTAATGATAAAACTATTTTATAGCATAACTGGTAAAGCCTCTAACAGTTTGAGCAAATACGTTTTAAAGATTCTTTATGCCTTAGGATGCGCCTGATCAAATACTGTTTTTAGCTTTTCTACCGTATTGTGGGTATAGATTTGCGTAGCTGCCAGCGATGCATGACCTAGCAAATCTTTGATAGCATTGAGGTCTGCACCATTGTTTAGCAGGTGGGTAGCAAAGGTGTGACGGATGACATGCGGACTGCGTTTTTCAATAGAAGTAAACTGGTCGAGGTAGTTTCGCACCGTGCGGTATACCATCATAGGGTAGCATTGGTCGCCTTTGTTGGTTACCAGTAAATAGGGCGTTTGATCGTGCAAAAAATAGCTACTTCTTTCTTCCTGGTATCTTTTAAGTAGTTTGGGCAGGCTCCGGTGAAATGGAACAACCCTTTCTTTGTTTCCCTTGCCGTTGACTTTGATGGTGTTGTTGTATTCATCAATATCGCTGATCTTCAGGTTTGTCATTTCAGAAAGGCGAATGCCGGTGCCGTAGAGCAGCTCTATCATCATACGGTCTCTGTATCCCTGAAAATCTTTGGTAAACTCATACTGATCCAGTAGGTCGAAAAGATCTGTGGTCTGCACGAAGTGTGGTAGTGGATATTGTGCTTTTAGTGCCTTGACTTTATGTGTAGGATTTTTCTTGACATAATCTCTGCGTTGCAGAAACTTGTAAAAAGACCGCAATGTGCTGATCTTACGATTGATGGAACGTGCCTTGTTCTTTTTGTTCGACAGATCTACAATCCATGCCCGGATTTCCTCATGTGATGCCTGCACTATAGGAAGATTGGGAGCGTGATGGCTCAAAAAAGCATGAAATTGTAAAAGATCATTATGGTAAGAGGTAATTGTATACGGGCTGGCCCTCTTTTCGTAAGTAAGAAACTTAATGAAAGTATTTATCATAAAGTTAATGTACAGAAAGAATGGCTATTATCCATCATAAAAGCTAAAAAATAGGAACTGGCCGGATAGACTTGGCTAAAAATTTAGACTAGCTGCTTTCTTCAGTCTGCATCTTCTGGCGGTACGCAGCTTTGATTCTTTCGGTTCTCTTTTTTACAGAAGGCTTTTCAAAGTGCGTTCTTGATCTTAATTCCTTCAGAACACCAGTTTTTTCAAACTTTTTCTTGAATCTTTTTAGGGCCTTGTCAATGGATTCGTTTTCTTTGACGCTAACAATAATCATAGAGCTTTATTTTAGTTTAGAAATAAGTTTGCAAAATTAGTTATTATCAAAAACATTTGCAAACAAAATAAGCATTGTGCCAGTCAAGTTTGTAAAATACTACGCAATCAGTAAAAAATTATACAAAATACAAAAAAAATGTAATTCTGCATTTCTTAACAGAAAATTTACCTACATTTGTAAGAATTTAACTAAATAGTATTTTAAAATAAAATATTTTACATTTACTCCGTAATAATTTTCAACAAAACTATCATTATTTTATGAAAATAGCAGTCGTTGGTACAGGATATGTCGGTTTGGTAACAGGCACATGTTTTGCCGAAACTGGCAATAGTGTCACATGTGTGGATATTGATGAGCGAAAAGTTGCCAAACTCAAAAATGGCGAAGTGCCCATCTATGAACCTGGGCTTGAAGCACTTTTCGAACGCAATGTCAAACAGGGGAGGCTTCACTTCACCACCGATCTGAAAGAAGGTATAGATGGAGCCAAAGTAATATTTCTGGCACTTCCTACGCCTCCCGGCGAGGATGGTTCGGCTGATCTTAAGTACATCCTGAAAGTGGCCGATGACCTCGGACATATTATGGAAGAGTATGCCGTGATAGTGGACAAAAGTACCGTGCCTGTAGGAACTGCCGAAAAGGTGCATAATACCATAGCCGCCAATGCTAAAGTGGACTTTGATGTTGTATCAAACCCAGAGTTTTTAAGAGAAGGCGTGGCAGTAGACGATTTTATGAAACCCGACCGCGTGGTGATCGGAACACGTTCACTAAAAGCCCAAGAAATGATGGAAAAGCTCTATGCTCCGCTAGTGCGGCAGGGCAACCCGGTTATTTTTATGGATGAGGCTTCAGCAGAGCTGACCAAATACGCTGCCAATTCGTTCCTTGCTACAAAAATCACTTTTATGAACGAAATAGCCAACCTGTGTGAAAAACTAGGAGCTGATGTAGATATGGTGAGAAAAGGTATCGGCACTGATAGCCGTATCGGGAAGAGGTTTCTGTTTGCAGGTATTGGGTATGGCGGTAGTTGTTTCCCCAAAGATGTGCAGGCACTGGTTAAATCTTCTGTGAAGGCAGACTATGACTTTAAAATCCTGAACGCAGTGATGGATGTAAACCAGGCACAGAAAACCCGTTTGGTAGAAAAAGCCAAAGCATACTATGGCGGAGACCTGAAAGGTAAAACCTTCGCATTCTGGGGATTATCCTTCAAACCCTACACCGACGACATCAGAGAAGCCCCGGCATTGTATAATATTGATGCCCTCACCGAGGCTGGTGCTAAGATCAAAGCGTACGATCCGGAAGGAATGAAAAATGTAAGGGAACTGATAGGCGATAAGATCGAGTATTGTGTAGATGAGTATCATGCAGCCGAAGGCGTAGATGCTATATTTGTGATGACAGAATGGCCGATCTTCCGCACACCGGATTTTGATAAAATCGGTTCATTACTGAACGAAAAAGTGATCTTCGACGGAAGAAACCTGTATGATCCTGAAGCAATGAAAGAATTAGGTTACGTATATTATAGCATCGGAAGAAAAGATATCAATGAGTAAAAAACGAATATTAATTACAGGGGGAGCCGGTTTTCTTGGCTCCCATCTTTGCGAACGTTTCCTTAAAGAAGGTTACTATGTGATCGCTATGGACAACCTGATTACAGGTAACATAAGAAATATTGAACATCTCATGCATCGCGATGATTTTGAGTATTTCCACAGCGATGTCTCCAATTACGTTCATGTACCGGGAACATTGGACTATATTCTGCATTTTGCCTCTCCTGCCAGCCCGATAGACTACCTAAAAATGCCCATACAGACGCTGAAAGTAGGTTCGTTGGGTACACACAACTGCCTAGGCTTAGCCAGAGCAAAAGGCGCAAGGATACTGGTTGCTTCTACTTCTGAGGTATACGGCGATCCTACAGTGCATCCGCAGCAGGAGTCTTATTGGGGCAATGTGAACCCCATTGGCCCAAGAGGGGTATACGATGAAGCCAAACGCTTCCAGGAAGCGATCACGATGGCCTATCACACCTACCACAAGCTTGAAACCAGAATTATCAGAATATTTAATACCTATGGCCCGCGCATGCGCCTGAACGATGGCCGTGCATTGCCGGCATTCTTGGGCCAGGCACTGAGAGGGGAAGACCTGACAGTTTTTGGTGATGGATCGCAAACCCGCTCTTTCTGCTATGTGGATGATCTGGTAGAAGGGATATACCGCTTGTTGCTGAGCGATTATCCGCAGCCTGTCAACATAGGCAACCCTGATGAGATATCTATCAAAGATTTTGCAGAAGAAATTATCAAACTTACCAATAGCAACCAGAAGATTATCTACAAGCCACTGCCACAGGATGATCCTATGCAGCGACAGCCAGATATTACCCGTGCAAAAGAAATACTGGGCTGGCAGCCAACAATCTCCAGGGCAGAAGGTTTGAAAATGACTTATGCTTATTTTAAAAAGCAAATTGAAGAAGACAAGCTCTGACACGTGTTGTCGGGCTATTTACGCATTACGAACCACATATAAATAGCATGTCAGGTAAGATTATCGTCACCGGAGGAGCCGGATATATCGGGTCACATACAGTTGTAGAGTTGTCAAAAGCAGGCTATCAGCCTATCATTATAGATAATTTTGCTAATGCCGAAAAACGTGCTGTTGAAGGAATCAATCAGATTCTAAATACTGAAGTCACATGTTATGAGGGCGATTGCGGTGATGCTGATTTTATGGAAGGCATTCTTACCAAAGAAAGCTCGGTGGCTGGCATTATCCATTTTGCTGCCGACAAGGCAGTTGGAGAATCTGTTGAGCAGCCTCTTAAGTACTATAAAAACAATATCGGGTCGTTGCTGACACTGCTCGAGGTCATGCCAAAGCACCGCATACCTATGCTGGTTTTTTCTTCTTCTTGCACTGTATACGGGCAACCGGATCAACTGCCTGTTACGGAAAGTACGCCCAAAAAGCCTGCGGAATCCCCCTACGGAAACACAAAACAGATAGGAGAGGAGATGATTGAAGATGTGGTAAAAAGCAAGGTGCCTATGAAAGCCATTGCTTTGCGCTATTTCAATCCTATAGGTGCCCATCCTACAGCTAAAATTGGTGAACTCCCGCTGGGAGTACCCAACAACTTGGTGCCTTACGTGACACAAGCCGCTACCGGCAAACTGGAAAAAATTACTGTATTTGGGGATGATTATGACACGCCTGATGGTACTTGCGTCCGAGATTATATTCATGTAGTGGACCTGGCCAAAGCGCATGTAAGTGCTATCCGGTATCTGGAACAGCAAGACAGTAAATCGCTGTTTGATATATTCAATATTGGCACAGGCCATGGAAATACTGTGCTTGAAGTCATCAAAACTTTTGAAGAGGTCAGTCATGTTCCATTAAATTACACCATTGGCCCCCGAAGGACTGGTGACGTAGAAAAAGTATACGCAGATGTCTCAAAGGCAAACAATGTGCTGCATTGGAAGGCAGAACAGTCTTTGGCAGACGCACTGCGAGATGCCTGGCACTGGCAGCAAACACTCTCCTGACAAAAAATATCCTTCTTATTACGAGAGGGCTATTTTTTTCAAGTACAACTGAATCGTTTTTTCCAATCCTTCATAAAGTGCATCGCATATCAGCGCATGTCCGATAGATACCTCATCCAGAAAAGGAATATTGGCAACGAGATACGACAGGTTGTGCAAATCCAGGTCATGACCGGCATTGATACCTAGCCCCAGCTCACGCGCCCGGTTGGCAGCCTTCAGATATGGCGCAATGGCTTTTTTCTGATCGATCGGAAAAGTGGTGGCATAAGGTTCCGTATACAGTTCTATACGGTCAGCACCAACGGCGGCGGCAGCTTCTACCATCTCAACATGTGGGTCAACAAACAAAGATACCCGGCTGCCATATCTTTTTAAGGTCTGAATCACTTCTTCCAGCAATGCCTTGTTTGCCGGAATGTTCCAGCCTGCATTAGAGGTGATGGCTTGCGGCGGGTCAGGCACCAGCGTGGCTTGCGCGGGCCTGGCTTTTTTTATGATGTCCATGTACCGCTCGTCCGGATAACCTTCTATATTAAACTCTGTAGTGACTACATCTTTGAGGGCCATTACATCGTTTTTGGTGATATGGCGCTCATCGGGTCGTGGATGGACGGTGATACCTTGTGCCCCAAACTTTTCTGCATCCATTGCCACCTGTACTACATCGGGGTTATTTCCGCCGCGTGCATTTCTAAGGGTAGCTACTTTGTTGATATTAACACTTAACTTCGTCATTTTTACTAACTTTGAGTATAATCCATAAAATTAGATCAAATTATGAGTCTTAAGCAACAAATTGACGCAGATATTAAGAAGGCTATGTTGGCCAAAGAGCCGGATACCCTACGGGCTTTGAGAAGTATCAAATCGTCGATACTTCTGGCTGAGACAGAAAAGGGTGCAAAAGAAGAGCTTTCGCAAGACAAAGAAATTCAGCTACTGAGCAAAGCAGCCAAACAGCGCAGAGAGTCGATGGAGCTTTTTGAACAGCAAGGCAGGGACGATCTTGCCAGTACCGAAAAATCAGAGCTGGATATTATTGAACGTTACCTACCGAAACAGATGTCGGAAGCTGAATTAGAGACAGCCGTGCAACGTATTGTAGAAAAGCTCGGGGCAACCGGCATGAAAGATATGGGAAAAGTGATGGGAGCAGCGAACAAAGCGCTGGCCGGACAGGCAGACGGGAAAGCTATTGCCAATACAGTCAAAAATATCCTACAAAACCAGAAGTGAGTATAGCAGAAGGCATTTTTCTGGGCCTGTTATTCATGGGAGGATACCAGGGTTATAAAAGAGGACTGTTGATAGAAGTAACAGGTCTGCTGGCACTCATATTGGGAGTTATTGCGGGCATTATTTTTATAGAAGAAGGGAAAATGTTCATCTCGCAGTTCTTTAATACGTATAGTCCTGTATTGTCATTCTTTTCATTTATTGCAATTTTTGTTTGCGTCATCATCTTGGCTAACCTACTTGGCAGAACGCTGAAGGCAACCATTTACCTGACACCTATGGGCCACCTGGATCGCCTGGCAGGAGCGGTACTGGGAGTGCTGAAATGGATATTCTACATTAGTGCAGCCTTATGGATATTGGATGTACTAGAAATAGAAATAAATGCTGTCAGCGAAAGCCAGTGGTATACAGGGGTGCATAGCTTTGCCCCTTTTGTTGTACAAAAGGTAGAAATATGGTTCCCCTCTGTTAAAAGTTTTTATTCAGAGATCAGAGTATTTTTAGAATCTTTAAACATGAGTTAGAAAGAATGAATGTAATATTGGCCTGTATCCGGCAAATTCATAGCAGGCTGATGGCACAAAATTTCTGTAAAATGTATAACTTTATTATCAATGGCATTTAACACAAAGAAAACAAAATCATATCAGTATATAGACGAAGGTGAAGGAGAAGTATTACTGCTTCTGCATGGTCTGTTTGGTGCTCTGAGCAACTGGGATGAGGTAGTAGAGAAATTTTCTGAACGCTACAGAGTCATCATTCCTATGATGCCTTTGTACAATTTGCCTATCAGAAAAGACAGCCTGACAAGCCTTACGCGTTTCCTAGAGGATTTTGTGGCAACCATGCACCTGACACATCTCACCATTATGGGCAATTCGCTGGGTGGGCATATTGGCCTGATCTTTACCCTCAACAATCCGGATAGTGTTAGCCGACTTGTGCTCACCGGTAGTTCGGGGCTATTTGAAAACTCTATGGGAGGGTCTTTTCCCAAAAGAGGGAGTTATGAATATATCAAAGAAAGAGTAGAGTATACCTTTTATGATCCTGCTACGGTTTCTAAAGAATACATCGATGAAGTCTTTGAAACCACAACCAGTATACCAAAGTGTATGGCTATTGTAGGCATCGCTAAGTCTGCCCAAAGGCACAACCTGTCGGGAGAATTGCACAGAATTGAAGTACCTACTTTGTTGGTATGGGGCCTCAATGATACGATTACTCCGCCCATGGTAGCACATGAGTTCAACCGGCTGATAGCTCACTCGAAACTTCGGTTTATAGACCAGTGCAGCCATGCTCCTATGATGGAGCATTCGAAGGAGTTTAATGCTATATTAGAAGAATTTCTTAATGAAACAACCCTGGTATGATCGCTATAGAACTAATTGATGCTAATATTCCAGTATTGAACATGCATGACAATATTGCCCGTGCTTCTTCTATTATGGACGCGCAGGATGTCCACCAGCTGCCAGTGCTGGAAGATGGCGTATTTAAAGGGTTCCTGGAAGAAGAAATATTATACAGTGCAGTGTCAGAAAGTGCTATCATTGGCGATTACCCCCTGAAAGTTACAAACTGCACCGCTTATGCTGATCAGCATTTTTACGAAGTGGTAAAGATCATCAGCACCTGCGAACACGGTATGCTGGCCGTACTGGACAGGGAAGAAAAATATATAGGCACCATCACCTATAGCGAACTCTTTCGTGCCTTTGCCAATACCTATGGCGTACAAACTTCGGGAAGCATCATTGTGTTGTCTTTAAAACAAATAGACTATACATTGTCAGAGATTACAAGACTGGTAGAGTCTGAAAATGCTAAAGTAATCGCCTGTCAGCTGGAAACTGTTCGGGGCGATAGTAACCATATCGAGGTAACCCTGAAGCTGGATAAAACCAATGTATCGCACATCGTATCTACACTCAACAGGTTTAATTATCACGTAGTGGGTCTGTATCAGGAGGAAGTGGTGGTTTCTTACGAAAAAGAACGCCTGGATGCCCTCATGAGATACCTTGATATGTAACCTGTTGTATACGGGACTACTGAACGACACAATCCTACTAACATATGAAAGTTGCTATTCATGGAAGAAAGGTAAACGAAAGTAGTTTCCCATACATTGCCACGCTACTTGAAGCGCTAACTGCTAAAGATACTGAAATCTTCCTGTCGTCACCTCTCCGGAATCTGCTTCAGGATACCTCTCTAAAAGTATCCGACTGTCATACGTACTATGAGAAAGACGGGGTGCCGGATGTAAACTTTACCATTAGCATTGGGGGAGATGGCACCTTACTGGAAACCGTTACCCAGGTAGGTACTAAGGAAACACCCATTTTGGGCGTAAATACAGGCCGACTCGGCTTCTTGGCTACCGTGTCGCAAGATCATATCAAAGAAGCTGTACAGGCACTTTATCAGCAGCATTACAGCTATGAGTACCGGACACTGGTGGAGTTTGAAGGTGATATTGAGCTGCCCGATGGCCTCAACTTTGCACTCAACGAAATCACCGTCATCAAAAAGGATACTTCGTCGATGATCGTAGTACACACCTATGTAGACAAACAGTATCTCAATTCATACTGGGCAGATGGGCTGATCATTGCGACCCCAACAGGCTCAACAGGCTATTCACTGAGCTGTGGTGGCCCCGTGGTTTCGCCTCAATCCCACAACCTGATCATCACTCCTATAAGCCCTCATAACCTCACGGTGAGGCCTTTGGTCATCTCCGATGAAAGCATAGTAAGTGTAGAGATTGAGAGCCGCAGCGAAAACTTTTTGCTCTCTTTAGACTCACGCTCATACAATATCGTACAGGATTCTAAAAAACTCAGTATCAGAAAAAGCTCCTTTAAAGTTAAGTTACTGAAGTTTGAAGGAGATAGTTTTCTGAAGACATTAAGACAAAAACTCAACTGGGGACTGGATGTAAGGAATTAATATTTTATAGATTGCCAGGCAGTTAAATTCATCGTAATTACGCATTGTATTGAAAACCATCTCAAACGATGCAAAAACACATCAAAGGATTCTTCCTGATTTTAGTATGTATATGCCTTTCATTTGCCTATGATGCCTCTGCTCAATTTAACAGAAGCAGTAGACATCATAAGCAGAAAAAACGTCAGTACAGAACACAAAACAACAGAACAGCCAACTTTACTGGTAAGAAATACATCATCTCTAATGCACGAGAGTATGTAACATTAGGTGTCTCTCTTAATGCGCTCAATTATTTTGGTGATATTGTGCCTAAAACCAACATCACCAGTACAGACATCACTTTTACAAGACCCGGTCTGGGTCTCTCTTCCAGCATACGGCTAAATTCTGCTCTCAGCGTGCGGGCAGCCTTTTTATACGGGCGGATCAGCAGCAGCGATTATGAAGTAGCTGACCCTCAGAACGAATACGCTGCGCTGAGGTATGCAAGAAACCTTCAATTCAGAAATAATATCAAAGACCTATCGATAGTAGGCGTATGGGATTTGTTTCCGCAAGCAAAATCGTTGATGCTTCGGCCCGGATTCACCCCTTATATATTCGGCGGTATATCAATCTTTCACCACAACCCAAAAGCAAAGGTACCTGAGCAAGCCATGTTATATGCCGGCAGTGAGCCTGTAGTCTTACCGGAAGCAGGAAAGTGGGTAGCACTGGCCCCGTTGCATACTGAAGGAATAGAAAATGCATACAGCCAGTTTCAGTTTAGTATTCCTATGGGAGTGGGTATGAGATTCAGAATCAACCAGATTATGGATATAGAGCTAGAAACCAGTTATCGCTATCTTTTTACAGATTACCTGGATGATGTAAGTAAAAACTATGCAGATAAAGGCTTGCTGGAAAGTGACCTGGCAAAAGTGATGTCTGACAGATCGCTGGAACCTGTGGATGCTGTTAGTGGAAAAGAGCGGCTGATCAATACCGTAGAAGAATTTAATAATAATGTAGTGCGGTATACAGGTGCAGACGGAAGAGATTATCTGCTGCTGAATGGCTATGGGGACCCCGGTCAGATCAGAGGTAGCCCGAATGACAATGATATTTTTCTGACAACTACGTGTCGGCTGGTTATTATGATAGGAAAAAGCCCTTTCGCCAGAAAAAATCGGTAAGCAGGAATTTTTAGTTGTAATATATATCTACGATCTTTATCGTCTCAAAGGCTAAGTAGTGTACTTGGCCTTTTACTTTTATATGAGAGGCTAAACCCATCTGCTTCAAATCAGGTGACATATTTTTTTGCCAATTATACCAAAACACACAGGTTGAGAGTTGTAGATATACGTTGGGAACCCTTAAATTAGATAAAAGCTTTGTTTAAATCATTTAAACGGCCGTGTGCCTGCCTGTTTTCCGGTAGTTTTATTTTATGTGCCCTACTTTTTCTGATAAATGTGGAAGTACAGGCACAAAAAGACGAAATAGGGGCTGGTTTGGGCGGCTTTAATTATACAGGTGATCTGTCCCGCGATTTTCAAATCTCAAACGTCCGCCCGGGAGGAACAGTCTTTTATCGCAGAAATTTTAATAATTATCTGAGCGGCAAAATAAGTCTGAGCGGAGGAGCATTGTCTGGCAGCGACCGCTTGCCCTATGACGCACTTGCGCAACAGAGAGATACGGCCTTTCAGATCGGCATCTTCGAGCTTAGCGGGGTTGTAGAATATTATTTTCTGGATTATAAAGAAAATATCAACCTGCTCAGGTGGTCGCCTTATTTTTTTATTGGTGCCGGTGTTGCCTTTTTGGGGCCTCATGAGCAAAAGACAGAAAGTTACAGCAGCGTGCAGCCGGTGATTCCTTTTGGTCTGGGATTCAAATATATTCTCAACCGGGAATGGCACATTGGCCTTGAAGCAGGTATCAGAAAGACATTTACAGACTATATCGACAATATTTCCGGCAGTGATCTCAGGATCAAAGATTATGCTTATGGAGATGAGCATACCGCAGACTGGTATTATTTTATAGGGTTGTCCTTAAGCTATACCTTTTATACCATTCCTTGTCCCTATCAATTCAACTAATTGCCATAGCGTTAAAAAAGTAGAATAAAAAGAAGCAATTTTGTACATTGCATTTTGATTTGGCATGGCATAATTATGAAAGAAAAAATAGACACCAACAATTTGCCTCAACATATCGCTGTTATCATGGATGGAAACGGCCGATGGGCAAAAACCAAAGGTGCAGAACGGGTATATGGGCATCAAAATGCTATTGAGGCAGTGAGGGCAGCAACAGAGGGGTGTGCAGAGCTTGGTATAAAATATTTAACACTTTATGCCTTTTCTACAGAAAACTGGGCACGGCCGAAAATAGAAGTGGATGCGTTGATGCATCTTTTAGTCACCACCATTAAAAGCGAACTCAAAACATTGACAAAAAACAATGTACGGCTCGACACCATCGGCGATGTGGAAAGCCTGCCATCAGCCTGTAGACAGGAATTGCGCGAAGCTATTGAACTAACAAAAGAAAATACCGGTTTGACACTATTACTAGCCCTCAACTATAGCGGACGCTGGGAAATTGTGGAGGCAGTAAGAGAAATAGCAAAAAAAGCCGTATCGCAACAGATAGCTATCGAGGATATCTCTCAAAGTATGCTCTCTGATTACTTGTGCACAAGCAACATTCCTGATCCCGAATTGCTGATCAGAACCAGTGGCGAAATGCGGGTGAGCAACTTTCTGCTCTGGCAAATTGCTTATACAGAACTATATATTACAGATGTACTTTGGCCTGATTTTAGACGAAAAGATTTGTATGAAGCTATCCTGGCGTATCAGCGGCGCGAACGAAGGTTTGGTAAAATTAGTGAGCAAGTAAAATCGTAAGATCCTATGAAAAATATTTATTGCTTATTATGTGTTTTTGCAGCAATTCTTACTGCAAACGAAGCCTATGCACAGATAGGGATAGGCAGACGTAATCAGCAGCAAAGTGCCAGTACCGAGATAGACTACACCAACCCCAAAGTGTATGAGATAGCTGGTATCGAGGTAGTAGGTGCGAAAGGACTAAATGAAAATGCCCTTATTTCTTTATCCGGCCTTGAGGTAGGCGACAGTGTGCAGGTACCAGGGCCGGAAATCAGCGATGCAATTAAAAAATTGTGGAAGCAAAAGATACTGGGTGATGTATCCGTGTCGGCCAGCAAAATTGAGGGAGACAAAATATACCTTGCCATCAATCTGACAGAAAAGCCCCGCCTAAGCCGCATTGAACTAAAAGGTATCAGCAAGAGCCAGAAAACAGAAATTGACGATGATCTGGAGCTGATCCGCGGGCAGATTGTAGACGATGCATTGCTAAACAGGGCCAGGCTGACTGTACAGAATTTCTTCGTTGACAAAGGCTTTCTTAATGTAGACGTTAATATCGAGAAAAAGGCAGATTCACTACTTGCCAACAGTATTGCGTTGATCATTGACATAGACAAAAACGAAAAAGTTGGCATCAAACGGATTTATTTTGAAGGTAATGAGGAATTCAGCGACAAAAAGCTGAAAGGCAAAATGAAAAATACGCACGAAAAGGTGCGCTTCACCCTGGTGGAAGATATCATAAGCCGTATCATTCATGCCAATGGTAGAGAAGTTAAAAATTTTATTACCAAGCAGGAAGATGAAAGTATTGACGATCTGAAAAGCTATGTGAATGAGCATGCAAAGCTGAACTTCTTCAATGGCTCAAAATTTATTAAAGACGATTTTGCAGAAGATAAAAATAGTATAATCACTTTTTATAATTCAAAAGGATACCGCGATGCAGCTATTGTATCAGACAGTGTGTACCGATCTGGTGATAATACCATCAGCATTGACATTACAGTAGACGAGGGGCAAAAATATTACTTCCGCGATATTCTCTGGACGGGCAATTACATCTACAAAGATGGCATACTCAACCAGTTTTTGGGTATTGACAAAGGCGATGTGTACGATTTGGAGAACCTGAACAAGAGATTAAACTTCAATCCTAGCGGAACAGACGTGAGTTCACTGTATATGGACAACGGCTACCTGTTCTTCAATGTGATACCTGTGGAGGTCAATGTAGAAGGTGACTCTATAGATGTGGAGATGCGTATTCAGGAAGGAGAGCAAGCATCTATCAGAAAAGTGATCATTACCGGCAATGACCGAACCAACGACCATGTGATCAGAAGAGAGATTAGGACATTGCCTGGTGAGAAATTCAACAGAAGCGAGCTAATTCGTACCGAGCGTGAGCTTTCTCAGCTAGGTTACTTTGATCCCGAACAGATTGGTATTAATCCTGTTCCCAACCCGGCAGATGGAACCGTGGATATCGAGTATTCTCTGGTAGAGAAGCCGAGCGACCAGATAGAGCTTTCGGGCGGATGGGGAGGTTACTATGGCTTTGTAGGTACTCTGGGATTGGTATTCAACAATTTCTCGGTCAGAAACATACCACATTTTAATAAGTGGCGCCCATTGCCGGTGGGCGACGGGCAAAAGCTATCACTGAGGGTACAATCCAACGGTAAATTCTACCAGAGTTATTCGGCTACTTTCTCCGAACCCTGGCTGGGCGGCAAAAAACCTACCAACCTTACTATTGGTTTATCCAGGATTATTTCCAGAACCGGGGCCCAAAGAAATCCATATGGAGGTGGATACGGAGGCTACGGTGGTGGTGGTTTTGGTGGTGGTGGTTTTGGCGGTGGATATGGTGGAAACTATGGCTACGGAAGTGCCAATGAAGGATTCTTAAAAATGACCAACGCCAGCATAGGTTTGGGCAGAAGATTGAAATGGCCGGATGACTACTTCACATTAAGCACCACATTGATGTATCGTCTTTATGAAATAGATAAATACGATATCGGCCTTAGATATGAAGGTAGACCTTATACTACAGGAGCTTCTAACAGTATTATGCTGAGTAATGTTATTGCCAGAAATAGCATTGACAATCCTATGTTCCCACGCAATGGATCTTCCATCTCTCTGGAAGCCAGTTTTACGCCTCCTTATTCAGCATTTAAAGATAATCAAGCAACAGATAACACTGATGCTGGTGTCACACCTTATAAGTGGTTAGAGTACCACCGATGGATGTTTGATGCTAGTCATTATACGCAACTGGCTAAAAACCTGGTGCTTAATACCAATGTACACTTTGGTTTCTTTGGTTCTTACAAAGACAATCAAATAGTAGCTCCTTTTGAGCGTTTCTCATTAGGAGGATCAGGGATGAATACAGGGTTCCAGGTAGCCAGAGAGATTATCGGGTTGCGCGGATATCCAGATGGTAGCATTACACCATCCGGTGCTGAAACTTTCGATGGAGCACAAGGTGGTATTACTTATAACAAATTTTCTATGGAATTGCGCTATCTGGTATCCCCTAATCCATCAGCTACTATTTATCTGCTGGGCTTTGCAGAAGGTGGAAATACTTTTGGCCGGTTCAATGAGTATGATTCGTTCAAACTATATAAATCTGCTGGTGTAGGTGCCAGAATCTTTATGCCCGCCTTTGGTCTGTTAGGTGTAGATTGGGGATATGGATTTGATGCCTTGCCTGGCGAAACAGGGGCCCATGGCCCGGAGTTTCACTTTAGAATCGGGCAACAGATTAGATAATTTAACAGCTGGGTCGTATAACAATGCCAAACATATTTAGAAGATTACCCTGCACATTTTTATTTGTTTTTGTAACTTTGGGTGCCTGTATCATACCAGGCACTTCTTTTGGACAAAAATTCGGTTATGTCAATACAGATTTTATTTTAGGCAAAATGCCGGATTACCAGAAAGTGCAGGGTGAGATTCAGACACTGGCCAGTGGCTGGGAGCAGGAAGTTCTAAATATGCAGAAAGAAGTGGATGATATGTACAGTGCCTATCAGGCAGAAGAAGTGTTGCTAACAGAGGAAATGCGTAGTGAGCGTATTGCTACCATAAGAGAAAAGGAAAAGACGCTGAAAGAGTATCAGAATAAAGTATTTGGCTATGAGGGTTTGTATTATCTCAAGAAAAAAGAATTGATCAAGCCGCTACAGGATGAAGTTTTTGAGGCAGTAGAGAAAGTAGCCAAAGACCAGAAGCTACAGATTGTGTTTGATAAGTCGGCAGACCTGGTGATGATCTATACCGATCCTATCCACGACTATACAGACTACGTACTGGATGAACTTGGACTGGGAGAAAAAGAAGACGCTACACAGCAATCTAAATAAATGTAAAAGAGTATATTATGTTTAACTTGAAGTATATAATGAACATCAAATTTGTATTGATAGGTTTTGCACTGGCATTTGTAAGTTTCTGCGCCAATGCACAAAATGTTAAGATTGGTTACGCAAGCACTTCCTATATTGTGAGCCAAATGCCTGAAGCTAAATCCATAGAGTCAGAACTCCAGGGTTTTCAGAAGCAGCTTTCCAATAAAATCAACGCTACCATGAGCGGATTTCAACAGCAGTTGCAGCAATACCAGGCAGGTGCAACTACTATGACAGAAGAAGCCCGTGCCAAAAAAGAGCAGGAACTTAGTGAATTGCAGCAGCAAATTCAGAAAGACCAACAAGATGCTCAACTGAAACTGCAACAAAAAGAACAGGAACTGTTAGCCCCTGTGTACGACAAAATTCAGGCTGCCATCGATAAGGTAGCAAAAGCAAATAATTATACCCATATTCTAGCACCTGATGTAGGCGGAAATCCTGTGTTGATCTATGTGAAAGATGAAAAAGAAGCCAATATATCTGACTTGGTATTGAAAGAACTGGGCATCACACCTGCGCCTTCTAAAGAAGGAGCTAAAAAATAGCCATCATCATTGATGCGATTGAAGTAAAGAAAGCCAAGCATAAATGCTTGGCTTTCTTGTTGAGAAGCGATGCGTCGCTTCTCCAGGGTATTAAAAAAATATCAAGCGAGGCTCCAGCCTTGTCGATAGTCACGTTTAAGGTATTTATTGGCTTCATCGTTATTGGTAAATGCCATTTTTTCTCCATCGTACCGAAGCATCTGCCCTGGTGTATGGAGAGCTACTACGCCTAGTAGCATCGTTTCTGTAAGCTTGCAGGCATATTCAAATGGGGAACTTGCTTTTTCCTCTCCTTTGATGGCGCGTATCCAGTTCATCTCGTGGGCATCACGGCCTCCTTTGATACGGGTATATTTTTGAGGCACTTTTTCAGCTTCACTTCTGAGTGATTCGGGATAAATCGTAGGATTTGCGCCATACGTTTCGTTCATCAGAATACCGTTTTCTCCCACAAAAATAACCCCTCCTGTTGGATCAAGCTTAACCTCATCCGGAAGATGCTCGGGACGCGGAGGCATCAACCCACCATCGTACCAGTGCATATTGACTGCGGGCATAGTGCCGCGTTTAGGAAAACCATAATGCACCGTAGTAGAAAGCGGATAAGTAGCCAGGTCGTCGCCCTGCCCGCCCCACGGCGTAGAGGTAGCGTTCACCGTTTCCGGATAAGTGAGGTCGAGTGCCCAGTAAGGATGGTCGATAAGGTGGGCACCCATGTCTCCCAGTGCGCCAACGCCCCAGTCTGCCCAACCCCGCCAGTTGAAAGGATGATAAACAGGGTGATAGTCTCTTTTGGGACCGGGTCCCAGAAAAATATCCCATGCCAGATCTTTAGGCATTTTTGGATCAGTGCTGATGGCTTTTGTGATACGGTCGCGTACAGCAGCATTGTCCCAACCCAGGTCTTTGGGCAGATCAACAGATTTTTGCGGCCTCGGAATACCCTGTGGCCAGATAGGCCGGTTGGTCCAGACATGTACTTCGCGTACAGGGCCGATGACACCTGCCTGTATCCATTCGTTGATACGCCGCGCATCATCGCTGGAGTGGCCCTGGTTGCCCATTTGCGTAACAACGCCAGTGTCTTTGGCAGTTTTGAGCAGTGTACGGGCTTCGTTTACCGAATGGGTCAAAGGCTTCTGCACATATACATGCTTGCCCATTTTCATGGCTGTATTGGCAGCTACTGCATGGAAGTGATCGGGCGTTGCTACTACTACGGCATCGATATCCTTGTGCTTGTCGAGCATTTCGCGGAAGTCCTTGTACCATTTTGCCTGCTCATACTTTTTCCGAAGTTCGGCACGATTATCGTCACTGACAGACTCCTTCACGCGATTCCAGTCTACATCAGCCAGGGCTACAATATTTTGGCTAACCAGGTTACTCATATTGCCGGCTCCCATGCCTCCGGCACCGATGGCAGCTACGTTTACCATATCGCTTGGAGCTGTGAAACCCCGGCCTCCTAATACATAGCGAGGTACAATCATGAATGAAGCGGCAGACAAAGATGCGCCCTTCAGGAAATCGCGGCGGTGCATATTGCCCTTGTTAGATTGTTTTTTCATTTAAGGTGAGGTGTAAAATTTGATAACTAAATTGTTTAAGCCCTTAATTTAATACAAATAATGTTTAATGTAAACTATAAAAGCCTGTATACTACGCAGACATTGCTAGTAAACAGGCTCTTTTGAAAATTACTTTCTTTTATAGGTAATGATATTGTTGCTTCCTGAGATCAAATATCACTTCATCATAACCCAAGGATTTTTGCATTTACAAAAAAATCTGAGACTATGTCTATAGCTACATCTTTGGATATTGTTTCATCCGTAACTGTTTCTACCCGTAGCAAAAACTTGTCTTTTTTGATGTAATCCTTCAAATCCTGGTTAGTTGGCTCCAGGGAGATGACGCTACCTGTGTTATTATCAATATTACTCCGGATGGCTACCTGTATCTCATCCATCCCTTCAGCATTAATATAGACAGTAATAGATTTCAAAAAACTGAATGTTTGTTCTTCTGGCGAACTAATAGTGAGTATTAGGTCTGTGAGCCTAATCTCTTCTATCATATCTTTTCTGGTATCATTAACAGCAAACTGAGATTCGGCATTGGTTTTCATATCTGGTGTCTTTAGCATGATAGGGAAATCCAGGATGGTGCTTTTAGGTACGGTCACCGCACTCCTATATTTCATATTAAACTCTGTAAATTTCTCAATATCCTGACAACCTGTTATAACTACATACAGGCTCAACAGCAGTAAAGTTATTTTTCTCATGCTCATTTTTTTAGGCCAAGGTACTCAATGCCAGCAACCAAAGAGCTTTCTATTTTGAGTTTACCTTACATCTGTATCTTAACTTGAGATAGGAATAAGAAGGATTATTGCAGATAGCTAGAAAACAGGAGTACTTCCTGGTAGAATCAGCAATTTGATCGATGAGAAAGGTCACATCTTCTCACATAAGTTCCCCAATCTTTGCTAAATGATAAGATGAAACAAATGAAGAAATAGAAACAGTAAATATTATAATAAAAGGTATTAAACCCCAGGGTAGAACCCTGGACCCATTTTTCCGAGGCAGAGCCTCGGGGAATTAGACCACTAATGATTAAATTTTTGTTAAAGTTAAAATTGCAGAATAAAGTTTTTAATAAGCTATATTTTTATCTATTTTATATCTTATATATTGTTATTATTAATATAATATTTTAATATTACATCTGTTATGGTATCTTTTATTAATAAGTACTATTACAGCAAGCTTATAGTATAATATATGCTAAATACCATATAAAATATTAAAGGTAGTCAGAAAGGTAATTTATAATTTCCCTCTGTTTTACCTAAGACCGTTTAATTTTATTTGTTTTGTGTATATCGGAACGGTTTTTGAAATTCTATTAATAGTATTATACTTTTTACATACAATTTTACGTATATATTAATAGTAAATAGCTTTTTAAAATAAAAGCAATAAAAACAACAGAATAATGAACAAAAAATCAGAAGTAGTAAGTACCTTAAATAACTTGCTGGAAAAAAATTGTGATTCTAAGAGAGGGTATCAAAAAATAGCTGAAGACGTAGATCAGCCTACTCTAAAAGGATGGTTAATGAGTTTGGCTGAACAAAGAGAGAACTTTAAAAAATCTATTAAAGAAGAAATCAGATTCCTGGGAGGTGAACCTATCATATCCCGCCAGGTTTCCGGTCCTATACAAGAAGCGTTTGAAAACTCTGAAATACTTTTCATTTTAAACAATGTAGATATTACCCTTACTAATTGTCTAAAATATGAACTACAAATATTAGACGAATATAGTAAAATTCTTCGTCAGCAAACTGTACTTCCTTCTACTATCAATCTTGTTATTGGCCAGCAGGAAAATGTAAAGGTTGCTTTATCCGACCTCAAAGTAATGGTCACTGACCCAAGTCTGAGCCTTTAATCCAGGCTTTCCTTAAAGCAAAAAAGCCAGTTATGAATTATATTATAGCTGGCTTTTTCTGTTGGAAGCTTTTTATATCGTTTCCCATACTTCCTTGCCAGAACGCTTTTTAGTGTTTTGCACCACAGTTCGCAAACAAGCAAGTATGATGTGTAGTTTAATTAATATGAATCTAATAGGTAATATACTCTGGATTATTTTTGGTGGCTTTATCACAGCTATAGAATACCTGGTGGCAGGTGTGTTGATGTGCCTTACCATTGTAGGCATTCCCTTTGGTATTCAATCGTTTAAACTGGCAGTAGCAGGCCTGTTTCCTTTTGGAAAAGAGGTGAAAAATAATGAGAATACCGGATCAGGCATGTCTACGTTGCTAAATGTCTTGTGGATATTGCTGGGAGGTTTCTGGATTACCCTCACACATCTGATACTGGGCCTTGCCCTGTGCGTCACCATCATCGGTATTCCCTTTGGCTTGCAGCATTTCAAGTTGATGAAGCTTAGCTTTACTCCTTTTGGCTACGACTTTGACTAAATAATAGTGCTTTTGCTTTAAATAGATTTAAGATCAGTCCACTTTGATGCCGATTTCTTTCCATGCAAGTGCACTGGAACCCAGCACAGCAGCATTTCTGTCTTCGAGTGCAGAAGGCAATATCACTACTTTGTCTCTGAACACCTGAAACATGTATTGCTCCATGTATGCCTTAGTTGGCTTAAACAGCAGGTCACCTGCTTTTGCCAGCCCTCCCAGCAGAAATATAGCTTCAGGACTAAAAATAGCCACCATATCTGATAGTTTCTGACCAAGCAGGCGGCTCGTTTCTTCAAAAGCTGCACAGGCAATAGGATCACCTTTCAACGCTTGCTCGGTGATCATGGCGGCTGTCAGCTGGTTGTAGCTTATATCCCGGAGCGGGCTTTCGGCATTCATATCGGCTAATAGCCTGAAAGTGGTTCTTTTGATACCCGTAGCTGATACATACGCCTCTAGGCACCCTTTGCGACCCAAGCCACATACTCTCCCTTCCGGATCTTGTAGTATATGCCCCATTTCGCCAGCAAACCCATCATTACCATAGATAAGTTCTCCATTGGCTACAAAGCCACTTCCCAGACCGGTACCCAGGGTAACCATGATAAAGTTTTTCATGTTGCGTGCTCCGCCATAGATCATCTCTCCGATAGCGGCTGCATTAGCATCATTGGTCAATACCATCGGCACATCGTAGTAACGCTTGAAGAGCTTTACCAAATCTACAATTCCCTGAAAAGACAGGTTAGGTGCATATTCAATAGTACCTGTAAAGTAATTGCCATTAGGTGCTCCGATGCCTACGCCTACAATGTTAAGGTCTTCCTGGATTTGCTCTCGCAATACTTCTATTTCTTTGTACAGGTATTTGAGAAAAGCATCCACATCACCCGGAGGAGTTTTTACAGTAGAAATAGAAGTTTCACCATACATGTTTCCTTCTTTGTCTACAAAACCAAACTTCGTGTTGGTACCACCTATGTCTATGCCGAGCGCAACGTCTTTCATAATTATCCTATTATATTCTTACAAAATTATACATAATTCGGCGAATGCTAAAGTTTATCCATTTTAAGGTTTAACCTTAGCAGATAGTTACTAGCCGTAATGTACAGGGCGGTTTCATTGCTATTAAAGGCACAGTTGGCAGCTGGCACTTCTGTTTTGATGGTGCCAATGTGTTTGCCTGCTGTGGTAAGTATCCAGATGCCTCCCGGACCTGTAGCAAAAAGGTACCCCTTGCTATGTATCTTTAGTCCATCAGGCAGACCTTTAGCTGTTTTTGCCTCATGAGTAGCATTGTAAAACACGCGGCCATTCTCTATATCACCATTCTTTTTGATATCATAAGCCATCCAGACGGCGTTTTCCGAGTCTGAATTTGCTACATACAAGGTTTCTCCACTAGCAGAGACTGCTATGCCATTGGGTCTGCTTAGTTTTTTGGTGAGCAGGTGCAGGGTACTGTCTCCTGCGTCGAACCGGTACACTCCCTGAAAATCCAGTTCTTTGTCAGGGCTATCCATACCGCCTGGCAATCCATAGGGGGGGTCTGTAAAGTAGAGGTCTCCGTTGCTCATATAGATCAGGTCGTTAGGGCTGTTGAACCTTTTGCCTTCATAAGCATCAACAATAGTATCGTATATAGCCTTCGGCTGGGTGAGAGGTGCTTCCATGCGGGCAATGCACCGGTTGCCATGCTGACATAATACCAACTTTCCATTTCTGTCTAATGTCAAGCCATTCGACCCAGGTTCTTTACTTTCGGAGGAAGTACCAGTAAAGCCGGAAGGATCGAGATAAAGCGTGGTACTATCGCCTTCTTTCCATTTGTATATTTTGTTGTTAACCACATCTGAAAAGAGTAGATAATTATCCTGAGGTATCCATACCGGCCCTTCGCTCCAGCCAAACCCTTCAGCCAGTATCTCCAACCGTGCGGTTGTATCCAGCAACTGATCCAGCTCAGCATCAAGGCGTTCTATACTTCCTATCTTCTGGTAAGAAACGTGCTCCGGAGTATCCTGAAGTATATTTTCCAAGTTGTTGTTGCCTGTACTACTTGACGAATCGCAAGCAAAAAAACAGACTGGTAACAGCAAAAATAGGACGATGCGTGCCGTCATCTTGTTTTGAGGTTGTTTTGGTAAATCTACAGGATGCGGTTCCCTATCACAAGTCCAGGTAGATAAATTATCAGTTAAATAATAAGATCATCCTAAATATATTTATATGCTTTTAAAAACGTTTAACGATATGATCCTTTTTTTAAACAGATTGAAAAACAAATGGTTAGATTACCATATACGAAATCCGGATTGCTATGAAAATTTTGCTCACAGGAGCCAATGGCTATATTGGTATGCGTTTGTTGCCGGTGCTGATCAGCAATGAGCATGAAGTAGTTTGTCTGGTACGCGATAAACGCCGCATAAAAATAGACAAAGCTATTGAAAATAGTTTGGAAATTTTTGAAGCAGACCTGCTTAAAGAAGAAACCCTCAGAAATATGCCGGAAGATATTGATGCCGCTTACTACTTGGTGCACTCGATGGGCAGTTCTTCCAAATTTGAAGCGTTGGAAATTACAGCTGCTAATAATTTTGTACATGCGCTGCAACGCACCAAATGCAAGCATGTGGTTTATCTGAGTGGTATTGTCAACGATCAGCACTTGTCAAAACATTTGCAATCCAGAAAGAATGTAGAAGCCATTTTGCTCAAAAGCCAAATACCTACAACCGTGCTCCGGGCAGCCATCATCATTGGCTCTGGCAGCGCCTCTTTTGAGATCATCCGCGATCTGGTAGAAAAACTTCCGGTGATGGTGGCTCCCAAATGGCTAAGAACAAGGTGTCAGCCTATTGCACTGCGTAATGTGCTGCAATACCTGGACGGCGTTTTGCTAAAAGAAGCTGCTTATAACAAAGTCTACGACATAGGTGGTCCTGATATCCTTACCTACAAGGAAATGCTGCTCCGTTTTGCACAAGTGAGGGGACTAAGAAGGCACATCATTACTGTGCCCGTTTTGTCGCCTCACATTTCGTCTTTGTGGCTTTATTTTATCACCAACACTTCTTTTTTTCTGGCAAAAAGCCTGGTAGACAGCATGAAGAACGAAGTAGTAGTGCAGCATCGTAGTATAGCGGATGTAGTGCAAATAGAAGAGCTTATTTCTTACAAAGAAGCAGTAGCAAGGGCATTTCAGCGTATCGGGCAAAATGAGGTTGTATCTAGTTGGAAAGATTCTCTGAATGGCACGCGTATCGGCATCGATTTGTTTGAGCATATAAAAGTACCAGAATATGGCATTTATGACGATGTTCGAAAAATGGCTTTCAGTAAACCCAGAGAACAGGTGATTGAGAACATATGGAGTATCGGGGGAAAAAGAGGCTGGTACTATCTTGGATTTTTATGGGAAGTAAGGGGTTTTTTAGATAAACTTGTAGGAGGTGTGGGCTTGAGAAGAGGACGCAGAAGCGAAAACGAACTCCTGGCAGGCGACGCGCTGGACTTCTGGCGAGTGCTGGTGGCAGACAAAGCCGAAGGGCGATTGTTGTTGTTTGCTGAAATGAAGCTACCAGGTGAGGCGTGGCTGGAATTTAAGGTTATCAGTGAAAATGAACAGTGCTATTTACTGCAAACTGCTACTTACCGTCCACATGGACTGGCGGGCCGGTTGTATTGGTGGTCTGTGTTTCCATTTCACGGATTCATATTTCCGGGTATGGCGAAGCGCATCATTTGCTTTGAGGAAAAGGAGCAGAAGATAGAAAAGCAACAAGAAATAGCCTGATATGGCATCAATAAAAAAATTTTTGGTATCAAATTCATCAAATCATTGCAGAAGGATGTCATTATCATTGGTGGTGGGCTGGCAGGCCTGATCAACGCCATACAACTGGCAGATGCCGGTCTGGAAGTGTTGCTCATCGAGCGTAAGTCTTATCCATACCATAAAGTATGCGGAGAATATATTTCCAACGAAGTAGTGCCTTTTCTGCAATCTATAGATGCCTATCCCGTAGCGCAAAACCCGTCGGCTATCAGGCATTTTATGCTGAGTTCCTGCACAGGAAGCAATGTAAAAATGCCCCTGGACCTGGGCGGGTTTGGCATCAGCCGCTATACGTTGGATCAATTTTTATATGAACGGGCCAAAAGGGCAGGAGCGGAGTTTCGCCTGGATACACAAGTACAGGATGTAAGCTATGTCAATGGAGTTTTTGAGGTTTTGCTGTCCCAGGAAGAAAAAATTACAGCCCAGTTGGTCATTGGTGCTTATGGCAAAAGATCGCGGCTGGATAAAAACCTGGAAAGGGATTTTATCAACCATAAATCACCTTATATTGGTGTCAAATATCATATTAAAACGGATTTTCCGAACGATTATATTGCGTTGCACAATTTTCAGGGAGGCTACTGTGGCATTAGCTGTGTAGAAGATGAAAGGTACAACTTGTGCTACCTGGGTTCGCGCCATGTGCTTAGAAAATACGGCAGCATACAGGCGATGGAGGAGGCGGTACTCTGCAAAAATCCTTTCTTGAAGGAGATATTTGACAATGCCACCTTTTTGTTTGATAAGCCGGAAGTAATCAACGAGATTTCTTTCGCTCCCAAAAAACCGGTAGAACAACACATCCTGATGTCGGGCGATACTGCCGGGCTGATCACTCCGCTTTGTGGCAACGGGATGGCGATGGCTATTCATTCGGCAAAGATACTGTCAGAATCAATCATCAGGTACTACCGCACTGGCCACTTCGATAGAAATGTGCTGGAAGAAACGTACAGCAGGCAGTGGTACAAGTTGTTTGCTACACGCCTTTGGGTAGGTCGGCATACGCAAAAGCTGTTTGGCAGTACTTACACTTCCTCTGTAGGTGTGCAGGTATTGAAGAGAATGCCTTTTGTAGGACGGCAACTGATGCAGCTTACACATGGGCAACCTTTCTGAAACATTCACCACAAAGTATAGCTTATAGATACTATGAGTGCATCGTTAGAACAACAGAGCAATGAGGAGCTTAGAGCTTCCTTTCGGCAACATACCATGCGTGGGCTGGTAATTTCTGTCTCTTTGCTGGTCGTATTTTGTATTTTCTATTTTGTGCCAATGGACATGCAGCCCGAAGCATTCAACTTTGTCATCATTGCCATTGCGGTTGTTTCTGTAAGTCTGGCTATCTGGTATCATTTGGGCAGGCGAAAGTATTATAAAGAATTTAAGCGCAGAGATATGCGTATCAGAGGTTGAGGTAAAAAAACACCCTCAATAGAATATAAAAAAAGGCCATCCTGTGCAGACAGCCCCTATAGTATGTGATGAATAAAGCTGATGTGCCGGTTATTGCTGGTTGGCCACCAATGAAACTTTTAGTTCAAATTCATCATAGATCATTTTATCACCCAAGCCATCAAAGAAGTTACCGGAGTTGTAGCGGATATCGTATTTCGTCCGGTCAATCTTGATCGTAGCATCTGCTGTCACCTTGTCTTTTTTGATTTGAACAGTAGCTGGGAAAGTTACTGGTTTGGTGATGTTTTTAATCGTTAGGTCTCCGGTAATTTCATAGGTATTACCACTTTTTGGCTTTACGTTCGTCATGACGAACTTGGCTTCCGGATGGTTTTCTGTACCGAAGAAATCATCAGACTTCAGGTGGCCTTCCAGTTTGCCTTTATATTCGCCTTCCAGGTCTTCGTCGGTCAAAGAAACCATGTTGATGGTGAAGCTGCCGCCTGTGAGCTTATCATTGCTGATCATCAGTTTGCCATCTTTCAACTCAATACTACCTGTATGCTTTCCCGTCACCTTTTCTCCTTTCCAGCTTACCTTGCTTTGGTCTGTATCAACCTTGTATGTCTTTTCGGGAGCGGTAAAGGCAAATGAAGCAATGATAGATAATGCTAAAAAGCTACTGAATAGATTTCTCATAAAGATTATTTTATATATATGTTTGTTTTATTGTATATACAACAGTTGTAACAACTTTGTTACGTTTCTTCCGAGAAATATTCTCAATTTCTCCCAAAACATGTCAATCCAAACCAAAAGTATCATTTATCTGCCACCGACCATCTGTTTTTACTTCCAGATTGACCTAAGCTTATACAGCAAATCAGCAAAAGCATCCAAGCTTAGCGCATGAAACTGATACTTGGTAAGTCTATACAGCAGGGTATAAAAATTTGCATGTCTTTGCAGCTGTCGTAGCAAACGCAGGAACAGCAAAGCTTCTCTGCTGTTCTTTGTAATAAGGCATTGTCGCAGTTCATACCTTACTCGCTGTGCCAATGCCTGGTTTTCCTGCTCATTGTGATTCAATGCAAAAGCTTTCCGGCACACCAAATAAGTAGCATACAACTGCCTGTCTCCAGGTTTGCCTGCCTTCGTTGACAAAGAGCCGACAGATTTTCGTACCCGCGTGGTACATTTATTTAGATAAGCATAATGAAAATAGCGCGAAGATCTTACCCAAAAATCGAAATCTTCATACGCCAGATTTTCATCATAACCTTCCAGTTTATCAAAGACAGTCTTTTTAACCAGCATCGTGGGGCCACATATAAAATATTTATGCAAAATGTGCTGGTAAACATCTCCTATAGGTACGTGGCTTTGCAAATGCTTTAGCTTATCCTGATAATGATACTGCAAAAAATGACCTTGTTCATCAATATAGGCCGCTTCTGTGAATAACACACCATACTGGGCAGGTAGTTGCTCAAAGCAGGCAACTTGCTGTGCCAGGCGTTTGGGCAGCATCACATCATCGGTAGCAAAATCGATAATGTACTTTCCGGTAGCATACGAGAGTCCGGTATTGAACGCTTTGCAGTTGCCTACATTGGCAGGTAGAAAAATCGTTTGTACATTCTTGGCAGCAGTATTAAACTTTTCCAAAAACGCTTTTATCTTATCTACACTGCTATCCGTACTGGCATCATCTACAATGATCATTTCCAGCGATGCGTAAGTCTGATTAAATACAGAGGCTAAAGCTTCCTGTACGAACCTTTCATGATTGTAGCACAAACAAATGACAGAAACCAGAGGAGCGTTTGCTATCATAATGCCTTTACAGTGTACAACCAATTTATTTTTTGGGAAGCAATGCCACCTACATGTGCTTTAAAATACTGTAGACTGGCGGTAGGAGAAGTGCCCAGATCAAGCACTTGGATATGGTGTTTTTGACAATGCTCATACACTCCGTCCAGCAATGATACCACCGAACTGTAACTGTTGTACTCCTGCAAAGAAGCCTGGGCGTATACATACAGTATTCCCTCTGTCACCAGCACAGCAATACAGGCAGCCACACATATATGCCGGTCATATAAGGCAAAAACCCTGTAATATGCAGGCATGGCTGCAACGGATTGCTTTACTTCCTCTAATGTCATAGAAAGGCTCCAGCCCTTCTGCTGCCTACATGTTTGAATAAAATGATAGATGCCCGTAATATGATGTAATGACTCCTGCTGAAAGCTAAAACCTGCTTTGCTACACTTCCTGAGCCTCTTTAATTCCATCTTATGGATTTTTGATGCAAAAGGAGTGCTATCTACATAAATATGATGATTGGTCATAGTTTGCTGAACCACAAACTGCTGTTGCTGTAATATACTTGATAGCCGTTCACTTCCATAAGCACGATACACAGGAATGCACTCTCTGATTTGTATACTTTGTACAAGCTGCTTCAACAATGTCTCTTTGAGAAAAGCAATGAAGTACGACAACACGGCATCATCTATGTGCTGACTGAACTCCACTGACCCGAAAGGACTCTGTGGCAGGCTGATGGCTTGTCGCTTATGTTGATCGATAGCAACGTGTATTTGTGCCACCACCTGTTGGTTTTCATCATGCAAAGCATAAAATGTAGTGACATCCGTATGTTTGGTCTGTAGAAATTCCTGCCGGTTGTATAGAAACAACGAAAAGTCATGGTAGTAATGAGCAGGCTTTTCTGTTGCATATCGTATCATGCAGTAAATTTAGGGGTCTTTAACTTCTGATTTTGCTAGTGCTTATCAGCCAGGGGATGATCTGCCAGGGTTTGGCCTTTGGCAAACAGGGCTTTTCCTTCATCCAGATATTGCACAAAGTTTTCTACACTCAAGTCGTAGGCTTTGGGTTTTTTCAATAGCTGTCCCTGATCGTTGAGCAGCACATAGTAAGGTTGCGCGTTGTTATTGAAACGTGTGATCTGAAAATCCGCATGCTGGTTGCCTATGGTTTTCTTCACCTTACCATCATAAGAGGAGGTGTACCATTCGGTTTCTGGCAGCGTTGTTTTTTCATCCACATACAAGGCTACTACCACATAATCGTTTTTCAATCGCTCCAGCACCTGGGAATCTGACCAGACGCGGGCTTCCATTTCCCGGCAGTTGACGCATCCGTGCCCTGTGAAGTCTATAAAGACGGGCTTATGCTGCGCCTTTGCACATGCCAGTGCCTGGTTGTAGTCGAAGTAGCCATCAATGCCATGCGGCAGGTGCAGCACATCTGCATACTTAGGTGGCTCACACTGCGTCTCTTTGGTAAGGGCTACGTTATTTCTCATTGAAGTTTGCTGCGCTGCCAGCAGTGGCATATTAAAATCATGGGTATGCATAGGAGGAAGGTAACCGGCCAAGGCTTTTAGAGGTGCGCCGAACATCCCAGGGATGAGGTATACCACAAAGGAAAAGGTAGCAATAGCCAACATCAGCCGTGGTACACTAACAGACTCCAGCAGGCTATCATTTGGCAAGCGGATTTTGCCCAGCAGGTAAAGTCCAAGCAGTGTGAAGATTACAATCCATAAGGCTAGGTAGATTTCCCGGTCAAGGATGTTCCAGTGGTACACTTGATCGGCGATGCTTAGAAATTTGAGTGCCAGTGCCAGTTCCAGAAAACCCAGTACCACCTTCACCGAATTGAGCCATCCACCCGATTTGGGCAGGCTCTTGAGCCATTGTGGAAATGCGGCAAAAAGCGTGAAGGGAATGGCAAAAGCAAAGGAATAGCCCAGCATTCCAACGACAGGGCGTATGATTTCTCCTCCGGAGGCCAGCACAATGACAGTGCCTACAATAGGGAGCGTACAAGAAAAAGAAACCAACGCTAAAGTGAAAGCCATGAACATAGCACCATAATATCCCCCTTTATCAGCTTGTTGGTCTACCTTATTAACAAACCCGCTTGGTAAAGTTATTTCAAACAATCCTAAAAAAGACAAAGCAAAGACAACAAATAAACCGAAAAAGATAACATTGGGCAGCCAGTGTGTGCTAAATGAGTTCAATGCTGCCCCGCCAAAGATCAAGGAGATGGCTGTACCTGCTACTGTATAAAGCAAAATGATGGAAAACCCGTACACCAAAGCCTTCCTGATGGCCTGACCTTTATCCGTGCTGCTATTCAAAAAGAAAGTGACCGTCATGGGTATCATCGGAAACACACAAGGCGTTACCAACGCAGTAAGTCCGGTAACAAAAGCAATCAGGAAAATACCCCATAGCGATATCGGAAGGCTAGCCTGATTCGTACTATCCGCATCAGGCTGAGGAATAATGTCAGTTTGCTTTTTATTAGACAAGCTGCCATCTATCTGCTGGCTGTTTTTTTCTAAAGCACTTACATCGGCAGCCTTTTTATTGCCCGCCCCGGCAAAATTAAAAATAAAATCATCTTCAAACGGAATGCACTGCCCATCTATATCGGAGCACACCTGGTAGGAGTATGCTCCTTTGATAGCAGATAGCTCATTGTTTTTTACTCTGATCTTCTGCCTGAATTCGGCATGGCCTACAAAATAAGTGTAATTGCCCTCCCACAATTCATCGTACTTTTCTTTGGCATCTACAGGCTGGATATTGCCAATGAGTTCGTAATCATTATTAGGTTCAAAAGTAAACGTCGTCACCATCGGACCCAATTCAGGGTCGAAATCAGAAGAATACAGGTACCAGCCTTCCTGAATGGTTGCCTTAAAGATGAGGGTTGCTTCATCTCCTTCTTTAGGATGGCGGTCAGACAGTTCAGATGACCACTTAGCGGGTTTGAGTACCTGGGAGAAAGCGGGTAAGCTGTAAAGAAATGAGATAAAAACTAGCAAAACCAGGCACGTGGCTGGCTTTCGTTGTAGGAATGACATGCAACAATCGATTTTTTCTGCGATAGTACTTATTGAAGCAACGCAATAAAAATTAATAAAGTTGCTCATCTCTGATTATCTGTACACATGTATCTGCTGTTAGTAATATGGCCATTACTTTATGAAACCTACGCTATAGGTAATGTATTTTTATGGGAAGTCAACACAAACCACCGGGGCTCGGAGTCTCTCTTGTGTCAGTCAGTATATTTACAAAAGAGCTATTGTTCTTATAAAATAATAATGGCTATAGAGTCAGAATAAGCTGATCTTAAAATAATTTATTAGGCAAAAAGTTCTTCTGGCTCCTCAATACGGCGGCGATGCCGGGGGCCGGTACCATCGGGCAATGTAACGCCCGGAGGCAAATCCAAATCGGGTGTGGGAGTAATGGAAATACCGCCATCATCGTCGTCGTCATCATCATCCCTAAACCGGAAATTGCGCCTTTTCATGAGCACAACCATGAAGTAGACCATGATGACATAAGCAGCTCCACACAATAACATGTCAATCATAACGACTCTCCTATCAAAAAATGTATAATATATGAAAAACCACCATGTGCCTTAATAGTTCAGTAAATACGTATATATCTTACTAAAATATACAGCTGATTATATAATGCTAATGGTGCTGTTGCACAGCATTTGGTACATAGCCATCTGCCATTAGTAAATCTAACATAATTTTTATTCCTTGTCAAAAATAGCCCGGTTAATTTACAGCATTTTTTTTCAAATCCTTTAATATAACTACCTGACTGTCTGATGCTTGCCATGAGGCTAAAAATCTTTTCATAATTTATTGCCATCGCTATAAATCTCCCACAACCAGCCTATCCTTTGAAACTCCTAACCCATGTTGCAACGTTTACTATCGAACATATAACCGCTCGTGTATGCCCGTTACTACCTTACGACAGCAATCCAAAACCAAAGCCGCCAGATATTGTGCTTATCAGGAAAGAACCCAGCAGGAAGTAAGAGACAAACTGTATAGCTATGGCCTTTATACCGATATGGTAGAAGAAGTGCTTACGGAGCTAATTATGGAAGGTTTTGTGAGCGAAGAACGATATGCTCAGGCTTACTGTCGGGGCAAATTTATGAGCAACAAATGGGGGGAGAATCAAGATCACGATAGGGCTACGGCAAAAAGGTATTTCCGATTACTGCATCCGCGCTGGTATGCAAGAGATTGATGAGGCAGAATATAGGGCTGTCCTTGAAAAAGCTCCTAGCTAAGAAATGGGCCAGCCTGGCTTCTGACGATGCTTATGTAAGAAAGAACAAGGCTGCTCAATACGCCATAGGCAAAGGCTATGAGGCCGAGCTTGTCTGGCAAACACTGGCTGACCTGGATACTCAATAGCCTTTTAAAGCAAGCTTTCAAGGTTTCCAGGGTCAACAGCCACATCGCCGTGATGTAATATTGCAGCCAATTTCTCTTTGCTTTGCCTGCACAAACTATCCATCTTCGGTCTTTGGCCAATAAGCAGTTTGCAGGTGAAGATCAGGGCAGGCACCTGCACTACGGTGCGTACCGGCATTTTTAGCCTTCTTTCTTTTTACCCCTCATTCATTCGCAGACTGCGAATTGACATTTCCCGCCCTGCATCTGCAAAAAACGAAGCCTACGAATACACCAATCGCAGGCTTCGCTTTGCCCTGTCGCTTTACTACGCCGGTACGTATTCTGTGCCTGTTTCAAACCTATACAGGCGCAGACTCATAGCATGGTCTAAGGCTGAAACGTAGCATGACCTGGTGCTGTTGAGCATGTACTGAAATCCAGATGCGGGCGGAGTGTTATACATGGCTGACCGTACATAAGGAAGTAACGCAACAGCACTGCCACTGTTTTAATAGTTGGGGCAAAAAATAACGTTACATACCCACCAACTTTTCGCCTTGCAAAACGGGTATGATATCGTAACGGTCTGTGGTAAGACAGAATTCAATATCTTTATGAATCTCCAGACTTGCCAGCCGTTGCACGTGGGAAGAGTTGGACAAAAAGGCCATCATATCATGCCGGGCAGCATGGTATAAAGCCACCGCTGCCAGGGTGGAATCGCAGGCTACAGAAAACTGCGCGGTGAGGCAGTCTGCTACTGCGCCTGCAAACAGCGTGTCTTCCAGGTTAAACATTCCTTTCCAGCCGGCACATACAATGAGCACATCTACTGGCTGGTTTCTAAGAAAATTAACAACAGCCGAAAGATTAAGGAAGGAGCCAACGATCAGTTGTTTTGCATTCTGAGACTTGCGGATGGCCTGTGTGCCATTGGTGGTAGTGACTGCAATGGATTTGCCTTTTGCGTCAGGGTTCATATAGCTGAAAGGAGAATTTCCCAGGTCAAACCCTTCTACCATTGTGCCATCACGCTCTGCTGCCGCCAGCAAGCCCAGTTGCTGCCATGCTTTACATTCTTCCACGCTTGCCACTGGGATGATACTTGCCACACCGTGGGCTATGGCCGTAGTTATACAGGAGGTAGCCCGTAGTATGTCTACCACCACTACTATCTTGTTGTGGACATCATATAAATGAAGCAGCTCAGGCGTAAGGCATACGTCTATGGTTTTCATATGAATGCGCGCATTATTTGACAAAAGGAAACTTCACTACTTTGGCTTTCAGCCGACGGTTTCTTATGCCTACTAGTACTTCTGTGTCCGGCTTGCTATAGTCTGTCATCACATAGCCCAGCCCTATGCCTTTGTTGAGCACAGGCGATTGCGTACCGGAAGTGATACGTCCGATCACTTCATCCTGCTGGTTGAACACCTCGTATCCACTTCGGGGAATACCTTTGTCTTCCATCAGCAACCCAACAAGTTTCTGCTTAGCCCCGGCTTCTTTGCGTTCTTTGAGCTGGCCTGCGTTGGTAAAGGGCTTGGTAAACTTGGTAACCCAACCCAGACCGGCTTCCAGCGGACAAGTGGCATCATCTATATCGTTACCATACAGGCAAAAGCCCATTTCCATCCGAAGCGTATCACGTGCTCCCAGTCCGACGGGCTTGATATCATAGGCGGCTCCGGCCTGGAATATAGCATCCCAGAGTGCGGGCGCGTGTTCGTTATTCACATACAACTCAAAGCCCCCGGCACCGGTGTAGCCTGTAGCAGAAACAATAACCCCATCAATACCGGCCACTTTTCTGGTTTCAAAGGTATAAAACTTCATCTCCTGTAGGCTAATGTCTGTCAGGCTTTGCAAAGCTTCTACGGCTTTGGGGCCTTGCACGGCAAACAACGACATACGATCAGAGGCATTCTCCATGTCTACGCCTTCTGTATTGTATTGGGTAATCCACTGCCAGTCTTTGTCAATGTTGGAAGCATTTACCACCAGCATATACTCCTCTTCTGACAGGCGATACACCAGCAAATCATCTACTACGCCACCTGTTTCGTTGGGTAAATAAGCATATAGTGCTTTTCCGTCAAATAGTTTGGAGGCATCGTTGCTGGTAACACGCTGGATGAGGTCTATTGCTTTGGGTCCGCGTAGAAAAAACTCACCCATGTGGGATACATCAAATACGCCTACGCCGTTTCTTACGGCCATATGTTCTTCTATATCAGAGCTATATCGCAGAGGCATCATGTACCCTGCGAACGGTACCATCTTGGCACCTAGCTTTTGGTGTGTGTCGTATAGTACTGTTTTCTTTAGATTTTCCATATTGTTGGTTGGTTGAGACACCATATATGGTGTCTTTACGATGGTTGTGATAAAGTTGAGACGCGGTTGAGACACCATATATGGTGTCTGTACTTTCCCCCTATCAGTGGCTTTTGAAGGTGAGGCGATGCCAGGGTGTGAAGCCGTTTTTCAGGATAGCCCGTTTGTGTGCCATAGTGGGGTATCCTACGTTGCTGCTCCATCCATATTGCGGATGGTCATCTGCCAGGCGCATCATCAGTGTATCTCTGTATGTTTTAGCAAGCACAGAAGCTGCGGCAATGGAAAAGAATTTGCTGTCGCCCTTCACAATGCACTCGTGTGGGATGCCGGGATAGGGGTTGAAACGGTTTCCATCAATGAGCAATAGCTCTGGCACTGTTTTTAGCTGCTCAATGGCCTTGTGCATTGCCAGAAAAGGAAGCGTTCAGGATATTTATTTCATCTATTTGCTGGTTGTCTACTTCGGCAATGGCATAAGCCAAAGCAACTACCTTGATCTCTTCTTCAATAGCTAAACGCTGTCCCTTCAGGAGTGTTTTTGAATCGGTAAGCACATCATGCGTAAAGTTTTTGGGCAAAATGACGGCTGCGGCTACCACAGGGCCTGCCAGGCAGCCTCTTCCTACTTCATCGCATCCGGCCTCTATCAGGTGACTTGTAAAATAAGTTTTTAACATATGCTACTCTAAAATTGCGCTGATATCTTCTCTTGTCAACTTCTTAATAAAACTTTCTTCCGCAGAGATCAGATCAGTGGCCAGTTTGAGTTTGTTCTGCTGTAGCCTTAGTATCTTTTCTTCCACTGTATTGCGGGTGATGAATTTATAGGTAAAAACCTTGTTTTCCTGCCCAATACGGTGCGCTCTGTCTATGGCTTGTGCTTCTACCGCTGGGTTCCACCACGGGTCCATGATGAATACATAGTCAGCTTTGGTTAGGTTGAGTCCTACCCCACCGGCCTTCAAAGAGATCAGGAATAGCTTGAGTTCTTCATCGTGCTGAAAGCGCTCTACCTGCTCTTTGCGGTTTTTGGTGCTGCCATCCAGATAGGCAAACTCGTATCCCTTTTCTTTAAGTTGGTTTCCCAGCAGCGTCAGGTGCTTTACAAACTGGCTGAACACCAGTATCTTATGGTCTTTGCCAATGGCGTTGTCCAGCATATGCAGGGCATCTTCCAGCTTACCGGAGCTGCCTTCGTAGTGCGGGTCTACCATGTGTGGGTGGTTGGCAATCTGCCGAAGCTTGGTAAGCCCTTGCAGCAGCAATATTTGTGATTTCTGTGTATGCCTTCTGTTTCTATCAGGTTCAGAATTTCATTTCTGTAAAACGATTTTGCTTCTTCATATCGTGCCTCCTGCTCCTCTGTCATGGTGCAATACTGCACATTCTCTACCTTTTCGGGGAGTTCGGTTGCTACCTGCCATTTCTGCCGACGCAGGATGAAGGGTTTGATGATGCTGTACAGCTTTTTCGTTTTATCTACGTCCCCTTTCTTTTCTATAGGATTGACAAACTCATTGCGGAAGAAAGACTGGCTTCCCAGCAAGCCCGGATTGACGAAAGACATTTGCGACCAGAGGTCAAACGTGCTGTTTTCAACAGGTGTACCCGTAAGGATCAGGCGATATTTGGAATTGAGTACCTTCACGGCCTGGGCAATGTTGGAATCAGGATTTTTAATGGCCTGTGATTCATCCAGGATCACATACTGGAAATAATAATCTTTCAGGATGTCAATATCCAGGCGCACAATACCGTAAGAGGTGAGCACTAGGTCGTATTGCTGAAACTGCGCCACATTCTTCTCTCGATTAGTGCCTGTATATGTGAATACTTTGAGCGATGGCGTAAACTTCTGCGCCTCCATTTCCCAGTTATACAGTAGCGAAGTAGGCATCACCAGCAGCGAGGTATGTGCTATGCCTTTTGCTTCACAGATTTCTTTTTGGTGCTGTAGCATGGCCAGTGTCTGCACGGTTTTCCCCAAACCCATATCATCCGCCAGGCACCCCCCAAAATTGTAGCTGTTGAGAAAGTTCATCCAGTTGTACCCGGCTTTCTGGTAGGGCCGGAGCATACCATTGAAATCTTTGGGAAGCGGGGTATCATCAATGCTGTCAAACTCCCGCAAGCGCTCCAGCTTCCGATCCATGCTCACTTTGGCCAGGCTTCCGTTTTGCAGATCTTGTACAAGCGACAAATGATATTTTTTGAGCTGCATCCCTTGGTTTCCGGCATCAATGCTTTGTTCTGCAAAGGCAAACAGTTCAGAATATTCGGTAAACCACACCGCCGGTATCACAGCTATTTCGCCATTAGGCAGCACAAATTCTCTTTGTTTGTTCAGAATCAGGGCACGTATCTTCTGAAAAGGTATTTCGTAAGGCCCAAATCGCACTTTCGCGTAAATATCGAACCAATCGATATTTTCTTTGATCTCTATGTTGATGGAAGACTCGCCCAGGAAATACTTTTTATCTTTCTGATAACGCTGGTGCAAAGAAATGCCCATTTCTTCCAGCGTTTCCCGGTGCCGGTTGATCCAATCGAAAGCGGCTGTTTTGGTTAACACCGCCTGCGAACGCCTGAACTCTATCTGGTTGCTCTTGAGCCAGTTCAGCACCTTTTGTTCTTCCTGCATGTTTCTCACAATACGGCGAAACGTATACCGGTCGGCTTCCTTTTCTACTGTAACGCTTACCGGGTTGTTCTTTTCGTATTTGAAATGATGGCTACCGTATTGAAAAGCCAGTTCAAAGTATATTTTATCTGCCGCAGAAACTACGTGGGTGTCAGCCGCCGTGGCTTCGTTTCCGTTGCCAAAAAGCGATGCTTGTTCGGCATGTGCCACCTCGTAGAAGCTAAGGGTTGTCTGTGGCATGTATCGTTCTGTTTGTATGTCGAAGCCCTTGGCATATACATCAAAAGAGGCAACCAAAGGTGCCACAAACTTGTGATAATAGGAATCCTCTACTTTTTTGGGAATGATAATGGATCTCTTATTCAGAAAAGGCTGTAGCTTGTTGCCATCCACATCTTTTTCAAAGCTATACAGCTTACCTGCCAGCACCATCCAGGCAGGTTGCTTGCAGATGATGTAGGCATTTTTATACTGGAAATCTATCTTTTCGCCGTTGTATTTGATGGTGGGAAAATAAAGTGTGCTTTCCTCGTTGCGCCGGAAATGAAACAGCACGGTAGCCTTTTGCGTCAGCACTTCTATCTCTTTACCTATAGGCTCGCCATCGTTGCTCATTTCAAACAGTTGCTTGCCCTCCAGCAATGGCAGGATACGGGAACGTGTAACCTCCAGGTAACGGGCTATCTCTTTTTGTAACTGCTGCGACTTTTCGGTATCGCCGTTGAAGACTTTATAGAAAAACTCGTGGGTTTTGATCTTCTTTTTATAGAATTTTTGAATAACCGCATCTTGTTGCATAGCATCCATGAGCCTGATCAGTTCGTAATCCTGCACGTCGAGTTCCTGCTCAAATTCGTGGGCGTTTTTTGAGGAAATATTCTGGTGCTCAAAAGTAAACCGGCCCTGGTCGTCTAGCTGCACGGCAAACGACTCAAAAAGAAAGCCCAGGTACTCATGAGTGAACAGTGAGTAAATGATTTTGAAAGGCTTGTCGGTGGATACTTTCATAGGCAGGAATATAAGATAACATAATGCTGGCGTGGCATCATCTATAGCTTTCGGTGGTTGTTGGTATGGTTATAAAAGTTTTTTGACATCTGTATGGGCAGCGATAGCAGCCGGACGGTAGGCAGCTAAAAACGTAATGACTGTGATGCTCAGAGCAGTGTACATAAAGTCAGTAAGCTGCATCTTCACCGGATAAGCATCTACGATAGCTGTTTGCATTCCCATAGAAACCAAGCCAAACTCCTGCTGCATCCAGCATATCATCAAACCTGCCACCAACCCCGTAAGTGCTCCTGTAAATGCAATGATCGCTCCTTCATACAAAAATATCCATCTCACTATTTTGCGGCTTGCTCCCATAGCATACAGCATGGCTACATCTTTCTGTTTATCAATAGCCAGCATCGACAATGAGAAAAATATATTGAATGAAGCAACTGCCAAAATAAAAGAAAAAGTTAAATAAACGAATAGCTTTTCTATTTTTATTGCTTTCAGCAAACTAGCGTGTTGCTGATCGCTGTTGCGTACGACAAGCTGGTCGCCTAATAAGTTTTCCAACCGTTTCTGTACACCACTCACACTTTCCTGATTGGTAGTTTTGATCTCCAGGGCCGTCCGTTCCTGCTTATAGTCAAATATCGCCTGAGCAAAACTAAGCGGCACGATGACATAATTGGCATCAAATTGTTTTTCGACGGCAAATACACCGCCCGGCATGATGTTTTTCCGGTTGACGTAGTTTTGCATGGGGTTTGGGTTGAACCCTGTCTGTATCTGCCGCTTGGGTGTGAATATCTGTAACATATAAAACTTATTGGCCGGAGCTACCGACAGCGTATACTGCACCCCTCTGCCAAGCAGCGCATAGCTTCTTCCGTCTTCTTCCAACATAGCACTGCCATGCACCATAGCCTGTTCCAGGTGGTTTTGTTTGATAAAATTATCACTTACACCCTTCAGCTTGATGTTCATATCAGCATTCTGGTACCGGGCCAGGGCATTGTCTTCTATCACTTCCGTCACAATATCTACGCCCTTCACTTTTTGTATTTGCTGTAACATTGAGTCGGTTACCGTAAAAGTTTTACCGGTGGCAGGTGTGACTTTAATCTCCGGATCAAACGTATTATACGAATCGCGTATCAGTTCTTCCAGTCCGTTGAAGACCGACAGCACCACTACCAGGGCCATCGTACCAATCCCTACTCCAATCATGGAGATGTTGGCAATGATAGAAATAAAGTTTTTCTTTTTCTTAGACCGAAAATAGCGTCTGGCAATAAAAAACGGAAAGTTCAAGCTGCTGAAGTTATGAAGTAACTGATATTGATTAGGAAAACCGGAGACCGAAAAGCTTTAACTTCGGATTCCAAACTCCGGTCTTTAGTCTTCTTCCTCTTCTTCAGGTGGAATGTCAAGGTCTGCAAGCAGCGAATCGATGTGTGCGGCATAGTCAGCACTATCGTCCAGAAAAAACAACAGTTCCGGTACGACGCGTACTACTTTGCCGATGCGGTTGCCCAGTTGCCGACGCACTTCACCCTTTTTCATCACGATGGCATCCAGGAGAGCCTGTTTGTTTTCGCTGAGCATAAAGCTGAGGTATACCCTGGCAATGCTCAAGTCGGGACTCATGTGTACATTGGTAATGGTAACAAAAGCCTTGCTACTGCCTGTGATACTGGCTCCATTTCGCTGGAAAATATCGCTCAGGTCTTTTTGTATAAGGCCAGAGAACTGTTTTTGCCTTTTGCTTTCTTTCATAATATCATATTTTAACGGCTTGGCATACACCTGTTCTTACATGCGTAAAACAGCATATACTGCTTCAGTTGAACAATTAAACGCAAGGACGTAAGATAACGTCACAAAATTATGCCTAATTTCACAAAATACTACACATTGTTGCGAATACCAAAACGTATTGTTTGTTTTACATGCTGAAGCATTGACGTTGTTCAGTATCAGCGTTATATTATTAACACCACAAAGTCTTGTTAACATATTTCAGAGTGAATGATCCATATAGGATGCTGAGCATTCTTGGATTGGCCATATTGACCCGCTTGCCTTTTATTTTGACGGGAAACCACCTTACCGTTCCCGAACTGAACTGGATGCTGGTAGGAGAGAAACTGGCTACAGGAAACCACCTGTATGTGGGTGTTTGGGATAGTATAGGCCCGCTTGCTGCGCTGGCGTATCATCTTATCGAGTGGGTTTCCGACCGCAATCAACTGGTTTATGTGCTCATAGCCACCTTGCTAATCACCCATCAGGCACTGGTATTCAATAGTTTTCTGCTCAACAAGAAAGCATATGGCGAAAGCACTTATGTGCCTGCTTTTGCCTACATTCTGCTTTCCTGCTTTTCCTTCGACTTCTATACACTGTCGCCAGTATTGCTTTCGCTTACCTGGCTGCTGCTGGCACTTCGCAACTTGTTTTATCGTATTGAAAGCCAATCTAAAGATACACGTATTTTGGGCACCGGCATCTATCTGGGCATTGCTACGCTATTCTATTTGCCCTCTGGCTTGTTTCTAATCTCTACGCTCGCTTCTTATCTGCTTTATGCCAGCGTTTCTCCCCGGCATTTGCTGTTGTTGCTCTACGGAACAGTGCTTCCGCTGTTGCTGGCTGCTACATATTTCTTTTACTTTGGCGCGCTCAGTCCGTTTCTGGATCAGTACCTGTTGTATTTTCAGGCGATCAGATATCAGCCCTATACATCGCTTTCGGCAGTACTGGTCATCAGTATTATACCGATGGGCTTTCTGATAGCTTCGCTATACAAAGTATTTCAACAACGATATACTAATCAGCAGTCTAAGCTACAGCAAGTGATGTTACTCAACCTGGCAGTCGCTGTGATCATCGTCATCATGGCCAGAGAAAGAGCCGCTTATCACCTTTTGTACCTGGTGCCTGCCATTGCCTTCTTTGTGTCTTACCTGCTGCTGATGGTCAAGCGGTTTTTGTTAGCCGAACTGATCACTACAGTATTTGCTGTACTGGTTGTGCTCAATGGTTATGCGTTTCTGTTTGGTTTCTTTTCTTCTAATAAGATCACAGAGGTGGCTACGCTACTTACCCAGCCTACCCGCTATGATGAACTGGTGAAAGGCAAGAAAACATTAATATTGGGAAATGATATCAACGTGTATCGGCATGCCTACCTGGCTACCCCTTACTTAAACTGGCAACTGTCGGCCCGGCAACTGGAGCAAACCGATTATTATGAAAATCTTACCCAGGTATATGTCAACTTCTCCAACGATATGCCAGAAATTATCATAGACGAAGCTTCTCTGATGCCGCAGCTTGGCAAACGCATTCCGATCATCAGGCAACACTATCAGCAAATACCTGGACAGCCGGTATATATCAGGCAATAAAACTACTAAATAGACAGAAGACTTACCTTTATTCAGCTTTGGCATATCCTTTGGAAAACCATGACTAGACAATTCATGTAATTAATTGTCTTTTGCTTTATTATCAAGTCATGCGTTATTCTTATATTTTATTTTTATCGATACTGCTATGCTGTACAGCCTGCAAGCACACAGCAGAAAACAATACTAACTATGCTGTTTTTTCTGCTACAGCTTCCGGGCAGCCCGTCAGTAGTCTGCCCTGGGAGCGCGAAATCAGTTTGATCGAGCAAAAGCTTTATAGCATCAACCAAACAGCGGCTTCGCTGGAACATATCACCATCGATTCTATAACTTGCTACCTACAGCAGGGAAAACTTGTGAAGATCACCGTCGCCTCTGAGTCCAATGCGCTCCTCACCGAATATTACTATGACGAGATACTCCCCAAACAAGCTTATTTTGTGCATAGCACGCAGTTCGTTGCTACAGAAAGCTACCTGGCAGCGCAACAGTATTACTTTATCCAGGACACGCTTATTAGGTGGATAGATGAAAATAAGCAGCCTGTCTCCGATACTTCTATGGCTTACTTTTACAAATCCAAAGAATTGCTTTTCAGGTCTGTCGATCTTTTTGCGCGCTGGAAAAACCATCAGTATGATATGCAACATGAGTACTATCAGGGTTTGGTCAGAGACATCGATAGGCTGAAAGATCAAATGGAGCATACAAAATATACTATGGTGGGCGATAGTGCTGACCGTGAGCACCGAATAGAAGCAGAAGGCTTTGAAGAGTCTATCAGGTTTTATGATGCACAGGGAGCTTTGGCTATCTATTACACCGGCTATGGCGGCCCACATGGTACAGAACGCATCCATGAGTACTATTACCAGAAACAAATGATCTGTAGCGTTACGGAGAACACCTACTGGCAACATCTCTACCTACCGGCTTACAACAACTTGTATGGCACTTCTCAGAATGCTTCTATCTGCAAAACGTATTACCAGCAGGGTAAGCGATTCCGGTCGGTGAGCGTAGAAGAAAACACCATTTCTTTGCTTCACGGTTACCCTCAGATTCATCAGTTATCTATTCCTCAAACTACAGATTATTAAATTTGCGTTTAAAATTGGAGCAAGGGCCTGAAGTGTCTTCGCCTTGCAAACGAGCAGTCTCTCAAACTACATGGCTACCGGCAAAGCAAAACCTACTTTTGTTTTTCAGCAAATCGTTTGCTTCAGGGAGCATATTGAAGGGGCTAACGTATTGTTGAATATCTCTAGAAAAATCAAGCACATGATCCTTACTTTACACAAAGAACTGATTCAAAAAAGCCATGTAACCGTAAAAACCTACGCTTGGGAAGTACGCACTGTTTCCGGTTCATATGTTTGCCTTACCCACTGCACTACTTTTTTGAGTACCCAGTGGTGCATTTTACTTTTCTGTTCAAAGGCGGGTTTGCTTAGGGCAAACCGAAATTGAAGCATTATTTTGTCAGTCAGCACCTGTAGGAGTAGCAGTTCATACGTACGGCGTTTGATGCTGTCTTTGAATGGCTCCATGTGCCGTATCAGGGCTTCTTCCAGCAAATCAATATTTGCCATGTACTCGGGTTTCAACTCAAAGTTCACCTCCATATAAATGGACGCTTTTTTGGTGTAATTGACGACATCTGAAGAGAATACGGTGCTGTTGGGAATAATGATCATGTGCCGCGCATCATCCAGCAAATGTACGTTGCTTAGCGTAATATCTACCACTTTGCCTGTATGATTGCCTACTTTTACATAATCGTTCAGCGAAACCCGGTCAGACAGCATGATGATCAGTCCGTTGATGGTATTGGATATATAATCTTTGGTGATAAGCACCGTAGCCACCGCTACCAAGCTGAAGGAGGCAAAAAAAGCCTGCCAGTTTAGTTCTGCCAACAGGAAAAAAGTGGCGATCAGTACGGACGCATTCAGGATAGTAGCTATCCGGTTAATGCCCAGCACTACGTTATCTTCACTATTACGCTTTTTTCTGATATGAAAATACACAATAACCATTCTGACAGAAGATATCAGCAGGTTGGCCGCCAGGTAAAATGAAGCTCCCTTGACTATTTTGGTTAAGATTTTTGAGTGCAGATTTAACCATAATTGATTAACCGAAGTTTCCGAATGCAGACTCAACCATGACTGATAAGTAAAGTTGATATATACCAAAACAAGTAGCAGCAATAGCTTGAATATGTAAGCAACACGCTTGTGATGCTCTTTCTTCACAATTTCCTTTTTTAACGCAACCATAGCATTTTTTTATACAGCAAAAATATAGCGGAAATTTGATCTAAGCCTGCTCAGGCAAGAAAATTCCCGTTATACTTCACAAATGGCCAACATTGTACGGATTATCTCCAAGAGTAGGGAGATTGCAGGTGGCTTTATCCTGAACTTCGCCGGAAACCATCGCTCGTATCACCCTTTTTTTGCTTTCCGTTGTTTGTTATGGTGGTTTTAAATCATTCTGGCAAGCTTTTCGTTTACTATGTTTCTGGCAATCACTGTTTTTCCTTACATGGTGAGGAAATCTGTATACTATCGAGGCACTGGTGCTTGCGTATGTATGTTCGTAACTTTAGCATAATAACTGTTGTATGAAAAAAGTATTAATTATCATAGGAAGTATATTTGGCATCATTCTGCTGGCCGCTATTCTCTTACCGCTTATCTTTAAAGATGACATCAAGAAGATGGTCGATGAGGCTATTGCTAAAAATGTGAATGCAGAAGTGTATTACAATGACTTTAGCCTCTCGCTGATCAGGCATTTTCCTAATGTCACCGTAGGGCTTGAAGATTTTGGCGTGGTCAACAGAGCACCTTTCGAAGGTGACACGCTGGTGGCAGCCAAAGCATTCAACATTACCGTTAACACGCCAAGCCTGATTTTTGGCGACCAGCCACGGGTCAGCAATATTCAGATTGATCAGCCCAACGTATTTGTGCAGGTGTTGGAAGATGGCACAGCTAACTACGACATTGCTGTGGCCAGTGCCGACACAACTACTATGGCAGAAGATACTACCTCTTCTGATATGTCGATTCGCATCGACCATTGGGAGATCAATAAAGGGAACGTGGTATACCAGGACCTGACGCTTCCTATGCTCATGACGGTGCAGAACCTGAACCACTCTGGCAATGGAGATTTTACGCAGGAGATATTTGATATGTCTACGCAGACAAACGTCGGCCGCTTTTCGGTAAACTACGATGGCGTAGAGTATATCACCAACAAGAAACTAAATGCTGATATTATCCTGAATATGGACCTTGAAAAGCTCAAATTCACTTTCAAGGAAAATACGGTAGCCGTCAACGACTTTAGCTTTGGTTTCGATGGCTTTTTTGCCATGCCAGATGACAATATGGACATGGATATCACTTTTGCTGCCAAAGACAACAGCTTTAAGAGCCTACTTTCGCTGGTTCCCGGAGCTTACCTGGAAGGATTTGAAGATGTGAAAACTTCCGGCACGGTTGGTTTCAATGGTTTTGTGAAAGGTGCGTACAACGAAGAAACGATGCCTGCCTTTCAGGTCAATCTGGTAGCAGAAAACGGCATGTTCCAATACCCGGACCTTCCTACGCCTGTCACCAACATCAACATGCATATGCTGGTAGATAACAAAGACGGAAATATAGACAACACAGTGGTGAATGTGAAAGATCTGCACGCCGACCTTGGCAGCAATCCGCTGGATGCCCGTTTTCTATTGAACGGACTGGCACCGTATAAGATAGATGCGGAAGTCAAATCCAAACTCAACCTGGCCGAACTCACTCGTATGTTTCCGATGGATAGCCTGGACATGAAAGGCAACTTCAACGTCAACTTGGTTGCCAATGGCATATATGATAGCGCAACCAACCAGATTCCTAACATTGACATGGATATGGCACTGCAAAATGGTTATGTGAAGTCCGGCGATTATCCACCCCTGGAGAATATCAACTTTACGTCTAATGTAAAAAACGAAACAGGCAATATGGCCCAGACCGTCATAGGTGTCAACAATTTCAATATGGTATTGGCAGGCGAAAAATTCAACGCAGACCTGCTGCTTACCAATCTGGAAGATTACACCTGGGATGCAAAGATGAACGGAACGGTAGATCTACAGAAACTCACACAAATATATCCGCTGGAAGATATGGAGCTGGCCGGCATCATCAAGGCCAACATACAGTCTAAAGGCAAAATGTCTGATGTAGAAGCAGAACGTTATGCGCAGATTGCAGCCAGCGGCTCTATGACGATTCAGAATCTGACTTATAACAGTTCGGATTTGCCGCAGGGGCTTACCATCAACAACGCAACAGCCGCGTTTACTCCCGAGCGTATTGCCTTGCAAAATTTTGATGGTGCCGCAGGTAAAAGCGATATGCGTATGAGTGGCTACCTGGCTAACTACCTGGGCTATGCACTGGCCGACAATGAAATACTCAGAGGAGAACTGGATTTTAAATCAGGTAAATTTGACCTGAATGAGTGGATGACAGAAGATACCACTCAGGTAGCCGATACTGCCAGTGCACCATTGCAGGTAATAGAAATTCCTAAAAACATAGATTTCGTCCTGAAAACCAGCATCGCCGAAGTACTGTATGATGACATGACATTAAACAATGTGGCAGGCAATATCATTGTCAGAAATGGAATACTCAGCCTGGAAAACCTACGGTTCAACTCGCTAGGCGGCCAGTTTGGCATGAATGGCTCCTACGATACAAGAGATATGCAGAAGCCTGCTTTCGACTTTGATCTTGACATCAGCAAGCTCGAGATTCCAAAAGCCTATGCCACGTTCAATACTATCCGCACATTAGCACCTATTGCAGAGAAAATGAATGGTACCTTCTCTACTGATTTCAAAATTGCCGGATTGCTGATGCCAGACATGACACCAAACATGGGCACCGTAGATGGCAAAGGAGTGATAGAGGTAGATGATGCCTCTGTGCAGGATTCCAAACTGATAGGTGCCGTCACCCAGGTTACCAAACTCAGCAATACCAATGATATCAAACTGAAAGACGTACATATCCAAGCGGAGGTCAAAAACGGGCGGGTATTTGTACAGCCATTTCCTATCAATATCGGCAATTTCAATACCATCGTAGCAGGCAGCAATGGTATAGATGGCAGCCTGGATTACCTCATGAAAATGACCATTCCGGCAGGAGCGGTAGGTACCGCCGTAAATGCTGCTATTGGCAAGTTCACGGGCGGGTCCGCTACTGCATCTTCCAACATCAAGTTGAATCTGAATGTAGGTGGCACATACGACAACCCGAAAGTAAGCCTAGCGGGTGCCGAGAGTGATGGAAGCGTGACGCAATCGGCTAAGGCTGCTGTAGAGGCCAAAGCAAGGGCAGAAGCAGACAAAATGAAAGCAGAGCTTGACAAGCAAAAACAAGCCGCAGAAGCAGAAGCCAAACGTAAGGCCGAAGAAATAAAAAGCAAGGCAGAGCAACAGGCCAAAGAAAAAGCACAGGAAGTAAAGCAAGAAGTGAAAAAAGAGGTAGACCAGACTAAAGAGGATATCAAGAAGGATGCAAAGAAAAAGCTGAAGAAAATCTTTGACCCGCCTTACTGATAGTTTCATGTGAAACTTCTAATGAATGGCGCAGAAACTTATGGGTTCTGCGCCATTTTATTTCACATATTTGATGTTTTTTAGTAGATTCCTTGCCTGATGGCACAAAAGACAAAACATCGCTTAATTCTTGTTGATTATGAAAAAACTACTGCTCTGCTTCACGTTTATGTGCATACACTGCCTGAGCCAGGCACAATCTTCTCCAAAAATTGCTATTGCTATCCACGGAGGAGCAGGCACGATTAAAAAAGAAAACATGACAGCTCAGCAAGAGCAAGCATATAAGACTGTCTTGCAAGAAGCCCTCAAAACAGGTTACAAAATACTGAAGCAAGGCGGCAGCAGCCTGGATGCCGTAGAAGCGACCATTCATGTGATGGAAGTGTCTCCTTTATTTAATGCTGGCAAAGGTGCTGTGTTTACCCATGATGGTAAAAATGAACTGGATGCTGCCATTATGGATGGAAAAACCCGTAATGCCGGTGCCGTAGCAGGTATTAGCACGGTAAAAAGCCCTATATCTGCTGCCAGGGCCGTAATGGAAAAATCCGAACACGTGATGATGGTGGGAAAAGGAGCCGAGCAGTTTGCCAAAGAGCAGGGACTTGAAATTGTTGACCCTTCCTATTTCTATACCCAAAAACGCTACGACCAGTTGCAAGAGATCATACATACAGAAAAGCAACAACTGGATCATTCTGGCAGCCAGGGCCATATTCCTGCCCAGTTTCCCGACCAGAAGTTTGGTACAGTAGGTGCCGTTGCCCTGGATGAAGACGGCAACCTGGCAGCTGCCACATCTACCGGAGGCATGACCAACAAGCGGTATGGCAGGGTAGGAGATGTGCCCATCATTGGCGCAGGCACTTATGCCGACAATAATACCTGCGCAGTGTCTGCTACCGGTCATGGCGAGTATTTTATCCGCTCGGTAGTAGCTTACGACATTGCCGCTTTGATGAAATACAAAGGTATGAGCCTGAAAGAGGCCGCCAGTGAGGTAGTAAAACACAAATTGGTAGACTTTGGGGGCGATGGTGGTGTGATTGCCATAGACCGACAGGGAAATATTGCGATGCCCTTCAATACATCAGGCATGTACCGGGCTTCTATGGATATTAATGGTAAGATGTATGTTGGTATTTATCAGAGCAAATAAGAGTTTATAGCAGCTTTTTGTTTTTTTTGTGGCGGTCGCTGTCCCGAAGGGTCTTTTTCTCCATATTCTTCTGGAAAGCATCTGTCAGGTTTACACCTGTCTGGTTGGCAAGGCAAATGAGTACCCATAGCACATCGGCCATCTCGTCGGCCAGGTCTTTATCTTTGTCTGATGCTTTGAAGGACTGCTCACCATACTTGCGCGACATGATCCGAGCCACTTCACCTACCTCTTCTGTAAGAATCGCCATATTAGTCAGTTCACTAAAATACCGGACTCCGGTTGTTCTGATCCATTCGTCTACTTGTTGCTGGGCTTCTTCGAGTGTCATTTTTTGTCCTTGGTATCAATAATGATCGTCACAGGTCCGTCGTTAATCAGACTGACCTGCATATCTGCGCCAAACTCTCCGGTTTGCACCTTTTTTTCTATTTGTTGCTGGCAAGTCTCAATAAATGACTGGTATAGAGGAACTGCCGCTTCTGGCCTGGCAGCTTTGATATAAGAAGGCCGGTTACCCTTTTTGATGCTTGCGTGCAAAGTAAACTGGCTAACGAGCAGCAATTCACCTCCTATGTCAGATAAGCTTAAGTTCATGATGCCTGCTTCATCGTTAAAAATCCGAAGATTCACGATCTTTTTACTTAACCAGGAAATATCTTCCTGATCATCGGCATCTTCTATACCCAATAGAACCAGTAGTCCATGGTCAACTTGCCCCCTGACGCTTTCGTTGATCGTAACTGCGGCCTCTAACACTCTTTGAACAACAGCAACCATACGTTCATCTTTTTGGGCAAAGCTATAAGGACAGCATGGAATAACCAAAATCTATCGGTTATTCCATAGCAGCCAGCGTCTGCGTTTGGTCTGATTCGAAAACAAAAGGCCCTTTTAGATCTTTTTTGGCTACATTGAGCATAGCCTGCGCTACTGCACCACCTTCTATGGCTCGGTATTTTTTTAAATTTCCAACCATCAGCGGGGCCACTTTCTTCATCAACCCCTGAGCCATTCCCTCTGCAGTTCGTTTCTCTTTCCGTTGGCCCAACAGCATAGCAGGACGTATGATATGTGTTGCCTGATAACCTATTTTGACAATAGCTTCCTCTGTTTCACCTTTTAATCTGGTATAAAAAAATATAGATCGTTTGTTTGCTCCCATCGAAGAAATTAGAAAAAACTGCTTTGCTCCTTTTTGGTAAGCTAACTCGGCTATTGTAAATGGATAGTGATAATCAATTTTTCTATAATTTTCTTTAGAACCTGCCTTTTTCATGGTTGTTCCCAAACAGCAGAATACGTCATCAACTTCAGGAATTTCCGATGCCTGCAAATTATCAAAATCAACGATAATTTCGTGTACCTTTGCTTGTTGTTGTGCTATAGGTCGCCTTGTCAGCACATACACGGCATCATAATATGGGTCGTCACATATCTTTTTCAACAGGTTACTTCCTACCAACCCGGTAGCTCCTGCAATAAGTGCTAAATGATTTCCCATGAATATTCGGATATTTTGGTTGAGCAATGTATGTATCAAACATTTGGCACACCTGCGCTTTTATAAGGGCTTACTTATTTGAGAGTAGTCGCGTAGGTGCTTTCCCACTCTTGATAATTTTCCACATCTTCCCGTATAGCGTTCGCTATCCATAAAATGATAGTCATATCGTCTAAATATCCTAATACAGGGATAAAGTCAGGAATGATATCAATGGGAGACACAAAGTATACCAGCCCGGCTGCTATGAGCAACAGGCTCTTCCAGGGCAAACGTTTGTATTTACCACTGATAAAAGCACGGATCATCTTGTTGAACATTGGAACTGTTTGCTTTAGTTTTTTCAGTCCATCTTTGTCCTTCTGCAATTCCTGGATTTTTTTAACAGATGCTCCCAATAAGCTTTTAAGTCGTTTGGGATTATTGATGATTCCCGCAATAGCTTTCTTTGATTTCTTATGTGATGTGTTGTCCGAGGATTTACCAAATATGCTCATAGTTATAGTATTTATAGTGTTGGTTTATAGCATAACTGAAATTTTCAAAAATCGTTTATAAAAACGATGGCACTAAAAGTTGCTTCTGACCTCCTGCTTGGTAATATACAAAGCTCTCTGGATCGGATCTTCTTCTTTCTTCACCTGCATCTCAAAGATTTTCTTAGCCAGATCAGTCCCGGTGGCCTCTTCTTTTAGTCCTTCCGAGGCTTTATTGATGGTTAATATCACATCTTCTACTGCATTTCTTACGCTATCCCATACTTCGTCGCTTACATATACCTGCTGCGATAAATTATGACTAAACTCTTCTCTTGCGGCAATGATCAATACCTGCTGTAGCTCTCTACCGGAATAAGACCCATCGTTCAACCTCACCAACAGGCTGTTGGGCATAATCCTTTCCAATAGCAAGCACAATCGTTCATATGCCTGTAGCCTGATAGGAGTGACAAGCGCGGTATTTTTGGTTCTTAAATCTGCAAGCTTTTCCGTCATCTCTTTTTTCAGGAAGGATTGAATGGTCAAATACATAGCGTATAATACTGTCGCCGCAGGCAAAATAAGTTTTGCAAACTCAATAGCAAGTTCCATATAGCTTAATATCAGTCTTTAGAATTATAATCTTATAGATGGTGTTTCAAATCTAACCAAATTAATTTGTTTATGAACCCAGTTAGTTTCACCAAAACAGCACTACGAGAAATAAAGCATATTATAGCATCAAAAAACATTCCTGCCGAATATGGCTTGAGAGTAGGAGTGAAGGGCGGCGGCTGCGCAGGTATTGAGTACGTAATTGGTTTTGACAAAAAAAATGCTACCGATGTGGCTTTTGACTTACAGAATATTCCCGTGTTCATCGAGAAGAAAAACTTTATGCACCTGATTGGAATAGAAGTCGATTTTTATGAAGGAAGTGATGTCAGAGGATTTGTTTTCAACAACGGCGTAACCAAACAACCGGACGTATAAGCTGATGAGGAGTTATAACTTATCGCTTAATCATACAGCCAATAGGATGCACATACTCTTTAGGTGGCCGATTTCCCTTGAGCAGCGACTCAATAGCCTCCTGTAAAAAGTAATGACTGACATCAGAAGCCACCTGTGGGTTGTCGTCAATAGCACCTTTGTAGGCTATTTTATACTTGTTGGTACCGGTATGCGTCAGCAAAAACACCTCAGGCGTTTTTTGGGCACCAAACATATCGGCAATCTTTTGATTACTATCGCTCAAATATGGAGTTTTTATACCAAGCTCTGCTACTTTCTTAGCCATTGCATCTGGGTTGTCGGCATTGCTTTTGGCAGGATTGTTTGAATTAACCAATACAAAGCTAATTCCTTTGCCACGGTATTGCTCTACCAGATGATTAATACGGTCGTTATACAATTTAGCATACGGGCAGTAGTTGCTTGTAAATACAACTACAATTGCCTTCGAGTGATCAAGGTCTGACAGAGAAAAAGTATCACCGCTCACCACATCAGGCAATGTAAAATCTACAATCTGCACAGGTTTATCTTCAGACTGCTGAAGCGTATCTGTGCAAAAGAAGGAAATGATTAACAAAGTGGAGTACAGCATACAAGTAGCATTTTTGTTTACGATATGAAAGTAATAAACTTTTGCATTCCTTTGCTATAGATGTAATGTTGCAGTTTTCTTTTCATAAAACGTAAATCATAAGGAATTAGTGTCATCTACCATTTAGGCGGTATTGTAGCAAACATAGTATTCGTTGAGCCTCTCTATTATAAGTGTATGATAAGCCGTATAGTCAGGATGCCTTACTTTTACCGGTAGTATTCCTGATTTTATCTCAGCAACGTCTATGTACATATGATCCTTAAAGCTCAGTTGTTTTCTACCATGTATCTTGTAGACCGCTTCTTTGGCACACCAAAAAACACACAATATATCAATATCTGTTAGGGCAATGTCTAACTCCTTGGAAGATAGAAATTTTCTTGCCACTCTCCTTAGCTTTTCAGAAGGACGTTCTATGTCAATACCTACCAACACATCTGTGCTGACAATCGCTGTGGCATAAGGAAGCGAATTGGCTAAAGAAACGTGTATATTGCTATTGGATAAAAAAGGCTTCCCATGCACATCCTTCAAAAGCTGATAATCTCTAACGCCCATATGTTGTAGGATACTATCAAGGGCCAGGCGTCCCGCTATCCACTCCAGCTTTTTTTTAGGATGATGAATACAATCATGGACATACTGAATATCTAAGATGCCGGGCCGGAGTAAAGTTAGCAATTCAGAAAGAGACTCTTCTACTTTCCAAACTGCCCAAAACGAATTGTCATTAATCTTTACTAATTTTGTCAGAGCCATAAAGTCACAACATAAGTGTAATACGTCCTCAATTATATATGATTTCCAGCAGACAGATAGCCATACATAAATTATATACCTTGCGAGGACACAAAGATTGCATTTATACACTGGCCCATGCCGAAACCAAAAGCCAGTTCTATTCTGCTGGTGGCGATGGGCAGGTAGTTGAATGGAATTTCGACAACATGGAAGAAGGTAAATTGGTTGCCCGTCTGCCTTCCTCTATCTACGCCATGTATTTTCATCCTACATACCATGTACTTATTGTCGGTCAGAATTTTGAAGGAATTCATATCATCGATGTAAAACAAAAAAAAGAGACTGGTTCCATAGCCTTTACAAAAGCTGCCATTTTCGACATCCAATGTTATGAAGACAGGCTCTTTGTGGCAAGTAGTGACGGAATGGTGACAATCATAGATATGGTCAACCTCAAGATCATACAACAACTGAAATATAGCCAAAAAAGTGCACGAACCATTGCCATCAATCCTATCCGAGGAGAATTTGCCGTCGGGTATAGCGATTATTCCATAAAAATATTTGATATTGATGATTATCAGTTAAAACAAGCGATCGAAGCACACAAGAACTCTGTGTTTACAGTAAAATACAGTCCTGATTATCAATTTCTGCTCTCCGGCGGTCGTGATGCTCACCTGAATATCTGGAGCGTAGAAGAAAACTACGCGCTGCACAAAAGCATTGTCGCGCATATGTATGCCATCAACCACATTGATTATAAACAGGATCATAAATATTTTGTAACTTGTAGTATGGACAAGTCAATAAAAGTATGGGATGCTCAATATTTAAGCTTTTGAAAGTTATTGACAAAGCCCGGTATGCCGGACATGGCACATCTGTAAATAAACTTTTATGGACTGACTATAAGCATGATACTATGATGATGCCACTGATTTCTGCTAGTGATGACCAATCTATATCTGTTTGGCAGATCACGTTCGATGAAGAGATTTAAACCTAACTTAGCCAACAAATCATGAGAATTACACCTATAGAAATACGTCAGAAGGAGTTTGAGAAAAACTTTCGAGGGTATGATAAAGATGAAGTAAACGCTTTTCTTCAGACACTTTCTCAAGAATGGGAACGTGTTCTGGAAGATAGCAGGGAGATGCGTTATAAACAAGAAACTACGCAACGCGAAGTTGAGAAACTCAGAGAAGTAGAAAGCTCTTTGTTTAAGACACTCAAAACTGCTGAAGATACAGGGGCCAGTATGATAGAGCAGGCTGGCAAAACAGCTGAACTACAAGTCAGAGAGTCTTCTATCAAAGCAGAAGAAATTTTGTCGCAAGCCAGAGAGCGGGCAAAATCTATTGTGGAAAAAGCAGAAGAAAAAACACGCCAGATCATGGTGGAAATGCATGAGCGTGTCAAAGAACTTAGATTTGAGTACAAAGAAACCCAGGAAGACCTTGATGAGTTGGTTTTCAAAATCAAAAACTTAGCCATTGATACTCTGAAAAGAGTAGAAAAGACAGAAGGCAATATTCCCTATGATATTGATCAGAAAGTAGAAGAAGCTCAGCAGATTATAGAAGAATACCACGCAGAGGCTATAAATAGAAAATCTGAATTGGAAAGAGAAGACCGCATAAGAACATCAACTTCCTCCTATACGTTTGACTCAAATAATGATAAGAACGTGTCGGAACCCGCTCGACGTACACAGCCGGAACCTGAAACTGTGGAGAATGATCATAAAATTGAAGATAAACCCACTAGAAGCCGTTCGTTTTTTGATGATATAGAATAATTAGCTTATGGGTAAAATTGCTTTGGAAGGTTTAGAGTTCTTTGCTTATCATGGTTATTCTAACGAAGAACAAAAAGTAGGCAATCGTTATGGTATAGATGTTGTAATAGACACAAATTTTGAGTTAGCCTCTGTTAATGATACATTGGAACAAACCATAGATTATACAAAAGTTGCTGTAATCATAGAAGAACAAATGAAGCTCCCTTCACACCTGCTCGAGCATGTGGGACAAAGAATTACCGATAATTTATTTGCAACTTTTAGCAGTATCACGCATATCAAGATAAAAATATCAAAATATAATCCTCCTATTGGCCATCTCTGCCAACGTGCCTTTATTGAAATTGATATTGATAGGTCTTAAATTCTCAAACACCATTCTCTTCTGCTATTCCCTGGTTTTCATTACCTGAAAACGGATGAGATAGCTTTTACCGATGAAAAATAGCATATCTATAAAATAAATTTAATAAAATATTTAAATATTGTTATTTATCATCTAAATATTATATAAATTGCATGTAAAATTAATATAAACTATCTCGTTATGAAAAAGTGGATTTTTTTATTTACTATTCTTAGTACAGCTTGTGCTAAAAAAGATGAAGTTGTGCCCAAAAAGCCTGTTGCTAATAATACTACTGAAATTGTAATGCTCAGTAGTTCTCTGGATGGCAACGCAGATTCAGGAAACAAAGTACCGAATGGCGTTGTCAGTGGAGCTACCCCAACAAATGACAGAAATGAAGAAGCAGATCGTGCTCTTTATTTTAATGGAGTAGATAATTATGTAGACTTTGGTTCTTCTATCAGTACAGATAGCGTTAGTACTATTGCCATTTGGGCTAAGTTTGACACTTTAGGAAACGCAATGCCTAGTATGGAGCTGGTATCAAAATCGTCTTACCGTCAGGGTATGGAGCTTGTTCTTTACAATGGCAAATTAAGTTTTTATTTGGTAGGGGAGTCAGACAATAACAATGTTGGCATATCCATATCTAAGCTAAAAACCAATAAGTGGTATCACATTGTAGCTGTATACGATAGACAAGCAGAAGAAATGAAGCTTTATATGGATGGCATCCTTAAAAGCTCAGAGCGTGCGCCTCTTGATGTTACCAAGATAGATCGGCTGATGCTAGGCAATTGGGATTACACTGAAGAAAGCAGATTCTTCAAAGGTGCTTTAGATGACCTAATTATTTATAACAAGCCCCTTAATGACGAAGAAATACTGTCGCTTTATGAGAAAAGAGTTGAATAATTCTGAATTATCTTGGTAGGTGAATTTGCGAGACCCTCTTAATCAGTTAGGAGGGTTTTTTTATTATTTAAACGATGGTATAGCGTGTATATTTAGCTCGTTTAGTTCATATAGTTTTTATGAAATGCTCCTGATAAGTAGGAGCGGAGCATTAGACAAGCAAGCGTATGAGTAATTCGATGCCTACCCGATAAGCAACTAATAAGAGGGACAAAAGAGGAGCGGATATAAGTTACAATAACTTACAAAATACTATTCGATATATTTCAGGTTAGGGTTAATTAGCCTAAGACATAAGGGGTCAGCATATGCTAGGATGGTTTAAGAGCTGGGCAGAAAAGGAGTTTAGAGTTTAGTTTCACAAGTTTTATATAAGTCATGCTATATATACCGCTATGTTGGATATAGGTATAGAACTGTATGTGTGTGATAAGTTGGATATAGGTATAGAACTGTATGTGTGTGATAAGTCGCTTATAGATCTGGAGTAGTAGAGGGAGTATCGATTAAATAGATTATGCTGTTAACGATGATTATGATACAGATGATGCTTATGCCGTCAACGATGATTATGATATAGATGATGCTGACACATCACAGAGACGGGAATAACGCTGATTGTGGACTGTGACTCAACACAGAGATGGGGATAACAATGGTTGTGGACTTGTGACTCAACGACCACATTGGGCTACATTTACCACCATCTACCATATCAGTATTAGCATTGATTGACATTGGTAATAAGTAGTAGTGTAGTTACAGTACATGATACAGGTCTGATAAAAGACTTGCGCAGATGGGCAATCCTGAGCACAGGATTGTAATGTATCACATAGGACGATGAGTGACCGTAGACTGTAATAAAAAAAGGTAAAGGCAGCGACCTACTCTCCCTCGTGAAGAAGTACCATTGGCGCTACCGGGCTTAACTGCTCTGTTCGGAATGGGAAGAGGTGATCCCCGGTGCTAAAGCCACCCTAAGGTTTTCAATATGTTCAAAGTAAGCCAAACACGTAATGCCTGACTATTGATTTTTAATTTCTATTAATTTCTTAATATCAATATAATGGACATCTGTGAATTTCAATAAGTATTTTGATCTCAATCCACTCTTATTGATTTCCAATTTTCACTAGCTTTTTAATATCAACATCAATGCAATGCACCTCCAGTATTACTATGAAGGATATAAGCATGATGAAAGGATATAACATGTTAAATGTAAGAGAGTAGAGCAGATGAGCAAAAGCGAGAAAGCGGACAAAGCAGTTTATCTGTAAGCTTTAAGAGAAAAGAGATGCACTTGAAAGAAGTGCTAGGGTAATTAGTACTGCTCAGCTTTGCCATTTCTGACTTTACACCTACAGCCTATCAACGTTGTCGTCTACAACGACCCTTTAGGGAAGCCTCATCTTGAGGATGGTTTCGCGCTTAGATGCTTTCAGCGCTTATCCTTTCCGAACGTAGCTACCCGGCGGTGCAGTTGGCACCACAACCGGCAGACCAGCGGTTCGTCCAATCCGGTCCTCTCGTACTAAGATCAGACCCTCTCAAGCTTCCTACGCCCACCACAGATAGGGACCGAACTGTCTCACGACGTTCTGAACCCAGCTCGCGTGCCACTTTAATGGGCGAACAGCCCAACCCTTGGGACCTTCTCCAGCCCCAGGATGTGACGAGCCGACATCGAGGTGCCAAACCTCCCCGTCGATGTGAGCTCTTGGGGGAGATCAGCCTGTTATCCCCAGAGTACCTTTTATCCTTTGAGCGATGGCCCTTCCATGCGGAACCACCGGATCACTATATCCTAGTTTCCTACCTGCTCGGCTTGTTGGCCTGACAGTCAAGCACCCTTTTGCTATTGCACTCACATGCCATTACCGACGGCATTGAGGGTACCTTGGAAAGCCTCCGTTACTCTTTAGGAGGCGACCACCCCAGTCAAACTACCCACCACACACTGTCTGCCGAATGCTTTCGGCATTAGGCACTAGATCAATCAAGGGCGGTATTTCAAGGTTGATTCCACAACGCCTAGCGACGCCGCTTCGTAATCTCCCGCCTATCCTACACATGATTGACCCAATGTCAATGTGAAGCTATAGTAAAGGTTCATGGGGTCTTTCCGTCCCGTGGCGGGTAAGCGGCATCTTCACCGCTACTACAATTTCACCGAGCGCATGGCTGAGACAGTACCCAGATCGTTGCACCATTCGTGCAGGTCGGAACTTACCCGACAAGGAATTTCGCTACCTTAGGACCGTTATAGTTACGGCCGCCGTTTACTGGGGCTTCGGTTCAATGCTTTGAAGAATATTACTACTCCTCTAACATCCCCCCTTAACCTTCCAGCACCGGGCAGGTGTCAGGCCTTATACCTCATCTTTCAATTTTGCAAAGCCATGTGTTTTTGTTAAACAGTCGCCTGGGCCTATTCACTGCGGCTTCTCTTGGTAGTAAACTACCAACAGGAAGCGTCCCTTCTCCCGAAGTTACAGGACTATTTTGCCTAGTTCCTTAGCCATGTCTCACTCGAGCACCTTAGTATTCTCTACTTGACTACCTGTGTCGGTTTGCGGTACGAGTAGCCAATAACGTAACGCTTAGAGGTTTTTCTTGGAAGTATGATTACAGCCATTATCCGCGCAGCCGTAGCTTTGCGGTACTATCGGGATTCAGCATTAACTACGGATTTGCCTATAGTCAATCTACCTACTCCCTTCAACGAGGTATTCCGTCACCTCGCAGGCTTGTCACTGCTCCGTCGCCCCATCACTGCTATTAGCTAGTACGGGAATATTAACCCGTTGTCCATCGGATTGAGCTTTCGCCTACTCCTTAGGTCCCGACTAACCCTGATCCGATTAGCGTTGATCAGGAAACCTTAGTCTATTGGTGGGCGGGTTTCTCACCCGCCTTATCGTTACTTATGCCTACATTTGCTTTTCCGAACGCTCCAGCATACCTTGCCGGTACACCTTCTATGCCTTCGGAATGCTCCCCTACCAGTGCATAATATCATTATGCAATCCTACGCTTCGGTAATAGACTTGATGCCCGTTTATTATCGACGCTCCGTCGCTCGACCAGTGAGCTGTTACGCACTCTTTGAATGAATAGCTGCTTCCAAGCTAACATCCTGGCTGTCATTGCAACGAAACCACCTTAGTTCAACTTAGTCTATATTTTGGGACCTTAGCGGTAGGTCTGGGTTCTTTCCCTCTCGGACTAGGACCTTAGCACCCTAGCCCTCACTGCCGGCTATATCTGTCAGCATTCGGAGTTCATCAGGATTTGGTAGGATGTGACTCCCCCTAGTCCTATTGGTAGCTCTACCTCTGACAGACTCCACGCCGACGCTGCTCCTAAAAGCATTTCGGGGAGTACGAGCTATTTCCCAGTTTGATTGGCCTTTCACCCCTACCCACAGTTCATCCAAAAACTTTTCAACGTTTACTGGTTCGGTCCTCCAGTCCGTGTTACCGGACCTTCAACCTGACCATGGGTAGATCACTAGGTTTCGCGTCTACAGCCACTGACTAAATCGCCCTGTTCAGACTCGCTTTCGCTTCGGCTAGCTAGCTCTTGCCGCTTTACCTTGCCAGTGACCATAACTCGTAGGCTCATTATGCAAAAGGCACGCCGTCATCCCAGTCATAAGACGGGACTCCGACCGCTTGTAAGTGTATGGTTTCAGGTACTATTTCACTCCCTTATTCAGGGTACTTTTCACCTTTCCCTCACGGTACTAGTTCACTATCGGTCTCTCAGTAGTATTTAGCCTTAGCGGATGGTGCCGCCAGTTTCAGACAGGATTTCTCCGGTCCCGCCTTACTCAGGATACTCAGCAGACAATCATTACTTACCTGTACAGGACTTTCACCTTGTATCGTGTGACTTTCCAGACACCTTCCAGTTGATAATCATTGCCCCTTGTGTGAGTCCTACAACCCCAGCATAGCCGTAACTACACTGGTTTGGGCTTCTCCCGCCTCGCTCGCCACTACTACGGGAATCACTATTGTTTTCTTCTCCTCCAGGTACTTAGATGTTTCAGTTCCCTGGGTTAGCTCTGCAATAAATTGCAGTACTGCATCTTCAATGCAGTGGGTTGCCCCATTCGGATATCTGCGGATTAATTCGTATTTGCCAATCCCCGCAGCTTTTCGCAGCTTATCACGTCCTTCTTCGCCTCTGAGAGCCTAGGCATCCCCCATACACCCTTCTTTACTTCTTTCAATCTCTTTCAAGATCCTTTAGTCAAGAATTGCTCTTGAGCTATGCTCGTTTCTCTTAATTCTTACGAAACGTCTTTATTCGTTTCTCTTTTTACTAATTGCTTACTCTCTTACAACATGTCAAAGAACTTTGTCCTGAATATAAAAGCATCATAAAACTACAGCAGTGAGCCTGGTCTTATTATGTTCTCCTTCTATACGCAAACTTGTCGTAAATACCTTCTGTATTTACCTTGGGTTATTCTACATCCTAACCCCTGGATCACAAACTTGTATGCTTGTCAAAATAGTGGTATACACTCTCAGCATTGTGGAGGATAACGGATTCGAACCGTTGACCCCCTGCGTGCAAGGCAGGTGCTCTAGCCAGCTGAGCTAATCCCCCCGCTATCTTTTATAGTGGGCTTGCGTGGACTCGAACCACGGACCTCTACATTATCAGTGTAGCGCTCTAACCACCTGAGCTACAAGCCCGTCGTTATCTGTCAAACCTGAACCGCTCTCACGCATT
>CATQIH010000015.1 GCA_958296015.1 Cyclobacteriaceae bacterium
CAGACTATCAGTTGCGTAGCCTTTCTTCTGCTCCAGCGTAGCCTCCTGCCTCAGCAGCAATAGCTTGTTGCTTTTGGCGATCATCTCTTTTATTGAGAATGTAGCAGCAGTGCTTCCTTCAGCTGTAACCACCACAAATGGTACGATCTTTTGGATCGTTTGCGCGTCCCAGCCAGGAATGTACTGTAGTTCGTAGAGGCTCAGCAGGTTGCCATATACATGGCGATAGCTCAGGAGATTGCTGATCTGCCTGTCGGACAACAGCATCAAAGCCGACAGATCGTCCTGGGTAGCCAGGTTCAGGTCAAGAGGCGTGGCATATCGCTGGTAAAGGAGTTCGGCCAGTGCTTCATAGTTCAGGTTTTCATCCTGCGCAGCCATCACATCTTCCATGATCTGCTCAAAATCGCTGTCCTGTGCCACCACTGGTACAAAGGCACCACCTACCAGATAAGCGATCATAATCCAGGCAAAGCATGGAGGCAGTGTAAGAGACAATCTATGATAACGCATGAAGAATTACGGTTTGAAGTGATAAGCCAGCGACATCATATGTGAGCAGCCCAGGTGGGTATGTGTGCTGAGCGCATAATCCACTTTCAGGATACGATGATACAGTCCGATACCGAAGTAATGTTGCCTGACGGCGGCATTGAATCCCGAACGTAGAGCCACCTTCTTCTGCCAGGTATAAGCAGCACCTACTTTAGCCTGTGGCTTCTCTCCTACCTGCTGTGCTATCTCCAGGGCAAGCAACAGTTCGGTGATGGGTTTGTAGGCTAGTCCTGCCTGTAGCCGGGCTGCCTTTCTCTCACCGGTATACTGCGAAATGGTGGCTCGGTTCAAGTTGGAAATCGCCATGCCCAGGGTAAGCTGGGGCGAAAGCCTGGCGATGCCGCCTATATCTATCAGCGTCACTGAGCGGCTGCCGTAGCCTTCTATACTATATTGCTGCTGGCTGAGCCTGATGCCCATGCTGAACTGCTCTATCTGGTGCGCATATCCCAACGAAAGGGTGTGAATACTGAAAAGTTCGTCGCCCGTACGGCTAACGCCTATGCCCGCTACGCCTATCCTGACAGGCACTACCGCTCCGGCACTCATCTGCGCTAATCCACTCGACAAGCCGTACAGGCTGTGATAGGTAGTGATAGAAACTACATGCTTGATAGCACTCATGCCTGCTACATTCTGAAAAATACTATAAGCATCCTGCAAGACAGCATCAGTATTCCCCATGCCCGTGGCGTTGGCACTTAGCGGCAAATCCTGGGCATTGACCGAGAAATGCAAACCTGTCAACCATAAAATCAATAGGAATTTCTTTTTCATTTACGCAAAATATTACAGTGCCTAAAACTAAGGCTATCTTCATGTTGTCAAAAACCTTAAAGGGCTAAATTCATACATAGGTAAATCCTAAAGAAAAAAACCATAACACATGAAATCTTATTACCTGGTCTGCCTTGTGCTGCTGGTTTGTCACATGGCCTTTGCACAATTAGAAAACAACTTTTGGGATAAAAACCCTGCTTCTGACCTTGCATGGCTAAATGACACTGGTAAGTTTATCGGTTCAGATGCAGAAAAACTACAGATGGACGCGGATGTGCTGGCACAATACAGGGATGTAGTGGTCAATGAATGGTTGCCAGACCCGAATCCGCAAGTAGACAGCCTGCCCTCGGATACGAATGCCGAGTTTATAGAACTATACAACCGCAGCACTCATCCTTTCCGTCTTAAAGACTGGCAGCTCAATGGAAAATCTTTGCCTGATACCACCCTGCAACCCGGACAATACCTGATTGTATGTCGCCCGGCATATGTGGCAGCTTACCAGCTTTACGGTCCAACTGCCCCTATGAGCAGCTGGCCTACGCTCAGCAATGGTGGCGGTCAAATCAGCCTTACCAACGCCGAAGGAGTACTCATTGATATAGTTACTTACGAAAGCTCACTGGTAACAGGCGGCGTGGCTATTGAGCAAATCAATCCGGGTAAAACCTGTGGTTTGCTCAATAATTATAGCCTTTCCACCGCCAGCAACGGCGGCACACCCGGTCAGCGCAATGCTGTGTTTGATGATACGCCCGATACACAAGGTCCGCAACTGCTGCACGCTCAGGTACTGGCTACCGATACCATATTGCTTCATTTTGATGAACCCATATTTGCTGATACGCCTGATATCAGTATCGCCCCGTTGCTGGCAGTTAAATCCTGGACGATCGACCAGCCAGCATCTGTCTTACAAATTATCACGCACGAACCTGCCACTTCCGAAACGGCTTATACCATAAGTGTAGCCAACATCAGCGATTGCCAGGGAAATATGCGTGGCAAGCAAACACTTGCATTTACTATGGATACAACACCGCCGGAAATCACACGCCTGGTTTGGGTTGATACAGCTACTCTAGTCCTTGGCTTTCATGAAAAAATAGATAAAACGGCCACTACATCCGCAAATTATCTCCTACTACCGGATTCTCTGTCGCCCATAAAAGTAGCTTTTGAGCCAGACAGTGCTTCCGTGCGTCTTACTTTTTCACACAGGCTTTCTGAGCAGCCCTATCTCCTGCAATGTAAAAGCATCACCGACTTGTCGGGCAATGTCCTGGAATCCTTCATACATGCTTTCCAGTTGGAAGATGCTATTGATACGGTGCGTGTGATCAATGAATATCAATTGGATGTTGCCTTTCAGGCATCGCTTGCAGATTTGGTTGCAAAAGATACGAAGCATTATCGGCTCAATGGTAAGGTGATTCCACAGGCAGCCATTGTGCATCAGTCGGACAGCAAGCTGGTGCATCTGATGTTTGATAAGCCGATGGCTGCCAACAAAGCACATACGCTGCTGGTAAGCAACCTACAAGATGTAGCAGGTCATACATTACAAACACCCGGCTATCACTTTGTATATGACACCAAAGCACCAAAAGTTAAGCATATCGCTGCCCTGAACGCTAAGCATCTGAAAATTACAATGAACGAACGCATTGCTGCTGATCTTACAAAGCTGGAAATAGCTGTAGACGGCACTACCATTGAATCTGCCAGGCTACAGGCAGATGGTTTATCAGTGCTGGTTGCTTTGCAAGACAGCCTTGAGCAGGAGAAAACTTATCAGGCAACTATGTCAGGCATCACCGACATATATGGCAATGAGCTTACCGATCCACAGAAAGTGCCATTTACTTACGATACCACCCCCCCCACATTGACTACCTGGCAGCTGCTATCTCCTACCCTGCTAAAGCTCACCTTTCACGAACCGTTGCAGGAGACTTCTGCTACCGCACTGGCAAACTACGCTTTGCAAAATACAGCATATCCGGTATCCGTTGTTCAGGCACAGACTGATCCTGCTATTGTATTTCTGAGATTTGATGCTCCAATCTCTGATGAAGACGTGCTTTCCGTGCAGCATGTTGCTGATTTACAGGGCAATATACTGCAAGATGCGCTCCGCACAACGATTGCCAATCGTGCATTGGCCATTGGTGCTGTACATGCCATATCAGGCTATCAGGTGAAGGTAACTTTTACCGAAGAAATCAGCAGTGAACAGCTTACGCCCACTCAATTTGCCTTGAGTGAAAGCACTGTAGCCAATAGTATTTCTGGCTTGCCCGATGATCTTTCATCTATCGTCGTAACATTTGACCAGCCATTACAGGCGAATAATACGCTAACCCTTGGGGCTGATGGCAAGGTCATCCGGCAACTGCTCACAGCAACGTTTGCGTATAGCACAAAAATTACAAAAGTAGTCCGAAATGCCCCTTCCAGCCTGAGTATTACCTTTGCAGTACCTGTACTTTTGCCAGAAAATGCTATGCATTATTTTTCAATAGCAGAAAGCCATCCGGCAGCCGTGGTACAAACGGATGCCTTCACTTTTCACCTGCTGTTTGATGAAAATTTTCAGGGACAACAAGTATATACATTAAAAATTAAGAGTTTTGCAGATGCTGAATACGGTTATATTCCTGCTTCCAGCCATACGTTTGGCACCGGTGTCGGTCCGCAGCGACATGAGTTGCTGATCACCGAAATCATGGCTGACCCTGCGCCTGCTGTCGGGCTGCCGGAAGTGGAATATATTGAACTATACAATCCTACTGACAAGATACTTGACCTGAGCGGTATCACGTTTGGCGACAAACAGACAACTGCTACTTTTCCTGCTGCCGTACTCATGCCAAAATCGTATATGCTGGTCAGCAGTCGGACTGATGCAGCACTGTTTTCACCTGATATATCTACTCTTGGGTTGAGCAATTTTCCTTCACTCAACGTTTCGGGAGATGATCTTATCCTGGAAAACGCAAACGGCGACCTGATCTTTGCCATAGCTTACAGTGATACGTGGTACAACGATACTGAAAAAAGCGATGGCGGCTGGTCGCTGGAGATGATAGATACCAACTGGCCCTGCGCAGAAGCAGAAAACTGGGTAGCGTCTACTGATGCCCGAGGAGGAACACCAGGAGCGGCAAACGCTGTACAGACATCCAATCCTGATCGTCAGTCGCCTGTTATGCATACAGCATTTGCCCTGGGCGACCGCACTTTGCACATTACTTTCAACGAGAAATTTGATCCGGCAACCCTGCATCCCAGCTATTTTGAACTAAGCGAAGGTTTGCAGGTGCAGACAGTAGAACTAATCACGGAAAAAGAAGTGCTGCTCACCCTGGATCAGGAAATACCTGCCAGTACCGTCATCAGCATTCAGGTGCGGAAGGTGACAGACTGTGCAGGAAACAGCATTGTACCCGACCAGCCACTGACTTTTGCCAGACCCGAGAAAGCAACAAAGGGCGATATTGTGCTGAGCGAACTGCTATTCAACCCCAGGGCAGGTGGTGTACCCTTTGTGGAACTCTACAATACTTCTGACAAATACATCAACTTACAGCATTGGCAGCTTGCCAACGCCAGAGAGACTACGTTGGAAATCACGAAAATTACTGACAGTCCCTGGGTGCTGGCACCCCATCAATACCTGGCATTGACGACTGAACCCAAAGTACTGAAAGCGGATTACGTAGCTGCTCCAGAAGATCGTTTGTACGAAGCATCCATTCCAGCTTTGTATGTGAGCGAAGGAACCATTCAGTTGCTGGATGCGGAAAGTCACCTGATGGAAAACTTTCATTATGATGAACGTATGCACCATCCGCTCATCAAAAACCCCAAAGGTGTATCGCTGGAAAAGATCAGTTGGGATACCATCGCCACCGATGCTAACCGCTGGCAGTCGGCAGCAGGCAGTGTGGGCTTTGCCACCCCCGGTTACCAAAACAGCCAGACGATGCAGACGCTTTCGCCAACACTTCTGCTGAGTGCCGAACCAAAGATATTTTCTCCCTATCAGGATGTGCAACCTTATACAACCATCCGGTATCATGCGCAGGAAGCTGGCAATGTGGCTACCATCAGCATTTTTAATATACGGGGCAAAAAAGTACGCACATTAATGAATCAACAGACTTTGGCCCAGGAAGGATGGATCACCTGGGACGGCACCGATCAGGCATTGCAGCCCCTGCCCATTGGTCACTATATCATTTTGATGCAGGTGTATGATCTGAAAGGCCATACAAGCACACACAGAACCAAAGTAGTGGTGGCAAGTCCTTTTTAGCAGAGCATATTGGATATATCTGCCTTTTTTTCGTTATTGTAACAAAACCACGCTTACCTAGCTGGTTACCACAGCCATCGCTATTGTTGCTTTGGTGGTTGGGCTGATCAAGCTGCTGTAATATCCGGCAGCATTGAATTTTTTTACTTGTCAATACACAGAAACGATGCAGGGTGATATCAGAAAAATGATTTATCGCGGTGAAGGCGAATGCATAGATTTTAAGCAAACCATTACCGATCCCTATAAGATTGCCAAAACAATTACTTCCTTTGCCAATACCAGAGGCGGAACGATACTGGTAGGGGTGCGGGATGATAAAACCATTGTAGGAGTCGACCCGGAAGAAGAAAAATACATACTGGAAACAGCAGCCGAATTTTATTGTGATCCACCCATTAGACTTACCTTTAAAGAAATAGAGGAGGAAGAAAATGACGAAGAGAGAACAGTACTGATCGTAGCCATAGCGGAAAGCCCTGATAAACCGCACTTTGTCAAAGATAAATATGCTAACCGGCTGGTGTATATCCGGCAAAACGACAAAAGCCTGCCTGCCGGCAAAACGATGGTAGACCTGATGCGCAAAGGGGCACTTCCTTCTTCACCGGAAGATAACAGCTTTTTACCTGATCATAATCAAAAAAAACTATTGACCTATCTGAACAAGCACGAAAAAATTACGCTAAAGCAGTTTATGCAGATTGTCAACATCTCCAAACGCCGGGCAAGCCGCATATTACACGACCTCACCATAGCAGGGCTTATCAGGATTCACCAGCACGAAAAAGAAGCTTATTATACGCTTTAATCCTAGAGACTTTTTTATTAGTATAAAATTATCTATATTGCCTATGTGTTCGTGCACATATTTATCATTGCTCGTTTTTTTCAGATACATTTCAACCTTTAAAATATGAAAGATCATATCAAAAACACTTCCTTTTCCCGCAGAAAATTTATGAAAACAACCGGTGCGCTTGTAGCTGGCAGTCCTTTTGCCTTCAACATTCTACATGCTTCTCCTGCCTTTGCCGGTATCAATGCAGATACACTCAAGGTAGGGCTTGTAGGCTGCGGCGGCAGAGGCTCCGGTGCTGCCAACCAAGCCCTGAATGCCGACCCAAACGTAGTGCTGTATGCTATGGCAGATGTGTTTGAGGACAGGCTCAACAGTTCGCTGGACAACCTCACCAAAGCGCACGGCAAAAAAGTGACGGTACCTGCCGACAGGAAATTCATAGGCTTTGACGCTTATCAGAAGCTCATAGACTCAGGTGTGGATGTGGTGTTGCTGGCAACCCCGCCTACTTTTCGCCCCGATCAGCTGACAGCTGCCATTGATGCAGGGAAACATGTATTTTGCGAAAAACCGGTAGCAGTAGACACCCCTGGTATCAAAAAAGTACTGGCTGCTGCAAAGAAGGCCAAAGAAAAAGATTTGTCGCTGATGTCTGGATTCTGCTGGCGTTACCATTTGCCCAAAAGAGCCATCTTCGACAAGATTCTCGGTGGCGCAGTAGGCAATATCAACACCATTTACAATACTTATAATACAGGAACACTCTGGTCTAAGCCCCGAGAAGCAGACTGGAGCGAGATGGAATATCAGATGCGCAACTGGCTGTATTACAACTGGTTATCAGGAGACCACATTGCAGAGCAGGCCATCCATAGTCTGGACATGATGGCCTGGGCTATGGGAGACAAACCCCCGGTAAGTGCTATGGGCACAGGCGGCAGAGAGGTGCGCACCGGAGATAAATTCGGCAATATTTACGATCATTTTGCCATCACCTATGCTTATGATGACGGGCCAAGAGGATTTCATTTCAGTCGGCAGCAGTTCAATTGTGCCAACAGCTACGCCGTAGAGGTGTTTGGCGACAAAGGCAAAGCACTTATTGATTGCACCCGCGACAAACACACCATTGAAGGTGCAGAGAAATGGCGATACAAAGGCGAGCAAAATGATATGTACCAGACCGAGCACGACGAGCTGTTTGCTGCTATCAGAAAGGGCAAGCCTGTCAACGATGGCGAGTTTATGTCGCATAGCACCATGCTAGCGATCATGGGTCGTATGGCAGCCTATACAGGCCAGGAAATTACCTGGGAGCAAGCCATGAATTCCAAAGATAAATTAGGCCCGCAAAACTATAGCTGGGACGTTGAGTATCCTGTCACTGAAGTAGCAAAACCAGGTATCACAGAGTTTAGCTGATGATGGATAGGAGAAACTTTATCAAGACAGCCAGCGTGGCAGGTGCTGCTCTTTGGGTACCTGCGTCGCCGTTCAACCCGCAACCGGCACGGCTAGCCATGAAGATCAAAAAGAGCCTGAAGTTTGGCATGGTAGAAGAAAACTTGTCCCTGATAGACAAGTTTAAACTTTTGAAAGACCTCGGGTTTGATGGCGTAGAACTGGATGCACCCAACGATCTGGACGAGGATATGATCCTCAAAGCCAAAGCGCAGAGCGGGCTAGAGATACCTGGTGTAGTAAATTCTATGCACTGGGAAGCTCCCCTTTCTGACCCGGACCCGAAAGTGCGTGCTGCCTGTGTAGAAGCCACCAAGACGGCGCTGCGCAACTGCAAAGCCTACGGGGGCACCACTGTGCTGCTGGTACCTGCCGTGGTCAATCAGTTTACCAGCTATCAGCAGGCGTATGAGCGGTCGCAGGCAGAGATCAAAAAGATACTACCAGTAGCAGAAGAAACAGGCGTTAAAATCGCTTTTGAGAACGTGTGGAATAACTTTCTGCTCAGTCCGCTAGAAGCAGCCCGTTATGTAGACGAGTTTGACAGCCCGATGGTGGGATGGTATTTTGACATAGGCAATATTGTGCGCTATGGCTGGCCGGAGCAGTGGATTGAAGTACTGGGCAAGCGCATCCTCAAGACGGATGTCAAAGAATACAGTAGGGCCAAGCAGCAGAATGAAGGCATCTGGAAAGGCTTTGAAGTAGAGCTGATGGAAGGCGACTGCAACTGGCCTGCGGTCAACAAAGCCTTACAGAAAGTCGGTTACGAAGGCTGGGCCTCCGCCGAAGTGAAAGGCGGAAACAGAAAGCGCTTGCAACGAATTTCTAAGGATATGGATACGATTTTTGGGTTGGATTAACCACTATAGAATTTGCTGCCTGATTTTTTTGATGGCATTTTTATTAGAGATGAAGGTATCGTCGTAAAAGGATACTTGTCCTGTTTCCAGGTCGTGCATCCCCCCTATAATGGCAATTTCTTCTTTCTCTATCATCTGCTCCAGGATAAAGCTCCTCTCGACGATGGCGGTAACAGAGCGTTTGACGTTGATAGCGGCTACGTTTTCTGCAAATTCAGAGGTAGAGGAATTACGTTTTTCAGGGTCTCTGGTGGCTATTTCCTGGTAAATGGCCGGTTGCAGCTTGGACAAAAGATCGGTCAGGTTACCCATTTCCAGATGGTCACAGGCTCCTTTTACCGCACCGCATTTGGTGTGCCCGAGTACCACCAGCAGCCGGGAGCCTGCTACTTTGCAGGCATACTCCATGCTACCGATAATATCAGTGTTGACAATATTGCCGGCAATCCTGATAGAGAAGATATCGCCCAATCCCTGATCAAAAATCAATTCGGCAGAGGTGCGGCTATCAATACAACTCAATATGGTAGCAAAAGGCCACTGACCGTTCCGGGTTTCGTTGGCTTGCTGTAACAGGTCGCGGTTAGCATTCAGGTTGTTGACAAACCTGGCATTACCGTTCTTCAGGATGTTCAACGCTTTGATAGGTGTGATGCTTGCCTGTGTCTCTTTGGTGTGTGCTTTCATATAGGTATTGTTCGCTTTTGCAAATGTAGTTATCAGACACTTTATTCCTATGCCTGATCTTAATAGATTATCCCTGCATATATACTAACCCGTAGTCTTTTCATTTAGTTATAAAGCAATCAAAACCTGGCGTATCTTCTTTTTCGTACGTAATATTTGATCACGCCAAATCCTGCTATCAGCAAGACAGGCAGCCCTAGGTTTACGATTTGCCACAGGGTGCCATATTTGCTGACAGCTACTTTGTCGAGCGGGCGTATCTGTATTTCTTTGGCACGGGCCATGATCAGTCCATGATCTTCCGTAAGATAAGATAATATGTTCAGTACCAGCTCTTTGTTGGCAAAAGTGCGTTCGGTAAACATATCAAAGCCAAGTGGCATAGGCTTGTGGGTTCGCGGGTTGATGTCGTTCCTGATCAGATCACCGTCGGATACCACCAGCAGTTTGGTTGGCTTACTTTTTTCCAGAAATGTATTTTTGTCGGCGGTTTCGGGTAGTATCCTGTTCTCAAAAACCGAGGGAAATGTGCCTTCCAGCAGATAAGCGACTGCTTGCGGACCGCTACGGAATGCTTCCGGACGAGGTTCCTGACGCAGTTCCTGCAAGTCTACTACAATAGGTGTGTTGAGCACTCTGGAATACTGCGAGGTAAACACGAGAGGAATTTTCTTCACACCTGGCACGGCCACAGTATCGATGGTGCTGGCGAAGCGCAGGTAAGTAGCATCCAGATTTCTGACAATGGGATGATCTGCATAGTTGTTGACAATCGGAAAGAATGGCCAGGGAAGCTGCACGATCTGCGGCTGGTTTCCTACATTCCCTGCCACAATAGGATACACGCCGGATTTAATGTCTTCTACCAGGTTTTTGTTCACCCGCACACCATATTTGTACAGCTGATCATCCAGGTTCACATCCCGCACAAAGCCAAAGCTATTGCCCAATTCCAGGCTGTCCATGTCTATGGCCAGCGGGTCCAGAAAGAACAGCACCTTACCGCCGTGCATGATATACTGATCCAGTTTGTACTGGTCGTCGCGGCTGAATGGCTCGGTAGGCTTGCCGACAATGAGGGCATCATAGGCAGGAATAGCTTCTTTTTCCGGCAGGTCTACCTCATAAAGCTGGTAATACTCCGACAGTGCCTGCGTAAGTCCGGCAATGTCTTCGGCAGGCAGTTCACCATGTCCTCTGATGAATCCGACCTTCTTTTTCTCTACAGCTGCCAGCTGCCTGATAGCAGAAGCCAACTCGTATTCTATATTCTCCACAGACTGGTTCAACGTTTCCTCTGCACTGGCGGCCCTGTTGCCACTCAGCAGCATCACACCTTTTTCCTGGTTGTTGTATCGAACCACCGCACCTGGAAAGATGACGCGCTGGATGCGCTGCCCGTTCTCTTCGTCAAACAGGTTGGTTTGCTGAATGCCCATCTTGTTGAGCTGTAAGAAGAAATCTTTTCGTCCTTTTTCATCCGTTGCTTTGAGCGGATCCACAAACCGAAATGAAAGCTCGTGTCCTGCATATACCTGAAACTCTTCCAGTGTTTCGCGGATGCTCTTCTGCAATCGCTGAAAGCCTGCGGGCATATCCCCTTCCAGATATACAGTAATGCTCACCGGCTTGTCCAGATTTCTTAGCATATTTTTGGTGGCCTCGGAGATAGAATATCGTTGCTCTTCGGTCAGGTCGAGCCGGAAGAAAAATTGCTGTGATACAATATTCAATACGATCAGGCCCACGATTGCCACTACAAACAGTGAGAGATCGCGTTTCAGGGTATGAGATACAATATATTGTGTCTGTACTCTTTTTAATGATTGATTTTGTGCCATTATAGCCTTTTAAGGATAGGTGGAGAAGCTGTGGAGACGCAACATGTTGCGTCTGTACTATCTACCATCTTCTGCTGTTTAGTATGAGGTGTGTGATAAGTAGCATCAGTGCTGTGAGCGAGAGCAGGTAGACAACATTGCGGGAGTCTACCAGTCCGCGGCTCAGGGCATTGTAGTGGTATAAGATACCAAATTGCTCTATCCAGTAAGCTGCGCTTCCCCAGGCATCCAGTGCTGCCAGAGAAGCAAAGCCGCTAAAGAAGATAAAGCAAATAAATACAGCCAGGATAAAGGCAATCACCTGGTTTTCTGTGATAGCGGAAGCAAGTGTGCCAATGGCTGTGAATACGCCTCCCAGCAAAATCAGCCCGATATACGCACCAGCAATGCCTGCCGAATCCAGGTTGCCTGCCGGGCTTCCCAACTGGTATACCGACAGGTAGTAGATCAGCGTAGGCAGGAGGGCTACGATGACGATGAGCCAGCTAGCCAGAAACTTGCCCATGATGATCTGCCAGTCGGTGACGGGCTGGGTCATGAGCAACTCCATCGTGCCCCCCTTTTTTTCTTCTGCAAAACTACGCATGGTGATAGCCGGAATCAGAAACAAAAAGACGTAGGGCGTCATGCCAAAGAACGTGTACAAGTCGGCATAGCCATACGAAAGAATACTGGTTTCCGGAAATACCCACACCAGCAGCCCGGTACCCGTCAGGAAGACGGCGATCACTACGTAAGCGATCAGAGAATCAAAGAAGCCGTTGACTTCCTTTTTTAGTATATACCACATAGTTTTTTAATATTCAAAGCACAAAAGACAAAATACAAACAACTAATAAATATCAGATGCCAATGTTATTTTATCTATTAGTGCCTGTTGGTTATTTGTTTATGGCCGTTTGCTCATTATTATCATGGGTGAGGCTCCTGAAGATTTCTTCCAGTGAGCTTCCGTATTCATGCTTCTTCTGCGCGTCTGTTTTGCATACTTTCATACCGATGAGCGACCATGACCGGCTGCATACGAAGTGAAAAACAGCTTCTCGAATGTCTTGCTTACCGGAAATATACAACTGGTAGCACGCCGTACCTACACGTTCTACCCTTTCAATACCAGCGACAGATTGTAGCAGGATTTCATCAATGGGCATCGTAAACTCTACTTCTATCACCTGATGGGCTATTTTAGCAGGTTTATCTTGCTGCTTTAAGTCTTTCAATGCACTATCTATCACCAGATTACCCCGGTTGATGATCACCACCCGGTCGCAGAGTGCCTGCACTTCCTGCATGATATGGGTAGAAAATACCACCGTCTTCTGCTGGCTGATGCTTTTGATCAGCTGCCTGATTTCAGTCAACTGGTTGGGGTCCAGGCCGGTGGTGGGTTCGTCCAGGATCAGTACCTGCGGATCATGAATCAGGGCCTGTGCCAGTCCGATACGCTGGCGATAGCCTTTGGAGAGCATACCGATCTTTTTATGCTGTTCCAGGGCAAGGCCACACAGCCCGATCATCTCGCCTACCCGTTCTTTCAGCATATTTCCTTTCAGGCCATACAGGTTGCCGATAAAGCGCAGATATTCATGCACATACATCTCCAGATACAATGGATTATGCTCGGGCAGGTAACCAATATGGCGACGTACTTCCAGCGAATTTTCTACCACATCGTCGCCACATACACAGACAGTGCCACTGGTGGGCGGCACATAAGCGTTGATAATTTTCATGGTAGTAGACTTACCGGCACCATTGGGGCCCAGGAATCCTAGGATTTCGCCGGGACGGGCTTCAAAGGAAACAGCATTGACAGCCACTTGCCGGCCGAAGACCTTGGTAAGGTCTTTTATGATTAATGACATAGGTACTTCATGGTTTTGAGCTATGAAGGTAACGCAAAAATTGGGATACTTATTCCAGCAGTAAGAACCTGCCACATTGTTTTATGGCAAAGCGCCCACAAAACCAATGACAGCACTTCAATCCAGCCATCATCTGCCTTACATGCTCTCTTCTTTGGCATTTAAAAAACGGATCAGTTCTTTCTTTGTCTGCTCGGTATTTTGCCAGAACTGACGGCTGTAAATGGTGGTATAACGCCAGTTCTTTTTTCTGAAAGCAAACTGCCGGTAAGCGTGGATGTCTTTGGCCGACTCACTTTGGTAAAACAGGTCATCATCCGTATTGATCAGCCCAACATAAGCAGCCGGATCATCTTCTGCTTTGACACTCAAGTCAGCAAAAGGCAAGTCTCTGTTGGTTACATATCCGGCAGTCTGTTCGCCAAGCCAGTGTTGCAGTTTGTTTTGCAGAAACCATTCGGTGCGATGCGGAGGCAGCATGGCAGGCTGGGGTTTGTATTCTTTTTGAGAAACCTGCAAGGCATATTCCAAATAGGCTTTCAGCATCTTTGGCCCTTCGTTTTTAGCAGAAGCCACTTCCAGTTGGCTCGGATAAATACTACTGACCAGGTAGATCTTTTCTTTGGCACGGGTGACAGCCACGTTGAGTCTATTTTCTCCTTTTTCAGCATTCAGGCTCCCAAACTGCATGATCATTTTGCCTTGTTCGTTGGGTGCATACCCGGTAGAGAAGATGATGATCTCCCGTTCATCTCCCTGCACATTTTCAATATTTTTTACAAACAAAGAAGCGGGCAGGCTGATAGCTGCTTCAGTAGCTGCCTTCTCCAGGTCATTGAGTATTTTCTCTTGCTGACGTGCATTGAAGGTGATGATGCCTATAGATTTTTGCATTTCATGTTTCAGCAAACCAAACACAAGTTGTACAATCTCTTTGCTTTCTGCATCATTGGTATGGTCTTTCCACAAACCATCCACCTTGATATAGCTGATGGCAGGTTCATTGCGTACCACATCCAGATAATCGGGCAGCATACGCAGTTGCTGGTTGTAAAAGTGCCGGTTAGAGAAATCTACCAGATCGAGGGTCTTGCTTCGGTAGTGTCCTTTGAGCTGTACGGTAGTGAGGTAGGCGGAAGAAAGGTCCAGCAGAGAATCAGACTCCAGGGCTACGGCATCTGCTACATCTTCGCTTTCTTCCTCCTGGGTCCACCGCGTCTGGTAAATATCGTTCGGACTCAGCTGTTTGCTATCGCCTGCCACCACCACCTGCCTGGCTCTGTACATGGCGGGTATTCCTTTTTCGGCAAAACACTGGGAAGCCTCATCAAAGATCACCAGGTCAAATATCGGTGTATCCTCCATCGGGAAAATGGCTGATACCGACTCCGGCGATGCCATCCAGCAGGGTACCAGGCTGAACACTTCCTGCTTAAAGGCGACGAGTAGCTTGCGCAGAGGCCATACCTTACGCTTTTTGGTCACCTGATGATACAGGTCACGGTAGGTAACCATGTTGTTGAGACGGTTGTATTCTACGTCGTAATAGGTCTTTTCGCGGGCTTTCATCAGCAGAATCTGCTCACTGATCGCCAATTTTTCTTCAATATTCTGCTGTAGTTCTTCTTCCAGTTCACGAATTTTGTGTGATGAAACGATCCGCAAGACCGGATATTTCAGCTCGATATGGTCTATCCACGCCAGGCGCACGCTGTTCTGAAAAAGCTGTGCAATACGCTCTTCTGTCATGTCTTCGTCGTGTTCCAGCAGTCGGTAGATCACATCTTTTTCGTGAGTTTCCAGGTTGGCTTTCAGGGTGTCGTAGTCGCAGAGTGCTTCAAAATCTCCTTCCAGGGTGCTGATATATCGTTGTTGCTGTTCTTCTGTCTGTATAATGTTGATTTGAGAAGGCACCAGGTAGCTGGTCCACTCCTTATGTTTGGCTGGTATGGTATCCAGTATTTTCACCAGGGCTTCCGATCTTTCTTTGAGTTCAGAAAAGCTTATCTTTCTGATATTGAAATACTCATTAAAATTCCGGAAGTTTCTGAAAATAATAGCGGCACCCAGTGCCTGCTTCTGCTGATAAAACCAATTCTGAAGCTGCGCTTTGTTGTAACTCTGCGTTTCTTCTTTGGCAGGCACGTCTTTGAGCCATTCCTTTTCGCGCAGCTTGGTCAGGTTATGTTCCAGGTTGAGGCGGTTGTCCATTTTTTTAGAAATCATCTCAAACCCTTTTTTGTCCAGTGGTTGCCCATTGGCTTCAAATACGCCGGTGAGATAATCTTTATCTTTGGAAAACAGCTTCCAGTTCATCCATTTCACCAGTCCGGTACTGCTTTCTTCGGCCTGTTGCAACACTGACTGAAATTTGTCCAGTTCACTGAATGGCAAAGACATTTCCGGGCCCTCTTCCTGAAAACAATCTACAATGATTCTTTCTATATTGGAGAGCCAGAGTGGGTCTGTGTCTTTATCGAGCATACCGACCATATGCTGGAAGAAAGGATAGACACCTTCATCCTCCAGCGGTGGAAGCATTTTAAGTATGTCCCCTGTGTATCCTTGCAAATACTCGCAGCTGGCATAGTCAGTGTCATCATGAAGCACCTCACTCACCTGCCTGCATACCTGCTGTTTGAAACCGGGAATTTCCCGAAGCATTCGCTTCATTTCTTTAAGGTCTTGCACGGCATAGCCAACGAAAGGCTTCCGATTGTACCAGGTATAAAACTCTTTATCGTATTGTAGGGCATAGAAAGTAAACTTCCGCAACTTGTCCATAAAGGGCTGCATGTCCGGTATCTTAAACAGGCGGTACTCATGGTTGATACTGATGTAGGGCTCGTTGAGATCAGATGTCAGGTAGAGTTCTTTGACTGAGATGCCAGCATCATTTTCATCGAACAGGGCAAATTTAAACTCGTCCAGCTCTTCGCATACCTGCTCAATCCTGCGGCTGCTTTTCAAGAAATTCCTTTCCAGATAGATAGAATCCAGGCTATTGTTCATCACCTGATATTCATACAAGGCATCCACCTGTGCGGCAAGCTGCTGGAAAACTGCCTTGCGGTCGTTTTTAAAATCATGCACCAGTGCCACAAACGGAGACAGTTCTTTGTCTTTCAACCGGTTGTAGACCACATCGAGTGCGGCTTTTTTCTGACTCACCACCAGCACCCGCCTGCCATGTGCAATACAGTCGGCTACCAGGTTGGTGATCAACTGAGACTTGCCGGTGCCGGGAGGGCCTTGCACCACAATGGAGTTACCTCTCTTGACCATGCGAATAGCCTTTTCCTGGTGCGAGTCCATTCTGTAGGGCGTAAACATCTGCTCTTCTCTCACCCGGCTGGCATGTTGCAGCTTCTGTATCTCATGGTTATCGGCCAGCGACTGGTCTAGTGAGGTAAGTGATGCCATCAGGTCGCGTTCCGAAGAGGCTTTTTTCTCAAAGAAAGCTTCCAGGTCGGGCAGGTGTTTGTTTTCCATCAGCCTGAGGTAATCAGGTACCAGATAGGAGCCTGCCTGTGGAAAAATGCCTAGCACCGCTTCAGGATAGAGTTTTAGCAACCCATCCTGTTCCTGCTCCTGCAATGTGGCTTTGGTGTATTGCGTAAAAGGCTGTAGCTGATCTACAAACAGCTCCTGATTAAAATGCAGGTTGATGGCACTTTCTTTGAACAACTGGTACAAAGCTGTGCGGAAAATCCGGCTGTCGGTATCAAACTCATCAAAGCTTTTTTCTGACAGTGCTTCATCAAAAGGTAGTTCGTTGTAGTGAGCATAGGCCAGCAAAAAACTTTTGTTCAGCGAGACGGCCACTTCTGGGCGAAGCTTGAGCACCCACTGCTGACCGTATTCCTGGGTAGGCTGCACTTCCAGGTTGACTGGAAAAAACATCAGCGGGCACCGCACCAGGGTACCGTCTTTGAACTTGCCCCTGACAAATGGCCATCCTATATACAAGTCGCGTGAACCCTGTTCGTCCAAAATAAACTGATCTGTTCTCGCCAGCTTTTTTACCTGTTCGCTCATCTGATTACTTTGCTCATCGCGGCTGTCTACCATTGCACACAGTGGGACACCGTCCGGTAGCATCCCACTGCCTCCGGGTGCGCTCTCCAGCGGAAGCTTTCCTCCGGATATAAGCCACTCAATGATCTTAAAAGAAGAAAAATTGTTGAGCAAATTAAAGTCATGAACATCAATGAACTGGCTGGCTGTCAGTCTGGGTAAATACAGTGACCGGTTGTGGTGCGAAAGGTTCGTCAACCTTCTCAGATAGGATTGTAGGATTTTATGCATAACTTAAAGTATGAGTCAAATAGCGATATAGGGCTTGAGTTTGTTGAAAATTGTATCTGTGATGATGGGTATCTCTTTCAGTTGGTTTGCCTCGGTGTATGGCCCGTAGCTTTGTTGATGGTTCATGATAGCCTTTGCCATCTCATAGGAAATGTAAGGGTGCCGAACCAGCGTTTTGAAATCGGCCTCATTAATTTGCAACTGCTGCGGCACATAACCTTTGGCTACAAAAGTATGGGTTTGCAGGCTTTTCATCGCAAGATCACTGATGCCATACACATCCTTTAGCTGGTCGATGGCGTAATACCCACCCAATATATTTCTGAACTTAACAATTCTTTCGGACAAAACCGTACCAATTCCCCGTAGCTGTACAAGTTGAGTAGTATCTGCTAGATTGATGTCTATCTGCTTTTGAATGTTGGTGCTGACTCTTGCTTTTGTTCTTTTAGGATAAGTATCCGGCAGCATGATATAGGGCATGATCTGCGCATACATAGCTTCTGTCAGGCCATAGATTTTTTGCAGGTCTTTTTTGATATAAAACTTACCGCCGCTGTTACGGTATTTGATAATCCGTGAAGCAATATGGTTAGGGATGCCTACGGACAAAAATACATCTTTGGCAGCCTCATTTGGATCAAAATGCTGTAGGTTCGAGACGGTTTCCGGTACAGTGGCAGGTTGCGCCATACCAGCTTCTACCAGCTGCACCAGGCTATCAAGGGCTTGTTTGTCCTGTACCAGTCGCTCATAGTTATTTTTCAATATAGGCTGATAGAGATACGGAGCCAGCAGCAACAGTATGATAAGTACTGTAAGCACAACAGCACCACGCATTTCAGAGGGAGAAAAAGCAAAATAATTTCGTAACCAGTTGTACATCTGTCAGGCAAAAAATTCAACGCACTAATCTCCATACATACCCGTTCATATGGAAGATAAAATACCCCTTGAATCCATAACGTAAGGAATTAGCAGGTTTGCACAAATAACCGCAGAAACAAGCCGATGCAGAAGTTTACAGCATTATTATATGAAACTCACTAAAGAAATAATGCTATTCTTATGATGCTACGCATACATGACTATTCACTAAAATGACAGAAATGTGACATATGTAGTAAAAACGATACAGGTGTAGCAAATTTTAAAGGGGATAATCACCTTTAGGAAACACGCTAAGGGAAACCAATGCCAGGCGAACCTATTGAATTCTGTCGGTTTTCTATTGTTATCAGATATTACTACGCTAAATTGCGCTTTCAACATAAAAATATATAAACTATGAAATTCAAACCTGGCGTTTTGTACGGAAAAGAACTGTTAGATTTCTATCACTACGCAAACGAGAAAAACTTTGCCCTGCCTGCGGTCAACGTCATTGGCACCAACTCTATCAACGCGGTGCTGGAAACGGCCAGGGAGTTGAAGTCAGCCGTCATCATTCAGTTTTCCAATTCCGGTGCTGCTTTTTATGCCGGTAAGGGCTTGTCTAATGAAGACCAGAAAGCATCTATTGTGGGTGCTATCTCCGGTGCGATGCACGTACACAACCTGGCAGAAGCCTACGGTGTACCGGTGATTTTGCATACCGACCATGCCGCCAAAAAGCTGCTGAAGTGGATCGACGGGCTGCTGGATGCCGGCGAAAAATACTACGAGCAGCACAAGCGACCGTTGTTCAGTTCTCATATGCTGGACCTTTCTGAAGAGCACCTAGAAGAAAACGTAGCTACCAGCAAGCAGTATTTTCAAAGAATGAAATCACTGGGCATGGGCCTGGAGGTAGAACTGGGCGTCACCGGTGGCGAAGAAGATGGTGTAGACAATAGCGATGTCGACAGCTCAAAACTGTATACGCAGCCTGACGAGGTGGGCTATACATACAAAGAACTGAAAGAGGTAGACGATCTGTTTACCATTGCTGCTGCCTTTGGCAATGTGCATGGCGTGTACAAACCGGGCAACGTCAAACTGACGCCTATCATCCTGAAAAATTCGCAGGAATATATCCAGAAAGAATTTGGCACTGGTCCCAACCCTGTCAGCTTTGTTTTTCACGGTGGCTCAGGCTCTACCCGGGAGGAAATCCGCGAGGCTATTGATTACGGTGTGATCAAGATGAACCTGGATACCGATATGCAATGGGCTTTCTGGGATGGCATTAAAAACTACTACAAGGCCAATGAAGGATACCTGCAATCCCAGATCGGCAACCCCGATGGAGCAGACAATCCAAACAAAAAATTTTACGACCCCAGGGTGTGGCTGCGCAAAGGAGAAGACACCTTGATCAAGAGACTGAAAGTAGCTTTCGAAGACCTGAACGCGATCAATTCTAATGCATAGTGGTTGGGTGTTAGGTTTTAGGGATTGGGTGTTAGGTTTTAGGGATTGGGTATTGGGTGTTGGACTTTACTGATGCCTGATACTTTATTTTTTTGAATTCTTGCTAGAAAAAAATATGCCTCGTCAAAAATCTGCCAATGAATACGATCGCATTTTAAAAGAAAACTTTGTGTTGGATTTACTGGATGTCTTCAAAGTGGCATTAGGCATTCAGCACTGCGAGCTTGATAGGCAGTCTGATTTGTCGTCAGGTAAGTTGCAAAGCACCATTGAACGCGAACCGGACTTTGTTAGAGTCATGAGGCAACCTGATGGTAGTCGATTTATCCTGCACATTGAGTTTCAAACCGCAAATGAAACAGATATGCTGTTGAGAATGCAGGAATACCACGCCCTGCTACAGCGCAAAGTAAACCTACCTATCCGTCACTTTGTGATTTATTTAGGGCGTAAAAAATCCACGATGGCTACTCAAATTGCTGAAGAGAACGCTTTTACAGGTTTTGAACTAAAAAACGTAGGAGATTATAACCCTGAAGTACTACTGCGCTCTACAATACCAGAAGAGATCATCTTAGCCATTTTAGGCGATTTTGCTGATGCTAAACCTGAAATTATTATTAAAAAAATTTTAGCACGTTTACAAGAACTATCTGCAACGCCTACCAAGCTCAGGAAATATATTAAGCAATTGACTGTTTTGTCCAGATTACGTAACTTAGAAGAAGAAACAATCAAATATTCTAAAAACATGGCACTCAACATTGACATAAGAGGTTCTTACGTCTATAGAAAAGGCGTAGAAGAAGGCGTAGAAAAAGGTATACAAAAAGGTATACAAAAAGGTATACAAAAAGAAAAGAAAGCTATGCTACAAACAGCCCGTAAGCTTAAAAAATTAGGGGTAGACATTGCTATCATCGCCAAAAGCACGGGCCTGACGGTTGAAGAAGTGGAAAAGTTATAAATGCAGAAATTAGACAAAGCATAAAACAACCATGCAAATCTTACATTTTATGTTACATTTGCATGGTTATGATTAATCGCCGCATAGAAGAAAAGATAAAAAGTGCTTTGCAACGCAGCCCGTCTGTAGCATTGATGGGACCGCGCCAGATAGGAAAAACAACCTTAGCGTTCAGTCTCGCTGACACCTTGCCCTCTGTCTATCTCGACCTGGAAGATCGCCTTGATCTGGAAAAGGTCCGCGACATCAACCTTTTTCACAACGAAAACAGGGAAAAACTCATTATCCTTGATGAAATTCAACGGTTACCAGAAATCTTTGCCTTCTTGCGTGGAATCATTGATAAGGAGCGTCGCAAAGGAAACAAAGCTGGACAGTTCCTATTTTTAGGATCAGCTTCTATGGATCTGTTGCAACAATCCAGTGAGTCTCTGGCAGGGAGAATCACCTATATAGAGCTTTACCCGATTGATTTGCTGGAGTTTGCCACAGCTGAGAAAAATGTTAGTCAAACAACTACGAACACACTCTGGCTACGGGGGGGATTTCCGGAAAGTTTGTTGGCAGCCACTGAAAGAGACAGCATAGACTGGCGGAAAGATTTTATCAGAACCTATCTGGAGCGTGATATTCCACAGCTAGGACCAAAAATTCCAGCAGAAACCCTTGGCCGGTTCTGGACGATGCTGGCACACAACCAGGGCACGCCATTGAATGCAGCAAAAATAGGCAAAAACCTGGAGGTATCCGGTGTTACCATTAGTCGTTACCTGGATTTAATGGTAGATTTACTATTAGTTAGACGTTTGAAGCCCTGGACACGCAATATCGGTAAACGACTGGTGCGTTCTCCTAAAGTGTATGTCAGAGATAGTGGGATGACACATGCATTACTTAATATTGCTACCATCAACGATCTGCTTGGTCATCCGGTAGTAGGAGGAAGCTGGGAAGGTTTCGTGATTGAGAATATCATGTCGGTAGCACCTTCCAGCCTTGAGCCTTACTACTATCGCACACCCGGAGGGGCTGAAATGGATTTGGTATTGGAATTTGGCTTACATGAAAAATGGGCTATCGAAATCAAAAGAAGTTCTGCTCCATCTGTCTCAAAAGGCTTTTATATAGCCTGCGAGGATGTTAAGGCTACCCGAAAATATGTTGTCTATGCAGGACAAGATACTTTCTCGATGACCAAAGACGTGAAAGCTATATCGCTCCCTGCATTAATGCAGGAAGTAGCCGCACAGGCTTGAAAGACATCTTAGTTCCCTATTGCGTACAATGCCAAAAATAGATGTATTGCGCAAGTCTAAACTAAAACAACGCCTTCACCATCACATTGCCAGTATGAATGGCGCGTTGTGCAGGCGATTTTCTGCCCTGGTAGTTGGCTGTGAGTTGCAGGCCGTTCCATAGTTTTTGTTGCCAGCCCAGCGTCCACCGCACATTGTCGCCAGGCTGTAGCGCGTCCAGCATCACATAACTCAGCGGACTTTTAATATCTCCGGTGTATTGGATGTTGATGTATTCTGCCGAGGCTGTGATGCTGTTGCTCAGCAGGCGGTTGTAGCGCACATCCCAGCCTGCCGTATGAATAGCGGCGTGTTCTCCTGCTTCCAAATCGCCGCTTCCTTGCAGGTTGTTTTTGCTATTAACAATAACACCATTGTATTAATACAGCATATTCCAGATCAAAAGTTTTTTAGGCAAGAGCATAAGGATATACGTTTTGATCTTCGAAACTTCTAATCTTTCGCATCAATGTTGCTCTCCTACTGTAATATTCAAACGTAGTTATTAATGCATTAATTACATAATAAATATAAAAATAGTACATGGCTTAAACAATGTATAATTGTAAATTATACATATACATATTTTACTTTTTTAAAAATTACTAACTTATAGATGTTATTTTACATTCTCAATATTTATGATGTAAAATACTTCATATTATTATAAAAAACTTACATACAATTTTCAATCACAAAGTTGTCCATTTACACTTTAAATATTTTATTTCTGGAATGTTATTACATTTGAATGCAATTGTATATAGACGCGCGTCCATTGTCTAACTCTTTACCTAAACCTTTGAATACTAACCATGAAAAATCTTATGGCGATAAAATTACCGCGTGTTGTCTATTTGGCGTTCTTATTCATTACCTTATCTTGCCAGGAAACAGATGAAGAAGTTACATCTGAAAAAAATCTAACTATACCCTTTACTGCTATTGGAGACCTAGCAGATCAAATCACGCTAACCGAAAAAGGCGCAAAACTGGAGGAGCTTAATGAGTTTTTCAAATCAAATTACGAACTAAACTTTGAATCTGAATATGAATGTATAAAAACAGATGAAACGTTTGCTACATTATTTCCAACTACGGAAGACCCAGCTAACACAACAGCTCGTTCAGCAACGGCGCCAGCTCCACCAAGGAATATTCGTCCACAGGTTTATACTTTTGGTGATAATGCTCTTGTAGGCTCTCGTTTTTCTGCGGCTGCCCGTGAACGCTTTCTAGAGCTTTACAATGTTATTGACGTAGAAACAGAAAATGCTGCTGGCACTTATGAATTAAAAGCCAAAATGAGAGGGAGACTAAAAACATTGCGTTCCAATTTGAAATACGATAAACGTTTGTCCTCTTTAGAAAGAGAAAGTTTGATAGCAAGGATAGATGCTTGTGATGCTAACATTGATGCGATAAGTTAAATTAGTAGAAGCACAATTCACAAACGTCAGAACCAATGGTATATTAAAAAGCGTACTCAGAAGAATTCGCTCCATTGTTGTTAGTGTAGCCGTGGGAGCAGCTGTAGGTTTCTATACAGGTGGACCTATAGGTGCTATCATCGGAGGTTCTATAGGGCTTATTGGTAGTACATTAGATATGGCGTTTAATGACCGATGTCATTACGCTATGAATTGTAAAAAAGGATGGGAGCAAAATTGCAAAACAGGTGAGTGTATAGCACAAGAATTTACAGAAGAAACAATTGGTGACTATGGTGATACTGATCCTAAGCAAATAATTGATCTACAAGGTCCTGTTAAAGGTCTAAAAACAAACCCAGGGACAACAAACTGTAGAGGCTGTGGTGGAGAATCATATAAAAACAATGTAGACAATCTAGATGTACATCCTTTTATAAGTGAGAGTAGCCAAGAACCACCTTTTAGCCTTGAGGGAATGGTAGATATGTCTAAAGCTCCAGCTTCTAGTACTAAAAATGAACTAGGTTGGCCTCGTAACGCTGAATATTTCTGGAAAAATTATAAAGACCCATACAATGCTATTAGTTCGGCAAATCGTCAATTAATTGCAAAAGGTCTATCTCCTATTGTAGACAACCAATATAGAAATAGTCAACCCTTCGAGAAGGATGCAATACTAGGCGAAGCTATAGAACATCATCATGTTAATAAAGGGAGGTATGCCGTCACTAGGTCATTATCTAAACATAGAAGAGGAATATGGTATAGTAAGCTTCATCCAAGAGTGACAAGTTCTGTTGTTTTTGCAAAAGGAAAAACTATATTTGGCCGTACAGGTAAAACTATTATAGGAAAGCTCGGAATGTTTTTTTATGGTCTTGATATTTATGATATACTGAAAGAAGCATTTAGTGAAGATCCCAGAGCTATGCTTAATACAATTTATAACTACGAGGATGGAGATTTTCTACCACCACCCTTGAATGGAAAACTTAAAAACGGTCGTATTTATTATGTTCAAAGCATCGACTGTTATGTTTATGTTAGTTGTGTATGGTACGGCCAAAAATCTATACAGTTAGAGTTTTACGAGAACTATGGTTTTGATAGTTTTGAGAAACAATATATTGGAATAGGATTTATTAGATCTTTTAGCTTTAATAACAATAGGCTTATGTGGATACGCTCTGAACCTCTTATCGATCGCAGTAGTAATAATTGTGATAATGACGATACCTATAATCCATAATAATTTATACGTTAGACACTATACGATATGGGTTTTCTGTACGAAGATAAGGATTTAGTTTTTTGAGTGCAGAAAACCTAGCATAAAATACTCATCATAAGTCAAGAAGCAGTATACAACAAACATATCCATTAATAGCCTTCAGATAAAAGGATTAAAGAAAGCGTCAAAGTTTAAGTAATTTTTTGATTTAAATAATACATATCTCGCTAATAATAACTATAACATGAATGTACTAGCTTATATTGATAAATTAAAAAAGCTCAATCCTACTAGAGATGAGCTTATTCAAAGCGGAATTTTAGAAGAACTCGTGGATAGGTTTGCTAATCTTTTTTCTATAGAATTATTTAATGCTAATATAGATGATCAAAATCCTGTCCTTAGCATTACAAAGAACTGCAATACCGCTAACTTTACTATTTTTTATTTTAATTTCCTGAGAGAAGTTAAGGAAATTCTACAATTCTCTATTTTTGGAGAAAATGAAGCTGATTCGGTTGCTATTAACAACAATACAGGAGAGATTGTTGATATTCTTTATACCGATATAGGAGATTATGAACTAGGTGATATCGACGAGCTTACCCATATCACCCCTGTAGCGTTTGACCAGGAAAGCTTTTTGGAAGCTTTGTATTTAGCAGCCAAATTATCCGTAAAAATCATTAAGAATGAGGGAGCGTTAAAAAGTAAAATTAATATAGATTATGCTGAAAAATGTATTATAAAAGCAGGAGGAGAAAAGTATCGTCAGTTCTGGTGGTGGTTTTTAGGTTGTGATGTGTGATTATCTCTTTTACGTTTTGAAACTATGCCAGACTTCATACTTGGCATAGTTTCATCTTTAGTTCTAACGGTTAATTTTCACTCTCAACTTGAGTTCGCCACCCAAGCCACTGACATTGAATGAGGGTGCATCATTAACAACTAGTTCGTCTGCTTTCCAACTGCGGGTAGCAGATAGACGGTATCCGGCGGTGAATCCTAAAAATGCCTCTGTAATGTCAATGGGTAGTTGTCTTTCTATACCCATCCCTAACTCTCCAAAATACAAAACACCATCAGCAAGATAGGTATTTCTACTCGCTTCACTGCTAATAAGTAAATTCAAACTCTGTGAAAAAGTAACGTTGTTATTTGCTGTAACTAAATCGAGCCAGGCCATCTGGAAGCCAAATCCAAGATAAGGGTAAGCAAGCCATTTTTCAGATTTTGTAAAATCATAATGAAATTGTGCTGCTAATCCGGCCAGCCTTAAACGTGTGGTAGGGTCTTCTTTTGATCCATCATCATGGGTGCTGCCATAGGAGATAGTAACACTGCCATAAGAATTTTGATCCTTGCTCTGATAGGTAAAACCAGCTTTTACAGCCGATAACTTATCAGACAGAGGCGATCTGGAGGCGTTCGTTAATTGTGTATTGAGCGCATCAATGTTGATCACTCTTCCTGATAAACCCAGCGAAAATCCGAGTTTTTTAGGAGATGCTGATCTTATTTGAGCATGAGCATATAAGCTGCATTGCATTAAAATAAATACAAAGAAGTAAGTTCTTATGGTCATTGGTTGTATAGGTTTATTTTTGCTTGCAATACTAAGCAAAACCATTGTTACATTTTGTAGCAGCACGAAGAAATCTTTGGTGCTAATTGACTGTATGGTAAAGATGCCTACGGCATGACAGAGGTTATATTATCTTACGGCATATTCAAAAAAGTGCCCTCACCATCACATTGCCGGTATGAATGGCGCGTTGTGCAGGCGATTTTCTGCCCTGGTAGTTGGCTGTGAGTTGCAGGCCGTTCCATAGTTTTTGTTGCCAGCCCAGCGTCCACCGCACATTGTCGCCAGGCTGTAGCGCGTCCAGCATCACATAACTCAGCGGACTTTTAATATCTCCGGTGTATTGGATGTTGATGTATTCTGCCGAGGCTGTGATGCTGTTGCTCAGCAGGCGGTTGTAGCGCACATCCCAGCCTGCCGTATGGATAGCGGCGTGTTCTCCTGCTGCCCCATCACTGCTTGCCTGTAGGTTATTTTTGCGATTGTAGCCGTATTTTGTGCTGATTCTCAAATTCATATTGGGCTGCCAGTTGATTTCCGGCGAGATTTTGTGTGAGACAATGGTGTAATCTCTACTTTGGGCATTGCTTGCAGACAGGTTGAGCAGTTGCTCGTCTTTGCTTTTTTCCGTAGCCATTTGCAGGCCAACAGACCTGTTGAGGTTCCAGCGAGCATTTAGAAAGAGGGCTTGCAGGTTTCTCTCTTCAAAGCCTGTATTCAGCAATTGCTTGCGCTGTTGCATTCGGATGCCCAGGTCAGCACCTGCCTGCGTACTTTGCCTGTTGAAGAATAAGGTAGAGCGCAGCGCATTTTTGCGGTACAGCAGGTCTTCTTCTGCCACCGCCGCCCAGGGATTGACCCGCCCGGCAAGTGCTTTGTTAGCCGTTTTGTTGTCAATATTCCAAAAAGTGCTGTTAGAAAAGCGTGCCAGCAGACTTTTGAGTCCTTTGTCTTTCAGCCATTGGGCAGGAAACTGTAGGTTTGTCTGCCAGTTGAGTTGGTTGGTGTAGGCCAGTACGTACTGGTTGGTTGCTACATATACCCGCACGTAGTTGCGTTCGTCCCAGTATTGCGCTTCGTAAAACTCTTCAATTTCTTCTATTCCGTTGCCGTTGTCATCCCGCCAGGTATAGGCTCCCTCTCCTACCGGCACCCGCACATAGACAAACTCCCGCCTGATCTCCCTGCCATTTGCCAGCGTGTAGTTCAGGTCCATGCACAGCATATCTTTCCAAAGCGCGCCTTGCCAGTCGATGCGGCCCATCATGGTATTTTCCTGCATAGAAAAGTTAGTCAAGTCAACAAGTTCGGAGTTAAGTACTTCGTTGTGCCTGTAAGTCATCCTGACTTTGAGTGTTTGCCTTTCGGAAAGCAGTAAGTTACTGGTGGCACCAATGGTTTGGTTATGATCGGATTCTATCAGTTGGCCTGCCAGGGGCTGGTAATTAGTCTGATAGGTATAATCCAGTTGAAAAGTACTTCGGGTACTGTCGCCACTGCGCACATACCACTGGTGATCGCTGTAGTTGTTGAGCACATACATGATAGCATCAGTGCCTGTTTGCTTTACCTGGTTTTTGTCTATGCGAAAGCGATAACCCGGCACCAGTTTCCACCGGTCGTAGTGCAGATCAGCATCCAGCTTGTTCCAGTTAGAGGCAGTAGCAGGTGTGTTGCTATGCAGCAGAAAATACTGGCTATCAAACTTCCAATGGCCCAGTGATTTGGCCAGCGAGATACTGTGCTGGCTGCCATGCAAACTACTCGGACGGTTTCGGGTAGCAAACTGATAAGCCGCACGGTTCCACCTATCCTTTTCCAGCCCTGCCTTAAAATACAGCAAATGATCGTCGCCGACGGCGGTATCCAACGTATCAGCATACGCTGGCAGCACCGACCAGTGGCGTTCAAATTCTATATCGCGGTAAGGGTCTATAGTAGTGAATTGCTGCTGCACATATTCGTAGCGCAGCTGTGTCGTCCAGTGGTACACGCCTATTTTCCGCTTTGCACTTTCATAGCCTACAGTCAGGGCCTTGCCTGTATTATTGTCGTCACCAAGCGTTGAAAATGTATTTTTATCATAGGATGACAAAGCTACCTCGCTGAAAATTTTGTCTTTGTCCGTCACATCTACAACCACTCCGGCTACTACCATCTGCCTGTTTTGTGGCGTACCGAGTTGCCTGACGGGCGCGTAACTTCCCTGCGATTGTCCGTTGACCGGCACTACCCAAACAAACACTTTACCATTGACAGAATTTTTGCTAAGTACATAGTCGCCCTTTCCCTGTCCTACCCACGAAAAGTCTATGTCAAAAGCACCATCTTCGGCAAACCTATAGGCCACATAAGATTGTCCCTCTATGAGCGTGTCTGCTTTTTGATAGCGTACCCTGTAAAGATTGCCTACGCCCGGCACATCGGCCCTGTAGTTGTTCTGATAGTCAAAGCTACCCGATTCGGGGTGGCCAGTTGAATCTACGGTGGAGATCAGTACTGTGGACGCATCGCCTGCCTGGCTCAACAGCAGCTTATCATCGTCTGACAAGGCAAAGCCTAAAGTCTGGTTGCGGTTATCTTTTTCCTGGAAGTACCTGGCGTACGCCTGCACCTTTCCCCAGCGTTGTGTGTGCCCTGCGGTGAGCACACGGCGGCTGTAGCTGCGGTCGGCATAACCAAAATCTATGTTAACTCTGGAATTGCGGGTAAGCAGCACATTGGTGGTAAAGGTGATTTCTCCCAGGTTATAATCAATGGTATAATCTTCGTCGTAGCCACGGATGAGCAGGCGGCCATCCAGGTAGACTTTTTCAGAATTTGCCAGCACATAATAAGCTTGGTCCAACGGTTGAGCAGCCACGCCACTTGTTGCCTGGTTCTGCCGGTTGTCGGGAGATTTTAGCCGATAAGGCCCCTGTATACCTTCCTGAATATCAAGGCTTACGGAAGCAAAGCGACCTTTTGACATGGCAATTCCTGCATCTGTTTGAGCAGTGCCGGTATGATTTACCTTGAACTGACCGCCCTGTACGTTGCGCTGAAACCGCATGAAATAAGGTTCGCCAGTGGGCTTCACTATTTCGGTAGTCGGCCCATCGTTGGCTGTATTGCGTATGCTCCTGCTGGTAGCACCCTCAGACTGTTGCAGTACAATGTCTCCTGCCTTCAGGGATACGTGGTCATTGTAGAGTTCTACAAATACGCGGTCAAAGTTTTGCAGTTGCTGGGTATTGCCTTCGGGTTGCAGGGGAATATTCTGGTCGGTGATGGCAGCCCGTATGTTGATCTCGTCGGTAAGGGCACCTTCCAGTTGCAGGTTTAGGGAAGAGTTGACAAACACACTTTGCCGGTTGCCTACAGAAATTCCCCGGCTGATACTGCCTGTCTTGGACAGTTTGGGAGAGGCAAATAAAGTCTCTTTTTCAAGCCCGCCCTGCTGCTGAAAAGATGCGTAACGAATATCGTTGAAAAAAGCATTGGAATCGTAGAGCACCAGGCTTTTGTGCTGATGCACAGCATGGAGACTGAAAGGCAACAACTGATAGCGAAGCGTAAGGCTATCTGGTGTATGAGCAAATATCAGGTAGCCAGTGGTATAGTGGTAAGTATACTGGCTACTGTCCAGCAGGGTTCCCCGGCTCAGCACTTCCAGCGAACCGGGCACCAGTGTGAGCGAATCCAGTAACAGAGAATCAGTGGATTGATGGATATACCTTTCCTGCCAGCCGCCGCTTTCGTATTGAGACTGTGCCATGAGCGTATGGGTAAATGTCAGTAGAAAAAGGTAGCAATATCTCAAACACATCAGTTTTTTTCTTCAACCATCAGCTTCTGATCCAGAATCAGCGGCAGCTCTATGAAGAAAGTAGTACCTACATCATCTCTGGAATCAAAGGCGATTCTGCCGCCTGCATGCTCGATGCCACGCTTGGCAATGGCCAGCCCGATGCCCGAACCGGCATATTTGGTACTAAAGTTTGGCAGAAACACCTTATGTTGTATTTCCTTGGCAATTCCAGTACCATTGTCGCTTACTTTGATGATTATTTTGTCAATTCCAGCCTTATGTACGCTTACCTGTATGTTTGGCACCCTGTCTGTAGGAATCGACTGCTTGGCGTTGATCACCAGGTTGCTCAGTATCCGGCCCATTAGCTGCTTGTCTCCTACCACCAGATACTGCGCCTGATCGTCCATGTCCAGTTGCACCTTGTCGCGGTCGCCATCAAACAGGCCGACTGTCTTTTTAATGATAGGAGCAAGTTCGTAAGGCTCACTTTTGGGCAGGGGCATCTGGGCAAAATTAGAGAAAGAGCTGGCAATATCATTGAGCGTATCTACCTGATGCAACATATTATCGATGGGTCGGCTGATGTCTTTTATTTCCTCTATGCCGATCCCGGCAGCAAATTCATTGTCCAGCTTTCGCTTCAGCAGTTGCAGGTTTAGCCGCATGGGCGTGAGCGGGTTTTTGATCTCGTGTGCCACCTGTTTGGCCATTTCCCGCCAGGCAGACTCTTTTTCGTTGCGGGCCAGCGCGGCCTTACTGGCTTCCAGGTTCACCAGCATCCGGTTGTATTCACCGATCATCAACCCTATCTCGTCATTGGATTCCCACGACAGTGGCGCATTATAGTCTGCCAGACTGGTCTTTTTGATTTTTTGCGTGATATACAGCAAAGGGTACGTCAGCAATACGGAAGCCAGGTAAGACACCACCAGGAAAACGATAAATACGATGGTAAAAATGTTCATGATGTTGGTTAGCACCTGTATGATCTGTGCTTCCAACTCACTATCAGCCTCAAAAAAGGGCAGGCTTACGATGCCGATCAGCTTACCGGATTTGAACGAACGCAGTCCTGTATAGGAAGATTTATAGGATAGTTTGCCTACCGACTCATTGAGCACCAGCTTGTCTTCGCCCTGCTCTTCAATACCAGACAGTGCCCTGGGGTTGATATATTCTGATAACAGATCCTGTGTATAGATAGCGGGTTGACTGGAAGCGATCAGCTTACCATGTGTATCAAAGATATTAGCATCTGTTTCTGCATACTGAGATACCTGGGAAAGCGTGTTTGCCAGGGTCTCCACATTGATTTGTTTTTTCTGGTAACTATCCAGCAGGTCTACCAGGTTATCGCTGATCTGTTCGGCCTTCTGCATGTATTGCCTGTCTACTTCCTGCCGGTACGATCGGCTGATCACGCTCAGCGTCGTAAGGCTCACGGCCAGCAGTGGCATAAGGAATGCAGCATTCAGGTAGAGCTGGATTTTGGTAGAAAACGTAAGATTTTCCGGCTTGAACGCAAAGTTGATCGAATAAAGCCCTACCAGCAGCAGCAGTACCAGCACAAGCACAATAAACAGAAACGAAAAATTAGAAAAAGCAGCCGTCCATGAATAGGCTATTGACGAAATAACGATATACTCATCAGCCTCGCCATCAATCACCAGGTAGTTGTAATTGCCAAGGGCAAGCTCCTGTTCGTCGGTTATTTTTTCGCGAAAATCGTAGCCTTCCAGTTTTCTGAAAGCAATATCATCACCACTGCTATAAATCATCTTGCCTGCTCCACTGAAAATGGCATAGTCGTACGCATCATTCTGATAAAAAGGCAGGTACTGGTTGTCGACAAGCAGTTCAGGATATACGCGGTTGGGAATAAAGCGTTTGAGTGTCAGGTCAATGACGATATGGCCTATGGTTTTGCCAAAATTCTCCAGATTCACAAAAGCCAGATACCGCTTGTACGGTTCTTCGTTGATGGCATATCTCGTAGATTCGTCGATGAAAAAAATATTTTCGTACTCTGTCAAGAACTTAGCCCCTGCTACACTCTTGCGCAATTGCTGGTAAGAAGATGTGATAGCCCTATCGAGTGGTTTGCCTCTCAGGTTGAATAAATATACCTGAATATCATATCTGTCAAAATAGTCGCTCAGATATACGCGTTTGATCTTCTGTTTGATGATGTCTTTAGACTCCAAACCAAATAAACGCCGTTTGATAAACGGGTCGCGGGCAATTTTATCCATACTTTCGTTCAGTAGGTATTCGCCAAACACGTCATTGTCTACCAGCAGTTGGTTGGCAAATTTCTGTTTGCTGTTTAGCTGGTTGGTCTGTTTCATATGATAAGCGGCAATAGCACCTGCCACTGCACAGACCAAGGCTCCGGTAAAGATGTACAGAAAGCTCACATAGCTCATGCGACTGAGTACTTTGGGCAAGCGAAAGAGGTACAATGTGCCGAAATAACAGGTACTTATGACGGCTATACCCACTGGTAGGCTGGTGATCAGGACAAAAAACCACATGATGCCAACGGCTATCAGCAGGCTCATTTTGGTAGACAGCTGGCTGTCTCTGCTCAGGCTAAAAGATATTCTGACAAATACGTGGGTTAGCAGAAAATAACTGGCGGTGTTGATCACGAAGATGAGCAGGCTGATCATCTTGAAAAAGGAAAAGCTGATGCTTTCGGTAATGTCCAGCGTCCAGTGAGAGTTAAAATAAATTGTCTTGGTGAAATAATAATGCACATACAAGGCCGCCACCGAAGCCAGCAGCAGTACCACAGATATAATCGCCTTATGCTGCTTATCGGTGAAAAACAAGGTCCGGTAACCGTGAAACCGACTATAGTACCGAAACAGATAGCCGACGATCAGCAGCAGGCCCAGTGCATTGAGCAACAGATCGCCCAATGATGGATTGATTGCTGAAAGCGCATAATATCTTCCGTCAAAGAGGTCGTTGGGTAGGATACTGAACGGGATCGCCTGCCAGAGCATGATCATCCTAAGCAACACTATACTGCCTGCTAGCAGCAGAAAGCCCTGGTCGGCCTTTTTCTGTTCGGCCAGCTTTTCGGCAATAGAAAATAGTTGATAAACTATCAGCAACAAAGCGATACCCATCAGGCATACCATCAGGGTCTGAAAAAAGCGGGCACTATCGTGCTCCCGATAGCCTCGCTGCGTATCGTCCAGGTATATTGCCAGCAAATCCTGCCCCCGGTAGCTGATCACACTACGGTCAGCTGATTGCTCGGCCACACTATCCGGAGAACCAGCAGCAACGATGGGTTGTGGGAATATGTCCTTGTTGAATTCAGAGGAAACATATTGGTTGTTGATGCTATTTTTCTGGTAAACAGGCAGCAAAAAATATACGGCATAACTACCGGCAGTATCCTGCCTGATGATATAATCTCCTGCGTTCAGATTTTTAAAACTGGTAGTGATAGCTGCCTTGCAGTTGATCATATTGGGGCACAAAACGATAGTCGGACCAATACACTGCGGTATCCTGGTCGAAGACAAAAAAAGGATACTTTGTAGGTACATTAAGCTCGGTGAAGGATAATGAATCGGATTGCGTCAGAATGCTGAGTACCATTTTGGCCTCTTCATCAATCTGGTGAACGCTTTCCTGTAGATTTTGCTCAATATCGCGCATATATTGCTGCTGGCTTCGGAAGGAATCCATCAGAAATATACGCAGCAGTGCCACCATAACCAGCAATACCAGCGCAGTCCAAAGCGGTATGTACCGAAGAAATTTACGAGACAAGATCAATATTCCTTTAAGTGATAGACCAAGGTAAATAAATATTTTCACCTAATGAACTAACGCAAGGAAGCATGTAAGATTATCCCGGCTATTGATGCTTATACCTGGTGAAGCAACTCAAAATACTGCTTGAAGCTTTTATAATCCAGCAAGATACTGGTGCCATTTCCCCACTCCGGCGACATTTCTATCATACCGTTGAAAGACCTACCTACATATTGATTGTCCGCTTCAAACCCAATCAGCCCCAAGCTAGTGTCAGGCTTTTTGTGGCACTTGTAAGAAATTTTGTATTTATCCATATATTTTTCTGTGACTATCATGAAAATAAGCTTAAAGTGAAAAAATAATACTTATAGATTGTTGAATCGAAGAACTGTATTTATATACAATTTAAACAAAAATAACGAAATAGTTAAATATTTAGACAATATAATTTCTTTATTGAATTAACTTTCAAGAAAAATCTTTCCCAATGTATCAAAGCTTACCTGTTGAAAGAGGATGTAAGATTTATGGTGTATCATGATAGGGACAAATTTCGCCAACATGAAGAATATCTTCCCCACAAATTATGGTCGCGCTTTGGTTTTTGGAAAAGAATGATAAATTACAATTCGCTGACTATTAGCATAATATCTCTTAAATTCATGGATTTATAGAAACATTGTGACCTTTGGCAGGTTTATTTATTAATGATACATATCATTTTAATATACACTAAACTTTAGAAATTATGAATGAGCATACAATCAAAGGAAACTGGAATGAGAAGAAAGGTAAGCTGAAGCAACAATACGGCGACCTCACCGATGATGATCTGACCTATAACGAGGGGAAAGAAGACGAGATGTTTGGCAAACTAGAGAAAAAGCTGGGCAAAACTAAAGATCAGATACGCAAAATTATCAGTGACCTATAAACACCGGCATTCAGTAGCCGTTTATGTAAATGTTTTTAACTTTATTAGCTATTTTCAATTATGAACGATAAACAAAAAGATACGATAGATCTTCTTAGCGAACTTATTGAAGTCTGCAAAGATGGCGAAAGAGGCTACAAAGAAGCTTCTGAAAACATTGAAGACAAAGAACTCAAGACGATTTTGTATCGCCTGTCTCAGCAGCGAGCTTTATTTCGCTCAGAGTTGGAAGAGATTGTCATCAAGGACTTCGGGACGGAAGCCAAAACCAATGATTCTTTCTTGAGCAAAATTCACAGAGGCTGGATGGATTTTAAATCAGGCTTATCAGGGCATGATAACAAAGCAGTGCTGGCAGAGTGTGAGCGTGGCGAAGAACACGCCATTGAAAAGTACAGCAAAGCACTACAAGGATCGTTGCCAGACTATGTGGAAGGAAAAGTACAAAGCCAGTTCAATATGATCAAAGGTACTTTGAGCCAGATCAAAGAGTTTGAATCTGAAGTATCTAAATAACACTATAATACATTGGTTATAACAATTTAAAGCAAAGGCATTGACCCTTTGCTTTTTTATTGCCTTTTAAGCTATTTACCCAATATGCTCAACCTTATTGTTAACATTCTCAACTTTCCATTCCGAAAACTTAAAGCGTATCTCAAAAAGAGACTTGGATGGTTGGGTCAGCCTGCATTACTTCCCTATCGTGGGTATGGCAATCAGCAGGAATTTTATATCAAAGGGAGAGTCATAGAAGATACAGGTCTTAGCCAACCTAAAGAGCGCAATAATATCTTTCAGAACATGCTGGCTATGGTCAAGCGGTATGCCAGCAACGGCATTCCCGGTATGGAAATTTGTGCCGACTTTGGTGAGATCAGCCGCAGCTATGTGACAGATGAAGATGGGTTTTTCGAAATCAATCTACCTATAGCACAGGAAAACTATCGGCTCAGCTATAGCATCAATGAATGGCAATCCATACACTTCAAACTGGAAAATAACCTTCAGCCGCAACGCGAAACTATTGAAGGCAATGGCGAAGTGCTTCTTTCTCAGATCGATAACCAGTTTGGCGTTATCACAGACATCGATGATACAGTATTGATCTCTCATTCTACCAATTTTAGGAAAAAGCTGAGGCTAATGCTTTTCAAAAATGCACGTACCCGAATGCCTTTTGAAGGAGTGGCTGCCTTCTACCGTGCGTTGCAGCAAGGAAATAGCGGCAATCATCATAATCCTTTCTTTTATGTTTCCAGTAGCGAATGGAATCTATATGACCTACTGGTTGATTTTTGTGCGTTTCATGGCTTGCCAAAAGGTCCTTTTCTGCTTAGGGATGCCAAAATAAAACTATCCAAGATATGGAAGGCGGGCACGGGTAACCATAATCATAAGCTGGATAAAATTTGCCATGTTCTTTCATTGCACAAAAAGAATCAGTTCATTCTGATTGGCGATAGCGGACAGCAAGATGCCGAAATATACGACCAGATTGCCAGGGAGAATCCTTTCAGAATCAACACGATCTACATCCGGGATGTGAGACCTTCGCGACATAAGATTGTGGAGGAAATCGCCTACAGGCTTAAAGAAGATACAGGACTGGAAATGCTGTTGGTGAAAGATACCGAAGAAGCTGCGCTTCATGCTCTGAAAAAGGGGTTGATTACAGCGGCATCAGTGCGGGAAATTATCCGCGATAAAGTTGCAGATGAACTTGTAGATACGGATATACAGCAAATGATAGATAAGGTCATGAATTAAAGTCGGCTATCAGGTACAATCACTTTGAAAGCTCCTGCCAGTATCTCTGCTGTCACTACATCAGGCTCACCAATCACTTCTCCGTCTACCTGAACTACTTCTTTGCTTTTGTTAAAAACCGTTACCTTTTTGCAGGAAATTATCTTGATATAACGTGTCTTTTTTTTGAGCGTACCTCGGAACAAAGCAAATGTTAACCCAAATATAGCCCACAGGGGAAAAGGCTTGATAATGCACACCTCAAATTTTCCATCGTTGATCATCCCCACTGGGTTGACAATAGCTCCGGTACCGTATTTATTGGAGTTGGCAATTACTACCATATGCGCTTTTCTTTTAAATCTGTTGCCATTGAGTTCAAACTCAAACTTTTTGGGTTCCATACGCAACAATTCAGTGACATATTGCCTGAAATACCCCATCATTCCGCGCGATTTCTGCCGCTCGAAGCGTTTGACTACCCTTGCATTCAAGCCTATATCGCTCAAATGAAAACACAGGTATTCCCCGTTGATCAGAATACCATCGATGTTCATTACTTTTCCCTGAAAGAGCAATTCGGTGGCCGCTGCTACATCATGCGGGATGCCCAGATCGGTAGCCAGGCCATTGGCTGACCCCAGTGGCACAATGCCGAGCGCACGGGTTGTATTACGCAGCAAACCTGCTACCAGATTACAGGTGCCATCTCCACCTACTGCCACTACCACATCAGGATTCATCTTTTTTATGTTATCCTGAATGCAGTCACGATCGCGCTCACCGGTGGTTTCTATGATATCCAAATGTATATCATAGTGGTTTGTCTTCTCATGCAGGTTTTGTACATATTCTTGCTTATCCAACCCTCCTGCGATGGGATTAATGACAAATAAAAACCTGCTGCGGGCCATCATGGTATTTGTATAAGTTTTGAAGCAAATATTGCTGTATAGTAATTAAAGATCAAAACTAGTAGATTTGTTAAATCAGTAAGCAAAAAAAATCAGGAGCTTGTGCTCCTGATCTCTGATATGATATGTTGACGAACAATTACATATTGTTATCTACGTCGTTCTCAATCTTGTTATATGAGTCACTTACTTCAGATTTAACCGTGTTCCAGGAGTCTTCGGTAGAATTTTCTACTTTATCCAGTTCCAGGTTTAACTTATCAATTTTCTCCTGCATTTTCACTTTAGCATCTGCAGAAGCACTACTCATATCAGTGTTTAGCTTGTCGATTCTATCCTCTATTTTCTTTTCCCATTCGTCCTTTTCAGTATCAAAGTTAGCGGCCACATTGTCCATGGTTTCTTCGGCCTGATCGCCAATAGCATCAGCAGCTTCGCCGGTTTCTTCTACTGCATCGTTGCCACTGTTTGTCTTACTGTCACAGCTATAAACTCCCAATGTGAGCAGACCTGCTGCCATTAGGGTGATGGATTGTTTCAAAAAATTAGTTTTCATAATTGACATAAATTAGTTGTTAAAATATAAATCGGGACTTGTTAGACGTTATTTTTCTCCATTTTGCTGATATATGGGCAATTCAGATAGTTTTTCTCCACCTTTAATGCCAAAATCCAGCGTACGTATCGGAAACGGAATCATGATATCGTTCTGGTCGTAAGCTTCTTTAATAGCCACAATAGCATCGCTTTTTGCCGCCAGAAAATCAGATTGGGAAGCAGACTTCCCCCAGAACCTTATTTTAAAATTAATAGAACTGTCGCCAAACTCATCAAAGAAGAGCGTCACTCCCTTAGATTGATCAATAGAACTGACACTTTCAACTGCTTTGATGGTAAGGTCTTTTACTTTGCGCAAGTCATCACCATAAGAAACACCCACGGCCAAATCTATTCTCCTTTCAGGTGTGTGGGTATAGTTGGTCACCACCTCCTGATACACTTGTTTGTTTGGAATTAGCACTTCCAATCCCTGGAACGTCCTGATTGTGGTCAGGGTCAGGTTGATATTAGTAACCGAACCTACCTGATCTTTGGATTCTATGATGTCCCCTACCTCAAAAGGCCGCCGAAGCACTATGAGTATTCCTGAAATGAAGTTTGCCGTAATGTCCTGAAAGGCGAAACCTAATGCCAGTCCCAAAATTCCTACACCCGCTAGTAGTGTGGCAATAATTTCGGTGAGACCTAATAACCACAGAATAATTATAGCCCCTACTGCTAAAACAGCAAAATACAAGATAGATGTAAATAGATCGTTAAGTGCTCTTCTTTGGGAAACCTTTCCTAAAAGACTACCTGCATACTTTTTTACCAGTTTGGCTAATACATAAAACAGCAAAAAAACAACAATAGCCAATGCCAGGTTAGGTAATAGTGCAACGGCTTTTTCATACCAATGCTCTACTTTGCTGGTAATTATATTTATCGCATCTTTTACGCTGACTTTCACGCTGATTAAAAAGGCAAAGTATTGGGGACAAAACTAATATCCAGGGCGACACAGTACATACACCCCAGATGAGGTATAATCAGATGATTCTTTAGCATTAGTTAAAGATAGAAAAACCTTTGTTGCGTTTCTTTCTGATTTGCTTCAAAGATTTTTTACTTTTTTTAGAATAGCCGTCTATGGAATCTGTCAGGTTTTTTAGGAAGAGATCCACACTATCACCAAGTTGCTTCTCAAAGCTTGATTTCCATTTGTCAGATTCCTTAGTGAGTGTTTTTCTTGTTTTGGTACCTTTATCAGGAGCGATCAAGATTCCTGCGGTAATTCCTATAAGTGCACCGATGATAATTCCGCTTAATTTCTTCATGTTCAGTTTGGTTTAAAGATAATAGATAATACAAAATAATAAGTAAAAATTCGTGCCAAAGCTCTCAGGTATTCTTATAATACAGCTTCCTCTATAGCACCAATTGACTGAATAACAACCGATTAGCAGTTTTGTTTATGCTCGTGTATGTAAATCTTCTATAGATTTTATCAATCAACAAGTAGGTAGTCTGAGAAAAGTTTTCTACAAATCGTAGAATGATATCTCTTACCTTTCAAAGACTGGCCAAATTGTGTGTAATGTTAGATAAAGCATTCCGAAATTACAAAATATCGCTCCACAACCTGTAATTTATATAGATACATTCGTCGCTGTGGCAGTATTATATATTTTGTGGGCTGTAACGTAAACATTTTTGCAAGCAATTTGATTTAATAGCTATACATAATCGTTTACTCAAACTTTTTTACCTATGTCTGTTCTCACCATTATTTTAGCTGTTATCTTTCCACCACTGGCTGTAGGGTTGCGCTACGGGGTATCCAAACAATTGTTCATCAATATTTTGTTAACACTAATTGGTTTTATACCTGGTATTGTTCACGCTTTTATTGTGTTGAGAAGATGAGCAGAGTAGCTTACCTTCAACCATAGAGCTATGCTATTTATCCACATATTTTAAATGAATACCTATGAAATTATCCAACTTAGCCAGCAAAAATAAGAGAATCATCAAAAATAAGATAGGTGCAGAAGCCAGCTACAAAAACCTGATGGTTACCGGAGTTACTGCCCTGGGTGGTCTGGCAGTACGTAAAGGTGCAGCGTTTATCTGGAAAAAAGCTACCAACCGCGAAGCCCCTAAGAATCCGGCAGACCATGGCGTATCTTGGAAAGAAGCCCTGATGTATGCATTTCTTTCCGCATTACTGGCCAGTCTGGTAAGAGTCGTTATCATGCGCAATATGTCTATAGCCATAGATGAGGATGCATAACCAATATTACTATGATCAGGAAGGGAACAAACGTTGCATGGAAATGGGGCAATGGTACTGCCAAGGGTAAAGTTGAAGAAACGTATACCGACACAGTGACCAAGACGATCAAAGGTACGGAAGTTACCAAACATGGTGAGCGTGGAAACAAAGCACTACTCATCAGGCAAAAAGATGGAGATCAGGTACTCAAACTGGAAAGTGAAGTAGAAGCAGATTAGCCGATAGACAGCAGTGGAAGTAAAAAAAATGCCTAAAGAACTGGTTTATGCCAGTGACGATCATCCTGGGTATACACGTGTAAAAAAAGGCAAGGGCTTTTGTTATTATGATGAGCAAGGCCACAAGCTTAACAACGACAAGATATTAGATAGAATCAAAGCTTTGGGTATACCTCCTATCTGGTCTGATGTATGGATTGCCAAAAATGAGCATGCCCATCTACAGTCTACAGGACTGGACCTGAAACAACGAAAGCAGTATCTATACCACGAACTTTGGAATAAATATCGCAGCGAAGCCAAGTTTGTCAAAATGAAGGCTTTTGGAAAGGCTTTGCCTCATATACGGCGCGTTACTGCGTCTCATGTCCGCAAAAAAGGATGGCCGAAAGAAAAAGTACTGGCTCTGGTTGTGCAGATGCTGGATGAGTACCATATCCGGATTGGTAATGAGTTTTACAGGCAACAAAACGAAACTTACGGATTGACTACACTTCGCCGCAAGCACTTTGATTTTGATCATGGAATAGGCCACCTGTCGTACAAAGCAAAAAGTGGTAAATACCGCAAAATAGATATTAATAACAACAAACTCGCCAAACTGATCAAGCGCAGTTCGGAACTGCCTGGTTATGAGATATTTAAGTATCAAAACAAAGATGATGGAAAGTTTCATGCCATCCACTCGCATGATGTCAACGAATATCTTAAAGAAATTGCGGGAGAAGAGTTTACCTGTAAAGATTTCCGTACCTGGGGCGGCACCGTCACTGCCATTGAGATCATAGAGGAAGCAATGGCTGAACTGGAAGGTAACAAACGCCTCAATCTGGAGACTACCATTGTGCGCAGAGTGGCCAATAAGCTAGGCAATACAGTAAGCATTTGCAGAGACTACTACATTCACCCCAAAGTTTTGCATACACTCACCGAGAAGAAGTTGCATAGATATCAGACAAAAACACTCAAACACATGCCTGATGAAGACAAAGAGTTGTTGAGTAGTTGTGAGATGGCTGTGCTCAATATCATTTAGCACTCGACATCTGCATTTATCTTCATTTGTGTATCAAAAATGATGGTAAATACCGTACCTTCTCCAATTACACTCTCTACCAGAATTTTCGCCTTATGAGCATTGATGACGTTTTGTGTAGAAGTAAGCCCCAAGCCCATGCCTCCGCGCTTTCCGGTGTGAAATGCATCAAACAACTTCGTCAGGTTATCCTTAGCAATGCCTGCACCGTTGTCGGAAATAACGACATATTGCTTATTCTGTTGCTGGCGAGTTTCTATATAAATATGTCCCTTTCCTGCTTCCACAGCTTCTATCGCATTGGTTACGATATTTAAAAAAGCGATTGCCAGCTTTTCTTTATCCACCATCAGAGGCTCGAGGGCTTTATCATATTGTAGGGTCAGCTTCACATCCATCAGCTTGCTTCTGTCTTTGGCAAGTTTTACGGTTCTGTCAAGCACATCGTGCAGGTACTGCTTCTCCAGATTGAGTTGCGAGGGTTTGGACGAATTCAGCATTTCTGTGATGAGCTGATTGATCCGGTGCGTATTACGCCTGATGATATTAAAATAAATATCGAGCGTATCGTCTTTCGGCAGTTCGGTGGCAAATTGCTCAAGGGCCAGGTTGATGTTGGTCAGGGGGTTGCGTATCTCATGCGCGATACTACGGGCAATATTACCGGTCATGCTAAGTTTTTCCATCCTGATCATTTCCTGCTGCACAATATTCCTTTCGGAAATATCTTCTATAATTCCCTGAAAACTATGGCTGGCACCTTCCTGCCCTTGTAGCGAAGTGGTTTTTATAGTACATTCTACCTCGGCACCTACTTTGGTTTTCATGAGTACTTCCAGGTTTTTGACTTGCCCGGAAGAAGTAAGGACTTCGTAAAATTTTGTGTAATCTTCCTGGCGGGCAAAAAGATCCTGGAGGGTGCGTTGGGTTATTTCATCGTGGCTGTAGCCAAACAACAAAAGCATTACAGGATTGGCATCTGTAAAAGCGTGTGCCTGGTCGGTAAGGTAAATAGCATTCACCGATTGCTCAAAAAGCTGGCGATACTTCTTTTCCTGTTCGTATAGCTGCACAAGCGTACGTGTATGGCTCAAGGCATAGCGTATGCTCCGCTCGATGGTATGGGCGTTCAACGTTCCTTTCACCATATAATCGGAAGCACCAATCCGCATAGCCTCATGGTCTACCTCCGGGTGGCCTTGCCCTGTCAGCATAATTACTGGGCTTTTGCATCCTGTGCGCACTGCTTCCCTGAGCAGGTCAAGTCCATTTTTCTCTCCCAGCAGATAGTCAATGAGATAAACATCATAGGTAGCTGCGGTGATCTTTTCCAGCCCTCCCTCATAAGTAGGTTCCCATACCACATGAAAGCGTGTATGCTTGATATCCGCAAGCAAGTCTTTGACAATAACAAAGTCATCTTCATCATCATCAACCAGTAGAATATTCACTGTTTCAATCGCCATTATCAGGAGTTGGTATCGTTAGGTAAAACAACAATACCAAACCAGTAAGTACCTATTGCTTTGGTTACCTCTACCAGATCATCGAAGGTTACCGGTTTTGTAATAAAGGAACTAATCCCCAGGTCATAGGTCCGAATGACATCTTCTTCCGCTTTGGAAGTAGTCAGCACAATCACCGGGATTCTTCTGAGCTTAGGGTCTTTCTTGATTTCTGCCAGTGCTTCCCTTCCGTCTTTTTTGGGCATATTCAGGTCGAGCAGAATTAGGCCCGGAAGCGGCGCGTTCTCACTATTATACTTGCCTCTATGGTACAGATAATCCATCAGGTCTTCTCCGTCTACCACAAAGTGCAGATCGTTGGCCAGTTTATTTTCTACCAGTGCTTCCTTGGTCAGCATTCTGTCATCCGGATCGTCATCGGCCATCAGGATGGTAATGGTTTTGGTTTTTTTAGTTTTTTCCATGATCTTATTCATTGGTGGAGACACCATATATGGTATCTATACTATACCATTTAATTTTTAAATACAGGCAATACAATGATAAAGGTGGCACCTTCGCCGGGTTTGCTTGCTGCGGTGATGTAGCCCCCGTGGTTTTCCACTATTTTGCGACATATGGCCAGGCCAATGCCAGTACCCTGGTATTCTGAGCGGCCATGCAACCGCTGAAATATATTGAAGATACGGTCCAGGTATTTTTCATCAAACCCTATTCCGTTGTCTTTGATGGTTAGTTTGTAGTAAGAAGCACTTTCTGCCCATCCTTCAACATCTTCCAACGCTCGGCCCGGCGCGTCAGCCTGCACTTCTTCGGCTGTAATGTATATCTCCGGATGCTTGCCTTCCATCCTAAACTTAATAGCATTGCTGATCAGGTTTTGAAACAACTGCCTAAACTGTGAAGCTTCGCCCTGCACTACCGGTAGAGATTTTATATGGATGACTGCCTGCGTATCTTCAATGGTTGTCTCCATGTCACTGAGGATATGGTAGACCATTTCTTCAAGGTCTACAGGTTGCAGTTCTTCAGCAACACGCCCTACCCTGGAGTACCTTAGCAGGTCGTCGATCAGCGTCTGCATACGGGCAGCGGCATTTTGCATCCGCTCAATATAGTCCTGCCCTGAGCCTTCCAGTGCACTGGCATATTTACTACTCAACCGATCGCCAAAGGCTCTGATCTTGCGCAGCGGCTCCTGTAAATCGTGAGAAGCCACATACGCAAACTGCTCCAGGCTTTCGTTGGCACTTTCTAAGGCATATATTTTGTTGCGCAACTCGCTCTGACTGATCTTAATGCTACTGATGTCTTCCAGGAGAACCAGCACATAAGCGATCGGGGATTTATTTCCCAGAAAAGGTATAAAGCTCATTCGGTACAAGTCTTCGCCATCGCTTATCTCTTTCTGTTGCTTTTCATTCTGAAAGGCAAGTTCAAAAAGCGGCAGCAAGGGTTCCATCTTTTCTCCCAGCATTTCGGTCATGTTTTGCGTCTCTGCAAGAGGTATATCACCCTGAAACAGTTTGAAAGGGCTGCCTTGCAAAATATCCAGAGTCAACTCCTTGTCTACCAGCGCAAGCTCTATACCAGGCAGATGGCTCATTAGCAGGTAGTATGAATTTTGGCTGCGAAAGTTAGCAGCCAACATCTCCCATACAAGCGTTACGTCATCTATGTACATCAAGATGCCATCTTCATATTTGACGGCTCTTATCCGGATACGTTTCAGCGTTTGTCCATCATCGAAATGTACCGAATTTTCCGCATTTTCGTCATTTTTTACCACTTTACGGTAACCTACCATCAGATTGGAATACGATTTCTGAGAAGAAAAAAGAGAGCGTACCGTACTCTCAGAAAGTGCTTCATCCGTTTTATTAAGTATGTCTTGAACAACCTCGTTGAAAAACACACACCGAAAGTCTTTGATAAGTCCCTGACTGGTGCGAACAGCCACAGCATAGATGATTCCTTCTTCTGAGTGCTGTATCACCTTGTCTAGCAATGGAGTGGTTAGGCTTGAGTGGTCTGACATGAAAAAGCATTAAGTAATAAAAGTGAACGTTCCTTTACGGGCTTTTTATAACTCTATATTATAGGATTTCATCTTGTTATACAAGGTTTTCCTATCAATATTGAGCACATCTGCAGCCCTGGTTTTGTTATAACCTGTCTTCTCCAGCACAGAAATAATGGCATCTCTTTCTGCGATTTTAGAAACAGACTTAAGGTTAGCAGGTTCATCAGCGGCAGCCTCCACCCTGGGCGCGTCAAAATAAACAGGGTTTTTGATCTCGTCAGGCAGGCAATCAAGTGTAACTTTATCTGACTGGCAAAGTAGTACAGACCTTTTCACCACGTTGGAGAGTTCGCGAAGATTACCATGCCAGAAGTAATTTTTCATGCGCAGGGTCACCTCGTCGTCAAACTCTTTTACACGCTTACCAAGCTCAACATTAGAGTTTTCCAGGAAATATTCGGCAAACACCTTAACATCACTTTTGCGCTCTCTAAGGGGAGCCAGGTCAATCTTAAATTCGTTGAACCTATGATACAGGTCTTCCCTAAAGTCACCTCTTTTAACTGCCTCCGACAGGTTTTCGTTGGTGGCTACAATAAGCCGCACGTCAATGGAAATATCTTTACCGCCTCCTATCTTTTTAATTTTTCTCTCCTGAATAACACGCAGCAACTTCACCTGATTTTCGTAGGTAAGGTTGCCGATCTCATCCAGAAAAAGTGTGCCTCCGTTGGCCGATTCAAAGCTACCCGTCTTGTCATTAATGGCCCCGGTGAATGCTCCTTTTATATGACCAAAAAGCTCGCTACCAGCCAGATCTTTTGGTAATGCGCCACAGTCGATGGCTACAAAAGGTTTGTCTTTTCGTTTGCTGTGGTTATGAATCTCATTGGCCACAAACTCCTTCCCAGTGCCGGTCTCGCCCTGAATGATCACCGACATATCCGTGGGAGCAATCAGCTTGATATGCTGCATGACCTGCCGTGCCTGGGGGCTTTCTCCAATAATGAAGTGTTTCTTTTTGTCCGGGACTTTTGGTTGTTTATCCTGACGGTTTTTATTCTCCAGTGCCTGCCGGATCGTGAGTAGAATTTCATCGGGATACAGGGGTTTGGTCACATAGTCGTAAGCCCCTAGTTTGATGGTCTTAACCGCTACTTTGACATCAGTATAGCCGGTGATAACGATGATGGATGCGTCTGGATTTAATATTTTTATTTTTGGAATCAGTTCTAGCCCTGTAATGTCGGGTAACTTAAAATCGCACAAGATAAGATCGAAAGCACTGTGTTTGAGAAGCTCAATAGTGCTTTCACCGTTGGCAGTGGTGGCTGTAGAAAAGCCGTTTTTAGAGAGAAACCTATCCAGTAACAGACGAATATCCTGATCGTCATCAATAATCAATATCTTATTCATTGAACGATAGCAAAGTAAAACTCCAGTTTCAAAAAATATAGTAAAGTATTAAAGGTCAAGCGAGTGCATAAATATATGTTTTTTCTACGGATTTTAGAAATAAGCAGACATTTACAGCTACGTAAAAATCAGACAAAGTCTATTGAGTGAAGGACAGTATTAATCTTTTCTTTATTGAAAGGTTTGTCAATGAAAAAATCTATTCCTTCTTTTTCATCTCTGATTTTTTTCAATAAAGCATCGTGGGCACTGATGAGTACAATCTTGGTAGGCAAATGTGCTTCCTTTATTTTTCTGGCAAGGGTATAACCCAGGCCATCAGGCAGGTTGAGGTCTATAAAAGCCAGATCAAAATGCTGCTGTTTGATCTTGTGCTCTCCTTCTTTTAGACTATGGGCACAGTCTGTGATAAAACCCATTTTATTCAATAGGATAGAAAGCAAGAAACAGATATCTTTCTCGTCATCTAGAATTAAGATTTTCTTTTTCTCTGTCAAGGGCAGCATATGTAGTTTACTATCGTTTAAACTTTATAAGGCTCAAAAAGCAATCCTGTTTTGTCAACTGCCTTCTGACCGGCTGAAACAGCAAATAAGAAATAGCTTCCTGATTTGCCGAACGCAAAAAGCGATCCGCTCAGAAATGATGACTAACCCCTAAAAAGCCTTGCCCTGACATAGCTCCGGTAATGTCAGACAAATGTTAAATTATTTTCAATAGCAATCCTATTTCCCTGCATATCATTACCATTCATGAGAGTAATCTTCTACAAGCGATGTAGAATAAGTTCAGCAGTTGCTAAGCTTACTGATGTAACTGATCCAGTCGCCGGAAGGTATAAGCAGCAGGTCTTTTACATACTGATCAAATTTTTCGTACACATAACACTCATGCTCAGGCAAATACGAAAAGCGGTATAGTTCTTCCAAGTCTTCCAGTTGATGTAGTTCCTGCAACAGAGATTCATCCACTGTATATATCTCTCCCACTACTGTATCCGCTACATTTGCTTTCACCAAAAAAGGATACCATTGCTGAAAGTCGTATAAGCGATAGCCGGGCAGCCGATAGTTTTCGCGTTTGAGCACAGCACTTTCTAACAAATCATGGTAAATTCCCCCTTTTCTCAGGGTTCCATATACAAAAACGTTGTAGTATTGCACAGGTATGACATTTGGTGACCGGCCAAAAATACTGACATTGCCTTACAATATCTATTGAAGCTTCTATTTTATGCTCAAAACGCTGTTCGTCATCAATCCTATTTCCGGGTTAGGTAAGCAGAAAGACTTACCTGAACTGGTGGATCGTTACCTGGACAAATCACGGTTTATGCATAGCATATGTATCACTGAATATGCTGGCCATGCCCGCGTGCTGGCTGCCGAATGCAGAGATGCATACGACCTGATGGTGGCGGTAGGCGGCGATGGCACCATCAACGAACTGGCTGGCGGCCTGATCAGGACTTCTACTGCCCTAGGTATTATTCCGATGGGTTCTGGCAACGGGCTGGGCCGTCATCTGCATATTTCTACCAATCCGGTGAAAGCCATACAGCAACTTAATCACTCTCAGCCAGTTCCTTTTGATACCGGGTTTCTGAATGGCAAACCCTTTTTCAATGTCTCAGGCACTGGCTTTGATGCCCAGATTAGCAAGAAATTCTCCCAGCAGCTTAAAAGAGGATATATCACTTACGCCCGGTGTGTGCTGGAAGAGATACAACGATACAAACCCAAAAGATACAGGATACAAATGCCTAATAAAACCATAGAGGACGAGTTTTTCTTCATTGCCTTTGCCAACACCACTCAGTATGGCAACAATGCCTTTGTGGCACCAAAGGCCGCTACCAACGACGGCCTGCTGGATATTGTGCTGGTCCGTCCTTTTCCGCTCACCTATTTTCCGGCATTTACGGTGATGGGCATGTCCAAAAACTTGTCGCTCTCTTCTTATGTGCAGACCTTCAAAGCCCAAGAGCTAACCATACAGAATTCTCAACAGGCCCCTATTCATTTGGATGGTGAATACGAAGGTTCGGAAGGTATCATCAAGTTGGGCATTCAACAAGGCGTGCTCAAAATTATGTCTCCGCATTAACTTTGTGTTAAAATTACTACTCCTTTCCTTCAAGGTATAACGCATACTTCATACAAACTTAAAGTTAGGGTAATCAAACTGTAGGCAGGGTTATGTTTCTTCGCATAACCAACTATTAGTTTATGGCTAAGCGAAAAAGATCTCTCGACATTGCCATCATTTCTGATGTTCACCTGGGCACCTACGGGTGCCGTGCCAAAGAGCTTTTGAGATATCTGAAGAGTATCCGGCCCAAAACGCTTGTTCTCAACGGGGACATCATTGACATCTGGCAGTTCAGCAAACGCTATTTTCCAAACTCACACATGCAGGTAATTAAGCACCTGTTTGGCATGGCGGCAGACGGCGTGAAGATCTATTATGTGACAGGCAACCACGACGAGATGCTACGCAAGTTTGAAGGATTTACGATGGGGAGCATTGAAATAGTGAATAAAGTGGTGCTGGAAATGGATGGCAAAAAGGCGTGGATATTTCATGGTGATGTCTTTGATACGACCATGAAACATTCCAAATGGCTGGCAAAATTAGGCGCTATTGGCTACGATGCCCTGATCCTGCTGAATGCTTTGGTCAACTTCTGCTCAGAGAAAATGGGCCACGGAAAAGTATCTTTCAGCAAAAAAATCAAAAACAAAGTAAAGAGTGCCGTGAAATTTATCTGCGACTTTGAGCAGACTGTAGCCAATATAGCCATCAACAACCGGTACGACTACGTGGTGTGCGGCCATATCCATCATCCGGAGATCAAAACCATCGCCAACAGTGAAGGCTCTGTGATCTACCTCAACAGTGGCGACTGGATAGAGAACCTCTCCTCGCTGGAATATAGGCATGGACGCTGGACGCTCTACCGCTTCATGGATGATCCGCTGCTTTCAGGGCTACAGCTGATAGAAGAAGAATGCCTGGATACCGCCGAATTATCCTTGAACCTAATCCGCGAATTTCAAATGGTCAAAGCATGAAGATACTCTATGCCATTCAGGGCACGGGCAACGGCCACATCAGCCGCGCTCGGGATATTGTGCCTATTCTGCAAAAGAAAGGAGCACTGGATATCCTGGTCAGCGGCATTCAGGCAGATGTGCAACTGCCCTACCCTATCCGGTACCAACTTAAAGGCATGAGCTTTATTTTTGGCAAATCGGGCGGTGTAGATATGATGAGTACGTATACCAACTGCAACTCACGCCAACTGATACGCGACATCCGCACGCTGCCAGTAGAGCAGTACGACCTGATCATTAACGACTTTGAACCGGTTTCGGCATGGGCTGCACATCTCAAAGGGCTGCCCTGCATCAGCCTGAGCCACCAGAGTGCTGTGCTTGCCAAGAATGTACCCAAACCTGCCAGCCAACACACATTGGGCGCACTCATCCTGAAAAAATACGCTCCCGGCACAAGTAAATATGGCTTTCACTTTGATAACTTCGATGAAAATATCTTTACACCTGTCATCCGCCAGGAGATTCGTCAGGCAGAAGTAAAAAACAAAGGGCATTATACTGTGTATTTGCCTGCTTTTGATGACAAAAAGCTGATCAAACGTCTGAAAGAAATTGATGGCGTGAAATGGCACGTTTTCTCCAAACATACCAAGGCAAAGTACAAGACCAAAAACATTCGTGTGAAACCTATTGAAAACGAGCAGTTCATCAAAAGCCTGGTAAGTTGCCAAGGGGTACTGTGCGGTGCTGGTTTTGAAACACCCGCAGAAGCTTTGTACTTAAACAAAAAGTTACTGGTGATACCAATGAAAAATCAATACGAACAGCTATGCAACGCAGCGGCTCTGGAGGCTATGCACGTGCCTGTGATCAAAAATCTAAAGAGAAAACAGCTTCCCAAGCTAGAAGATTGGATACAACACGGTCACTCACCTGTAATCCACTATCCGGATATTACGGAAGACATCATCAACCTGTTAATAGAAAAAAGCTATAATCCTACAAACTTGGTCATACTTTGAATAGAGAGAGTTTCGGAAAAGATTTTCAGTGGGGAATTGCCACCGCTGCCTTTCAGATAGAAGGTGCCTGCAACGAAGATGGCAAAGGAGCGTCCATCTGGGACGAATTTACCGCATTGCCCGGACGAATATACCAGAATCAACATGCGCGAACAGCGTGTGATTTTTATCATCAGTATCAACAGGACATTGCGCTGGTCAAGGAACTGTCTATACCCAACTTCAGGTTTTCACTGGCCTGGTCGCGTATCCTGCCGGAAGGCATCGGTGTGGTAAATGAAGCAGGCATAGATTATTACAACAAAGTGATTGACCATTGCTTATCGCAGGGCCTGGAACCCTGGGTTACGCTGTATCACTGGGACTTGCCAGCTGCACTGAGCAAAAAGGGAGGATGGACCAACCGGCAGATTGTGGAATGGTTCAAAGGATATGTTGAAATCTGTGTGAGAGCCTTTGGCGATAGAGTAAAGCACTGGATGATCCTCAATGAGCCTACTGTGTTTACCGGTGCCGGCTATTTTCTGGGCATTCATGCTCCCGGCCAGATAGGGCTTGGCAACTTTCTGCCTGCCGTACACCACGCCGCACTTTGCCAGGCAGAAGGTGCCAGGATTGTTAAATTTCATTGCCCGGATAGCGAAGTGGGCACTACCATCTCCTGCACGCTGCTGGAGCCGGTACGTAAAGTAGAACGGCATATAAATGCCACACGGAGAGCAGATGCTCTTACCAATCGGTTGTTTATTGAGCCTGCTTTGGGTTTAGGATACCCTATAGCTGACCTAAAACCTTTGAGAAAGCTGGAGAAGTGGATACAACCTGGCGATGAGCAAAATCTGATCTATGATTTTGATTTTATTGGCATACAAAACTATACCCGTGAAATTATCAAACACTCATTAACAGTGCCCTATATCTTTGCCAAGCCTGTGGCAGCCGATAGGCGCAACGTAGCCACTACACTGATGAACTGGGAAGTGTACCCTGATGCACTGTACCAGATACTGACGCTTTTTCGTAAAAGATACCGGCTCAAAAAGATCATTGTTACAGAAAACGGAGCAGCTTTTAGAGATAAAGTAAAGGGCGAGGAAATTGCAGACTCCGAAAGAATTCAGTATCTAAATGATAATTTGAAGAGTTGTCTGCGCGCCAAATATGAAGGTGTACCACTGGAAGGCTACTTTGTATGGACATTAACTGATAACTTTGAATGGGCAGAAGGTTATCGGCCTACTTTTGGATTGGTTCATGTTGACTTCAGAAGCCAGCAAAGGCTGATCAAAAACTCCGGCTATTGGTACAAGTCTTTTTTGGAGCACCGGAAGAATCTGAGCTAAAAGAAATACCCGATTACCTATCAGGTATTTATATCCGAACAAAATTGTGCCATATTGTTTGCCTCTTTAGGCCATTGGTTGCAACACACTCTGGCGCACTACATAGCTGTTACAGCCAGCATGATGGTCTTCTTTTATACAATCGTGAATCTTTGTATGGCATATTTCCTGCTCTTTGATATATTCTACTATATCGTTGATGCGTATTTTCAGGCTTTGAAGCTCTTTCTTGCTCATGGTTTGTTTGTTTGAGTTGAAAAAATACCATGAACCTACAAGACACAGCGTTTAAGTATTGGCTCAGAATAAATTACAATTGCTAGCGCACTCCATGCCGAACGCGTCCAGCGTGGAGCGCACTAGCAGTCGGTAATAGGTAGTTTTGTAATTAATTTTGATTGACTACTTATATCGTCAGCATCTTACTAGATTCACCTATTAAAAATTCGTGTACTTCATCTTTGGTAGTAAATATTTTCAGGTCTATGTGGCCAACAGATTTTAACGCTTGTTCAGCCCGCAAAGCTCTAAATACAGTACTAGAGGCCACCGAGGTAAGCAACGCGACAGTACATACGCGACAGTACATTTAGTATCAGGTTCGTCTGCAAACTGAGAAAACCGCTGATACCAGGATTGAAGATGGATCAAAAAAGTTTTTTCACCAATATCTTCAAAATGTTTCTTAGTGAAAAACCAACGTCTTTTGTCATACATTAAAGCAATATTAGTAGCAATATCTAATGAGTCCTGATACTGGTATGCATCACCCATTCCTATGAAATTCATTTCAACAGCCGCTATCTTCTTGCTGAACTCTGCTGTTGCAAGACTATTGATTATTCTGTACATAAGTTAAAAAATTTTCAAAACGTTAGAACTAAGTTGATGTTATAATTGAATAAACGGAATACCGGTAAAAAGTTGCTTCTCTTAGTGAGATTTTTCGCAAATAGTTGCAAACGTTTATATGAATAGCAGAGCGAAAACCGAAATTTATTACAAATATAACTTATAAAGCATATTAAAATACAAATTAAATAACATTTGCATCACATTCAATATTTGTTTTGCAAAATTTTTAAATAATAGCCAATACATTCTTATACTACATTGGTATATATTACTGCATTCCCCCTGTAGTTTCATCAGTGTCTTATCAGGCATCTGTCACCTATAAATACATTAGTGTAGGCTATTCAAACACATAGTTTCCCACAAAGTGTCTGCATTCATCGATCAAACATTTGGCTTATTAATATATATTTGTTGCTGAAAAGGTTAGACGACCCCTCATAGTACCATCCTTCGTGAAACAACGAAGACCTTAACACAACTGATATGCCCGACAAGATAAGCGTACTGACGCTGGTACATGACCGTCCGCTGCACCTGAAAAACATGCTGCTTGGACTCATGCAGTCGCAAAAGCTACCGGATGAACTGGTTATTATATATATGAATGAGGACAAAAGGTACACACTCCCGCAAGTGCCTTTTCCTGTGATCGAGAAACATATCCGCTCTGAAACCTCGCCTATTCCACTGGCGGCAGCCCGAAACCTGGGGGCCACGGCAGCTTCCGGCGATTACCTGATATTTCTGGATGTAGACTGCATTCCTGAACCCCATCTTGTAAGTACTTACTCTCACGCTTTGCGTCATTTTGATGGGTTGCTGATGGGTGATATTCATTATCTGCCACAATCGTTTGACAAACAGACATGGAGCTTTCAGCAACTTCGTGCCCTGGCAGTGGCCCATCCGCGCCGCCCGGTGCTTACTCAGGACGGGCTTTATCCATCAACGGCTTATGAGCTATTCTGGACACTCAACTTTGCGCTACGCAGCACTACCTTTTCCTTGCTATCCGGCTTTGACGAACAATACTGTGGTTACGGGGCCGAGGATACCGACTTTGCCTTTACAGCACGCCAGCAGGGCATACCGTTTGCGCTCTGCCGGGCACGCACTTACCATCAGCCTCATGCGGTGTATAAACCGCCATTGCAGCACTTTACAGACATCATCAGCAACGCCCGGCGTTTTAAAGATAAATGGCAAATATGGCCGATGGACGGATGGCTACAGCAGTTTGCAGACCTGGGCCTGATCAGTTGGAAGAAAACGGAGAAGATTATTGAAATCCGCCGACAGCCAACCCCAGAAGAGATCGAACAAGCCAGGCACCAAAGCCCCGCCGGATTTTGAGTTGCACAATAGAGGGTGCTATAGTTGCTTGATCAATTTTTGGGGGAAGGGTTATGCTGAAAAACTTATGAAACAAGATAAAGTCTGTGACTGAAGCCACTAGGCGTATCGCCCATATCATTAAAGATATACGTTCATTGCCTCCAATCCTGGCTTCGGTCCGGGACGCACAGTCTGTGACCGAAGCCTTACAATAATGCCAAGCCTAAGGCTTGATAGTATTTACAAAGCTTCATCGGACTGGCGACCGGTGTCCCGGCGACCGGTCGCAGACTACGCTTTCCAGACTGAAGCCAGTGTTTGGGATGTAGTAAAAACCAGAAAAAAGCAATAAATCCATATTGCTAATTTGTTATGCAAAGCACCTGTTTGTTAAAGAAAAGTTATATTTTTTTACTTATAATAACTAATGAGTAGCAAAAATGTCATTTTTGTTATTCATTAGTGCAAATAAATAGATAAATACATCTCTGCATAACTTATTTACTCTTGTAAGTTATGCAAATATCGTTTTGTTAATTTATAAATTTCAGGAGTTATGCAAAAGACGTTTGACTAACGTATTTTCTCTTATAAGTTATGCAAAAGTTATATTCTATACTCATTTCCTTCAATAAGAAGCAAAAATTATGCTTTCATACTACAATCCATTATGTCATGTTCTTGATCAATATAATCGTTTTGGACTATCCTGCCAAATCTTCCGAAAGCACATTGTAGCATAAAAAAACGGAAGCCAATGATGCACCAGCTTCCGTTCTCTATAATTACTACCTAATTGCTATTCCGCAACCCATTGTCTGGCGGTTTCTGCTTCTTCAAGCTTAAAATATTTGATATCTGCATCAATCACTAGGTCAGAGATGCTTCCCAGCTTGCCTAGCCAGCTTTCGTTGGTCACTACGGCCACTTTCTCAAAGTCGCTGAGGTATTTGCCGGTTTGTTTCAGGTCTTCAAAAAATCCTTTCAGGGAGTATCCTTCAAAGTCAGGAATTTCCAGATACATGCGCACCTTATTGTATTGGGTGAGCGTCTGTTTGATCTTCTGTGCAATGGTGTTTATTTCGTCTTCCGTCACTTTGTCCTGAATAGTAACATGGAGGATATTATTTGTCTGAGGCTCTTTTACCTTTATCATACTATTATATGGTTTTAGCGTTAAAATGTGTTTGTATTGAGTAACTTTTCGGCTGTATTTGCTATGAAGTCAGCAGCTTGTTTTGCACCTTCGACATTTTCTACCTGCTGCCATCCAGTGGTATCCAGCTTATCAGTATCAACCAACAAACGTGGCCAGTGTTTTGCAGCGGGCCAATCATTCAATACAAGGGCCACACCCAATCTTTTAAGTGCTTCGGCTTTGCTCTTTTGTTCTTCAAACGGGCGTTCTTCCGGAATACAAACAAAACGCGCCCTGGCAGCCGCCACTTCCATCACGGTATTGTTACCGGCGGAGCCTACCACCACATCGGCTGCTTTCAGATAAGGAAAAGGATCATCTACTTTGCCTACCCATCGTATTTGCGGGGTGTCTTGACTGGGCACATCCCCCACAGGCCCTACGGCCCACCACATCCAGCCGGGCGTATGAGCGGCAGCGTCCAGAATTTGCTGCGCTGAGATTCCCTGCCCACCCAGTCCGCTGATGATCACGATGTGCCGGCACCGATCAGAAAACCCAAGCTGCTGTCGGGCCTGCTCTTGAGTGAGCACACGCTGACTGAACCGGCTGAAGCCTCCTGCGTAAAATGTCTTCTGCTGCACCCATACCGGCACCGTAGGTTCTTCCAGGCATTTGGCAAAGGGTGCTATCAGTGCCAAACAGCTCTGAAAAGCAGCCAGATGAGCCGCATCCGTACGCACGCCATGTTGCCGCATGATGATGACCGGCAGGCTGCAAAGACGGGCAAACAAAGCCACCTCTACCGATACATCTACCACCACCAAGGCAGGCGACTCGCGTGCAATCCAACCGGCCATGATGTGCATACGCTGCTGTATGCCTGGCACCTGCAAGGGCGCATAATGTAGCACATCTGGCCAGTTGTGTTGCTCTTCAGTAAGCGGCACCACATCAGAGGGTAGCTTTATTACCTGAATACGATCCGACTGCAACGTTTGCAGATAGGTGGTATTGGAGCTAAAAAGGGTGACCGGTGTGGATAAATGTGCTACAATCTGGCGGGCACGGTTGGCATGTCCGCGCCCATGATGGTGTACATAAAAGCCTACACCGCCTGGCATGACATCGGTTTGATATCCCTGATACGGCTGTACAGGTCAACATAACTGTCGATCATGCTATCCAGTGAGCAATGTGCTTCGGCAAATGCACGGCAGTTGGCCCGGTTGAGTTGTGCCGCTTCGCGGGCGGCCACTGCCAGGGCGGCTACATCGCCAGCAGGTGCCAGGCGACCGGTTTTGTTATTGATCAGTTCGGGCAAGGCTCCCCGTTTGAAGGCTGCTACCGGTGTGCCGCAAGCCAACGATTCGGCAACCACCAGCCCGAACGGTTCTTCCCAGCAGGGAGTACACAGAAAGACGCTGGCACTGCCCAGCAGGTCTACCAGTTCGTCATGCGTTTTATGGCCTACATATTTAATATCTTCGGAGAGCAAAGGAGCAATTTCCTGATGGAAGTAGTCCTCATCACAAGCAGGCCCGGCAATGGTCATCTTCATACCGGCCAGCTGCGCCGCCCTGATTGCCAGATGTGTGCCTTTCTCGGGTACGATTCGCCCAAACCAGATGGCCGTACCTGGCACTGCCACCGCACTGTATTGCCACTGATGCAGATCGATGCCATTGTAGATGATCTCACAGTCGGTGACGTAAGGGTTCCAGGAGAAGGCATTTTGCCTGGATACGGTGGTATAGCGTATCTTGCCGTATTTCTGCTCGCACCGCACCGCACTCTGTATCCACGAGAATGGTGGCGTATGTAGGGTAGTGACCATAGGCGTTGTGATGGTATGCGCCATAGATACCGGCAGGTAGTTGAGCGAATTGTTGTGGATGATATCAAAATCTGTACCGGCAAGCTCAAGCATCAGGTTGAGGTAAGCGTGATGCTCCTGCACAAACTGTTCGCTAAAATAATCGGTATTTGGTTCGAAGGCATAAGCTGTGCGGTAGTCAAGCGTACTGACGTGCATATTGTCGATATTCAAACATGGGTCGGAGTTTTCTGTGGCAAACAGCACCACCTCGTGTCCTCGCCTGATCAGCCCCTTTGCCAGTGCATAAGTGTGCATCTCCAAACCGCCAGCAAAAGGTTCTATAATAGGAAATTTAAGGTGTGCGATAATCCCTATCTTCATATATTAAAAAAATTTAGAAAATGAAAAGATTAAAAAGGGGTAGATATGTTGATCATATTCGTATAAATGCCAAACAGAAACCAATTGTTTTAAAGTATTGCTCCTGCCGCTTCTTTTGATAGGATTATGACCGATTCCGTTCAGTTTTTTCAAACAATATGGCTGTGCCAAAAGAACCGGAAGGATATAGCGTGATATGTGTCGTAAAATACTTTTTTTTATTTAGTTTTGCTGCCAGTTAAAGCAATCATACTTTTTTATCTGCATGGAATATCAAAACAAACCCGTCGAGCGGCTTTTTCAGGATGTAAAAGGTTACATCATCACCCAGCGCGACCTGGCCATGACGGTAGTCTCCAAGAAAGGCTCTGATGTATTATTTATTGTTGTATTAGTTTCTATTCTGCTGGTTCTGGGCAGTTTTTTTCTGCTATTTCTTAGTATTTCTATGGCCTACCTTATCGGCCAGCTGATCCATTCGGTGTGGCTTGGTTTTCTGATCGTAGCTGTGCTTTACCTGCTGCTGGCTGTTTTGATATGGCTCAATAAAGACGCACTGCTTAAAACACCGATATTCAAGCTGTTTTTCAAATTGTTAGCCCCCAAACTTAAAGACGAAGACTATGAGTAAGCATTCCAGTCAGGAAGAATACGAGCGTGTAAGGGCCCGCCTGAAGGCAAAGGCATCTGCCAAAGAAAAACTCATACAGCAAGATCTGACGGCCGTTCGCAAAGAGTATATGCCGCGGTATATCAAGCGGAAAGTTATCACAGGGTGTGCTATATTTGGCGTTACCTACCTGATAGAAGAGCTGATATTTCGGAAGAAACTACCTGGCATTGTTAAGTTCACCGGTGCCCTTGCCGCTGTGGTGGCTGCTCCCAAAGTATACACTTTCATTCAGGATAATTTCCTGATTGTAGGCGAGGTGGAGTCAGCAGGGGAAATCAGGGTGCTTCTTCCCGAACCTGCAAGGCCGCAAGACCATCATGATTTTAATATACAGGATGTGGAGTAATAAGGAGCATCAGTCTGTCAGAAACGTCTCCCAGGTTTGGGCTACTCCTCCTATTGGGTCATGAGGCTCTTCCCTGCCAAACCAGTCGAGGATTTCCTTCTTCTGGCTGCGAAACGCTACCAGGGCTTCAATCTTTTGCTGCATCACCGGCTGAATATCCAGTCGCCAGGGCTTTAGCACACTATCCGACATCATTTCCTGTGTTTTAGGATCGTCTTTCCAGATCATATACTCCACACGGTTGGCAGCATACGGCAGTTGGTCCAAAGCCTGCTGCATAACCTGCCAGCTTGCATAGTGATCGTCGTAGTGATGGTAGCGGCAGGGTATCACCACGGTATCCGGAGAAAAAGCTTCCAGCTCATTCAGGCACAACCTTGATACTTCTTCAAAACCAGGTTCTCCTTTTGCCGGCACAAGCTGATCCTGTATGCGCAGATAAGCTGCATCTTGTCCGGTAAGCCCCATACTGTGTAGCGCACCGGCCGTTTCCTTTTCTTTGATCTCTCTGATCAGTGCTTTTGGAATCACCTGATCTGCCATATGGTTTACATGTCCATGCGTGATGTACAGTATTTTTACGTCAAACCCATATTGCCGCAACAACGTGATGGCACCGCCACAGCCTAGTGCCTCATCTTGCGGGTGGGGTGCTACTACCAGGGTCTTTTTCCAGTGGCTCACATAAGAGGCAGGACGAAGGGTATTCTCCTGCAAAAACTGATGCATGAAATTTTGTGTCGAGAACATAATAAGCGTATGTTAAGGTTTAAAAAAACAATATGAAGTTGCTCTGATATAGCAATGAAGCCTTGGTTATTGAAGATGTCATCTTGAAAAAGGAAATAACAGTCGTATATATAACCTCATGGAGAAATAGTTAAACACAGCCTGTGGTGACAAAAAATTATCCTTATGATTTATCTAAGCTATTGTTTTTTTCGCAAAACAAAAACGATATGTTCTTCTTTTTATCAGAATCTACAGCACATTAACACTTATTATATTACATATTTGCTATTGATTCATCCGGCGTATCTTTTCCATAGATTGTACCAGTATTTTGTCTACCAGACGAGGAAACAGAAAGTTAGCCAGCCTGTTGAGCTTTCCTAACCCTGTTAAAACCTGCTTAAATTTTCTTTTTCTTACATGCGCTACAATGGCTCGTGCTACCTGTTGCGGGCTTTGAGCCTTTCGCCCTTCCCGGTCTTTGAGTTCCAGCAGCGACCCATCGGGTGCGATCACCGTTTTGCCCGGTTCATTGTGCGTGATGCCTACATACACGATACCCACATGAATACCCAATGTATGCAGCTCCACCCGCAGCGATTCTGCCATAGAGGTCAGGGCCATTTTGGAAGCACAATACAGGCTGGTTTCAGGAAGCCCACGGATGCCTGCCACACTTGATATGAAAATGATACTTCCTTTAGACTGCTCCAGGTACGGAAGGGCCAGTTTGGTAGGATACAGGCAACCCAGAAAGTTGATTTCCATCATCTCTTTGAACACCGCAGGGTCTTGCTCCATAAAATAACCCCGCGAAGACTTACCGGCGTTATTAATCAGAATATCTATGCGCCCAAAACGGGCTACTGTGCCTTCAATCAACCTATGGCAATCGTCTATGCTGCGCATGTCGCCTGCTATGCTGATGGCCTCATAGCCTTGCGCCAGCAGCGAAGCCTCTGTTTCGGCCAGCCGCTCCCGGTTGCGGCCATTCAATACGATACGAGCACCTTTGGCAGCCAGTTCAAAAGCTGTGGCTTTGCCAATGCCCATACTGGAACCGGTGATAATGGCTACTTTGCCTGCAAAAAAGCGGTTCTGCATCATTGTTTTAGTTTGTAATGCATCTGTGGATGATAGTACACAGCCAGGTAGTCGTTACTCAGCGAAAGGATGACATGTACCACCACCGCTACCCAGATGGTGCCGGTGGTGAGGGTAATGAAGCAGATCAGCAGTCCGAAAGGAATGGCACCGATAGTTTCAGGCGGGCCTTTGGGCAGGTGTACCGCCGAATACATAGCCACATTGATGGCAATGGCAGGCCATACGCCCAGTGTTTGTACACAGACGGTCAGCAAAATACCTCTGAAGAGAAATTCGTAAGCAAACAGATAAGATACCGTAGCCAGCGCGTTGAGCAGTACCAGCCGCTTATCCCAGATATTCACCCGGATCATCGGATACATGGCCAGGTTCTGCGGTCGTTTGCCTGCATTGATGTTGAGCGGAATAATGACGGCGGCTATTCCGCAAATCCACGCCAGCGACAACAGCGTGTTTTGAAAACCCAGCCCGTAATCAGTAAGCCTATAAGGCAGCAAGAGCAACGCCACGATGAGAGGAATGATGCCCAAAAACAGCACGCCGGTATATTTCTGAAAGAACACCCAGTTGGCTTTGGCTATCTGCTCATCATATCTGCGGAAAATTCTGGCCTTATTAGCTGCTGACTCAGCAGTAAACCAATAGATAATAAAACCGATGATAACCAGCCCCAGGGCAATGACTAGCTGCAAGTCCTGATCTGACATCGTAAATGAAAGCTGATGCATGAACAATGTATAAAGTGTAGTGAAAAATGAGTAAAAATTGCTGTAGTGCTATGCAAAGTAGCACTTTAAGTATTTGATACGGATTCCTTCTGCTACAAAGCGTTTTTCGTAGCCTGTGATGATGTTGTGTTGCCGCTCCGGCATATCGGAAGCATGAAAATCATGGGTATAAGTTAAACCGGCAATGTCTTTTCGCTGCTGCAACTGTTCGAGCGTAAAATCAAACAGCTCGGTATTATCTGTCTTGAAATGCACCCAGCCACCGGGCCTGAGAATATTTTTGTAGATGTCCATAAACCGGGTGCTGGTCAGCCGCCGCTTTTCGTCACGGTCTCTGGGCCGCGGATCAGGAAAGGTGATCCAGAGGCTATCGGCTTCTCCGGGTGCTACAAACTGCTCGATGTCCAGTATCATGATTCTCAGAAATGCCACGTTGTGCAGTTGTTCTTCTTCGGCCACGGTGCTTCCTTTCCATATCCTGGCTCCTTTCACATCTATGCCTACATAATTATTATCGGGAAACAACCGGCCCAGGCCCACAGTGTATTCCCCTTTGCCACAGCCTAGTTCCAGCACCAGGGGATGCCCGTTTTCAAAATGCTTGTGCCAGTTACCTTTGATGGTTTCAAAAACAGGCTTACCAGGTTCTATCACATTCTTCCTGGCAGCATTGTCTGTAAAACGGGCCAACTTACTTCTCATATACTATAACTCTTTAATTTCTGCTACTACAAAATTGCTTCCACCTACAAAGATCATATCTCTGGGAGCAGCCTGACTTCTAGCCTGCGCCAGGGCTGCTTCCACAGTGGGGTAAGTATCACCTGCCAGGCCAAATGCTGCTGCGCGTTGGCTGAGCTGCCCGGCAGAAAGGGCACGCGGTACCTGCGCCTGGCAAAAATAGTAACATGCGCCTTTTGGCAAAAGTCTGAGCACTTTTTGTATGTCTTTGTCGCCGGAAAAGCCAAGTACCATATGCAAACGGTCGTAGGCGATGGTTTGCAGCTGTGCCACCAGGTAGCGGAAGGCTTCTTCATTGTGGCCGGTATCGCAAATGGTGAGCGGAGAGGCAGCAAGCTGTTGCCAGCGTCCTTTCAGGCCGGTGAGTGAAGGCACGTGCGCCAGTCCGTCTGCCACATGCTCCTGTTGAATAGTGAATCCTTGCTCTTTGAGTAGTACAATTACCTGTAAAATGCCAGGCAGGTTCTTTTGCTGGTAGCTTCCGTGCAAGGCGAGTACCAGGTTTTCATAGACAAGCACTCCCTCTTTTTTGACAGAAAAGCGGTTTCCTGCCTGACCTGGATTTTCCGAAAAAATTTCATACACCTCCTGCGCCACATACAGCGGTGCCTGCCTTTTTGTGGCAAGTGCCTGAAAAACTGGTAGTGTTTCCTCCTGCTTCTCTCCTATCACCACCGGCACACCTTCTTTGATAATCCCACCTTTTTCAGAGGCGATCTGAGCCAGGGTATCGCCCAGCATATCGGTATGATCAAGCCCGATGTTGGTGATCAGGCTGACCAGCGGATGGATGATGTTGGTAGAATCCAGTCGTCCGCCCAGCCCTACCTCCACTACGGCCACATCTACCTTCTCCTGCGCAAAATGCTCGAAGGCCATCACAACGGTTGTTTCAAAAAAGGAAGGCTGTACGTGCTCCAGCAGTGCTTTGTGCTGTGCAACAAACTGCACAACAGCCTGGGGTGGTATGGTTTCTCCATTGATTCTGATACGTTCTGTAAAATCTTTGAGATGTGGGGAAGTGTACAGTCCGGTTTTGTAGCCGGCACTTTGCAGGATGGCGGCTATGCTATGCGCGCTACTGCCCTTGCCATTGGTACCTGCCACGTGGATTGATTTGAACTGCTGGTGTGGATTGCCCAGGGCTTCACTTAGCAATAATGTATTGGTCAGGTCTTTTTTGATGGCTGCTTGCCCTATGCGCTGATACATGGGCAGGCTATGGTACAGATACTGCAAGACTTCCTCGTATGTCATATTCCCTGTCGGTGAAGCTGCAAAGGTATACTATTCCGGACAATGACGAATATAAGTAACAGGGTTGAGTCATTGTTTGCTCACAATGGCTAAGCAGCAATATTTTTCGTAAATGCAGTTCATCTAAGTGTTGATAGCCAATAACTCGGCGAACACTTACTTTACGGTTGATCTTCAGAGTGGTGAAAAATATTTAATAGTTTTTCTTATATTTCTGAAAGGATTTTTTCAAGGGAGGAGTTGAAATCATTAGGATTTTCAAGCATTGGATAACGACAAGTTCCACTTATAGTGTGCAATTCGTAATGGTCGCCTACGTATTTTTTCAGGTATTCTTCGTTGGTAGGTGAATAGTTTACGTGCAGAAGATATAGTTTTAACCGAAGTTCCTTTAAAAGTTCCGTCTCTCGCTGTGTATACGTAAAGGTGTTTTCGAGCAAAGGTATGCCCACTTCAGGATCCATTTCCCTAAAATCTGTTACCAATTTAGCGACGAGTTCAGGATTGGTCTCTTTGGTCAACAATACCTCTTTGGCATATTGCTCACAGGTGTTCGCAAAATCAGTTTTTAAACTTTCCATGAATTGGTCGATATTCTTTTCGGGCAATGCTACTTCAACATTTTTGAGTTGGTCAATGGCAACCAATCCTTTGATTTGGGGTGAATTACTTGCTACCGTCTCAAGCACAACGTCCGCACCGAAAGAATGTCCAATGAGGATTACATTTTTAAGCGAAAGTTTTTTGATGAACGCACTAATGTCCTTCCCATAATTTTGGACAGTCTAGTCAGTTCGGTGGTGCGAGGAATTTCCGTGTCCTGCCAAATCAATGGCTAAAACCCGGTATTTTTGGGAAAAATAAGATAATTGTTCGTTCCAATATTCTTTGTAAATAAATGCTCTGTGGATGAACAATAGCGTTGTATCTCCTTTTTCGCTGTCAAAATACGATAGGTTTTCGCCATTGATTTTAAATGTTATTTGTTTTCATAGATTGGGCATAGGTTGTTGAAAAGCTACTGATGAATAGAAATATGGTTGATAAGTTTAGAATTGGTTTCATTGTTCTTTCGTTAAGTTGTCCAGAGTTTTAAAGACTTATTGAAATTATAGAGTTTTTCCCAGCTTATGGCTAACGTTTTTGGGCTTGCAGAAGTGGGGGAATTAGAAGCACAAATGTTTATTAGAATTCCAAATGCTCAATTCAACACTTCTGCCCCCATTTTGGCAAACTCTTGTTATGGGCAGCTTTTTACTGTTTGGCATAATAACTTAAATCGCAAGTATGAATTGCTGAATTATCTGTTAAAAGAAGATAGTTGTAGGTAGCACAATCTATAAAAGTAGCAAGGCTGTTTTTTGTTTTAGACCTCAACAGAACTCCTTTTGAGTTATCGTCAGAGATTATGCTTGCCCTGTGAACCATCCATTCAATATCTTTTGCTTCTTCTACTAAGTACTCAATCACAGCTTCATTGTCTCTATGCTGACCAAGAAGACCTGAAAATCGCACAAGTGTATTTTTTAAAACCAAAAACATAAATGGAAGACTTTCTTTGTAAGGACGACTAAACCCACCTGCTTGATACAGAAAACGTTTCACTCCTTGTCGTCGCATTACTGGAATGAGCCTTTTTACAAAGGTTGTATTTACATTTTTAGTTTTTTGTAATTTAGCATCTCCCAACATACTAATCACAAAATCAACGCCACTAACTAACTCATTAATGTTTTCAAAATCGATAATCGAACCTTTCACTAATTCTAGATTTGAATTTTCAATCTCAACTTTTTCTGGGTTACGCACTAATGCTCTAACTTTATGACCTTCTTTAAGTACTAAAGAAATAAAATGTCGCCCTGTTCTACCTGTACTTCCAAACACAAGAAAAGTATGTTTTGTATCTATCATTTTGTTGTATGTTTTTTAAATGTGTCAATTGTTTATTTGTTCTGTCTTTCTAAAATTGCCCGCTAACGACAAATAGACGCAACTGCGTTTATTCGCAATATAGCAACGGAATGGCTATTTGGCAGTTATTCATCGGGTTACTATTAGCTTTTTGATCATCCATTGAAGTAATAGTATTTTACAAGTAAATACGTAAGTAGCTACGTAAAGGGTATACGCTGTCTAGGTAAGCATTTAACGAGCGGATCAGCCGTGGCCCTCTTGCCGTAGTGATTTCCACCGTGCTGGTCAGTTAAACGAATTCCGGTATTCCAAAGACGATACACTCGTCTTATTCTTAGACAGTTTGTTGAACGATTACGAATATTCAAACCCAAGGTGGTAGGCGATTTCGCCAACCGGTAATGATGTAGAGGTCAAAATCTCTTTAGCTTTTTCAATCAGTTGGTGACAGATGTGCTGCTGCGTGCCCGATCCGGTATCTTTATTCCTTTCGATCTTCTCGTCAACCTTGAAAACCTGTATTGGCGAGAAAAAGATATGAACTGGTCTTTTTTCAGTCCTACCATAGAAATACACCCAGGTATTTCAAAAAAGTATTTTATATTTCACCTTTTAATTGCCTGGAATTCTTGCTCAAAGCCGACCGATAATTCATTAATCCAGTATCTATGATTTCAAATGATGTTATTGCACAGCAAGCTTTAAACTACGTAAGATGTGGAAAGCCTGAAAATCCCTCAGTAATGTTGCTACATGCCGTGGGAACCGATTTAAATATGTGGGCTAATCAAATTGATGCTTTGGAAGCAGCATATGACGTGATCGCGGTAGATCTTCCCGGACATGGTTTATCAAAAAAACTAACCGGAGAATTAACATTTGAAAGATTTTCTCAATCCGTTAGTTTCCTATTGGATCAACTTGAGATCAATATGGTACACGTAATCGGGATTTCCTTTGGAAGCATGGTGGCACAAAAGCTTATCATTGATAGGCCATATTTGGTAGCATCGCTCACTTTGATAGGGAGTGCTGTGACATTTTCAGAGCCGGTGCGCGATGTTTTAAAGGAAAGGGCAGCATTTATACGTAAAAATGGAATGGAGGCAATCACGCCGCTGTCGTTAGAAAGATGGTTTACTCCTGCGTATTCAAGCAGAAGGCCAGATACGCTAGACCATATCAAGAAATTGCTTCTTGCACAGGACAAGGATTACCATGCCGGAGTTTGGGATTTAATAGCAGGATTAGACAACGTTGCTGCACTCCAATCTGTCCGGATTCAATCGATGATCATCGTAGGAGAGGAAGATACCAGTACCCCTTTGAGCAGCGCAGAGGAACTTGCTAAAGCCTTAAAAACCGAAAAGATCAATGTTATTCCATATGCAATGCATTTCGCTAATCTGGAATCGCCAGATGAAGTAAATAAATTGATCTTTGACTTTCTAGGTGTTTATATCGGTATTAAAATTTAAATTTTTCATAGTTATATTTATACAAATTAAAGATTATGCTGGAAGGTTGAACGCCCCTCAGCTTTTCATTAAAATGATCAGATCATCTTGTTTTCCGTAGAGATCAAAGAGGTGCTGTACGGATGAATAAGATATTTGGAGTAACTCAGCGTCCTGCATCGCTTCCCAATAATAAAGAGATGGTTTTTGGGTAAGAAAACTCTGAAAATCCACAAAAAAGTTGCCACTATTAGTAAATCGGTAGTTGATTTCATTTCCCTCAAAATCTATATAATACATTCTTACAAACCCGTCCAACAAGAAGAAAATATTTCTACATACGTTGCCTTTGGTCAATAGCAATTCTCCTTTTCCTACAGTCCTGCTTTGGAGGAATAGATATAAATGATCAAAATCTTTGGTCTCCATTGGTGCAATTGCGGAAACAGCTTGTCTAAAACTGTTCAAACCTGATGTAGACGGGAAGGATTTTTTCAAAATGCGCTTCTTATATTATTGAGATTAATGCGTATCAATTGAAGGATAACTATTTGATTTGAGTGCATTCATGATTACGATTTGGGTTTTTCACATTTATACCACGTTTGGTATGTGAAGCGTAGCATCTCGCAGGGTGCTATGATTTTACGCGCGGTTTGCGTACCCATTCTCCTATACTTTGGTTTCAATAAACCAATACAATCTTGAGATTAATTCAGCAAACTTTTTTTCGAATGCATGACAAACCAGCGTCGATGAGAATTTTTCTTTTACATGTTCTCTGGACGGCCCTACTTCATCACGATGACTTACATACTGTTTTTCTATCCTCCCCATTTCTTGAATTTGATTTGAAGCATTCAATTAAAAGACCTCCTGAATTCTAAAGGAGACAGACCAGCTTTTGTCTTAAACAACTTACTAAAAGATTGCGGGTAATCAAAGCCGAGTTCGTAGGCAATTTCGCTAATGGATAAGTCTGTAGTGGAGAGTCTTTCTTTTGCTAATTCAATGACCTTTTCGTGGATATGTTGCTGGGTACTTTGTCCGGTTAGCGACTTGAGCAAACCGCTCAAATAACTGGGTGACAAGTTCAACTGATCTGAGATATACTGCACGGTAGGCAGGCCCTTACTGACCAAATCATCTTGGCGGAAATAAGTATTTAATACTTCCTCTAGCCGGTCAAGCATCCGGTGATTGGTTATTTTGCGGGTAATGAACTGGCGTTGGTAAAATCGCTCTGTATAATTGAGCAAGGTTTCGATTTGGGAAATAATAATATTCTGACTGAACTTGTCAATGTTAGCGTGATACTCCTGTCGGATGTTTTCAATGATGCCCAACATAGTAACTTCTTCCTTCTTTGATAAAAATAGGGCTTCATGAACAGCATAATCAAAATATTCGTATCCCTGTATAGATTTGGCTAAAGGTGTATTCCATAGGAAATCCGGATGGACAAGCAACATCCATCCTGATCTATTGGGTGAGGCTTTAGGGTCAGCTTCAATACGAATCACCTGTCCCGGAGCAATAAAAAACATCATTCCTTCGTCAAAATCATATTCTTGTTGCCCGTACTTGATCTTTCCATTAAGGTTTCTTTTCAACGCAATCGTGTAGAAATCATAGACCCAGCTTTGAGGAAATTGATGAGGAGGAAGTCTAAGGTCAGCATAATTTACGACGCTGATCAAAGGATGGTCTGGTTCGGGCAATCCCTGGGAGCGGTGGAATTCACTAATTGTTTTAATTCTTTGCACGTTTGCCATTTTGTTAGTAAACAAAAAGATACTTGATATTAACTGAAAACTCTACAGATTTAACCACTATTGATTTTAAAGACATTAGCTGCTTGTTCGGGTTTTTCTTCGGTTACTTGTTTTGAGTTGCTGTTGTATTTGTTAACGCATAGCAGGTTATTTGCCTAGCTTCATGTTTACTCAAAGTTTGAGGAATTATGCTAACAGATGTATGGAGAACACCAGGGAATGTTTTCCTATAAAAAGAACATCACAGGCAGTTTTATGCATGATGATTTTAATTTCGTTGAAAATATGTCCTTAGCGCAACGTTCAGTCAAAAGTAGCAGGTTCATCACAAATTAACACAAGCATAATAAACCGGTAACATGATCAGCACTACAAAGCCGTATGTTTGAAGTGATGTTTTTCTAACCACTAACCTTTGTAGACCATGAAAAAAAATTTAACTTATTTTGTAGCACCCTTGCTCATACTTGCCTCCTGCCAGGAGATCATTGATGAGATTAAAGACAAAGATGACCCTCAGGGAACCGGTATTGTGTTTAAAGATTACTCAACGGAACCTTCGATGTTGAAAAAGCTTTCCGGTTTTGAAGATGTAGCGGTATACCCTTTGGTGAGCAGTTCAGACAAACTGCCCGGCTCTCCTGCGTATACCCTGGGTGGGTCGGTCGATGGTTCCGGGCTTCTTAAAACGGCTGACGGCTACGTGCTGCTAGTCAACAATGAAGACAACTACGCGGTATCCCGTATTTATTTAAACGAAAGCTTCAAGCCGATCAAAGGAGACTACGTACTGAACTCTGACGGTGCCGGTACCCGTATGTGCTCAGCCACCTTGGCTACGCCCGAGGTGCATGGTTTCGGTCCGGTGTTCCTGACAGCCGGGGAAAGCGGACCAGAATCGCAAACGCATGGTATCAGTCCCTTTGCGGATGCCGCCACTGCCAGCGTACCCCAGGTGCTGCCTGCCCTTGGCCGGTGGAACGCCGAGAACGCCGTCCCATTGCCCTTATCTGTGACACAAGGAAAAACCATGATCATCATCGGTGACGATGATAGTGGTCCGCAGGGCGGACAGCTAGTCATGTACATGAGTGAAAATCAAGGCGACCTCTCCGGGGGTAAAGTATATGCACTGCGCCGCGTAGACCAAGACCCGGTAGAGACTAATATGCACATTGACCAGCAGTACGAAGTGGAGTTTGTAGAAATTGAAGATGCCCGCGCCAATACCGGCGAGCAAAACAACCTGGCCTCTGAAGCCTTGCACGCCATTGCCTTCGGACGGGTAGAAGATGTAGACTACGGTAAAGGATCGCCTTCAGACAATGGCAACGTTTACTTCGAGGTAACCGGTCATTTGACCGACGACGGATCGCGTTCCAAATGGGGGCGCACCTACAAGCTTCGCATAGATCCAACCAGTCCGATGAAAGGCACACTGGAAGTGTTGCTCGACGGGGATGATCCCGCCAGCAAAGCCTATGGCACATACATGAACCCGGATAATATCATGGTTACTGAAAATTATGTATATATCCAGGAAGACCCGAACGGTTACACCAGCGACGGTGCCGACGAAGGTCGGGAAACGCACGATGCCTACCTGTATCAGTACAACCTACATAGCAAGGAACTTAAGACCGTGTTTGAAACCAACCTGTTTCGTGATAATGCCGATTTATCAGATTATTTTGGTACAGCAGGTGCTCGCTTTGGTGCCTGGGAATATGGCTCTATGATCGATATCACGGATATACTAGGACAAAACAAACCAACTTTCTTGCTTTGCATACAGTCGCACACTTGGCAGCGGGAAGAGTTTAAGGGGGTAGACGGAGGCAGTATTCGTCCTGACGAAGCCCAGGGAAGCCAGATTGTGGTGGTCCGCGGATTGGATCGCTAAGCGTATGTTTAGTTGCTAGGCAGGAGTGTGGTGCTATAACTACGCTCCTGCTTATTTATTACCTACCTAACCCTCTATTTCTTGCTCATGTCTTTAAGAATTATTGGTTACGCCTCACTGCTCCTCACCATACTATCGATCTGTTGTACCCACCCGCAGCTGGAACAGCCTTTGAGCACCGCAGGGCAGGTAAAAGCCATCTATGTGCAAGAGGTACACCAACTGCTTGCCGCCAGCGCACACCTGGATAGCCTGCTAAAAAATTCTACCGACGAAGTCACGGTCCAACAAGCTTTTCGAGCAGCGCGTTTAGCGTATAAACGCATTGAACCGCTACTGGAGCAGTACAACCCTGAACTGTCTAAAAAACTCAACGGACCTGCCATTGACAAGCATGATCTGGAGGCAGCTGAACGAAAGATATGGACGGCTACCGGCTTTCAGGTGGTGGAAGAATTCCTGTTTCCCAAGTTCAATGTTACCCGGCAGAAAGAAGCATCCCGGCAAATGGCGGTGCTGCACGGCTATCTCAAGGTGTATAGCAACGATCTGCAAGGACTGTCGCTCACAGATCGCAATATTTTCGAGGCCCTCCGGCTGGAAATCCTGCGCATGATGAGCCTGGGTATCAGTGGCTTTGATTCCCCGGTGGCCCTTCATTCGCTTCCCGAAGCCCATGCTGCGCTAGGAGGCATCGGTACGCTGCTCTCGGTGTACGTGCAGCAACAGCCCCACAGTGAGGCGGCGTATCAGTTGACCGACGCTTTGGAAAAAGCACAAGCTTACCTGCGTAAAAACACCTCGTTTGATGCCTTTGACCGCCTGACCTTTATCAAAGAACACCTTGATGAAATCTCCCGCCGGTTATATGTCTTTCAGCGACAACGCAGTATTGCCAACAACCCTTGGCCTACGGCGGTGAACCTGGACGAACCTTCTTTTCTAAGTGAAAAAACGTTTAACGCCGACTTTTTTGCCCCGGTCTTCAACCGGAACGTCAAGTCGGAAACTGTAGCACTGGGTAAAATCCTGTTTCATGAGCCTATGCTTTCGGGCAACAACCGTCGCTCCTGCGCTTCCTGCCACACGCCAGATAAAGCTTTTACGGATGGTTTGGCCACCAGCAAGGCATTGAACGGACAGGATGATCTTCGTCGCAACGCCCCTACGCTGATCAACGCAACCTTCCAGCGGGTTCAGTTCTACGACGCACGAACGAATTTCCTGGAGGGTCAGGTGGCTGATGTGGTGGCGAATCCCGACGAAATGCATGGTTCCGTAGAGCAAGCTGCTGTGAAGCTTTCGTCCGTTTCGGAGTACCGTCAGCTCTTTGGGCAAGCCTTTGGTGAGGACAGCATCACGGCCCAGCATGTGCAAAAAGCTGTTGCCGCTTACGTGCGTTCGCTCAACGGTTTCAATG
>CATQIH010000016.1 GCA_958296015.1 Cyclobacteriaceae bacterium
CCATGTTTCGGATCACCAAAAACGGCAACAGCGGCATCAACTACCGTAGTGAACAACTCGATAGCGTTCCTTTTGCCCTGAGAGGCTATCAGGCGGACATAGACGGGCAAAACCAGTATACGGGGCAAAACTATGAAGAGCGTAAACGCACCACACTGGCCTATCGCGGTCAGCAAGTGGAAGTTACCTCCCAGGATCATCCTGACGAAACAGGTTCTTTGCAGGCAAATGTGAAAAATAATGCCTGGACCCATACCCAAGTGACAGGTTCACTGGGAGATTCGGATTCTTTAAAACAACATATCAAACAGGAAGACTGGAACGAATGCCGGCTGGTGGTGAAGGGTGATCGGATGCAACACTACATCAACGGTATCCTAATGAGCGATGTGACAGACAAGGATACTGCCAACCGGAAAATGAGCGGACTGCTGGGTGTACAAGTACACGTTGGGCCGCCCATGAAAGTAGAGTATAAAGATATAATGCTCAAAGAATTATAATAATTCTACGGCTAAAATGTAATCAGTTATAAACCAATCATAGCAGTGGATATCAATCTGATACAACAAAACTGGCAGGACAAAATCACCAACCACGCACAACTGGGTGGCATAGAAACCGCTGTGTTAGATAATGGTGCAGGCAGAGGTACGCGCATTGCATGGATCAATACCGGCACCGGCCTGCGCTATAAAGTGGTCATCGACCGGGCCATGGACATTGCAGATGCTTTTTATCAGCAGTATAGCCTGGCCTGGCTCAGTCAGGCCGGTGTGGTAGCTCCACAGCCTTTTTCAAACCGCGGCACCGACTGGCTGCGTACCTTCGGCGGCGGTTTGCTGACTACCTGCGGACTCACCCATGTAGGTGGGCCGGAGTCTGATAGTAATGGAGAACGCGGCCTGCATGGGCAGATCAGTAATATTCCGGCAGAAATTATCTCTATCATACAACCTGATCCGCTGGCCGGGCAGATGGACATGCACATCACCGGCATCATAAAACAGACACAACTGTTCGGCCCTCGTCTTACCCTCAAGCGAACCATCTCAGGCACGTTGGGTCAGGCAGTGATCAGGGTGCAGGATGAGGTGGTGAACCACGCCAACACAGCGGCTTCCCATATGCTGCTCTATCATTGCAACTTCGGGTGGCCTCTGGTGGACGAAGATACGGAGCTGCTCTGGCAGGGAAACTGGCAGTCGCCTTCCGGCACATCGGCAAAGATATTCAAAGAAGATAATAATTTTCGGAGAGTCCCCCCGCCCCTGGAAGCCCATGCCGGTGCAGGCGAAGAGGTGGCTTTTATTGATATTGAACCAGACGGTGCGGGTCACTGTGTTTGTGGATTGCACAATGCCCGGCTGCCACTGGCCGTTACTGTGCGCTTCAACAAAAGCCAGTTGCCCTGGCTAACCAACTGGCAGCACTGGGGAAAGGGTGAGTATATTACCGGCCTTGAGCCTGGAACGCATCCGCCTATTGGGCAGGCCAAAGCCAGAACACAGCAGGAACTGATCCTGCTTGCACCGGGAGAAAGCAGACAATATACACTGGAATTTGAAGTGCTACATGATCAAGAACATATTGCAGCATGTATTGAACAAATAAAACAACCTGACTAACAAATATATTTTATGAAAACACTTGAAAAATCGGGCCTGGCAGAAAAAGCACTGGCACAGGGAAAAGGAATTCTGCGGCTTGCACCTACTTGGGTGCCGCGATCTTTCTGCGTACCCGGAAGAAGGATCAAACTGCACCCGGACGATTATTACGTACTGGGCGGCAACCGTGGGGGTATTGACGAACGCTGGTTTTCTTCCACTACGCCCGCCAAAAACGGTCCGCTAACCGGCCAGGATGAAGGACTGAGCAAGATCGTATTTAACGATGGAGGCAAAGAGGTGCAATTTTTGCTCAAAGATGCCATCGATGAACTAAAAGGCGAGATCATCGGACAAAGATTGTGGGACGCGCACGAAAGCTGGCCGATGTATTCCAAGTTTTTTGACAACATGGGTCCGTTGCCGCACCATATTCACCACAACGATGAACATGCCGCCCTGATCGGACAGAAGGGCAAGCCGGAAGCTTACTATTTTCCGCCACAGCTCAACAACCACGGTGGAGATTTTCCTTACACCTTTTTTGGCATTACGCCGGGCACTACCAGGGAACAGATCAGAGAATGTCTGGTCAACTTTACCAAAGGTGATAACAAAATCACCAATTATTCTTCTGCCTTCCGGCTGGAGCCTGGCACCGGCTGGGATGTGCCGCCCGGAATGCTACATGCGCCGGGAAGCTTGTGTACCTACGAGCCGCAAAAAGCCTCCGATGTCTTTGCCATGTATCAGTCGCTGGTCAACGAGGCGATCATCCCAGAGGAACTGCTCTGGAATGGCACACCCCAGTACAGAATTGGAGATGTAGACCAGTTGATGGAAGTCATTGACTGGGAGCTGAATACCAACCCCAACATGCTGGAAACCCGGTTTATGCTTCCCAAACCCGTGAAACCGCTTGATGAAATGAAGGCTGAGGACTATGTTGAAAACTGGGTATGCTACCACTCCGATGCCTTTAGTGCCAAAGAACTGACGGTCTTTCCGGGCCAGACTGTCACCATCAAAGACAGTGCGGCGTATGGTATGATCATGATGCAGGGGCATGGTAAAATGGGCGAGTGGGACATTGAAACTCCTGCGCTAATCCGCTACGGACAGCTTACGCAGGATGAGTTTTTTGTGACGGAACAGGCTGCCAAGGAAGGCATCAGGATTGTGAACCACTCCACTGTTGACCCTATCGTGATGCTGAAACACTTTGGCCCTGAAAACCCGGATTTAACTTTATAATTTTTACAACCAACCTAACATATTCAACGATGAACAAGCATAATTTCCCCAAATTGCATAATGCCACGTGGCCCGGTATTATAGGAAAAGGAACCGGTTCCGAACCGGCTGTTTCTCTGGATACCATGCTGAAAATGACCGCCACTGCGGAAGTGGATGGCGTTAAATTTGATGGCGTGGACCTTGGTCTTCTCGACCCGCACGTCAATATTGACAGTACGGACGATGACATCAAAAAACTAGCTGATAAAGTGGCAGGGTATGATCTCAAAATAGGCAGCCTGGTAGCACCCATCTGGGGAAACCCTGCGATGGGCAGCCGACAGGAGCGTACACAGTTTGTGGAGATGGTCCGCAAGTCTTGTCATTTTGGTAAAACCCTGCGCGACCTGGGGATTCGCCCCTACGGCGTAATACGGATTGATTCTTCCACTTCGCCGGAAAGCTGGGACGAAGATCCTGTGGCTAATACGAAGATGATCGCACAGACTTTTGGCGAAGCCTGCGATGTGGCCGCAGATTATGGAGAGAAGCTGGCTGCCGAAGGAGAAATATGCTGGGGAGGTATGCATAGCTGGAAAACCATGCTTAATACGCTGAAAGCGGTAGATCGCCCCAATATTGGTTTTCAGGCGGATATGTCGCATACATTGCTCTATCTGCTGGGCTACAACAAGCCGGAAGACCGGATACTTTCCCAGGACTTTGACTGGCACGACCGCGAAGCTTTCAATAAGGGATTGGAAACCATGACAGAAGCACTCCGTCCGTGGACCATTGATTTCCATGTGGCACAGAATGACGGAACCGTATTTGGCTCCGGCTCACACGACAAGACGGGACGGCACTGCCTGGCCAATGATCCTGAAGGAAAACTTGATATTGCCCACGACGCAGCATACTGGCTGCGGGATGAAAACGGAGCACTAACCAAAGCCTTCCGGCACATTTGCTGGGATGGCTGCATGTTCTCCAACGAAGTAATGACCCGGCAGCAGACGTGGAACGATATCCTGGCGGCCCTGGTGAAAGTGCGCCAGGAACACGGCTGGAATGAGCCTTCCTGAGTTTTCAACCAGTCCTCGTCTGTGACGAGGATGCACAAGAAAAGCGGTTTAAAAGCCAGGCGACGACGGACTTTTAAAAAGCATGTTGCTCACTGGTAGCCGCACTATCGGTGCATTCTGGTAGACAACCGTAGTGCTGGCCTTTCAGATGGCATTTATATTACACACTAAGCTAAACAACATATGAAAGACAAAAAAGAACTCAGAATAGCCCTGATCGGTAGCGGTCTGATGGCGCGTACACATACGAATGCTTATAAACGCATTGGTGATTTTTTCCCCGAACTGACCCATCGGCCAGTACTCAAAGTGGTTTGTGCCCGCACGCCGGACAAAGTCCGTGATTTTGCCGACCAGTGGGGCTATGAATCGGTAGAAACAGACTGGAAAGCCGTAGTTTCTCGTGACGATGTGGATGCGGTAGACATATGCGCTCCCAACAACATACATGCAGAGATCGCTATTGCCGCTGCCAAAGCAGGGAAGATGGTACTTTGCGAAAAGCCACTGGCCCGCACTGTAGCGGAGGCGCAACCCATGGTAGATGCTGTAACGCAGGCAGGCGTTGCCAATACGGTGTGGTACAACTACCGCAGGGTGCCTGCCGTTACGCTGGCCAAGCTGCTTGTTGATTCAGGCAAGCTGGGCAAAATATTTCATTACCGCGCCAACTTTCTACAAGACTGGACCATCAATCCCGAACTGCCGCAGGGGGGAGATGCGCTCTGGCGGCTGGATGCTGAAGCTGCCGGCTCGGGCGTTACCGGTGATCTGCTGGCGCACTGTATTGATACAGCCATGTGGATCAATGGAGGGATCAAAGATGTATCGGCTGTTACGGAAACATTTATCAAAGAACGGGTGCATACCTCCACCGGCAAGGTGCAGAAGGTAGGCATTGATGATGCCTGTATCTTCCACTGCCATTTCAACAACGGTTCGCTAGGGGTTTTTGAAGCTACCCGCTACGCACGCGGTCATAAGGCACTGAATACGCTGGAAATTAATGGCGAACATGCCTCGCTGCGGTGGAACCTGCATGATATGAACTACCTTGAGATGTACGACCATAACGATGATGCACAGGTTCGCGGCTGGCGCTCCATCCTCATTACCGACAGCGATCAGCCCTATATGAAAAGGTGGTGGATACCAGGTACCTCCATCGGCTATGAGCATACGTTCATCCACCATGCGGCTGACTTTTTTGAAAGCCTGAAAACGGGAGAACCCTGTCACCCCACGTTCAAAGATGCGCTGGAAACACAGAAAGTATGTGAAGCGGTACTGGCCTCCGCCGCGTCAAAAAGCTGGAAAGATACCGGTGTCACGGCAGATACCTTCTGAGCAGCAAAAGTCATAATTCACGACTGGGATTGTTTGAACCGGTTGAAAACAGATGCGCGAGTTTCTGCTGCGTAAGCGGCTTCTCGACATAGGCCAGCACCTGGTATTTTTCAGCCAGTTCTTTGTCGCGCCTGTGCTGCGAGGTAGTCAGGATGATGATGGTCAGGTCAGCAACAGGCGGCAGGTTTTCTAACAGCTCAAAACCATTCATATGCGACATGTTAATGTCTAGCAGCAAAAGTTTTTTGAGAGGGATGTTTTCATTCATCCAATGCCGGTGAATGTATTCCAGGGCCTCCGTTCCGTCTTGTAGGGAGTGTATATGAGATGCGATATCTATCTTTTGTAAGACCTCTTCATTGATGAAATTGGTGATCTCATCATCATCCACCAGAAGAACGGTATCGAACGTATGCTTCATAGAAATCAGGAAAGGAGAGCGGTGACAGGTTGTGTAGTGACCCAATTATAAAAATTCAGTTTGCTATATAACATGATCAGCGCACAAAACCACGACCAGGAAGGTTGCTTGCCCCTACTTCTGCTTATTTGGATACAATGAATTCTTTTTTAGGTATCTGACCGGAACAGAACCCTGCCATGCAAAAAATAATATTCAATCAAAAGGCAGATTCGCTTACCCCAGGTTTGCCTGACAACGCTCTTATACGGACGGCTAATGGTAATCCATCGTTGACCAACTTTGATTTTATCTGACGTGAAGGCTTCTACTTGGTTTCTGGCTACTACAAAAGAGCGGTGAACCTGTACAAATGCATGTACTGGAAGCCGGGTCATCAATTCTTTGAGCGTAATCTTGGAAAGAATATTTTCACCCTGTTGCCTGACTACCTTTACGTAATCGCCCATCACTTCCAGAAGCAGAATATCATCATAGGGCACCCGTATCATCTGCCTGTTATGTTTCAGATATACAGCATTGTCGATGGAATTGCCGTAAGTGGGTGGGGAACCAACTGCATGAAGCTGCTGAAAGCGGTGAATAGCCTTCAGAAACCTATCAAAACTCACGGGTTTTAGTAAATAATCTACCACTTCCAGTTCAAATGCCTGCACGGCATATTCCCGGTGAGCGGTGATGAGTATGGCTTTAGGAGCAGACGGCCACGATTTTAGCAGCGACATACCATCCCACTCCGGCATTTCAATATCTAGCAATAGCAGGTCTATCTTTTCTTTTTCAAGATATTGTGGAACTTCCCAGGCATCTTTGCAAACACCTGCCACTTCCAGAAAAGGAACCTTTTCTGCATAGCCGGTCACCAGCTTTCTGGCATAAGGTTCATCGTCCACAATCAGGCACTTGACGGTAAGCATCAGCAGGTACGGTTAGGTTGACGGTGTAAGAATCTGTCAGGTCTTCAAGCAACAATTGATATTTGTTCTGGTATAAAAAATCTAGCTGTTTACGGATGTTGGGAAGACCTATGCCCGATGTTTTACCAGTCCTTCCTGATCTGGCCTTGGAGTTTCTGATCATCACATGGACATGCTTTTCAGTGGTCTGTACATTCACCTGGATAGTTGCCTTTCCTCTAGCTTTGTGTACGCCATGTTTGAAACTATTTTCCAGTAAGGTAACCAGTAAAAGCGGTGGAAACTTATACAACTCCAAGTCGTGGCCGGTTTGAATATCCAGTTGCAGCCGGTCTTCATAGCGCAGCGACTCAAGGTAGGCAAAATCACACATTCTTTCACATTCTTCCCGCAGGCTCACCCACATTTCTTTGCCCTGCGAAAGCACATAATCCAGCAATTGGCTCAGCTGCATCACTACTTCAGGAGCCTTGTCGGATTTTTGCAAGGTAAGATAGTACAAATTATTGAGGGTATTGAAAAGAAAGTGCGGATGAAGCTGTGTTTTCAGAAATTTCAGTTCAGCCTGGCTCTTTTCCTGCAATGCCAGCAGGTATTTTTGCTGCATGGCATACCACTGCTGCGTAACATTGATAGCCACGTACAGAATGATGAAAAAGTGAATGATGCCAATAAAAGAGTATACGCTTTGCAAGGGTGTAAGCAGCTTATCGAACTGAAAATTAGCCATCACTACCAGCGAGGAGATGATGATCATGAGCGAAGCATACACCGAACCGATGAAGGTATATACTAGGTAGAGGATAAAATAGGTCAGATGGTCTTTGAGCAGAAAATCAGGAATAAGTTTTCTAACAATAAAATAGGCTGTGAAAGCTACTACCGGCAGGTACATGAAGCTAATGCTGATAGCCTGGCGGTATTGCTGTCCTTTGTGGCCCAGGTAATAAATACTGAATAGCAACAGCATGATCCAGAAGGCAGACTGCGCCATCACTCCAATATCTTTGTGACGAATCATTGCCTTAACATACGATATTATGTTTTAAATCAGAAAAGCTGTCGTTACTTTACCAATAGCAGTCGGCAGATAACCGAAATCCTATATACCTGGGCTGTAAAACGATCAAATCTGTTAACTGCCGACTATTACCTGCTATCTGTCGATGGTATTTTATGATACGCAAAGTTAGTTTTATGCTTGTAACATGTTTCACTAAAACTTATAATCGTATGAAAATCATTGAATGGCACATTGAAGGTAATATCAAGTTTATGCTTCCCCTGAGTATCTTACTAATTGTTTTGGTTGTTTTATTTATCAGATTTGTTATCAAAAACCAGAACAATGGCTCAACGGAAGCCTGGCTCATTGAAGGCATCCGGCAGATAGGCTACTTTTGCTTTTTCTATGGGTTGCTGGGCCAAATCATTGGACTGATCAACGCTTTTGATGCATTGGAAGAATCGGCTATGGTTATTTCCCAACAAATAATTGCTGGTGGACTGAAAATTAGTTTCTATGCTACCACCTATGGTCTGATCATCCTGCTTATTTCCCAGGTTATGGTTTTTTATGCAACCAGAATAAGCGGCAGAGAGGTTTTCAAATAGTACGAAAAGTGCACTAAAAAAGGTAAGCCTCTTTGCAGACTTCGCACAATGGTTTTTGTAGTTTTTTGTGCTGGTAACATCGCTGCTGCCTTCTGGCCTGCCTGCATGCCTTTGCGTCTGGCTTCCAGCGTTTCGGATTGAATACGGTCACTTATTTCTCACTTTCGGTGCTTGCCATTGAGGAATATACAGCAATCAGGATTTCAGCTACCACTGTCAGCTTGCCGTTTTGCAGGGTATGCATACCCATGTTCTGAGCATAAATACTTACTTTCAAATGAGTAAGTTCGTTGAGTAGCTGTAAATTCTCTGTAACGTTGGCCTCTGTCACTAAAGCGTATCAATTTCGTCGGTGCTGGCCATGAAAAGAATCTTCTGTATGGTCGGCCTGCTTTAATGCTTGCTGACCCGGCTGATTTTCTCAGGCAGCACCTCTACTACCTGCGTTCCTTGTTTGTCAGCTTCCCTCTTTAGGTCGCTGTAGTCCTGGCCTTTGGTGCTTGCCCTTCCGTAGATGGCGACTTTCATAACTGATTGTACACTTCTTTACGATGACCAATAACAATAAACCGGATGTGTGCGTCTTTAGTAGCGAGTTCTATCATTTCTACTATTACTCTATAGTCTCCAATCCGGACACGATAATAAGTTTCGTATCCTTGCAACTTCTTTACACTTGAAATATCTCTTAAAGATGAGGCTTACTCTAATTTATCAATCAGTTTGACAATACGTCCGGCAACTTGTTTATCACGAAGTTTACTTAAGCTTTTGTGAAATGACTGATCAAAGCTAACAATCATATAGAGTTTAGTTTTTTCAGTATGGTAGACTCACTAACGGTCTTACCTGTTTTTACTTTATCAGCCAATAGACCAAATGCTAGGTCTTCACTAACTACGGAAGAGGAAATACCCATTTCTTTGGCTATTTTTTCAAGTAACTGTAATTTCTCTTTTGAACCAGTAAGCAAAATCGTACTCATGATATTTAATTTAATAATGTTTTATAAGATGTAATTGTGTTCACAGAATATATAATCCCCCTCTAATATACGAAAAACGTATTAAAAAAGGTAAAGCTTTCTCTGGTGCAGTGATGCGCTCCGGACTGTGCCCGAATTTGTCGCTTTTGAAGCACTTTTTAGGCAAACCCTTTTTTTAGTACGGATTTTTTTGGTAATTGGCAAAATGCGTCTCAAAGAATACCCGACATTCATTATCAATGCAGGCGCTGCCAAATTTACAACCCTGATCTTATGATAGATTTTTATGTGGTGGCGATCGGCATGTCAGCAGGTGGGCTGCCTGCGTTGGAAGAACTGATGAAATATTTGCCTGATAATCCAGGCGCAGCTTTTGTCATTATTAGTCATCTTCCTAAAGATTCCAAAAGCCAGCTGGATGCCATTATCAGTAGACATACCAACCTGCCTGTCCAATGGGCCGAGTCAGATGATGAAATACAAAAGAACCATTGCTACCTTTTGCCTACCGGTAAGCAAATGACGTTAGAAAATAAGAAACTTCAGGTACAAGACAGAATGCCTGATAGCGGTATCAACCGGGCAATCGATATTTTTTTTACGTCGCTTGCCCATGATGTTCAAAAACTGGCGATTGGTATCATCCTCTCCGGCACAGGAGAAGATGGGCTGGAAGGCGTACAGGCGATTGAGCAATACAAAGGAATTGTCATGGTACAACAACCTGAATCTGCGATGTTCTCGAGTATGCCCTGGACAATTGTATCCAGAGATCATCCTGATTTTATTCTTGTGCCCAAAGAAATAGCACAATCCCTGGTCACTTTTCTGAAAGTCAAACCTGGATAAAAAAGCTGCGTTAGTATAAAATGATAAATACACTACACCAAAACTACATACGCAATGATAAATTACACCAAGTACTACTCTTTCCTTATAACACTCGCTTTAACGCTAAGCCTTGCACATCCTTCTGTCTCACAAAGCCAGTCTGTAGGTATCTTCGATGGACAGGGTGATGTGGGGGATGTCAAAAAGTCGGGAAATGCTGTGTACCAACCCAAAACGCAAGCATACGAAATATCCGGAGCGGGCGAGAACATCTGGTCCGACCATGATGAGTTTCACTTTGTATGGAAACGTATGCAAGGTGATTTTATCCTATATACTCGCGCCCAATTTGTCGGTAAAGGCACAGACCCCCACCGCAAAATAGGATGGATGGCGCGCAGGTCGCTCGAGGCAAATTCGCCGCATGTCAACGCCGTGGTGCATGGCGATGGGTTGACAGCTTTACAATTTAGAAAAACCGCCGGGGCCGACACCGAAGAGAAGCGCGTCGAACTTACCGGAGCCGATGTGATTCAACTGGAAAGACAGGGCAACACCTACACCATGCGCGTTGCCAGGTTTGGCGAACCCTTTGTCACCACGCAGGTCAGCAACCTGGAGCTGGGTAAGGAAGTGTATGTGGGATTGTTTGTGGGTTCACACAACGAGGATGTTATAGAAAAAGGTGTGTTCAATGATGTGCGGATTACCATACCGGCAGGCAAGGCTTTTCAGCCATACAAACAATACCTGGGTAGCCGACTGGAAACCCTGGAAGTGGCTACCGGCAAGCGTGAAATTCTTCATACCGAACCCGGATCAATACAAGCTCCCAACTGGATGGCCGGTGGCAAAAGCCTGCTCTACAATGGCGATGGACTCATCTATACGTTTGACATGGATAAGCGTCAGCCTAAAGTGCTTAACACTGGCGAGGTCAAAACAACAATAACGACCATGTGCTTTCCTTTGATGGAAAGATGCTGGGACTCAGCAGCGATGTGTCATCGCTGGGTGGCTCCATCGTTTATACGGCACCCATTGAAGGCGGGAACCCTAAGCAAATTACGCCCAAAGGGCCTTCTTACCTGCATGGCTGGTCGCCAGATAGCAAAGATCTGGTATTTACAGGTGAACGCAACAATGAGTACGATGTATATAAGTTGCCCGCTACAGGGGGTAAAGAAGTCCGCCTGACAATCGCCAAAGGGTTGGATGATGGTCCGGAATACACACCTGACGGCCAGTGGATATACTTCAATTCTAACCGTGAAGGCTCTATGCGCGTCTGGCGGATGAAACCCGATGGCAGTCAGCAACAACCCCTCACCAATGATGATTTCCACGACTGGTTTCCGCACATTTCACCAGATGGAAAACAGGTAGTGTTTTTGTCTTTTCTCAAAGATGAAGTAGCCTCCGGCGATCATCCGTTCTACAAGCATGTGTATCTGCGCATCATGCCCATTGGCGGCGGAAAACCGAAAGTGATTGCCTACGTGTATGGCGGACAAGGTACCATCAACACTCCTTCCTGGTCGCCAGACAGCAAAAAAGTGGCATTTATCAGCAATTCAGACCAGCCTGATATTAGTGATATTGAAGCAGTTGAAAAATAACTACCTATATTACTATAAAATCGTTATTACTTGAAAAGAACTTATGACAAACACAACTGCTAGTGCGCGTTTGTAACGCGCACGGCGTGGAGCGCACTAGCAATTGTAACTTATTCTGAGCCAGTACTTATGACAAACGTTGCTCACATCAAAACCAAGCTGCAGCAACTCATTGCTCAGGAGGATGACGTAGATATACTGCAAGCTGTTCGTACACTATTACAGAAGTTTTAAAAAAAGAAAAGCTGACCAATCGGGTAAAATGTGCTGAAGAAGATATTTAAGCAGTTCGTTTGTTTAGCCGCGAGGAAGTATATCACGGATATTTTCGACAGTCGCCAAGACCCTACAAAGATGAAAGGGTAGTCATACTGCATGTATTTTTCCACGCGTCCTTCAAATCATTTTGCAGAGAAATCATGTTATATTAAAATGAACCCTCTCTAAGTCAAAAGTGAATATAAAAGGGGGGCATATTTAACTCACAAAATATTATGTCAGATCAGTTTAGTATAGACAGCAAAGTAAAAGAGGTAGAAGCACTTTTTTCATCTATAGGATTTAGTTTTAATAATTTTGAACCCATAGCTTTTGAAAATGCCTGCAAAAAGCTGGAAGAAGAAAAGGGTCTGGAAGCCCATGTAAGGTCAGAACCCACCATTGGCCGGGCCAAAATCACCATGCCCGATGGCACCAACTACCAGGTGCTGTATGATGGAGAACTGCATGTGAGTTAGGGAGCACTGAAATAATAACCTACCCAGGGTTTGTGTGCGCTACCTAGCACATACTACAAATACTCTTGCCTCTTAGGGTCTTGTGACGTGCAGATGAACCCGAAAGTGCCCTTTGCATCATCAAAAAAACCGGTCTCAAACGATCAGTGATCATCCAAAACCGGTAATATAACACATGGATATGTGTTGCGGCACACTGGAAACTTCATGATGGTGAAATTACGAAGTAGTGTTTAGTACTTTGGTGTTACTGTCACTTTAATCACAGACATAGTAGCTGGGATGGTAAAATCCGGATGACGGTCGCTGGCTTCTTCCACTTTATTGACAGAATCGTCGGGACCAACATTAGTCGCATCAGGCTCTTGTACGGGTTTCTGGTCAGGTCCTGTTCCGGGGGCGGTGTCGGCTTCGGTGCCTGCATCATACAGTACAAGGTAGGAGGTGACATCTCCGCTAACAGGCTGCTTGCCATCAAACAAAGGCAACCCTTTGTCGCCAAAAGCATAGAACCAGTCGTTAGACTGCACAAACATGGTTTCGAACTGTAGATAGTCACCTGGTTTTCCTTCTACCATAAAGGTGGCCTGCTCACCGGCAAAGATGGCTGGACCATTATCCGGGCCTCCGGGAGCCTCAAAAGAACCACCTTCTTTGATAGCTGCGCTGCTGGTTACCTGTTCCAGCTTTTCCATAATGTCACCATCTTCTGCAATACGTGATGTTCCTTCATCTGCCGGTTTGCCTTCTTTGAAAAACACTTTTGCACCGGAGTGCTCTGAATACACACCATAAACCCCCGGCGATAGCGGTACAGTACCTTCGGCACGGTCGGTTGCCACGGTGTTTGGCATAGAAACATTCTCTACCTTTATCATAAAGGAGGTGGGTTTCACATCTTTATCATGATCATCTACTATTTCCTGGATGATTTCCTGACATCCGAGTGTGCTGGCAAGCAATAGGAGCAGGCAAGCGGACTGAATTTTGTGTAGCATTGCTTTTTTTGTTTAGATTAGAAAAATGAATGAAAAGGCTATAGCCCATTCGTGTTGCTAAGGTAAATTTCTTTTCAGTCTTGATATGTCACGGCTGCGACAATGCCAGCCTTTTACCTCTACTTTGTCACTTATAGGAATAGGTATCTATTTCAGATTGTTATAGCAATTATGGAAGTAAATGATGTTGATGCCTATCACTATCGCTATGGTGGATGGTTTAGAAGAGGAGTAGAGGATAACACAGCTAAGAGCTGTGAGTATTTGAAGGGATTATTCAGTTACGGAAAAAGCAATATAGAACGTATGGCTGAACAACTTTCTGTCAATGAGCAACAGCTTCATCACTTTGTCAGTGTCTCAGATTGGGATGCAAAGGCAGTGATGGGACAGGTTGCCGAGGAAATGGAAAAGACTTTTATGGTTAGACAGCAGGCAAAAGGGTTGCTCATAGAGGAGAGTAGTTGGTCAAAAAAGGGCAGCAAGAGTGTAGGAGTGGCCAAGCAATACTTGGGCAGCATAGGTAGGACAGATAATGGGCAAGTAGCGGGATGCCGCCCAGTAGTATTTGCAGCTATGGCACAAGACAGGCAGGTAGGTTTGGTAGATGCTGAATTGTATTTACCCAAAGTATGGACAGCGCATGAGCAGCGTATGAAGCCGGAGTTCCTAAAGATCGCTTTGCGTATAAAACAAAGGCTGCATTAGCTTTGCAGATGGTAGAGCAGTTGGAAGGTAAAGTGAGCTATGACTGGCTGGGTGGTGACAGTATCTATGGCAATTCAAAGTTGCTGCGTCAGGGACTAGACCAGCAAGGGAAGCTTTTTGTGCTTTATACCATCATTTAGCCTTGTGCATGATGGCTTTTCACTATATTGTAGAGCAACAGGTGATGTATCATCAAGAAATACCTTTACTCTCCGCTAGTGATATTAAGTTACGCATAGCACAAAATCTGATTCAGAAGATGGATCAAGAGCCCCTGATGGAACTCGTCCACATAAGACACAGAAAACGCCAGGCTGACATCAACCGTTTCTACAAAGAATGAACTGACAAAGTAGAGGTAAAATTAAAGTAGTACAAACACCTCTATCATTTTCCCCACACCTTGAACCGCCATGCCAGGCCCATGCTGACAAAATAGTCGGTGGCTGCGTCGGAGAGCGCACTGCCGGAAGACATATCCAGCTGAAAATTTGGCGCGAACCGGTAAGACAGTCCGTAGTCCAGCAAGTGTTCATCGGCATTTTTTTCCGGCATTGTGCCATACAACTCTATAAATGCTGTCAGCGCATCTGTGATAGAGAAATCAAACGACAAACCATAAGTATAACGTGCACGTGGGTCATCATCTTGCCATTCGACACCCAGGTTGGTGGTGATTCCCAGAAAAGGAGCTACTTTTTTGCTGGCCAGTAATACAATGGTCGGTTGGGTATACGCATTTCTGTATTCTTTGCTACCTGTTTTTGGCAACGTAAGCTGCGTTTGCAGTGCCAAAGCCGGTGCATCAGCGGTTTCCTGCAAGATTCCTATTTTAGTGCCTATTACCCATCCATCAGCACCTGCCTGCTCTCCGTCAGAAATATAGTTCTTCCCGAACCGTACTTCCATATTCCTAAACAGCCCAACACGCAGCAAAGCATTTGGAATGAGTAAAGTAGTTGTTTCCTTACCTTCCTGGTTGACATCATGTTGATAGTAAAAACCAGATTCTAACTGAAAACGCCCCGGAGCTACCACAGTGGCAGCATTGGTGCCTTCGCCTGGCCGGTCGGGAGAAATGTTATCTTGCGCCAGCAAAATATTCGGAAGAGAAAATGCGCAAAGGAGCAGTAGGTATTTTATCATGTATTTTCTGTTTGTATCTAAACCCTTTTGGGCTAATTTGCTTTAAACTAAACATCTGAAACAAAAATACGCCATTTGTCGTAATAATAATGTACATTGGCATATAAATCTATAAGATGTACGCACAAAATATCAATACCATCATTGGACAGGGAGATACGCCCATCAATACGCCTTACGACTTGGTGCGCTTGGCCCGAAGAGGCGTAACCCGTACTACGCTGAAATTGGTAAGTCAGGCGATGGGGGTACCGGTGAAAGACCTCGTTCCTAAACTGCCGATTGGCGAACGCACACTCCAGCGATATGACGAACAGCAATACCTGCCTTCTCATGTGAGCGAACAGATCATCCAGTGGGCACAGATCGTTTTGTTTGGCCATACGGTTTTTGCCTCTCCATCGGTCTTTCAGGACTGGATGATCACCAACAACCGTGCCCTGGGAGGTGTGGCACCTGCCAACCTGCTGGATACCCGTCAGGGAGCCGAACTGCTGCTGCAACTGCTCGGGCAAATCGAGCATGGTGTTTATCGCTGATCTTGCTATGCATATTTACCGTTTGTGCAAAGAGTCATACGCCACATTAGACGGGTACGGAGCTTTTCTGTATGGAGGACGCTGGAATTTTCCGGGCAAAGCTGTGGTATATACGGCTGAAAACCGCGCACTGGCCGCGCTGGAATTTCTGGTAGGGGTGGAGCATCACCGCGCGTTGGGCACCCTGCTCATGCTGACCATTCAGGTACCTGATGAGCTGGCGGTAAATGTGGTGGAAGAAACATACTTGCCAGCAGGCTGGAGAGCCTATCCGGCAGCCCAGACCGTCACCCAGACAGGCGATGCATGGGCAGGCAAAGGCGAAACCTGCGTGCTCAAAGTACCTTCCGTGCATGTGCCCGAAGAGTATAACTATCTGCTGAATCCACGACACCCGGACATCTCCAGGGTGACCATAACAGACAAAAAGATCTTTCGCTTTGACGACAGGTTTTTGTAATTGCTTTCAAAGAGAAAAACAATAACTTTGGCCTTATTGCAAACCCAATACTTATACCATGGAAAAAATGAAAGTAGGTGTGGCTGGTCTGGGCTTTATCGGGCCTGCGCACATCGAAGCACTCCGTCGCCTGCCCAATGTGGTGGTGGTAGCCGTCAATGATTTTAATGAGGAAACGGCAAAATCCAAAGCTGAAAGCCTGGGCATCGGCAGGTCGTATGGAGATTATGATGCTTTTCTGGCTGATCCGGAAATTCAGTGTGTACACATCTGTACGCCCAACTTCTTGCACTACCCAATGGCTAAAAAAGCCCTGGAAGCTGGCAAGCATGTGGTGTGCGAAAAGCCGTTGGCCAATACCGTAAAAGAAGCTGAAGAGTTGGTAGCCCTTGCCAAAAAGACCGGGCTGGTCAATGCCGTGCATTTCAACCTGCGCTACTATCCGCTGGTGCGCCATATGAAAATGATGCAGGAAAAAGGCGAGATGGGCAAAGTATTCTCTATCATAGGTTCTTACCTGCAAGACTGGCTTTATTATGAGACAGACTACAACTGGAGATTAGAGCCTGATAAGTCGGGGGAATCCCGTGCCATCGCTGATATTGGTTCTCACCTGATCGACATCATCGAGTACATCTCCGGACTGCACATTACTGCGGTGATGGCCGACTTTGCTACGGTGCATCCTACACGGAAAAAACCAACCAAAGAAATTGAAACCTACTCCGGCAAGATGCTAAAACCGGAAGATTACCGGGATGTGTCCATCAACACCGAAGATTATGCAACCGTGATGCTCAAGTTTGATGATGGCAGTCGGGTGTGGTTACCGTAAGTCAGGTGGCAGCCGGCAGAAAAAACAGGCTAAGTCTGGAGATTTCCGGCTCAAAGCAGGCCGTCAACTGGTGCTCGGAAGCACCCAACCAGCTATGGCTTGGCAGGCGCGACAGTGCCAATGGTATGCTGATGCGCGACCCGGCCCTGGTGCATCCTGAGAGTGCTTCGCTGATCACGTTCCCTGGCGGTCATAACGAAGGCTTCCCGGATACTTCCAAGCAACTGTTCAAAGAAGTATACCAGGCCGTGCAGGAAGGTAAGCAACCTGAAAAGCCTTTGTTCCCTACCTTTGCCGATGGCCTGAGAGAACTGGTGCTTTGCGATAAAATTATTGAGAGCAACCGCGAGCAAGCCTGGGTGCAGGTGTAGTAAGGCGGAAACCAGCTTATTGAAAACTAAAAAGACTGTCTGCAAAGGCAGTCTTTTTTAAATACCAGATTACATACAAAACCGTATGTCAAAGGAGAGTTACCGTCAGCCTAAATTGCAAGAAATCCACTATTTTTTTGGTGATCATTAGTGACTTTTGCTTGATTGAGTATCTAATAGTAAAAGCTTCACCACAAATCTTTACTATTTATTCTGGATTGGTGCGTTATCCTCACTATTATTAATACCAAAAAAATTGAAACAGCCCCGGTGGTTACAATCAGCTTACTTTGCCTTCCTTCGAGCCAACAACAAGCTGGTACTTGAAGTAGCCGTAGGGCTTCTGTTTATTGTTTTAGGCGTTTATTTCATCCGGCATGAGGGTGTAGAGATGACCCATGTGGCAGAGTCACTGCGGCGAGCCAACAGCATTTGGGTAGCCACGGGACTACTGATGATGCTGCTGTTTGTGATCGTGCAGGGGCTGATGTATCAGTTTAGTTTCAGAGCCATCCACGAAAAAATTCGGCTAAGTACAGCCGTCAGCTTATTTTTAAAACGCAATGTGGTTAGTGTATTCTTACCAGCCGGTATGCTTACCAATATGTTGTTTTTTAGCAAAGAAGTAGAGAAAAGGGAAGGGGTGAGCCGTACGCAGATATATTTTGCTTCTTCTATCTTCACCATTTGTTCTATTGCTTCCACTATCATTGTAGGTATTCCTGCACTGATACTGCTGTTTCTTAAAGATAGCCTGTCTGGCAAGATTGTATTTGGATTGGTAGCTTCGGTCTTGCTGCTGGCTGTGCTTGGTTATGCGGTGTACAACATCGTGAAGGAGGGGTTTTTGTATCATTTCCTTGAAAAGCGACTGCCTTCAATTTTTCAGACAATCCGTCAACTCAAAGATCAGGCATTCAACCGCTACGATTTTTATGCTGTTATTCTGCTGTCTTGTGTCATCGAGATGATCGGGATCACGCATCTGTATATCTCTATCAAGGCGATGGGAGGAGCGGCTACCTGGGAGATGGCAGTGGTAGGCTACGGCATCGTCCTGATGCTGTTGATGAGTGCTCCATTTCTGCGCGGTATTGGGGTGATCGAAGTGGCCTTAACTTATGCCCTGACCTTGTTTGGCTTTACCACGATAGCTGCTATTTCTATTGCCTTTCTGTTTCGTTTTTTCGAGTTTTGGACAGTGCTTATCTTAGGCTTGGTAGCACTTGTAGGGCAGAAGGATAACGCAATT
>CATQIH010000017.1 GCA_958296015.1 Cyclobacteriaceae bacterium
CCAAAAGTTTTATGAAGAGGTAGATAACGTTGATTTTGTGCTGGATATGGTGGGTGGCGATACGTTGTCTCATTCCGTTGATATCGTCAGGGAAGGCGGAAAGATCATCACCTTGATCCCTACGCTTAGCGAAGAGCAAAAGCAAAAAGCCCGGGAGAGCAAAGTGGATTTGGCCTTTATGGAATCGCACGCCAGCGGCAAAGATATGAACTCTCTAGCTGATTTGCTCAGCAAGAGAGCCATCAAAGCTCACGTTTCAAAAACATTTCCCTTTTCTGAAATGGGTAAAGCGCACAAGGAAGTTGAAAGCGGACATACCGTGGGGAAAGTAGTGGTTACGCTTTAAACAGGAATCATCAACTTGAAGTATGAAAAGCATACAAGCACCGTATCGGTTCAAAACCATATCCGAATTTCACCAAAGCAAAGGGTTGCCCAAGCCTGATCATCCTTCTATCAAGCATCATTAGCCTGGATGATATCAAGCAGTTGCCGCCCGATAGTCCAAAGCGGTTGGTGGCGGATTTTTATTTCATCGCGCTGAAAAGAATTTTAAAGCGAAAGTAACTTACGGGCAACAGGAATACGATTTTGACGAGGGGTGTCCTGACTTTCATGTCGCCCGGTCAGGTCTATGGTATTGAGATGGATAAAGAAGATATGCTAAGCCACACGGGATGGATGATTCTCGTCCATCCCAATTTTTTGTGGAATACGACACTGGCCAAAAAGATTGAGCAGTACGAATTTTTCAACTACTCGGTGCATGAGGCTTTGTTCCTTTCAGAAAAAGAGGAAACTTCCATTATGGGCATCATGCAGCATATCAACCAGGAATATCATGCCAACACCGATCAATTCAGCCAGGATATTATTATCGCTCAGTTGGAGGTACTGCTCAATTATTCGGAACGCTTTTACCATCGTCAATTTCTGACTCGTAAGATCAGTAACCATAAGGTGTTCAACCGCTTGGAGAAATCCTTTCGGAACGATTCAAAGATGATGCTTTAAAAGCAGGGTTACCCACTGTTCATCAAATTGCTGAAATCCTGAACGTTTCGCCCAATTATCTGAGCGGGGTGCTCAAAACGCATACCGGCCAGAGTACGCAGCAGCATATCCACAACAAATTGATTGCAAAAGCCAAAGAAAAATTATCGACCTCCGATTTATCAGTGAGCGAAATTGCCTACGCCTTGGGTTTTAAACATTCGCAATCATTCAGCAAGTTGTTCAAGAGCAAGACTGACCTTTCGCCGTTGGACTTCAGGAGTTCTTTCAATTAATTTATATAAATTAAAGCATGTACCTTGTAGCATCCTATTAAATGCTAAACTTATTCCTTCCAATGTTGAAGCCGGTCGAGATATAGATAGGATTCTACAAACTTTCTGTGTTCCGCACTGGTCATTTTCTCTACCAGGTTAAGGGCTGAAATGTAACTGGTCAGATTTCCGTTTGATGAACTGTATTTTCCGTCTTCTACAAAAGTGATCAGGGAATCGTTCTGCACCTTCAGGTTTGGATAGTCCATTTGCAGTTGTTTTCCGCCTCCGATATACGTGACGATTTTCTTGCCATCGGCAATTCCCGAAGCTCCGATCAACTGCGCACCTGCACAATTGCTTACGGTATATTTGGTTTCCTTGTCTTTTTCTTTGATGAAATCCACAATTTTTTGGTTGTGTACCTGAGCATACATATCATAGGCACTTGGTACAAAAAGTGCTGTCAGTTTCGGGCAATTCTCAAACGTATAATCGGGAACCAATGTTAGTCCTTCTTCAGTGGTAATGGGATGTTTAGTCTCGGCTATGGTAACGACATTGAAGAGTTGTTTTCCATCTGGCCCGTCTGGTTTGGAGAAAACATCGGAGGTGGCGACAACTTCCGACTGAAGTACGCCACTGTACATTAAAAGTCCGATCGTTGGCAAATCTTCCTTGAACGGTTTTAAATGCTTAGTCAAGGTATCAGCCTCCGAAAACATTTCTTTTTTAGCTTCTTCTGCATTTTCTTTTTGTGGCTGTGAGCTATTGGAATTGCAACTGTAAAACAGCATGGCAGTTGATAGGATAAATATATATTTCATGATATTAATGGTTAATCGGTATGTTTGTGCTGATAGCAATCCTGTTCCAGGCGTTTATTGTGGTAATTGCCACAATAATCTGGGCAACATAGTGATCGTCAAAATGTGCTGCTGCTTTTTTATAGGTTTCTGGGGAGAGTCCATTTTTGTGTATGAATGTTATTTCTTCAGTCATCAGAAGTATTGTTTTCTCTTCTGCTGAAAAAATATCAGTTTCTTTCCAGGCATTAAGCAAAAATATTCTCTCCTTGGTTTCTCCATAGTTAAGGGCATCTTGCGTGTGCATATTAATACAGAACGCACAGCCATTTATCTGCGAAGCCCTTATTTTTATGAGTTCTTTATGTGTTTTTGACAAATCGCAGTCTGAAAGATACTTTTCCAAACCATACATTGCTTTATATGCCTCAGGTTCGAGTTTGTCAATTTGAATGCTCTTTTCCATAATATATTTTTTCTGATTGTGCTTATTAACTGATACTTTTCAATTTGTTTGTTAAAGTGATATGCCCCCAATGGTAAAATTTTCTTTGAAATAAAGCTTATGTGCGTCGTTCTTTGAAGTCCACTGTCCAATCGTATTCCATTTCTACTTTACTTCTTCAGGAATGACCAGTTGCTCTGCATCGCGTGGGTGAACGATTATTGCTACTACCCGTGCCGTTTTGGTATTACTGGCACTCTGGGCTACTTCGTGCAAAATCATGGTAGGTTCATAAAACGCGCCTCCGGCTTTGATGGTACGCATGGGCTTACCTTTCACTTTGAAACTAAATTCACCTTCGACAACATAGCCGTAAACAGCCCCTGGGTGCCGATGCGGAGGGCTTACCTGGCCCGGTTCGAAGGTAAGCTCAAAAGTAGTGGCGCGGCCAGGTTTTCCGTCTACCATTTCTTCCACGTCTATGGCTGAAACAACTTTGACTGTTGGCATAGTAGAGGCATCCATAGGCTTCATTTGCGCCCAGGCAGACCCAGTGATCGTCATAAGTAATACGAAAGCAGTTATGATAGGTTTGTTCATGATGTTGTGCGTTAATTAATACATAATTGCGTCAAAAGTATATATTTACAAGCGTATCAGTAGGGGTCAGAAAAAACAAACAACATGGGTCAGTATTTTTTGAAAAGCCTTTTAGTAATAGATAAAACGTCGAGAGTACCCATTTATCTACAGATTGCCACCGCAATTGTGAAGGAGATTCAGCGGGGTCGCATGTATCCTGGCCAGAAACTGCCCGGCGTTCGCTCATTGGGTAGTCTTTTAGGAGTAAACAAGAAGACTATCGAGCGCGTTTACATAGAACTCGAACTCCAGCAGTGGCTCAAACTCTTGCCAAAAGTAGGAGCTTTCGTATCCGATGACCTACCGCAGATTGACTACCATGGATTATCTGACACGCCAATCTCCGGATTTACAGAAAGTATGGCTTACGACATCAATAGCGTAGACATTCTTGAAGTGCCCCAGTTTAATCATCGCCACGGGCTATTCATCGACGATGGTTTCCCGGATAGCAGGCTCATTGACCATGTACTCATCAATCGAACGTATCGGAGTATTTTACGAAGCAAGCATCATAGGTCACTACTCTCCTACGGTAGTTCGTACGGCGATGAAGTGCTGAGAGAAGTGCTGGCCCAGTACCTTCTTGAAACGCGAGGCATCCCCTGTACTATGAACAACATTCTTATCACTAGGGGAAGCCAGATGGCATTGTTTTTAAGCATGAGCGTACTTATTAGAAAAGGCGAGGATGCTATTGTAAGTAGCCCTAATTATTTCTTCGCCGATGAGACGCTCAAATACCTAGGTGCCTCTATTAAAACCGTGCCGGTGGATGAAGATGGCATTGTGGTGGATGCTATCGAGGAACACTGTCGGCAAGGAAACGTTCGTGTGGTCTATATTACCCCTCACCACCATTATCCTACAACGGTTACGCTAAGCCCCACCCGAAGGATGAAACTGCTGGAGTTAGCGGAGAAGTATCAATTCGCAGTACTGGAAGATGATTACGACTACGACTTTCACTATAGCCACAACCCACTTCTTCCGTTGGTAAGCGTAGACGCTAACGGATCGGTACTTTATGTAGGTTCTTTCTCTAAGACCATTGCTTCTTCTTTTAGGGTGGGCTATTTAGTGGCCCCTGAGAAGTTTTTAGCGCAAGCGGTCCGACTTAGAGCCATTATTGATTTTCAGGGAGATGCTATTTTAGAACGTACCATCGCCCAACTCCTTGATGAAGGAGAACTTCAGCGTATGCTTAGAAAATCGCTGAATGCCTACCAAAAACGGAAAGATTATCTTTGTCAGGAATTACAGGCTGATTTCAATGGCTTCATTGACTTTGATGTGCCTGATGGTGGAATGGCTGTTTGGGCAAAGTTTAATGCTGACATTGATATAAAAAAGGTAGCCATCCAAGCCAGAAAAAACCATCTTCACTTTTCTGACGGAACGCTGTTTGGAAGCCACCTTAATGCTACTCGCCTGGGATTTGCTTCTCTGAGGTTTTCCGAGATGAAAGAAAGACTCAATTTATTGAAGAACAGTATAGACGAAGTAAAGTCAAAATGATTTCATTTTCCAGTTTGTCTGTTTGTTGTTTTTATGCATCGTTATGCACAGATTATTTTACTCTTTTACATTCACTTTTTTAAGATATTTACTATCCATATTGGAATCGAACGCCTGCCCGTTTTCTATTAATACTGCTGGTAAGGATTTATTTGAAGGAGAAGCACTTGCTTTTATGTTTGTCAATTGCAATTCATTAAAATCTTTTACGTGAATCCCATATTTGAAGTAATTTTGCTTTACTTCACCCCATGAAATATTTACATCATTTAATGTCAGATTTTTTACGTGCTGAGCATAAATTGCTGAAATATCCGAAGAAAACAGTTGATTATTTCCCATAGCCCCTCTCAAATCAATATTTCCACCTGCAACATCGTTGAGTTCACTATTGTTGAGTACAAAGTATAAGTTATCAATCCTTACATCTTCAATCATACTTTCTCTAGAGCCATAGATAAGGATGCCTATTTCACCGGTACAGGTAATATCTCGAAAGGTTACATTCTTTATCTTTCCCATTGTCACATCCGCATTCCCACGAACCGCAGAAATATGAATAGGTTCTCCATTACCCCACCAATCGCCGGTATGCAAACGAGTGCTGATCGTAACCTGAGAGATGGTTACATTCTCCACGGAACCTTCGTCTCTAACAAAAATCCCAATGCCTCTGTTGGAATTTGTAATGTTCACATTGCTTATATGAATATTTCGGATAGTATTTTGGTCTAAAAATCCAATACGGATGCCGCTGGAACGAGATTGCAGATTGCAATTTGTGATGGTGATATTGTCGGAAGAATGCCGTAAGTTATGGTAACCAGGCAATTCAAAATGATGAGCATAACCTGTGATGGCGATAGCATCGTCACCTGTTCTAATATCACAATCCGAGACAATCACATTATTACACGAGGTGATGTCAATGCCATCGCTGTTGGGTGTGGCCATGCTAGCCCATATTTTTAAACCGGAAGCCATCACACCATCACAATCAGCAAAATGTAATGTCCAAAATGGAGATTTTATCAATTGCACATCTCGTAACAATACATTCTTGCATTCCGAAAAAATAACCATTTGATTGGGCCTTTCTGGTTTTGGTACTACGGGTCCATCACCAATTCCGGATGCAACTTTTCGGAAGTCACCTTTCTGCCTTGTGAATTCTACTCCTCCCCAGTCTATTTTTTTGGCTTGGTCCCAAATGAAAAAGCTTTCCTCATTTCCATCGATCGCTCCCTGACCTGTAATTGATATATTATCTGCTTTGTGAGCGTAAATAATGCCATAGTGCGCTGCCTTATCAGAAGTTGGGGATTGGTAAGGTTTATAATCAGAAATGTTGGCACTACCTTTAATCACAGAACCTGATTCAAGGTAGAGATTTACATTTGACTTGAGTGCTATGGTTCCGGTAACATACACTCCTGAAGGTACATATACAGTCCCCCCTCCTGTGGAGGCACAGGAATCAATTGCTTTCTGTATGAATAATGTGTTTACTGTTGAATTATCGGGCTTGGCCCCAAAATCTTTAATGTTAAATTTTTGAGCCATGCAAATATTCAAAAGTAGGAGTAATGCAATGCTTATAAATGCAGATTTAATCATGATTATAACTTATTAATTTATGTATAACATTAGGAGCCGACTATTTTTTCTTTCAGTTTTTCTAATTCCTCTCAGATCTCTTTGGCTTCTGCTGTCGCTTAGGGACGTCAAATACATAACGTACTTAACTTTCTAAGGACTAATATGTTACTGAATTCTTATTTCTTTGCTGGGTAGTTCTGAAAAGCTGTTCAGCGGCATCGGCCGTCCGACTAAATGCTTTGTGCGGGGTGCCCCGCGCCTAAAACAACTGATAGCAGACATGGTAAAGCAGTTTGTAAAAACCTGTTGTTAGATCAACCATTGCCCACAGCACCCAATTGTGTCTGGGTAGGAGCCGCCAGGGCCCGGACATTACATATTTGCCCTTGATAAATGGACAATGGGGTTATCTAGCCACTTGGCTGGATATGTCTTCCAGAGTCATGGTCGGCTGGCAAGTAGCAGATCATATGGAAGCAATCCTTCGTGGAGCGGCTTAGTAGTCGGCGCTCTAAAGAAAAGCTTACAATGACGTTGTCCGGCTCCTGGACTTGTTGTGTATTCTGATCAGGGGGAACAGTATGTCTCTGATCAGCTAGTAAACTTGTTGAAAGACTATCGCTGTCGTCAGAGTATGACGGGGCCACTTTAAGTATAGTAAATGCCCAAACGGAAATCTTTGATCTTATAGAAGTATATTATAATCGCAAACGCAGACATTCTTTTATTGGAAACAAAATATTATTTACCCCGGTCGGGCCGACTTTAAATCAGTAACTCGCTTAACTAAGCGTCCCGCCAAATTAGATCACCTCAAATAACTGGTCAAAAGGCAGGCATGGGTCACCCCACGACCCGGTTTGGTTTATCATGTTTTCTTACACTGAGCACAAAAGAAAAATTGTACAGTCCTGAATTCTTGAAGCAGGGCTTGAAACAACTAAAGGAGCTTTCCAAAAAGTTTTCTACCTTTACAGAATACTTATGGAACGGGATAAGGCCTTCGTTTATGCCCCGAATGAAAGCACGAGCGAATGCTGTTTCACAGTGTCCTGCGACAAGAAAGCTGGTTTTCTATAAAATGACGTATAATTCATAACTTGATTTTCTTATTAACAACCTTCTGCACTTATGCCTAAGCACATCATCACTTTTTTATTTACAGTAGTAATCTTCTCCTGCCTATCAGCTGTAACCGCTATAGCACAGCCGTCAGCCAAAGGGTTCACGCAATACGTCAACCCGCTGATAGGCACAGCACCGCTAACTGATCCGAAGTTTATCGGGTACACACCGCCAGAAGGCTGGAGGGTATGGGCAGGGCTGGTGTACCCTGGTGTGTCTGTGCCCAATGCGATGGTGCAGCTCAGTCCTGTCACCGAGTATGGCACCGGTGCCGGGTATGAATACGAAGATACGGTGATCCATGCCTTTGCTCATACCAATAAGGGGCACTGGAATTTGTTGAACATCCCGGTACTTCCGCTGTCTGGCAAGCGTAATGTCCGGGAATACGGTTCCCGGTTCTCACACAAGTCAGAGAAGGCGCAGGCAGGTTTTTACCAGGTGTATCTGGAAGATTATCAGGTGGACGTAAAGCTCACCTCCACACTGAGGAGTGGCTACCATCAGTACAAGTACAAAGACGCAAAAGACCGTCAGATACTCTTTGATCTGGCTAAGGCCAACAATGAGGTATCAGACTGGAAGATAGAAAAGACAGGAAAAAATACAGTGCAGGGCTTTCAGCAAAACGGTGACCAGGTCATTCATTTTTATGCCCTGCTGAGTGAGCCAATTCGGCAGCTTGAAGTGCAGCAGGAAGGAAAGAAAGAAGGGCAGGCCATTATCCATCTGCAAGATAGTAACCAAGAGCCGGTAGAGATGAAGATCGGCTTATCATTTGTCAGTGCACAGAATGCTAAACAGAACCTGGAGGCAGAAATCGGTAACCGGTCATTTGACGAAGTAAGCACCAAAGCCCGGCAGACCTGGGAAGATCTTTTGTCTAAAATTCAGGTAACAGGTGGCACAAAAAAGCAAAAAGAGCTGTTCTATACCTCTTTTTACCGCTCTTTTCTCTGGCCTGCCTTGCGCAGCGACGTGAATGGTGAGTTTAGAGATGTAAAAGGAAAAACGGTCAAAGCAGATTTCAATTACTACACCATACCCTCTTTGTGGGACACCTACCGCAACAAGCTGGTATTGCTGGGGCTTGTGGCTCCGCAGGTGACCAGCGATGTGATCAGGTCGTTGCAGGATATAGGAGAAAAGACGGGCTTTATTCCTACCTTCTTTCATGGTGACCATGCCGCCGCATTTATCGCCAGTGCCTACGTGCGGGGCATTGATCACTACGATGTCAAAAAGGTATACCAGTTGCTACTCAACAATGCCAACAAGGAGGGAGGAACCCGACCGTATATTTCCGAATATATCCGGAAAGGATACATCTCCACGCCCCAGATTGACTCACCATACGTAGAGACCAAGGCAAAGGCAGGTGTTTCCAAAACCCTGGAATACGCTTACGATGACTATGCCGTAGCGCAGCTTGCCCAAGCCTTGCATGATACGGCCAATTATCAGGCACTCATGCAAAGGTCGAAAAACTATCAAAACGTGTTTGATACAACTACCCATTTCATGAGAGGACGGTTGGAGAATGGTGACTGGGTTAAAAATTTTGACCCAAAATATCCTTATTACGAGTATATGTATCGGGAAGCCAATGCCTGGCAGGTTTCGTTTTTTGCGCCCCAGGATATGCCCGGGCTGGTGAGCTTATATGGCGGGTCCGCCAATTTTGAAGCAAAACTAGACTCCCTGTTTACCGTTCCTTGGAACCCAGCATATATTGCACGAAACGTGTCCAGCTTCATCGGGCAGTATGTACATGGCAACCAGCCCGATCATGAGGCTCCTTTTTCATATTACTTTGTCGGCAAACCGGAAAAATCGCAGCAGGTCATAGATAACATCCTGGAGAATTACTATGGCGTAGGTGAGCAAGGGCTGGCACTTTGTGGCATGGACGATGCCGGTGAGATGTCGGCGTGGTATGTGTTCAGCGCGCTGGGATTGTACCCCTTTTCTCCGGCAGATCCAGCGTACCTGGTAACCGTTCCACTTTTTGAGCAGGTACGCTGGAAGCTTGACAATGGAAAGGAACTCATCATTGATAAACCGGAAAAAGGAAGAAGCCTAACCTCCATCAGGGTAAATAACAAGCCCATCAAAGGATATTTTGTTTCGCACGATCTGTTCACAGAAGGGGGCAAGATAGATGTTATGACAGACCAGGATCAATAAATTACGAAACCAAACGGTGCTAATCCTGGAGTGCTTTTGTAACTGGTGTGGAACGCGTTATAAAAGCACTCCGGAAATCGGAAATCATGCTGGATGAGTACAGTACTCAAAAGCAGCATATCCCTGCCTAAGGGATGCCATCTTTAGGAAGCATGGAATAACGATCCGCCTTTTGATGTAATGAAGATGCGATCATGATGCAATTGGTGCAACAATGATGCAATGTCTTACCATCCATATTCACTAGATATGGTAGTAAGAACCTGCTCCTTTTTCACCGAAACTTTTCAGGACACCTTTTTCTGTAAGACCAGTCAAATCCCTGGTAGCAGTAATTCTTGAAACGCTAAAAAGCTTCTGATAACTTTTATTGGTTATCTTCCCTGCTTCTTTGACATGTAAAACAGCTTTGATCTGTCTTTCGTTGAGGTCTAGCTGATGGAGGTATGCTTCTGTGTAGATATCTTTCAGGAAGGTGATCTGAAAACCTCCGGCAAATTCTTCCAGCATGGGTTCTGGCATACCGACTGCCTGACAGGCATCTATGATTTTGGAGATGCCTCTACCCCAGATTTCTATATACCCCATCTTGAAGAAAGCATCTGCGATGTTCTTGTTTCTGGGATGGGAGGGATGCTTGGTTTTCAGCATGTCTATGGTCAGCTCTTCCGGCAATTTGCCGGGATTCCAGAGAATGAGCTTGTCATCATAGACGCTAAGCTGAATGGTGGGGCCAGTATAGTCTTTATGCACGATGGCGTTAAGGATGCCTGATGAACATCATCAAAAACAATAGGTGTTCTGAAATCGGCTTTTGTGGTGAAGATTGAAAGGCCATCAAACTGAATTTTTCGGGCATGGCGGATATAAACGCCCCATGTCGACAGTTCGCCTAACATATTGTATTCAGGATAACTGTCAGGTTTCTCCGGTATTGTAGCGACTTTGTCTTTTAATCTTTGCATTGTATTAAAATTAAAATTTTATGTCAAAATTGACGGTACAAAGTTGACACAACCCGCATTGAATAAAGTGTAACTACATTAAAAAAGGAAGTGAAAGTAGATTAACTTTTTGCCTTCTGTTTGCGAATTTTAGAATAAAACTGTGAGGTCATTCCCAGATAGGAAGCAATTACATATTGAGGAAAACGATTGAGCATGAATAGGTATTTCAACACCACCATTATGAGATAATTAAAATAAACATATTAAGTTCAAGGTACTGTGCTAATTACAGCCGTTATTGTGTACTGTCTTAGCTACAGTAGCTATTCAATGTTTCTAGCGAACTATAACCATGGAGTGAATACCTCTGGTTACAGGAACAGAGTAATCTGTTTTTACCAGTGCAATACGCGTGGGGTCGAAATAATCGCTTGTTAGCCTCCAAAAGTCGATGGAGCCCCCTTTCCTGTCTGCATCATAGTGGTCAAAAGTAGCCACGGCAAGAAATTGGCCCGTGTTATCAAAAACGGCCGACTCCGGCAAGATACCATCGAAGGCAAAGTCTCCAATTCTTTCCAATAAACCGGTTTCTGCATTCAGCCGTATCAGCGTTAAAGAAGAAAAGAAACCCTGTTCCAGCTTGTCAAAAGGTTGTGTACTCTGTTCAAGATTCGTGGTGACGATCCAGTTTGCATCAGGACTGATTGCAAGACCTTCAGGAAGCACACCGGTGAGAATACGCGATACAATCTGATGGGTTGGCGTTGAGCCATTAGGGTTTTGTGCCGCAATGCCTATTGATGTAACTGACCCTCTTACTGAAGCCGAATACATAGCATTCACAATTAAAAAACGACCGTTAGGGGTAAAGCAGGCTTTGAAAGGTTCTTTGTCAACCAATACAAAATTTCCCCATTTTGAAAGTTTGACTTCATCCGCAGATTCAACGAGTGAATAAAAACAAAGAAGCGACTTTGTGGCATTCAATAAAACAAGTTTGTCGTTGTCGGGATGGAAGACGGCTTCATTTACCACATCCCCATTTGAATAGCCGGGAATAGATGACAGATTTAATTTTACCAGCTTACCATTAGTGAACCGGTAAATCGCCAAGGGACTCTGAATTGTGTCTTTTGGTGCATAGGTAATGGCAACCAGAGTGCCATCCCTGTTAAATGTTACTGAAAGCGGATGTTCTTCACCATTGAATTTCTGTGTAATCTGCGGGTGATCAGGGTCAGATAAATTAAGTACGGTTATAGTTTTTCCAACCGGCAAATCACTTAAAAGTGGTTTGTCTTTTCCAATGGGACGCTGTCCACGCGTTTCGATCACGATTGTATGACGACCATCAGGGGCAACGGCAACCGATGACGGCGGGCCAGTAACAGAGTTACTAACTTCAACAGAAACTGCTTTCAGTTTGTTTACAGGTTTATCTAAACTGATAACCGATAAGGCATCTTTTCCCTCTTGTTCACCGAGGTAACCGTCCAAATAAGCCGATGCCACCATATCTGCATCTGAAACAGTTACAATATATTGTCCTTTAAAGTTGAATACCGGTCTTGAGTGAGTGGTTTGTCCAATTGCTATTTGTAAAACAGTAAAAAATAAAAAACTTGATGCTAAGATTTTGATTGGGAAACCTCTCAATAAACTTTCTTTATGTTTATTCATATCTTGAATTCAAGTAATAAATGCAACTAGGGATTTAGCGGGTAAAGGGGCTATTTTTCAAAACAGGAAAGGAAATAAATCCTTTCACCGTCTTGATGGAAAGCGGTATCTTGCCCCCTAAATCGCCAAAAATAATCGGACCGCCGATGCGGTTGCAAAATGAAACATCTTACCGTGGAACAAAGATACACAATCGAGTGCTTATTAGCACAAAATTATAGCAAAACAAAAATTGCCCAGACTATTGGAGTCTCCATGTCCACTGTCTATCGTGAGGTAGAGCGTAATTGCGATCAGCGAAATGGAAGTTACAAGAGTAGCCTTGCTCAAAGGAAGTGTTGGGAAAAGCACCAGGGAAAGCCCAAACAGATACGCTTTACCGAGCAGATCAAAGCACGGGTAGAAGCCCTACTTAAAGACGACTTCAGTCCAGAACAAGTGGTGGGATATTGCAAGAAGAATCAGCAGGCAATAGTCTCTCATGAAACGATCTATCAGTACATCTGGCAGGACAAAAAGGATAAAGGCACCTTGCATAAGCATTTACGCCATCAAGGGCGGAAATATCGTAAAAGAGGGGCTTATAAAGACTGCCGAGGCATTATTACCAATCGGATAGACATTGATCAGCGGCCTGATATTGTAGCCAAAAAGAAACGTTTTGGAGACCTGGAACCGGGCCGCCGGGCGGTAGACACTATTATCGGCAAAAACCACCAGGGAGCTATTGTTACCCTCAATGATAGAGCCACCGGAATGCTCAAGATGCAAAAAGTAGAAACCCGTGAAGCAGACGTAGTGGAACAAGCCATTGTGAATCTATTGGAAGACTGGAAACCCTTTAGTTTGCATACCATAACTGCTGACAACGGAAAAGAATTTGCCAATCATCAAGCTATCAGTGAGACGACCGGAATAGATATCTATTTTGCCAAACCTTATCATTCCTGGCAACGCGGAGCCAATGAGAATCTCAATGGCCTGGTCAGACAATACCTACCTAAGAAAACAGATTTTAGACTTATTTCTGATGAGCAAGTCAGGGCTATTGAAAACAAGCTCAATGAAAGACCTAGAAAAAGACACGACTACCGATCGCCCATTGAGCAAATGGAACATTTATTATTCACCAATCCTGTTGCATTTATCACTTGAATCCTGATTCTGAGCAGCCCTATATATTTGAGGATTTCTGGACCGGTTACCCTACAGGGCTGTTGGATATATTCAAACCAGCAGCGCAGCAATTTTACTGGAGCCAGTACAGAGACCGAATAAAGGAGGGGATGTCAGGCTGGTGGCTGGATTTAGGTGAACCGGAATCCGTTAATGATAGTTTGCAATTTTCAAAAGGAGCCTACGATCTTATTACTTTTACCACCAGTCGCAAGAGACATAAAGATCGTATTACTATAGTAGGAGATCATGTGACTTCCCGTAAAATCAATTTTAGATTGCAGGTAATGGGAAAACAGATTGAATCTGTACGTTTCTCAGACAAAAGAGACTATAAGATTATGGGCACGTCATCCGTTGATTTTCTATGGACAGGTAAGCCTGTATCTCTTACTATAAAAACCTTCTAATAACCAATAGAAAACAAAGACACTTTAATAACTATTTTCATGTCGACAAGAAGAGATTTTATTACAAAAGCTTTAATGGGCGGGGCTACCATTGCGGTAGGCAGTTCGGCCATCGGAATACCTGCAAATAGTTATAAAAGCTTCATGGGTGCGAGCGTTCCCCTTGCTCCTCAAGTAGCCACATATCCAAAGCCCGCGATTTATGAGGTATCGGAGCAATTCGGCTTAAAGGTTAATGAGGTCAGCGTTCCTGTTATCAAGGAGTTTAGCCTGTATGATTATGCGCATTTCTCGTTTGAGGGCAAGGTCACTATCGAGATTACTGCCCCACAACCTATTACAAGCTATACCATCAGTCCATTGGCTTATGGTATAAAAGGAAATGTGGATGGCAACAAGCTCACGTTTATCTTGGACCGTTCCAGATATATGATCATTAAAATCAATAATTCTATAGGGTTTCCGCACCAAAATTAGCCAGTAAGGATTTGTTTAAGATACTCACCGCTACGGGCGGCTTTCTTTCTTTTGCGTTTGATGCTAATCTTCTGTGGGTCTTTCTTGAGCAGGTGTAGTGCCCACTTACGGACCAAATGCAAGTTGGCTGGACCGTTATTCTTTCTGACCCGGCAGTCATCCTCACCAAAAGTGAAGTCTAACTGCCAATGCAGTTTATTTTCTATTGCCCAGTGTCCTCTCACGTAGTGGGCTATCTGCTCGGCGGTGGGTTCAAGGCTACTAATGTAGTACTGCACTTTACGTGTGATGCCTTTCTTAGTATGGCGTATACGTTCCACCATTGCCAGACTACGCAAATCCTTCCACTGCTCAGCCTCATCGACCAAGGCTATGTTGCTTGTCACATACACATTACGTTCTTCCCCCCGCCCATGTGCTTTATCCAGAGATTTATGTACCAATAGTTGCCCTTGTTGCTTTTCCATAAAGTCGGATACTTGTTCATACAAGCCCCCCTGATTTTCTTTTAAAGCGATTACATAGTCTGCCTGCTTTTCTCTAATCTTCTCTACAATGGCTGTTTGCGTGCCAATCGCATCAATGGTTATCACACTATCCTGACAGTCTACTGCATCCAAGAGTTTGGGAATAGCGATAATCTCATTACTTTTGGCATCCACTTGGTACTGCCCGAAACTAAGCCCCACCTCATCTACCCACACGTTGACCATCTGTACTAAAGCGTGTTTCTTACCCAGTGGAATTGTGCCACGCAGTTCTTTACCGTCAATGCGCAGGTGTTTACCGGCCAAGCTGATATCCTGTAAGCAGGCCTTAAAGCTAGTTTCTAGCTCATGACTAGCCAAGTAACGCAACACCCGATCTAGAGTGTCTTCTGAGGGAATGCCATTGAAAAACTCAAAGCCCAATTCTTCCTTAAGGAAAACTATGTTATCATTGCCGTAATCCTCTATCTCAGAGAAGTCGTCGCAGTCAGCTAACGTGCCGCATAGGATTAACCCCAAGATATCCCCTAATTGATGCTGACAACGACCTAGAACTCGAAAATCCCGGACTTTTGTAAAGTAAGTTAGTATTTGCATTCACAAAGTTAATCACCTTTGCCATTTATCCTTATTTTGGTGCGGAAACCCTAATAATTCTAGGAAATTGGTACTGGCAGCAGACCCATGGGAGACCGATGTGCCAGATGTATCGTCCCAATCTGTGTACAATGTTAAGGATGCCCCATTTAATGCGGATGCTACAGGGTCGGGTTTATCTACCGCAGCTATACAGAAGGCCATCGATAAGGCCAGTGCGGCAGGGGGAGGTACTGTTTATTTGCCCCAGGGCATTTTTAAAAGTGCCAATCTGGTGCTCAAAAGCAATGTGAATATCTATTTGGCCGGGGGGGGCGGTATTAAGGGGAGCGGACCGAGCCTTAGAATATGAGGATCATTTTCGTAAAGATGGCTTAAAGATGAAACGGCACATGGTTCCTCTATACGGAACAAAATGCGCAAAACATCAAAATATTTGGCAAGGGGCACCATTGATACAGACGGGTTCAAACTCCGCAAAACGCAAAAGTACTTGACCAATCTTATCGTTCCATTAAATTGTAGCAACTTTACAATAGACGGCATCATTTGTAGGGATAGCGGTCTATGGGGTGTTATTCCTACCCCGATCCAGTAATATTACGATCAGGAATACCAAACATTTAAACGAAAACGGTGACGATCTGATTGTTATGAAAATGACGCGGTAGATGTTCAGGAATGCTCCAATGTATGTATCGATCATTCCATCATGATATCCGAAGATGATACTTTCTCTACGAAAACCTGGGAAGCGTCCACCGATATTGCAAGACAATGGCCGGGAAGTCCGCAAAAGTTAGAGAACGTAATAGTCAATGATTGTGTGGCTTGGAGCCGCTGCGCTACCTATAAAATAGGTTTTGGAAACTTCCAGGAGCAGACGTAACATCATCGTCAAGAATTCCATATCTTATGGTAGCTCAAGGGCAATTGCCATCAACCCAAGGTACGGTGATAGCTCTGTCAGTAATATTACCTTCGAAAATATTGATATTGAAGGATTCTCGCCTAAAATCAGCAGGGTTCCCAAATGGCTTGAAATCTACAATTCGTCCAGAGATACTTATGGCGGCCCAGTCACCGGAATCACGCTTAAAGATATTAATGTGAGAGACTTTGGAGAAACATCCTCCATCATTCACGGTTCTAAAAGAAAATCGGAGGTTTTATATATTGATGGCATATCATTCATCAATATTCTCTTGCCAGATAAATCAGCCTATGCCAAAACTTTAGAAGCAATGAATATTGAGAAAAATACCTATACCAGAAACATACATGTCAAGATTCAAAAATAGCCTACATATGAAAAGAAATAATTTCTATCAAATCTTTATATGCTTACTGCTGTCATTCAATACCGCTATGACACAAGGCGTAATGGATGCTAAAGACACCCAAAAGAAAGCAGACTTCGATATCAGTTGGATATCTAATGAAAAAGTATTTGCTGTCAATAAAGAAGAAGGACACGCCACTTTTATCCCTTATGCCACTAAGGCAGCCATGAAGTCAGATGACAACTACAATGAACCTTGGCATACACCCACCAAGGCCATGACACTCGATCTGAATGGCACATGGAAATTTAAGTGGGTAAAAGGTACCAAGCAGGGTCCAGGCCCAAGTGAGTTTCAAGCAGCCGACTATAATGACAGCCATTGGGATGAGATCAGCGTGCCCATGAATTGGGAAATGGACGGACGTTACAACAAACCGACTTATAACAATACTGGTTATCCTTTTAAAAACGAACCACCTTATGCACGCGAAGGTTACGAAGATCATGGTGTAATAGATCATAATGCTACTGGTTTCTATCGCCGTACCTTCAAGCTTCCTGACAGCTGGAATGACAAGCGCGTATTTATCCATTTTGATGGGGTGTATAGTTGCGCCGTGGTTTGGGTGAACGGTAAATTTGCCGGTTACTCACAAGGGTCAAACAACGATGCAGCGTTTGACATTACCAATTATGCCAAACAAGGTGCCAACCAACTTTCTGTACGCGTCTATCGCTGGTGCGACGGCTCCTACCTCGAGGGCCAAGACCAATGGCGTTTGAGTGGTATTCACCGTGATGTTTACCTTGTTGCTACGCCAAAGACCTTCGTTCGCGATCATTATATCACTATATTGAACCAAAATGAAAATGGCACAAGCGGTAAGCCTGAATGTAGCACTTGACATCGACAATCGCGATGGAGAGAAAACAACCAAGAACCTTAAGCTTGAATTACTTGATGCAAAAGGTAATGTGGTTGCTTCCAAGGAGCAGATAGTCAATGTTTCGGATGCCTCTGCAAAGGTGAATCTCACTACTGAGACCTTGAAGGGACTTACTTCCTGGAATGCCGAAAATCCTTACCTCTACACTGTAATTATCAGCCAAATGGCCAACGGCAAAGAGGAGATGGTATTCTCTACCAAATATGGTTTCCGTAACATCCAATTGGTGAATAGTGGCGACAACCATTATGTTACCATCAACGGCAAGCGCATCTTCTTCAAGGGTACCAACATACACGACACGCATCCACTCTATGGGCGATATGTGGATGTAGCAACCATGTTGAAAGACATCACCCTGATGAAGCAGGCCAACGTCAACACCGTCCGCACCAGTCACTATCCGCGTCAGCCAAAAATGAACACCATGTTTGATGCTTACGGCCTTTATGTGATGGATGAAGCCGACCTTGAGTGCCACGGCAACAACAGTTTAACAAGAAACCCAAGCTGGCGAGACGCTTTTGTGGACCGCAACGTGAGAATGGTGCAACGCGACCGCAACCACTCAAGCGTCATATTCTGGTCGCTTGGCAACGAGAACGGAGAAGGCAACAACATGAATGAGGCCTACGATGCGGTTAAAAAACTGGATGATCGCCTCATACATTGCCACGGTAATGAAAGCAGCTCGGACCTGCACTCGGAAATGTACACTAGCGTAGATGCGGCAAAGCGCGAGCAGAACGGTAGAAATGGAAAACCGTTTTTCATTTGTGAGTATGCCCACGCTATGGGACAAGCCGTGGGCAACCTCGAGGACTATTGGAAGGTCATTGAAAACAGTAGCGGTATCATTGGTGCCTGCATATGGGATTGGGTTGACCAAGCAATCTACGATCCTATTAAAATCAAGGAGGGGAAGTTGATAAATAAAGACGGCTTTCACGCCTGGACTACCGGTTACGATTATGATAATTACGTCATCAACAACCCCGGACAGTACAACGATCACTCGTTCCAGGGAAACTACCTAAGCAACGGTATTGTTACTGCCGACCGTGCTTGGACTGCCAAACTCACAGAAGTAAAGAAAGTGTATCAATATGTAGCGTTCTCCGGTTTGACAGCCGACAACAAGCAGGTGAGCATCAAGAACAAGTACCCATTCAATAACCTCGCAGATCTATGCTATCTGAATTACATGGTACGCAAAGATGGCCGCGTGATTGAAGAAGGCAAGGTGACAAGAGGTAAATATCCCGCCGGGAGAGTCGCGTCTCATCAATGTGCCGTTCAAGCAGGTGAAGAACGACGACGCTGAATACACCGTAACCGTAGGTCTTTGTTTGAAGGAGGCCACTCCTTGGGCAAAGTCCGGCTATGAGCTGGCCGATGAACAATTTATTGTGAAAAATCGCAAGAATTTGCTAACCATCAACGCAAATGGTAGCCTCACCATCAACGGCAAGCAGGTGACCGGCGAAAACTTCTCTGTAGAATTTGACCATAATGGTGCCCTGAAAAGCTACATTTTCAATGGGCAGGAACTTATTGCCAAAGCCCCCGAATACAACGACTTCCGTCGTATGGACAACGACACCGAAGGCAAGCAGTATGAGGAAAACAACGGAGATGCCGGCGATTATAAGTATGACTATGCCGCTATAGGCATCACTGATCATAACATCACTTCTAAACTTACCAAACAAGGCAATAATGTCATCATCTCATCGGCGGCTACTGGTTGGAAGACCAACTACACTGCTAATTACACCATCTACCCCAACGGTGTAGTGGATATGAAAGTGAAGTTCGACCCACAACGCAGAGGTCTTCGTCGCCTCGGCCTCGGTATGCAGTTTGCCGAAGGCTTTGAAGACGTGGAATACTACGCAAAAGGTCCGTGGTCGAACTACAAAGACCGCCAGACAGGCTCGTACTTAGGGCGCTATTCCACCACCGTAGATGACATGGTAGAAGAGTATGTTCATCCGCAAACTTATGGCGATCGCCAGCAATTGCGCGAACTTATTCTTACCAACAAAGCTGCCAAGGTGAACCTGCGCATTGAGACTCAAGGACCGGTTTCTTTCTCACTCAGCCACTACGACGAACTGAAGTGGAACCATAGTACCCACTACGAGCGGTTACATTGGGCAGACCTCACGCGCTACGGCCAAGTGTTCGCACATTTCGACTACTGGCAACGTGGTATTGGTAACAACAGTTGCTTCTCCGACTCTTGTCTGCCAGAATATGAAGTTCCTTATCCGGGCAATAATCAAGACGGTGCCCTCACCTACATCTTGCGCTTTATGCCTGAAAAGATGAAGTAATTAAACTGATATATGAGCAGAGACTGTTGCAAGGGCAGTCTCCGTTCTTTTAATCTGTTATGATACGCTCTATAGCAAGGTGGATAGCTTTGCTTTTATGGGACAAAACTGCTGTCAGTCAGTTGAAATGCTTTGAGTTTGCCCTGGTTACAAGCTGCCAATATTAGTATATCATGCTGGCCATACCTGATGGTTGCCAGTGCCTTGGCATCTCCATCCACAAAAAAATGCGTTGCTGCCGGGGGTATATTTTTGAAATTACCGGCTCCATCGCCTAATAAAACATTCCCTACGCCCGCATCATATCTGCCGTTCTGGACTTCAGGAGCGTAGGAATTTCCTACTGTCAGCACATCCGGGTGTCCATCTTGATTTATATCCAGGGTAACTATGCCATATATTGGAGCAAACTGTGCTTCTATGGGTAACGCTTTGATACGGAACCTGCCGTTTCCAAGGTTTTCAAAATAACTGCTGTTGAATTCGGTAGCTTCTTTCCTGATCATTCCTTTTTGCAGGGACGGTGGAATGACATCTTCGAGGCTGGCCTGTGCATAGCGCGAATATCTGCCAAAGACTCCCTTCATGCCGGGTATCTGGCTGATAAGCTGATCGCGCGGGTGTGCAACAAAAGGAGCCATTTTGCCATCATCATTCATTGTATAGTAGGTCAAAATATGGTCGGTGCTACCATTTTCATCAAAATCTTTGACAAACAGCTGCATAGGCTGTTCTGCGGATACTTTGTATTGAGTATTTAAGCCAAGATTACCCACTACATAATCTAGGTCTCCATCGTGGTCAAAATCTCCGCTGCTGATGCTGTTCCACCAACCTTTGGCCGATTGAATGCCGGTATCTTTGGTGATATCCGTTAGTTCTCCTCCCGTATTCTCTAGGAAAGTGAGCGGAATCCATTCCCCTGCCACGATGAGATCCACCAGACCATCATTATTAAAATCGGACCACAGGGCATCTTTAACAGGCCCTGTTGTTGTTAGCCCGTTTGCCTTTGTTGCCGTCACCTCTGTGAACTTTCCTTTGTCGTTTTGCAATAAATAACTTTTTTCCCCAAAAGGGTAATGACCTGGTACTAAGGATTTGTCAATAAATAAAATGCACAACATTTAGAATTAATTAGTTACCTTTGAAATAAAAACAATGGAGACTGATGAGGTTATCAAAACACGTATAAACACCATTTTACCCATTTTGAATGAGCGACAAGCCAGGATTTATTTATCTGCTGAGGCTGCAAGTATCGGCTGGGGCGGCAAGTCTTTAATTGCCAAGTTATCATCTGTAACACGGCGGACAATAGCCAAAGGTGGGATGGAGTCTTTTGATGCGGAAGATTCTGTTTTCATGGCCCGTATTCGGAAAGTAGGAGGTGGAAGAAAAAAAGTCATAGAACACCAGCCCCAGATGCTAGAAGCCATCCAGGGTTTAGTTTCGCCCCATACGATGGGCAACCCAATGAACCCGTTGATGTGGACCAGCAAAAGTATCAGAAAGATATTAGCGGAATTAACAGAATTAAAATATAAGGTTAGCCATGAAGTGGTTCGCCAATGTCTGATTGAACTGGGGTATAGTCTTCAGGCAAATAAGAAAACGTATGAAGGGGCTAAGAATGAAGATAGGGATCAACAATTTGAGTACATCAACAGCACGGCCATTTCATTTATGAACGAGAATTGTCCTGTAATTTCGGTGGATTGTAAAAAGAAGGAACTCATCGGCAACTACAAAAATAACGGACAGGAATGGGAAGTTAAAAAACAGCCAATAGCGGTAAAGGTCTATGATTTTATAGACAAGGAATTAGGGAAAGCTGTGCCCTATGGCATTTATGATATGGCTAAAAATGAAGGCTTTGTAAATGTAGGTATTAGTAGTGATACCGCAGAATTCGCAGTACATTCAATCCGTACCTGGTGGTTGGAAATGGGGAAACAACAGTATGGGGATGCGAAAAAAATATACATAACAGCCGATAGTGGCGGCAGTAATAGTGTACGGGGGCGGTTATGGAAAACGGAGCTGCAAAAATTAGCGACACAAACAGGTTTAGAAATAAGTATTTCTCATTTTCCGCCAGGAACAAGTAAATGGAACAAACCGGGTCGCCGGGCGATAGAACATCGGTTATTTTCCTACATATCCAAAAACTGGAGAGCAAAACCATTGACAAGCATTGAAGTCATAGTGAATTTAATAGCAAATACAACCACAGAAAAAGGGTTGACAGTACAAGCCAAAGTAGACGATAAACAATACAAAAAAGGCCTAAAAATATCAGATGAAGAAATGAGAGCCATAAGTATTGATAGAAGCAATTTTAGGGGAGAATGGAATTACAAAATTCTACCAAAATTGTAAATGTTATTTGTTGACAATCACTAAAGCGCGCAAAGTATATGCTTCTTGATAGAAAAAATCATAAAAAATCAGCTAAAGGATTCTTCTAAATTCTCTTTTCGAATAGTCTATATAGTCACTTAAAATATCTCCTTTTGGGCTTATAATTGTCTCAATACTTTGATTAACATCAGAAATATATGAACCAATTATTCCATTTTCCTGGGAAACAAAAAACACTATATCATAAAATTGATCATAATAAAAACTATTTTTAATCCTAAATAAATATGTTTCTTTACCGTCTTTGGTGCGAATTTTATCATCGATAATTGCAATAAATGAATAGGGTTTCCGCACCAAAATTAGCCAGTAAGGATTTGTTTAAGATACTCACCGCTACGGGCGGCTTTCTTTCTTTTGCGTTTGATGCTAATCTTCTGTGGGTCTTTCTTGAGCAGGTGTAGTGCCCACTTACGGACCAAATGCAAGTTGGCTGGACCGTTATTCTTTCTGACCCGGCAGTCATCCTCACCAAAAGTGAAGTCTAACTGCCAATGCAGTTTATTTTCTATTGCCCAGTGTCCTCTCACGTAGTGGGCTATCTGCTCGGCGGTGGGTTCAAGGCTACTAATGTAGTACTGCACTTTACGTGTGATGCCTTTCTTAGTATGGCGTATACGTTCCACCATTGCCAGACTACGCAAATCCTTCCACTGCTCAGCCTCATCGACCAAGGCTATGTTGCTTGTCACATACACATTACGTTCTTCCCCCCGCCCATGTGCTTTATCCAGAGATTTATGTACCAATAGTTGCCCTTGTTGCTTTTCCATAAAGTCGGATACTTGTTCATACAAGCCCCCCTGATTTTCTTTTAAAGCGATTACATAGTCTGCCTGCTTTTCTCTAATCTTCTCTACAATGGCTGTTTGCGTGCCAATCGCATCAATGGTTATCACACTATCCTGACAGTCTACTGCATCCAAGAGTTTGGGAATAGCGATAATCTCATTACTTTTGGCATCCACTTGGTACTGCCCGAAACTAAGCCCCACCTCATCTACCCACACGTTGACCATCTGTACTAAAGCGTGTTTCTTACCCAGTGGAATTGTGCCACGCAGTTCTTTACCGTCAATGCGCAGGTGTTTACCGGCCAAGCTGATATCCTGTAAGCAGGCCTTAAAGCTAGTTTCTAGCTCATGACTAGCCAAGTAACGCAACACCCGATCTAGAGTGTCTTCTGAGGGAATGCCATTGAAAAACTCAAAGCCCAATTCTTCCTTAAGGAAAACTATGTTATCATTGCCGTAATCCTCTATCTCAGAGAAGTCGTCGCAGTCAGCTAACGTGCCGCATAGGATTAACCCCAAGATATCCCCTAATTGATGCTGACAACGACCTAGAACTCGAAAATCCCGGACTTTTGTAAAGTAAGTTAGTATTTGCATTCACAAAGTTAATCACCTTTGCCATTTATCCTTATTTTGGTGCGGAAACCCTAAATAAATGAATCAAACAATTTATTTCCGCTAGAAATACTTATAGTGTAACTATCATTAACTTCTTTTGAAAAATCAAAGTATCTAAAGTAAGATGTTTGAGGGCTGTTGATTTTGATAAGAAATGCATTGTCTTCAAAGCATAATTTCCCTGTGGAATGCACGTACTCTTTTTTAAGCCAAAAATCACCAGTGATTAAGTACTCGCAATTTGATTCTTTTTTTGTGATACAGATAATAGGTGCATTTCCAGCGATTCGGAAATTATTATAATTAATATGACAATTTTCATTATTGCAAGAATCGCACAATAAAATTATAATTGCTAAGAATACATTACTTAATCTTCTGCTCTTTGATAATTTTATCAATTTCATCATACTGCTTTTTAGCTACTGAGTTAGAATATTTAGGATTGGTTTCTATTTGATGATCAGATGGAGAGGTTCCGGACTTTTCTCCGTAATAGAACTCATGATCTTCATATGCATCTCGCAAATTTCCATCCAATACATCCGAAGCATGAGATACTTCTTCATGATTTAAATCTCTAGCACCTTGCTTAGTCATTTTCTCACTTTGTGTCCGATCTTTATTTAACAAAATTAATACTACCTTTTTTCCGTCTTCAATTGCTTGTTTAATGTCTGTACCTTTTATTGATTTTAATTCAGGGTAACTTGCACTTTGTTGCTTTTGGTTAAAATCATCAAAATTATCTATATCAACTACTCTTCCATCTGAATAATTATAGCTATGAATAGCATATAGTACATTATATGTATTTTGATTTTTAAGTTTGGATTGAAAATCTTTTCCACCGGTAGTTTGTCTTTGAATACTATAAGATTTACTATAGACAGAATTGTTGTTTAAGCCCTCCTGAAAAAATACTTTCTCCAAACCTTCTAGTTCTATATGTGCAGTAACATGATTTTCGCTAAAAGCATAAGGGCTGTTATATACGTAATCAGATGCCAAAGGATCAACAACGTGCCATCTTCCTAAAGCTGGGTCATAGTAACGACTACCGTAATGATACCAATCCAGTCCAAGCTCATCCTGTAGCTCCTTGCCATTGTAGAGATACTTATTCTTCAGCTGACGATCAGCACTCTGATTAAAGGCGAGGCCAAATGGGTAGTAATCATCATGCTGGACAATGTCTATGTGCTCATGTTCTACTTTTATATCATCAAAGAACACATTGACATCCCACTTGCTCTCATTGCTGACATAGACAAAGATATAACCGTTCTCACTAGCCGTAATCTCTCTGCTGAGTGTCTCATGTGCCGTATTGGCTGCTGTGGTCACCCGTTGGTAACCGGCGTCAACATACACAAAATTCTCATCAAACAAAATATAGTTCAGGTATGCATGGGGTAGATAATTGTTATCCGTCTTTAATACACTGCCCACGGCTATTGAACCCGATGCTGCATTCAAAGCACTTTGTATCACCTGTCCGTCCACAATGCCAGTGCCTGCAAAAGCTGCTACAATACTAGGCACTAAACTCTGCGATGGCAGGGTATTGTTATCCGTGGCTGCTTCATAGTACGCCTGCACCTGGGCTTTGATCACATCTCCTTTTCTCACGGCTAAACTTAAAGTCGGACCAACGGTTTGAGCATAGCCTGGTACGGCATTGAGCCTTGCCGCATACTGGGGACTAGGATGTTCAATGGCAGGTTCGGTGGCATTGGCACCGGCATTCAAATGCCTTGTCTCTGTTACTTTAGCTGTGAACACACCGCTTTCCTCACTGGCTAGTTCCGGCTCCATCGTAGAGAGATAAGTGTCTGTGATCCTGTTCTCTGAGAAGGTTAGCCGGGTGTTGCCCAGATGATCCTTCAGATCATACTGATAAGCATAGGCTCCATCTTTTAGCGTAGCCCTGCCTTCTGCATGGGAGATGAAGTCCAGCTTCCTGCTGCCCCCTGAGAACTGACTGTACTGAATGCCTCCAACATAGTCTGTGGTGCTTGTAAAGGTGCTGCTGCCTGCTTTAGTAATGACTTGCTTGCTGAGCTTGTTGCCTGTGGCATCATAGATATAGATGATCTTGTCGCCGTTGCTAAAGGCTATCTCCTCTGGCAGGTTGAGATAGTTATACCTGATGTTAGTGATTCCTTTGTTGTCATCTCTGATGAGGTTACCATTCTGGTCATAATCATATTCATGTGGTGCGTTGGTGCCGTCTCTAGGCTAAACTTTAGGTTAGCCCAATTAAATTTACATAGGATTATTGTACATTTTCCAGTTTTTATAGCTATCTGGTGTGCACTTCAATTTAGTAGTTGCCCAAATAAATGTTATAATTCTCGAGATCATATTAGGAGAAACATTTCCTCCTGTATCTACTGTTACTTTTAAAGTATCTTTCGGTGATAATGCAAAGACTTCTAGAGAATAGTAGGATTGATCTGAGATTCCTGATATATACATAGAATCTGTTTTAGAGAATTCGCCCCGATTTATTAAATAATTAAGTATTTCCATCTCATCACTATCTATGGTACATGTGCTAATAAGCGTATCGTTTTTTTTTGTTATTTCTTTGAATTTTACCTCGCCATTTTTCTTGAGATTAATTTCAGCTATAAGGTCTTCGCCTGGATATGTTGGTCTTATTAGCTTTATATGATCAAACTTAGTTTCTATGTCTGGTTCTTCACGATAGAGCGTTACCTCACTTGAATCTAAATTGAAAACTGAGCTAGTCAAGACTAAAGAGTCTTTAGAAAAGCTTTTTATCAAATAGGTCATCCAAAGAGAATCTTTTTCAATGCTGCTTTCTAAATTATATATTTGAATTTCATTACTATCAAGTTTCCAATTCGTATACAAATAAAAATCAAATGGCAAGCAAACAGAATCTTTGAACAGTAAAAAGTGATCGTCATTTGACCAAACACCTAATAGATCACTTTTTGTAATTAAAAGTGTTTGTTCTTTAACTTGCCTATCACAAGAAAGTAATGTAGAAGTCAAGAAAAACATAATAATAAATCGTCTCATGGTTTTTTATAATCACCTGTTACTTTTTCCCAACTAGGATCGGCCTTTTGAAGCAATAGAATTTTAGCATGTCCTGCGGCTGTATTTGGTATACGCATGACTCCATGTCCTTTGAACTCATGAACACCTAAAATATTTATAACATTTGATACTGTCCCTAAATATTCAGTGCCGGTGCCTTTACTATTATATCTTGCAGTTACCTTTATAGTTCCTTCTGGGGCATTACCGGTATATGTCATAGGCTCATTTGTGAGAGGATTAATCCAGCCTTTAACAGTAGTATTTGCGACTTCTCCTAATCTATCGGCATTTTCTCCTTCATTAGATTTTTCAGAACTGTTAATACCTCCATCTGTAGATACTTTTCCATTATGAAGTTTACTGACATCATAACCAGCTTTTTCTAATATATCTGTATAAATTTTACCTGTAGCTTCACCAGAGATACCAGCTTCATTTATACCTTCACTATTAGCTTCGAGAACCTTTTCATAGCTATCAGTTCCATTGTCTTTAACCAAACTTGCTAAAGCTTTCCCATTTTCGCTAACAATCATGATATTATCAGTTTCTTTCTTGTCTGTATATAGGTAATTTCCTTGCCTATCGTAGTAATCATCCCAAGGTGCCATCCCATCTGGGTCAATAAAGCGGATTGGATTATCAAACGCATAATTATAGGGAGAATGTCTCCGCATCTGATCAGCTAGTGGATCAACGACATGCCACCTTCCCAAAGCAGGATCATACATCCTTGCTCCATAGTCATACCAATCCAGCCCCAGATTGTCTTGTAGCTCCTTGCCATTGAACAGATACTTGTTCTTCAGTTGCCTATCACTATTTTGATTAAAGGTAAGTCCAAACGGGTAGTAATCATCATGCTGGACAATGTCTATGTGTTCATGCTCTACTTTTATATCATCAAAGAACACATTGACGTCCCACTTGCTCTCATTGCTCACATAGACAAAGATGTAGCCATTCTGACTGGCTGTGATCTCTCTGCTCAGCGTTTCGTGAGCCATGTTGGCTGCACCAGTTACCCGTTGGTAACCTGCGTCAACATACACAAAATTCTCATCAAACAAAATATAATTCAGGTATGCACGGGGTAGATAATTGTTATCCGTCTTTAATACGCTGCCCACGGCTATTGAACCTGATGCTGCATTCAAAGCACTTTGTATGACTTGTCCGTCCACAATGCCAGTGCCTGCAAAAGCTGCTACAATACTAGGCACTAAACTCTGCGATGGCAGGGTATTGTTATCCGTGGCTGCTTCATAGTACGCCTGCACCTGGGCTTTGATCACATCTCCTTTTCTCACGGCTAAACTTAAAGTAGGGCCTACTGTCTGAGCATAACCTGGTACGGCATTGAGCCTTGCCGCATACTGGGGACTAGGATGTTCAATGGCAGGTTCGGTGGCATTAGCAGCTGCACTCAAGTGCCTGGTCTCTGTTACTTTGCTGGTGAAGACATCCACTTCCTCACTGGACAGTTCAGGCTCCATCGTAGAGAGATAAGTATCTGTGATCCTGTTCTCAGAGAAGGTCAACCGGGTATTGCCCAAATGGTCTTTCAGGTCATATTGATAAGCATAGGCTCCGTCTTTCAGGGTAGCCCTGCCTTCTGCATGGGAGATAAAGTCCAGTTTTTTACTACCTCCTGAGAACTGACTGTACTGAATGCCTCCAACATAGTCTGTGGTGCTTGTAAAGGTGCTGCTGCCTGCTTTAGTAATGACTTGCTTGCTGAGCTTATTGCCAGCAGCATCATAGATACAATGCTAGTGTAGGGTATCTGCTAGAAGAAATTAATGATGAAGATCCAATGATGCTTAGGCGTTTACAAGACATCAGTCAATTCAGTGAGCAAGATCGTGAACATATCTTCTATACCCTGGATGCTTCCCACGAGATGCCAAAGCTCGCAAAGTTTATGTTACTTGAAAGGGAGCTATTGGTTTTTTAAATTGTAAAATTTATAGCTATTCATCAAGTAAGTTATCATATTAATTAACTCTGATGGTGTTTGAGTATCATAGCTATTTATTCTAAAAGAATATGTATTTTGGTTGAGATATATTTCAAGAGTATGAACAGGACTGTGAATAGATCCATCAGTGAAATCTTTTTTTATAGTGTCTAATTCTAAATCATCTAATAACTTATTAATAAATTTAATTTCTTCTGTAGATATTATTTTATGATACACTCCTTTGAATTGATTGTTTGTTTCACCTTCAAATTCATAATTACCTTTAAAATCTACTTTTACACTGAATAAAGAGCAATCTTTGGGACAAAAGCCACTGGTAAAATGCAAACTATCAAAATGGGTTTTATTCTCTTTTAGCATATCTTCCTTTTTTATAAAGGATATATAATCAACGTTTTTACTTAAACTGTATGGTGCTTGTTCTAAAGGGACTAACTTAAGAGTGTCTTTATTTAATTTTAAAATCACATATTCAGCGTTGAAGGTTGTATTTTTAGCTGGTATTTGCCTCATTAATAATGTATCACCATTAATTAAAAAGGTAGAGGCCGGGCCAAAATTGATGTCAAATACAAGGGAATCTTTAAAAATTAAATTGAGAATATCACTTTTCCAGATACCTTGAATATCATCGACATAATAATGCTGAGTATGGTCTTGAACACATCCTTGAAAAATTATGAGAATTATAAAAATAACTTTCTTCATATTATTCATTTTGGCTTTTGTACCATGCTTTCATTTTTATTATATGACTTTTATATCCAATAGTGATGTTGTTATATCTTGGTAGGTCATTTTGCTGTAACTGATAAACTGCAGAATGCGGTTTGTTAGAACCGTAGTTTTTATATCCATATCCTAATTTTCCATGACCATTTAATTCATGAGTTCCAAGCATACTTTCAACATTCGAGCGAGTAGTCAAAAAATCAGAATTTCCTCTTACAAAATTTGCTGTTATTTTTATCGTTCCATCTTTGGCTTGTCCATAGTGCCACTCAGGCGTTCCTGCAATTGCAGTATTAGCATGATCCCTTGTTGCCATTTCAGGATCATTTGTACCCTGAGGGACAACTGCACTATTATACCCTTCATATATTGACACTTTCCCATTGTGCAATCTGCTTAAATCAAATCCGGCTCTATAAATTATGTCTGTTAAGATGTTAGAAGCAGCTTTACTGGTGATACCAGCTTCATTTATTCCTTTACTATTAGCTTCGAGAACCTTTTCATAGCTATCAGTTCCATTGTCTTTAACCAAACTTGCTAAAGCTTTCCCATTTTCGCTAACAATCTTGATATTATCAGTTTCTTTCTTGTCTGTATATAGGTAATTTCCTTGCCTATCGTAGTAATCATCCCAAGGTGCCATCCCATCTGGGTCAATAAAGCGGATTGGATTATCAAACGCATAATTATAGGGAGAATGTCTCCGCATCTGATCAGCTAGTGGATCGACAACATGCCACCTTCCCAAAGCAGGATCATACATCCTTGCTCCATAGTCGTACCAATCCAGCCCCAGATTGTCTTGTAGCTCCTTGCCATTGAACAGATACTTGTTCTTCAAAGAACGATCAGCACTCTGATTGAAAGCAAGACCGAACGGGTAGTAATCATCATGCTGGACAATGTCTATGTGTTCATGCTCTACTTTTATATCATCAAAGAACACATTGACGTCCCACTTGCTCTCATTGCTCACATAGACAAAGATGTAGCCATTCTGACTGGCTGTGATCTCTCTGCTCAGCGTTTCGTGAGCCATGTTGGCTGCACCAGTTACCCGTTGGTAACCAGCGTCAACATACACAAAATTCTCATCAAACAAAATATAATTCAAATATGCATGAGGTAGATAATTATTATCCGTCTTTAATACACTGCCCACGGCTATTTGTACCTGAGGCTGCATTCAAAGCACTTTGTATGACTTGTCCGTCCACAATGCCAGTACCTGCAAAAGCTGCTACAATACTAGGCACTAAGCTCTGCGATGGCAGGGTATTGTTATCCGTGGCTGCTTCATAGTACGCCTGTACCTGGGCTTTGATCACATCTCCTTTTCTCACGGCTAAACTTAAAGTAGGGCCTACTGTCTGAGCATAGCCTGGTACGGCATTGAGCCTTGCCGCATACTGGGGACTAGGATGTTCAATGGCAGGTTCGGTGGCATTGGCACCGGCATTCAAATGCCTTGTCTCTGTTACTTTAGCTGTGAATACATCCACTTCCTCACTGGCTAGTTCCGGCTCCATCGTAGAGAGATAAGTGTCTGTGATCCTGTTCTCTGAGAAGGTCAGCCGGGTGTTGCCCAGGTGGTCTTTCAGGTCATATTGATAAGCATAGGCTCCGTCTTTCAGGGTAGCCCTGCCTTCTGCATGGGAGATAAAGTCCAGTTTTTTACTACCTCCTGAGAACTGACTGTACTGAATGCCTCCAACATAGTCTGTGGTGCTTGTAAAGGTGCTGCTGCCTGCTTTAGTAATGACTTGCTTGCTGAGCTTATTGCCAGCAGCATCATAGATGTAGACGATCTTGTTGCCGTTGCTAAAGGCTATCTCCTCTGGCAGGTTGAGATAGTTATACCTGATGTTAGTGATTCCTTTGTTGTCATCTCTGATGAGGTTACCATTCTGGTCATAGCCATATTCATGTGGTGCGTTGGCGCCGTCTTTGAAACCTTCGGCATTACCCGTACCATCCAGCACTGACTGCAACTGGTTGGTGTACTGTCCTTGTGCATTGATGTAGTTGTACTCCAGGCGATCCATGGCCTTGCCTTCTCCGATACGGTAGAGATTGCCCAGGTTGCCATTGGCGTCATACTTGATATCCTGCACGTTGAAGTATCCTGCATCGCTATCCCCAGCCAGTCAAAGGGGTGCTTTTAGCTGCATACCCTGGCCGCGGTCAGCCTGCCAGCCTTATCATAATCAAAGGCATAGGCTTTCTCTTTGATTAGATCATCATAGCTAAACGTATTCCAGCGCATGGCAGAGATGTTGCCATTGTACTGGGCTTTGAAGTCTACTTGCTCAGCATCTTCTACCAGCACACCCTGCACCAGCACTTGGTAAGTAAACGTCACTTCGCTAAATATCCCCCCAGGATTGGTAGCCCGCACCGTGATGCTGCCCTGTGTATCGGCATCACTGGCAGCAGGAGTGAAAGTGATGGTTGCATTGCCATTGCCTGTGTCAGTGAAACTGGCAAAAGCTGGTAGGGAAGTAGCCGTAAACATGATGCCTTCACTGCTGGCATTGCCTGTAACTCCCTGTTGCAGCAGGCGATCAACCATCGGCTTGGAGTCTGTCAAAATATAGCGGTGACCTGCATAGTTGATGTGGATATAATCCGTCTTGGTCAGCCCGTTGCCTACGGCATACTGGTCTTTGATCTTATAGTCAGCTGTTGCCAGCTCATCATAAATGTCAATGACATCCGAGCCAAAGGCATCCCTGATCTTCTGGGCTTTGGTGCTTAACGCCTGGCTCATGGCAGCTGTGAAGTCGCTGTTGTTACGCGGTTGCGTGGTAGAAATATACACCACTACGCCCTGTTGTTCTGCCATCGTCTTGACCGTGCGCAGGTTATCTATGCTTTCCTGATCAGCAAAAACCACCTGCCAGGTCATTGCTGGGCAGACTGATCACGATCAGGTCGGGGTTCAGTGATAAAGCTTTGGTGATGTTGCGTTCCGGGTCTACTGGTGGGCGATTCGCCGTAGCACTTGTGCCATCAGGCAATACATGATAGGTAGTATAACCGCCTTTACCTAAATTAGTGACCGTTGATCCTGGGTAGGTAGTATTCATATAACTGCTGAGCAGCCCAACAAAAGAATAACTTTTATCCACCAGGTTATATCCTTCTGCTGTAGAAGAACCCAATACTACAATATTTAATTTGTCTTTTCCAGAAGTAGCTTTTCCCTGTGAGGCTTTTAGCTGCAAGCTGTAACTAACCTCTGTATATAAGGTCTGATCAGCCACCGATTCAATTACCGGCGGTGAGGTATAGTCCGGCGTATCAGGGTCAAGGGGTCCTGTACCCTGGGTGTATTCTTTGATGTCTACAAAGTTGAGATAGCCAAAGCCAGTAGGGTCCTGAGCTTTGAAGGTGATACTGATCTCACCATTCTGTGGCGTTACATTACTGAAAGTAACCGTTTTGGAAGAGTTGTTAAGCGCATCCAGGGACTTGGTTTCTCCTGCAATAGTATAGACACCTGTGCGGTTGAGATTGTTATTGCCACTCACCATGCGGGAGGCAAAAAGGATAAGCTCATATCGCCTGTTATTGTCTAAACCTGTTAGTTTGTATACACCCGGTGTGCTGCCATAAGCGTAATAGCTATCCTGAGCAGCACTTTTAGGATAACTGCCGACTGCCCCTTTGTATCCATCCGGATTCACGCCAATACCATTGTTATCAAATCCGCCTTCTGCCGAGGTAACAATGACAAAACCAATGCTTGTGCTGGCTCCCTTGTCATCCTGCAAACTGCTGATATTGCCTGTAAAACCCTGTGTGCTATTACTCCAGCCGATGCCGGTAGTTCGGGTACTGTCTGCACCCAGGTCCATGAGCATCTGACGGGTAACTACAGGCGTGCCGCCGCCGCCAGTGCCAAAACCTTCTATCTTTAAGGCATTCAGGAAAGCATAACTGGCGGAAGCTGCGCGTTTCACAGTAATGATCACCTCTCCATTACCGTTAGGTACTACCTGATCTATATTAACTGTCTTTGAACTGTTCTGTGCTGCATTCAGACTCATGGATTTGTCGCCAATGCTGTATATACCCGTCCTGTCGCCTGTATAACTATTGCTGGCGATGAAGGTGAAGCGGTATGTCATCTCAGGCCGCAAGCCGGATACCTTCAGAGTCTCTCCGCTGGCAGAGCTGGTATAATAATAGGACTTGAGTACATTATCGGGAGCAGCACCACTGTTATTGCCTGTGACCATTCCCTTATCATTGGCTGCAAAACCTGATGAGGTAAGCGTGATACTTACCTGTTGATTACTACCCTGATCATCCTTCAGGTTACTAAAGGTAAGGTTTCCGACAGGGGCAGCATTGGTATTGTTCCAGGGCGCATCGCCTGTGGTACTGCCATCTGTAAAGTTGACCAAAAGGGTATAATCCAATACAGGATCACCTGGCTCACCAGGATCTGTCCCTGGGGTGTACTCTTTAATGTCAATGAAATTGATATAGCCAAAACCAGCAGGGTCTTGTGCTTTAAATGTGATACCGATCTCACCATTCTGTGGGATCAGGTTACTAAAAGTAACTGTTTGGGATGTATTGTTTAGCGCATCCAGTGTTTTAGCAACGCCTGCAATCGTATAAACACCTACCCTGCTGATAGAATTAGTACCTGTAACTGTGCGTGAACCAAACAAGGTGATCTCGTAGACTTTGCTGTTATCCAGACCAGTCAGTTTATACACTCCCGGTGTGCTGCCATAGGCATAGAAGCTGTCTCCTGCTGCATTTTTTGGGTATTCACCTACAGCTCCTTTGTAGCCATCTGGGTTGACGCCGATACCGTTGTGATCAAACCCACCTTCTGCTGAGGTTGCAATGACAAAGCTGATGCCTGTGGTGGCCCCTTTATCATCCTGTAAGCTACTGATGTTGCCAGTAAAGCCATGGGTACTGTTACTCCAGCCGGTGGCTATAGTTTGAGTACTATCTGCTCCTAGATCTAGCAGCATCCGCCTATTCAATCCAGCCACTGGTGGGTCAACAGGGGTAGTAGTAGCACCTACTTCTTCCAATTCCAGGGTATTGATGTAGGCAAATTTGGAACCTGTTGCTACGCCAAAACTCAGCACCAATTCTCCGGAGGCAGGCACAAGGTCAGTGAAAGTAATGGTATTAGTGATATTGTTTTTTGCATCCAGGGTTTTGCTCTCTCCGTTGATCTGGTACAGACCAACCCTGGTCTCCGAATTGGTGCTCATGCGGGAAGCGAAAATACGCAGATTGTATTTTTTGGTGTTATCCAGCCCTGTAAACTTATAGCTTCCCGGTGTAGTGCCCCAGGCAAAATAACTATCCTGGGTAGCTGAGACAGGATAAGTAAGATCACAGTTTTTACAACCATCCGGATTTACACCGGGTCTACCGGTCAGGTTGGCTTCTATTTCTTCATAATCATTGTCGGCAGGTCGCACAATGACAAAATTAATGGATGAGCTACTGCCATTGCTCTCTTTTAAGTTGCTGATGTTGGTGCCGGTGATCGTACCATTGGTACCGTTGTTCCATCCGGCAGTTGTAGTTTGCGTACTGTCAGCCCCTAAATCCAGCAGAAACTTCCTTAACACCGTAGGATTACCTCCTGCTGCATTGGGAGTTGCACTTATTTCTGCACTATAGACTGAAGCAGCTGTTTGGTTGATGGCTCTGATGCGGTAATAATAGGTAACATCCGTAGTTACAGTGTTATCAGTATAGCTTGCTATGTTCGCAGCAGTAGTAGTGATCTTTGCATAGCTGTCAGTTCCGCTTTTTCGCTCAATTTCAAATCCTGTTTCCTGGCTGGCATTGTCTGTCCAGCTCAAGGATACACTGTTTGCAGTAACGCTACTTACGATAAAGGCAGTAGGTACTCCCAGTGCATCTGCTGCCGGTGTGAATTCTTTAACATCAATGAAGTTGATATAGCCAAACCCGGCAGGATCCTGTGCTTTGAAAGAAAGACTTATTTCACCATTCAGAGGCGCGAGATTACTAAAGGTAACAGTATTTGAAGCGTTATTAAAGGCATTCAGCGTTTTGCTCACCCCTGCGATGGTATAGACACCTACTCTGCTGATGGTATTAGTTCCTGTAACTGTACGGGAACCAAACAAAGTGATTTCATAGACTTTGCTGTTATCTAGTCCAGTCAGTTTATACACTCCCGGTGTGCTGCCATAAGCGTAATAACTATCCTGGGCGGCACTCTTCGGATAGTTTCCAACGGCTCCTTTATAGCCTTCTGGGTTGACGCCGATACCGTTGTTGTCGTAACCACCTTCCGCTGAAGTGGCAATCACAAAACTGATGCCCGTGCTGCCGCCTACCTGATCTTTCAGACTGCTGATGTTGCCTGTAAAGCCATGGGTACTGTTGCTCCAGCCAGTGCCAGTGGTCTGGGTACTGGCTGCACCCAAATCGATGAGCATCCTGCGCGTCAAACCTGTTACTGGTGGCTCAGGAATGTCTGCTTCAACTTTAATGCTTACAAGCTGGCTGTAAGCGGAATTTTGAGTAGCATTACTTGCCTTGATACGGTATTCATAGGTACACCCCTGGCTTGGTGTATCATCTGTGAAGGAGGTGCTGTTGGCTGGCAGTTCTGCAACAGCTACAAAATTGGGCGCCGGTGCTGTACCTGAGCCTGTATTGTCACAACCAACAATACGCCTTTCCAGAATGTAAGCAGTTTCGTTAGAAGCATTATCATTCCATTGCAGTTTGACATTGCCGTTTACCATACTGGCTGTAAGACCCGTCGGAAAAGGCATAGTATCGGCAGGGCCGTCATTGCAGTTGCCTTTACAGTGTGTGAGTAGCCACTCATAACTATTGGTGCTCTGCACTGAACTACTCGAACTGTTTTGAAACTCATTGTAGGAGGTCCAGTTGCTGCGAGAGAGCTGGTAAGCTTTGGTCCAGGTGTTGTGGTTACTTACGTTAAATACCGAAAATACAGGAGGCTTTGCCGGATTTAAGTTATTGATCCTCTGTAAAAAGAGGCGTTCATTATTAATTTTTACTACCGGATCTGTTTCATTGTGAAAAGCCCAGAGGGGAACAGGCACAAATTTGCTGGCATCAAGTTCATAGACAGGACATGCACCGGAAGCGTTAACTACCGCAGCAATCTTGGGGATATAAGCATTGCCAGCACCGTTTTGTTTAGCCAGCAGATAGATACCGTGAGCTCCAAGGCTTAAGCCCGTCAGATATAACCTGGAAGTATTCACCCGGTAATTTGCCAGTACATAGTCTATGACCTTGGTAGTATAAGTATTAGACCATTCATCCTCGCCGGTGGGAAGCTGTGGAGAAATAACAATAAAGCAATGTTGTCTTCCATTTACAGTGAAGCACATATCATCCCCGTTTTCAATATGCATCGGAGGGCCTTGTACTTTTATCTTTTCCAGATCAGCCGCACTACCACTGCCTTTCTCAGATGCGCCATGAAAAAAGATCAGCACAGGATACGTTTTGCTGGAATTAGCAGCGTAGCCAGCAGGAAGGTGTTCCAAAAACCCGATGTTTGGCGTTCCTCCTGTTCTTTTGGCAGTCTGTTGGCCAAATACATGCGTGAATGATATAACTAAAATAAATATTAAAATAGTTATATTTGAAGTTTTATGTAGAGGATGCTTGCAATGAAAGTTCATATGCTTTTCTTTAATAAGAATAGAGGTCTTAAAATAATTATGGTTTTACAGGCAGGTTTGCGGTATTTCTTTCATAGAGTAACTCAAAGCCAAACAAATCAGAAGGCTTGTTTGTATCCGGATTCACAACCGCATCATGCTTTAAAGAAGGATGATTCACACTTTGCAGCCATCCCCGGATATTGTAGCGGTAATCTACAGACTGTAAAGCAGCACTACCCGATTTGCTATGCAGGTCTTTGTTCACAAGCTCACCCAGTGCATTATATTCATTCTGGGTTAGCGTGACGGCAGGATTGCTGTCTATCTGGTGCTTCACAGACAATAAACGATTGGCATGGTCATAGGTGTATTCTTCCAGAATGGTGAGTGCCTTATTGCCATCATGGTGCACCCGCTTACTTTTTAAGGCTTGTCCTGTGAAGCTATACTGGGTACTGGTTTTATCATAACCTCCCAGGTAATTTTCCTGGATGGTTTGGATCACCTGGTAACGGTCATCATAATACGTGACGGTATTCAACCATTTCTCTTTTCCCAAAACTTTGATCTTGCTGCCTGTGACCTGGCCGTTTACTTTAGCTTGTTGTGTAATAGCTAAACCGGAATTAGCATCAAAACCATAAGTAATACCTTCAGCATCCCAGCTGCTATAAGCAAGAAAGCCATAGTCATCATAATAAGTAAGTGACAAAACTTCCATGTTGCTGGTAGGAAAGCTGCTCTGCGAATAGCCAAGTGCATTGTTTTGCCTGGTTTCATTCATACTGTTGTTGACCAGACCGTTTAATGTTGACTGGCTCTCACTGCTTTTATAGATACCAGACATGACAGGCCGGTTGAGTGCATCATATTTGGTAAAACTCCATTCAGGCGTGCCTTTTGTTCTTTGTACACCATCTTGGGTAAGTCGTAAACGGTCTCTGTTGTCATAGACCATGTATACAGGCGCTGCTCCGGGTACCTGTTTTGAGATCATGCGTTTGCGATCATCATAGTCATAGGTGAAGCAAAGGTTTTTGACAGTGGCATTACCGGAGGTAAGAGAAATATCCTTCAAAGTACTTTGCATACTCAATATCTCACAGGCTTTAGGAGGAATCACCATACGCAGGTTACTGAAATCATCATAGATATAGTAAGTAAACAGATAGTGCCCGGTTTTATCTTCTACTTTCTTGAGGATCACCCTATCCTGCTTGTCTTTATATTCCAGGGTTTTACTATTTTGCTCATCAGTTGTTTCTGTAACATATAGAGACGCAGCTTTGTAAAACCTGCCATTGCCTTCCTGGTTATCATCTTTAGAGATGGAAGTTTTGGATGCACCGTCATACAGCCATTTTCTTACTTCGGTGCCTGTATTGGTTCGGTAGATAAAAGTGGTTTTTTTGTTGTTACTATGCCAAAACTCCCCCGGTCCATAGGCAGAGGTAATACGATTAAGCGGAGAAGGTTCGTAGTTGGTGATGCTGTAAGCTTCCCCGTCTTTGACTACTCCTGTATGGTTATTATTATAATAACTCTTCTGAGCAGTTATATCACCGGTTTTATAGTTACCATTGCTTTCACTACTTACAAAGGGTAAATATGAAGTTGTTTGGCGTCCAAACGCATCATAGTGTATGGGAGTAACTACATCCTTTTTACTTTCAGGAGAGTAAGCAGTCATTACTTGCTGCATATCGCGTCCCAGTCCATCATAGTAAACATAAGTCTGCTGCATTTGCCCCCCGCTGATACTTAAATTGGAAATGTCACTTTCTGTAATAGTATTGCCATTACTGTTTTTGTCTTTAAGTAATACATTATGGATGATATAATTGTAGTTATTAGGCAAATCAGATACAGTAATGATACGGGTATCCGAGGCAGTACAGCCCTGTTGACTCACTGTATATGTCAGTGTGTAAGTGCCAGGCGTGATCTCTGGATGTGAAGGATTAAAGGTGTTGCCGCTTAAAGCAACACTGCCTGACCAACTGCCTCCTGTTGGTGTAGCATCACTTAAATCAATTAAGCTACTACCAACTTTTGCTGATACATTACTTCCTGCCCCTACTGCTTCTTGCGTAGTCAAACTGATGGAGTTGGTAGAGGTGCCATCGCAGTCACCCAAAGCCTCAATTTTTAAGCGGTATGTTCCAGCTTGAGTTGCTGCATAGCTCTTACCAGTGGCACCATAAATCAGTTCGGCACCTCTATACCATTGGTAGTCATAATGCTCCTGATCAATAGCATTGGTAGTAAGTGTCACACTCTCACCAGCGCAAATTACCGTTTTTCCTGAGGAGCTGATGATAAATGATTCCGGGTAATCATTCACCGTCAAACCGCGCACAGCGTAGGTAGTGCCCCCACAACCATCAGATGCCGTCACTTTATAAAAACCTGTTTTGTCGGCTTCTATGGTACTATTAGAACCATAGCTTTCAAGATTACTGACAAACTGATTATCAGGACAATATAGCCAGCTATAACTACCTTCTCCACTAGCAGTCAAACTGACAGATTGACCTTCGCAGATAAAATAGGCTGAGGGAGAAGCTGTAATTGAAACGGAAGAACCGGAGGGTTTATAAGATATGACGGTCTCTCCCGGCATTTGCTTTGTACAACCGCTACTAGCCATACCTTTTACAGTATAGGTACCCACTGAAGACACAGTCCATTCCATACTATAATCGGTTTTTGTTCCGGTAGCACTGGATTGTGTATCATCAAGGTAGAGCGTATACTGGGCATTGGCTAACAAATTACCCTGCAAAACTATCTTGTATGTAAAAGGCTGACCACTGCATGGCTCATAATCCTGTGAAAGTACACTGGCACTGCCTACGTCGCAGTTACTTTGGGCTGAAGCATACTGTTTATTTAAGAAAAACAAAACCAATATGCCCACTAATAAAGTAATTCTTTTAGGTATAAATATTTTCATAATCAATAAGCAGAATTTGACAATCAAGGATGCGGTTGGCCTATAAGATGATATTTGTAATTTTGAGTAATTTTACCCTTATTATCTTTGATGATTTTTAGTCTACCAAAAGTATCATACTCATAAAAGGTAGTAATACCACCAGGATCAGTTTCAGAGGTTATACCTATTAATGGTTTATAGGTATAAGTGGATACTGTTGTTTTAGATAAATTTCTGAGCTTATCAAGTTCATCTCTTAGTGCCTGCCCATCCATATTTTGCAATGCACTCAAATCAACAGTTGCACTAGCTTGGGTAAAGGTGGCATCGTCTAACTTAGCTACTGGAAATTTATATCCATACCCCCAAAGGTAAGCTGTAGTCATTCCGCCCTTAGTAGTCAGTTCTACTATTCTCCCTTGTTGAAATTTCATGCTATCTTCAAATATATAATCAGTGTCAATTTTTAAATCACCGCTATTGACTTGTATGGGTGTAAATCGGCTTGACTCCAATGGTATATTTGTTTGAAAAAGAAACCTTTGATAAGGATAAACTTTGGAAATAGTTTCATCCCTTGCAGTTTCTCCATCTTGATATTCTATATAGCTAGCTTTCAGAAACTTGTCATCTTCAAATAAAGCAGACTCTATAGGTTGGCTAATCTGATTATTCGCCTGAAGATTAATGATGGCACGATACTTAGCCGAAGCATTATTGTAGTCATTTGCTAAATTAGCAATAGTCTGGCTCCTCTCATCAGCATTTCTTTGACTGTAATCTGACCTAGCTTTTAGGTCTAATCGCTCCCTTTCTTTAAAAGCATTGTACCAGCATGCGGTTTCAGAACTACAACCGGTAGTACTGGTTTTTTGGTTGAAAGCATTTAGGTTGTTTTGTAAGGCTGTTTCATAGGTACCTCTGCTGCTTTCGCCTATCCTTATAGACCTTGTGTGATCCGACGGATAAGTAAATTGCTGTCGGCGGGTACCGTTGTTGACCTCTTCTGAACTGGCGGTAATTTGATAATGCTTATTGCTCTTATATTCAGTATACTGTTTAGATTCAATCCTTTGACTATCATCGTTTTGATTGTATAGATAATTAGTAACTGTCTGTGAAGTTAGTTTGTATGAGCTTAACTTATAAGATGTGATGAATGGCTGGCCCTGTACGTTAGACAGGATAAGCCCTGGAACCAATTCTTTTTCCGCCTCAAATGTATCATCGTACAGTGTTAATTGTTTTTTTTGTTCATTACTTCCCATCACTATCTTTTGATACAATCTTCCAGCTTTAGAATTATAAGGACGAGGAGCAGGGGGATAATTAGGTGTCTGAGCGTTACAGCCATCACCGAAACCATATACAGCAATTGGCTGGTTCGGATCATCTCCAGAAGAGGTATTAAAATTATAAATGGTATAACCTCCATCAGGTTCATATTCTGTTACTACTTCATAACCAATGTGGTAACCCTGTACCTCCTCCATTGGAAATATGCTAAAGATAGAAGTCAAAGTTGTTGCATCTGGATTCCCTTGTAAAAGGCAACCATCAGGATCATTATTGGAAATAACACCCGATGTATACCGTATGCCAACTTGTTGAAAATAATTGTTACGAATAAAAGAACGATATATAGGTCGCCCATAAAGTGCAGCACTTGATATTTTTTGAGATTCTCCTCCAAAGACGTAATTTTTTGTGTACTCAAAACGCTGCGACAAGTTTTGTCCTTCGGCAAGATGAATGATTTTTTTAATCCTTAACCCGCCGACCAAGAAATCTCCTTCTCGCTTCTCAATGGTAACTGCATAAATTCGCATGGTTCCCGAAGATGCATCAGGTGCATCTGAAGCTAACTTAGCCCTTATAGTGTATGCTCCTTCCAGAGTAAGTACCTCGGTATGAGGTGAACCTGTTTTAGGAAAAGCTCCACCGAAAGTAACCTGGCCATTTTGAAGTCCCTCCAGATAGCTGTTAGCCTGTTCGCTTTGTGAACTCGTTGTGTATTCTATTTTATAGTTACCCCTAGACAAATTGATAGACTTAAAGACATATTCTTTTCCACTGGTATTGATAAAAGCAGAAGCACTCTGAGCTACCACTTTTTCTTCATACTTACGCCAGACTTGATTGGCTTCGTACTCAAAAGTTACTGATCCACCAGTAGGATATTGGATTTGCTTTAAGGTACCTGCTTGCATAGATGGAAAACTGCTTTCTCGCAAGGGACCTACTATTGTTGTAGGAGAGTCTTTATCTTCAGGAAGTAAATTGTTGTTGTCAACAGCTCCATTATAGAATCCCCAATGATCCTGGGCGTAACTCAAACGGCGAGGCACCTCTGTTTCCTGGTAATAACTAAATATATAGGCAGGTTTATTAATTGAGCCACAACCAATCTCTTGCACTTGGTCCAGTTTAAGACGTTTCTTATCTGAATTGACCGTATAAGCTCCTACAAAATACTGCTTGGATGAGGTAGCATCAAAGTAACTGGTTATAAGTTTGAATTTTTTATGACAGTTTGCCGCTTTATCCTGCCACTCGATCTCATCTAATGCATAAGCCTCTTGATTGATTTCATCTCCTCCATCCCATATAGAATAATTGCTTAAATCTTGCCTAGGATTTATAGCTTTTTTAAATACCACTTTGCCTTGAGAATAGCGTATTTCACTCAATCTCCAGCCTTGGACAGAATATTTTATCCTTGTAGCTGTACTACCTCTGGAACTGCTACTGGGTACCAAGGTATGATAACCATATTTCTCAGGCAGATAATGAAAAGTAATTTTATCCTGGCGGTTAGGAGAAGACATTTCTGTGAGTAACCAGCTGGATACAGCTGCACGAAAGTTAGTCCCAATACCTTGTTCTTCATTGTATGAATAGACTCTCTCGGTAATAGGTTCTGTCTGGTCTTGCTGACTGGCGAATGTATAACGTACTCCGTTGGGCAAAATCACTTCCCAACGCTTAAAACCGCCATCATTGCCTTTGTAAGGAATGACTTTTACATCAGTTGATTGATCAAAAATGGCAGACTGGTCATCATTAAAGTAAAATTTACCAGAAAAACCAGGAACATTGATATAATAGCGGTCAGGTTCGGCATCTACAATGCCACCGCCTATAGTAGTATTAAAATTCTTTGAATAAAAATCAGCGTGATTAGGATCATCATTGACATAATTACTAAAACCCAAATTGTTATAATAGCCAGTTTGTTGACCAAAGCCTCGACCCATATCTTGTTTTTCGTCAGGCAACCCCTGTATGGTACGATTTATAGCTCCACCAGCCATTAATGTCCATCCAGCACCTATCCAACTTGCTGTTTCCATTACTTTTAATCCTGAAGCATGGTAACTCAAAGATATTGGCAAACTCAAAGTCCCTTCAGCAATTTCAAGGATTGGAACTGTTATCTGAGGAACTCCTGTATGATATCCAACAGGAATGTTTCCGTATTTATCCAAAGCAGTGGCATTAGGGGTAGAGAAATCCAGATGCTGAAATGGGTTATTCTGATCTTGTGCAATGCTTTGATAGGTACAAAAAAAACATAGAGAAAAAACTTTTAGCAAAGCTTGATATTTTGATAATAGCATATTCAGGATTGAAATCTATGTAGAAACAATAAGCTTATAGAATACTTTTCTGCAAAGAAATACATAATAGCAATAGTGAGCTTTTTGTATAAGGTACTTTTCTATGCGATGTAACAAACTTGACTTTGTTAACTACAGAATTCCTATAATATAGGTCTTTAATCTATCAGATTGACTTTTTACTATTTCTAACTCTACTAAAGTATTATCATAAAATTGTATTTTTTATATTAAAAAATACATTATTTTAATATAAAAGGTCATGAAATATGAAATTACTTGCTTATATTTGCTGAATAAAATGATAATAAAATATAATCATTCATATACATATACATGAGGTTTATCCATATGCTTACATTTAGCTGTAGTAGATGCAAAATCCAATTGTTTTTTCTTTTGCTATTGATGGCACATGTTTTTACTATCCAAGGCCAAGCTCAAACGATAGTTCAGCACATTGACAGTATAACATCAGCCAACATAGCGTCCGGTAATCAAAAAGAACACAAAGCTGACAGCTTAATAGATAAAAAACTTGACCCAATAGAGGAGGCTGTACAAACAACTGACAGTATCACTGATCTGTTAGATGCAGAAAGGCAAATCAATTCCAAGATCAATCAGGCAGAAAATAAGGTCCAAGAAAAATTCAACAATGTAGAAAAAGTACAGCAAAGCAAAGAAGCAATCAGTAATATAGAGCAAGAAACTGGACTGAAACTAGATGCCAATGCACCTGATGTACCCAAATTGGACGAGGTCAACCAGACAACAGGATTACCGACAGACAAAGTAAATCAGATAAAAGCCTTACCTGGTGAGCAAATTTCAAAAGTTAAAGAACTAGCCCCTGTTGACAAAGCAGGAGAGCAAATTCAAGAAGCCGGGAAGATTGGCAAAGAGGTTTCTTCGTATGGCAAAGATGTCAAAGACATCAGCGAAGGTAATCTCTCAGAAGTCAAACAAGTCCCGCAAGCCTTAGAGCAAAAGGCTATGCAAACCAAAGAACTACAGGAAATACAAAAACAGTCAGAAGGATTACAGCAACTCCAGCAAAAGCCTCAGCAATATAAAAACGAAGTAGAACAGTACAAAGACAAAGATTATCTTCAGCAACAAGCTACGGCCAAACTCAAAAACAAAGCGGTCAATCATTTTGCCACACGCAATGATGAAGTGATTGCAGCCCAAGAAAAGCTAGGTAAACTCAAAAAGAGATACTCCAGCGTACAGACAGAGAAAGGAGAATACGTCAAAGCTACTTCGTTAAAAGGAGAACCTTTTAAAAAACGAATGGTCCTTGGAATGTGGATCCAGGTTCACCAAGGACCTCCGGCTGCCTTTGATATTTCCTCTGTTACTGGATATCGCTTCAACAAAAGATGGAGTGCCGGTTTGGGTGGCACCTATCGCTTGGGATTGAACCATCAGGGGAAATTTACTTTCAGTCATCCTGTCTATGGAGGAAGAGTCTTTACCGAGGCTTTTGTGCACCATAAATTCTTGTTACATGCTGAATACGAACTGCTCAAAGTAGGTATGCCAGTACAAAGCATGAGCGACGAGCGATCTCAGATATGGGCAAATGGCTTGATGTTGGGCTTTGGTAAAGAATATAATATTACTAAAAAACTGAAAGGGAATGTTCTGACCTTATATAATTTTACCTATTTGAACCAAGGACCTTACGCTCAACGGATAAATGTCCGATTTGGATTTTTTATTTTCTAAAATACATACAGATGTTTTTTTTCTTCTGTAACAAACACAGGAGCCACCAGATCAACACCATTTTAAGGTTAAATAAGCCTTATACATGAAACCTTATAATGTCTATTTACAATATTAAATAGTTATATGTTATAAAATAAAGTTTTTCATTATTAATAAATAAATTGTTTTTATTTGTATTTTTATATAAATATTACATTTAGATATTCACTTTTGAGAACACTTTTACTTTCCAGTCTTTGCACGGCTTTGTTTCATGGAATCCTTTTTGGTCAATCTGTGGATTGTCACTTTCAGGCCGCTCCCTATCCCATCACTGTTATCCAGGATGATGGAAGTCAAATTAATCTTATTGGGAAAGGTACTGCTGATCACTTCAGGCAGGAAACGCCGGATGGTTATACAATTGTCAAAAATCAATTGGGACACTATGAATATGCCCGCAAGGTCAATGGGAAACTCATACCCAGTGGTTTAAAAGTACTTCAAAACTTCGGTATTCAGGCTTTGACTGGCCACAGTAAAATAGTCATACCCAAACATCTTCAGGAAGAGTTGCCTGCTCAAACAAAAAGTATGGGTGCTTCAACCTTGCAGGCCCTCAGTCCAACTGCCGGCATTACGCCCAGTACCGGAGAGGTGAACATGCTTGTCATCCTGGTTGAGTTTGAAGATTATCCGCATCAGTATGAAGTGTCTGACTACAAAAAGGTGTTCAAAGGTCCCATGGCTCAGGCTGATCAGGTTTCATTTGAGCAATACTACCGGAAGGCCAGTTATGGTCAACTGAATTTCCACGTGGACTTTACCGGCTGGTACAAAGCCAAAGGTAGTATCTATGACTATGGCAGGCAATATGGATATGGTCCCAGCAAAGATCTGGTGATAGAGGCTATCCGGCAGGCAGACAAAGATGTAGACTTTAGCAAATATGATAACAACAATGATGGCTATGTAGATGGTGTCATTGTGTTACAGGCTGGACCAGGGGCTGAAGAAGGTAGCAGTAGGCAATACATTTGGTCTCATAAGGGTAGCCTAGGTACAGATCAATATGTTGATGGCAAGGTGCTGGATCAGTATTGTATGGTTCCGGGGGTTAGAAATACGGGTATTACTGATATAGGGGTGCTTGTCCATGAAGTAGGACATCTTATGGGACAACCGGATCTGTATGACCTTTCTGAGAAAACACAAGGAATAGGCTACTGGGATATGATGGGTCATGGTGTCTGGGCTGGCAATGGAGATTATCCGGCAGATTTTTCTGCCTGGACCAAAAACCAGCTGGGCTGGATCAACATCCAGGAGCTATCTGCCTACAGGGATTATACTTTATCGCCTGCCATTGCCTCAGCAGACAACTATTACCGGATCAGTACTCCTGTGAAAGAAGAATATTTTCTGCTGGAGTATCGCGATAACCGCCATTGGGAGCAGGGGATTCCCGGCTCGGGGCTTGCCATCTGGCATATCAACGAAAAAGGTGCACAATATGTAGGAGTTCCCAAAGATAAGGTGGTCCTGGATCTGGAAGAAGCCAATGGGGAAGATGGTCTGGACCATGACCGAAAAGGTATTTGGAATGATCTGTTTGGCAATGATGTACATCAATTCAGTGATGATACTTATCCTAATTCTGATACTTATAAGCCCGGTAGCGGCAGTGATACATACTTCTCCGGCATCGGACTTTCTGAGATACAGCTTGATGAAAGCAAAGATCTGGTATCTTTCACTTACTTTGAATCCTATCCGGTACAAGGTACTTTTTGCGGGAGCCCGGTAGCGGCCCTAAAAGAAAATATGCAAAAGACCACTGACCGGTATTATAGTTATACACTACCCAAGAGAGGTAAGCTTGTTTTTTCTACCAGTGATGCCTCCATTGACCGTGTAGATGTGGTGGCAGGAGAGAACTGTGAAACGGTTGATGACTTTTATAGTGCTTACTTTGGCTCCTTTTCTAAAGGGACTCCTTTTCGTACCGGTATTGTTAACAAGGGGGAGGTTTTCCAGATCAAAATCAGTCAATATCAAACCAATGCAGACAGCCCCTTTACCTGGCAGTTGTCAGTAGAAAGTCCTGATGTTAATAAAGGTGATTCACTGGCAGTAGTGGCCGTATTAAACGGCACTCTGGATGCTAGCTGGGATAAAGCTTATAAGAATAAGCCAATTTCTTCCTGGTCGGAAGTAGAAGTAGAGAATCAGCGGGTCACTGCTTTAAGCATATATAGCAGCAAAACCAGGAAAGATATGCAGATTCCTGCTGAACTCTATCAGCTTACTGCTTTAAAAACGCTTTCGTTTCACAACAATGCAGGCAAGGGGCTCACCAATGGAATCACAGAAAATATCAGCCATCTGACGGCACTCAATATCCTTGACCTGTCAGATGTGGTGGTTGATGGTTTCATGGATCACTTATCAGCATTTAAAGACCTGGAAATCCTCTATATTGACCAGGGAAAGATATCAGGCAGTTTTCCCGATGAGATGGACCAACTCAGCAAACTCAGAATCTTGAAAATCACCCATGCAGGACTGGAAAGTACCTTGCCTGAAACACTGGGAAATTTGACAAGCCTGGAGTCTGTAGAGCTAAACCATAACCAACTCAGGGGCAGTGTTCCTAAAGCTTTGGGTAAATTGAAGAACCTGAGGGGTATTGACTTGAGCTATAATGATCTCTCTGGTAAAGTTCCCGGTGAACTAATGCAAAATACCAGCTTATACGCGCTGGACATCAGCTATAATCGTCTCTCAGAAATACCTGACAACCTGCTGAGTAGCCCGGCACTCATGGAAATCAACTTATCCGGTAATAAGATTCAAAACTTTCCGGCCAACATTCCCAAAGCAGACGACATGTATTCACTGGATCTCTCCCACAATCAGATCAGCGGTCAGATTCCCAAAGAAATATCCAATCGCAGGTATACTTATCTTGATCTGAGCTATAATCAAATAGAAGGCCATATGCCTAAAGTGATATTTATTGATAAAGTGGATGTCAGTTACAACCGCTTCACTTCCATTGGTGAAATGGAAGTCATCCCTGATAATTTGATGAAGCCTAAACTCATGGTCACCCACAATCAGTTAAGTTTTGATGATCTGCTGCTCAATGAAAGCCTGTATCCATGTAATTGCGATGAGTTTAAAGATAAGGGTGTTTTTTGGGCTACTACTCAGGATTCTGTGCATCTCAAACAGGAAGTAGTCGTTGAAGCAGAAAAGCAACTCACCCTGGATCTAGGTATTGATACGAAGGTATTGAACAGTTCATACCGTTGGTATCATCAGGATCAATATATCAAAACAACAAAGAACAGTCAGCTTATTATAGAAGACTTTTCAAAAGAGATGGAAGGCGTGTACCGCTGTGAAGTGACCCATCCACAGTTTCAGCAGGCAGAAGAAAAAGTAACACTTTATTATGATCATCTGACGGTAAAGTCAGCCGGACGGCTACCGCAATTTATCTCGGTAGATCCTGTCAAGGACAAGAGCTTTGGCGATGCTGCTTTTTCCATCAAAGCCAGTAACAGTACGGATATATCGTTGAAATATGAACGGGTGGAAGGTCCAATAGAGGTTGATCAGGAGCAGGTAGTGATCAAAGGAGCGGGTAAAGCTTCCATAAAAATATCAGCAGCAGGCAATGAGCAGTATGATCCGGCTGATACTACAGTAAACTTCAGCATTCACAAAGCTTCACAGACTATTACATTCAGCCAGCCGGAAGATATCAATACACAAGTAGATTCTATTGAGTTGGATGTTTCCTCCAGTAGCGGATTACCTGTTGCCCTGCAAATGCAGGAAGTCAGTGGCCGCATTCAAGGACATACTGTGTTTGTTGAGGGTGCAGGTAAGATAGCACTCAAGGCTATCCAGCCCGGAAACGAAAACTATGAGGCTGCAGAAACAGTGATCATAACTTTTCAGGTGCATAAAGCCGCGCAGCAGATCGTATTTGAAAAAATTGAAGATAAAACCTATGGTGGACAAGATTTTGAACTCAACGCATATGCCAGCTCTGGCCTTGCAGTGAATTTCAAAACCTTGACAGAAAATATCCGGATCCTGGACGGAAGGGTCAGTATCCTCTCAGCAGGAGAGGTGAGTATTATGGCCTATCAGGAAGGTGATGATGACTTTCAGCAAGCCAGCCCCATGACCCGTACTTTTCAAATTGAAAAAGCACAGCAGTTTATTACTATGGATAGCCTATGGGATCAAAGTATAGAAAACAAACAATTTTCCTTCAGTGCCAAGTCCAGCAGCGGTTTGCCGGTAAATATCGAGGTGCTTCAAGGGGCAGAACATGTACTAGCAGATGATACTGTTTTCACGTTGCTCTCAGAGGGTGAGGTAACTGTTCAGGTCTCACAGCATGGCAATGAAAATTACCATGCAGCACAACCTGTCACCCAACGTTTTACTATTTTCAATCCACGAAAGAAAAATCAATCTATTACGGTAAGGTCTGAGGTGCCAGAAATGCCAGAAACTCAGACAGCCTATCAGTATGCAATAAGCACGAATAGTGGGTTGGAGACAACCCTTGAAATTGAAGGGCCAGCAGTATGGAAGGATCATCAGCTTACTTTTACCGGTACAGGAGAGGTATGGATCCGGGTTTCTCAAGCTGGCAATGATATCTACAATGCGGCTCCAGGGATTGAACATATGTTTAGAGTTACAGATAAACAAAAGCTTTCCCAACAGATCACCTACACGGCTTTGGATACCCTGTTGTTTGGACAGGCTCCCCGTCTGCTGTCCATAGAGGCCACCAGTGATTTGCCTGTAACCTATGAAACGAGTGGACCGATCGCGATGCATCAGGACTCTCTGTTCATCCTGGGTGCAGGCAAAGCTTCATTGACTATGCTTCAACAAGGCAATGATACCTATGAGTCTGCGTCAGTAACTGTAGATCTTACAATTAGCAAAGCATCTCAGCACTTAACACTGGAAGTCGTGGCAATTGATGATACTACTTTCCGCCTACAGACGAGTAGTTCTTCAGGATTGCAGGTAGCGGTAGCTGTGACAGCAGGAAACGCACACATTCAGGAAGAATGGCTTTATGTCTCTCAACCAGGTACAGTAGTACTTACAGCTACACAGTCAGGAAACCTGAACTATGAAGCGGCACAGTCGGTATCACATACGCTTGAAATACAAATGGTGTTAGGTACAGATCAGCACTTATCTGAAGAGGTGGCACTGCGGTATTTTCCTAATCCGGTAGTTGATATCGTTACTTTATATCGTGACAATTTTCAGGCTAACAGCCGTGTGCTCCTCTTTGATGGGCAGGGCAGGCAGTTGCTCAGTAAAGAATGGCATGGAAAGAACCTGCAATTGGATCTGTCTGTCTTTGCCGAAGGAATCTATGTCTTGTACTATCAGCCTGCTTCTGGTGTAGCACAAAGTATTCATTTGATCAAGAGCGCCTTTACAAAATGAACAAATATTTGGTAAGTCTAAATAATTGGATATGGGTTGGCAAAAAGGCGAAACTTAAGGGTAGTGGTTTTATTGGTATCATGCTTACCGTTATCTCTCTTTATGGCTTGATCTCATAGCGATCACATAAAGTAATGCCCTCTTTCTCTTTATTTTGAAAAGTAATACAGTCTCCTATGCGTTGTACCCCCTCATGCTGCACCTGGTAAGTAACAGGTTCAGTAGCCGTCTCCGGCAAATAACTAATAGTCACGTACTGTTTATCTTCTGGCATAAAAAGCTGAATGATAAGTGCCATACATACCAACCCTAAATACGGAAGTAAAGAGATAGGCTTTTTTTGTTTGAACATGTGTATCAATTTAAAGGGAAAGCTCTTTGAGATAAATTTCTTCCAACATCTTTTTAGCATGTTGATCATATACATGCACCAGTATATCAGGCGGTAAGCCATCTCCACCCAAACATGTATATGCTAGGTAATGAAAACGATCTGTCTTATTAGTAAGCGTCTCGTAATGATGCCTGTCAAACAGGAAAAATTGCTTCTGTGGAAACCGGCCGATATTATAAGCAAATAATGCTGCACCATCCACAATTACAGCGTATGAATCTTTGATAGGGTTAAGGCACGTATCAGCCAGTATTATTCCTTCTATCCTATGCACATAGACTGAAGCCATATGCTTATCTTCCCACATAACTTCTGCCAAACATAGTTTTTTAGAGAACGGCAGATCATTATTATAAATGTTTTGAATCAAATCCACGGTGCCCTTAGGCAGATTCGGATGTGTGTGTCTGGCTTCCATATACGTTGCAGTAACCGTTGATAATCGTTTTTACTTCCTCTTTGATTTGCAATAAATTTCTGTCAATGATCAGATCCCTATCTTCTATAGAACTACCATCAGACTTATGCATAAATTGCACAAAAGGCTCTATTGCATACTTTTTTCTGAATCTATTCCTTTTAAGCTGAGCATAGAAGTAGGCTTGGTCTTCATCCGTTGTTCTACCTACGAACTCGCCTCTCTTCAAGGTCTGCACTTCCTCTGGTTTGATGATGGGACGATCTTGTATGCCAAAGTTATGCCCTAGACTTCCATGATCTTGTTGATGGTAATTCATAGACACATTTTTACCGATGATTTCGCGTTCTTCTTTACCGATAGTTTCACTGATTATTTTAGCTGTCTGTGGAAGATTGGTTCTGCCAAAGTACATATTGTTCATATTGGCAATGATGGTTTGTGCTTTTTGCAACCCATATTTCTCTACCAGCATGGCGGTGTCCTGGGCAATGAGTACCATGGCGATCTTGTTAGAACGGGCCACTGCGCCTATATGGTCCAGATCATCCAGGTAAAGGGTGGTAGCTTCATCCAGCATCAAAAAGCTTTTATGTTTGCCTTCCACATTCATCTGCTGCAGGGCAACGGTAAAGATACAGCTGATCACCGGTGCCAGTGCTTTGCGTATCTGCGGACTCATGCCGATAGATAAAAGTTTGGGATTATCCGGATTGTTGATGTTCAAATCAAAGTCATTGCCGGAAAGTATCCAGGCCAGTTTAGCAGTATTCAATCGGGCAATCACATTTTGTAGAGAAGCCACCTGGCCACCCAGCTGCCGGTCTGCCTTGGTATCCAGGGAGGTGACGATGCTGCGGATGTAGTCCCCGCACGTAGGTTCACTCAGCAGCATGGAAAAGACATGCTGGAAATCCTGGTACAAAATTGTATTGAACACATGCGGAAGGGTGCATTGCTCAGGATGTTTTACTTTATAGAACCAGATCAGGGCCGTAAACCAGTTGATGGCACTTCGGATAAAGAAGTTCCCGCTTTGTTTGACAGAGCTTAAGTCTAGATTGTTATAGATGCTGGTAGCTATTTCTTCTGCATAGCTGATATCTTTGATATAATCCGGACGAATAGGGTTAACCCGGTGGCATCGGGTCATATCTTCAAAATCCAATACGTACAGCGGAAAAGGTGCTTTTTTCTGATAAAGTACTTTCTTTTGATGCTGAATTAAGATGGTGTTAAGTTCATTAGTGAGCGTCGGAAATTTATAGTCATATAAGATGCCACAATAACCTTTCTCAATAAACTGTGACATATACGGACGTACCACCGATTCAGTCTTCCCAGACCCAGACCCGGCAATGACAATGGTATGCCTGAAAGGTTCTGGTACATTGACCCACCCCCTACCCTTTGTTTGTAGATTGATAGAATCTTTCGTGACAAGTTTTTTTCGCTTTACCAGGCTTCCTAGTTTATCCTTCTTCTCCGGAAATAAGAAACGACAAAAAGGTAAAAATACGATGATACTGAACAGTACTATGGGATAACCTATGCGAAAAGAAATAGAGGTATTCTCAAAGTTAATCAATAAATAAACACTCAACAGAAAAATAATGAGTGCCATACCCTGTACCACGCTATGTATTTCAAAGCTTTTATTTTGATGCTGCGGACCTTGATAGCGAGGAATTTTATTAGCCACAGAAAGTATCACAAAGTATAGCACGATGAACGCTACGCGGATGGGCACTACTAACCTTTCAAAAAGAAATAATAGCTTCGCAAACCAAGGGGCAATATCGCCTTCATAAAATGTAAGCAGGTAATAGTCTGCTGAAAGCAAAAGCAGTAAAAAGACGGTTCCAAAGAAACCCATCTGAAGTAGCTGTTGTGAAAAAAACATAGTTATCCCATTTCAATGTTATCCCCGCCACGCCCTCGCTCTTTAAATTTTCGTAATTTCTTTCTTTCCTCATCCAAAAGCAACGTATCCTTAATCATTAGAGGCCCCCGACCTGCACTACCTAACACACTCAAAAGTTGAGCGGCTGAAACCGCTGTTTTTTCTTGACTTGGCATCCGTTGGAATGTGTCACCTTTACGGGCTTGACCAGCATGAGTAAAGTACTGACGATCCAGGTTATTTAAGTATTCATTTTCTTTTTGCTCTCTTCCGCGCATGGCAAAAAAATAAGGGTCATGCACGAAATTGCCTTCCATGAACTTATACTTTAATTTAGTCAAATTTATAAAATATGCTTTACTGTATTGACAATCCTGACCAATCTTTTTCATGCGATCAGCATCTATTTTTTCTTCCCCCAAATGCTTGTTCATCTGTTCGGTGGCTGCCTCGATCTTTCGGTCAAAGTATTGCTGGTCTTTTTCATTATACTTCTTATAGAACCCTTCTCTAAGGGTTTCTTTTTCATATTGAAACATGCTTTGAAAATTACGAGCACTTTTTTCCTGAAATCCTTTAATATGAAACCGCTCTTGCTTTGTTCTCGGGTTCAATGTGATGTTCTGCTGATTATCCCTTCTGGATACAATGATATGAACATGCTTGTTTAGCCCCGGCTTCTTATCTCCTACCCTGAACACTTCTCTATCTAATTTCTTACGCTCCCTCGCTTCTGCTCTTTTGATAAGGTGATCAATTTCAAGCTCATGATAGGCATTGCCGCTATCCTGTAATATTTTAATTCGTTGCTGCTCCTTTTGACTAAGTAATTCACTGTTCTGCAAATCAATATTTTTTACCTCACGATCATTGTGGATGTTGGCATACCATACCAGATCAGTGGATGCCAGCTTTCGTCCATTTTTGAGCTTGAAATTTTGCGCATAGTTTTCCATCACTTGCCTAACATATTTTCTAAGAAGATCATCATTGTTTTTGATATGCACTATCTCATCTTCCGAAGGATTGACAATAATACTATAAAACTTTTCTTCATTTACCTTCACTCCTTTTACATTATTATTGATCTTTTCTTTTACTTCTTCTGCAGAAATTCTGTCTCTTGTATGATTAAAAAATATTTCTTTTGGGATATCTTCTTTCTCATTTTCACGTTCCTCATGCCGCAGATATTCTACCAGTTGATCAACTGATCCAGTATTATTATATATCTTATTTCCGTCCTGCTGTGGATTAATAATTTTGATATACATTTATAAATTTTTATTCGTTTTCATCATATTTTCCACATAATCAACGATCTCTTTCAGCTTCTCTTCCCTCAAATTTGGATCTATTATGTGATCTACAAGTAAAACAATAAGAGCATCCTGATATAGCCTACCTCGCACCACTTCTTCTGTGATTTTTTGTAACAATGTCTGCTCTTGATGCTTGATAAAACTGATAATTTTATCAGTACTTTTCTTCTGCGTTTGTATAATATCAAACTCCATTCTTGGTTTGTAAGTCAACGGATTGATACCTCGACTTGCAAAAAACATCATGCTTGCCTCTGCATACTCCTTAAGTTTACTATCTGCAAGTTCCGCTTGCTCACTTACCTTTTGATGTACGTCTGCATCTATTTGTAACGACTTTCTTCCGGGCATACTATTCTTTTTGTATACACAAAACAACTGATTTACTGGACTTTACAAATCATAGTATACAAATAAATTTCAAAAAACTATGTTTTTTGCCATAAAACTCTATTTGTCAATAAGTTACATAAGAAACTTTGATAAATAGAGTTTTACTTCTTGCTATGATTTGCTATGATTTGTAACTTACAATGCTTTACTGTTATAGACTAAATCAAACTTTGTCATCTGTAAAAGCTCTATGTTATTTCCATTCTCAACCCTTATACATACTGCTACTTATTTCAAGTGAAACCAACTTTTGTTAGTTTTAATTTTTTATAAAAAAACGTATTTATAAATATATACAAACATAGTATCATGATAGCGTAAAATAACATTTGTGTGTTTTCATGTTTGTATGACTATAGTTTTTCATAAAAATGTGTATTTTTAAAAACATAAAAAAATAATCCCATAAAACCATACTTTTTATATTTTTATGTTTTTAGTTTTTTGTAATTTTACATTTTAACCAATATACTATTTAATGTAAATGTATTTTTGTTAACATTTATTTTTACATTCCTACATTATTATATTTACATATTTTTATAAAAAGGCATATTTTTGAAAATATTTTTTTATAACTTAATGAAAATTTAGCTTTATAAAAAACTAATTTTATATTAGTGTAAAAATATAAATCCATGAAAAAATTCATATTATCAGCACAAAAGGGAGGAAAGGGCAAATCACTTCTCACTGCATTGATAGCAAATTCACTAGCCATAGACTACCACAAAAAAGTGTTAGTCATTGATGCAGATGAGCAGGGCACACTAACTGATGTTCGTACAGAAGACCAGGACTATGCAGATGAATTCCCTTATGAAATTCATAGCATACCAGTAACAAAAGTGGTAGATTTTCTAGACGACCTTGATTCCAATCAGTACGATGTAGTATTCATAGATATGCAAGGGAGTATTAGTGATGAAGATCTGATTGAAGTGCTCATGGAAGCTAACCTTGTACTATTACCTATTGTAGCGCAACAAGCGGATTTATTGTCAGACAAAAGATATATTCAGACAATTAAACAAATAGAAGAGTACAAACTTACAGAGCAAGACATAGATTTTAAATTGTTCGCTGTCATTAATCGGAAAAGGGGGTGGTTAGAAGAAAAACAGATTGCTTCCTTTTGCCAGGATATAGGAGTGGATATGTTTGAATCTACTTTGCGTGATCTCACAATTTATTCACGTTTCAATACCTATGAAAGCTACGTGAGCAGTGAAAGTAAAGAAATTGATAAGGTAAGGGATGAATTTAAAATCTTCATGGATGAATTGGTAGAAAAATTTAACTTATAACAAGATGGCAGACAATACAAAAAAAGTATCTAGCATAGTTCCTAAAAGAGGCTCCAGGAAAAAGGTAGCAGCATTGATCAGGCAAGAATCTTTCAATCATGCCTATCCTAAGAAAGGGGAGGAGCCGCAAAGTCCTGTAATAGAACAAACAGAACAAAGTGATATGCAGCAAAAAACAGTTGAACAGCACTCTGCTGAGCGACACTCAGCGGAATTGCCAGTTTCTGTAGATACACCCAAAAATCAGGAAGAGAAGTCCGAAAGTAGGCAGGAAAATTTGGCGGAGCAAAAACCTACTACAGATGAAGAAGAAAAGACAGTTAGCAAAGCAACTGGCACAACTTCCAAAAAAGGAGGAAAAGGTAAAAATAAGTATGAATACGATTATACAACTATTGCAGTAGATTCACCTACAGCAATGGCCGTCCAGATTGCTTCCAAAATGATACAGGAAAAACAAAATGAATTTACTAAAATAGCCATACGTGAGCGTTTGAAAAGTCTTATCAAAAAAGGAAAAATATATGATCTACCCTTCTTTGATATATAACTTATGAAAGTTGTTTTACAACAGAACACTAACTTGTTGCACAAAAATTTCGTATATTACACATAGCAAAGGTTGAAACTTATGAGCAAAATTAGCGAAAACGTTATAGCAAGAGAAAACAAAACCGTGCCCGCCAAGTACCAAGAAGTGTTTGACAAGATGGATGCATATCGCCGTGGTGAAATCAGTTTTCAGGAATACACTGCCATCCCAATAAAAACAGTAAATGCTGCACGAGCATGGCGACGTAAGTGGATTGTAAATCCAAGTCTAGAGACATGTTATCCGGATATGAATCTGGATTCTGACATATGAACCGAGAAAAATCCGAATTTTCGGTTGATCCTGATTTAAACCTTTCTTTTGGCGGTGGACCTGGAACTAAGCTTGACCGATCTCGCCTTCGTTTGCTTAAGCAAGAATTAGTTGCCCGTCCTGGTCGTGATGATATCTATACACGGACTATCGCAAAAGAGTTTGTACCTGGGATGCGTTCTATGTTAGAGAAAATCCCACAAGGCAGCAATTTAATTATTATGCCTTCAACAACAGGTACCAATACAGTACCCGCTCACTTGGCCACCCAACTAAAGAAAGAACGTTCAGACCTGTATCTGATCAATGCAAAGGAAGATATGATCTGGGTAGCTCACTATTCCGAGTCAAAAATTAAGCATAACTATCAAGACCGTACCTATGATCCCCGCCGATTTGGTTTCAATAGCCAGAAACTAGACAAACTTGTACAACAAGGACGCCCTTCCTATATTGTTGATGATTCTATTTCTACTGGTGAAAGTGCCTTTGTACTGCAACGCCAGCTTTCCAAAGAAGGCATACATGCACAAGGAGTCATTGCGGGGGTGGTAGGTGAAAAATACCATGTTCGTGCTTCTGACATGCGGCGGCTGTATGAAAGAATGACGGAAGACTATCCTTCATATTATGAACCCAAACAGTTAAAAGAAGATATACATACTCATTTCGCTGGGTTTCCTCGTACAAAAATCACCAGTTTTGAAAGAGAACTAAGCAGGCAAGAAAACCCGGATATACCATATCGATATTTACAGCAATCAGCAGAATACTACCGCAGACAGGAGCTAGATCCAAAAAGTGTTCTTGACAGAACCTATGAGCTAAGCGGCCAGCATAAAAGCCCAAAACGAAGCCTACAGGAACAACTCAAGATCGATTATCCTAATCTTAGTGAAGAAGACATTAATCGCTATGCTGATATTATGCAGCAGCGTCAAAAGCAGGAAGGAACAAAAAGTAAAGGGCAAGATTTTGGAAATGAACTATAGTTAGCTGTCAATTAGCTAGATAAAATGAAGTATACGCAGAAATTCCGTAATACATCAAATTACATCACTATAGTCAACATTTGATTCTTATCAGATTCTTGCCGAATTGAAGAGCGTAAAGAAACGTATAAATATTTTTTGATTACCAAGATGTCACTTAGACTATTTTTTATAGAAAGGATACTTTGCATTGATATTGTCAAAACCACTTACAGCAGTAAGCAAGGTGACTATAAATGATATTGACCATTGAAGAATATCACCATTGTTAGCTCTCAAAGATGTATCAGCTATAACTCCTAACGCTAATCCTAATTCTATACATCCAAACCAGTATAAATCTTTGTTTTTAAGTACAAAAAGCCCATAAGCTGCTATACCTGCAACAAATACAATTAATGATACTATAAGTATGCCACCGAAATTCATTGGTAAACTATAATTAATTATATCGGATAAAGCATGTAAAGATTTCATTATAAATGAAACAGAAGTTGTAAAAACTGCAAGAAGCAGAATCAATACAACACCTTTAAGTTTTTTGCTTTTTTTAAGTCTATCATCAAATGATTTATTGTCAACATTCATCTCTTATGATCAATTTTTGTTATGTATGATATTTTTTTAGTATTTTCTACTTAATACACCTGCTTCCGATTTGGATTTGTCTCTAGTTTTGCTTGCAAAATACTGCTCTATGTATTCCGTTAGCCTTCGTTAAAATTTGTACTTATTTTTCCAAATAGGATTTCAGCAACCATATCAAATGTAATCGGTGCCTCGGTTAGGTGTAACCCAAGCAGCAATTGGATTAATTGGTATTTTCAGTAGTACGTTAAACTCCTGATGGCTCGGCAGGGTAGCAATATATTCCCATTTAAATTGCTGGTAAACAGCTTTAGCAACTTCAATAGGATAAAGTTTAAGACAGATAGCCAATGCTAATTGAGCCGGACCGGAGCCACCATAACCATGCCCAAACCCACTAGGAGAATGGTTCCTAATTTTAAGACTTTCTTTTAAGCTTAAAGGTGTATCATCATTATTGAGATAGTAAAGACAATCACTATCATAGTTTTCCAGCATCTCTATAACTTCTCGAGAGCGGATAAAACATTGTAATCTGATGCTATTAGTTTTCATAAGTTTTAGCTTTGCGATTGTTCTGCGGATTTAATAGGATTAGGGCCTTCAGACAAATTTACCTTGGTAAATAACTGCTGAGCATCCTGTATTACTTGTTGATAAGCTTGAACCTGTTTTCTCAACCGTTCATTTTCTTGCAGCAAAATGTTACTCATCTGCAAATTCGGTTCTCCCTGGTTAAAAAGCCACCAGTTTAGGTTAAGCTCTGGGATAATCTGTTTTATTTTAATGATAGTCTCACAGGCAGGAAATTGCAAACCGTCACGTATTTTGTATAAAGTTTCAGGTTTCATTCGTGTTGCTGTAGCTACCATATTGGCATTGACATTTTTTTTTTCAAATTGTTCTTCCAGTTTACCACCAATTTGCTTTAAAATAGCTTCTCTCTGCTGCTGAAACAGTTCCGTTTGGTGTTGATCTATTTTCGAACGTTTACCCATAGTTTTTGAAGCAATATAAGGAATACCAGATACATGCGGGTATTTTATGCCTGGAAGAAAGTGATGATAGACCATTGAGCTATAAAATTGTCTGTGCAATACAGCCAGAACAGATATTAGATCATCAGGTAATTAAAAACTGATGAGCAAACCGCTCAGTTACTATGTCTGCCAGTTGCGGAATGCCGCTCAGATGAAAATTGACTTCATGTAATGACTTTAGCAGTAAGTCTATGCTATTCCAATGCTCAGGGAGGGCTACTCCCTGCCAATGAGCAAAGTCTTTGATTTCAGCGATTCTATCGGCAGTTAAAGTTTCTTCCTCGGGATAGGCTAACTGATATATCTCGGATAAAGAAAGCCCTACAGAGGAAAGAAAATGATCTAATAAAGCCAACACACAAGCGTCAATGCTGCCATCACCGGGCGTCGGTCGCAAAGTTGCCCGGCACGATAGGGTCTAGGTGAAAAGTGACCTTTACGAAGACAATCATTAACAATCTTGGTACTGTCTGACTTCAGAAAAGATGGATGTCTTTGAACAATATGGCGAACTCCATCGCCCGACCCAGCTTTAACCTTTACAAAGGTTTCACTAACAACAGGGTAGCCACCTTGATAGCCTTGTTGCTGGGCTACATACAAATAAAATGATTTCGTCCGACAAAAGAACAATTCACGGTATTGCATAACAAAAGGGGAAAAGAGTATTAATTTATTAGGATGGAGAAAAAGTTGGCCCGATATTATGAAATGAATTTTCTAAGCGGCACGGCAGCGGCCGCCGCTCCGTAATACCGGGCAAACCTCTCTACAAGTTAGTTTAAATGTGCTATGGATTGGCAGTATCGGTAGGCACGTTCATTGAGATCAGCCATACTACCCAATGCATTGCCAAAGGTCTTCTCTTTGGCTTTTTTGACATGCGTGGTAAAGTGAGTGAAACCATTAAATAGGCCCCACACATTCTTGCCAAGGTCAAAACATTCTCGGTGGATGCTGGCTGAGGCTTGTTGATATAAATTTTTTTTACGAGTACTAACGGAAGGCTGCCTAGCGTGGAGATGCCCAGCCGTCTCCTGTAACCGAATGTTCATCACCTCGGCAATGGCTTCATCAATGGTATCAAGTTCTATAGGTGCATTCAAAAACCGCTCAAAGTCTTCATATAGCAATTTGTTTTGCTGCAAATAAGCATCAAAGCTATGTAATAGTTTATCGATCCGTTCCTGACTGTTGATCGTGTGGCTCACGGAGAACTGCTGATTGCGTTTTGTAAACTGATTGGCACAGCGAAGCATTACCGAAGTGTTGCCAATCCAGAAACTACTGCTATAATCGTGAGAGTTGCCAATCAAAAGATAATCTTTGAGCTTATAACCTGCTACTTCGTTTTCTTCGGGGTTCTGCAAAAAGGCTAATACTTTTCTGCCATGCTGGTATGTATCGTAGCCTGCTATCTTGAAGCCGGTTTGTTCTGCTAAGGATTTGTCAATAAATAAAATGCACAACATTTAGAATTAATTAGTTACCTTTGAAATAAAAACAATGGAGACTGATGAGGTTATCAAAACACGTATAAACACCATTTTACCCATTTTGAATGAGCGACAAGCCAGGATTTATTTATCTGCTGAGGCTGCAAGTATCGGCTGGGGCGGCAAGTCTTTAATTGCCAAGTTATCATCTGTAACACGGCGGACAATAGCCAAAGGTGGGATGGAGTCTTTTGATGCGGAAGATTCTGTTTTCATGGCCCGTATTCGGAAAGTAGGAGGTGGAAGAAAAAAAGTCATAGAACACCAGCCCCAGATGCTAGAAGCCATCCAGGGTTTAGTTTCGCCCCATACGATGGGCAACCCAATGAACCCGTTGATGTGGACCAGCAAAAGTATCAGAAAGATATTAGCGGAATTAACAGAATTAAAATATAAGGTTAGCCATGAAGTGGTTCGCCAATGTCTGATTGAACTGGGGTATAGTCTTCAGGCAAATAAGAAAACGTATGAAGGGGCTAAGAATGAAGATAGGGATCAACAATTTGAGTACATCAACAGCACGGCCATTTCATTTATGAACGAGAATTGTCCTGTAATTTCGGTGGATTGTAAAAAGAAGGAACTCATCGGCAACTACAAAAATAACGGACAGGAATGGGAAGTTAAAAAACAGCCAATAGCGGTAAAGGTCTATGATTTTATAGACAAGGAATTAGGGAAAGCTGTGCCCTATGGCATTTATGATATGGCTAAAAATGAAGGCTTTGTAAATGTAGGTATTAGTAGTGATACCGCAGAATTCGCAGTACATTCAATCCGTACCTGGTGGTTGGAAATGGGGAAACAACAGTATGGGATGCGAAAAAAATATACATAACAGCCGATAGTGGCGGCAGTAATAGTGTACGGGGGCGGTTATGGAAAACGGAGCTGCAAAAATTAGCGACACAAACAGGTTTAGAAATAAGTATTTCTCATTTTCCGCCAGGAACAAGTAAATGGAACAAACCGGGTCGCCGGGCGATAGAACATCGGTTATTTTCCTACATATCCAAAAACTGGAGAGCAAAACCATTGACAAGCATTGAAGTCATAGTGAATTTAATAGCAAATACAACCACAGAAAAAGGGTTGACAGTACAAGCCAAAGTAGACGATAAACAATACAAAAAAGGCCTAAAAATATCAGATGAAGAAATGAGAGCCATAAGTATTGATAGAAGCAATTTTAGGGGAGAATGGAATTACAAAATTCTACCAAAATTGTAAATGTTATTTGTTGACAATCACTAACTCTACTTTGTCACTTATAGGAATAGGTATCTAGCTACGTATATGTTATTTAAATAATTATACTAACAGGCAATATTACATGGAGATCTACCGTTTTGCGAGGGCTTATAGGAGCGGCGTTATTATCCCACTCTAATCAGCTATTGGAAATTAGTATTCAGACTACTTAACATAAACCGGCCTTATACACGTGCAAATATTTACAGTTTTACACACTTTTGTAAATGCTATTCCGCAGTGACTCATTTCACCAAAATTATTCCCAATGGTGTCTTTAAGGTATAATAATTCGATGCAAGGCAAAAAGTATCTTGAAGGCAAATCAGGTACGCTGTGCTATCGCTAGTAACGTTCCAATTTTGTATATCGGCTTTATCAAGAGATTCTGGAATGTACTTTATACCTTTCAGATAGCGAATAGCATCATTCAGCGACTCATCAGTCAACATTTTTTTCTTCAAATAACCTTCTCTGGTAGAGAACAATTTGTCTGGCTTAATTAAATTAATTAGCCCTTGCCTACTTTGTTGGCTTTCGTACATTTCATGGATTGCACTATATAATCCCCCTACACAGAGCAGGTAGACAATAGGTAGCAATCCAAGAAATGATCTTTTTTTCATCATCAGATAGGTTAAGGGGTTGCCGTATAGCTTTTTTGAAAGTTTTCTGAAGGAGGTTGATCCTCTGAGCTAAGCATGATTTCTTTTGTATCAATAAGCTCATCATTCTTCCAGACTAAGAACTCAACTGTTATTTCGTCCGGCGATAACCAGTCATCCTGCCAAGCCCTAGTGGGTATCCATCCCAGCGTGATATTGATAGACACTTCTCTGACCGTCATTTTGGTTTCTATAGCATAGTTAGGATCAGTAAGGCTGTCTGTGCTTAGATATGTAGGCACTGTTTGCTTGCTGTCAACCTATACAAAATCTTCGCTGCTGGCTAGATTGGTGTCATAGGTAAACATCTTGGTAAACCCTTCCAGGTCGCCCTTCTGTGTATAGCTAATGCGAAAAACAGCCTGTTGCTCATCTGGGACAGGATTATCTTTGTCCTGGCAGCTAAGAAGGAAGAGAGACAAAGCAGAAAAAAGATAAAATCTTTTCATCTTCAATTTGTTTTTAATCAACTTCATAAACCCGCTTATCCAAACGTGCACGCTCAACCAGTTCCCGTATTGTATCTGCAATATTGCTCTTGGGGATGCCTTCCATCCGGAAAACAGGATGAGACTTATCTGAAGTAGTCATACTAAAATGCATGATTCCTAGCAGACGTAATACAAATGGCTGGCTAATTTCAAAATCCTTGATTCTGTATATTTCTAAAAGTCAGCTCTACGGTTAAATATACCTCTGTAATACCTGATTTGGCCCTGGCTCACTTCATAGCGTAAGAGCATCAGGTAAGCTGCTTTGTACATAACATACCCTAAAGGTAGCACTGACAACAAAGCCCAATAGCTTTGTTGTAGCCAAATAGCTACTACAACAATCATCAGCCCTATTATCAAAGGAAATAACACCTTCAATAGTACATAACTTCCTGAAGGACAGATCACAAAACATCTGTTACTGCTTCCAGAGATTTCGGACTTTGGCCACTGGGGTATCGGAGACTTTCTCATGGTGTTGTGCGTAAAAACGTTGTTGTACCATTTCATTGAAATCTTTCCCTTGACTTTTATGCTCTCGCACCAAAGGACGTAAGCCGCTTTCCTTTTTGAAGTTCTCCAAACTAAGCTGATCTATAGGGATGGCAAACTTCTTATTCGACAATTCAAAAAGGATTTCTTTACGCTCAAGCTGCCGCGTGACTGTCAAGGCTTTCTGTGCTTTGATTGCTGAGAGCCGTATGGTGTATAAGCTGCCATTCAGATCATTGTCAAAAGCAGCATGTATCTTAGCATCCGGATAACGATCTACAACCGCTTCGGCCTGCCCGTTGGTTAGGGTCCCTCCTACCGAAACATATAGTGCCTGCGCAAAATTTGGTCGGTGCCGATGCAGCTGATAAAAACTCATCGCATCAATAGCAGATTCGGCAAACACAATGTGCAACGGCAACGTACCTTCCGGTGCCAGTGAGGCAAGCCATACATCATGGCTTTTGTCTGTACCTGGCGCAAACCGTTTATAGTTGTAATTGACCAATTCATATCCCTGAACGGGTGTTGTCCTAATATCTGCTTTCTCAGGAGTTTGATAGGCAAATCCAATATTTCTAAAATTATACTGATAGCGCTTACTTTGCACTAAGCTAATCATGAACTATTCAGAGATAACTTCCAAGCGACAATTCAAAGATGCCACTGGCTTTAGCCGAGAAGAGTTTGACTGCCTACTCTCCACGATGAAACAAACTTATTACGAGCAGCATGGACAAACCTACCAAGAGTATCTAGAGGAGTGCGTAGAGAACTGGCCTAAACTCAGAACGCTAGGTGATGGACTTTTCTTTGTTTTATTCTATAACAAGAATGGTTTGATTTGGGGATGTCAGGGATTAGTCTTTGGTATGTCCTCAGCCAGTGCGCACGAAAGATACCATTTCTTCTCGGAGCTACTGGAGCAGACGCTGGAAAAAAAAGGTATGCCTAAGCGAGAATTCAGCAATAGTCAGGAATTTGAGGACTGTCTTGGGCAGACCGAAGAGATCATCATTGACGGCTTTGAGAACTTGACCCAGCGACCAGAAAGCTATGATAGTCAAAGAGTTAAGTATAGCGGTAAGAAATCAACTCATACACATATTGCTTTGTTGTTCTCTGATAAAAAGCGGCGCATCTACTATGTGAGTGCCTTGTAGGCGGGTAGCCAAGTAGACATAGGAATTCTCAAAAACGAATTTACTCCTGGGCAGGGCTGGTTCAGAAATCTTAGGGTACTTTTTGACTTAGGATTTGTGGGGGTGGACAAACACTATACCTTCAAGGAGTTGGTCATTGGAGAAAAGAAGCCCGGGAAGTCAAAGAAGAATCCTTCACCCCAAATGAGTGATGAGCAGAAAGAGAAGAACAGGAGCGTGAGTAAAGAGCGGATATTCGTAGAGCACGCTATTGGCAGAATGAAGAAATACCGCGTCTTGAAAAACAGGTGCCGACTTAAAAGCCAGCGACTCAAAAACAAGATAATAGGTATCTGTGCGGGGCTTGCCAACTACCAATTAGACCTAACCTTCTGATAAACAAAACCTAACAGGTCTATTAAGCTGCTTTTTATTGATCATTGCGGCTTATGGAAGTACTGGATAAACTAACTTTACACTTTGACCAAAGCAGCCTGGTGCTGATGAATGTTTGCCTGGCTGTGGCCATGTTCGGGATCGCCTTAGAGCTAACCCTCAATGACTTTCGCCGTCTACTGCTTGAAGCCATAGCCATTGGTCTGGTTAGTCAGATAGTACTACTTCCGGCAGTTACCTTTCTTTTGATTTATCTTTTCAATCCCATCACCAGCGTAGCACTGGGTATGTTATTGGTGGCTTGCTGCCCTGGGGGAAATTAGGATTTTTATGAAAATAAAGCAAAAACCAGCCAGATTAGTCTAAGTAAGGTATGTTATGCAGAGAATCAATACAATATTATGTACACTGAACAAGGTGACAACTAAAGAAGGATGTAGCTTAACTGGTCTAATACTTTAGAAGAAATAATAACATTAAAATTTATTCTGAATTAATTTGTTTTATTAAATAAATGGTTTACCTTCATTCAACAAGGTTGAATATATATAAACAGAGTTATTTGATGGATATAGAAACAGTTTCTAATAAGCTGAATATTGGTGATCGGATCAGAATCTTACGGGTTAACCAAAAAGGACATTACAGGAGATTGCAGATTTAAGCGAATTATCCAAAAGTATGATATCCAAGATTGAAATAACAAAACAGTGCCTCTGTAGCAGCACTGGTGAAGATAGCACAAGCCCTGGGCACGAGTATGTCTAGTATTCTGGAACAGGAAAGTTGGCTGACAGCCGTGATGACCAGTCAGCAAAAAGCGGAAGAGAATTTTACACCTACAGATAAGGGTTACGAAATTTATCCTTATGCATCTGAGATTCATGAAAAAAAGATGCAACCTTTTCTGTTTGTTGCTAAAAAAGGACAGGTTAAACCTCATCGCGTATCTCATGAAGGAGAAGAGTTTATTTTTGTGCTTCGCGGAGAGATGAAAATGCAGGTGGGAGATGTGGAGTATCATCTGAAACCCGGAGATAGCCTCTACTTCAATTCTTTAAGAAAACATGGAATCATGCCAGTATCCGATGAGGTAGTTTATCTGGATATTTTTGTTTGATGATTTAAACTGATTTGAAAAAAGTGTTTTATTAAGCTTAAAATACTTTAATTCATTGCTATAAATAATCAAATGCAACCTAAAACAAATAATATTATGCGACACATCAAATGTAAGTAATCTGTAAAAAATCAGATTGATTCCCGATTCTTATTTTCTATGCACACAAAGTGGGTGCTGATGCTAGGATATTAAGGCCAACCAGCCCTTATAGGACAACGCATATGCCTACAGCATTCTCTACCACAATAAGCGGCAAAAGTTTTATTCATATAAACTTGATGCTTCATTGCCTCTGATAAAGAGGTGGCAGGACTGCTATGCCGTGTGGTCATCTATGAAATCTATAGCTCTACTGGACTACAGTAAATACTATGGAAAGGAGTATACACAACCTAAAACTAATTATGATTGGCTATGCAACACCTAAAACTCATTCACTTCAAAATTATCCCTTGTTTGCTTTGGGCCTTGAGCTTCAGCATCTATTGTTTGCCCGGAGAATCGCGGGCTTATGGCACAAGAAAGACAGATAAAATTGTATCCGAAACAATACACTTTGTACACGAAATAAACGGAAACGACGCAGCACCGAAAACCTCGACTTATCTGGAGCGAAGTCTACAGGGAATTGTTACCGATGAAAATGGAGAAACTTTACCGGGCGTCAATGTAATCGTCAAAGGGACAACGGAAGGAACCGTAACTGATATTAATGGAACATATAGCCTGACCGTTAGCGATGATTCACAAGTGCTGGTATTCCTCTTCCGTAGGTTTTATTACCCAGGAAATAACCATTGGCAACCGCACCTCTATTGATGTCAGTATGTCGTCTGATACACAATCATTGGAAGAAGTTGTGGTGATTGGTTACGGAACTCAGCAGAAAAAAGACCTGACCGGAGCGATTGCCTCTGTCTCCAGCAAAGATATAGAAAGCAACACGGTGAGTACACCAGATCAGGCGTTGCAGGGAAAAGTTGCCGGGGTCAATGTGAGAAGGAATTCCTTCGCGCCTGGTGGAGGCATCTCGGTGCAGGTGCGTGGCACAGCTTCGCTTTCTGCGGGAGGCCAGCCGCTCTATGTGGTCGATGGCGTTCCTATTTCTACGGAGCTGGCCACCAGCGGACAAAATGACCCGGGCACCTTCGGGGCACCGCCCAACCCGATGAATTCTATTGACCCTTCCCAAATTGCCTCTATCCAGGTGCTAAAGATGCTTCCGCCACCGCCATCTACGGTTCGCGGGCAGCCAATGGTGTCGTACTGATTACCACCAAACGGGGAGAGTCAGGCCAGCAAAATATTGACTTTGAGACATCCCTGGGTATGCAGGTACTCAGTCATCGGCTCGGTTTTCTGACCGCAACACAATGGGCACAACAGGCCAACGAAAGAGCCGATCAGTTAGGACAGAACAGGGTGTATTCCGAGGAAGAAGTCGCTTCTTTTGGTGAAGGAACCAACTGGCAGGATGAAGTATTCCGAACAGCGCCAAGTCAACGATACAAACTCTCCTTCTCTGGTGGCAAGGACAACTTACGCTACCTGATTGCAGGAAACTACACCGGGCAGGATGGTATCATCAGTGGCACCAATTTCAAACGGTATGGGGCTACCATCAACCTGGATGCCGATGTCAGCAAGCGGCTGACCATCAGTCAGAGTTTGATGCTGACAGTGACCAACAACAAGATTGTACCTACCGATACCAAAGGATATGAAGGTGTATCCAATGTGATCGATGCCTTGTATGAAGCGTTGCCCACCATTCCTGCCCGAGATAGCACAGGCCAGCCTTCCAGTCTGGCAAATTTTCCTTATGGTGGAGGACGGGAAAACCCGTTGGTGATGACAGAAAAATACCAGCAAGTAGGCAATACCCTGCGGATGCTTGGTAACGTTGCTGGCAATTACAACATCCTGGAGGGCCTTGATCTGAACGTCCGGTTTGGTGCTGATATTGTTGATTTCCGCTGGCATTCCTATTATCCTATCGGTTCGGAAGGTGCCGCAGGCGCAGGTGGCAAGGCCAGCCAATCGAGTGTCCGAACCATTAACTGGACCAATGCCAACACGCTGACCTACCAAAAAGTGATCAACAACAATCATCGGTTTACCCTACTGGGCGGCATTACCTATCAGCAGGAAAACAGCGAGAGCCTAAGTGCAGAATCATGGGGTTTCCCCGGCGACGTGTTTGCCTACAACAACCTGGGGCTGGGCACCAATCCCCGCACGCCGGGTACCGGTGCGCAGCAATGGCAACTCCTCTCCTACCTGGGCAGGATAAACTATTCTTTGCTAGACCGATACCTGTTTACCACCTCATTGCGTATTGACGGGTCTTCAAAGTTTGGGGCCAACAACAAATACGGTTATTTCCCATCGGTGGCTTTTGCCTGGCAAATAGGCGAAGAGGCGTTTATTCAACAGCTTAACCTGTTCAGTCAATTGAAGCTAAGAACCAGTTTTGGAAAAACAGGAAACGAATCGATCGGGGTGTACCAATCCATCTCAAGAATCGGGACCTCCTTCGGCACCCGAAGTTCCTATATCTTCAACGAAACAGCCACCCCTATCGCTTATCCTGCCAACCTTGCCAACCCGGATTTGAGCTGGGAAAAAACCAGCGAATGGAATATCGGACTGGATATGGGCTTTTTTGAAGACCGGTTGTCTCTCTCTGCGGATTATTACTACAAAACAACCACCGATCTGTTGCTGAGCGTACCGGTGCCTTCCCAGTCAGGCTTCAGCAGTGTACTGCAAAATACAGGCTCTATGCAAAACAAAGGCATAGAGCTAGGTATCAACAGCGTGAACATGGCCGGTGATTTCAACTGGACGACTAATTTTAATATCTCCTTTAACAGAAATAAAATCACCTCGCTGGGTGGTGCACCTTTTCTGTGGGCCGGATGGGTAGGTGGCGGAAACGTGAACCCCCATGCTAAGTTTGTTTCCCGCCTGGAACCAGGGCAGCCGGTAGGCAAATTTTATGGCTCAGTCTATGAAGGCATCTGGCAGTCGGAAGCTGAAATAGCAGAAGTGGGCACAATGCCTGCCGCCCGGCCCGGCGACATCCGCTACAAAGATGTGAATGGCGATGGCACCTACGATACCGAAAATGACGACATCTTTGTTGGTGACCCCAATCCCAAGTTTAGTTATGGCCTTACCAATGACTTTTCTTACAAACGTCTGAGCCTGCACGTCTTCTTGTATGGACAATATGGGAACGACATCCTGAACCTGGCCACACAGCAACTGGCCCTGGATGGTTTGGGCACTTCCGACAAGCGATTGCAACGCTGGTCACCGGAAAATACGGGCAACCCCTTTCCGGCAGCCAGTGCTTCCAATCCGCAGCGGGTGAGTACGTTGCTCATTGAAGATGGTTCCTTCATGCGGGTAGGCAATCTTACACTTTCTTATAACCTGCCAGTGCAGGACTGGAAGATTGGTTCCACTTTCAGAAATATTCAAGTGGGTGTAGCCGTAGACAACCTGGCGGTGGTCACCAACTATACCGGCTATGATCCGGAGGTGAACTCCTATGGCAACAGCAACACCACCAAGGGCATGGACCGTTTTGGCTATCCGCCTTCCAGAATTTTCCGATTGGATATCAAACTAGGGTTATAACATCAAATGAGAAATATCATGAAAAATAATATAGAAAAACCAACTGTGAAGATAGCCGCTGTTTCGCTATTGTTGCTACTCTTAGGATTTGTTAGCTGCCAGGATGTGCTGGAAGAAAAGCTATACAGCCAGGTGGCCGTAGATGATTTCTACCAAAGCCTTGACGAAGCCAATCTGGCCCTCAATGGTATTTACAACCGCTTGTGGGATGATAGCTACAGAGATGGTCAGATGATCTCTTTGGGCGATGTGGCCGGAGGTACATTGGTAGGCGGCGGTTCTGCCAATGGATCTGGCGACCGCTCGGCCATCGATACCGAATGGAACACGTTTTCCTGGTCTGCGGATGCTAATGAGCTGTTTACCGCCTGGGAACGATTTTACCTGGCCATCAACCGATCCAATATGCTGCTTACAAAAATGGAAGAGGCTCCAATCGCCCCTGAGCAGAAAGCAGTAATCAGCGGTCAGGCAAGGTTTTTACGGGCACTGTTTTATTTCAACCTCGTGCGCATCTTTGGCGGGGTACCGATCTATACTGCGCCTACGGTTGATCTGAGTGAAACAGACAAGCCCCGCAACAGTGCCGAGGAAGTCTACGCACTGATTGTCTCTGACCTGCAACAGGCCGTTGTGGAAATGGGACCATACGACGAAAGTGCTCATGCAGCAGGAAGGGCTACTTCTGCCGCAGCAACGGCCTTGCTGTCCAAAGTATATCTGCAACAGCGCGATTGGGAACAGGCTGCTGCCGAAGCCAAAAAAGTGATGGATATGGGTGCGTTTAGCCTGTTTGATGATTATGAGAACGTCACCGACCCTGACTTTAGCAACGGTAGTGAGCTGATATTTTCCATTCAGCATGGCGGCAATGCCAATGCTACTTCCGGGCTTTTCCAGACGAGAATGATCTATCTGTTTGGCCCTCCACAGCAAACCACAGCCGACGGAACCACCGTTCAGTTTCATTATCTGAAAGACCTTGTCATTTTTCAGGTAAGAAAAGCTGTTTTTGATGCAACGCCGGAAACTTATCGCAAGTGGTGGACGATGCGGAACGAGATGCCTTATTACTATACGCAGGGCCTGAGTGTGTTTGTGCCAGATACTGTACAAATGTATGCTCCTTTTGTGGTAAAATACCATCACCTGGACCCAGGCACCGGCGTATTAAGAGAAGGCGTGGATTTCCCGCTGATCCGCTATTCCGACCTATTGCTGACCTATGCAGAAGCAACCAACGAAGCGAGTGGCGGACCCACGCCGCAAGCTTACGCTGCCATCAATGCAGTACGGCAACGGGCCAGAGGGGCAGGCACCGCACACGAGCAACCTGCCAGCCTTTATCCTGATCTGGCTGCCCTGGACCAGGACCAGTTTCGGGATGCCCTGCTGGATGAACGCCTCCGGGAATTTACCGGTGAGGGCCATTACCGGTGGGATTTGCTCCGCCATGACCGGCTGATCAGTTTCGCCCAGCAGCTAGGCATCAGCAATGCCAGTGACAAGCATACGCTCTTTCCACTGCCTGCCATAGAACTTAGCCGCAATACAAACCTTGAACAAAACCAGGGATATTGAAATTATTTTTCTTTTATTAGTAACTTTAGCAACCTTATTCTTGCTTGTTGCATGACAAAAATTACCTAACCTACAAAATACACGCACTTATGACACTAAAACAAAGCATTCAACAGATAGGATCTGTCGTACTTTTTGTTACATACAGCCTGATATCCTCCCACAGTTTTGCACAAAGCAATTCAGGCAAAGCTGATTCAGTATCGATACAGGTAGATTTTACCCAAGAAAAAGGAGCCATGAAGCCTATCTGGGCCTGGTGGGGCTACGATGAGCCTAACTACACCTATATGAAAGACGGCCAAAAGCTTCTCACAGAAATTGCTGAGCTAAGTCCGGTACCGGTGCATGTACGGGCACATAGCCTGCTGGTAACCGATGAAGGCCCGCGTGCTGCCCTCAAATGGGGTTCTTCCAATGCCTACACTGAAGATGAAAACGGCAACCCTATATATGACTGGACAATCATTGATAAAATATTTGATACTTACGTAGAAAGAGGGATGAAACCCATGGCACAAATAGGTTTTATGCCCAAAGCCTTGTCTTCCAAGCCTGAACCTTACCGCCATCACTGGAAACCGGGTGCCGAGTACGGAGACATCTTTCTTGGCTGGGCTTATCCTCCCAAAGATTATGAAAAATGGGCAGAACTGGTCTTCCAATGGGTAAGGCATAGCGTCGATCGTTATGGCAAAGAAGAAGTAGAAAGTTGGTATTGGGAAGTGTGGAACGAACCGGACGGTGGCTACTGGCAAGGCACTACCGAGGAATACATCAAACTGTATGACTACACCGCTGATGCTGTCAAGCGTGCACTGCCTACCGCTAAAATAGCCGGACCGGAAACTACCGGGCCAGGATCAGAAGGAGCTGCCAAATTTCTGACAGATTTCCTGAATCATATTGTCAAAGGCAAAAACTATGTGACCGGCAAGACCGGTGCCCCGCTCGATTATATCACCTTCCATGCCAAGGGAAGCCCTAAAGTAGTGGATGGCATTGTACAAATGAACATGGGCAAACAGTTGCGCGACATCGACAAAGGCTTTGAGATCGTAGCATCCTACCCGGAATTGAAGGATCTGCCTATCGTTATTGGTGAATCTGACCCGGAAGGATGTGCTGCCTGTTCCGAAAAAAATTACCCACACAATGCCTATCGCAACGGCACCATGTATTCCAGCTACACGGCAGCCTCTTTTGCCCGTAAATATGAGCTGGCAGACCATCGCGGAGTCAACTTGCTGGGCGCGGTCACCTGGGCATTTGAATTTGAAGATCAGCCCTGGTTTGCAGGATTCCGCGATATGGCCACCAATGGCGTAGATAAGCCGGTGTTGAATGTCTTCCGCATGTTTGGCATGATGCAGGGAAACCGGGTGGAAGTGAGTAGCAATCCGGCAACTGGTGCGGAGGGTAACCTGACTGCGAGTACCAACAAAGATTTAGCCTATGATTTTGCAGAGATACGCGATGAAAGCGTCCGGGGAGTACAGCCGGATATCAATGCCCTGGCGGCCAAAGAGGAACATGCTGCCACGGTGATGGTATGGAACTACCACGATGATAATGTGGAAGCTCCTGCCTCTCCTGTAGCCGTGCGTATGAAGGGTATACCAGTCCAGAAGGTTTTGTTACAACACTATCGTATCGATAAAGAAAACAGCAATGCCTACGAAGTATGGAAAGCCATGGGCTCTCCGCAAAATCCTTCAGAGGAGCAAATTACGGAACTTGAAAAAGCAGGTCAGTTGCAACTACTTACTTCTCCGGAATGGGTAAAAACCAAAGATGGCGAAGCAGTCATACGCATGGAGCTACCCCGCCAGGGCGTAAGCTTACTGAAACTAAGCTGGTAAACCCCATTATAACTTATACTGGCACGTCAGAATTGCCTTAACAACATCTAACCGGAAAATCATCCGTGAAAATACAACATATCAAAACCAAACTATACCAATGGCAAGGGCCAGTCAAGACTAGTGACACCATCTTTGCAACGCCCTTGAGCCTATTGCCTTTCCAGCAGGATGCTCAGGCACCTTTTCGGTTTTTTAGCTGGCTGGTGGTGGAAATAGAGACGGAAGATGGCGTGGTGGGCATCGGCAATGCCGGCTTGTGTCCTGATATTACCAAACAGATCATTGATACGAAACTGGCACCCCTTTTATTGCATGAAAATGCCCTGAATACGGAATATCTCTATGAGAAAATGTATCGCTCCAGTATTGCTTATGGCAGAAAAGGGGCAGTACTAGCAGCCATCAGTGCCCTGGATATTGCCCTGTGGGACATTAAAGGGAAAGTGCTGCAACAACCCGTGTTTGTGTTGCTGGGAGGTAGAACCAAAGAAGCCATTCCGGCTTATTACAGCAGGCTCTATACCCGCGATCTGGATAGCCTGCAACAGGAAGCTGCGGAATACAAAACACAGGGATTCAAAGGCATGAAGCTGCGGTGTGGCTATCCTATCACGGAGGGGCTGACCGGTATGAAAAAGAATGTAGAGATGGTCAGAGTGGTGCGCGAAACGGTAGGCGACGATGTGGATGTCATGGTAGAAGCCTATATGGGTTTCAACCTCGCTTATGCCAAACGCTTTCTCCACGCGCTCGAGCCCTACCAGCCCCGGTGGGTAGAAGAACTGCTGATCCCCGATGAGATACACAATTTTGCCAAACTCAGGCAATATACCGATATTCCTATCTCAAGTGGAGAGCATGAATATACGCGTTATGGCTTTCATGATCTGTTACAGGCGCAGGCACTGGATATCTTTCAGTTTGATACCAACCGGGTAGGTGGATTTACTGAAGCACAAAAAATCTGCATCATGGCTCAGGTGCATGGCGTGGAGGTGATTCCACACGGAGGCCAGATGCATAACCTGCATGTGGTGATGAGTTCCTTTGCCTGCCCGATGGCAGAGTATTTTCCCCAGACAGACATTGAAGTAGGCAACGAAATGTTTTGGTATATCTTTGACGGCGAAGCCATTGCCGATGATGGAAAGCTTCAGCTGGATGATCGAAAGCCCGGCGTAGGCCTCACACTTAAAAATGATCACCTGGAAAATTTTAACATAATTGAATAAACAAACAGCAATTTTATGGAAAGAAAGATCTTAGATTTATTCAGACTGGATGGAAAGGTGGCACTCATCGTAGGGGGCAACCGGGGGCTGGGATTGGCTATGGCCGAGGCACTGGCCGAAGCGGGGGCACGCATTTCTATTGCTTCGCGCGACAAAACCAACAACCAGCAGGCCGAGGAGTTGATTCGTACCACGTATGATGTGCCCTGTATCAGTACCTCCTGCGATATTACACAAGAGCATAATGTACAACAGACAGTGCAGCGTACCATTGAAGCGTTTGGCCGCATTGATATTCTAATCAATTCCGCCGGTATCAATATCCGGGGGCCTATTGAGGAGTTATCGCTGCACGATTTCAACCAGGTACAACAGATCAACGTAACGGGTGCGTGGCTGGCCTGCCGAGAAGTGGTGCCTCATATGAAAAAAAACGGATATGGCAGAATTATCAATGTAGGCTCCATGCTGTCATTAGTGGCCATTCCTGATCGCACACCGTATGCTACCAGCAAGGGTGCTATTGTGCAGATGACCCGCTCGCTGGCTATAGAACTAGCCAAAGACCAGGTGAATGTCAATGCCATGCTGCCCGGTCCTTTTGCTACGGAGATGAATCTTCCGCTGACCAATGATCCTGAAAAGTACCAGGCTTTTATTGACAAAATACCGGTTGGCCGCTGGGGAGAACTGCATGAGATCGGCGGCCTGGCATTGTATCTGGCCAGCCCTGCTTCCAGCTATGTCACCGGGGCAAGCTTTAGTATAGATGGAGGTTGGACGACACAATAAATTTCAACCAGACATGACTGATACCATACGCTTAGTCCAGATCATACATCCTCAGCACGGCAGAAGGGTCGCTCTTGTAGAAGAACCGCGTCTGTTGCTCTTGCAGTATGTCCACTCTATTTATGCGTTGGCACAAAAAGCCATCGAGGAGAGCATACCACTAAAGCAGTACATAGTTTCATGCCTCACTGAAGAAGCCCTGGACTATGACGAAGTGTATGAACAACGTGCTGCATGGCACCTTTTACCGGCTTTTGATCATCCTGAAAACCCATTTGCCTGTTTGGTTTCTGGCACCGGGCTCACGCATCAAAGTAGTGCCCTGAACCGACAGACCATGCACCAGGCAGAGCAGTCTAACCTGACCGATAGTATGCGCATGTACCAATGGGGCGTTCAAGGCGGTCGTCCTATAGCTCATGAGATTGGCGTACAGCCAGAGTGGTTTTACAAAGGACAGGGAGACATCCTGTGTGCACATGGGCAACCACTGGAAACACCTCCTTATGCGGAAGATGGTGGCGAAGAACCTGAAGTAGCGTGCATTTATGTGGTAGATGCTCAGGGCCAGCCCCGAAGGATTGGCTTTTGCACCGCCAACGAGTTTTCTGACCACCAGATGGAGCAAAAAAATTATCTCTATCTGGCACCTTCTAAATTGCGGAATTGCGCCATCGGTCCGGAGTTGGTGGTAGACCATGATTTTCAGGAAATTGCCGGCAATGTGCACATCTTGAGAAAAGGGAAAACAGTATGGAACAAGGAAATCCATACCGGAGAAAAACACATGGCCCACAGCCTGGCGAACCTGGAATATCATCACTTTAAATATGCCGGACATAGAATTCCTTTTCAGGCGCATATACATTTTCTTGGAGCCGATGCTTTCAGCTTTGGGGAAAAAATACAACTGCAAAACTCCGATGTGATGGAAGTACAATGGGAAGGTATGGGGAGAGCCTTACAAAATACCTTGACGATCTCGCCGGATCAGGAAACGCTGATCCATGTGCAGTCGATCTAGCGATAGATCAAAATACTTACAACAACCTAACATATGCTTATGAAATGGTATCATCCATGTATGCTGATGATCGCATGCCTTCCTTTCGGTTGTACTGATCGCCAGGACGAGCACTTAAATCCAGGTGAGCCTCAGCTTGAGTTTCGGCTGGCGCTGGAACTCAAGCCTGACTCCAAAATATGGGAAGCCTCTCACCTTTTCAAAGAAGCGCTGGAAAAGGCTTCTCCCGAAGATGGTATCAGTACCGGTGAAATCAAGGTCAATTTTTATGATCAGGGGTCTATAGGCACTGAAAGGCAATTGCTGGAAGCCTGCTATTTCGGAGCCATAGAAGTTGTGCAGGTCAACACGGCGATCGTCACCACTATCGAGCCTGCCTATGCTGTGCTCAATCTCCCCTATCTGTTTATCAACAAAGCACATCTTCATGCTGTATTGCAGGGCAGTATCGGTCAGGAGATGTTGCATATGCTGACCAAACACCACTTGCAGGGATTAAACTTTTACAGCGCAGGCTTTCGGAATATCTTTTATAAATTTCCTATCGACAAGCCCTGCGCCGATACACAGGAAGCTTTTGGTGGCCTGAAGATCCGCGTCATGGAAAGCCCGGTCATGATCAGTTCCATCAATGCGATGGGTGCCAGTGCCACGCCCATTCCTTTTTCAGAACTCTACCAGGCATTGAAGACAGGCGTGGTAGATGGAGCGGAAAATAGTGCCAAGGTTTTTGTTTCCTACAACTACGAGGAGACCGGCTGCAATTGCTTTACGCTGACCGAGCATTCCACCGACCAGCATGTGCTCATTGCCAATGCTCCCTGGCTGAACAGCCTGGAGCCGAAATACAAAAAGAGAATACTGGAAGTAGCCAAAGCCATCAATACCCGATATGACTCCATATGGGAAGAGACCACCAAGCAGGCCATGACACAAATGAAACAGCATGATGTTCGGGTCAATCAGTTGGCGGATAAAGAAGCTTTTATTGCGTCTGTAAAATCCGTCCACCCCCAGTTTTTTGCGATGTATCCCGATGTTTCCAGGTCATTATACGACCGCATCATCCAACAAAGTACTACCTATGCCAATGATTGATAAACTTCTAAGAACATTGCTTGTCATGATCATGACGGGCATGTCGCTGGTAGTCGCCGCCAATGTATTTTGCCGGTTCCTGCTCAATTTTTCGCTATACTGGGCAGATGAAACAGCGCAGATCCTGCTGGTGTGGCTCACTTTTCTGGGGGCGGCGCTGGCCGTAAGAGAAAAATCGCATTATGTACTCAATTTTTTGCCTGAAAAACTCAGCGGTAAAACACTTCGGGTATTTACGCTGATTCAGCAGGTGTTGAGTATGGCTACTATTATCATTTTACTGTATTACAGCACGATAGTTACCTGGCAGATTCAGGATTGGGTGATGCCTGCCACCGAAGTATCCAGAACATTGGTGTATGTTGCCTGCCCGATTGGCTGCCTGCTCATGCTGTATTATGCGGTAAGGATAGCCTATAGCAGAGACGAAGAGCAGCCTATTACTCCTCGTACCAATGATGAAATTTAACATGAAGAAATGATGAGCACCGTGTTGATTCTTACTTTTCTGGTACTATTGCTGCTGGATGTGCCGGTGGCTTTTTGCATGATCTTATCTTCACTGGTCGCTCTGTTGTACATGGATGTAGACCCCATCATGGTCGGCTTGGAAACCACGCGTTCGTTGTCTTCTTTCTATTCTTTTCTGGCGGTACCGTTCTTTATTCTTGCCGGAGAACTCATGAACCACGGAGGGTTGTCTCACCGTCTGGTTCGGTTTGTCAAAGCCCTGATAGGACACCACCGCAGTGGCATGCCAGCGGTCACCACCGTTTCTTCGCAGATGTTTGGTGCTGTCTCCGGTGCTTCGGCGGCTACCTGTGCCGCAGTGGGTGGTATCATGATACCAGCACTGGAGAAAAAAGGTTACAGCCGGGCTTTTGCCACTGCGCTGGCAGCCTGTTCCGGTACCACCGGTGCTTTGATACCCCCAAGTATCCTGCTGATTATTTACGGTACGATTGCGAACGTCTCGATTGAAAAACTATTTCTGGGTGGCGTACTGCCAGGTATTCTGGTAGGTATTGGTCTGATCATTCTAAGCGGATGGATGACCAGAAATATGACCATCCTCAAAGAACCCAAAGCGGGTTTCAAGGAAATTTGGGAGAGTGGTTTTGGTGCAGTGTTTTCTATCATCCTGGTTATCATCATCTTCGGAGGCATTATGGGAGGCATTTTTACGGCCACCGAAGCCTCCGCCGTAGCCGTTGTCTATGCCGCCCTGGTAGGCTTCTTTGTCTATCGGGAACTCAGAATCAATGATCTGCCGAAAATTATCATGGCTGCTGCCAAAACTACTGCCGCGCTCAGTTTTTTGATCGCCTGTGCCAGCTTGTTTGCCTGGACTTTATCCATTGGGAAGGTGCCCGAAATTTTCACTTCCGGACTGGTAGAATCCTGTAACCAGTTCATCCACTTTTTTGCTTCGGACCTACAGCCAGATACTTTTTTTGAGGTTCGAAGAATCCTGGTACTGGTAGTATTGAATATCCTCCTGCTGTTCTTTGGGATGTTCATCGATGCCGGCCCTGGTTTGCTCATTGTCGTTCCGGTAGTTTTGCCAATCAGCGTAGCCATCGGTATGGATACGGGACTGTCTGCCGTACATTTTGGGGTATTGGTCGTCTCCAATATGATCATCGGCCTGGTGACTCCGCCGGTAGGTTCTACGCTATTTGTGGCCAGTGCCATCGGAAAAGTACCTATCACCAAGATGACCCCTTATGTACTCCGGTTTTTGTTGGTAATGATCGGTATCCAATTGCTGGTTACGTATTATGCCCCTATCACCACCCTGTTGCCATCAATGATCAAATAAGGAATGCGAACAAAATAAAGTACCGAAGTTTTGCTTACCTTTGTGATTGCATCAACAAAGACAAGAGTATGGTAGGATACAATCAAGCCGCCGAGCAAACGATGTTACGTTTCTATACCGGCCTTCCAGAAAAAGAGCGTCGTTACTATGCAGCCCAGGAGGTAGAAAAGCTGATAGTGTTAAAAAGTCGTCCCTTGTGCATGCAAATGTTATCGGTGTCTATATTCAATCTATTGCTAAGGTATTATTTCCTCTGAAAGCGTAATGGTAACGGGTCATAACAAGTAGCCATCACTGCCGAGCTAAGATGCTGGTGAGGAAGCGAAAAATATCTGTGGCAGTATCAGATGAGCCAGTTTAATGACAATTCGCGGCCTGGCAAAGATCATAGTCAAGTAAAAATGGAATATCTTTGCTGTAAAACATTTCATCCTCTCGTCTGTTGAAATCCTGAATGCTCAAAAGAATGTATAATGATGCAACCCAATGGGAAGACTGGCATTGGTTAGTTAAATATATCCCTATCATACCTGTTTGGTGTTGGTATTGCCTGAAATCTCGCGCTGTATGGTTCTTCACACCCTCAAATCCTACCCTCACTTTTGGGGGGTTTCTAGGAGAGACAAAACAAGAGATGTACAAACAACTCCCCATATCAACTTATCCTTCCAGTATATATATAAAACCTACCACGGATTTTGACCATGTAAAATTACAATTCATTTCGGCGAATCTGAAGTATCCGGTGGCTGTTAAGCCTGACGCAGGAATGATGGGCCTTATGTTTAGAAAGATCAATTCTGATGAAGGCTTACAGCTATACCATTCGGCAATGCCGGTTGATTATATCATTCAGGAGTTTATCTATTATCCACTGGAGGTGAGTGTTTTCTATTACCGTTACCCAGATAGTAGTCAGGGAACCATCACAGGGTTTTTAAAGAAGGAATTTTTGCAAGTTACCGGCGATGGAAATGCGACACTTTTACAATTAATGCTGAATTATTCAAGGGTAAGTCCAAGACTGGAAGAAATGAAACGTAAGCACGAAAGTAGGCTCGGGGAAATCATACCCGAGGGCCAATCATTCTGTCTTTCTCCAGCACTCAATCTGAGTCGTGGAGGGAAACTCATCAATCTTGAATTTGAAAAAGACGAAAGACTTCTGCGCGTCTTTGATGATCTTAGCCATTATACAAAATCTTTTTTTTATGGAAGGTATGACATTAAATGCAGCTCTATTGAAGCGTTGAAAAAGGGCAATAACTTTTCTATTCTTGAATATAATGGAAGTGGAGCGGAGCCGCACCATATATATGGCAATAAGAACACACTTTTAAAAGCTTATCGTATATTGCTTCACCACTGGAAGATTCTGTACAGGATATCTGTGATCAACCACAAAAAGGGAATAGCTTACTGGGGTTTTATGAGGGGAATAAGACATTCAAAGACTGCAAAACGTCATTTTAAAATGCTTAGCCAACTCGATGGCAGATTTCCACTTTGTTAATCATAACGAAGTAGAATCAAACTCAGGAGCAGATTTTGTTTAACATAATATTAGTTACTATACTTACTGGATCGTCCGTAAATTAGTAGTCAGGAGGTATTCTGAGTAATATTCTAAGAGTTACGCGAAGATGTTTAACTTAGGGAAAAGTGAAAACGATGGGCATAGAGAAATATATTGCTTATTGATCTACAGGGAGGTAGTCTTTCAATGGACGATTCTACCCTGTATAACCCTACAGTAACGAGTTGGTTGGCTACTTCTGGCGGTCTGGCAAGCATCACAAAAGTGTTAAGGGCTCCTTAATCGTATTGGTCTACACGATGGCTACAGGATATGGCGTCCCGGTTAACTATCGGGTGTACCGACATAGCGCGCAAAAGACAAACCGGACCGCCGGGCGAAATAACTATTTTCAAGACATGGCTCGGGAAGTATGGAAGGAATTGCGTCCTGTTTGGGTCTCAGCCGACAGTTGGTATAGCTCTTTAGATAATCGCGCAGCGAACCGTCTAAAGTTCTTGAGAAACCTGGAAGCAGGTATCTACTAGAAAAGATTGTATTGTATCTTGCCAACCTTCGTTTATGAAATAGGCAAAATATCTTTGAAGAATAGCGGCAACGTAATTTTGAAATTCACATATTTCTTTCGTAACTGCCATTTTCAAAACTGACTTTAAAGTTAGACTTAAAAAGTTTACTGGGTAAATAATAATCTGTGGTGATGACTTGTGCGCCTGATGCCTTCGCTTTTTCAAACCTATGATAATCATTTTTCCTTGCTTCCTGGGTGTCTGCATCTGCTCGTGTGCGAACCATATACCCTAATGCTACCAAGTTTTTAATTTTCTTAAAATTTTTAATAGGGTCATTAATAATTCTAAAAGCAGCATTGGGATTTCCTTCTTCTTGATTTACAAATAATGTAGCACCTTTTGAATTTGAAAAACCGGACAGATATTCATTGGTTTTTTCCTCACCCTCATCTAAAACGAACAGAAACCTATTTTTTACCTTATTTAACAAAGGCCAGCCATTGGTGAGTACCGCTTGCTCAAGCGTTTCAAAATCACCTCTAACCATAGCTGGAGTGATCAAACGCTCTTCGCCGAACACTTCCAGTATCTCTGTATCGATACTTTGTAAAGCTCCAGCAGTAAATGGGAGTGGCTTTCTGGTTCGTGGAATCTCGCCGTCTTTGGCGTTAATGGTGATGATGATTGGCGTATGCCCCTCATTGGCCTGAGACCATTTTTTTAATTCCTTTAGGGCATCCTTGAATAGAAGTTGATGGCTTCTAAAATCAATTTCTTGCACATGAAAAATCTTTAGCCCAGGTAATTGCAACTTTTGTTCAACATCAAAAGGTTGAGGTTCTTCACCCAGAGATTTAACAATTTCCAATCCTTTAGGATCAGCATAATAACCTCCTTTTGGATCATAAAAAACATCCAATTCCAAGCCACGCAGCCCCAAATCCAATTGTTCTGATAGTGGAATATGTTCGTACTCCAAACTACTCAATGCAGGATTCTCTTTCAACAAATAATCCATCAAGGGCTTTTCAATCCTGATCTTATAACTATTGTGACTGCCAATGACCTGAATTTGGTTCAATTTAATTTCCTCTAAACTCTTACGCGCTGAATTACTAAAAAGTACGACGGAGATAATCAGTAACAGTGTGATATATAATGTTTTCATAGGCTTGGTTTTATTCGCGGTTCAACGCTTATTAAATGGCATAGGGTATCGTCATTGTCAATAATATACTGCTTACAGGTTTTGATGCGCCCATTGAGCGTGCTATATCCCGATAGGGCGATCATTGCCCATAATCTACTGCAAGCCAGAGTGAATCGGGTAGGCCCGGAATGCAAGGATAAGGATTTTGTGGGTGTCGGGCATCGCCTAAAACGAGCATTGGATAATTATGAAGAAACAGCCCGCAAAGAAATTACCGACTGTCTTTCTGATAATGAGCTAGTTCACTTGATTGAAAGCAGTCATACGCCAAGGTTTTGGAACGTACTGTCCTTACAAGTTCCCTACTACTAAAAAGCAAAAGGTGGGTTGAAGAAGAATGGTCATAGGAAGAATTTACCGCTACTAAGGCTTTATTTAATCTATTAACGCCATCAAGCGGGGAAGAAAGGCGTTGAGCGCGATAACAGGCAAAGGGGCCTTATCACTGATACCTTGACCAAACATTTAAAACCGTTCAATGGATTATAGGGGCTAAAACAAGTTTTAAACTTTTTTTATTAATGAAACAGTAGTTTGATCAGACTTAACAAACCGCCAATACCAGGGATAAACAACCCGGCAGCAAACATGCGTATAGGTAGCAGCAATGAATGCTGGTGGCTGATCAGACAAAAGTAGCAGAACACATCGTGGAACTTAGCAAGCAAAACGTTACCTTTGCCACCTGCCAGAATACCATGCATCACCACAACGTAGAAGAAAGCGCGTTGGTGCCCCAGGCCACTACGGTTCCGTCAGGATTGGTAGAGATTATTCTCAAGCAGGAATCCGGCTGGACATATGTGAAAGGCGGAATCTAACGCTCAGTATTTTAACACGCTCCTTATGAAGATTCTTTTGTACATAGTTCCCCTCTGGCTGATGGTCAGTTGTAGTCAGCCGGATACTACAGAAATATTTCATCTGCCGGAGCCACATTATAGGTTTGTGCAGGTAGATACGGCCCGCTTCGTGCAATTCGAAGAGATGTATGTACCGGTATACTCTGATATTTATAATTTTGACGGACGCACGAAGTTCCTGCTCACCGTTACCCTAAGCTTGCGAAATACCAGTACATCTGACAGCCTGTACATTAGCAAGGTAAATTACCACGATTCTAAAGGCAGGCAGGTCAGAAGCTACCTGGACAGTACTATTGTTTTACAACCACTGGAATCTGTTGATTTTGTGGTAGAAAATCATGAAAAACAAGGAGGCACGGGTGCGCTCTTTCTAGTAGACTGGGGTACTACGCAGCCAACTACCCGACCTGTGGTTCAGGCTGTAATGATCACCACTACCTCGCAGCAGGGTATTTCTTTTATCACCGAAGGCGTAACGATCAGGCAGAAGGTACAGCAGCCGTAAACAACCGGTGCTGAGTTTACTGCAACGCTACTATAAAGGTTTTGATAGTATTGACCCTGTATTCGGATTGAAACGTAAAACCAATAAACCTTCAGTTAATTATCTGACATGGAAATACCTTTGCTCACAGACATCACAATCATCTTAGGACTATCCGTATTGGTAGTGTATGTCTTTCAGAAGCTTCGTCTTCCTACTATTCTGGGTTTTCTGATGACCGGCCTGATCGTTGGGCCTTACGGACTAAGCTTTGTCTCTGCCTCTCATGAAATTGATGTATTGTCGGAGATTGGTATCATTCTTCTGCTATTTATCATTGGTATGGAGTTTTCGCTCAAGAGCCTGATCGCTATCAAAAAGACGGTGTTTGTTGGCGGGTCATTCCAGGTAGGCTTTACCATACTGCTGGTATTCGGCATTGCTTACCTGATGGGGTTTGGAGCTCCCGAAGCCACTTTTCTGGGCTTTGTCTTCGCGCTGAGCAGTACGGCCATTGTGCTGAAAATATTACAGGAACGCAGTGAGGTAAATAGTCCGCATGGCAAAATCTCTCTAGCTATCCTGATCTTCCAGGACATTATCGTTGTGCCTATGATGCTGCTCACTCCTTTGATGGCCGGTCAGTCTGACGATATCTTTGGGGCTGTTCTTCAGCTGGTTTTGAAAACGGTGGCCGTTTTGCTGGTGGTGTGGTTTGGTGCCAGGCTGATCATTCCCAGGCTGCTGTACGAAGTAGCTAAAACCAAGAGCCGCGAGCTATTCCTCTTATTTGTGGTGGTGATCTGCTTTTCGGTCGCCTGGGCCACCTCTGCCATCGGATTGTCTTTGGCACTGGGTGCTTTTATAGCAGGACTGGTTATTTCAGAATCCGAATACAGCCATCAGGCAACCGGTATCATTATTCCTTTCAGAGAAATTTTCACCAGCTTTTTCTTTGTCTCTATCGGCATGTTGCTGGACATCTCTTTTCTTTTCATACACCTACCGGTGATCCTGGGTCTGCTGGTGGCGGTGATACTCCTGAAAGCCGGTGTTGCGGCGGTTGCCTCCCTCATACTCAAATATCCAATGCGAGTCGCCATCACAGTGGGTCTTTGCCTGTTTCAGGTAGGAGAATTCGCCTTTATTTTATCCAAATCCGGCATGGAATATGAGCTACTGACTGGTGATGTATATCAGTACTTCTTATCAGTTTCTATCTTATCGATGGCCATCACGCCCTTTGTGATACAATACGCGGAACCCATCACCCGCCTGCTGGTGAAATCTCCACAATCTGGGCTAAAAACCACAAACAGTAGCAGCACTTCAGAAGAAAAGTTTCTGGAAGAACTACATGATCATACCATGATCATCGGGTATGGGGTTAACGGAAGGAACGTGGCACATGCTGCCCGGTTTGCCGACATTCCTTATGTGATCATTGAGATGAATGCTGCCACGGTGAGAGCAGAAAAAGCCAAAGGAGAGCCTATCTACTTCGGAGATGCCACCAACGAAGTGGTGCTCGAACACCTCAAAGTATACCGTGCCCGTGTGGCAGTGGTAGCTATTTCTGATCCGCCAGCCACCAAGCGGGTGATCATCAGCATACGTGCCATCTGCCCGACGGTACATGTGATTGTCAGAACCCGCTTTATGAATGAAATGGACGAGTACCACCGCCTGGGTGCCGATGAGGTGATTCCGGAAGAGTTTGAAACATCTATTGAAATATTCAGCCGTATGTTGCACAAATACCTGGTGCCGCAGGATGAGGTGGAGCATTTTGTACAGGAAATTCGCTCGGATAATTATGAAATACTCAGGCCACAGTCGGCCAGAAACCGACACATAGCACCGCTTTCTATTCCTGATATTAATATCACTTCGTTGAAAGTGCAATCAGACAATAACAACATCGTAGGCAGGAAGATCAGGGATGCTAACATCCGTTTGGAACACAGCATCAACATACTCGCTATCCAGCGAAACGAACAATACATCACACACATCGAAGCGGATACGGTGATCTATCAGGACGATATTCTTTATCTGGCGGGCAGCCCTGAAGCCATTGCTGCTTTCAACGAAAAAATCAGGTTGTAGCTGTTTCTAGGAGAGTACAGACACGTCCTTGTGCGCATGGCGTTCTGTAGTCCAGTCTATTTCTTTGAGCTTGTTGCAGGCATAAAACATACTGCCGCCCAGCAGCAAGGCAAATATGGCTATTTCGTAGGTTAGCGAAATAGGTTCCAACACCAAACTGATTGCCACAAACAGCCCAAAGGCAACAGCTGAAAATCCGGCTATTACCATGATTTGCCAATTGAGAAACCTGGCTTTAATTTTATTGAAGCGTATGGCCATGATACTGCCTGTCATGACAAGCCAAAGGGCGATCAAAGCTATAAAGACCGATGCCGACATAGCGGCTGTTGCCAGCACCGTTGCGCCAATCATAGCTTCGGCTCCGCCCTTCATGCGCATTGCCAGTTGTCCGCGCTGAAGGTTGCGCAGCACTGTAATGCTTCCGCTTAGAAAGACGAGCACGCCAAAAGGAAAGATCAATGCCTGAATCTGCTGCCCAGGGTAACATAGGGCAACCAATCCGAAGGGAACAACGGCCATTGCTTTGAGCCAAAGGCTGGTTCTATAATTATCAAGCGTTTCTTTCATGGTCGTCAGGTTGAAGGTTGAAAAATAACTCAAACCAAAACTACCCCACCTACCAGCAAAACAAAACGACTTATGTCACCATAAGTCGTTGATTCTGATCATCTAAAACCTGTTTGTCGTGCAGTAAGCATCTATCAAACAAGCGTACGTTTTGCTATTGAAACACCACCGGTTTGAAGTTTTTAGCTTCCTGCATGATAGTCGTCAGACCTTTGGCGACCGACAGCAAAGCATTTTCATCATGATGTACGGGTAACTTGGTTTTTTCTTCCAGCCGTTGTTTCAGACCCCGCAGCAGTGAACCTCCACCGGTCAGGTGAATGCCATTCTCATAGATATCACCGGCAAGCTCGGGCGGACATTCTTCCAGTGCCAGTAGCACCGCCTGTTCTATCTTGGCGACTACATTGTTTAAGATGTAGGCGATCTCTTCATGGTCTATCTGCTTGCATGCCGGCAAACCGGTCATCAGGTCTTTGCCTACCACATTACAGGGCTGGAGAACCTGATGCCATGATTCCGTAGCGGCACCCACTTTGATTTTCAACTGCTCGGCAATGCGGGTGCCCACCGACATGTTGTAGTTGCTTTTAAAAAACTGCTGAATGTCTTCATCAAACGTGTCACCCGCCACTTTGATAGACTGATGAGAGACCACTCCTGACAAAGACAGCACCACGATTTCGGTGATTCCTCCACCAATATCTACTAAAAACTTGCCGTCAGGTTCCTGAATATTGAGGCCAAGACCAATGGCAGCCGCCACAGGTTCGAAAACCAGGTTAATACGATTGCCCCCAAACTGTTCCAATGCATCGCGCAGGGCACGGCGTTCCACTTCTGTAGTATCGTAAGGAATGCCAGCCACGATGTCGTCAAAGCCACCGAATAACGATGACCTGGGGTACTGTTTCACCAGGTACTTAAGCATGCAACTGGCCGATTCATAGTCCACAATTACACCTTCTTTCAAAGGTTTGAGCACTCTCAGGTGGCCGTTGGCTTTACCCAGCATCTCATATGCCTCCTGCCCTACTGCCTTCACAGAATGACTGTCTCTGTGCCATGCGATACAGGAAGGCTGGGAAACATAGTTAAGTTCGCTGGTGGCAAGCACGGTGTTGCTGTTGCCCAGATCAATGGCGATGCCTGATCCTCTTTTTAAGCGGATGTTGAACATTGAGTTGAATAAAGTAATATTGAATTATTATTTTGAATAGCATCTAACCCCTGGCTTCAGTTTGAATTCCCCTGGCTTCAGTTTGAATTCCCCTGGCTTCAGTTTGAATTCCCCTGGCTTCAGTTTGAATTCCCCTGGCTTCAGTTTGAATTCCCCTGGCTTCAATTTGAATTCCCCTGGCTTCAGTTTGAATTCCCCTGGCTTCAGTTTGAAACTGAAGCCAGATAGTGAAAATCAGTCTGAGACTGAAGTCGGATAGTACATTGAGCCTTACAAATTATCCACTTTCAGTACCTGATACTTGCGCATGATGCCATGCAGTTCCCATTCCACCAGGTCACCTTCCCGGTAACCGATCAGTGCCACACCCAGGGGAGAGAGGATAGAGATTTTACTTTGCTTGGCATCTGCTATGCCAGGCGTAACAAACTTCACGGCGAGCCGCATGTTCAGGGTCTTTTCCCACAGCTCTACTTCAGAACCGAGCTTGATGATATCTTTGGGTGACGTATCTTCTGCAATCACATTCGCCCCAGCCAACTCTTCGGATAGCCTGGAGAAGGTATAGGGAGACAATGTATTAGCGTTGTTTCTGACATAGCTTGAGATCAGCATATAATCATCTTGCGTTACGACAATTTTCTTTTCCATGATGGTTTTATTTAATAAGGTCAAAGTTTAAATTTGGTAAAATGATCAAAAAGGCTGTGGGCTATCGGCTTTTTTGAAGTCTCGCAGAAGTATTCAGGCTCCGATCCTGTGTTTTTGGCAGATCGTAATCCCAGGCGATCACCATCAGCTTGCCTGTGCGCAGATGCTTTAGATACAGGCTAATATTTTTGTGGTTGACACCGTATCCGTTCAGGATACCGATCAGACCGCCATCCAGCGAACCCAGTGCCTTGCCATCAATCCTTTCCAGCAAAATAGAGGATAAAGACCCGGAGACAAAAATACTTCCCAGGTCGGTAGTATGCAGCAGGTGAACCGCCCTGGATGTAAGCCTCGATAAACCGGCAATTGTGCAACCAAAGTATTGCTCAGAAAAATCAGCCACGCTGCCCAGTACCGAAAGATGTCCCAGCGGGGAGTTTCGGTTTTTAAGGTCTCTAAGCATATCTTCGCTTTCCTGAAGCGTGCTGCACACCTTTATATAACGCTGTATCTTAAGTTTTTTATTCAGCCGGTAATGGGATACACCTTCATTCATAGGTCAACAGTGGTTTAAGCAATATAGACGATTACAAAGAAACCACATGTTGCGCTACTCTAAAATGACCTCCGTCTGACAAAATCGGTGACTTATGTCATCATAACTCAGTGTTTCATCTTTTTCAGCCGCTCCCTGTCCAGTACAACAATCTTTTTGCGGTCGACGGTAATCAGTCCTTCATCTTTAAAATCTGCCAGGGTTCTAACCACCGTCTCTTTCACCGTACCGATAAGCCCGGCCAGGTCTTCGCGGGTAAGCACAATGCTAAGTTGTAGCTCGTCGTGGTCTTCGGTGGGTGTGCTGAGTTTGAGCAACACCTCAGCCACACGCTGCCTCACCGAATGGTAGGAAACCTGTAGGAGCTGCTCTTCTCTGTCCATCAGGTTGTTGGAGAGCATCTTGATAAACTTACCAGCAATGCTACGATTGCTATAGATCAGCTTAAAGAAATCCTGCTGCGGTATCAGGCAGACTTCTGCATCATCCATCGCCACGGCAGTGTCTGCATAAGTGTCTTTGTCGCCGAGCAGTGGCATGTAGCCAAAAAAATCTCCCTCCTGGAAAATGCCCGTGATAAATTCTTTGCCCTCATCGGTTGTCTTGTAGGTTTTGACCCTTCCGCCGTTGAGAAAATACAGCACATCGGTCTTGCCACCTTCATGAAAGATGAACTTTTTCTTTTTGTACAGCTTGAGCTTTCTCTTTTTGGAAAGGTCTTTCAACTCCTGAAAAGCACCGGCTTCCTGATAAAAAGCATCGAGTCCCTCCACATTTTTAGAGAACTCTTTTTTGAGTGCTTCATTTTTTTGCAGTCGACTTTCCACAGCGTTCAGCAGCTCTACCTCTTCAAAAGGCTTGGTTAAATAATCGTCTGCTCCTAGGTTCATACCCCGGCGCACGTCGGCTTTTTCTGCTTTAGCCGTAAGAAAGATAAAAGGAATACTGGCGGTTTCAGGCTTTTTGCTCAGAATATGCAAGACCCCATAACCGTCCAACCCCGGCATCATAATATCGCAGATGATCAGGTCTGGCTTATGCTGGCTGGCCTGCTCAATGCCCTGCTTACCATTTTCTGCCGTAATTACCTCATAGGAAGCCAGTTCCAGAATATCGGCAGTGGTTTCTCTCACATCAGGATTATCTTCTATCAGTACTATTTTCTTCATCATTGTTTTGGTCAAGCGGTAAAGAAATGGTAAACGTACTCCCCTGTTCTATTTTGCTTTCAAAGGTTATTTTACCATGCATGAGTTCTATGTATTTTTTGACAATAGGCAGGCCCAGACCGGTGCCTTCAATGTTGGTCACATTACGTGCCCTGAAAAACAGGTTGAACAAATTTTGCTGCTCATCTTCAGGAATGCCAATGCCCTGATCTTTGATGGTGACCGTGAGTGCCGGGCCTTCCGTGGCAATGATGACATCTACCGGCTTATGGCTGGGCGAGTATTTGAGCGCATTGGAGAGCAGGTTGAGAAACACATTTCTGGTAAATTGCTTGTCCAGGTTCACTTGCAGCACTTCTCTGTCAGCCGTCAGTCGCACTTGCTGATCAGGCTTCTGCACATGCTGTAGTTCCTGAACGATTATTTTCATAAACTCTATCAGGTCGAACACTTCTTTCTTCATGTGCAACTCACCTTCCTCGAGCCTGCCTATAGAGAGGAACTCATTGAGAATATCCACCAGGTTTTTGACGCTGGACTTGATACGGTCTACATTTTTGAGCCTTTTGTCTTCTTTGCCGGGTTCATTTTGCCGGGCAATCAGGTTGGCAGCCGACAGGATGGTGCTTAGTGGTGTACGAAATTCGTGTGAAGCCATCGATACAAACCGCGATTTAAGCTCGCTTAGCTCCCGCTCTTTGTTCAAGGCCCGGAGCATTTTGCGTTCGGTATTTTTTTGCTCGGTCACGTTGGTAAAAATAAACATGGCCAGCCCTTCATCCAGTGGCATGGTATTGACCTTGTAACTGCTTGTGCGGTATTTTATCTCATAGCCATGGTGTCCACCCTGAAACGTAAGCCGGGCACAGGCAATCATCTGCTTTTTCCATTCTGCCGAAAAGTTCTTCACTTCTTCAATGGCCATCCCTTCCACATCCTCCTTGTCCAGACCGATCTTTCGTAGTTCTTCTCCGTCCAGAAAGACGATCTCGTGTTTTTTATCAATAACCACAATCATCACTTTCGGAAAATAACGTGCAATAGCCACGTACAAAGCGTAGTTTTTCTTGGCCTGTGCATCTGCCAGCCTGGTTTCGTGCATCTGGTATTCCAAAGACAGGTTTGTTTCCACCAGTTTCTTGACCATAGCCGTTAGCTCGCGGGTGCGGTCTTTTACCTTTTGCTCAAGCTCTTCTGTATAGTTACGTGGGGTCACGGTGGTTTCTTGCTCTGCTGCCTTTTGCTTTTTCGCCATAGCGTCTTTTTTTACAGGGTCGGGTTAGCTATAGGTGCCTGAAATTTAATGACATTAATCATTGAATCTTCGGGACTTCCATCATTTTAGTTTCAGCTAAAGTAAGCCAACTTTGCCATAAATGATATTTATTTTTTGATAAAAGTATAAGAGTTATGGTGGAATCTATTCAAACCCGACGTGACGATATTATTGGATTTCGCATGGATGGCACAACCAGTGAAGCGGATATGAAGCCTGTCTTGATCAAACTAAAAGAAAAGCTCAGGTCTCACAAAAAACTAAGGTTATATGTTGAGTATGTAGACACTGATGGCTTCTCAATGGATACACTACTGGAAGACCTGAAATACAATTTTGGGTACCTGGACCATTTTTTTGAGAAGGCAGCAGTCATCACAGTCAAAGACTGGCTCAAACAAGCTTCACAATTTTCCAACAGCATGGCAGGCATCAGGCTGAAAAGCTTTCACTTTTCAGAAGCTGATAAAGCCAGTCAATGGATTGAGGAATAATATTTTTTACTTTTTTTCTAGCCAGCTGTGAAGGCTCGGAATGACCGAGCCTTCCTTTTTTTGGCATCATTCCTGACCAATCTGTTGCAAAGTGACGGGGCCAACCAAGCCTGATGGTTGCAAGGCCGATTCGGACGTATATGGATTTACATTGGTCCAAGTTTTTCTTTGCTCCGGCGGCAGCTTGCTGTCGCCAATCAGGCGATTGACCCAGGTGTTCACCACCTCAATTTCCAGCTTATTTTCTCCGCCTTTGATCACATCAGTGATGTTCACACGCCAGGGGGCTGTCCACACGCCACCCACAGGCTGGCCGTTGATCTTCACGCGCGCCATCACCCCTACCCTACCCAGATCCAAATACAACTCCGATCCTTCAGGCACCTGTGGCGACTGAAAGGTCGTCAGATAAGTTGCTTTCCCTGAATAGTATTTGATGTGCTCGTCGCTGTGCTGCGTCCAGTCGGTGAGTTGTGCAAAAGTGACAGGTGCTGCCGGGCCGCGCATCTTTTGGTTAAAACTGACAGTCCACGGGCCAGCCAGGGTAGCGATGGTGGTAGGTTCAGAAAAGTTATCAGCCTGCTTGCCTGAAGCCGAAGCTGCCTTACGAAATACCACAAACCCACTTTGGTAAGGTGCCAGCTTTAGAGGTACAACGGTACTTTGCTGCTCAGCAGTGAAATCAGGCAGGTCGCGGATATTGCCTGTGACGGCATCCCAAAACTCAGGTTGTTTGCCTGCTATGCGGAAAGCAGGGGCAATATTCAGCGGCTGGTCGCTTTGGTTGGAGACAAAGTACAGGTCACCTACTGGCAGGCGGCGGTGCGTATACAGCATGGGCTGGTTTTTACTGATCTTCACATCTGGCACAATGTCCAGCTGGTTTAGTGCAGCCTGCATATCCGTTCCTGTGATCACCATGCCTTTGCCAAAATGAGTAGTTACCGGTTTATTCATATCTCTGTCGCCCCAGAGTTCGGCGGACATTTGCTTTACTTCTTCATCGGCTTTAGGATAGTTCTGCAAACTGGGCGAACGGCTGGGAGCAGGCCCGAGAATCACCGCGCCCTGGCTGACCAATTCTTTGATCTTTTGCAACAGTTCGGGGCGCATGGTTTCCAGCCGGGGCAGCACCAGCATGCGGTACGATATGCCATCGGGCAGTACTAATCTGCCATCTTCTACGCTGAGCCTGTTCTCAATCACCTCGGCATTGATATAGTCAAAATTGTAGCCTTCGGGTAGCTCGGGATTGCGCACACCGGTCATTTTGGGCACATCTTCTCCAATGAAGTAGGCCACATCTGCCACAGGTTTTCCCTGCTGCAACAGCCACATACACCGCCGCAGGTAATCTACAAACATATCGGCCTGGTCAAACCAGGTATTCTTCCGGTTAAACTCCGTACCAAACCCGGCATTGACCCCAGGATTGCGGTCGTCATAAGGCTGATGCACATATACATGCAGCAAGGTATGGTTAACACCTTCTGTAAAAGACCAGTCGCCACGTTTTTTTAGCAAAGCAGGATAGCGGGCATAGGCTTGTCCGGCAGCAGTAAAGGACTCGGCAGCCACCTTGTTTTTTCCATAGATGTGCGCAGCGGATGCAGCAGCCCGCAGCTCAATACTTCCCAGTTCCCCCTCGTTCCAAAATTCTCCGGCTACCTCATCTGATTGTCCACCATATTGCAGAAATTCACCGGGAAAACCCCAGTGCCCGTAGTTTTCCAGCCACAGCTTCATATCATGTTCATGGCTCAGTTCGCGCAAACCCGCTACATACTGGTACGCTACGCGGTCAGCTACCAGCCTGCGCATATCCCACAGAAAGCGATCGGACTTTTCTGCACTTTCTACTACTCGTCCGCTAAGTACGGGCAGCCAGGGCAAGGGATCGTAGCCGTATTGCTGCCGGAAATCTTTGGCAAAGCCATCCGTCCAGTTTTGCGAACCGGTTTCGTAGCTATCGGCCACCACCCACTGCCATGCGGTACGCTCCTTCTCCGGGATGCTGTCGAGCACCTGCCCGATGAAAGCATCAAAATGATGTTTCACCGCATCTTTGCTGAGTTTATCCACTTCCAGTCCCTGACCTTCGGGAGCAGCAGGCGCGTTGGTTACGCCGGTGGGTGTCATGCCCAGCCGCAGCACCGTCCATTGCCCCTGTGGTACTTCCCATTCCAGGGTGCCATCTTCCAAGAGTTTATCCGTAATGTTGATCACCTGTGCCGCGTTGATAGCCAGTGAGGTGTCTGTGGCTTCCGGCTGGGTTTGCCACTGATATTCATTCCACAAAGGCAGTGGTGTCTGGAACATCTTGGCCAGTTGCTTTTCTTCAAACCGCTCCAGGTACGGAGTTGGGGACAGCACGATCTCGGCCAGTCCGGCAGCACCACTGATGGCAGAAAACACCAGCCTGAACTGCTGAGCCTGCACCGCAGGAAAGGCAATGGCCACCGGACTGTAGGGTTTGAAACCTACATTAAGCTGCGGATTGCTGCGATCCAGTTCAAACTCCCGGATCGTTTGGTACTTACCTTTCTCTTTGACCTGAAAACGAACGCTTGCTTTGAAAGGCACATGGGCAGGATAAAGCAACAGGCTGCGGGCCGTGAAAGGACTGGCTACCTGCACATCGATGGTGAGTGTAGAGTCAATGAAGGTGCTTTCCGTGCCAAGGTTGCCATCCACCATATTTTTTATATCGGTCACTGGTCGGTTGGCAGTGACAGCAGGGTGGTATTGAGCGATTGCTTTACCTTCGTCGGCAAGAAAAGCCAGGACAGCCACATCCTGGAAATCCGGCGCAGGTTGCTTCAGCTGTTGCGATAACCGCTGTGGTCCTTTGATGTTTGTTTCGCTATAGGCGAGGTACCGCATGGCTTCCTGCGGCTTCACCCACGGGCCACCCGACTGGCTCCAGCCCGGACTGTTGAACAACCCGATCACGATGCTGTCTTCGGCAGCTGATTTAAGGGCCTGCCGGGTAGCCGCCCACCACTCGGGACTGAACAGCCTGACATCACCATAGGCAGTTTCTGAAGCGTTCAGCCCGATATTGCCGACGAATGCTCTTCCCACGCCTATCTTTGCCATTGCTTTCACATCTTCTGCCACACCGGCTGCCGACACGTTATCGCTCAGCCAATACCAGTACATGCTGGGTTTGACCGAATCGGGTGGATGCTGAAATCCTTCTTCTATGGTAGTAAAAGAAACCTGCTGCCTGGTTTCGGTTTCTTTGGGATGAGCACAAAAAGTCAGTAGTAAGATCAGCGATAGCATCGCCAGGGCATGGGAAACAGACATAGTGAATGACGAAAAGGTTGTTTATTTGATACCACTAAAGTAGGCAATAGGATCAGCATAAGTATCCTGTACTCACCCGCTCATTCACTTTCCACAAAAGCAGGGAGAGGCTGCGGACTGGTGGTAGGGCCATGCACTACCAAGGTGCCATCTTCTTTGATCTCCATCGGGTCTACAAAAACCACCCGCTCATCACCCGTCTTGGTCGTTCTGCCATGATAGACACAATACATTTGGGAACTGTCCAGAGAAAAGACGACATTGTTGTGTCCGGTACCGGTGACATCGCCGCCTTCTGCGGTATTCTTTTCCAACACCGGATTATTGTCGGCTTTGGTGTAGGGTCCCAATGGACTTTTGGCGGTGGCGTACCCTACGGCATAGTTTTCCCCACCAAAGTGATTGGCTGAGTACATCATGTAATAAGTACCGTTTCGCTTGAAAGTAACCGAACCTTCTGTCCACCGGCGGTTGACCTCATGGGAAGTAACCGAGCGGCTCTCCCACTCCGCCTGCTTATTGTCCATACTAACCGGCGGACGTAGCTGCAACACCGGCTCGCCGACTATATGGGTAAAATCCGGGGAAAGCTCCACACCATACACCCAGCTTTCTTCAATTTCATCGTACCATCCTTTCTCCCTGGACCAGTCGGCCACTTCGCTTTCTACAGGATGTTTGTAGCAAACCCGTGAATAGTAGAGATAATACTTGCCATCATCATCCCTGAACACGTTGGCATCAATGACCGGATAACCGGGATCAAACAGAGGTTCGTTTTTAAGGTCTACAAAAGGCCCCGTAGGCTTGTCGGCCACAGCCACGCCAATCTTAAAGTTTTCCAGCTCGTTGTTTGGATTATCACGCCACTGGGCACTGAAAAACATATAGTATTTACCGTTCATTTTGTAAACTTCGGGTGCCCAGAAAGAGGCAATGCTCCACGAGTCCGGCTGATTGCCAGCATATACTTGTCCTTCGGGTGTCCAATCAACAAGATCATCCGAGGAATAGGCGGCAAAGCCATCTTTGGCTCCACCGCCGGTACCGTACATATAGTATTTTCCTTTACCATCGGCCAGCACATAAGGATCACCAAACGCCACATCAAGTGGATTGCTATAGGTGGCCGGTACTGTTGCCTGTTCGTCCTGCGCCTTTTGGTTCTTCTGGCAAGAGATACAAATGATCAAAAATACTATTCCAAAAACAAGGCGTTTATTACGTTTTAAGTGTCTGTAATGCATTCTTTATGTAATTCTGATAGTGGAATGTTTAAAACTACATAATTTTTAATACTGGTTGATGATTTTCCCTTTACTTGTCTTACCGTTAGCCTTTGTTTCATACATATACAGTCCTTGCCGCAGAGAAGTGCCCTGTGCACTTTTGCCATCCCAGGTTAGTTGATGATCACCTTCGGTAAGGTTGTTGAACCGAAGTGTACGAATCAGTTTGCCTGCCGCGTCGAATATTTTAACCTCAACAGTTCCTTTGGCATGTAGATGCGCAGGAAAGGTTACTTCACGTTGAAAGGGATTGGGAAAAGGATGCGATGCTTTCTCTTCGGTGATCAGCTGATGTGAAGAAGCTTCGGCCAGGTTGGCGTTGCTGGCAGGCTGCAAGATCAGTCTGAACCGTTGCGCATCGTTGGAGTAATCCTGCCAGACATGGATATTGGTGGCGTTTTGATAGCGCATCCCGCTGACATCCAACCGCTTGCCTAGCGCACAGGCAGGCTCAAGTTCATAGTAGCCATTGCCCTGGTCCAGTATTCTGAAACGCTGAGCAATATTGGCATTAGACTGGTAGATTCCAATATTGGTGCCGTTGTTGCTGCTGCCACCGGCCACATCCAGGCGACGGGTAGGCGCGCACTGAGGAACCAGTTCGTACAGACCGTTGCCAACATCATTGATTCGCCATTTTTGCGCAGCGTTATTGTTTTGCTGGTAGATAAGCACATTTACGCCATTGGCATCCTGTGCCCCTGCCACATCCAGCCTCTTTCCTGGCGCACATTTGGGTTCCAGTTCGTAGATGCCCCCGCTAACAATGGCAGGCATAGCGATGAGTTGCAGTTTCCATCGCTGCGCGTTGTTGCCATTATCAGTGTATTGGATCACATTGGCAGGCCCTGCACTGTTGTTGGCAGCATCCAGGCACTGGTCGGTATTTTTATGCTTCAACTTATGGTAACCACCGCTCATGGCTTCCATCCACCAGCGTTGGGCATCATTGCCATTGTCTGTATACTGAATCACATTGGTGCCCGGAGCCGAACTGTTACCGGACACATCCAGGCACTGATTAGTATTTTTGTGGCGGAATTTGTAATGACCATCCTCTTCTCGTGTCACAATCCATCGTTGCGCGTCGTTGCCATTATCGTTGTACTGGTCTACATTAGCACCTGGTGCCGTGCTGTTGTTGGCTACGTTCAGTGCCTGGTTGGTGCCTTTGTGAATCAGCTTGTAAGTGGCTCCCGATATGATATTGCCGGCAGAGCAAGGTCCGTTGGGCAGCCTGGCTTGTACGCCTGAATTTGTCATCACCACCCTTTTGATAGAAGCATCGGTATCAAAATACAGCCGGTCGATATTGGCAGTTCTTTTGGTGCGGTCGCCATTGTTGTATCGATGGTAGACGATGTAGTATTCATCGCAGCCGGGAATCTGTAGAATAGAATGGTGCCCGGGACCGTCAATATTTCCCTCGGAAGACAAGATCTGACCTTTGTACGTCCACGGGCCCACCGGTGTACTTGACGTGGCATACTGCACGTTGTAGGTTTCGTTATACCAGGCACCGTTGGAGTAGGTAATATAGTAGATGCCGTCTCTTTTTACCAGAAAAGGTGCTTCGGTATAGTTGGGAGGCGTGATGTCGGAAGGGCCGGAAGCGAAAGAAACCATATTTGGATTGAGTTTACGCACCACCATTCTCGCGCCGCTGGAGCCTCCGTAGTAGAGGTACGCCTGTCCATCGTCATCAATAAAGGCCATAGCATCAATGATGTCATTCGTATAAGGATCGTTTCCGATCAGGGGTTGTCCGGCATCCACAAAAGGGCCGGTGGGGCTATTGCTGGTGGCAACGCCTATCTTGGCTTCCGCTGTGTAGTAGAGGTAGTATTTATTGTTTCTTTGAATGACAGAGGGTGCCCAGCCATTGACGTTGGCCCAGCTGCAATCTTTTCTGAGAGAAAAAATTGCGCCTTCATCTCGCCAGTTGGTCAGATCGGCAGAAGAATAAGCATGAAACTCATTCGGCCCTTCATTGGTCGGATACATATAGTAGCGGCCATTAAAATACCGGATTTCAGGATCGGGATGGTCGCCGGGTACTATTGGGTTGCCCGAAAACTGTGCATAAGCGGATGAACATAAAAAGGTGGTCAAGAACCATAGCATGGCGTGCTTTAATCCGTATTTGCATGGAGTAGTACGTTGTTGCATGAGCGTGTGGTTTAAGTGATAAAAAAATGGTATATGGACGTATTGATCAAAGTAAAAATTTATATTCTCTTATCCAAAAGCCCTCGCTGCTCCATCCATAAGCGGCACTGGTTGAACCAGTCTTTGGCTGCCGCCCCTGTAGGGAAGCCATGCCGACCGTCGGGATAAATATGCAGCCCTGCCGGTACGGATACTGCTTTGAGTGCCTCAAAAAAGCGAATACTGTTGGCAACATTCACCACGTCATCATCTTCGGCATGAAGCAGCAGTGTAGGTGGTGTGTCAGGGGTTACCTGTAGCTCGTTGCTGAAAAGGCGCACCTGTTGTTTGGTTGGTTTGCTGCCCAGCAGATGGTCTTTTGATCCCTGATGGGCCAGAGCCTTGCTAAGGCTTATCACAGGATACACCAGCAACATAAAATCTGGCCGCAGGCTTGTTTCTTCTTTATTGGCTATGTAAGCCTTATTGAAATGCGTACCCGCTGTAGAAGCCAGGTGTCCGCCCGCAGAAAATCCCATGATCCCTATTTTGTCCAGGTGAATATTCCATGCAGCCGCCTGCTGCCGAACGGTCTTTATAGCTTGCTGCGCGTCTTGCAAGGGCCCGATAGACTGATCTTGCATAGTCTTTGGACTGGGCAGCCGATACTTCAGCACAAAGGCGGCGACCCCGAGTTCATTGAATGCTTTGGCAACCTTGTACCCTTCGCGTTGGATGACCAGCACCTCGTAGCCGCCCCCCGGACAGATAATAACGGCTGTTCCGTTGGCTTTTTCTTTGGCAGGAAGAAAAGCCGTGAGCGTAGGACGGGATACTTTCGCCAGGATTTCCCCATTGTTTTCGGCATACTCCTGATCGTCAGCAGGATGGGCATCAGGCACCTCACCATCATACAAAGGCATCACCTCTTGCGCCTGAACTGTATAGGCCCAGCATAAAAACAACACCAGAAGACATACATCTTTTATGCTCTTTTTCATGACAATGCTGTTATGCACACGGTTTAAGTTATGAAAAAACAGTATCTACAGATAAAAGCTTAGCCTATATTTTACTGAATTCAGTATAGAATATGATGCTAAGCTTTTTTTATCACAGACCCGATCTATTCGTCCGGCGTGTACACGTATTCAGCTGATGTCACCGGAAAATAGTCCATTTGCCCTTTCTGGTATTTGCTGGCATCGTTGCTGCCGTTTCCTTTCAGGGGCGATTTGGCCGCCATCGTATGCAGCCGTTCTTCTGCGATACCCCAGCGGCGGATGCTTTCGTAGCGCCAGCCTTCTCCAGCGATTTCCATGCGCCACTCGTGCCGTATTTTTTCGCGCAATTCAGCCTGACCAATACCCGCTTCAATCAAAGGCAAGGTACCGGAGACGATGGTCTTCTGGTATACCCTTTTGGAGTCTATCGAGGTGGTATTATTGGCCCGTTCACGAATTTCGTTGATAAAGGGCACAGCTTCGGCAGTTCTGCCCACTTCATTCAGGGCTTCTGCATAGCATAGGATGGCATCGGAGAAACGAAGGTATTTCAGGTTCAGGTCGTTGCCAAATAAGCCTGCGCCGGCCTGCCAGCCTGTGCGCTCAAAGGAGTTGCGCATGTATTTGTAGTTGGGATAAAATTCCTGGTTCTCTCCTACCCAGTTCCACCCGGCATACTGGTTGTCGTTCTCCCCTTTTTCGTCATAACTCAGGGTATTAGTGGCCGGGTCAACCTTTACGTTTTCGATCAGCAACCGGCCCAGGGAATTGTGCAGGGTAGTGTCTCCTTCTTTGGTGATGTACCAGACATCTCCGGGTTCCAGCACGGTATAAGTATACCGCCTGTCCATGATGTTGCCGTTGACATCGCGCTCCATGTCATCGATAAAATCTTTGGTGAAACACTCACGACCGGCACCGTCGTAGATGCTGGGCTGGGCAGAGAAAAACGGGAAAAAGCTGCCAGGTCCACCCACCTCGTGGTTGATGTTGGCACCTTCAGGCAAGTACATCCAGTTGATTTCCAGCACGGACTCTTCACTTTGATCGTAGTTTTTGTCGAACACCTGGGCATAGTCGGGCAACAGTGACAGATTGTAGGCTCCTCTTTTGTCTTGCGGCACCATCTCTGCCAGCACATCTACCGCCTTCTGCCAGTTTTCGGTTTTGTTCATTGGGTACCCGGCCATCATCATATAGGTTTTTGCCAGCATATGCCGGGCTGCTGCCTGGCTGAATCTTCCTTTGTTATCAGCATCCCAGCTTAGGGGCAGATTAGGAATCGCTTCCTCAAAATCTTTGACTACCTGCGCATATACCTCTTCGGCACTGGAAAAAGGCAGTTGAAAATACTCATCTACAGATAGCAACTCAACGTTCAACGGAAGGGAACCCCAACGATTGGCCATCAGGTAATACATAAAGCCCCGCAGTGCTTTGCATTCTGCAACAAACCGGTCTTTGTCTTCCTGCGGGATGGTGGCTTCCTGTATTTTCTCTATATTATAATTACAGAGATAGATACCCTGATAGCAATACTTCCAACCCCAGAGAAATTGCACATTGTCGGCAGAAAAGTTGTGCCAGGGAGTGAAATCATCTACCTGTGTTCTGAGCAGATCATCCCCTGCATACTCTGCCAGGCTCTGACGGATAAACAAATAGATCGGACCTGAATGCACGGTGCGATTGTAGGTTTGCATGACTGCTCCCAGACATTGTTCGGAATTTTGGTAGAAACTTCCGTCGGTGACCTGCGCGTAGGGCGCACTGTCCAGAAACTCTTCCTGGCAGGAAGTGATACCCAGCATAGTGATGCCCTGTAGTAATAAGATTGCTTTTATATTGCTAGTTTTCATGGAAATACGTTTTTAAATAGCTTATTAAAATCTGACACTTAACCCAACGGCATAGGTTTTCTGAATAGGATACCGGTCGGCATAATCCAGACCCAGCGCATAACTTGGACTTCCGCTTCTACCGCCTTCGGCAGGGTTGAGCGTGACGCCGCTGCCTATTTCAGGGTCGCCGCCATCATACTTGGTCAGTACAAAAAGGTTTTCAGCAGAGACATACAGCCGCAAAGATTCTATGCCGATATTACCCAGCAGAGACTGCGGAAAAGTGTAGCCCAGCTGTACGTTTTTCAGGCGAAGAAAAGAGCCATCCTTGATGCCATAAGACGTAGGCCCTTTCTCATAATTACGCTTGCTGCTGCCGGGACTTACCTTTGGAAATTGCGCGTTCATGTTTTGCTCGGTCCATGAGTTGGCGACAACGCCACTCCAGATATTTTGCGGTGCGTTGGCTTCGTCCCAGCCATTGAAGTAAATCTCTCCTATTTTGTAGATGTCATTGCCATGGGTGCCATACCAAAAAGTTTTCAGATCAAACCCTTTATAGTCAAAATTCAGGTTGAAAGAGTAGGTCAGTTTCGGGTTAGGGTTGCCGATGACCTGTCTGTCGGTACCATCAATGATGCTATCTCCGTTGATATCGGCAAATCTGAAATCTCCTACCTGGGCACCTTGTTGCCGCTCCATATCTTCGCCATTCAGCAGTTCCTGCTCATTGTCGTAGAAACCTTCTACCACATAGCCGTAGAAAGCACCCAGCGGATCGCCTGCCTCCATCCTGATCACAGTAGGGATTCTGGCATCGCTCACCGTGATGGGATTGTCATCGTCGATGCTGACTATTTTTGCTTTGTATCTGCCCAGGTTCAGCCCCAGGCTCACGCCTAAATCGCCAAAATTGTTGTTGTAGCCCAGTGAAAGGTCAAATCCTCTGTTATCAATCTCTGCTCCGTTGACCCATTGTGTGATAGGTGCAATACCATCTACACCGGGAAATCCTGAATAGAAAGGGAGCTGTTTCTGGAACAAAACATCTTTGGTATAACGGGTATAGTACTCAAACTCAAAACTTAGCTTGTCACCAAACATACCGAGTTCCAGTCCGAGGTTGGTAGAGGTGGTCGTTTCCCAGGTAAGGTCCGGGTTGATGGCTTTGTTGGGTGCGTAGCCCTGCACAAACCTTTTGCTATCGTTAGAACCGCCCACGCCACCCAGCACATAACCTCTTTCATATCCGCCCACAATGGTAGACAGGTACTCAAACTCGGAGGGAATCCTGTCGTTGCCCAGTTGCCCCCAGCTTCCTCGCAGTTTTAGGTTGCTAATGGCAGGCAGGTTAAGATTCTGGAAAAATGGCTCGTTGGAAATTCTCCAGCCCAACCCTATAGAGGGGAAAGTGCCCCAGCGTTTTCCGGGCGCAAAGCGATAAGAACCATCTCTGCGAATACTGGCCTGAAACAGGTAGCGGCTGTCGTAGCTATAAGTTACCCTGCCTACCGCAGAGGAATACGCGTGGCGGTAGGCGTTTCCACCGTTGGTGCGTTCGCCGGTCATGGCATCAATCACCTGTAGGTATTGATTATTGGATAAGCCAAAGGAACCATCTGCACTGACCCAATTTCTGGTTTCTTCTTCTCCCACCACGCCCGCAGTTAGTCCAACGTCATGTCTGCCAAAGGTTTTGTCGTACGACAGAAAATTGTTCCAGGTCCAGTGAAAATATTTAGCATAATCGCTGTGTACGTGCGTCTTCACTGAAAAATCTCTGGTACCCAGGCTATAGAGCGGATCAAAATTACTTCCATCTTCGTTGAATCGTTCAAAACCCAACGTAGAGGTAAATTTCAAGCCTTCCAGGGGTTTGAGCACATTGCCAAAATTCACTTCACCCTGCACATTACCAATCAGGCTTAGCCAGTTGCGCTCACCATTGAATCTTTCGATGGCGGCTCGCTGGTTCTGACCAAAGCCGATGCCTTCCGCCACATCATAATATTGATTCAGGGCACGATCGGCAGGTGCCAGGTCGGCTATCTGCTGGTCGGTTTTGTAGATAGGCACGATGGGTGGTGTTTCTCTGGCTAGTCCGAGCCGGTTGATGGAGTGCCTTTTTTCGTACGCTACGGTCAGGTTCTCGCTGAATTTGAACCATTTAGACAGCTCATAATCACTGTTTAAGCGTGCAGTAAAACGAGTATTATCAGATTTAAGGTGAGTACCCTCTACTTTAGAGTAGGCGACACTGGTAAAATAATGACTTTTGTCTGTACCGCCGCTAATACCCAGGTTATAATTCTGGTTGGAGCCGGTACGCATGATAGCGTCTGTCCAGTTGGTGTTGTATCCTTGTGCATAGAGATCGTTGACAGCAGGGTCCAGGTTTTTGAGGCGCAGATAGTCCATGTATTCGTTGGCACCTGACAGCTCCTGCAACCTGCCGTTTCGGGCCAGTCCATAGGAAGCATCAAAAGTCACACTGGTTTTGCCAGCCTGCCCCTTTTTGGTGGTCACGTAGATCACGCCATTGGCCGCGCGGTTTCCGTAGATGGCAGCAGCGGCAGCATCTTTGAATACCTCAATGCTGGCAATATCATTCGGATTCAGAAAATTAAGTCCGTTGTTGACTGGTATACCATCTACTACATAGAGCGGGTCGTTGTTGCCGAAGGTACCCACGCCCCTGATGCGCACCTTGCCACCGGCACCGGGTTCGCCACCGTCGTTGGTAATGGTAAGCCCCGACACCTGCCCTTGCAGCAGTTCCTGGGTAGATTGCACCGGTCGTCCTTTAAAAGCCTCGCCGTCTACAGAGGAAATGGCAGAGGTCAGGTCGCCTCTTTTCTGAGTACCGTAGCCTACCACCACCACCTCATCCAGTGAGGTAACGTCTGCCACAAGCCTAACCTGTAGCGAAGACTGGTTGTTGACAGGCACTTCCTGCGTGACGTAGCCAATAAAAGAGACTAACAGTATATCGTCTCCTGCAACATCGGACAGTGAAAAGTTGCCATTGGCATCGGTGATCGTGCCCTGGGTGGTGCCCTTAACAAGTACTGATGCTCCGGGTAAACTTTCTTCCGAACCACCATCGTTGGTTGTTATATTGCCTTTGACCACCCCCTGGGCCTGGAGACAGGTAGCCAAAAAGGCAAAAGTAATTGTTAACAAGTAATTTTTTAACATAAAGGTCGTTGATTAGTGTGTAAAAATAATGTTTCTAAAATCAAGTATTTGAATACTGCCACAAAGTAGAGATAAGTCAATCAGATAGCATCCTGTACTGTGCCGAGTTGCTCGTAAATTTACAAGGGCCATTATGTTGAAGCATTGTCCCGCACCTTACAGGCATACAGTGATGACCGGTACAGCTGTAGGGAATAGATATTTTGGATTCAGTATTCTTAGTTGAAAGAAGGGTGGGGCGGTGAATCAGAAGGGAAGCACTATTGTTCTTTTACATCAAAAGCATATATTTTATTACGGGAGACGCCAATGATGATTTCTTTATGTACCTCGTTAAGAAAAGCAATCTCTTCGTATTCTATTACAGCCAAGTTTCTCGGATCATCAGCATGGTCTGAAGGAAAACTTTCTGAGGTGAACCCATAAAACTTACGTTCACCAGTATTTTTTCCGCGCTTAAAAACTTCCAAATTGTACTATTGTCTACCAGATTAATAGCTGAGATTGTATTGCTATCTTTCGCAACGAAGATAACATCACTAGTGATTAATTCTGGAGATACGTATCCGTAGTACGCTGGTCCCTTTCGAGGCATCGTAAAAATTACTTTGCCAGTATATAAGTTAGAGATAGAAGCCTGGTCATAATTATCCCGTAGCAGTAAGCTGTCCTTAAACAAAAACCGGAAAAAATCCTGCGTTTTTTTCTCCTGAATATTTAGTTTCTCTCCTGTATGTATGTCTATAGCAAATTCTTCTAAGTGATAGGGAAACAGGATACTATTTTTCACAAAGGGTTTTCCATCGTACGGAGACCATTCCCCTACATCGTGTACCCACTTAAGTTCAAGTAGCTTATTTATTGTTTGGGTACTATTAGGTTCAGATTGAGCATACAGGTTTGTTTTATGTAGAAGAAGAAGTGATATAGATAGTAATAAATTTTTCATATGTTCAAAATTGTCTGTGTCTGTTGTCTATTTCGAAGTGCATCCAGTCGTTTCTATTTTTGAAGAAGCCCCCCCATTTTACTTCTTTCTGATCCAGAAAATAATAAACAAATTTATTGTCAATCCTAAAAAAGCCTCTTTGGCACAATCCTATTAACTGCTGCTTGTTATTTCCTATCCGTATAGCGAACTCATCAAACTGGTCTTTTTTGATGCTGTACTCGATCTTGAGCTTATCATCATCAATACCAGCAGCAAATTCGTCATCTATATGAGAGATTGCTACGACATCGTCCGGGAACTTGCTCTTCTCCTTTTCTCTGTTCTCTAAAATCTTCTTTTCCATGGCGGCAATCCCGGCCAGTAAGCCTTCTGTGTAGGCATCGGTGGGCACCGGACTGTTGCGGAAATAGAACTCCATCAGGCTGCTTTGTTTCTGTCGGCGATCATCGGTAGGTAACAATGCTTCCATAGCCGGACTGACCTGCATCTGACATTTCTGGAAAGCTTTAGTGCTTTTGTCTAACGTCAGGAAGATGGTAATGCCAAGCTCTTGCTGCGTGAGCCACTCATTGCGTTGCTGATCGTTGTGGATATGGTATACATCCTGTGCAAAGGCAGAGGTAACAGACAGGGCTACTTGCGTATGGGTCTGAAACTGCCGGATGGCTGTCATCACCTGCTCCCGGTTGGTAGGATTCGCCAGGGCATAGGCCAGATCATCCATCACCCAACCGGCTGCTTGTCCGTAAGCATGTCCTCCAGCCAGCCAGCTGATCCAACATATATAAAAAACAATACTTCGTCTCATGGATGTGATCATGGTTTGTTGATCATGAATCGTTGCAAAGACCCAGCTTCGTCCTTTCCGGGCAGGCGGTATCCGACGTATAATCAGCTTGAACTGTTGCTGCTGACCTTTGAGCGTGTCCGATAGGGTGAAAGGCTCATCAATGGGCAGGTTGAACGCGGCCTGTGGTGCGGCAAACACATCAATATCCTGTTTGCCTTGCTTCGGCGTCAGGGCTGAGATCACCGCCAGGCCGTCTACCATGCTGGTTTCTTCCGGATTGTCACTGGCTTGCCACTGACATTGTTCGCCCAGCTCAAAGCCAAAGTCGCAACGTCCTTTCACGCGTCCGCCCAGCAGGCTGTAGTAGCCATTCACGTTGCCACGCATCCAGAAAGGATTGGGCAGCTTGGCTTCCAGCAAGGCCCCCGCTCCTACCCGCAGAATTTCTTGTTCTATCTTAATCCTGAACACCGTCACTTTGATACCAATGGCTCCTTCCAGGTAAGCGTAAGCTTGTCCTTCGGCATACCATCCATTGATGCCGGGCTTGCCCCCGCCCGCACAGATCATGTTCTCGTGGTCCATGAGCATCATATCAAAGCCTGCACCGGCCTTGAGTTCTCCATAGAACACAGCCACCTGCATCTTGCCGGTATGGATGCTAAAGTCTGCGCCAAAGGCAAATCCTTTGCCCGATAGCAGGTCGCCTGGCTTCCTGTCCGCCTGATAGTCTATTGAGCTGCTCACTTCTTCGGGCGGCAACGGCATGGCCTCTATCTGGGTGCCTGCCATCAAGTAAGCCCCCATATCTACTTTGATAGGCAAAGCCTTGATGGGTGTAGTCAGTATTAGTCCTATCCTGCTGGAAGGACGACCAATGTGAATATACCAGTCTTTGGGATCAAAATGGATGACGGCCTGTCCGGCCAGGTTATTGGAGTTGCGGCCTCTGAGTAGCCCTCCTGCCAGACTGGCATATACATTACAAGTGCCATGCAACTGCTGGTTCTGAAAATCATAAGAGATGTCTACACCGGCGTAGAGCGACGCATCCAGGCGTGGTTTTCCTACTGCCAGATCGCTCATAAAGTAGCCATTGCCTTCAAAGCCAAATTTGCTGATGCCTCCTCCTTTCTGAAAGGCTATCTCAAAGCCTACGTCGCCATTGAAGGGCTTGGCATTGCCTGACGTACCAAACACCACCGCTGCTTTCACGCCCAGCCCGGCTGCTGCATCAGGCACATAGCGAATGCCTGAAGGGGTAGCAAACTCATCGGTGGGAGTATTGTCAGCACCCAGATTGACTGCATCTACGCGCTCACGCCTGAGGTGTTTGTAGGCACCACCTCCAAAGCCGTAGATAGACAGGCCGGTGCCTGCAACGGGTATCTCTCCGGCACGCACCAGCGCATCGGCATACCAATAGCGGAATCCGTTGACCCGACCAAACAATGCCTGGGCATCAACGGTAATCTTTCTGGCAAATGTAGCTGACACACGGCCTTTAAAACCTTTCCCGTATACCTGGTGCCCGTCAAACAAATACAGTTCTCCGTTCAGGTCGATGGCGTTACCTTTCATTTTGAGTCCGATTTTGTTCAGCGTGGTGCTTTGGTGCTTCCACCGCCGCCTGCCGCTTTCCAGGTCTGTCTCCTGCTTTCCGGTGATGAGCAGTCCGGTGTTGCCTACAATGACTCCGTCCATCAGGTCCAGCTTTGCACCCATCTGTAGGGCCACTTCGTTATCGCCCTGCTGTACTTGTACATCGGTCAGCGTGAGTTCAAAACCGGCAGCCTTATTGCCCGTGCCAGCCTCACCCAGCGACCAGGTGCCTGGCTGAAAGTGCGGTGCTTCAGTACTGACGACCAGGTTCTGAAAGCCGATGCCTGAAAGCTGCACCACGCTGTTTTGCAGCAAAGTCGTGTTGATGTCCACAGTGCCATGCAGCACCGCCATCGCACTAAACTTATCTTCCTGCTCGGTCACGATCACCGAGGAACCTTGCTGCAAGCTGACATCGGCAGCCCACAGCGGTATTTGATGGGTATCGTGCAGTGACATGGCAAATAGCCAGTTGCCACCCGGCTGCACCCGCGCCTGGTAGCCCAGCGTGTCTTCCATGATGGGTAGCTGCATGTTGCCTGTCATTTCAGCTCCTTTGAGTTGATTTTTGACCAGGTGCAGCGAGAGCCTGTCTACCGAATAGCCCCAGCCACCCAGGTTGCCGTCCGGGATGACGTTGGTCGCTGAGAAGATGCCCGACACGCCCTGGTCGTCGATGATCATGTGTTGGATGTACAAATCTTTAGGCTGCTTTTTGCCCGCGGTGGCAGCCAGTTTTTCAGGCAGCGTGACTTTGGCTTCTTTCAGGTAGAAACCCTGCCAAAGCCCGGCCACGCCAGCTTCTTGGTAGGGCGAGCGGTAGTCTTGCGGAAAAGCCATGCCAGTAGGATTGTAGGTATCACTGAGATCGACAAAAGCTTGGCTCACTTCAAAGACAAAGCCATCAAGTCCGCGCACCTGAAAAGGTTTCAGGCTGATCTGGGCAATGAACTCGCCCCAGTCTGTAAAGGCAGTCTCAAAACGGGCTTTCACGGTTTCCTGGCCGTCTACTTGCTGGCCTGGATTCTCTATCGCCTGCGTAGCCGGACGAATCATGCCGGGACAAAATTCTACTTCGCCCTGTACGCCTATCTGACGAAAGCCCTGGCAATCCCATTCCACAAAGGTGCGTTGCTCTGAAGCCTTCAACGTGAGTCGGGCATTGTTGTTGAGACGGATGGGCACATCGTCGGCCAGTAGCAGCCGGTTGGTACCCGTTGATGCGGTTGATAGTGCTGGTCGAGAGACTGCGCTCATCCACCACGTCGGCCACTACTTCACCTGCCACTACCTGCCCTGTGGCATTGACGGCTATATGCTGGAAGGAAACTTTCAGTGTAGCGGCCAAAAAGGGTACGAAAATTTCACCTTTACCAGAAAAGGTACCCGCTCCGCCTGTCACCTCCGTCACTTTCATATCAAAATGACCAACTTTGAAAAAGCTTCCTGGTATAGTTACCGGCAAAGAAGTGCTGGCATCCAGTATGGGAGCAGGCAGTGTGGCCGGACTACAGGCTACTTCCAGGTTGGCTTCTTCGGCACCGATGGTGGCAACGGTTTGTGCGCTAGAATATTCGCTGCCACACGAACCACACAGGCATTTTACCTGGTATTCGTAGGGGTTGCCGGGCCGTAGTCCGGAAATACGTTTGGTGGTGGTATAACTTTTATCCTCAAACCATTGTGCGTCCGGGTCATTGGCCTGCCGGTAGCGCACCACATACTGTGTAGCGGTAGTAGCAGGTTGCCATGCCAGAGAAACCCATTGTGTACTTTTTTCATGGATTGTAACTTCTGTAGGTGCCAGACAGGCATCTCCATACATAAAGGTACGCACCTCGCTATAGCCACTGTTTTTGTAGAGCGAACGTCCCTGCGTATCGTGGGCCTGCCACCGGAAAACATACTGCATTCCTGGGATAAGTGAGATTTGCGAAGCATCAAAGTTGAGCGATGTGCCGGCACTGGTAAGTGTAGCGACTGGCTTGGTACCGCGGATGATTTCATTGGGGTTGCGGCCTTCTTCCCGCATTTCGTATAGCTTTAGCGTATAGGTTGTGGTAAATCCGCCATTGAGCAACGCGCCACTCTGTTGACAGCTAAAACGCACGTTCTGTGGATCTCAGGCAGTAAGCTTTTCCGCGGCAAGTGGCGTATTGATCATAGGAGGATTGTTTAGCACAATCCAGGCGGAAGTGATGGCCTGGTTGGATAGTGACACATCGGTGCGACGGGCATCATACACCTGCCAGTTGATTTCATAAAGTCCTTCGGGTAAGGCACCGGTCTGCTCGAATTGTTGCCGGGTGATACCTTTAAAGATCAGGTTTTGGGGGTTGAAGTAGGCCGCTAGTTCTTCGTTTTGTAATGTCAGCGGTATACCGGTTTGCAGCGACACAGGAGTTACGGCAAAATCGGGCTTGCTTTCCAGTGGTATGCCAGCCCCTTTGATGGTGACGTGTAGGCGAACATCATAGCCTCACTGGCATCGCGCAGCAGCAGGGTAGTTGACAAACGTTCTGTGCCTGTCTGCACATAATCGGAAAGATAGATAGAATAAGGCTTGGCGATCCGGGCACTGATAGATACGGGATAAGTCTGGCAAAATGCAGACACAGTCATAGCCATCAGTAGCAGGAAAATTATACAGCATTGTTTCATGTTTCTTCAATGAGGATTTGAAGAAAGTAAAACTATAAGGATGAGGCATCAAATGCCCGAACCTTCACTTCCTTAAAGCACTGATGTAATTTTTGATTGGTAAATTATGGTAGGGCTGGTTGGATGCGACTTTCCTTTTGAGGATCTACTTGGACACCAAATGCCAAATGCATAGGAACTTGATGGTGCGAAATTTCGCTATCCGGCTATTGAAAGTCATCATTAGGTTCACTTGAGTGCTCTTTGATAACAATATCCATTCTGCCCCCTGCATTGGTAAACACTTCCCTGTCAACCACATATTCCTGTAGGGTTAGGTTCTTATCAGGTAGCAATTTGCCTAAAGCCTCTAAAAAGGTAACTACTCAGGTTGTGCTGTTTATCTTCAAACTCAGGGATGTGGTTTAACAACACTTGAAAAGCGTCATAATCAGCAATTGTACATCAAGTTATATCTATTTGCAATCTTTTTAGTGTGGGTTTAAAGCTTCCTCTGCTATTTATATGCTTAAAAAAATAGGGTGGGAGAGGGTTTCATCCTCTGGGCTGCAGCATTCTTTTCATTTCATCCAATAGGTCTATAGCTTCCTGAAAACTGGCTACAGGGCTTTTTGTGGTAAGTGCTTTGGCTTTTTCTATCAGCATGTCTTTTCTTTCAGTAAAATCACTATTGTCAGCACTTTTGGTTTTTGGCTTTGCTATCAATGCCCTGATGCTATTCAGGCTTTGAAGTTTCTTCTTACTACCATTATATTTACTTAGATGCTGAATGATGGTTTTACCAAGCTTGATATCTCCCGACAAAATAGACCGCTTCAGTTCAGGATTGGCTAATCCTATTTTTTCCAGTCCCATTGCATACTGTCCGTCACGCTCAATGGTAGCCTTTGCCACCTTAAATTCGGAGGCCAGACGACTACTGGTTTTCAAGTCCTCATTTTGAGGATTTGATTCTTGATTACTGTTTGCCTCAGGGATAGGAGAGGGGCGAGGCAAGTCCTCATTTTGAGGACTTGCTCCTTTTCTGCTGCCACCATGCCTGGATTTTTCGCGATTGTACCTCAATCCACGAAGGTAACTTGTCTGTTCGGAGGTCAGGTTTCGGCGGCTCAACTGGTTATTGATCATCCAGTCTTTGACAGCTTCCCTGGCAGGAAAAACTATAATATCTGTTTGAAAGCTAATCTTGAACCCTTCTTCATGCAATTTTTGCAGGATATGGAACCGGTTGTGCCCATCCACTAAGATAAATTTGCCTTCCTCGTTCTGCCAGACGATGAGTTTGTCACGTACGTGTTCCTTACGGATACTGGCTTCGAGTCCGGTGAGTTCATCGGGTTTGAGCGGAGGAATATAACTTTTTAGTTCTTCATCAATTTGAATATTAGATAGGGTAGGGCGGTCCAGTTGCGTATCGTAAATACTGACATCCGCTTCCTTTTTTCTGGTGCTTTTCTTTGCCCTTAACTTTTCAATGGAATTTGCCATTTCCTATTCTTTTTAATACTTCTTTTGATAAAGCAGCGTAATCTTTGGCCGCATTAGAACTGGGAGCGTAGGAAAATATATCCATACCTGCATATGGAGCCTGTTTTAACAAGGTGAGATACCTGATCTTGGTCTCGAAAAGCTCATCTGGATAATTGTCCTGAAGGTCTTTATAAACTACAGAAGCCACTACTTTCTCTTTGGCATCGTGAAAGGTAAGTAGTATGCCCAGGCAGGAAATATCTTTGTTGATCCTTTTCAACTTGGTATCGGCCAGCTGTTTTACATCCTCCACACCACTGTTGGAATAGGCACTGCCAGACTGGGCGGTGATGATGTACCTGCTGGCACTTGTCAGCGCGTTGGCTGTCAGCATACCCAGAGAAGGCGGACAATCTATCAGGATAAAGTCGTACTGTGCCCGGATAGGCTCTATGGCATCTAAAAGTTTGTAGTTCCAGTCCAAGTCATTCATAGCTTCATTCTGAATGGTTTCCAGCAATGAAGACGACGGAGTGGCATGAAAATACGCATCAATTTCGATAACAGGCAGCGGGCCGCCCGTTTTGTAGGCATCATATACAGTACCGCCGTCTGCTTCCAGCCCAAGACCTTGCGTAAGATTTGCCTGGGGATCGTTATCTATCACCAGCACCTTCTTTTTGTGTAAAGAAAGTGCTTTGCCTAAATTGATGGTAGTGGTTGTTTTTCCTACGCCCCCTTTGCGATTTAATACCGCGATGATTTCGGTCATTTCTGTACGTATGAGGTTTTTTTCAAAGTTATGAAATTTAGTTGACCGAAAGCATGAAAAGTACACTAATTCACCTATGGTTGAAGCGTAAACCAATTAGCTTCATGTATAAAAGATCTGTTTTCTTCCGGTAAATCTAGTCTGCTAGTCTTCATTGTCGGAAGAAATGGTAATATCCACCATATCCAGACCAGCCTCTTCGCACAGGCATTCGCGGGTGATACGCAGCAGTTCTTCTTTGCTGATGGCACTGCCGCTCCACTTGGCATCAATGCCGTAGAGGATTCTTTTGAGCCTTTTATCAGGTATTTTCTGCCGAAAAACCTCAATATCTTTTGGCACCATGCCCATTTTCAGCAGTTGCTGGGTTTGCTTATCCATGCCGTCTGCTTGCTGGCCAAAATCGAGCTGCGACTGTGCAGGTTCTTTGTGCTGGCTATTTGCAGCAGTGGGTAGGGTTTGCTTATACTGGCCATTGAGTTGCCCGTTAGGATAATTGATTAGGTTAAACTTGATCTTGGCAATGTTACGCCCCTGCTTGATCTCCTCATATTCAAAAGCCATGTCTGTATTTCTGAGGTCTTTCTGCACAGGGTCTAGTATGCGTTTGCGCATATCACTATAGCGGCTGTACTTCTCTTTGAGTTCCAGTTTCTCCCTGATATCACTCACGTCCATCGGCACCTGACCATAGTCCTGATACTGCTTGAGCATCCAATAAATACGGTAGCTGTAGACCGAACTGATATTGGCCCAGTCGCGGTAATGACTAGAAGTGAAGTTTTCTGTCAGGTTCAACAGGAAAGGAGCAGCCTCCTGATTGAACTTGGCTATTAAGTAACCATCGCCTTCAGTGTACATAGACAACGACATGAGGGGCACATCCATATAGCGGCGTTTTCCCTTGACGCGGGTCTCCACAGAAATCACTTTCTTGGACAGTGTCTTGGAAGCTTTGCGGATTTCGTTGTAGTGTATGTATTTGCCTTTGGGGATGAGCACCTTGCAGGGAATCTCAATTTCCCGAAATTCTTTGTCTCCTTTTTGAATATTGAGGAGCATATAGACAAATATTCTCAGCTCATTGATGGAATCAAAATTGTAGATGCCGTTGATCAGTCCGTTATGCTGGACAACCAGTTTGTTTTTGTTATTGAACTCAACAATCATAGGTTAGGTGTTTGTTGTCCTGAAATTACGATAATTTTATTTTCGGTGCTGCCTGAAAACAAAAATATCAGCGATAATATCTTAACAATGGCGTTTGCAGGCCGTTTGTTTGGTTTTTACACAGCAAACTTGTCGTAGTTGATATGAAATAGCCAAACAGAGAATCATAAAACGAGCTTTTAGGGTTTGTGCGGCACCGCAAAATTGTCGTACATCAGAAGAGAAAGCCCCCGTACAAAGCACTTTCATCATATACTTTCTTGAGAAGTGTCATATACTGTTTGTCCTTTTCAGATGGATATACTGCCATATCAGGCTCCAGACGGATAGCATAAGTGATCTTACCGGAAGGCACCGCAAAATTGTCGCATTTCAGTTTGCAAAGTGAATGCAGCTTATCTGAATCAAGTTTCTGACCGCAAAATTGTCGCATTTCGGCGCAACCTGATTTTCGTCAGAAAGCAATGAACGCTAAGAAATGGTGATGAAAATTTATGCGCGACCCAATTTTAAAATTAAAAAAAAGACGTTTATTCTATTTAAACATTTTTCCTATTTATTATATTTATATATTTACTACGTCATAAATAATTGATTATCAAACAGTTGTGCTGTTTAGTTACGACAATTTCGATGCGTAACTACGACAAATTTGCGGTTAACTGCGACAATTTCGATGTATAACTACGACAAATTTGCGGTTAACTACGACAATTTCGATGCGTAGTACGACAATTTTGCGGTTGGGGGTAAAAATGAGGTTTAATTACGACAATTTTGCGGTCGAACACCCTTGATTGACCATTCAACAGGGTTGGTATGTGGATACTATGTGGAAAACTTCTGACTCGGTGACCGCAAAATTGTCGCATTTCATTTACCAATAGCTTTCATTTGAATGCCTGCAATCTATTTTGACTCTTTTATTTATCTGACATATCTTTACCGTAACAATTTCAAAAATGTCGTACAATTTAACCTTTCCTGACTTATGAGAAAATATATCTTATGCTGTAGCTTAATTTTAACAGTAATGGTTTGTCCAGGCTTCCATAAAAATACAAGCAGCGATGGTTGGATTAGCCTGTTCGATGGTAAATCGCTCAAGGGCTGGAAAGCCAGTGAAGCCCCCGGAACGTTTAAAGTAAAAGATGGAAGTATTGTGGTGGCCGGTCCGCGGTCGCATTTATACTACGAAGGCCCGGTGATGCATCATGACTTTAAAAACTTCGAGTTTAAAGCGCAGGTAATGACCCGTCCAGGTTCAAATTCAGGTGTCTATTTTCATACAGCCTATCAGGAAGATGGCTTTCCCGATAAAGGGTTCGAGGTGCAGGTAAACAACTCTCATACCGACTGGAAAAGAACTGCCGGATTATATGACATTGAGGATACCCGTGAGGTGAACGTAAAAGATGACGAGTGGTTTACGCTATACATAAAGGTGGAGGGGAAAAAGGTGACGACTAAAATTAACGATAAGACCATTGTGGAGTATACCGAACCCGAAAATACAGTAGCTCCCGATGGTCACCAAGGCAGGGTAATATCCAGCGGCACATTCGCCTTGCAAGGTCACGATCCAAAGAGCGTTGTATTATTCAAAGATATCATGGTGAAACCGTTGCCTTAATGATAAGGCTATGCAGTAGAAATTTGTGGAATTGACAGACTAACAATTGAGGATGAAGATATACTGCTTGAAGTCTCCAACGTGAGAGTTTGCGGTGGTGGTCTGCATCAATGGACGGCCGATCATGGCTGGCCGGTGAACTATCTTGTACAACAAGACATAACAAAAAATGAAGCATACATTTCTTAGCTATACACACCTCGTCGTATTGGTATTACTGGTAGGTAGTTCCTGTTCAAATAATAAAACAACAAGGCTACGCGATCCTATTAATACAGGAGAGCAAGAGCCAGAATATACCTGGGCGGCCACCACAGACTCCTTACAGGATGTTACCTACACTACATATTTGTCCACTGCGGGAAACTTCAAGCAGGACAACAGCGGAAGAAATGACTTCAACTATTGGTGGAATGCGCATATGTTGGATGCTTTGGTAGACGGATATATGCGGACTAATGACGCGCAGTATCTGCCACGAATGAAATTGCTGCTTACAGGCATGAAAACAGTCAACGGAGACAAATATCAGAATGATTTCAATGATGATATGCAGTGGATGGGCCTTGCCTGCCTGCGGACCTACAGTGCCACCGATGATCCGGACTATCTCGCCGTAGCGAAAGAGCTTTGGGCCGAAGTTAAAAAAAGCTGGAGTGATGTATATGGGGGAGGCATTACCTGGAAAATAAATACGCCGTACGGAAAAAATGCCGTGTCAAACGGCCCCGCCACCATCCTGGCTATGCGGTTATACCAGATCGAAGAAAACCCTGACGACCTGGAATGGGCCAAAAAGTTGTATGCATGGGAGAAGAAAACGCTGGCCAATCCCGTCACGGGGTTGGGGTGGGATAACATTTCCCAAAAAGACGGCAAAACCGTGATCAATAAAGACTGGATTTTTACCTACAACCAGGGTACGTATATAGGGGCTGCTATCGCATTGTATGAGAAGACAAACGATAAAACATACCTCAATGATGCCATCAAGACGGCCAATTCCACCATGATCAGCCCTAAAGTTACCTCCGAAGGGTTGCTCAGAGACGAAGGCCAGGGCGACGGCGGGCTGTTCAAGGGTATTCTGGTACGGTACTTTACGCAATTGATACAGCAACCTGATCTGGGAGAAAACGAACGCAAAGAGTATATTAAATTCCTGAAATTCAATGCCGAAACCTTTTTTGAAGACGGCATTGGCCGACCTTCTATGATGAGCAGTCCCAACTGGCGGGAGAAGCCTGGTGCCACCACCGACTTATCTACTCAGTTGAGTGGCATCATGCTCATAGAAGCTGCTGCCAAATTAAAGGAGGCGAAGGTATTTTAGCAAGGCAATTTTTTTTACTTTCGTGCAGATAAAATGATACACACTGCGATCTAACAAAATAACTCATGCACAGAAGAACGTTTATGCAAAATTCAGCCTTGCTGGGAGCCGGGGCTTTTATCCATCCATTTTCTTGGTCATCAGCAGCAGATTTCCCGGTGGTGCGCGTACCTGCCAGCGACCGTAATTTTCAGAGCACCGCCATTGAAAATGCGATCAAGGAGTTCAGACAGCAAGTAAAGGATCAAGAACTGGGATGGTTGTTCAACAACTGCTTTCCCAATACGCTGGATACGACGGTCACTTTCACCAACAACAATGGCAGGCCCGATACCTATATCATCACCGGCGATATTGATGCCATGTGGTTGCGCGATAGCACAGCCCAGGTGTGGCCTTATATGGCATTCATCAAAGAGGATGAGCAACTCAAGCAGTTGATTGCAGGGGTCGTCAACCGGCAAACACAATACATCCTTAAAGACCCTTATGCCAATGCCTTTTACGATGATCCTGCCAAGGTAGGGGAGTGGGCCACCGACCATACAGACATGAAACCCGGCGTACACGAGCGTAAATGGGAGATAGATTCGCTGTGCTACCCTGTTAGGCTGGCCTACAACTACTGGAAAGCAACAGGCGATACTACGCCCTTTGATGAGTCATGGAGAAATGCCATCAAGTCTATCCTGCGCGTATTCCGCGATCAGCAGATGAAAGACGGTCGGGGTGCTTACAGCTTCCAGCGCGAAACATCGCACGCCACCGATACGCGTTCGCTGCAAGGCTATGGTTACCCAGTGAAGCCGGTAGGGCTGATCTGTTCGGCATTTCGGCCCAGCGATGATGCCACTTCTTTATCTTTCCTGGTTCCTTCCAACTTTTTTGCCGTGGTGAGCCTGCAACAGGCTGCCCAGATGATGGAAGAGATTGCCAAAGATAAAAACACAGCCAAAGAACTCAGCAACCTTAGCCAGGAAGTAGACAAAGCATTGAAGCAATATGCCATTGTGGAACATCCGACTTATGGAAAAATATATGCCTTTGAGATAGACGGGTTTGGCAGCCGGTTATTGATGGACGATTCCAACATTCCAAGCCTGCTGTCTTTGCCTTACCTGAATGCAGTAGATGCTTCGGACAAGGTGTATCAAAATACCAGAAAGTTTGTATGGTCTGAGGCCAATCCCTTTTTCTTCAAAGGAACAGCTGCCGAGGGCATCGGCGGGCCACACGTAGGCATGGACATGATCTGGCCGATGAGCATCACCATGAAGGGCCTGACAAGCACCGACCCGCAGGAGATCAAAGCCTGTATCAAGATGCTGAAAAATACCCACGGTGGTACCGGATTTATGCATGAATCTTTCAACAAGAATGATCCCAAAGACTTTACCCGCAAATGGTTTGCCTGGGCCAATACGCTGTTTGGAGAATTTTTGTGGGAAACCTATCAGAAATACCCCGACCAACATATGTGGCAATAAGAAATGACTGTCGCACAGCAGAAACTTTTCGGCAGGCTATATTAGCCTCCAAGGCATGGCTGTCATAACAATAGGCAACAACAATAATCTGTTGAAGCCTTTTAGGGCAAAAAAGCAGCCAGCAGATAATTGCTAATATAGCATAGGTTTTTGACAAAAAAGTGGTAGACGACTATAAGCTGTGTTTTTACATTTGAATTCATTTTTTGATATACTTCTTAATCTCAATCAAACAAGTGAAAACATTTCAACCTAAAAACACAACACTCATGAAACACTTTTTAATGATAGCAGGGTTTATAGGGCTGCTATTCAATTCGCTTAACCTGATGGCTCAATCAACTACCATCAACGGAACGGTAGTGGATGATGCCAGAGAGGGATTGCCCGGTGTGAACATCCTGGTAAAAGGCACCACTACCGGAACAGTAACCAACGTAGACGGCACATATAGCATCAGCGTTCTGTCTTCGGCAGATACGCTGGCCTTTTCTTCCATTGGCTATGGAAGCGAGGAGATAGCAATCAACAACCGGACAACCATTGATCTTACCATGATGCCGGATGTCAAATCCTTGCAGGAAGTGGTGGTGGTGGGCTATGGCACGCAGCAAAAAAGTGATGTCACTTCCTCTATTGCCACCGTAGATGCCGAAGAACTGGAAGCCTTGCCCGTCACCGGCGTTGAACAGGCATTGCAGGGAAGAGCCGCCGGGGTAACCGTCACGTCTAACAATGGTCTGCCCGGTTCTGGTGTGACGGTGCGTATCCGTGGTATTGGTACGGTCAATAACAACGATCCGCTGTATGTGGTGGACGGCGTGCCCGTGTCTGGCATGAACTACCTGAACCCTTCGGATATCGCCTCTCTTGAGATTCTCAAGGATGCCTCTGCTGCAGCCATTTATGGCTCCAGAGCAGCCAACGGCGTGGTGCTAATCACCACCAAAAAAGGGGTGACCGGCGAGAATGTTGTAGCCCTGGATGCGTATTATGGCCTGAGTAGGCCGTGGAAAGATTATGATCCTGCAGGCAGAGAAGAATATCTGACCATGGTCAAAAGTGTCAATGGAGAATCTTCAAAGGAATACCAGAAGGCACTGGAAGAGGGTAGCCGCGATTATAGCACCAACTGGTGGAAAGAAACCGTCCGCACCGCACCGGTGCAGAACTACAACCTGGCGATACGCGGCGGCACCGACAAAGTCCACTATAATTTTTCAGGTGGCTATTTTAATCAGCAAGGGGCCATCAAGCCTTCTGCTTTCAAACGCTTGTCAGCTAGGATCAACACAGACTATCAACTCAGCGACAGGATCAAGTTTGGAGAAAACCTGAGTGTATCCAATGAAGTACGGCAAAATACCGTGCCTGATATTCTGGGACCTATCCAGAAGTATGACCCGTTGGTACCAGTCATCGATCCTGAGCTTGACCAGACCAACCCTTTCAACAAATGGGGTGATTCACAGATTACTTTTGGTAGCAATCCGTTAGGGCTTCTGGCCCGCCAGATTGGCGACCAGTCAACCCTGCGTATGGTAGGTAATGTGTATGGCAACCTGAATATTCTAGACAACCTGGTATTTACTTCCAATTTTGGTTTTGACGTACAGCGGGGCAGCAGCAATTCTTTTGGCCCTATCTATTATAATGATGCCAGTGATAATAAAGACCAGGCCAGCGCATCTGCCGGCAGCAATACCAGCAATGGCTGGGTATGGTTTAATACCCTGAACTGGGACCAGACATTTGGCGACCATAAGCTCAATGTGTTGATTGGAACACAGGCGGAGCGTAACGAGTCTTACTGGGTCAATGGTACCCGTTACGGACAGCCAGGCAACGATCCTAAGTTTCAGTACATTGATGCAGGTACCACCGGCGACATCATCTATGGCAGTGCCAACGAGTCTTCGCTCGATTCTTATTTTGGCAGACTCAGCTACAGTTTCCTGAGCAAATATTTGTTTTCTGCCAGCATTCGCCGCGATGGTTCTTCCAATTTTTCTGAAGGCAACCGTTGGGGAACATTTCCAGCTTTTTCTGCGGGCTGGGTCATCAGTCAGGAAGACTTCTGGCAAGATCTGGATATTTCCTGGGTGAGCTATTTCAAACTGCGTGGCGGCTGGGGGCAACTGGGTAATCAGAGTATTCCTGGTGGAGCTTTTACTTCCTTTATCTCCGGAGGTAATACACGACGCTATGTATTTGGCCAAGATAACGTGGTGCAGGGATATGCCATCTCCAACACAGGCAACTCAAAAATTAGGTGGGAAACTTCAGAGCAGTCCAATATAGGCTTTGAGTTGGGCTTGTTCAACGATGCCCTGGTGCTGGAAGGAGAGTATTATGACCGTAAGACCAGGGATATGCTTATTGCATACCCGGTGGCCAGCACTTTTGGCGCGTCGTCTCCCTGGGTCAATGCCGGTTCGGTGCAAAACCGCGGACTTGAGCTGACTGTAGATTATCGCGGTAATGTTGGAGAACTCAAGTACAGCGTTGGTGGTAATATCTCGCACTACAAAAACAAAGTATTGAGCCTGGGAGAAGGGCAACCTTATGTGGAAAGTATTCCGCAAGCCAGAGTCAGCGGAACCTCCAGAACTGCTGAAAACAGACCGATCAGTGAGTTTTATGGCTGGAAAACCGACGGCATCTTTCAGAGTCAGGCAGAAGTCAACGCATACACTAATAAAGAGGGAGCGCTCGTTCAGCCCAATGCACGGCCGGGAGACTTTCGTTTTGTAGATGTAAGCGGCGATGGAAACATCTCTGATGATGATAAAACAGACATTGGCAGCCCACACCCGGATTTTACCTATGGCCTCAACTTCAACCTACAATACAAAGCGTTTGACCTGACGGTATTCCTGCAAGGTTCTCAGGGCAATAAGCTATTCAATATCAACAAGTATAGTACACATCAGCCGTTGGGCTTTGATAATGTGGAAGCAGGTGTGGTATATAATGCCTGGACTCCGGGAAATGGTTCCAACACCCAGCCGGTCATGACGATCAGCGATCCGAACAACAACTACCGGGCCTCTGACTGGTATGTGGAAGATGGGTCTTACTTTAGGTTCAAAAACGTACAACTGGGATACAACCTGCCACCTTCTGTGCTTTCTGCCGTAGGCATGACCCAGTGCAGGATCTACATAGCCGCTCAGAACCTGTTTACCTTCACGCCTTATTCAGGGCTGGATCCAGAACTTGGCGTGATCTCTCAGAATCTTCAGGGTTCAGGAAATGCAGGTACGCGCCAGCGGCTGATGGGTGTGGATAGCTACAACTTTCCGCAATCCAGAACCTTTCAGCTGGGTGTCAGTGTAAAATTTTAGAACAATATTAAACAACCAATAAAATGAAAAAAATCATATGTATATGTCTGGGGATGATGGTGGCTTCAGCCTGTTCCGATCAGTTTCTGGACGCAGATATCGCAGTCAATAGAGATATAGCATCTTTCTACCAGACTCCCAATCAGATTAATGGAGCCTTAATAGATAACTACAATGTGCTGCAAAATGAAATGTTTGCCCTTTCGCGTTTTGTGTTTGGCGACATCGCCAGCGATGATGCCCTGAAAGGTGGAGAAAGTATTGGTGACTGGGGAGATATGGAGCAAATTGCAGAGTTTCGCCCTTTGGCAACCAACGCCTTTGTGAGCAACCTATGGACTAATGCTTACAGAGGGATTACCAAGTCTAATATCATCCTCCAGAAGATCAACGATGTGGCTAATTTTGGCGGTGACATGGCACTGAAAAACCGATATATAGCAGAAGCTAAGTTCCTTAGAGCTTTCAACTATTATTATATCGCGATGACTTTCGGAGATGCACCGATTCTCACCGAGGCTATCACCGATTTTGCCGATATTGATGCAACCAAGCTTGAGCGTAAGCCAGTAGCGGAAATATGGGCACTGATAGAAAGCGATTTAATAGAAGCTATTCCAAACCTGGCTACCAAAGGCCAACTGACAGAGAGCAACGAGCTAGGCCGGGCTACCAAAGGAGCAGGTCAGGCACTGTTGTCTTACGCCCTGATGTTTCAGCGCAAGTTTGATGAAGCTGTTCCGGTATTACAGGATCTCGTAGAAAAGGGAGGCTATTCGCTGTTGAGCGATTATGGCGCGATTTTCCGTCCGGAAGGTGAGTTTAGCAGCGAAAATATTTTTGAGATCAACTTTATCTTCTCCAATTCAGGCTGGGGTGATGATTGCGAAGGAAGCATTCGCTATGTATACCAGATGAGCCGTGATGACTGGGGATGGGGCTTTAACCAGCCTACACAGGATTTGTTTGACGCTTTCGAGCCTGGTGACCCTCGACTTGTTTACACCATCAACATGCCCAACGATGAATACGAAGCAGGCGTGTTGCAGAAAAATTCTCAGAACAACCCTTATGGCTACCACTCCCGTAAGGCTTTTCAACTTCCCTCCGAGCGCCCTGCCAGTGCATCTTGTGGCGGTCAGAATGAGGTGATTTTTCGGTTGGCAGACATGTACCTGCTCTATGCAGAAGCTCTGGTGCAGGCATCTACCGGAAAAGATGTCAACAAGGCGATGACTTATGTGAATGAAGTGCGTAAGCGTGCCAATGGCACCCCAAAGGTAGATCCCGAGCGTGTGGTGCAAGCCTATGCGGTAGCCGCTGTGTCGCTTCCAATGATCGCTTATACTTCTGATGCGCAATTGCTTCAGGACATCTGGCATGAACGCCGCGTAGAGTTGGGTATGGAGCAACACCGCTGGTGGGACCTGGTGCGTCAGGAAAGAACTGATATCATGGAAGCCTATTACCAGAATTGGGGAATTCAGCAAGGCTATGCCGATAAGGGTGACCTGAAAGGTAAGTTTTACACTGATTGGATCACTAAACTAGGGAAGTCTGTTTACCCTGAATTTCCAGTTCCACAAGGCGAAATTGACGCTTCTCAGGGCAACCTGGAACAAACAGTTGGTTATTAGCATAAGAAACTTATGGTTTCAAGTGACCACATCTCACAAATGATTCAACAATATAGTTAAGCCGGGGCAAAAGCCCCGGTGTCTTTCTGACAACCTAAACAATTTACGCATGAAGCATTTTTATCGTACAGATTCTGCCAGCTTGAAAGGTGTTTCCTTATTGGCCTGGCTGTTCCTTCTGCTCCCTTTTTCTTCCTTTGCCCAGGAAGAAATCAAGCTGGAAGGCGAAGAGGCGACATTAACAGGCGTAGCCATAGATACCGCCGTCGCTGGCTATTCGGGCAGCGGTTATATATGGGGTTTTGATAATGCCGAAGATTATATCACTTTTACCTTCCCGGCTACGGCAGGTAAATATAACCTCATCATTCAATACTATTCTCCTTATGGTGAAAAAGGCTATGGCCTGGAGGTAAATGATGCCTCCAGCGAACAACGTTTTACCGGAACCGGCGAAGGCTTCGGCTCAGTAACTGTAGGAGAATTTGACCTGCCGGAAGGAGAAAACACCATTACCATTACCAACGGCTGGGGCTACTATGGCATAGATTATATTGCCCTTTCGCCCGTCAGTGATCTGCCTCCCGTGCTGGTACCTGTCGTAGAGGGCAAGGCAGAGGCAGAAGATGCTGTCCTCAATGGTGTGGCCTTAGATACCACAACTGCTGGCTACTCGGGCAGTGGCTATGCCTCCGGCTATGATAATGCTACCGATAAGATTATCTTCAACGTAGCCGTTGATCCGGGTTTGTACGAACTGGCCATTGGCTATACTTCTCCTTTCGGAGACAAAGGCTATGACCTGCAGGTCAACAACGAAAGTGGTGGAGGTATGTTCACTGGCACCGGGGAGGCTTTTGGTACCGTGACAGCAGGAAAATATTTACTTAAAGAAGGTATCACCAAAATTACTATTGGCAATGGCTGGGGTTACTTTGGTATCGATTATATCACGCTCACCCCTGCTACCGTGCCGCTGCCTGCCAAAACACCCAAAGAACTTGCCGATGCACAGGCGACAGTGGCTACCAAAGCCCTGTTTTCTTACCTGACAGACATCTACGGCAGCAAGGTATTGGCCGGTCAGCAGGATAATACAGATTATATTGTGGAGAAAACCGGCAAAGAACCTGCGGTGGGCGCGTTTGATTTGATGGATTATTCTCCTTCCAGGGTTGAGTTTGGGATCGATACCCTGGGGCTTACACAGAAATTCATAGACTGGGCACAAAAAGGAAAGGACAACGGCATCGTCAGCATGATGTGGCACTGGAATGCCCCTACCGATCTGATCAACAAGGCACCTGACACGTTGTGGTGGAGCGGGTTTTATACCTATGCAACCACCTTCAAACTGGATTCTGCACTGGCAGATACCACCGGCGAACGCTACCAATTGCTCATCCGCGATATAGATGCCATTGCCCACGAACTCCACAAATTTGACGATGCAGGTATCCCTGTACTCTGGCGACCCCTGCATGAGGCTCCCGGCGGCTGGTTCTGGTGGGGAGCACGTGGCCCGGAAGCATTCAAAGAACTCTGGCACATCCTCTACGATCGCCTGACCAACTACCACAACCTGCATAACCTGATCTGGGTGTATACGGCTACCACGGATATGAACTGGTACCCTGGGGATGCTTATGTAGACATTGTAGGACTGGATATTTATACCAATCCGACAGCCAACATGAGTGTCGACTGGGAAAGTATGCAGGCACTGTTTGGTGGTAAAAAGATGGTCACCCTCTCTGAAACAGGCAACCTGCCCGACCCGGACAAAGTGCGTGCCTATGCTACCTGGTGGTCGTGGTTCTCTGTGTGGTCAGGTAAAAGTATCTTTGACCAGCCGGTGAGCCTGCTACAGCAAGTGTACAATGACGAAGATATCATCACCCGTGATGAACTGCCCGACTGGAAGGTGTATGGTCTGCCTGTGGTCACGCTAACCCAACCGGCAGATCAGTCAGAATTCCTGCTCTGTGGTCTTCCTGTGTTAAGTGCAGACGCAAGCGATGAGAACGGCATAGTAAGCCAGGTTATTTTCAAAGCCAACGACCAGATTATTGGCATGGACGAAACGGCAGACGATGGCTGGGATGTTGCCTGGAATGATGCACAGCCCGGAACGTATGCGGTGGTGGCCATCGCCGTGGATGATGAAGGTAACCAAAATACCTCTTCGCCTGTCACCATCACGATTAAAGCCGATGAGGAAGCACCGCTAATTACCCTGCATAGCAATGAAACTCTCCTCTGGCCTCCCAACTATACCATGCATACCTTCACGCTGGATCAGCTGGTGGAAGAGGTTACCGACAATTGTGCAGACTCTATTGCCTTGAGGATCAAACAGGTGAGCAGCGATGAATCTGCCGGACTACTGGGCAGCCTGGGCATCTTCAGAGACATCGTCATCAGTAGTGATGGGCAATCGGTGCAACTGCGGGCAGAGCGCAACTTTAGAGGTAATGGTAGAGTGTATACCATTGAGATGGAAGCTACGGATGCCTATGGTAACCAGTCCATTGCCTTACACAAAGTGAAGGTGCCGCGCAGCAGGAAAAGCCCTGCTATTGCCGATAAGATCGCCTATACGGTGCACCACGATATAGGGCAACCGGAAACTCCGGAGGAACGTTACGATGAGATCAGAGACAAGATATTCGCTTTGCTGGATCAGTGGCTAACAGTTTATCCTAACCCCACCAGCAACGGAGAGCTTAACATGTCGCTGCACCTGGAGGAAGCGCAGAAACTGACTATTTCTTTAATAAATACTTCATCCCAGCAAGTTATAAGCTTTGAACAGCAACTCAACAAGGGTGAGAATGTGCTCCAGATTCCGGTAGATCAGGTCAAGAACGGTCTGTATTTGCTAGTGATCAGCAATGATCAACATCGAATCTCCCGAAGAGTACTTATTATCAAAAACTAAGGACTGATCAACTGGTATTCCGGGTATGGATACCAGTTGTTTTATGCTGTAGAGAATAATGTACATAAAATTTATCTTTTTTTGGAAGGTAGTAGGGATATTGGCTTAAAAATTGAGTAAACAGTATATCTAAATATTACATCCCCTTTATGAGACCTACCATAGAAAGAAAAAATGTAAAAGTGTATCCGGATGCTAAACGTGTGATTGCCCGCTTCTTTTTTAATGGCGAAGAACGCGCAAAAGTAGTCATCCAAGGAGTAATGGAAATGAGCGATGAGCGAGTTTTTGGCATCATCTCGCCTATTCTTCAGGAGTATTCCAGGCGGCATCGCAACATTACCAAAGTATTGAACCGGCACTGTAACCGGCTAAAAAGCCTTTTTTCAGAGATGGAGATTAACTTTGATCAGCTGAGTACTTACCGAAAATTGCTGATCGGGTCTTTTTTTACCCATGAATATTCTATAGAATCAGCAGCGTTTTTTAATCCTTCCATCGTAGAAGATCCGGATCAGACGGAACTGGAAGAAGGACAGAAAAGGATCATCATCAGCTTTAGGGCAGTGGGTGAAGGACATATTTCTTCTATTGCTTTCCGTAGAGCTTTACTGGATAAAGACCATAATATCACGGTCATTCCAGTGAGTGATTATGTGGACGAAGCAGATATCATCCACAGTACGCCCTATGAAAAAAAGATATTTTTCGACAATGCCTTCAACGGGCAGATAGAAGAACGCGTACTAAGAGAGGTAGAAGAGCAGTTAGACGAGCATTTTGATTACAATATTCTCAAGAAGCTTATCCTGGAAAGGAAAAAAGCACAGTCAGATACATCTTCTCATCAGGAGTATGAAAAGGTGTTGTGGCTGGCAGACTCTTACTACGAAATTAGCTTTTCTCTGGATACGGATATTTCCGATCGGGTGATTTTCCCTATCTCCGAATTTGAACGCAAAGGTGTTGAAGATGCCAGGTTTGTTCGCTTCACCGAAGATGATGGCAGCCTTGTGTACTTTGCTACCTATACTGCCTATGATGGAGAAATCATCGTGCCTAAGCTTTTGAAGACAAAGGACTTTCGCACTTTTAATATTATGCCATTGTATGGTGCCGGTGCACAAAATAAGAACTTCGCACTTTTTCCACGCAAGATCGACGGCAAATTTGTGATGGCTTCACGCAACGACGGCTGCAACAACTTCATCATGTATTCTGATAATATCAATATGTGGGAAGATCCTATTCGGATACAGTCACCGAAGTACCCTTGGGAATTTGTGCAGGAGGGCAACTGCGGCTCACCCATAGAGACAGAATATGGCTGGTTGCTGATTACCCACGGTGTAGGTCCTATGCGGCAATACTGTATTGGTGCGAGTTTATTGAAACTGGATGATCCTACCATTGAGTTGGGCCAACTGGAGGAGCCCCTGCTGATTCCTAACAAAGATGAAAGAGAAGGATATGTGCCCAACGTATTGTATTCCTGTGGCTCTATCATTCATAACGGGCATCTGATTATTCCTTACGGGCTATCGGATTATTGCTCTTCGTTTGCATCTGTTAACCTCAACTCGCTGCTGGATAAGTTATACAACCAAAGCATATCACATTAGAATGTTATGATACAAGGATAGATAATCATCCACCATCTTTTTTTGTGAGAACTCAGACAATGCCCGCTTCCGGCATTCCATGCGCCTGATGCTATCAACATTTGCTACTGCCTGAACTGCCTCCGGGATATCGCTTACCAGAAAGCCTGTCTGTTCGTGCCGGATCAGTTCTGGCATAGACCCTCTGCAAAAAGCAATCACCGGGGTGCCACAAAGCATCGCCTCTGCCACGCTCAATCCAAAAGGTTCGTCAAAACTGATGGGGTGCAGCAGGGCATAGGCATTGCCAAGTAGTTCATTGCGCTTCTCCGGACCGGCAGCACCCACAAAAATAATCTGATCATCTAAAAAAGGTTGTATCTTTTCATCAAAATATGCCTGATCCTGGATAATACCGGCGATGAGCAGCTTTCGCTTGCTTTGCCTGGCAATCTCAATAGCTTCCGCAGTGCCTTTATCAGGATGAATTCTACCAAAGAACAGCAGATAATCTTCCGGCTGCTCTGAAAATGCAAAGTACTCTGCCCGAATGCCGTTGTACACTGTAGCCAAATATTCCAGCTGCGGACTGCGGTCTGCATCGCTGATGGATACATAATGCGTGTTGGCATTGTATTTTTGATACACCGGGATGATGCGGGGAGAAGAAAACCCATGAATGGTGGTCAGCATGGGCGTGGAAATCAGCCGGGAGTAGGTGAGGGGCAGAAAGTCAAAGTGATTGTGGATGATATCAAACCGGGCTGCCTTTTCCATCAGATTGCTGATATGCAGGCATTCTACCACTTTGGCATCCTGGGTGCGGTCTTCCTCATAGCCCTGCTCCACCACTGCGTCCAGTTTTGCCTGGGTCACAGCATCAGCAGTAGCAAAAAGTGTTACTTCTACACCTGCCTGCACAAGCCCTTCTGCTACATTGGAGGCCATCTGTTCCCAGGGGCCATAATGCCGTGGCGGGGTACGCCAGGCTATAGGAGCTAATATGGCTACTTTCATAGGTGTGTCATTTGTTTTTTAAGGTTACAGTAATTTGAGGAGGTGGTTTCTTTAGCTACAGTACGGTACTACATTTGCCTGAAAGTGGGCTGTGGGAACGGGCCACGGTGGCACGGGCCGCACCGCACAGCCTACGGTACATTTCCGGTTTGTGGGACACAAACCGGGGTATGGCAGTGGTGTATTCTTTAGCATAGAGTTTATCCGGACACAGGCTCCGGTTCCTGACCGGCGTGGGTATATTGGTATTCCAGTTCCAGTGCTTTGAGCACGGTAAGATAAGAGATCATGTAAGCCAGCGTGCTTTCTGCTCCCTGGTTACGGTTCAGGGCGGTTTGCTGCAAGCCATCACAGCACCCCTTGGTCTCATGGTCATATAAGGGTACCCGAAGGATATTCTCTCCCAAAAACCACTGGAAACTGATAAATGTCTTTTCGATAAATACAGGATCACTGGTACTTTGATACGCCTGAAGGTACATCAGCACCATGGCCATTGTTTCTATAGCCTGCTGATCAAAGATCGGCACGTCCTCACCACGATGATACCATCCATAGCTGCCGATGGGGCTGAGAAAGCCACTTTTCATGGTCAGTGTATCCAAAAAACGCAATGATTCCATGGCGATTTGCTTCACGTTTTCGTCCTCAGTGATTTCACAGGAGCGCAGCAATGCCAGCGGTAAAATAGCATTGTCGTAGGTGAGCTTTTGCTCAAACCAATGCCATTCTTCACTTCGGTTTTCTCTATAGGCTTTTGTCAGATAAGTAGTAAGGACAAGCAGTTCGCCAACTAGGATTTCATCATCCGGGTGTGCTTTTAGGTAATAACTAATGCCAATAATCGTGTTGGCGATACCCCGAAGGTGATGCAAAGCTTTGAAATGTGGAATAGAACGGTAAAACAGCTCTCCTGCAAACTCCCGGTAGGAGCTATTGGGCGCACAATCAATTAGATAACCCAGCGACCATACCGTACGGCCAAAAGAATCTTCCGAGCCTACCTCATCCAGATACTCCCGCCTAAAACTCAGAAAATTACGGAAGTTTCCATCATCGCGCTGCATATAATGAATGTAGCTTAGGTAGATGGGCAGCAAATTCAGGGCCTCCTTGCTTTTGTTGCGTTGGTAGGCCATCAGGATCATAATCAGCGCACGGGCGTTATCGTCCAGGCAATAACCTTCCTTTAGGTTAGGGATACCGTATTTAGCATGTTGCACAATGCCGGTATCGTCTGTCAGACGACATACATGGGTCAGGTCAAACTCTGGAATTCTTTCTGGGTCAACAAGTAGCCGAAGTTTTTTTTTACGTCTGCCTCTTTTGCCGTCACTTCCTGTATGGTGCGGATGTAGTTGCCCCCGATGTTGGGCCAGCGCAAGTGCAGGCCATATTGATATGCATTCTGCTTGAGTGTAGCCAGCATATCAGGCTGATCCAGAAGTTCATTGATGGTTTCAGCCAGCATATCTGCATCTTTGAATTTAAATAAGCGGCCACGTTGTTCGTCCAGCAGTTCCACCGCATGCCAATAAGGCGTAGATACTACCGCAGAACCTGCCCCTACGGCATAAGATAAGGTGCCACTGGTAATCTGTGCTTCGTTGAGGTAGGGCGTTACATAAATATCGGCAGCGGTCAGGTAATTGATCAACTCAGATTCATTAAAAAATTTATTGACAAAGGTCAGGTGCTTCTCCACTTTTAGGTCAGCTGCCATGCGCTTGAGGTGGTCGCGGTATTCTTCACCAGATGAGCGCACAATGCCAGGGTGCGTTTTGCCCAGAATCACATACATCACATCGGGGTGCCGCTCTACAATTTTAGGCAAAGCCCGGATGACCGTTTCCAGCCCTTTGTTACGGCTAAGCAGCCCAAAAGTAAGTAACACCCGATGATTACGGAAAGGAGCTACTTCCTTCAAAGGGTTTACTTTAGGAGCTTCCAAGTCAGGTACTCCATGTTCAATATATTGTATCTTTTCAGGAGCAATATCATAAATGGAGGTGAGAAACTCTATCCCGCGCTTGCTCATCACGATCAATTTGGCAGAGCGTTCGGCGATCTTCTGGATAATTAGCTTCTGAGTATACGAGGGATCCTTTAGCACGGTATGAAGGATAGAAAACAGGGGCTTTTCCAGACGATGCAATAAAGGTAATATATAAATGCCGCTTTCTCCGCCGTAAATACCAAATTCATGCTGCATCACCACAGCCGCAACATTACTGGTATTGATCACGGTAGCTGCCTGAATATAATCTTTCTGATGGTTCTGCCGTATGATAAACTTTACATGATCCGGGTAATCATACGTGTGTTTATCTTCCGAGTCGTTGATGGCAACACCAAAACTGTTGGTAAGCGCATCATGAGAAGGAAAATTAGCATTAATAGCCTTTTCTATATTGTCGTTGAAGGTGGCAAGACCACATTCTCTTGGTAAATAAGTAGAAATGTAAGCGATTTTCATAGGGCATGAGATTGAAAAATGACATACGAAACTTGTTTGTCTGCAAGTTCAACAGGCAGAAGAAGTTATTATTATAGCCCTGTTTTACCAGGGCCAATACAACAATAGCTTCTTTGATATATTAACCAAAACAAGAGGCATATGTTCAATAGGCTGCCCATAAAAATTTATTGATTGCCTTGAGTCTACTTATTCCTTCTGGTAATTACCATTTACCAGCCGCCAAATGTTCAGCGGATTGCCATCCTTTAGTGCATCGGGCAGTAAAGCGAAGGGAAAGCTTTGATAGCATACCGGCCTGGCAAAGCGATTGATGGCGGCTGTGCCCACAGAGGTAGTGCGGCTGTCGGTGGTAGCAGGATAAGGGCCACCGTGCACCATCGCATGGCAAACCTCCACACCGGTTGGGTAACCATTAAGAGTAATTCTTCCTGCCTTTTGCTCGAGCAAGGTCAGCAGCTCCCGGTGCTCCTGCAAATCTTCTTCCGTACCATGAACGGTGACCGTAAGGTGTCCGTGCAGGCTATGGGCAGCTTGCAGCAATTCATCCTGATGTTTAGCACTAACGGCCAGGGTAGCCGGGCCAAATACTTCTTCCTGAAGCGTATCATCATGTAGAAAAGACTGCACACTGGTATGCAGCAGATAAGAAGTGCCATAGCAGGCATTGGTCTCCTCTTTGCCTTTGGCCAGCACGTCTACATCCCTAGTATGGCTAAGCCTTTCAATACCTTGCCGGTAGTTTTCCCGAATGCCGGGTGTCAGCATCAGGCCGGCACCGGAATTTTGTATATTCTGTGCTAAAAGGCTCTTAAATGCATCTGCATCTTCAGAGCTTTGCATAAATACCAGCCCCGGATTGGTGCAGAACTGCCCGGTGCCCAGGTTGACCGAGGCTGCCAAGTCTTTGGCAATGGTTTCTTTTTGCTGCTTCAGGGCGCGCGGCAACACAAACACCGGGTTGCTGCTGCCCATCTCAGCATATACAGGAATGGGTTCTGATCTTTTGGCAGCTTCATCATAGAGAGCTTTGCCTCCCTTGAATGAACCGGTAAACCCGATGGCTTTGATCAGCGGATGCCGCACGATGGCCAGTCCTACGTCTACCGAAGGGCCATTGACCATAGAGAACGTGCCTTCCGGCATATGGCATTGCTCGACTGCTCGCTGAATGGCCCGTGCTACCATTTCTGAAGTGCCTGGGTGCGCCGGGTGCCCCTTCACCACCACCGTGCAACCTGCTGCCAGCGCAGAGGCCGTATCGCCTCCTGCTACTGAAAAAGCAAAGGGGAAATTACTGGCACCAAACACGCCCACTGGCCCTAAGGGAATGAGCATGCTTCTGATATCGGCTCTGGGCAACGGGGTACGATCAGGTTGGGCCGTATCGATGCGGGCATCTACCCAGGAACCTTCTCTTAGCAGTTGCGCAAAAAGTTTGAGTTGGTTGACCGTTCTGCCCCGCTCCCCTGTCAGTCGCCCTTCCGGCAGACCGGTTTCTTCCATACAACGTTGGATAAGGGCATCGCCGAGGGAAACAATCTCATCGGCTATCGCTTCCAGAAATGCAGCCTTCTCCTGGCCGGATTTTTTGCGGTACTCTTGAAAGGCAGCACTTGCTTTTTGTACGGCCGAGTCTACTTCTGCCGGACTGGCCTGCCGGAAGCCAGGCTTTATCTCTTCGGAGGTGGAAGGGTTGACGGCATAGAAGGTGTCGGTACCTTCTGCGGAGAGTTCATGACCAATAATATTTTTACCTGTGAGTTCCATAGTGCTTTTGTTCGTTGAATGGAATGATGAAGATACACATTTATCTGTATACCTGCTATCTGCCTGGCCCTGTGTATTTGCAAAGGCGCGCAGACAGGCCGGTTCCAAGCAAATGTAACCGTAGTATCACACAACATCAAATTTCTACGCTATCTGTTGTTATTCCTTACACACTGGTCAGCCTTATACAAAAGACACCTTTTCGGCGGATGTTGCTCGAATGTTGTATTTATCACCTGCTTCTCACGGTTATAGAAAAACCCCTCATACGGTGCATACGAGTAGCCTAGAGTTGTCAAGCCTCGACCCTTATAGTTGATCGATCGATACCCCTACAGTTGTATCGATCGAGCAATGTGTAATGGTTCTAAATAAGAAAGCCTTCCGGTGGGGAAGGCTTCTTCTGATATGATCGTACTGTATAAGGTGTTTGCTAAGAAAGGATAGCGTGTTTATGTGGGTGACGTGCTTTTCTTACAACGATTGTTAGCCACTTTGATGAGCCCAGGGCTTCAAGCCCTGGGCTGTTAAGGAGGTCATTGCTTATAAAGCAGATAGTATGCCAACTACTGTTATCCGGCTCGATAAACGCACTCATGGCTTCAGATTGTATCTGAGGCTATACTACGGTACATTTTCGGTTTGTGAAGACCACGCCATGGGGGCACGGGTTGCCCCGCACAAACCGAGGCGTGAGAGTCGTGGGCTGTGAAGGCACAGTCCACCTTAAGGCAAATGTACCGTAGTATAATCTGAGGCACTATTCCTACGCCACAAAATTCACCAACGTGCCGATGGGTTCAATCGTAATCCTGATTTCATCATCGCTTTGCAGGGTAAAATCCTTATCGGGCACAATGCCTGTGCCTGTCATCAGCAGGCTGCCATGCGGAAAACTGCATTCCCGGTAGAGATAAGCCACCAGCGTCTGTAGCTGTCGTTTGATCTGGCTGATGGCGATGTCTCCTTCAAATACTTTAGCACCACTCCTGTAGATTTCCATCTCGATCATGGTATCTGGCGGTAGCGGCTCCTGCGTCACGTAGATGCAGGGGCCCACCGCAGCACTGCCGTCATACGTCTTGGCCTGTGGCAGATACAGAGGATTTTCTCCCTCGATGCTGCGCGAACTCATGTCATTGCCAATGGTGTAGCCAATAATCTTTCCAGACGAGGTAATGACCAGGGTAAGTTCGGGTTCGGGTACGTCCCAGGTAGAATCCTGCC